>CAIYYN010000073.1 GCA_903930435.1 uncultured Hyphomicrobiales bacterium | reverse complement strand
GCCTGCCACGAACAGACGCAAAAGCTCCAGCTGAATACTTGGAAGGAGCCGACTTTTCCGCCTTGCCTTATCCATCTGACATAAATAGCCCTTTTTAGCTATCTATGTCAGCCCCAAATTGAATTTTTCCTGATTTTTGGTGTTTGCAATGCTGTGATGGTCACCTCGGCGGCTTGTGCGTCCTTTTTCGGATTTTTATTTGGCTTGCCTCAATTGTTAAATGGAGCCGCACATCACTCTGCATCAGGTCATGCATTGTCAATGGATAAAGTGACAGGAACGCGGCCCCATCAAACAGTTCGCAGTAATTCAAATCTGGAAGAGGTTTCTGATTGGATAACGAAGATCGTGGTCGGACTCGGATTAGTGCAATTGAGTCAAATTTCTGTTTTTTATGACTGGTACGGAAAGCAGCTTTTAGATGTAACTGGCAGTTCGAACTCCGGTTTCATTTCAATATTCCACTTTATCGTATTTATGGTAACGATGGCCGCCGCAGTATTCGGGTTTATATTTGGCTACATTGAAACAAGAACGCGTATTGCAAGTCTGTTAAATGACGCTGAAACACAGCTTGCTGAACCTGAGCCTCAGTTGGTTCGGAAAGTCTATGCAATGGACCAATTTGAGCACATTAATCCGCAATCGTCGCGGCTGGTTACAGAATCGGGGTTGCAACCGGTTCCGCCAACCAAGGAAGATGAGCAACTCCTTAAGCTGCCGCCTTCGGCCTTTCGAAATGCCGAAAGCCTCACCGCACGAGCTGTTGCCTTGGCTCGAGCCGGGCAACTGTCGGTGGCTGAGCAAACTTGGCGTCAGGTTCTGGAATCTCCTGGCGGTAATGTTGTTTCGAGTTACAAGCGAATGGCCGATGTCATCTTTGCTTTGTCGAGGCCAAGGGATGCAGTGTCGCTATTGACAGATGCTCGGCGGTTATTTGCACGGGATTATGGAGTGCTCCGCCGGATCTTGTTTTATTCGCTCTATGTCGCGGCGCCAGAAGGCTTTTCAGATGCAATTAAAGCGGCTGATGAAATTCGTGAAAAATTCCCGAGCCAAGCTCAGAAAGAGGTGATGATTCAGGTTTGGACGGCCTCAGCCCACGGTCAGCGTCTCGCATGGTTGGAGCGACGGGGAGTCGATACATCGAATGACCCGTCTCGGGAACTCGCTAAGGCTGCTATTAAGTTGGTCATCAAACTTCAACCCGATGCAAATGCTGCCACCCGTGTCCTGATGCGCCAACTGCTTGATCCCGCCAAATACAACGGCAACGAAATCGACAATGACCTCGCCGTATTCAAATCCGACCCCGAAATCAGCTCCCTCATAACCGGCGTGCCTGTCAGCTGACCGCTACGCCGTGCAGGTCATAGGCGCCTGCGCGTTCGATCTTCACGGTGACGATTTCGCCGACGCGCAAGGGGCGTCGGGATGCGACATAGGTGACGCCGTCAATTTCGGGCGCGTCCCATTTGGTGCGGCCTTTGGAGACTGTTGGACCTACCTCATCAATGATGACGGGGACGCGCCGGCCAACGCGCGCTCTTTGCAAGCGATCAGCGATGGCCTGCTGATGCTGCATGAAGCGGTTCCAGCGCTGGGTCTTGACCTCTTCCGGAACGGCTCCCTCAAGAGCATTGGCAGGGGCGCCGCGCACGGCTTCGTATTTGAAACAACCGACGCGATCCAGTTTGGCTTCCGTTAGCCAGTCGAGCAGGAACTGGAAATCGTCCTCGGTTTCGCCGGGAAACCCAACGATGAAGGTTGACCGGATCGCAAGATCCGGTGCCGCCTCTTTCCAACTGCGGATCCGATCAAGGGTCTTTTCCTGATGCGCCGGTCGCTTCATGGCCTTCAGGACTGACGGCGACGCGTGCTGAAATGGAATGTCCAGGTAAGGCAGGATTTTCCCGTCGGCCATCAATTGGATGACTTCGTCGACGTGTGGGTAGGGGTAGACATAGTGTAGCCGCACCCAGGCGCCGAGGTCACCGAGTTCGCGGGCGAGATCCAGGAACTTGGCACGCACCTGCCGGTCGGCAAAACCACTCTCGGCATATTTCAGGTCAACGCCATAGGCTGACGTATCCTGACTGATCACCAGCAATTCCTTGACGCCTGCCTTCACCAGTCGCTCTGCTTCGCGCAGCACGTCGCCCGCCGGGCGTGACACCAGATCACCGCGCAGCTTGGGAATGATGCAGAACGAACACCGGTTTGAGCAGCCCTCGGAAATCTTCAGGTAGGCGTAATGCCGTGGGGTAAGTTTGACGCCCTGCGGCGGAACGAGGTCCAGGAACGGATCATGGGCTGGCGGCACGGCAGCATGAACGGCCTGCATCACGCTTTCATAGGCTTGCGGACCCGTGATCGACAGGACATCCGGAAAGCGTTCGCGGATTTGTTCCGGTTCAGCCCCCATGCAGCCCGTCACAATCACCCGACCATTTTCGCTGAGGCCTTTGCCGATTGCATCCAGGCTCTCGGCCTTGGCACTGTCAAGAAATCCGCAGGTGTTGACCACGACAACATCGGCCCCGTCATGGGCCCGGGTCAGTTCATAGCCTTCCGCGCGCAGCCGCGTGATGATGCGTTCGCTGTCAACCAGCGCTTTCGGGCAGCCAAGGCTGACAAAGGAGACTTTGGGAGCGGACTTGGGTTTGGCGGTCAGTTCAGTCATATGTGCCTGTACGATGGGAGCAAAATTCGGGTTGAGGCGGATTCTACCGTATTTTCTCCGCAAGCGTGAGTGTTTTCGCAATGGTGTGGCACGGCACGTTAGCCAATTCTCCGCCGGACAGCGTCTGCGACGATAAGCGCCACCGCTTCATCAGTCCCGATGGCCGAGATATGGTGTTTCACGTTCGGGCGCAGATCCACCAGTTCCTTAACGTCGTTAAGCGCATGGGTACCTTCCGACGCAAAGAACCCGATCACGATGCAGGGATCGATCGCCTCCAGTTGATCAGCCACCGACGGCGGCTCTTCGATGAAAGCGAGATGGATCGTGCCAAGCCCACGGGCCGTCAAAGTTGCCGCCACTGCCTCTGCGCGCAATCGCGAGGCCGGTTCGCCGGATCGTGAGCCATGAGCGACCATCAATATCGGCAGGTCCTTCGGTTCACGCCCCCCGGAGAGCGATGCGATACTCTTCAGGCGATGTTCAATGACATCGATCAGGTGATCCATCAGCCCGAACGATGTCATGACGGTAGTGTCTGCAAATCCGTGCTCGCGTAATATGACCGGCATTTTGACGCGGACAAAATACCCTTCGGACATGAACAGCGGAAAGACCAGCAAGCGACCAGCCGTCGCTGTTCCAAGCCTCGCATAGGCTTGATCAAAGGTTTGCGGATCCTTCAGCACGGCCCAATCTACTGGTAAGTCAAGCTGCCGAGCCAACTGCCCGGCAAGATGTTGAACGTTGCCATTGAGGCGAGCTTCCCCGCCATCGCCATGAGCGACGACCAGCAGGCCAGTGACGGGGGATTGTGCAGTCAAAGTGAGTGGCTCCGTTTGTCGCTGATGACGTTACATATGGCGCTTGTTCCGCCAGCCGTCGAGGGGTGCAAGTCGCTCGCGGTTTAGGCTTGAGGCGGGCAGGGCGGACGTGCGATGAGTTGCCAAGTCATCAAAGCTGTTGAACTGGACCTGTGAGCCGCCATGAAAATTGTCACCTGGAACATCAACGGCATCAAGGCGCGTATCGAGGTTCTCCTGCAGTGGCTGCGCGAGACGTCGCCGGATATCGTGTGCCTGCAGGAAATCAAGTCGGTCGATGAAGGCTTCCCACGCACTGAAATAGAGTCGCTTGGGTATAACGTGGCAACCCACGGTCAGAAGGGCTTCAATGGCGTGGCAATTCTATCGAAGTTGCCATTTGAGGATATCAGTCGCGGTCTGCCCGGCGATCCCGACGACGTCCAGGCTCGATATATCGAGGCGAGTGTTGCCATTTCATCTGGGGTCATTCGCGTTGGCGGTCTCTATCTTCCGAATGGAAACCCGCTCGGGACAGAAAAGTTTCCGTACAAGCTTCGCTGGATGGAACGGCTGATCGACCATGCACGGCAGCAACTCGCGCTTGAGCAGCCGTTGCTTTTGCTGGGTGATTACAATGTGATACCAGATCCAATCGACGCCAGGACGCCCGCGAACTGGTCCGGCGACGCCCTCTTCCAGCCAGAGAGCAGACAGGCCTTTCGCAGGCTGCTGAATCTGGGCTTCACAGATGCTCTCAGATCAACGACGGACGAGCAGATCTTCACGTTCTGGGATTATCAGGCCGGTTGCTGGCAGCGTAACGAAGGCATTCGCATTGATCATATCCTGACATCGCCCCAGGCGACCGACAGGATCATCGAGGTTGGCGTGGACAAATATGTCCGTGGCTGGGATAAGCCGTCCGATCACGTTCCGGTCTGGGTGAAACTGCGGACATGATAATAAAAAACCCCGGTTCGCGGGGGCGTGCGAACCGGGGTAACCTTGGAGTTCACCTTTATAACTGACGGACCGGGCGGAAAGTCAGAAGAGTAAGGTTATTCTCCAAAGCGAGTTCTGAAACGGATTGAACATCAAGGACCAATAAGCCTGGTCCGCATCGGTTCCTGCTGACCGAACTGAGAGTCTTCCGATCGGATCAGCTTCTCTGGCTTGACTGTATTGGTCCAAGCTGCTGTTTGCCCGAAAGCTGAGCCAGCGACATTGTCTCTCAGTGCAATATTCGCAGTGACGTAGAGGGTTCCCAAAACCAGCACCAGCAGGAAAGCTCCTGTGTTAAGTGATCGAAAACTCTGATATAACAAGGCCTTGAAATTCGGGCCGGCCATGTCCACTCCAATAATTCGTTCGATGCTGCGGTTTTTATTTGACCGCTCAACCGTGGGAAACTTACCCACGAAGTATCTGTGGTTAATTTTCCCACGTCAAGCTCATTGTGGCATTGTGTCCCACAAAATTTTCTCCTAGTGTCCGCTCATGCCCACTTTACCCCCGCAAAAGGCCCCAATTGTGCGCGCGGACGAACTGCAAGCCCCACTTGCTCGTCTGCTGCGCCCGCTTGTGAGGCTTCTGATCAAGGCGGGCATCACATTCCCCGCGCTTTCCGATCTGTTGCGTGAACTCTATGTGAATGTTGCTGAAAATGACTTTGCTCTTAGCGACAAGGAGCAGACCGACAGTCGCGTGAGTTTGCTCACCGGTATTCACCGAAAGGAAGTCCGTCGGCTGCGAGGCGCGGGAGCACCGGTCAGTACCGTTCCAACTTCCATCACACAATCAAGTCAGATCATCGCTCGTTGGCTTGGCAGCGCAGAACTCGCGGATCCTACGGGCAAGCCATTGCCTCTGCCACGAACGACGAGTTCGTCTGCAGATCCAAGTTTTGACGCTTTGGTGGAATCGGTCACACGTGATGTTCGCCCGCGCGCAGTACTCGATGAATTTGTCGCACAAGGTCTGGTTTCCATTGATGACGACGGTCTGATACGATTAAGCGAAACGGCATTCGTTCCGCGCGATGATAGTGTTGCGCTTGCCTATTATTTCGGGCGCAACATGCACGATCACATGGCGGCGGCGACATCAAACCTGATTTTGGGGCCAAGGTTCATGGAACGGGCCGTGCATTATGACGGGCTGACGGCAGAGCAGGCTGCCCATCTGGAAGCCATGTCGCGCAAGGCTGCCATTGCAGCGTTGACGGATATCAATCGGCAGGCGCTTGCGGTGGTTGATGAACCAACCGTAGCGGTGGGCTCACATCGGTGGACCCTCGGCGTTTATATTTATCAAGAAGATATCGGCAATCTAGACAATGGCACTCCGACGGATAGTCATCAGCGGAGTGACAAATGATCCGGTCTCCGATCAGCCGAAGATTGTTTCTCTCAGCGGCATCAACAGTCCTCTCTTGTCTCAAGGCATATGCCATTGACGGCAAGATCGATGATCGCGGGATCGGTGGCACCGGGCGGCCACAAAACGGCGATGACCGTGGTATAGGCGGCACCGGAATACGCGGCACCATCACTGGTTTCGGGAGTATTCTCGTCAATGATCGGAGGATCATCTATCCGCCTGACCTTGAGGTTGAATTTGCGAACCGGATTGGCACTGCCAGCGATCTGAAAATCGGGCACGTTATTCGCACCGTGGCAAACCCGCACGGTTCAGACCTGCGGTCGACCAAGGTTATCGTCGAATACGAGGTTATCGGAAAAGTAGATCGCCTGAGTGACGACAAATCCACGATCTGGGTCCTTGCGCAGGAAGTGGTGATAACGGGTCAACCGATCCCTGTCGTCGGCACGCGTGTGGCAATCAGCGGCCTGAGGCGACCGGACGGCGTGATCGTCGCCAATCTGATCGAACCGGCTGGCAAGGCGCAAGATCAGGTAACCGGTTATATTTCGCGCAGTCTGTTTTGGCAGCCGAGCCTCAACGGTTTGACCCTGGCGGGTCCATTGCCGGATGGCATCATGGATCGTGCACGGCTAACAGGAAATTTGCTGCCATCTGGCTTTGAAATCACACATGCCGAGAACGCTCCACTTTTGCACTTCAATCATCCCGTCGATCATCTGGTAATCGAAGCGTTCGCGACGTCAGACTTCTTCGGCTTGCATATGGATCAGGGCGTTACTGTTCCAACATCTGACCAGCTCACGATGGCAGCCGCCGCAAAGCGTGTTGTGGTGGAATTGCACGTAAACAACCATAATTATACGACAGTTTCGGCAAATCCGATTCAGCCTTCACCTGTGCCGGCGACAACAGTGGGTTCGCCGCCGACCACTGTGACTGCTCCAGCGCCGAGCGCGACGGCACCAACAGCAAATGTCACAAACCCTGCCGGGAAGGCTTCTCCGACCCAGCCGCCGTCAAAATCAAAACCCAAATCCTATTAGGCGCCGGGCAGCTCCAACTCGCGTTTGTCGGCTTTGAGCTGGCAGTGTGAGAGCTGTGCTTCAGTTGTGCCAATCTGCCAATTATTATGCCTGTCCGAAATCGGTTGGAAAACCGGAACTGGCCGAGGTTATGTTTCGGGCTTGCCAAAGACCTGAATCGACCATTAGCTTCCTGATGGGGCTTTTGGCATAATTCCCTTTTGATGCCGCCCGAGAAGTTACAATTTTAAGCGCACTGGCGCATGAAATTGTGCAAAATTGATCTGGGCGGAAATTTAGGGTCGAGGGGCTGGTGTCGATGAGCGTGAATTTCATGTCGGACCTGCTGGCGACGGTGTCGGATCGCGGCCGACGCCTTGTCGGCCTAACCCCAAAACGGAAGGCTGAGATATCCCGCCGGGATATCCGCACGCTATGTGCCGATCTGCTGTCTCACCGTGGCGAAGCGTCGGGTGTGGCAATCGCACAAGAGATCCTGGGTCGCTACGCCGCTATGGATCGGGTTGGCAAGAAGGCATTTCTCCGGATGCTTGCCGATGAGTTTGGGCCGGATGAGACACGGTTGACGGCTGCAGTCGCCGCATGGCAACGCACACCGAGTCCCAAGAATATAGCGGAGATACACACCGCCGCTGAACCTCGGCGGCAGGAATTGGCGCGTCGTCTCAATCTCTCCCCTGGCGGTACAGCGGCGCTCGTGAAACTTAGGGAGGATGTGCTGGAATTTATTCCAGATGAGCCGGATCTGAAGGTTGTAGATGCAGATCTCGGTCACCTCTTTAATTCATGGTTCAATCGTGGTTTTCTGGTCGTTCGGCGGATTGATTGGTCGACACCAGCGAATATTCTCGAAAAGATCATTCGTTATGAAGCCGTCCACACGATCGCTGGCTGGGATGACCTGCGATTGCGCCTGGAGCCCGAAGATCGACGCTGCTATGCGTTCTTTCACCCGCAACTGGCCGACGACCCCCTCATTTTTGTCGAAGTTGCGCTCACAGAATTAATTCCGCGTGCCATTCAGCCCCTGCTCGAACCCAATCGATCCGCCTTGCCTTTACGCCGCGCGACAACTGCGGTCTTTTATTCGATCTCAAACTGCCAAAAGGGTCTGGCGGGCGTTTCCTTCGGCAGTTTCCTGATCAAGCAGGTTGTCGAGGAGTTGAAGCGCGAACTGCCGGATCTCGTGACCTTTGTCACGCTGTCGCCTGTCCCGGGTTTTGCAAAATGGCTCAAAAGCGAGCTTGGTGGGTCACAAAAGGCGATCACGGCGTCTGATGCTGCGGTGCTGGCGAAACTGGCCAACCCCGACTGGCCTGCTGATCCGGCGACTGTCGCGGCAATTGAACCCGTCCTCATGCGGCAGGCGGCCCGATATTTCCTCGACAGCAAACGATATGACGGTAAACCGCTTGATAGTGTTGCCCGTTTTCACGTAGGGAATGGCGCAAGACTGGAGCGGCTGAATTTCCTGGGGGATCGCTCTGTACGCGGGCTGGAACAGGCCCACGGACTGATGGTCAATTACCTCTATGATCTCGCAGGGATCGAAGAAAACCATGAAGCCTATGCGGAGACTGGTGCCATCCGCGCCAACTCCGAGATCGTCAAACTGGCCCACCGCGATGAGCCACGCGCCGTTCGCGTCGTTTAACATTGGACCCATCCATGACCAATCTCTACGCTCGTATTGCTGACGCCATCAAAAATCCGGCGCAGCTGTTTCTGGAAACGACCGCAGGCCAACGGATCACCTATGGTGATCTTGACGGGCTGACGGCGCGCTATGCCAACGCACTTGTGGGACTCGGTGTTGCGCCCGGAGATCGGGTTGCGGTTCAGGTTGAGAAATCGCCCGAAGCCTTGATCCTGTATCTTGCGGCTGTGCGGGCAGGGGCTGTCTTTCTACCGCTCAATACGGCCTATACGCTGTCGGAACTCGAGTATTTCATCGGTGACGCCGAGCCGTCGCTGATTGTCGGTCGCCCCGAAACCGGCGCAGCCCTTGCCGAACTCGTTGCCAGGACTGGTTCGAAGGCGGCTGTGGCGACCCTTGGACAAAAGGCCGACGGCAGCCTGGCTGAAGCGGCAAGCGAGGCTCCGTCAACCTTCGCGACCGTCGCACGTGGTGACAATGATCTGGCTGCGATCCTCTATACGTCAGGAACGACGGGACGCTCCAAAGGAGCGATGCTGACGCACAATAATCTGGCGTCCAATGCGCTGACACTCGTTGATGTCTGGCGCTTCACATCGTCGGATGTGCTGCTGCACGCATTGCCGATCTATCACACGCATGGATTATTTGTCGCGACGAACACGATCCTGTTCTCGGGCGCATCGATGATCTTCCTGTCAAAATTCGATGCCGATGAGATCATGCGACTGATGCCGCGTGCGACCAGCCTCATGGGTGTGCCGACATTCTATGTCCGCCTGATCCAGCATCCGGGGCTCACCCGCGAGGCGACGGCCCATATGCGCTTGTTTGTCTCCGGTTCGGCTCCGCTGCTGGCCGAGACACATCGCGCTTTTGCCGAGCGCACCGGCAAGCCGATCCTCGAGCGCTACGGCATGACCGAAACCAACATGAACACGTCGAACCCCTACGACGGCGACCGTGTCGCAGGAACGGTTGGCTTCCCGTTGCCGGGTGTTTCCTTGCGCGTCGCAGATCCGGAAACGGCAGCGCCAATTCCCGAAGGGGAAATCGGCGTCATTGAGGTCAAGGGACCGAATGTGTTTGCCGGCTATTGGCGGAACCCGGAAAAGACCAAGGCAGAATTCCGCGACGATGGCTTCTTTATCACCGGCGACCTCGGCAAGATCGACGAGCGCGGCTATGTACATATCGTCGGACGCGGCAAGGATCTCGTGATCTCAGGCGGCTTCAACGTCTACCCGAAGGAAGTTGAAACCGAAATCGACGGCATACCGGGTGTCATGGAATCCGCTGTGATCGGTGTGCCGCACGCGGACTTCGGCGAAGGAGTGACGGCCGTCGTTGTGCTCGAAAAGGGCGCAACACTCGATGAGGCCACGGTGGTAGCCAGATTGTCCAAAACGCTTGCCAAGTTCAAGCAGCCCAAGAAGGTCATCTTCGTTGATGACCTTCCGCGCAATGCGATGGGCAAGGTGCAGAAGAATGTCCTGCGCGAGACTTACAAGGGACTATATGGGGGGAGTTGATCCCCCCATCGTCGAGTCCGATTATTTCGGCGCGAAGACGTGGATCGTGCCGTCACCTCCGTCGGTGGTGCCGACCGGCACATAGACTTTGCCGGACACTTCGCTCGAAGCTACTGAGTGCGGTCCGCCGCCCGGCAGCGGCAGGGACTGAACCAGCGTGTTCGTCTTGGCATCAATCACGTTCAATGATGGTGTGCTGCCCTTGGGGCGGGTGACCACGTAATACTGTCCATTGTGCGCGTTGTAATCGACCATGTCTGCGTTCGGCAGACCTGGAATGACGGCCACGGCAGCCCCAGTCTTTGAACTCATGATGGTTGTGCCACTATCAGCACCTGCACAGCCAAGCACGAAGTTGCCGTCCGGACCGAACGCGAGGCCAGTCGGATGGCAAGTGGTTACGGGCAATGTCTTGACGATCTTTGCTGTTTTCGGATCGATGACAGCAATCGCACCCGACTTCTCGTCCGACTTCAGTTCGGGAACGGAAACGTAGAACATCCCGTCAGCCGCGTTGTATTGCGGCTGTTCCGCACCATCAGCAGCGTCATCAAACGTGATCTTGCCGATGATGTGGTGATCGGGAGCCGTTGAGATCAGCGTTGCGAAAGGCGTCGCGTCTGCATTGTTCACGCCGATAAAGATACCGTCCTTGGTGTCAAAGGCCATCTCATCGAGCCGCGCCTTGCCGCCTGTCGAAATGGTCGATGTCACCTTCAGTGTCTTTTCGTCAATGATCTTCAGCGTTGAATCGCCGTCACCTGCCCAGATCTCGGACCCCGCAATGGCGACGCCATTTGGACCGGAGAGCTTGGTATTGGGCTTGTTGTCTTTCAGGATGATGCCGATGAATCCGCTGACGCGATTAACGTAGGCATCCTTTGTCATATCAAAGAGATCGACACCCTTGTTGTCGCGGTCAGCGAACGCAAACATCTGCGTTGCCTGATCCACAAAGCTGATGTCGAAGCTTGTCAGCTTCTCACCGGGAATGGCGATCGTTCCCGCCGCCTTCAATTCGCCTGCCATTGCCTGACCTGACGCGGCCAAGGCGATAAAGCTGACAGCAAAACTCAGTGCTCTGACTCTGTTCATGTTTCCAACCCTCTATGATGACCTTTTTGCCACGGTCTGCCGTGCAGGGTTGCACGAAGAAAGGCCAATTTCAATCAGTTTCAACTGCGTTCCGACGTGACCGACTGTGGAACCGGATCAAGCGTCTAAGGCATCGGACTGGTTTCAATGTCCGGGTAATATTTGCAGTGTAAATAGATCATACGTCGGACAGAAGGATGACGGCATGACATTGATTTCCATCAGCCTGGAAGAAGAACCAGCCCGCCAATTGAAGATTCTAGCTGAACGCTTTGGATTTTCAGAAGAAATGATCGCTTCCCGCGCCGTCGAACTATATCTGGAAAGTCAGGCTTGGGTTATTGCCGATATTGAGACGGCGAATGAAACGAAGTCAAAGACTGTCGGCACTAAACTCCGTCTTGTTGCAAGTACTTGACCGCGAAAATCACACAATTGGTAATTTCGAGGTTTGGATGCGTTCAGCCCAACACAAATGTCTTCGAGTGGGCCGCCGCTAACCCCCCCCTGAAATTTTTCTTGGCGACCCTAGTGCTTTCTACGAAGAATTGGCTTAGATATGGACTAACTGGTCCATTAACGAGGCCATAGCCAATTTTGGTGAGGAAGCGGTGAACTATCAACTGGATTTCACGCCCGTTATCGATGGATTTCCGGACCTTCTGTGGGGTTGCCTCGGTACATTGGGGCTGGCGCTCGGTGGTATGGTGATAGCGATCATCATCGGCATCGGCGGGGTTATCCTGCGCGATTCTCCCATCAAGCCAATCCGTTGGCTGGTCATGGCTTTTGTCGAGCTGATCCGGAATACACCGTTTCTCGTGCAGATCTATTTCATTTTCTTCGCGCTTCCGCTGGCGGGCATTTTCATCAATCCGACCGTCACCGCAATCATTGCGCTAGGCATCAACGGCGGAGCCTATGCCATCGAAATCATTCGCGGTGGTGTGCAGTCGATCCACAAGGGGCAGATCGAAGCTGGCAAGGCGCTTGGCCTGCATAAGGGCGACATATTCCGGTTGATTGTCCTGAAGCCAGCGTTGCGGGCGATTTATCCATCATTGACGAGCCAGTTCATCTTGCTCACGCTGACGACGAGTATTGCTTCGGCTGTTTCGGCCTATGAATTGACCTCGGTTGCACAACGCATTGAATCGGATTCGTTCCGGAGTTTTGAGGTCTACGGCACGGTGACGGTTCTCTATTTTCTGATGGCGTGGATCATGATGCAAGTCTTCAACCTGATCTCAAATCGCTATTTCAGCTATCCGGTGAAGTGAGGGCAGGGTCATGGGACTGAAAGAGTTTCTGTTCTTGCTGCGTGGCCTGCAATGGACTGTTGCCTTGGCAGCCATCGGTTTTATCGGTGGCGGGATCGCGGGATTGTTTGTGGCGCTGGCCCGCACTTCCGCAAACAAGCTGCTTGTTGCCGTCACCCGGGGCTATATCTCTGTGTTTCAGGGAACGCCGCTGCTCATGCAACTGTTTGTCGTCTATTACGGTCTCGCACTGGTGGGGCTGAAGCTGGATGCCTGGGTCGCGGTTGCTATTGGCTTCACGTTGCATGCCAGTGCCTATCTTGGCGAAATCTGGCGCGGCGGGATCGAGGCGGTCCCGCGCGGACAGACCGAAGCCGCACTGGCACTGAGCCTGCGCTATTGGTCGCGGACCAAAGACGTGGTTTTGCCGCAAGCCTTCAAGATTTCCTTGCCAGCCACGATCGGCTTCCTTGTGCAATTGATCAAGGGGACGTCGCTGGCGGCAATTGTTGGCTTTACCGAACTGGCCCGTGCGGGAAGCATCATCTCAAATCAGATATTTGAACCTTTGGTCGTGTTTGGCATCGTCGGAATCTTGTATTTCGCCATTTGCTGGCCACTGTCCCTGTTCGGCGCGCATCTGGAACGTCAATTTGCTCAAGGGTCTCGCTGAACCCTCGGCAAACTCTCAAAAACCTGAAGACTGTGGAGGAAATCAATGCGGAATGATTCAACGTTTACCTTTAATCGCCGGACCCTGTTGCTGGCCGGTGGTGCGGCACTTCTGGTGCCCTCCTTCATGTCCGGGGCGGCTCGCGCCGTGACGCCGGCTGAAATCAAGGCCAAAGGCAAGGTCGTCATTGGCATTCAGGGTGATAATCCGCCGTGGGGCTTTGTCGATACCAGCGGCAAGCAGGATGGCTTTGACGCCGATATCGGGACACTGTTTGCCAAGGAACTTGGCGTTGATGTCGAGTTCTCGCCACTGGCTGTCGCCAATCGTATCCCGGCACTTGTAACGGGACGCGTTGATATCCTGTTTGCAACAATGGCCATGCTGCCTGATCGCGCAAAGGCCGTTCAGTTCTCCGAACCCTACGTTGCCAACACCATCGGTCTCGTTGCCGCCAAGGACACGGTGGTCAAGTCCAATGAAGACATGGGCAAGCTCGTCATCGGCGTCCCGCGCTCAAGCGTGCAGGACACACAGGTGACAAAGAATGCGCCGGCGGGAGCAACCATCCGTCGTTTCGATGATGACGCAGCGACCATCCAGGCCCTGATCTCGGGTCAGGTCCAGGCTGTTGGATCAAACATGTTCTACGTTGATCGTCTCAATCAGGCCAAGCCTGGCGTGTTCGAGACGAAGCTTGAATTCTCCCGCCTTTACAACGGCGCCTGCACGCGTCTGGGTGAGAAGGAAATTAATGCGGCCGCGAACAGCTTCATCGAGAAGATCCGCGCAAATGGGGAACTGAAGCGCATCACGCAGAAGTGGATGAAGCAGGATCCGGTCAATTTCCCGAGCAGCGTCGAAGGCGTGTCGTTCGTCGCAAATTGATCAACTGTCAGATTTGGAGTGACCAATGAACAACGCCAATCCATCGACGTCGGCTGAACCGATGATCGTCTTCAGGCATGTCGAAAAATGGTACGGTTCATTCAAGGCGCTCACGGATATCAACCTGGAGGTCCGCACGGGCGAGAAGATCGTTCTCTGCGGGCCTTCGGGCTCAGGCAAATCGACCCTGATCCGGTGCATCAATCATCTTGAACCCTATCAGAAGGGCGAGTTGTTGGTTGAAGGCCTCAAGGTCGGCGAAGATCCTAAAATCATTGATGCCGTGCGTCGCGAAGTTGGCATGGTGTTTCAGCAGTTCAACCTGTTCCCGCATATGACGGTGCTTGAAAATTGCATTCTTGCGCCAATGCGGACGCGAAAGACCCCGCGCGAGGCTGCCGTGGCGACGGCGCGCCGTCTACTCGATCGCGTCAAGATCCTTGATCAGGCAGATAAATATCCGGCCCAGCTTTCTGGTGGCCAGCAGCAGCGGGTGGCGATAGCGCGTGCCCTTTGCATGGAACCGAAGGCGATGTTGTTCGATGAGCCAACGTCCGCCCTTGACCCGGAAATGGTCAAGGAAGTGCTCGACACCATGATTTCGCTCGCTGAAGAGGGCATGACCATGATCTGCGTGACCCACGAGATGGGCTTCGCGCGCCAGGTCGCCGATCGGGTCATCTTCATGGCCAAGGGCGAGATCATCGAAGAAGCGCCACCAGAACAGTTTTTCCGAAACCCGCAGCACAAGCGGACGCAGCAGTTTCTGGGCGAAATCTTGTCCCGACACTGACCAGGTACTGCTCAGAACCCGGATGACAGCGGTTGGGACCTTTACCGGACTGCGTGTCGAAGCGTTTTAATTTAAGGAAAGAGATCTCTTATGAGTCGTCTGGTCTATGTCCTCAACGGGCCAAATCTCAATCTTCTGGGCAAGCGTCAGCCGCACATCTACGGCCATGAAACACTGGCCGATGTCGAGGCTGACTGCCGCCGGGTGGGTCAGGAACTGGGCCTGGAAATCCGGTTTCACCAGTCCAACCGCGAGTATGAGATCATCGACTGGATTCACGAAGCGCGTGAAACTGCTGGCGGTATCGTCATCAATCCGGCGGCCTTTACCCATACGTCAGTGGCCATTCTCGACGCCCTCAATGCCTTTGAGTTTCCCGTGATTGAGGTGCACATCTCGAATGTGCACAAGCGTGAAGCGTTCCGGCATCATTCCTATGTTTCGTTGCGCGCAGATGGCGTGATCGCCGGTCTGGGCACGCAAGGCTATACGCTTGCTCTCCAGCGCATAGCCAAATTGATCAACGACAAGAAAGCTTGAATGGTGCGCGTGCATTCCCCAGCATCTGAGCGGCACTGACGAACGATTGGAATTATGGCGCAACCGGTTAAATTGGCAGTCATCGGTGCGGGCATGATCGGCAAACGACATGCTGAGATCATTGCTCGCGAACCGGAAGCCAGTCTTGTGGCCGTTGTGGACCCGACAGTCGCGGGACAACAGGTCGCAACGCACTTGGGTGTGCGCTGGTTTTCCAGTCTGGCCGACTTGTTGACCGTTGAGCGACCGGATGGCGTAATCATCGCGACACCCAACCAGATGCATGTCGAAAACGGGCTGGAGGCAGTCGCCGAGGGATTGCCGTCAATCATCGAAAAGCCGATTGCCGACAGCGTGGCAGATGCCCAAAGGCTGGTAGATGCAGCTGAAGCTGCTGGTGTACCGCTGCTTGTCGGTCACCATCGGCGCTATAACCCTCTGATCCAGAAAGCGAAGGAAATTATTTCCTCAGGACGTCTCGGGACGGTGGTAACGCTGAGCGGTCAGTTCTGGCTTTTCAAGCCGGATGACTATTTCGAGGTTTCCTGGCGTCGAGAACCGGGTGCGGGGCCCGTTCTGCTCAACCTGATTCATGACGTGGACCTGTTCCGTTACCTTCTGGGCGAGATTGTCGCGGTGCAAGCGCTGACGTCTAAATCAGTGCGCGGTCATGCTGTAGAGGAGAGCGCTGCCATCCTGTTGCAATTCGCCAGCGGCGTTCTCGGAACGGTCAATGTCTCCGACACGGTAGTGGCACCCTGGAGCTGGGAGATGACGACGGGTGAAAATCCAGCGTATCCGCAACAGGATCAATCCTGCTACCAGATCGGCGGCACGCACGCGTCCTTGACCGTGCCGCAACTCGATGTCTGGTTCAATTCGACGAAACGAAGCTGGTGGGAGCCTCTGGCGCGCGAACGGGTGCCTGTCGCTCAGGATGATCCGCTGAAGCTTCAGATCAGGCATTTCTGCGACGTGATCCGCGGCCAGGCATCACCGCTTGTTTCGGGACGTGAAGGATTGGAAACGCTGAAAGTGATCATGGCCATCACTGAGGCGGCTGAAACCGGTGAAAGAATCAGGATCTGATACGATGATTGATGGAAATACGCGCCTTATCGCCCACGTCGGCTATCCCACGTCATCGTTCAAGGCGCCGATGATCTATAATCCCTGGTTTGAGGCGAAAGGCATCAACGCTGTCGTGATGCCGATGGGGATCAAGGCTGAAGACTACCCGAGTATTATCCCATCCATATTCCGGCTGACGAATTTTCACGGTGCGCTTGTGACGATGCCGCACAAGGTGACGACGGTCGCCATGATGGATGAAGTCTCAGTCGCAGCCAGAATCGCCGGGGCTTGCAACGCAATCCTGCTGCGACCAGATGGCTCGCTGCTGGGCGATATGTTCGACGGGGAAGGATTTGTCCGAGGCGTGTTACGTAAGGGCAAGCAGGTCACGGGCGCTTCTGTGCTGGTCGTTGGGTCTGGCGGTGTAGGATCGGCGATTGCGGCTTCGTTTGCTGGGGCTGGCATCAGCCGACTGGGCCTGTTCGACGTCAACGCGGCGTCCTGTGAAGCCCTCGCAGGACGTTTGGCAACGCATTACCCGAAACTGACACTCGATATCGGGACCCGAGATCCGCAGGGCTATGACATTGTGGTCAATGCCACCCCCATTGGTATGAACGATGGTGATCCCCTCCCCATGGACGTCGATCGAATCGATCCGCGTGCCCTTGTTGGCGAAGTCGTCATGAAGCAGAAGTTTACACCTTTCTTGAGGGCTGCCCGTGACAAGGGATGCACAGTCCAGGTCGGTACCGACATGTTGTTTGAGCAGATCCCCGCGTATCTCGAATTCTTCGGTTTTCCCGCCACTACGCCAGACGAGCTGCGGCGCTTCGCCAAACTGTGAGGCTCAAACGGGTTGGAGCGCGCGACACACGTATTGACCCGGTTCTGATGACACGGAGACGGATTGCTTTGGTGACTGATAACTGGCTCTCGAATTGTGGCCGGTCACTATAGTTATTTCGTATAATGACTAAATGTTGAAAATTTAGGATTTTCAACCTGAAAGAGATAATTGCTCAAAATATAGGCTAATGCTTATTTTGTGACAGCTTTTTCTTTCTATTCGTCGGACAAATCTTATTTTATGGCACGGTAAAGGTCGCATTTTAAAGTAAGACCAATAATGGCTTGTTGTTTTATCGGCAATTCAGAAGAAATATTGCATATTTTTACTGAGAATTAATGATGTGAATTTCATATTTCAATCTCAAATAAATTGGTCATGCAAGGCGGGCTTAGGATGCAGTTCAAATCATCGGTCGTCGGGTTGTTTTCTCTCCCGGTCAAGCTGGCAGTCGTTTCGGTTCTGTTTCTGATCCCGATTGGCGTGCTTGGCGAGCTATTTTACGCTCAATCTACAACCGATATCGGTTTCGCGACAAAGGAAGTCGATGGGGTCAGCTATGTCAGGTCAGTCTGGCCGATGTTGGCGGAAACCTGGAAAGATCCAGCGCAAGCCGGCACCATTGTTGCCGCGCATGCGACACAATTAGGTGCGGCTGGCAAAAAGTTTGACGAGGACATGAAGACCAAATCGGCTCACGATGCCGTCGATGCTGAAACGGGCAAGTCAGGCAATGGTGATGCGGTCAGGTCTGCCTTGATCGCGCTGATCGGGAAGATCGATGATGGGTCGAACCTGACGCTCGATCCGGATCTCGACAGCTTCTACATGATGGACGCCACGACTGTGAAACTGCCCGAATTGGCCGATAGCGCCCGCGCCGTATTTGATGCTGCCGGTGCGCTGGATGGCGTGGCCAAGCCTAACTTTGAGGATCGTGCAGCGCTTTTGATGGCGATCGGCCGGTTCTCGGCAGCGATCGACGCAATCGACGGGTCGCTGACCAATGCGATCGCTGGATCCCCCGATGGAACACTGAAGGTCTCCGTCGAGCCTGGTCGCCAGACAATTCATACATTGGCGAGTGATCTGAAAGCAGAAGCAACACGCATCTCGGATTTGATCGCGAGTGCAGGCAGCTTCAAGGGACTTGGTGCCCTTGAAGGACGGCATCAGGCGCTGCAGCAACAGGCAAATTCATTGTGGGACGTCTGGTCGGTTGAACTCAAGCGGTTGCTTGAACTGCGTATCAGCAACTTCAGCAGCAAGCTCTGGGGTCGCCTCGGGATTGTCGCCGGTGTGCTGGCCGTGTCGCTGATCATGGTGGTCTTCATTGCGAGGTCGATCGTCGGCGGTGTCGCGCGGCTCACCAAGCGTATGAAGGACCTCGCGGCTGGGGATCACGAGAGCGAGATTCCGTTTGCTGATGATAAAAATGAGCTTGGACAAATTTCGAAGGCTGTTGCGATATTCCGTGACTGTCTGATCGAGATGGATGGGATGAGTGAGGCTCGTCTCCACACCGAACGTAAAATGATCGAACAGCGCCGCGAGACGATGTTCAAGCTGGCCGCCGAATTCGAGGCGCGCGTTTTGGAAGTGGTCACGACCGTAGCGTCGGCTTCCGTACAGGTTGAATCCAACGCAAGTTCGCTGGCACGCATCGCCGAAGTGAGTGCCACTGAAGGTCGGAAAGCTGCCCATTTCGCAGAATCGTCGGGATCACGTGTCAGGTCGGTCGCTTCCAGCACCAATGTCATGTCAGCGCATGCACGCGAAATCGCGGACAGGATGTCGCGTGCAGCGACTGTTTCAACCGACGCAGAATCGCGCGCTGGCGCGACACGCGTGACCGTTGATCGCCTCGCCTCGGCTGCAAGCCGTATTGGCGAAGTCGTGAAGTTGATCCGGGAAATTGCCGAGCAAACAAATCTTCTGGCTTTGAATGCCACGATTGAAGCGGCACGGGCAGGTGAGGCCGGACGTGGATTTGCTGTCGTGGCTTCAGAGGTCAAAAGCCTCGCGTCACAGACTGGTCGAGCCACCGAAGATATTTCCAGCCAGATTACCGACATCCAGACAGCGACACTGGCAGCTGTGGAAGCGATTGAAGAAATCACGACAACCATTGGGACTCTCGGCGGAATCGCTCGTGAAGCCTCGCAGTCGATGGAGCGGCAGTTCCATGATGTGGGGGTAATCAGCGCCGATATTAATCAGGCTGATCAGCAGGCAGGCGAATTGACGAGGGCAATTGCCAATTTCGGCAACGCGGCCTCGGAAACCGATCACGCGGCTCAAATGTCCGCGGAAGCTGCCCGTGAGCTTGGTAATCAGGCGACCTGGCTGAGAACCGAAGTCGACGCCTTCATTCAGCAACTTCGTGCTGCCTGAAAATAGTCAGATTGCAGGTACCGTCATCACTGCCGATGCAGTGGTGACGTTGGAGATATGTACCTGTTCACCCCCGTCGCGGCCCATTTGAATTGTTGTCTGGCCTGACGCGACCCATGCGAGGGCAGCAGGATAGATGCGATGCTCTTGCGCCAAAACCCGCGCGGCGAGGCTCTGTTCGTCATCTTCCGGGAAGACCGGGACTGCTGCCTGAACGATGATTGGACCGACGTCCAACTCAGGTCGGACAAAATGAACGGTGCAGCCATGGATCTTGACGCCATCCTTCAATGCACGAGCGTGGGTATGCAGCCCGGTATATGAGGGCAGCAGTGCAGGGTGGATGTTGAGCAATCGGTCTGACCATTCGGTCGCAAACCATGGCGACACGATCCGCATGAAGCCGGCCATGCAGATGATCTCCACACCGGCAGCGGTCATTGCGGCGTGGACAGCCCGATCAAAATCTTCCCGCGTCCCAAACTGCCGGTGGTCAATCACGGCTGTCGGAATTCCTGCAACGCGCGCCTTTTCGATCCCGCCAGCGTTTTCCTTGTTCGCAATGACCAGAACGATGTCTGCCGGATAGTCGTCATCCCTTGCCGCCTGGATCAGGGCGGCCATGTTTGAGCCTCCGCCTGAAATCAGGATGCCGACACGGCGTTTGGTTGGCTTCAACACCGCCGCGCTCATCCGAGATCGAGCTCGCCATCACCGATGACGTGTGATGGACCTGAGCTGGCTTCAATCACGCCCAGGCGGGAGACGGCTTCGCCTTGGGCCGTAAGGCTGGCTGCCACTTCGACAGCCATGTCGGGTGAGACGACGACAATCATGCCAATTCCGCAATTGAACGTGCGCAGCATCTCATGCGCGGAGATGCCCCCGACCTTTGCGAGCCATTTGAACACGCCGGAAACCGGAATTTGCTTCAGATCGATCCTGGCTGCCAGATTGTCTGGCAGGACGCGGGGAATGTTTTCCCAGAAGCCGCCGCCCGTAATATGCGCCAAGCCCTTGATCGCACCTGTCTCCCGGATAGCGGCGAGCACCTGCTTCACATAAATCCGCGTCGGCGTGAGCAAGGCTTCGGCGAGAGACATATGCGGCGCGAAGGGGGCTGGAGCGGTTAGCTCAAGCCCGCTGACTGCAATGAGTTTTCGAACCAGCGAATACCCGTTTGAATGGACTCCGGATGATCCAAGTCCGAGAATGATGTCACCGGCCTGAATGGTTGGTTTGGGCAGGATCTGGTCACGCTCGACGGCGCCGACCGCGAAGCCTGCCAAATCATAGTCCCCGTCCGCATACATACCCGGCATCTCGGCGGTTTCGCCGCCGATGAGGGCAGCCCCTGCCATGCGGCAACCCGCTGCGATGCCCTCGACAACACTGGCAGCAGTCTCGACGCTCAACTTGCCGCAGGCGAAATAATCGAGAAAGAAAAGGGGTTCGGCCCCTTGAACGATCAGATCATTCACTGACATTGCGACGAGGTCAATGCCAACGGTGGAGTGAATACCTGCGTCGATGGCCAGCTTCAGCTTTGTTCCGACGCCATCGTTTGCGGCTACGAGGACCGGGTCCTTGTATTTGCAAGCTGCGAGGTCGAATAATCCGCCAAATCCGCCGATTTCGGCATCAGCGCCGATCCGGGCGGTGGAGCGGACGGCGGGCTTTATCCGGCGCACGAGCTCATTCCCGGCGTCGATATCGACGCCTGCATCGGCATAGGTCCATTGGTTTGGCGCGTCAGCCATGGAATTCCTCTCACATCGAGCTTCAAGCTTCCGGTTTGGCTTATGATGCAACGAATTGCAACAGGTCAACGACGGTACCCATTGACCAGGAGAATGGGGAATGACTATCTGTGGCCGAAGTGCGGACCATAGCCTCGGCGGCACCGTCGAGGGCTCGCGGGCCGATAGACCTACGTTTGCATCTGGAGCGGAACCGGTTTGACGAGGCAGTTGACGCTCAGCTTCAGTCCAAATGCGCGGTATGGTCGCGAGGACTTCCAGATTGCGCCATCCAATCGAGCTGCCTTGGATCTTGTTGATCGCTGGCCCGAGTGGCCATCAAGGGTCATGTTGCTCGTCGGCCCTGAAGCGAGCGGAAAATCGCATATCGTGTCGCTCTTTTCAGGCGTTACGCCTTTTGACGTCTTTGATGCGGCAATATCAGATTTGCACGTGATTGCTGCAGCCGTTGAGGATGGGTCCAGAAATTCGATGGTTGTGCTTGAAGATGTCGCGAAAGGCATCGACGAGGCAGGCCTGTTTCATCTGATTAATGCAACCCAGAGTGCCGAAAGCTGGCTCCTCATGACATCGCGCAGCTTGCCAGTGGATTGGGGCCTGAAACTCGCGGATCTAGCATCACGCTTGCGTGCTGCGACGCCCGTGATCATCAGGGCGCCCGAGGATTCCCTTCTCGAGGCGATTCTGGCGAAGCATTTTGCAGATCGGCAGACCGTGGTCGATCCGTCTGTGCTGAAATATTGTATCGCGCGCATGGAACGGTCTCATGCAGCTGCCTATCATCTATCACGGCAACTCGATGCCGCAGCGATGTCGCGAAAGTCAGGTATCACACGGGCTCTTGCAGCGGAGTTTCTAACGGACTCGATGCTGCAGCCAAGTTTGCCGGGTCTTGAAGACTCGGGTGGCCCAGATGAATCGACGAATGAATGAAAAACCGTCATCATCGCCCGATAGGGTCCGGGTCTGGTGAAACATGAGTGAGTTGGGAGGCGACAATGGATTTGGCTGCAAACGCGTCGACCGAGCAGGAACAGCCCTTTGCTGATCAGGGCGATGTTGACCTTCCGCGTGATCCATCCCGGTTCACCAATCGCGAACTGTCGTGGTTGAGCTTCAATCATCGGGTTCTCGAGGAGTCCGCCAATCCGAACCACCCGATCCTTGAGCGCCTGAGATTCCTGTCGATCTCGGCGAATAACCTGGATGAATTTTTCATGGTGCGTGTCTCCGGCCTGATTGGCCAGAAGCACGCGGATATCCAGACGCGTTCAGATGATGGCCTCACTCCTTCGGAGCAGTTGGTCAAGATTTTCGAGAGCGTCGACCAACTGACCGCTGAACAGCAACGGCTCTGGAACAGTCTCAAGCTCGAACTCGTCGATTACGGCCTGACGATTGTTGAGGCCGATGAATTGACAGCAACGGAATCCAGGTGGGTTGAGCAGTTTTTCCTGGCTCAGGTCTTCCCTGTGCTGACCCCCCTCGCATGCGATCCTGCTCATCCCTTCCCGTTTATTCCGAATCTCGGCTTTTCGTTGATCCTGGAATTGCATCGCACGGGCCATCACGACTCCCATGCTCACGTCAATCACGGGACGAGCGGGCAGGTCGCAAGTTCATCGATGACCGCGCTCATTCGTATTCCATCGTCGCTCAATCGGTTTATTGAGCTGCCGCCAGATGATGCGCATCCCGGGGCCAAGCGCTTCATCAGTCTCGAAAATCTGATCAGCGCCAATATCATTGGTCTGTTTCCCGGTTATACAGTCGTTGCAAAGGGTGCGTTCCGCGTCATTCGCGATACGGATATTGAAATCGAGGAAGAAGCCGAAGATCTGGTCCGGGTCTTCGAGTCGATGTTGAAGCGTCGCCGTCGCGGCGATGTCATTCGGCTGGAAATCGAGGCATCGACACCTGAACGGCTTCGGCGGTTCGTGGCGTCAGCCCTGCATGTGGATCCAGACGGCGTTTTCCTTGCTGAGGGTGTTCTGGCCCTGAACGAAACATCGCTGCTCGTTGGTGTTGATCGGCCTGAACTGAAGTTCGAACCTTACACACCGCGCTTCCCGGAACGCATCCGCGAGTTTGGTGGCGATGTCTTTGCTGCCGTCAAGCGCAAGGAACTCATCGTTCACCACCCCTATGAAACCTTTGATACGGTTGTCCAATTCCTCAATCAGGCGGCACACGACCCGGATGTTGTCGCGATCAAGCAGACGCTTTACCGCACGTCGAAGAACAGTCCGATCGTCAAGGCGCTCGCCGAAGCGGCTGAAGCGGGCAAATCCGTCACTGCGGTGGTTGAGCTGAAGGCCCGGTTCGATGAGGAAGCCAATATTCGTTGGGCGCGCGATCTGGAACGAGCAGGAGCGCAAGTCGTTTTTGGCTTTGTCGAATTGAAGACACACTCAAAGTTATCGCTCGTCGTCCGTCGTGAGCAGGGTGAACTGGCCACGTATTGCCATATCGGCACCGGCAACTACCACCCGATTACGGCTCGCATCTATACCGATTTGTCGTTGTTCACGTCGGATGCGATCATCGGGCGCGATGTTGCCCGGATCTTCAATTTTATTACGGGATACGCCGAGCCACAAAAGCTCGAGAAAATGGCGATCTCGCCGCTGACCCTAAGATCGAAGATCGTCGAACTCATCGACGCTGAAATTGGTCATGCAAAGGCTGGTCGGCCCGCGCAGATCTGGTTCAAGATGAATAGCCTGGTAGATGCCGGCATCATCGACAAACTGTATGAGGCCGGCCAGGCTGGCGTTCAGATTGACCTCATCATTCGCGGTATCTGCTGTCTGCGACCGGGTGTGCCGGGCCTATCCGAAAACATTCGAGCGAAGTCGATTGTTGGGCGTTTCCTTGAGCACAGTCGTATTTTCTGTTTCGGCAACGGACATGGACTTCCCTCACCGCAGGCCAAGGTCTATATCGGCTCCGCCGACATGATGCCTCGGAACCTTGATCGTCGCGTCGAGGCTCTTGCTCCGGTAACCAACGCAACTGTGCATGAACAGGTGCTCGACCAGATAATGGTTGCCAATCTGAAGGACAATGAGCAAAGCTGGCGGCTGCTCCGGGACGGTAGTCACGAGCGTGTCCGACTGGCGCCGGGCGAAGAGCCGTTCAATGCTCACAAGTACTTCATGACAAATCCATCCTTGTCCGGGCGCGGCAAATCGTTGAAGTCGGATTCGCCCCGGACCATCGCCCATAAGGCCTCGCGTGACTGAACTTTCGAATAAGCATTTGCCTGAGTCGCTCCGCATCACCCTTCACGATCGCGCCATGATCGACGCACCTGGACGGCTGTCTGGTGATGGACCGATTGCGGTTGTTGATATCGGGTCGAATTCCGTGCGGCTTGTCATCTATGAACGGCAATGCCGCGCGCCGACGGTGCTCTTCAATGAAAAGATACTGGCCGGGCTCGGCAAGGGCGTCGGCAAGACGGGTCGTCTCAACGAGGCCTCAGTCGAGGTTGCGTTATCGGCTGCCAAACGTTTTCGCCAGCTCTCGGATCAATGGTCGGTCATCGAGTTTCATATCCTGGCCACCGCCGCTGTCCGTGAGGCGTCTAACGGGTCCGATTTCATTTCCGAACTTGAGCGGATCTGCCGTGTTCCGGTTCAGGTGCTTTCGGGATCTGAAGAAGCAAGAATGGCCGCGCTCGGCATCATTGCCGGTGTTCATGCCCCCGATGGTCTTGTAGGCGATCTCGGCGGAGGTAGCCTTGAACTTGTCGAGGTCGTTGGGTCTCGTGTCGGAGAGGGCCGAACTTACGGGCTTGGCGGGATAAAGCTGTCGGAACTGGCCGACGGTTCTTTGCGCAAGGCTGAAAAAATTGCAGGCGACATTCTTGAGCGATCGGACAAATTGCCGATTGTGACCGGTCGAAGTTTCTATGCCGTTGGCGGAACCTGGCGTTCGCTTGCGCGACTGCACATGTTCCAGACCGGCTATCCGCTTCATGTCATGCAGAACTATGCGATTTCGGCCAATGATGCGCTTGAGTTCTGCCGCTTGATCGCCCGCAGCAATATCGACACCGTTGATCGCATCGAAGTCGTGTCGAAACAGCGTCGCGATCTTCTCAGCTATGGTGCCGTGGTGCTGGGACAAATCATTCGGATTGGAAAGCCGAAAGAAATCGTCATGTCCGCTCTCGGCCTCCGCGAAGGGCATTTGTACGATCTCCTCAGCGAGACAGAAAAGGCGCGTGATCCGTTGATCGCGGCGGCAGAAGAGCTGGCGGTTCTCCGATCCAGATCACCGGTTCATGCACGAGAACTTGTTCCCTGGACCAAAGCCGTCCTTGACGCGCTCGGCGTCGACGAGACCCCTGAGGATTTGCGGCTGCGGATAGCTGTCTGCCTGCTGGCTGATAACGGCTGGCGCACCCATCCGGATTATCGGGGCGAACAGAGCCTCAATCTGGTTGCAAACGGCGCCTTTGTCGGCGTCGATCATCCCGGTCGGGCCTTTCTGGCACTGACGATTTTCTATCGCCACATGGGTCTCATCGACGACGCACTTTCACCGCGTTTAAGCGAGTTGGCTCCGGTCAGATTGCGGGAGAGGGCGCGGATCATTGGTGCGGCCTTCCGGGTCGCGTTCATCCTGTCCGCTGGTATGGCAGGCATTCTGCCACAAACGCGCATCGTTCTGAAATCTGATACACTTGTCCTGCAACTGCCGTCGGCACTTGGCAGCCTTGATGGCGAGGTCGTTCGTCGTCGCCTGAAACAGCTGGCGCGACTGGGCGGGTTCGACGGACAGGTGGAAATTTCGGATTAAACATGAAGCACGGTCTGGCGATTGCCCCGACATCACCCACACTGCGTCCAATCACGCGCGTTGAGGACCTGGTTTCGCAAGGGTTAGTGACCGTGGACGCTGGTGAGGCGTTGCAGCCGGTCGTGGACCGGTTTCAGTTGCGGATAACGCCAGAAATCGCGGCTTTGATCGAGCGGGATACGGCGGATGGACCCATTCGCAGCCAGTTTATACCCGATGAACGCGAATTGATCATTCAAGCCAACGAGTTGAAGGATCCGATTGGTGATGATGCGCATTCGCCTGTGCGCGGTATCACACATCGTTATCCGGATCGGGTCCTGCTGAAGCCGACGCATTTGTGCCAGGTCTATTGCCGTTTCTGCTTTCGTCGCGAAAAGGTTGGGTCCGGTGCCGAGCAATTGAGCGATGCCGAACTTGATGTTGCTCTCGCCTATATCGCTGACCACCCCGAGATCTTTGAAGTCATCCTGACCGGTGGCGATCCGTTCGTGCTCAGTGATCGCCGGTTGGCGAAGATTTTCGACGGTCTCCAGTCCATCCCCCATGTTGCGGTTGTTCGGCTCCATACCCGTGTCGCGACAGTCGATCCAGACCGGATAACACCTGACTTGATCCGGATTCTGCGTCGGCGGTTCGCCACCTGGATCGGGGTGCACGTCAATCATGTCTCTGAGTTGACAACAGCAGCTTCAGACGCGATTGCACGTCTCGTGGATGCTGGCTTTCCGCTCGTGTCGCAAACAGTGCTGCTGCGTGGCGTCAACGATCGTGTTGATACTCTCACCGATCTTATGAGGGCATTGGTACGCCTGCGGGTTAAGCCCTATTATCTGCATCATCTCGATTTTGCGGAAGGCACGTCGCATTTCCGCGTGCCGCTGGACGTCGGCAAGAGATTGGTCGCGGATTTGCGTGGGCAACTGACCGGCCTTGCTCAGCCAACTTACATCCTCGATATACCCGGCGGTTTTGGCAAGGTTCCCATTGAGCCCGACTGGGTCGAAAAAGTTTCCGAGCGGCATTATCGGGTCCGCGACTGGCAAGGCCGCATCCACGACTACGAAGATATCTGAGCGCAACGGTTGGCTCCATATCAATGGCGATTAAAGCTCTTGCTCACAGCCTACGACTGATAGCGCCGCGTGTAGCGATCTTCAGGAGTTGTTTACCTTAAGTCTGCCATTGTTTCTCGCATGTGGACTGAGCGGACTCGCTGAGTCCCCCGGCTTGCGCTCAGAAACTGGATCTGATTGTGAAGAAACGGTCATACGGTCTGCTGATATCTGTCGTGATTGCGCTCGTCATCGCAGTCGCGCCATACGTGCTGGGAAAAGTTGTGCTGCATGCGCACGCCCTGAAGACCGGTAAAGCAGAACTTGAAGCGATTTCAAACCGCTATCTCACGCGAGCTGAACGTGTCCTGTCCGAAGCCGTGGGCGTTCTCAGGGATATTGACCGCGGTGGGTTCCACACCTGTTCGCCGGCGGACCAGGTCGGCATGGCGGAAATTGTGTCCAGATCGGCATTTGTTCGACGTGTTGGACTCGTTGATGATAATGGCTTCGCCCGTTGTCTCATTCCGCCGACGTCGGTTCGACGGGGCTCGATGATGTCTTCCGTGAACCTGGATGAGCGTCAGGTCACCATTGTGATGTCGGACAAAGACGCAGCCTCAGATCTGCCAGAGGGAACAGCAATCGTTGGCTGGAAGAGCACGTCTGGTGCCCGCATAATTGCCGAGATTTCGATTGGTGCGCTGGATATCGATGCGGGTCCGGAGTTTTTCCGCGATAGACGCTATGTTGAAGTGACGGTTGGTGACGGCAAGAAATGGTTTTCGGCTGGTCATGCCCTTGCTGAGTCGGCTGATGATGGGGAGCGACTGTCCGTCAATGCGCGGTCGGAGATTTTCCCGGTCAATGTCGTCACGCGTGTGGATACATCGAGCACCTATGCCATTGTTGACTCCCTCGATCTGACCTTGACGGTCAGTTCTGTGGCAATCGGTTTTCTATTGGTGGGCGTTGCTGTCTGGCTCAATTGGCGTCCTGATCAGGCGACCCATGACGAATTTGTCATGGGTTTGATCCGAAACGAGTTTGTGCCGTATTATCAACCTGTTATGAATATAGATACCGGGCAGATCGAAGGGTGCGAACTATTGGTGCGCTGGATCAAGTCGGATGGCGTTGTCGTGTCGCCGGGCGCATTCATGCCATACGCAGAGGCATCTGGGCATGTCTTTGAGATGACCCGCGCGATCATGCGCCAATCAGCCAAGGATCTTGGCGGGCTATACGCCAAGAAACGTAACCTCAAGCTATCGATCAATCTGTTTGCCGGACATTTTGATGATCGCAAGGTGATTGATGATATCGAAGCCATATTCGGTGGCGGCCCGATTGCTTATGAGCAGTTGGTTTTTGAAGTAACCGAGCGATATCCGCTCAACGACATCGATCGTGCAAGGAAGATTATTGCGGAACTGCATTCATTGGGATGCCGTGTTGCGCTCGATGATACGGGCACGGGACACGGTGGTCTGGCGTACCTGCAACAACTCGGTATCGATATCGTCAAGATCGACAAGATGTTCGTTGATGCGATGGGTGCCGATATCGGGGCATCGACCATCGTGGACGTGCTGATTGAACTCGCCAACTCGCTCGGCATGGGCATTGTGGCAGAAGGCGTGGAGCGTGAAGACCAGATTCAGCGCTTGCGCGAAAAAGGCGTCACATCTGCGCAAGGGTATATCTTTGCTCCCCCGCTGCCAGCAAATCTCTTCCTGGAACTGGCGGGCGCGCTTGTTGGTGAGGGCTCTGGAAGCTTGGAAGAGGCTGCCTGACCTCTTTCGTGGCTTGGGACAGGTTGTTCACCTCAGGTTCACAGCCTGTCTGCCAAAACCACGTGCCGATGTTTCCAGTATGTATTTAAATTGCGTCGGCAGGGTCGTGTCAGGCTGTTGATTTCATTTTAGCAACGCCATCATGTGGGAATTTGTCTCCATTGGAAATCGATCGATGTTTAAAGTTGAACGAGGAACACAGATTGGACTATTGCGCTGCCTCATAAATCTGGCGGTTACTCTCATGTCGTTTGACACTGCCATTGCGTCTATTCTGGAAACCGACCAGGTCGATAGATGGACGTTGAACGCTTATAGTAATACCAAGACTGGCAAGTTTCACAATTGTTCCATGCGGACAGTGGGTGAAGACCATGTGTCCCTGGTTGTCAGCGCGAATGCCCGGAACAATTGGTATCTTTGGCTTCACCGTCCGTCATGGGATATCGATCCGGCGGACCGGTTTGTTGCGACGCTCAACTTTGACGGAAACAGGAAGCAGCCTATTGCCCTTGATGCGAAACTAAGCGATTCCCACTATGTCGCGCTCGTGTTGCCTTCGACAATGCATCTACTCGAGCAATTTTCAAAAGCCACCACTGTGCGGGTCAGTCGGGAAGCCAGCGCCTATAATTTTCAGCTTGCCGGATACGACAAGGCAGTGGCTTGGGTTAAGGCCTGCGTGATCAGGTATAGATCAGCTGAAGATGACAAGCCTGACGCCACCATCAGACAACAGGACGATGAATCGGATGAAATGAACGGTGAATCACCCCGAAAGTCGGTTCCTGCGGAGTCCGTAAAGCCGCCGGTCAAGCTCCCGGCTGGCGTTATCGAGGCAAATGCGGACGAACCCCGCAAGCCTGCCAGTGGTGTATCGACTGTCGTAGCCAAGGTTGTTGCGACCGCTTCTGCCGCAGGAGAGGCAACACTTGGTGAGAACACCGTTCAGCCTGGCTCCAAACCGTCCAACCAGCAAACTGCACATCAGTTGCCTGTTGATCCGGTCGGTCGTGTCGGCGGAGTTCCCATGTCCGATGCAGCGAGCGCGACGCTGACTCCGGTTGCAGCTGATCCAGGATACTCGTTATCGGAGTCACGACGCCTTGTCACGGATCTGGTTTCATCGCTGAGCCGCACCGATTTCGGGTGGCTTACGCCGTCGGCTGCTGCGTCCGTATTGCCAGATGTCAGGACCGCTTTCAGCTTGCAGGGGGTAACGGGAGTTGTTGCTGAGGCGAACCAAGCGACGTCCGCTGCGACGTTGAATGAGGCTCTGGCCTATGATCGGATCGGATGTTCCGGGGACTATGCCACCTCCAATCTGCCAAGTGAAGACTTGGCCGCCAAGGCGACACTTCACGCCAGTTCCACGTGCAAGTCAGGTGAGACTGTCCGTGTCTCACATGTCATCGTGATGGCGAAAAAAGGTGGCGGCCAATATGTCGTCAGTCTCACGCTGTTGAAGGCTGCTACGGACCAAACTGATGCCTCTGACGGGCCTGCGAGCGTTGTTGCCGGCGCAATGGTCAATGCTGCGATGAAGGTGTCTGACGCGTATTGATACGCTTGGCTCAATTCATCTTTTCAACGCTTCGATGATTGAAGGTGCGCTTGACACATGTCCGCTTGAATGGGTCACACCGTGGCTCACCAGGGTACGCATGACGGGTCGCGACATCGCGGTCAGCACAACGTCTGTTGCCTGTTTTCCTGCTGCCGTCACAATTCCCTTGAGCACAGCAGCACCCGTTGCATCAATGAGCGGCACGCCTGAGAAGTCGATGATCAGACGCTTTGGCTGACGGCCGCCTATCTTCGAAAGAGTGGTCGCCAATTCGTTCGCCGCCCCGAAAAAGAATGGTCCTGAAATGCGGAAAATGGCGACATCTCCCCCTGCAGTCGCGGCCGTTATCAGTTGATCTTCCTCGATATTGTCTGCGCCCGCGCCTGTGTCATATGTCACCGATTGTGCCATCTTGTGCATGAACAGGAAGGCCGAGACGATGACGCCGAACAGGATGCCGACTGTCAGATCAAAGAACACAGTAAGCCCGAATGTACCCAGCAAGACGATGCGATCACCCCAATCGCAGTTTCTGATGAGCCTGACGACGACATGAACTTCGCTCATGTTCCACGCGACGACGGTCAGGATAGCTGCTAGGGTCGCGAGAGGAACGTAGACCATGAGCTGGGCGGCGACCATCACGAATGCGAGCAGGAAAACCGCATGTAGCATGCCTGAAACGGGACCGGTCGATCCCGCGCGGATGTTGGTCGCCGTCCGCGCGAGCGCACCTGTCGCGGGCAGCCCGCCGAAAAGAGGCGAAGCAATATTGGCGATCCCTTGAGCGATCAGTTCGCCGTTCGAGCGATGTCGGCTGCCCGTCAATCCATCCGCGACGACAGCTGACAGAAGCGATTCAATGCCTGCGAGGAGGGCGATGGTAGCAGCGTCAGGGGCAACCTCGATGAGGCGCGCCCATGAAACATCCGGTAACTGAGGCCAGGGCAGGCCCGACGGCATGGCGCCGAATTTCGAACCAATGGTGACAACTGAAAAATGGAACATCACGACAAGAAGAGATGTCACCACGACGGCGACCAGCATTCCCGGCACTTTGGGTCGCCAGGCCTTCAATCCGAGGATGGTCGCAATTGAAATAGCAGCCAGTGCGGCCGCCGACGGGGTGAATGACGGCAGTGCGTGGGCAATCGCGGTGATCTTCGGCACGAAATCGCCGGGCAACTTTCCCGTCGATAGCCCCAACAGGTCAGCGATTTGGCCGACAAAGATCGAAACACCGATACCGGCGGAGAAGCCGATTGTGACGGGGTAGGGGACATATTTGATGAATGTTCCCAACCGCAGTGCACCTGCGATCAAGATCAGGAATCCGGCTATCAGCGTGGCAAGCGCCAGCCCGTCATAGCCATGCCGTTCAATGATCCGGTAAACAATCACAATGAATGCGGCGGTAGGGCCGCCGATCTGAAACCGGCTGCCACCCAGCGCCGAGATCAAAAATCCGGCGACAATCGCGGTGTACAAGCCCTTGTCGGGTGTCGAACCTGACGCAATAGCGATGCCCATCGAAAGCGGCAAGGCCACGATGGCCACCGTCAGGCCAGCGATAAAGTCGGCCACGAAACGCTTTACCGTATAGCCTTCACGCAGCACGGTGATCAGCTTAGGCAAAAATTCGAGGGACACCGGTTGTTTCGCGGGCATCGGGGCATCTGACATGGACAAGCTCTTGAGTGGAAGGAGATTTTCTCCGACTCCTTCGCAAGAGGCTAACATGTCGGTGACAGCTTAGCGTGTTGGGGATTCTGCGTATTTCTGCCGAAATCGGGCATCCCGGTTTTCGTCCCCGGGACGCCCGCACGTTCGAGACGCCGATTACATATCGTTGCGGACGGCTGTGGCCAGCGCGGCCACGGAATCAGCCGTCGCTGCCGAGAGTGTCCAGCCGAGATGTCCATGGCCGGTGTTGTAGAACACGTTCGGGTTTTTACCGACTGAAACGCGCGGAAGCATATCCGGCATCATCGGACGCAGACCTGCCCACGGGACCGACTGACGCGTCGACATATTGGGGAAGTGGACGCGGCACCAATCCACCAGCGGACGGATACGGTCGGCGCGAATATCGCGGTTATAGCCGTTGAATTCGGCTGTTCCGGCGACGCGTAAGCGATCCTTGCCGAGGCGACTGGTAACGATCTTGGCCCGATCATCGAGCAGGCTGGCCCAGGGAGCGGCCTTGCGGTCCTCTTCTTCCAACAGGTTGACGGTGATCGAGTAACCCTTGACCGGGTAGATATTGACGCGGTCGCCAAGGCCCGATGCAATCTGCCGGGACAAGACACCGGCGCAGATGACGATCTTGTCAAAACGCTCGGTCACTGGCTGCGGGTGCAGATCCTCGTCCTTGGGGTCGACATCGAGGCTCGTGATCATGATGTGATCGTCGGCAGGCTTCATGTCCTGCACCTCTGTGCCAAACTTCATGACAACGCCAAGCCGCTCGCAGGCCCGCGACAGGCCATAAGCGAACTTGTGGATATCGCCGGTGAAGTCACTCGGCGTGTAGAACCCGCCGTAGTACTCGCCCTTCAGTGCAGGCTCGATCTGCTTCATTTCTGTCGGCGTCACGGTCCGGCGCTCAAGTCCACCGGCGGCGAGCAGTTTCGAGACTTTGACGCCCGCGTCGAAATCATGCTTGTTACCGTAGATGTGCAGAATACCGCGATTTTCGACGTCGAACTCGATGCCTTCTTCCTGAGCGATCCGTGTCAGGTGGCCGCGCGCTTCAATCGCCAAGCGGGCTGTCGTGATCGTGTTTTCTTCATACTTCGGAATATTGGCGATGAATTCGGCCATCCACGAAAACTTGTGCCAGGACGGCTTCGGGTTCACCAGCAGCGGCGCGCCGGGCGAGAACATCCATTTGATGCCCTTCATGACCGTCGTCCAGCTGTTCCAGACTTCGGCATTCGACGCTGACAGCTGACCGCCGTTGGCGAACGATGTTTCCATCGCAGCATAGGGGTGACGGTCAAAGAGCGTGACATCTGCGCCCCGCTTGACCAGCGCATAAGCGGTTGTAACGCCGGTGATACCTGCGCCGACCACCGCGACCCGTGGTTTGGTCGCGCGCGATTTCACGATGGCAGGAGCCGAGACCGGGACTTCAGGTGCACGCAATGCGGATGATGTATCTGTAGACATGAGCACTCCTTCCGCTGCATCTCAGCGGACACGTGCCCCCTCTGTCATTGGCCTGAGAGATTCGTCGTATCCCGGCACGGGACAAGCGACTTACACCATCGGCGGGGGCATGAGGCCCCACTTTTCAGAGTGTTCTATCCGTCAAGCAGTCTCTTGTACCTGAGAGTTTCCGGGGCGGTTGCTCCTTCGGTGTCGTTTCCAGAGCAGGATTTTTGTCCAATCTGGTACCGAACTCTACTGCTTGTGTCAGCAGTGATGCGGCACAGGTCCCTGCAAGTCAATGCTGTTTTGATCGTTTGCATTGCATTTGTGCACTGCACTATATGCGGATGTCCGATACAGGTCCGTAATCGTCAAACTGCCCGTTAAAAAAGCACGTTTCGCATGAGAACGAGACGTGACGAAACTTTGCGCACACGATAGGCTGCGAACCAGGTGCAATTGCGATCGTCCGCGTCCGTCAGGATCATCGGTTGATTGAGTGGCCTGAACCAGGGGAATAGAGGTGGGTCCGCGTCGACGGCGTGGCTCACGTATTGACGCCTCGCATTGAGTGGAGAGGAACAAACATGGTTTCGTTGAACAAACTTCTGGCGACCGTGCTGACGGCAGGGCTGGCGGTAGCCGGTCTTTCCGGGATCGCGTCTGCTGCTGAAAAGCTGAAGGTTGGTTTTGTCTACACCGGCCCGGTGGGTGACGGCGGATACACCTATCAGCATGAACTGGGTCGCCGCGCTCTCCAGTCAGCCATGGGCGATCAGGTCGAGACGTCCTTTGTCGAAAATGTGCCGGAAGGTCCCGACGCCGAGCGCGCCATCGAGCGCCTTGCCCGCGACGGCAACAAGCTGATCTTCACGACGTCGTTCGGCTTCATGGACCCGACGCTGAAGGTCGCAAAGAAGTATCCGGGCGTGAAGTTTGAACATGCAACGGGTTACAAGCGTGCCGACAACGTTTCCACCTACAGCGCCCGCTTCTACGAGGGTCGCTACGTCATCGGCCAGATCGCTGGCAAGATGACCAAGTCGAACACGATTGGCTACATCGTTTCTTTCCCGATCCCGGAAGTTGTCTCGGGTATCAATGCCTTCATGCTGGGCGCGCAATCGGTCAATCCGAATATCAAGGTCAAGATCGTCTGGGTGAATTCCTGGTACGATCCGGGCAAGGAAGCTGACGCAGCCAAGGTGCTGATCAGCCAGGGCGCGGATATTATCACCCAGCACACAGACTCGACCGCTCCGTTGCAGGTTGCCCAGGAAAAGGGCGTGCTCGGTTTCGGCCAGTCGTCTGACATGGTGAAGTTTGCCCCGAAGGCTCAGATCACAGCGATCACCGACAACTGGGGCCCCTATTATATCGAGCGCACCAAGGCTGTGCTCGCTGGCACCTGGAAGTCGACCGATACGTGGGATGGCATGGCACAGAACATGGTCGTGCTGCCGCCAATCGCCAACGTCCCGGACGACGTGAAGAAGATGGCAGAAGACACGATGGCCAAGATCAAGGCCGGCACCCTGAAGCCGTTTGGTGGCATGATCACCAAGCAGGATGGCTCAATGGTGCATGACCTCGACGATGGCGCCATTGCGGGCATGAACTGGTACGTCAAGGGCATTGACGACAAGCTGCCAAACTGATCGCCTGTTGGCATGGAATGCTGTGTGGCCGGGGCTTCGTTCCCGGCCACACGTGTTTTGATCGCAGTCTCATTGACCCGAATTGCTAATATAGTTATAGTCTATAACAATAAAATTTTTCGGGAGAGAGCCCAATGTCCGGACCCCGGTCAACACCGCATCCTGGTCTCGCTGATCGGACGATCCCGAAGACGATCGAGGTCGCGATTGAGGATGATATTGCCATCATCCACCTGAATCGGGCCGAACGTCGGAACGCTATCAACGATGAAACCGTCCACGGGCTTGAGTGGGTTTTTTCGAGCCTGCCTGCGTCCGTCAAAGCCGTCGTGCTCGCGGGGCGTGGCGAGCATTTTTCAGCCGGGCTTGATCTCTCCGAAGTCACGGAGACTGACGTTGCGGCGGGCATCGCGCATTCGCGTGGCTGGCATCGGGCGTTTGAGGCCATTGAATATGGCCGTGTGCCGGTCGTCAGTGTTCTGCATGGAGCCGTAGTCGGCGGTGGACTGGAACTGGCTTGCTCGACACACATCCGCGTTGCGGAAAAATCCACCTTCTACGCCTTGCCAGAGGGCATGCGCGGCATTTTCGTTGGCGGCGGCGGATCGGTTCGTATTTCCCGACTGATCGGTGTCTCGCGGATGCAGGACATGATGCTGACTGGACGCACCTACGGGGCGGACGAGGGGCAAGCTATCGGATTGTCTCACTATGTGACTGAGCCGGGCGAAGGGCTTGCCAAGGGAATTGAGCTCGCCCACCGGATCGCGCGCAACACGCAGATGACCAATTTCGCGGTTCAGCATATCCTGCCCCGGATCGGGTCGATTGATCCTGTGACCGGACTGGCAATGGAAGCCCTGATCTCGTCGATTGCCCAGGGTGACCCTGAGGCGAAAGAACGACTTCGCGATTTTCTGGAAAAGCGGGCGGCTAAAGTCTCGCATACCTCTTAGGGCCATTTGTGTCGCCAAGACCGGCACAAGCTGGCAAGCGGGAAGGAAACGAACCCATGGACAGGCAGGCGATCGCTTCGCATGAGGTCTCGAAAGCTGGTCATGTGCCCCAGCGCGACACCCGGATCTGGGAAGCAGCGATTGACGTCACTTATCGCGACGATGGGACGATTCTGGCAAAATCTCCATTGCCGCTGCCTACTTTTCCCGACCGCCTGACCGATCGCCTGGTCAAATGGGCAAACGAGGCACCGGATCGCCTCTATCTGACCGAACCAGCCCCGGACGGCCACCGACGTGGATTGACCTATTCGCAGACGCTCGACCTCGTCCGCCGGATTGGCAGTGCGCTGCTGCGCCGCAATTTATCGACTGAGCGTCCGATCATGATCCTGTCGGGCAATGATATCGAGCATGCGCTGTTGACGTTGGCCGCCATGTACATTGGCGTTCCCGTCTCGCCAATCTCGACTGCCTATTCGCTGATTGCGTCGGACTACGGCAAGGTCGAGCACATCTACAACGTCCTGACGCCGGGGCTGGTGTTCGCCGCTGAGGGTGCGCGATTTGCCAAGGCGATCAACGCCGTTATCCCACTTGAGATCGAATTGGTCGTCACGCGCAATCCGGTCGCCGGACGGGCGTGCACATATTTTGCCGAATTGGCATCAACGCCAATCGACCCAGCCGTTGATGCCGCTCACGCAAAGGTCGGTCCAGACACGATTGCGAAATTCCTGTTTACCTCCGGATCGACGGGCGCGCCAAAGGCCGTGATCAACACCCAGCGCATGTTGTGCGTCAATCAGGTCCAGCTTGCCAATGCCCTGACGTTTTTGAGTGACGAGCCGCCTGTCATTCTCGACTGGCTGCCCTGGAACCACACGTTTGGTGGCAATCACAACATGGGGATCGCGCTCTATCACGGCGGCACGTTCCACATTGATGCGGGCAAGCCCGTTCCCGGCGGCATCGAGCCGACAGTCAGGGCGTTGCGAGAGATTTCGCCGACAATCTATTTCAATGTCCCGAAGGGCTATGAAACGCTGCTGCCTCACTTGCGCAACGAACCAGATCTGGCGCGAAATTTCTTTGGTCGGCTGAAAACCATGTTCTTTGCCGGCGCGAGCCTGTCCCAGCACATCTGGGACGAACTCGATTCCATTTCCACAGAAACGACGGGCGAGACCGTGATGATGATGTCGAGCCTGGGGTCAACCGAGACGGCGCCTGCCGCGCTCATGGTGACCAAGGAAACCTTGAGGGCAGGGGCGGTCGGCATCCCGATGCCTGGCATTGAATTGAAGCTGGTGCCTGATCAGGGCAAGCTGGAAGCCCGCCTGCGGGGGCCAAGCATGACACCTGGCTATTGGCGCGCGCCGGATCTGACGGCAAAGGCCTTCGATGACGAAGGCTTCTACAAGCTGGGCGATGCGCTGAAGTTCGTTGATGAGGCGAGACCGCACCTGGGCTTCATATTTGACGGGCGCGTGTCCGAAGACTTTAAACTGGCGACAGGGACTTGGGTCAGTGTTGGGCCGATGCGGGCAAAGGTGATCCTCGCCTGCGCGCCGCTGGTCCGCGATGTGGTTGTAGCCGGTCATGACCGCGATGATATCGGCGTCTTGATCATTCCCGAAGAAGACGCGGTTCGTGCCTTGGTGCCCGATCTGGCCAAGACCGTTTCGCTCGCCGAGGTATTGGCCGATATCCGTGTGCGATCAGCGTTCCAGACGAGGTTGGACGCTCTGGCCCGTGACTCCACCGGCTCGTCTTCGCGTGTATCGCGGTTGACAGTGCTGGAAACGCCACCCTCTATCGATGCCAACGAGGTTACCGACAAAGGCTCCATCAATCAAAGGGCTGTCTTGACGCGCCGGGCGAGCGTGGTTGAAGACATGTACTCTGATAACCCGTCACCGCGCATCCTGATCGCGAACCAGAAACCGAGGAGCTAGACCATGGACCCCAAGGGATTGACAGCATTGGTAACCGGGGGCGGTTCTGGGTTGGGTGCCGCTGTGGCCCGAGCTCTGGCCGCGCGTGGAGCGAAAGTCGCGGTCGTAGATCGCAATCAAGAGGCCGCAGATACGGTCGCAAAGGACATCGATGGCCTGTCGGTTGCCTGCGATGTCACCGATGCCGCCGCCGTCGAAGCCGCATTTGACATGGTCGAAAGCCGCATCGGCGTCCCGCGTATCGTCGTCAATTGCGCAGGTATCGGCGTCGCACAGCGCATTGTCGGCAAGACAGGCGCACAGCCGCTCAGCGATTTCGAACGCGTCATCCGTGTCAATCTGATCGGGACGTTCAACATCATGCGCATTGCCTGCGCAAAGCTGATCCCGACCGATGGTATTGGTACAAGCGGGCGCGGCGTGATCATTTCGACCGCTTCGGTTGCTGCCTACGACGGACAAATCGGCCAGGCGGCTTATGCAGCTTCAAAGGGCGGTGTCGTGGCGTTGACCTTGCCAGCTGCTCGTGAAATGGCCCAGTTCGGCATTCGCGTTATGGCAATTGCACCGGGACTGTTCAAGACACCTTTGCTGGAAGCCTTGCCGATTGAGGCACAGACCAGTCTTGCGGCTGCGATCCCCTTTCCGCGCCGATTGGGCGATCCCGCCGAATTCGGCAATCTGGTCTGCCACATTGTCGATAATGACTATCTGAATGGCGAAGTCATCCGCTTTGACGGTGCCTTGCGGATGGCGCCGAAATAAGGATAGACGTTCAGGCGTCCTCGATCTGATCGCTGTCGGAACCGGCAGCGATCGCTTCCAGCAATTCCAGCAACATCGCACGATTTTCCGCCCCTATCCGGGCGACAATCCGCGCCTCATGCTCGGCTTGCACGCGTTGCAAGTCATCGAGTAGGCTTTGCCCGGCTTCAGTCAGTTGGAGCGCATATGAGCGGCGATCGGTCGCCGTTGGCTCCCGCTTAGCGAGTCCCCGCGCTTCCAAGCTGTCGATCAAGGCAACAAAATTGGCGCGTTTGATACCAAGCGCGGCAGCGACCTCCGATTGATTGAGGCCGGGGTTTTGCCCGATCAGCACCATCACCGAGAATTGGGCAGGGCGGATATCCGCCTCGGCGAAAGCGCTGATGATATCCTGGAAGATAGCAATCTGCGCCCTGCGCATGCGATAGCCGATGGAGTCATCGAGCGACCCCATGTCGATTTCACGCTTTTCCATGACCTCCACCGGCGTCGCTGATTGATCCGGACGCCGACCGTGTTTTTGGTGAGGTAGTTTCATCTAGGTCCATTGATCGGCTGTCGAAACGGCGGCGCATTGAGCAAAGTCGCCGTTTCCAAATGCGGGCGTTACGCCTCACTATGCAGCCGAATCTGGCCCCGCAACAAGGCTCAGTGCAGGATCTGGCTGAGGAACAGCTTTGTCCGCTCATGCTGCGGGTTTGAGAAGAACTCGTTCGGCGCATTCTGCTCGATGATCTGACCCGCGTCCATGAAGATCACGCGATTGGCGACCTGCCGGGCAAAACCCATTTCATGCGTGACGCACAACATGGTCATGCCTGACTCGGCCAGGCTGATCATGACATCGAGCACTTCCTTGACCATTTCCGGATCAAGCGCAGACGTCGGCTCGTCAAACAGCATGATTTTTGGGTTCATGCAGAGCGAACGGGCGATTGCCACGCGCTGTTGCTGACCGCCTGAGAGTTGGCCTGGATATTTGTTGGCCTGCTCCGGAATGCGCACCTTCTTCAGGTATTGCATCGCGATTTCCTCGGCATCCTTCTTGGGCATCTTCTTCACCCAGATCGGTGCCAGCGTGCAGTTCTGAAGGATGGTGAGGTGCGGGAACAGATTGAAATGCTGAAACACCATGCCGACTTCGCGGCGGATTTCGTCGATGCGCTTCAGGTCATTGGTGAGTTCAGTTCCGTCGACGATGATCTTGCCCGCCTGATGCTCCTCAAGCCGGTTGATGCAACGGATCATTGTTGACTTGCCCGAGCCGGATGGGCCGCAGATGACGATGCGTTCGCCCTTCGCAACCGTCAGGTCGATTTCTTTCAAGACGTGGAAGTCACCATACCACTTGTTCACCCCTTGCAGGGAGACGGCGATGTCTGACGAGAGGGAAGTTTGCGGTGTTGCGAGTGTCGCGGTGGCCATAGGTAAGATCTCCTTCACGTGGTTCAGCGCTTGTGGCCAGTATTGAGGCGGCGCTCGACGAATTGGGAATAGCGGCTCATGGAGAAGCAGAAGACGAAATAGGTGAGGGCGGCGACGAGGTAACCTGTGTTCACTGTCGTCGGCGACGCCCAGCGTGCATCGGTTGCCGACGACTGGACTGTCGAGAGCAGGTCGAGAATTCCGACGATCTGGACCAGCGATGTGTCCTTGAACAGGCTGATGCAACTGTTCACGATGCCGGGAATAACCAGCTTCAGAGCTTGCGGCATGACAACCAGCGCCATCATCCGCCAGTAGCCGATCCCAAGCGCCATCGCGCCTTCATATTGGCCCTTCGGGATCGCCTGCAGTCCGCCACGAATGGTCTCGGCCATATAAGCTGCCGTAAAGAGCGTGACGCCGATCAGGGCACGGACAAGCTTGTCCACCGTCATGCCATCCGGCAGGAACAACGGAAGCAGGTTCGAGGCCATGAAGAGCACCGTGATGAGCGGCACCCCGCGCCAGAACTCGATGTAGATCACCGAAAACAGCTTGATGATCGGCAGCTTTGATCTGCGACCAAGGGCAAGCAAAATGCCCAGCGGCAGGGACGCAACGATACCTGTAACGGCAATAACGAGGGTTACCGTCAATCCGCCCCAATAGGCCGTTTCGACAGGCGGCATACCGAAAATGCCGCCCCCGAGCATGACATAGGCAAAAATCGGCAGCACAAAGATGAACAGCAGCGCATTTACGAGTTTTCCTTTGACCGAAGGCATGGCCAAAGGCACCAGCAGCAGGACAAAGGCAGCCGCTACACAGTTCACGCGCCAGCGCTCGGCAATCGGATACCGGCCGTAAACAAAGGTCTTCCAGTACGTTCCGATGAACGGCCAGCAGGCTCCGTCCAGATTTTTGCGGCAGGCGTCGCCGTCTTCACCGGTCCAGGTCGCGTGGACGATGGCAAATGATACCACGCCCCAAATCAGAAACACCGCGATTGAAATGCCGACCAGCGTCAGGATCGTATCCGGCAGCGTCGAAAAAAGCCGCTTCCTGATCCACGCGACAGGCCCGACAAGATTGGCTGGCGGGGGCAGGGGTTTGACCAGTTCAGCACGGACAAAACCGAGGGAACGCGTTGAGGGTGACGTGATGTCTGTCATTTGGCTCACCGCTCCACAATCGCATTGCGTTGATTGTACCAGTTCATGAGGGTTGCCGTCGTCACGCTCGTGCCGAGGTAGACGAGCATCCAGAGGGCAATGACTTCAATCGCCTGGCCAGACTGGTTGAGCACTGTTCCGCCGACGTAGACGAGATCGGGATAGCCGATAGCAACCGCCAGTGAGGAGTTTTTCGTCACGTTCAGGTACTGGTTCGTCAGTGGCGGAATAATCACGCGCATCGCCTGCGGAATGACCACCAGCCGCAACGTCTGGCCATTCGTCAGGCCCAGTGCATGGCAGGCCTCGGATTGTCCGTAGCTGACCGACAGGATACCGGATCTGACGATTTCCGCGATGAACACGCCAGTATAAAGTGTTAGCGCCAGCACGAGCGCCATGAATTCCGGAATGACGCGCATGCCGCCGGACAAATTGAACGTCGATTTGATCGGGAAATTGGTGGTGTAATTCGCACCCGTAATGACGAAGCCGATAATCGGCAACGCGAGGATCAAGGCAAGACCTACCCAGAATGCCGGAAATTGTGCGCCGGTCCGGAGTTGCCGCGCCGTCGCCCATTTTGACATGATAACGGCAGCAACGATGCCCAGAACCAGACCGAAAAGGATGCCCCAGCCGGTCATACCAGTGAAGCTGACCTGCGGTATGAATAGGCCACGATTGTTCAGGAACACTGAGCCGGTGATGGGCTGAAAGGAATTGCGGGGCGCCGGAAGCACTTGCAGTACACCGACGTACCAGAAGAGCATCTGGAGCAGCAGGGGAACATTACGTACGGTCTCGACGTAAACCATAGCGATGGTCGAAATGACGGCATTCTTGGAAAGTCGTGCGATGCCGGCGATAAAACCGAGAATTGTGGCGAACAGGATGCCGAAGACGGCAACGAGCGCGGTATTCAGAAAGCCGACGAGCAATGCGCGTCCGTAGGTCGCGTCCTTGGGATAATCGACCAGAGCCTGCGCCAGGTCAAAGCCTGCGCGATTGTCGAGGAAGCCAAAGCCTCGAGCATTGTGGTGATTATCCAGATTGCTGTTTGCAGTGTAGATCGCGGTTGAAAACACCAGCACGACCGCCAGCAACATCGCACCCTGCAGAATGAATCCCCGTATTCTCGGGTCATTCCACCAGAATATCTTGTCACCCTGACTATCAGACGACTGTGGACTGACTTCTGTTGTGATCGTCATGACTTGACATGCTCCGCCCTGTTCAGGGTCTTTCACCTGTCCGCGTTTTTCTGTGCACCCGGGCCTGCCGCAGCAGGTCCGGATGGCCAGTCAAAGCCGGGTTGACGTCAACCCGAGCTTCAGGCAGTCATGATCAGCGGATTGGCGGGCCGTACTGGAGGCCGCCGTTCTTCCACAGTGCGTTGACGCCACGGGCGATTTTCAGGCGCGTGCTCGGGCCGAGGTTGCGCTCGAAGATCTCGCCATAATTGCCGACGAGCTTGATGGCCTGATAGGCCCAAGCATTCGTGAGGCCAATGCCTTCGCCGAACTTGTCGGTCGCACCGACCAGACGCTGGATTTCCGGGTTCGTCGACTTCAGCATCTCGTCAGCATTCTTCGAGGTCACGCCCAGTTCCTCGGCGTTGACGGTGGCGAAATAGACCCACTTCACGACACTGAACCAGACATCGTCGCCCTGACGGACCGTGAGGGCCAGCGGCTCCTTGGAGATGATTTCCGGCAGGATGACATGATCATCCGGATTTGCCAGTGTCAGGCGTACGGCGTAAAGGCCGGACTGGTCGGTCGTGTAAACGTCGCAGCGGCCGGATTCATAGGCCTTGTCAACGTCGGCCTGCTTTTCGAAGCTGACGACTTCATATTTCATGTTCTTGGAACGGAAATAGTCAGCCAGGTTCTGTTCGGTTGTTGTGCCAGTCTGCGTGCAGACGGACGCGCCCGAGAGTTCCAGGGCCGACTTGACGTTCAGGGACTTCTTCACCATGAAGCCCTGGCCATCGTAATAGGTCGTGCCGGCGAACATGAGGCCAAGCGAGGTATCGCGGCCCATGGTCCAGGTCGTATTGCGTGAGAGAAGATCGACTTCGCCAGACTGCAGCGCGGTGAAGCGAGCCTGAGATGACAGGGGGGTGAACTTCACCTTCTTGGCGTCATTGAAGATTGCTGCGGCAATCGAGCGGCAGAAATCGACGTCGAACCCGGTCCATTCACCCTTGTCGTCTGGCAAGGAGAAACCGGCCAGACCTTGGCTGACGCCGCACGTCACAAAGCCCTTCTTCTTGACTTCATCGAGCGTGCCGGCCATTGCCGACGTGGCCACAAATGCGAACGCAGCGCCAAAGGCCGCCGCTAAAATACGCTTGCTCATATTCTCATCCCACCTTCTAAAATCGGTTCGTCAGGTGCAACGCCGCGCCTGTTTGACGCGAGTTTCACCAGCGACCTGTTATGGTCCTCGTCGACTAGCCCCTGCGTGCTGCTGTCCCAAGGCTGAAAAAGTTTAACAGCTCAAAGCACTAGCAGCTATCAGGGATAGCGATTTGCCATTCGTGACCGGGCAACTCCCTTTGACCGGACGCATCAAGCTTGCACATCTCAGGCCAAAGGACGTTGCGGGTCAAGAGATGAAAGAAAATAGGACAGGTAGTGAGTGCTCGACGCTGCCCGGTTTTCGCGATAGTCATTAGCGTACAGATGATCTGGGTCCCAGGCGCTCGGCGTCCAAATGTCGCGTATGGGATAGTATCGATCCCTGAAAGTCTCGTATTTCGGCTTGAATTCCGGAGATTGACATGTCGCACAACGAAGAACCCAAGTCCCAGCCTTCAATGATGACCAAGTTGGCACATATCGGTCGAAATGAAGGCAAGGACTTTCCCTTCGTCAATCCGCCTGTTGTTCACGCATCAACCGTGCTGTTTGAAAACACGGCGCACTTGCTCTCAAAAAAGGCACGTTACGTCTACGGTCGAAGGGGAACGCCCACTTCGGAGGCACTGGAGGGTGCAATCAGTGAGATCGAAGGCGCAGACGGGACCGTGCTGACGCCATCGGGCTTGAGCGCCGTTTCAATCGCGCTGCTGTCTGTCCTCGGCTCAGGCGATAGTATTCTGGTTGCGGATTCAGTTTATGAGCCGACGCGTAATTTTTGCGATACGATCCTGAAGCGGTATGGCGTTGAAATCATCTATTTTGATCCGGGTCTCGGCGCAGACATCGGCAGCCTGTTCAAATCGACAACCCGCGCCGTCTATCTTGAAAGTCCGGGATCGCACACGTTCGAGATTTCGGACTTGCCGGCAATCGCGACCGTCGCACATGCGAAGGGAGCGTTGGTTCTGATCGACAACACGTGGGCAACACCCTACTTTCATCGGCCGCTCAGTCTCGGTGCTGATATCTCGATCATGGCCGCGACGAAATACATTGTCGGCCATTCGGATGCGCTCATCGGCACCATCGCTGCGTCTGGGGAGGCTTGGAAAAAGGTAAAGGCCACACACGGCAATATGGGCATGTTCACCGGTCCGGACGACATGTACCTGACGCTGCGTGGTTTGCGGACCCTTGGAGTTCGGCTTCGTCAGCATCAAGAGAGCGCTCTGGCAATTGCGACATGGCTTGAAAGTCGTCCAGAGGTGAAACGCGTTCTTTATCCGGCGCTGCCAAGCCACCCGGATCACACTTTGTGGAAGCGCGACTTTACGGGTGCATCCGGATTGATGGGTGTCGTCTTGAAGCCGTGTTCGGCGGAGTCTATCGCTGCAATGATCGATGGCCTCGCCTATTTTGGCATCGGCTTTAGCTGGGGTGGATTTGAGAGCCTTATCGTGCCAACCAACCTGACGCATGCCCGCACCGTCACGTCTTCGGACTTTGGAGGCCCGATGGTTCGTCTCCAGATCGGACTGGAAGCGCCCGAAGACTTGATCGCCGATTTGGAAGCCGGGTTAGGCAGGCTGTCATTGATTCGCTGATGAGCGAATCGCATGTGATTCGGCCTTTTCGACCCATTTTCCGCGCTTCTCACCCTGCGGATCATCGGTTTAATGAGCGTTCGTCGCAAAAAAACGAAAATCCATGGGTTCAGCTTTGCGACCGACTGTACTGAACCCAACGCAGTAATGGCGACATCTGATCATTTGTGACGCTGCCTGCGCAGATTATCTGACTATTTAATCAACATTGATACCAGCTTTTTCGCCTGACGAAGCTCTGTTTTAAATATAGACAAAATATAAAAGTATATTTTTTAATTTAAAAATTTAAAAATCAGAAAAATTTTAGTATATGATGTTATCAACACAAGGTTTAATTGTTTAATTGAGATTTTTATATGTTTAAATTAAATCAATCTACGAGGCTTATAATTTTATTTTTTTGAATAAATGCATTATAAATAAAATTTATGATTATAAAATCAATACTGATGTATCTCGACAACCAATTTTATTTGTAATAGCGTCTTTGCACGTGATCGTCACCTCCGGTTAAGAAAAGAGTTCAACTATATCAACGAATATATGGAGCAGTTATTGGTTCGGTTGTTGCCGAATAACGATAATTTATGCTGCTCATATTCGCAGAATATAGAAGATTTGAGCTGAAAGCGGCGATTACTTCAGAACTTGGTGCATGTGAACTGATGGGGCTGAATATGAACATAAATAGCCAGATCGCAGCGAAGTATCGTTTTAATGATCAGGTCATTGATGCGACGACTCAAACTGAGGCACCAGTGGACTTGTCGCCACTTCTGGAAAATGCCGAGGCTTCCTGCAATCTGTTGAAGTCGATGGCGCATGAAGGGCGCTTGGTTATTCTTTGCTTGCTGTCCCAGAAAGAGCGTTCCGTTATGGAGCTTGAGGAGTCACTTGAACTCAGGCAGCCTGCTGTATCGCAGCAACTGGCCAGACTCCGCGCAGATAATCTTGTTTCAACCCGGCGTGATGGCAAAATGATTTATTATTCGCTTGCCAGCAATCATGCGCGTTCACTGATCCATATGCTCGCAAATTTTTATGCGAAGAACTGATCATGTCCAGCGCGCTCCGTAGGTCATGAACAGGTCAATACCTCTTGCTGTGTTTTAATGGGGCAGATCGGCAATCTCATCAGAAAGAGATTGTCGATCTCGCCGGGTTTAAAATCGAATTGTTTCAAATATCGGTCTGTCGATTGCCAAAGGCAATCGATTGGGGGACGGCCCGCCTTCTGGTGCTTGTTCATTAAGCCGTTCTTGCATTTCAGGACGGTCAGAATTGATTGCTGCTGTCGATAGTTGAAATTGGCATGTGCCCGGCGGAAGCGGTTGCCAATCGACGCCTGACTTTGCCTTTTGCCCGTGGATGTTTATTCGCGCTTTGGCAACAGTGTGTCCAATGGATGTTCCTTTCCTTCAATCAATCCGCACCCTATGTTCGGATTAATACGGACCCACTCGCGTAATGCAGGTAGCGATGGGTCAGAGCAAATATTGAGGAGAGCAGCCATGTCTATAAGGCCGGTGAAACATATATCCGGAACTACTCCGCATCTTGAGGGAGCTGGAGTAAGCTTGCAGCGCGTTTTTGGTTTCGGAGATCCAGAACTCACCGATCCGTTTCTGATGATGGATGATTTCCGCAATGATCGCCCCCAGGATTATATCAAGGGGTTCCCATGGCATCCGCATCGCGGCATCGAGACTATTACCTATGTTCTGGCGGGCTCTGTGGAACATGGCGACAGTCTTGGGAATCATGGGACGCTAGGTGCGGGCGATGTTCAGTGGATGACCGCTGGATCCGGCATCATGCATCAGGAAATGCCTAAGGGTGATTTTGCCGGGCGCATGCATGGCTTCCAGCTTTGGGCAAATCTTCCGCGCGATTTGAAAATGACAAAGCCACGCTACCAGGACGTCAAGTCAGGCGAGATCCCCGAGATTATCGACGATGATGGAACCCGAGTTCGGGTGATTGTCGGGTCGTTCTGGGGCAAATCCGGTCCGGTAGACGGCATCGCCGCAGATCCTCAGTATCTCGACATTACTGTGCCCCCTGGCAAGCGGAAAGTGCTGCCTGTTGATACGCGTCGTTCGGCTTTCGCCTATATCTTCGAGGGCTCGGCATCGTTCCGGGATGCCTCCAGGCCATTCGGTGTCCTTGTTGAAAAGGAGATCAATGGTGAGGAACTGCACATGCGCGACATGAGTGGCAACCGGACGCTTGTCGTTTTTGGTGCCGGTGACGAAGTGGTGGTGACTGCCGGTGAAAAAGGAGCCCGCTTCCTGCTGGTGTCCGGCGCGCCGCTCAAGGAACCGGTCGCGTGGCATGGGCCAATTGTCATGAACACTCGCGAAGAACTGATCACGGCGGTCAACGAATTGCGGAACGGCACCTTCATCAAGGAGGGTGTCCGCAAGGGTTGACCATTTAAAACAAACTGGCGATCGCCGGGATCTTTGCAGATTGATCCCGGCGATTGGCTTGTCAGTGCTGGGTGCTGTTTGCCAGCAGTGGCGTGATACGACGGACAACGACGCGTCTATTTTCCCGTGACGGTCCAGACGTCTGAACCTTCAGGAATTGCGAGCCATATCCTTGGGTTGTCAGGTTTTCCGGAGGCACATTGTAAGCTTGCGTCAGGACGCTGGCGACCGACCCTGCGCGCCGATCCGACAATGAAAGATTGTCGACGTCTGATCCGACGGCGTCGGTATGACCTTCGATGAGGAAGATTTCATTCGGGTTGGCACGAATAGCCCGATTGATGGCGTCGGCAATCCCCTTCAACTGCCGAATTTCCTCATCCGGAACCGTCCAGGATCCCGTGTCGAATGTGATCGCGTTGAGATCGACGCTCGGCATATAGTGCCGGAGGTCGCGGCTGTAGCGAATTTCATCAAGCGTATACCTGTGCGGAAGTGACGCGACTGGCGGTGCAGACAGCGTTTCGTAGATACGTGTCTCGTCAGCATCACCGGCATCGAGTTCTGTCAGCACCGGCGGCGGTGCCACGACAATGACTTCGTCAGCGAAACGCTGCGGTCGCCGTCCATAGGTATTGTCGATCAGGACGATTTCCACGCCATTCGGCAAGCGCCGTATCCGCTTCAATAGCTGTCCGTCACGATCAAGCACGGTAATGATCTTCGATCCGTCCGGTCGATTCGCGATCTGGATCGTCTCATCGCCGCGCTGTTCAACGTCAACTTCGCCGCCGAGGTCCCGGAAACGTTCCATTTCGTCATGCCGGACATACAAACCGTCGCCTTCTCGCACGATAAGGCGACCTGGCTCGCTGTAAAAGGTTGCACCATTTTGCTGCACCGTCTGGCGAGACGATTGAACTTCGCCGATACCGTGGACCTGCTGCCCGATGATCATTCCGCCGACCAGCCCGGCAGCCGCCCCGATTGCGCCTGCCTGCAGCGGCGTTATGCCGTTCCCTCTCGGCTGATTTCCCGCAGGCTGCTGGAAATGCGGCGCAAACGTAGAAGGTTGACCCGGCGCAGCTGACTGGACGCGTCCTTGCTGCGGTTGGACAGGCGCTTGAGGCGAGGGTGGCGGGTTGCCTGCGGGCGGCTGGAATTTCGGCACGGTGGCTGGAGGTTGGCCGGGCGTCACCGTTGGGACGTGGCCCTGTTGTTGCGGCACAAAGCCCGGAGGCAGGGGCTTGGGTGGCTGGACCGTTGTCGACGGGGGGGCGATGGGCGCGACGACAGGCGCTTGGCCCGGGTGGATCGGGGCTGGCTGCCCCGGAACAGGATGTTGTCCATTCGGAATAGGAGGCGGCGGAGGTGTCACCGGTTTGACTGGAGCCACGGCCGGTGGCGCTACCGGATGCTGTACAGTCGCGGGCGGTGTTGCCGGGACAACGTGGCCGGGAACTGGCGGCGCTATGGTGGGTTTTTGCTGCGCAGGCGGTGTTGCCTGATTCTGCCGCTTGCGACGCTCTTCTTCCTCGAGGCGGCGTCTGATTTCCTCCGGTGTCAAGGCTGGACTTGCCTGAGCAATAATGAACGTGTCATTCGTCGACGCGGCGAACGCAACACTTTGGCAATTGTAGGTATTTAGCACTAGCAAGCCTGAGAGGATTGTGGTGCAGGACAAAATGCTTCTGCTTTGTGTCATCTTTTTCTCGTCAAAGTGGGTTCCGCTCTCGCTCCACATGTTGAGCGATTCGCAACAGTATTACTTAAAATTTCGACGCTGGTCTCTTGTCGCTCCACCGAATGATTGAGAAGATTTCGTCGAGCCATCGTATAATCATAGGCGATGACGGCAAGAACATGACGACAAGCAAGCCAATTTGCGACACCTTTTCCGAGTAACCGGGGGGGCTGGCGGTCTAGTTGGCGACGCTTGTCTGTGTCGGGAACGTCGCAGATAGCAGAAATTCGCTCCTCGTTTCGTCCCGGACTTGCAGTCTGCGAGGCTTCAGTACATGAGTGGCGTTCAGGCGTTTGCATGTTGATTTGTGGTCAGCTTTGACAAACGTCCCGCAGTTGCCGATCGTTTCAGCTGATCAAACGTGTCCAGGGAAGTCCGTTGACGAAAGTTTCGAACAGCTCATACATCTTTGCGTTGGTTATTGCGGCGTTCATGAACTCGCAAATCACGTCTGCTCTGGCTGCTGACGAGAGCTCTGATGCTGCAATCCGCTCCATCGTTGAGACATTCAAGCAGAATCCGGGCTGCAACAGGGCAGGTATTGCGCTGGGAGTAAACGTGAATGGTCGCGTGTCCATCTACACAACGGGCAAGGTCGACTTTGTCGACGGTCACTCCGAGCCTGTGAGTGCGTCAACGGCATTTGAAATCGGCTCGATAACGAAAACATTTACTGCGACGATCTTCGCCCAGTTGGTAAAGGAAGGGGTGTTGAACCCGGATAGTTTGGTGCGGGATCTGTTGCCGCCAGGTACACCGGTTCCGAGCTACAAAGACAGCGTTTCCGGAGACGTGGTCGAGATCACATTGGATCAACTTGCGCATCATACGTCTGGCCTGCCGCGTCAGCAGGCAGTGGGAAACAGCGGCCCCTTTGATACGGAGCGGATGTTCGGCCAGTTGGACCGCATCGTTCTGAAGACACGGCCGGGCAGCAAATATCTGGATTCACAGCTCGGTATCGCGCTTCTGGCGAAAGTGATCGAGCGGGTTACAGGCCAGACAATGGCAGAACTCGCATTGAAGCGGGTTACCGGGCCGATGCGTTTGGCCAACACGCGATTTTATGCGGAATCGGACCCGCTTGTCCCCATCGGTTACGATCGGGCCAATCAGCCTGTTGACCGATTGATCACAGGGTCGCCAGCCTACGCCGGAGCGAATGCCCTGGTCTCCACGCTTGATGACATGATGGCCTTTCTGGCAGCCAATATGGGCCGAAGCGTGAAAGACGACCCGGTGATGTCCGTCCTGCCCCAATTGCAGACCTGGAAGACGGTGCCGTGTGCAACGGCCCAGGAAGGTGGACAAGGCTGCGCTGATACGGACAGTGGTCTCGTTTGGAGCCGATTGCCGTCAAAGGTGCGAGGGCTCTCCACAATCTGGAAAAATGGCATGACAAAAGGTTTTGCCGCGTGGATTGGTTTTGTCGCTCCGGATGATAACCAACCCGCACCGTCCGGTGTCGTGGTCCTGACGAGCCAGTCCAGCTGTCCCGTGGGCCCGATGGCGTCTTGTGCCCTGTCCGTAATCAACGGACTGCCTCCGGCACCCATTTGCTCACCCAGCAAGGTTGTTCAATAAAAGACCAATCAGATCAATTGGTTTCCCCGGGCCCGATGCTGAGCGCCGATCAACACATGATCGTCACGTTTCCCGCATCGAAGCGCAAACAGGGTTAATTCCTGCTTAATCAAGTAAGTAATTGATTTGTATATTGAGTTCGACTCTCGTGTCTTGATTGATGATGCTTGTCTGCTGAATTGGGCCTGGCTATCGCCTGCGAGCGTTCATGTTAACGATCAATTAACGCACTGGTAGCAAACCTGTCTGATGATTGTTGCAAGGGGGGAGTTTTGGGCGAATCGTCGCCAGAACCTCCTTGATGCTTCTTTTCGATGGCGTGAGCATGCTCACAGGACAAAGTGATTTGTCCAATACAGGTGGACTATGGCGACTGGCAAGATGGCGATGACATGTTCAAATCTTGAACAAGCCTGGATGAAGGCTTCGTCGATGAAGCCGATGTCGGCGCTTATTGTTGTTTTCGCTTTGGGGGCCTGCAGCCAGGTTCCTCCAACCAAGACAAGTCAGTCGAAGGTCGATCCTGTCTGGGGCGTCGAAGCCCCAAAAAAGATGATCGCCGATGGGCAACCTGTTCCTCCGGGCGGTGGCCGATATCAGGTCGGCAAGCCCTACATGGTGGCTGGTCGCATGTATTTCCCGCGTGAAGATCGTGGGTACGACAAGGTTGGGCTCGCGTCTTGGTACGGCAGCGATTTCCATGGTCGAGAAACCGCCAATGGCGAGGTCTATGACAAGGATTCGCTATCAGCCGCCCACACGACGATGCCGATACCGTCCTATGCCCGTGTCACCAATCTCGACAACGGTCGGTCGATCGTTGTTCGCGTCAATGATCGCGGACCCTATGTCGGCGATCGGCTGATCGATGTCTCCGAGAAGACTGCAGAACTTCTGGCCTTCAAATCGCGCGGACTCAGTCATGTTCGGGTCCAGTACGTTGGCCCGGCCCCGGTTGAGGGATCCGATCAGCGGATGCTGGTCGCATCACTGCGAACGACCGGAACGCCAACCATCACTCAAGATCGCAATCTCATTGCAATGGCTGATCGGCTCCCTTCAGATGGTCGCATGACCGGTCTGGCAGCTGCAAATCTGAATCTCCCGCTCAACGCTGGCGAAGATCATGCGAAGCCTGTCGTTCTGGCTGCCGCAACGGAGCATCAGACATCCCTCGTCGCAACCACAACGCGACCGATGGGGTATGGACCTCAGACGTCCCTGCCAATACCTGCCGCACGTCCTCAGGTCAGTCAGCAGCTTGCCAGTGCAACTCCGGCTCCCGTGGTCGCGCGGCCCCAGTTGCCGCCAAATACGCTTGGCACCTTGTCTACGCGGACACTCGTGCCATCTGGCCAGGTTGTTTCACCCGCTGCTCGACCGGTTGCGGCACCGGCATCGGCGACGCTCGCTCCATTGCCGCCATTGCGGACTGTCGCTCCGCCGGTTGATTTGTCGACGCGTAAGGTATTGCCGGTTGCCCCGAACGGAGGTGTCGGTTCGATTGCACGTGCTGCAAAGCCGGCGTCAGATCCGATCTTGCCATCGCGTTACGGACCGTCCGGTGAAACGCTTTACAAGACGCAGCAATCTCAGGGATATGTTGCGAGCGAACCGACCGCTCCCGCAGTTGATGCGATTGATAATCTGATCAAGACAAATGTGGGTCACGCCGCGAGCCGGATTGATCTGGGCGGCTATGCGAGGCCGGAAAACGCAGCACGGGTTGCTGACCTGATGCGTCCCTATGGCGAAATTTCCACATCAACGGTCGTGGGTGGACTGGGTGAGCATCTCGTCATTGTCAGGCTCACGCCGTCGGTGGGCATGATTCCAGGCGATGTGATCACGATCGCTGATCAGCTTGGCATTCATTCCGCAACGCTCATCGACTAAGGATTGCGTCCGGCATCTGACTCGGCATCGATTTGTATTGGAAAACAGCGTTTTTTTACGTCGTTGCCTTGGTAATGTCGCTTATTTGCGATTAGGAAACGTCTTCGGAAGAGTGTGGCTGAAGTTCGTTTCGTTTTATTGGTCCTGTCGTCGATACCCAATATCAGTGTGCGTGTGACAATTCGGGTTACAGGCTGTTACGGGCGTCCGGAGTTGATGCATGAAACCTAGATGGTGCAACAAATCTGGTCGGATCGGATGTGGTGCCGAAGGTGTTCGGCATGATCCAGGCTTATCGTTGGCAAAGTCTGAGGCAGACATGCTGAGGCGAGCGCTGCTGACCGGAATGATCGGGATTGCCGCTTGGCCTTTCGCCGATCTTGCATCTGCTGCCAATACCAAGGTTGATCTGAAGCATCCCGATGCGCATGGCAAACCATCGCCAGCAGCGCAGAAGGATCAGGGTTACGAGACAACAGCGGATACAGCCATTCTGACGGATTTTGACAGCGGGACAGTGCTTTTTGAAAAAAATCCCGATCAGTTGTTCTATCCCGCCAGCCTGACGAAGATGATGACGGTTGCAATCGTCGGGCAACTCATCAAGGACGGCAAGCTGACATTGGACACGGAGTTTCAAGTCTCCGAACATTCCTGGCGCACTGGCGGAGCACCCTCCCGTACGTCGACGATGTTTGCTGAAATTAATTCCCGTCTCAAGGTAGTCGATCTTCTGCAAGGAATTTGCGTGGTTTCGGCTAATGACGGGGCTATCACCCTTGCCGAAGGTATCGCGGGCAGCGAAGCCGCGTTTGCTGAACTGATGAACAAGCGTGCCGCTGAGCTGGGCATGGCTTCGACGCATTTCGCCAATCCGACCGGGTTGCCCGATCCCGACAATCACACGACCGCTCGTGATCTCGACAAATTGGCGCGGCACCTGATTACTGAGTTCCCCGACATTTATAAGTTCTATGCCCTTCGTGAATATACCAACATGGTGTCTTCACATCCGATCCGTCAGCTCAATCGCGATCCCCTTGTGACGGCCAACATCGGTGCAGATGGCATCAAGACCGGGTACATCAAGGAATCCGGCTATAATATTGTGGGATCAGCAGTTCAGAACGGTCAGCGGTTGATCCTTGTCATGAGCGGCCTTCAGTCCGAGAAGGAACGGGCCGAAGAGGCCCGCAAACTCATGGAATGGGGCTTCAAGACATTTGAGCAGATCCAATTGTACACCGAGGCGGAAAGCCCTGGTGAAGCGAGTGTATACGGCGGCGCAAGCGGCAGCGTCCGATTGACCGCTGGCAAGGCGATCACGGTTCTGGTCGCGCGCGGGCATCGGGATAAACTGACGGCGCGCATTGTTTACAAGGGGCCTCTGTTAGCTCCCGTTGAAAAAGGAAAACTTGTCGGTCGGCTGGAGATTATGCGAGACGGCAATGTGATTCATGACACACCCTTGTTTACCGCGGAAGACGTGCCCGTCGGAAAGCTCCACCAACGGGCGTTGGATGCCATGGCCGAACTTGTTGGCGGCTTTATTCGCTCGACGGTTGGGCTGCATTGATGGCCAATTCGGGCGAACCGGTCGGCACGACAACCCAGTCAGTGCGGGGGCATTTTATCACATTCGAAGGTGGCGAGGGCGCTGGGAAGACGACGCAGATTGCCCGGTTGGCCCAGCGACTGCGCGAAAATGGGTTGTCGGTCGTGACCACGCGTGAGCCAGGCGGGTCGCCCGGTGCGGAGGCGATACGCCATGTGCTCCTGAGTGGCGCGGCTGAACAACTCGGTCCTGAAGCCGAGGCCATGTTGTTCGCGGCTGCCCGTGCTGATCACGTCGACAGCCTCATTCGACCGGCGTTGCAACGAAACGATTGGGTCTTGTGCGACCGGTTTATTGATTCAACACGGGTCTATCAGGGGCTGACAGGTGCTGTGCCGGCCCGTATCATTGTCGCGCTGGAGGCCATCAGTGTTGGCGACTGCAAGCCCGATTTGACCTTGCTGCTCGATATTCCAGCCGACATAGGCCTCTATCGCGCAGCTCAAAGGCGCGGAGACGCCGCTGTCGATCGATTTGAGAAGGATGGCAGCGAAATCCAGGAACGGCGCCGTGAGGGCTTTCTGGCGCTTGCCCGGGGCGAGCCATCTCGTTTTGCCGTAATCGACGCGGCTCAGGATACGGAAACAGTTGCCGAAGCCATCTGGTATGCCGTCAGGACAAGACTTGGCATTGGTGGATTGGGCAACTGACGTCTCGTTGTACGCTTTTGTCTGATCGATAATCAGGGCTTCTTGGGCGCACCTTGGGCGATTGCCTTGTCCACGGCCTGCGGGACCAATCCGTCGAGTGCTCCCAGTGTCTTCTGGTAGAATTCAAGCGGCTTGCCATAGGCGTCTTCAATTTCATCGCTTCCGCCATTGGCGTATTCGACCAGCGTGAAGGTCTTGTAGGCAGCATCGGGGTGCGCTTCGATGATGCGAGTCTTGTGCTTGCCGGTCATTGTCAGAATGAGGTCTGATTTTTTGACGTCTTGTGCCGTCATCAGTTCTGCTCGATGCGCTGAAAGATTGATGCCGCGCTGTGACCAGAGGATCTGGAAGTTCATTTCGACGCTGGTTTCGAAGGGATCGGCATCAAGACCGCGCGAGATGAAGAGAGCAGCCTTATGTGTCGCTGCTACGTGAATGCGCGCGATAGTCTCGGCGGTAATGCTCCGACCTGTGTTGCCAGTATCGACAAACATAATCTTCACTGGATCCCCCGCCTTCGCCGAAACAGGAACTGCGAGCATCAGGCTTAGCATAGCGAGCACGGCATAAACAAAGGACTTCATGATAACTCCTGCGGCAATGGTGATGAAATTCATCCGTTAGCCAGTATCGCGCCGCGACGTCCGTTTTGTGACATCATGCGGAAGTCGCCAGAGCCTCGAACCGCCACCGGACGATAATGGCGAGACAAACGGCGATGATGAATGCGCCGGCGATCAGATCGAACGCGATTCCCGTCGTGGTGTGGCTTGCCACTTCACCGAAAGCCCAGGGGGCGGCAAGTCGCGGTAATCCGGCGATCAGCGCGACCAGTGAAAGTGCTGAGCCGCCATTTTGTGGGTTCAGACGCGCGGCAATGGAGAAGATGCACGGCACCTGCAGTGCCGTTCCAAGCCCAACGAAGGCGAAGCCGATGACACTCGCGGCAAACCCATCCGACATGCCGACGACTGAAAATCCGATCGTCGCAAAGCCGAGGGATACGGCAACAAGAGTGGCGTCACTGAATGTCTGGCGGAGTCGATCCCCAAAGAACCGCATCAGGACCTGACAGCCCGCGAAAAAGGAGACGCCGATCCCGGAGATGGCAGCCAAAGATGGAGCCTGCTCCGAAAGCAGTCGCGCCGACCAGATGGAAGCCGATGTCTCCCCGGCAGCCCCGATCCCGAAGATGATGCCGAGGATCATCAGCGATGGCGAGTAGGCCGCCCAAAGGCCACCCTTGGTGCCCGAAAGCCGCATCCGTTCCGGTGTCGCACGATGGATCGCGATGAATCCGATAGTCAGGGCGAGGGTTGACAGCGCCACCGATGCGAACAGACCGATTGTTAGCGCAAAGGCGCTGCCCGCAATGGCTCCAATGCCTGTTCCCAGAGAGGCGAAACAATGCAGCCTGACGAGAATGGGCCGCCGCATGTCCTTTTCAACGAAAGTCCCTTCGGTATTCATGACGAGATCGATCAGCCCCATGATCAGGCCGACCGCTGCCAGGCAAATCGTGACCTGGAGCGTCGAGGTGCTCAGCAGCAATCCCGCCATTGCCAGAGCATTCACCGGAAGGGCCATCAGCATCACGGCCCGTGGTGAGGCCAATCGCATCGCTCCACCGCCAAGCGTCATCGCAACGATGTAACCCGCTGTAAACAACGTGAAGGCGCGACCGATGTCCAGTGTCGTCATTTTGGCTTGATTGGCGACGAATGGCACTGAGCCTGCCCAGAGGCCTGCGGCAATCCCGAAGCCGAAGAATTGCGTCAGCATGGCACCAAACGGTGACAGCCGACGACCGGCGATCAGTCGAGAATTATGATCTTCTGCCAACTCATGGTCGGACAAAGGCCTCAAGCTCCAATTGCCCGGTGAGGGTAGGGACGCAGTTTTAGAACCGGATGCGATTCGGTCGCGCGGATCTTGGACCATACTCACGCTTTGGTCCGCTTTCAGCAGCCATTCGAGATGCAGGGCAGACTTGCGCCGAAGCACCGTACACGTGAGCTGCCACTTTTCTTTTTCGTCGTTTGCTGCAAAAAGATACCATGAGTGATTTTACGCCCTTGGATGTGCTCGCGCTGGTCTGGTATCTCGTCGCCTGGTCGGTTTTCGGCTGGCTGACGGACTATAGCCGCTGGCATCGCGGTTCGTTGTCGCGCCTGATGGACGACAATCGTCGCCGATGGATGCAGGGGATGCTGACGCGTGACACGCGGATGGTTGATTCCGCCATCATGGCGAGTTTGCAGAGTGGCACGGCCTTTTTTGCATCGACGTCGCTTCTGGCGCTCGGTGGTTCTCTGACCCTGCTCAATCAGTCAGACCGTGTCGTGGCGATCTTCAGCGAGCTGCCGCTGCTGCATCTGGCTGCAAGCAAACAGGTTCTGGATATAAAGGTGCTCGGACTTGCGGCTGTTTATGGCTACGCTTTCTTCAAATTCGGATGGGCGTACCGGCTTTATAACTACGCTGCCATCCTGATTGGTGCCATTCCATCGCAAAAAGAGGATCCGGCCCTGATCCGTCGGGCCATCGATCGGGCCTCCGAGATGCAGATCCACGCCGGGCACCATTTTCACTGGGGCTTGCGGTCGCTGTTCTTCTCGATTGGGTATCTGGGCTGGTTCCTTGGTCCGGTCGTGTTTTTTGCCACCTCGACTTTGATTGTCGCCGTTCTCACTCAACGGCAGTTCTGGTCGCCGGCCCGCAAGGCCTTGCTTGAGGATCAGGTCTGAGATCATGGGCAAATGGGGCTCAAGGCGCCGGGAACAGCGCGCTTGATCGTCCGCTCAACCAGTAGCCAAGAAGCCCGAAATATTCCTTCGCCGCGACCTCGATGATGGCCAGATTGTCGATCCCGGGACGCCGCCAAACCGTTTCAAAGGATGGATCAGGTGCCCGGTAGTCAGTTGGGAATGCGATGATTCCCGGCCATCCAGCGGCACGAAAAGCGCCGACAGAGCGAGCCATATGATACGCCGAGGTGACGAGCAGCCAACGCGAATTCGGCTGGGGATTTATGATCGCCTTTGTGAGGGTCGCATTCTCCCATGTTGTTTTTGATTGGTCTTCAAGAACGATTCTGTCAGCCGAAATGCCCATCTGGATGAACAGCCTTCGGGCGTTTTGGGCTTCTGGTAAAACGTCAAAAACAAGGAAACCGGGGCCGCCGGTGTAGATGATACGCGCATTTGGATAGAGCGATGCGAGGCGCGGAATCTCGGTAAGCCGTTCGGCGGCGTCGTTCAATGCAATCATGTCGGGCCGTCGAACTTCCATTTCTTCCTCAGTTGCGCCACCAAGAATGATAATCCCGTCGGGTGCCGGGTCGAGTTGGCCTGGTCGGGGAAATCGCATTTCAAGTGGCTGTTCAATCCAGAGCGCCAAAGGCGAGAATGCTATAAAAATCAGGGTGATGGCCGATAGATTGACGAGGAGAATTCCGGTCCGTCTCTTGCTTGTCCACTGGAGTCCCAAGCCGATTACCAATAACAATGACAGCAGGTGAACCGGCCGCGCAATGGCAAAAAACACTTTGGAGAGGACAAAGAACATCTGATCGACCGCTCAAAAATCAAAAAAGGACCGACCGCGTCGACGGTCGATCCTTTTTTCACACTGCGGCGAGCAAGGGCAAGCCGTCTTTTATCAATTTTTACACGAGTTCCTTGGCGTTGTTTACAACCTTGGATACCAGACCATACTTGATGGCTTCATCCGGCCCCATCCAGAAGTCTCGATCTGTGTCTTTTTCGATCTTCTCGAGGGTCTGGCCAGTGGCCGTGGCGAACATCTGGTTCAGACGATCGCGCATCTTGATGATCTCGCGCGCCTGGATTTCGATATCCGTTACCGGGCCGCCTGCGCCACCTGACGGTTGATGCAGCAGGAAGCGCGTGTTCGGCAGACAGAAACGGCGCTCGATCGGCACAGAGATGTAGATGAGGGCACCAGCGGATGCGACCCAGCCGACACCGATCATGTTGACCGGAACTGGCACGAACCGAATCATGTCGTGGATCATGTCACCGGACTCGACGTGCCCACCGGGTGAGCACACGATCACGTTGATCGGGTCCTGCGAGACATGTGCCAGTGCGAGCAAGCGTCCGACGACATCGCGGGCCAGCTCTTGCGTGATTGTCCCGGTAATCAGCACGTTCCGCGCTTCAAACAGGTGCTTGTCGACGGGAAGCGACTGAGGAGTCTTGGTTTTTTCCTCGTCCTTTTCTTCTTCATCGTCCATGCGCGTGTACCAGTAGGTCTTAGGGGTAGTGATCATCGATACCGTCCAATCTGGTTCCGTCGATTAATCCGTCACGTCTCTGTTCATCTAGGTATGAAAGTGCTGGATGTCGAGAAGGTATGACTGATTAGGCTTAAAGATAGGCTTAAGCCATGCTTCGGGTCTCTGCAAATGCCGATTTGCCGAGCCATTTCAGCTTCGCCGGAATGATTTCAGCCTGAATCGCGAAAGCTGTCTGTTTGATTGCCAAAAGCCCGCGCCGTGTGATCGATCCTGAATATTCTGAAATGATATTAACATTCCAGTGAGAAAGGCGGCGTTAAGATGGTTAACAATTAATGCAATGACCGACTCGCGGGCACTGCATTCTTGGTATGGCTGGGTTACGTCTCGGATTCGTCGCAATCAGATGCAAAGATCAACTCATTAAACTATACGCACCATCAGAGTTGAGCTTCTCGGCGTGGTGTTCAAATTGGCGAAGTCCGAGGCAAACAGCCAAGGGATCGATTTTGTAAACTTGAGTTTCTCAGCGATTGAATATGCCGCCTGGCAGCGGCAGTGGAGCTTTTGAGATGGAACTTGAACTTGTAAAGCTGTTGACTGGAGCGTCTGCCAAGGCGACTTCATCGGCAAAGGGTCGCAATGCCGTGATAACGGTTGGCGCTTCACTCGGCGTGTTGATGTCGGTGACGACGGCGAACGCACTCGATCCTGCATTTCCGGATGCGCCTCAGATGCTGCGCCTTGCTCAGACAGCGCCTGATCCGCAGGTTCCTGACACACTTCCGCCAATCCCTGCCAAAAAGAAGCCTCTGGTTCCCCCAGTAAAGCACGTAGCCAAGGTTCCAGCTACTCCCGGCGCTGTATCTGCCAATCCCGCGAAGCCGACCGCGAAAGTGGCCAATTCTGCAGCCGCCAAGGTGTCGCCCGAGGCAAAGCGCGCCATTTCAGTTGCAGCACTGACGGGCCAGGATGTTGTGCCCGAACACCATCATGTCGCTATTGACGTGCCGCCGACTGATTGCCCCGGCAATCCGGATGCCATCGGCATAAGCCGGATCATCAAGGTCGATACGCACGGCGGCTTTTACGCCGGTCAGACCTACCATACGAAGATGCCATTGCTGGGGCCGCGCGAGGTCATTCTGACATTTGATGACGGTCCATTTCCCGGGCGTACGGATCGCGTTCTCGCAGCTCTTAAGCACGAATGCACCCATGCAACGTTCTTCATGGTCGGCCAGATGGCCAAAGCCTATCCGGCTGTCGCGCGCAAGGTTGCAGAAGAAGGCAATACGATTGCCTATCACACCATGACGCATAGCTATAAGCTGGCGCACGGGCCGTTTGATCAGTCGCAGATGGAAATTTCCAGCGGTTGGCGCGTCGTTGATCAGGCGGTCTACGGCAAAGCTGGCGACAAGCCGATGACCCACTTCTTTCGCTATCCCGGCCTCTTCAATAACCGCGTGATCAATCAATGGTTCAATACACTCAACATGGGTGTGTTTGCGGTCGATGCCGTCGGCAATGACTGGCTGAAAGGTCACCTGACGACGGCGGAAGCGCCGAATGTCATGAATGAAGCCTTGGCAGAACTGGAGCACAACAACGGTGGCATCCTGTTGCTGCACGATATCAAGGAATCCAGTTCGAATGCGGTTGCGCCACTGCTCGTCGAGCTGAAAAAGCGTGGCTTCAAGATCGTGCATATCGAGCCGCTGATTCCACCGCCGCCCGTCGCGACTGGGCCCGTTGCACCGGGCGAAATCGATGCGTCTCCGGCTCCCTTGTCGGAGCGGACCGTCGACGGTTTTGATCCCGCCCGGCAGATTGTCCAGCAGAACCTGGGCAGGGTCGGTCAACCCTCGACCAATCCAGCCCCGCTGCCTGCCTACCAGCTCCCGGCGAAGCCAGTCGCAAAGCCTGCTCCGGCGTCGACAGATGGCCAGCCTGCGACACAGTCGATCCAACCGGTTGGATCAGCAGCGCCAACGGGGCAAGTGCCAGCGGCTTCGTCTCAACCGATCCCTGCGCCCGTTCCCGTTCAGACCCCACAGTCAAATGACGATGGCTTCTTCTCGTCGACAGCCAAGACGTTCAAAGGCATCGGCGCTGCTGTCGGACTCTGGTGATCGAGAGCAGTACCCCTAAGACAAAACGGCCACGCGGGACTTATCCTGCGAGGCCGTTTTTGTTTGGCGCCGTAAATTTCAGGCCTTGGCCTCTTCGGCTTCGACGTATTTCGGGAAGATCGGCTGCGGGGCTGGAATTTCCGTACCGCCCGCCAATCGAGACGAAAGAGCTGCAAATTGACGTTCGCTGCCTTCAGGCTGGCCAAGTGCTGTCAGCAAGGCGGCGGATGCGGTGGGCATGATGGGCTGGGTCAGGATGCCGACGATGCGCAGAACTTCTCCAGTCACCCACAGCACCGTCTCCATGCGCGCCGGATCGGTCTTGCGGAGCGCCCAGGGAGCGGCGGCGGTAAAGTACCTGTTGCAATCCGCTACGACGGCCCAGATTGCCTCCAGCGCCTTGTGGATTTCCTGAAGGTCAAAAGCTGCGCGGGCAGTGGCCAGCAAGGCGTCGGCGCTCGCCAGCATCGTTTCATCTTCAGCCGAGAGAGGGCCGGGCGAGGGAATGCGGCCTTCGAGATTCTTTGAAATCATCGACAGCGAGCGTTGGGCGAGATTGCCGAGATCGTTGGCGAGGTCCGCATTGGATCGACCGACAATGCCCTCGTGGCTATAGCTGCCGTCCTGTCCGAAGGGGATTTCGCGCAGGAAGAAGAACCGCATCTGATCGACGCCATAGTGATCAGCCAGCGTGAAGGGGTCGACGACGTTGCCGACCGACTTCGACATCTTCTCGCCCTTGTTGAAGATGAAGCCGTGCGCAAAAACGCGCTTCGGCAGCGGCAGGCCTGCCGACATCAGGAATGCCGGCCAATAGACGGCGTGAAAGCGCACGATATCCTTGCCGATGACGTGGACGTCTGCGGGCCAGAAGGTCTTGAACTTGTCGGAACTCTCGTCCGGGAACCCTGCGCCGCTGATATAATTCGTAAGCGCATCAATCCAGACATACATCACATGCCCCGGCGCATCGGGAACCGGGATGCCCCAATCAAATGTGGTGCGCGAGATAGACAGGTCCTGCAGCCCGCCTTTCACGAAGCTGATCACTTCGTTCTTGCGCTCTCGCGGCCCAATGAAATCCGGATGCGCCTCGTAATGAGCGAGCAGGCGGTCTTGATACGCGGAGAGCCGGAAGAAGTAGCTGTCTTCCTCGGTCCACGTCACGGGTGTACGCGTGCCCGACGAAATCCGCTCGCCCGTCTCCGTCAGTTCCGTCTCGGCTTCGGTGTAATAGGCCTCGTCGCGGACCGAATACCAACCGGCGTATTTCTCCAGGTAAATATCGCCATTGGCTGCCATGCGCCGCCAGATTTCCTGAACGCTGACATGGTGGCGTTGCTCGGTCGTGCGGATAAAATCGTCATAGGAGACGCCAAGCTTGGCATCCATTTGCCTGAAGACCTCTGCATTGCGATCAACAAGCGCCTGCGTGGTCAAGCCTTCCCGCTCGGCGGTCTGCAGCATCTTGAGGCCATGTTCGTCCGTACCGGTCAGGAACAGCACATTGTAACCGTCAAGGCGTTTGAACCGGGCGAGCGCATCTGTCGCAATCTTTTCATAGGCGTGGCCGACGTGGGGCCGCCCGTTCGGGTAATCAATGGCGGTTGTGATGTAGAAAGGCTTCGAAGTCATAGGGATCGCGTCCTCTTTGGGGACTGCACCATAGGAATTGGAGCGCGCTAGACAAGTCCTATTTCTTGGAAACGGCTTCGATTGCCCGAAAGATCGACAGCACAAGCGCCTTTCTGTCGAGGTTCAGTGCTTCGGCCGTTGCGACCTGAGCCACGATATCGGCATGCAGCTTGGCCCAGTGCGCGGCCTTTTCAAGGTTGCTGCCACTGTCGTCTTCGGCTCGTGCATGGATGGCGCGAATGATGAACTCGATTCCGAGCTCAAAGACATCATCCGCACCGCGCGTGGCCAGCTGATCGGCGAGAGCGTGGACAGCCTTCAGATCAAGGCGTGGCAGCCCTGCCATCAGCTTTGCGGTCGCATTCCAGATATCGACGCCGCCCAGTTCCATCAGCAAGGCTGCACGGCGCAGGCTGCCCTCGCTGAGCGAGGCCGCTGCTTCCAATACGTTGTCAGCGTGCCCGGTCCCGATCCCGAATGATTGCATCCCCTCGCGAACCTGGGAGGTGGAGAGCGGCGGAATTGGCAGCATCCGGCAGCGCGAGCGAATGGTGGGCAGCAAGCGTCCGGGATGATTGGCAATGATCAGGAATAACGAGCGTGCAGGTGGTTCTTCCAGAATTTTCAGCAAGGCATTGGCGGCATTGCCATTCAGATCATCGGCTGGGTCTACGATCGAAATGCGCCAACCGCCTTCGCCAGCTGTCGAGCCGAAGAACCCAACTGTCCGGCGAATTTCATCTACCGGAATCTCGGTCTTGAACCGCTTTGCCTTTTCGTCCCATGGCCGTTTTAGATGCAGCAGATCGACGTGTGCGCCGGTTGCGATCCTTCGGCTGACAGGCAATGATGGATCGACGTGCAGCGACGTCGCGGCCCTGACTGACGGCGAACCCGGATCGGGATTGGCAAGCACAAACCGCGCAAATCGAAATGCCAGCGTCGCCTTTCCCGAGCCCTTCACGCCGCCAAGGATCCAGCCATGATGGATGCGGCCGGATCGATAGGCGTCAAGCAACACCTGCTCTTCGTGCGCATGTCCGATCAGCCGTGACTGCTCGCGCGGATTGTCAAGTCCGTCAATCGCGTCGACTTCCGGGGCTGCATCCAGTTGGACGGCGGCACGAGCCATTCAGGATCCTCAAGCTGTTGACGAAAGACTGGTTACGGTCTGCTCGATCGCACCAAAGATAGAATGACCCTGCCGGTCGCCCATTTCAATCCGGACAGTGTCACCAAATCTCAGGTAGGGCGTTACTGGCGCACCGGTCAGGATGGTCTCGACGGTCCGTTGTTCCGCCAGGCAGGCATAACCGACGCCACCTTGCGCGATCGGCTTGCCCGGTCCGCCATCTGATCCCTTGTTGGAAATGGTTCCAGAGCCAACAATGGAGCCAGCAGCCAGACTGCGCGTCTTGGCGACGTGGGCTATCAGCGTCGGGAAATCGAAGATCATATCCTGCCCGGCTTCTACCTTGCCGAACGGCTTGCCGTTGAGGGTCACCTTCAATGGCAGCGATACCTTGGCTCCATCCCAAGCCGAGCCCAGTCCATCGGGCGTCACCGCAACAGGTGAAAAGCTGGAGGCAGGCTTGGATTGCAGGAAGCCAAACCCTTTGGCCAGTTCAGCGGGGATCAGATTGCGCAGCGAAACGTCATTCACAAGCATGATCAACCGGATCGAGCTGGCGGCTTCTTCCCGAGTGGCGCCCATCGGCACGTCGCCGGTTATGACAGCCAATTCCCCCTCAAGATCGATGCCGAAGTCTTCAGATGGGCAGACGATGGGATCACGTGGCGCAAGAAACCCGTCGGAGCAGCCCTGGTACATCAGCGGCTCCGTCCAGAATGAGGCCGGAAGCTCGGCACCGCGCGCCTTGCGCACCAGTTCCACGTGATTCACATAGGCCGAGCCATCTGCCCACTGATAGGCGCGCGGCAGGGGCGAATGCGCATCATGCTCGTGAAAACGCAGCGAGGGAACAGCCCCATGTTCCAGTTCTTCGGCGAGCGCCTCCAGGCGCGGCGCGATGTGTTCCCAATCGTCGAGCGCAGCCTGCATCGTATTGGCGATGGGGCGGGCTGAAACATAACGGGTGAGATCGCGGCTAACGACAACGAGGGTTCCGTCGCGTGTACGATCCTTGAGTGTTGCCAGTTTCATGTTGGTCTCCGCCCTGACGGTTACGCTGGTGGGCCAGCTGATGTGTTGTTGGTCGCAACATAAGGCGTACCACCCGCTTCGCTGGTCCGGCAAGGCCAATGGCGACATTCATTTGATAGAGGCCGATTGCCAGGCGTCTCCCGAGCCGAAGGGCTGGTTGACAGGTTTCCAACCTATCCCCGCCGCTTTCCTCACACTCTCGGAATCTGCACTGCATATGCTGGACTTCAAGCCGCAAGGAAATCAAGCATGGGCGGTCGAATTTGTGCTAAATATATTAAAATCAATGACTTAATGTGCTTTGGATGCCGGTTGTTTCAAGCCGTCGTTACATTGGAATTCACGTTCATTTGTGAGGTTCTCACCACTTTGATAAGATGTGTCGACGTGAAAATGCACTTTAAACGCTTCTTTTCGTCGCCTTGAACACGCCAGGAGTCAATTGATGAACCTCTCACTGTCTGAAGCAACCTTGAAACGTTTCTGGCCACACGCGACGGACGCTGTCATCGCCGGAACCGTGGCCGCCTGGCCGCAGGTCAGCGCGCATTACAGTTTTAATTCGGCTCTCCGTTGTGCGCATTTCTGGGGTCAGATCAGTTGGGAATGTAACGGCGGCACCGAACTACGCGAAAATCTTGATTACACCGCCTTGCGCCTTGTTGATGTCTTTGGTGGTGGTCATGCGCGCGTTACCTTGGCCGAAGCGGAGTCCATCGCCCATAACCCGGAAGCCATCGGCGAACGTGTCTATGGGCTGGGTAATCCGGTCATGGCCAAGGAACTGGGCAACGTGAAGCAAGGCGATGGGTTTAATTTCCGGGGTGCCGGTGCGCTCAACACGACAGGCCGTGAGGCCTTTGACCGCATGGGCCGGGCCATTGGACAGAACCTTGTCGATAACCCTGAAGCGGCGAACGATCCCGCCATCAGCCTCTGGATGGGCGCGGCGGAATACGCGGAGTTGGGATGCATAGCCTTTGCCGATGGTGACAAGACAACCCTGGAAACCCGGCGCATCAACGGCGGGCTCAACGGACTACAAGGCCGCATTGACCTTATCGCAAAATGGAAATCGGTCTTTGACGCCTGAATTTGAGCGCGTCAGGCACCCTTTGCGGGCCGTGTTGCGACGGGACCGCCCGTTTCCTTCCACGCCCGGAAGCCGCCATCGATATGGGCCACGTTTTCGAGGCCCATATCCTGCACAGTCTTGACCGTCAGCGCGGATCGCCAACCGGACTGGCAGTAGAACACGAATTTCTTTCCCGAGCCAAAAATGTCCTTGTAGTAGGGGCTGGTCGGATCGATCCAGAATTCGATCATGCCGCGCGTGGCATGAAAGGCATTCGGGATCATGCCTTCCCGCTCCAGTTCGCGAACGTCGCGCAGATCGACGAACACGACTTCGGGGTCATTGGCCAGCGCAATGGCGTCAGTCGTCGGGATAGTTTCGATGACGGCATTCGCCTCGTTCAGGAGATCACGGTAGGTTTTTGTGAGCGGCATTGAGTGTCTCCTCGGCAAAATCGGACTTGAAACAGGGAATGAAGAAGCAGCCGTAATCTCAACCAATCTCGAACAAAATCCAGTTCGTCGCTTTAACTCTCTCCGACGGACTGGTCTTGTTTTGGTTCGATGAATTCGACCGCTCGCAACTCATTTCACTTCGCGCACGGCACCACGGGCGGCGCTCGTCGCCATCGAGGCATAGGCGCGAAGTGCTGTCGTGACCTTGCGCTTGCGTGGTGCGGTGGGCTTCCAGGCGTCCTTGCCTTTGGCTTCCATCGCGGCGCGGCGGCTGGCCAGATCGGCATCGGAGATCTTCAGGCTGATCAGGCGGTTCGGGATATCGATTTCGATGATGTCACCGGCTTCGACCAGTCCGATATTGCCGCCTTCAGCTGCTTCCGGCGATGCATGGCCGATGGACAGGCCCGACGTTCCGCCTGAAAACCGGCCATCGGTGATGAGTGCGCATGCCTTGCCGAGGCCCTTGGATTTCAGGTAGCTCGTCGGATATAGCATTTCCTGCATGCCGGGTCCGCCGCGCGGGCCTTCATACCGGATGACAACCACGTCGCCCGCCTTCACACCGCCATTGAGGATGCCGTCGACCGCTGCATCCTGGCTTTCGAACACGACGGCAGGGCCTGTGAACTTCAGGATCGAGGCATCGACGCCGGCTGTCTTCACGATACAGCCGTCAAGCGCGATATTGCCCTTCAGCACTGCGAGGCCACCATCTTTGGAATAGGCATGCTCGAAGTCGCGGATGACGCCAGCCTTGCGATCGATATCAAGCTCGTCGTAGCGGCGGTCCTGGCTGAACGCGACCTGTGTCGGAACTCCACCCGGCGCTGCGCTATAGAATGAACGCGCCGTTTCACTCGTTGTCGTTGCAATGTCCCAGAGCGCCAGTGCTTCGGCCATTGTCGCCGAATGCACGGTTGGCAGATCGGCATGGATCAGACCCGCGCGGTTGAGTTCGCCCAGAATGGCCATGATGCCGCCTGCGCGGTGCACGTCTTCCATATGCACGTTGGCGACCGAGGGGGCGACCTTGCACACGACCGGAACCCGACGCGACAAACGGTCAATGTCGTCCATTGTGAATGGTATTTCGCCCTCATAGGCGGCTGCCAGCAAATGCAACACGGTATTGGTTGATCCGCCCATGGCGATGTCGAGCGTCATCGCATTCTCGAATGCCTTGAACGAGGCAATCGAGCGCGGCAGCGCGCTGGCGTCATCCTGCTCATAGTAGCGGCGCGCCAGATCGACGATCAGGTGACCGGCTTCGACGAACAGGCGCTTGCGATCGGCATGGGTTGCCAGAACCGAGCCGTTGCCGGGTAGCGCGAGGCCGAGCGCTTCGGTCAGGCAGTTCATGGAATTGGCGGTGAACATGCCCGAGCACGAGCCACAGGTCGGGCAGGCCGACCGCTCGATGGTTGCGACCTCGGCGTCAGAGACCTTGCTGTCGGCAGCGGCGATCATCGCATCGATGAGGTCGACCTTCTTGGTCACGCCTTCAGCGATGTACTTGCCCGCTTCCATCGGACCGCCGGAGACGAACACGCACGGAATGTTCAGCCGCAGCGCCGCCATCAACATGCCAGGGGTGATCTTGTCACAATTGGAAATGCACACCATCGCATCGGCGCAATGGCCATTGACCATATACTCGACGCTGTCGGCGATGATTTCGCGTGAAGGCAGGCTGTAGAGCATGCCGTCATGGCCCATCGCGATGCCGTCGTCGATGGCGATGGTATTGAACTCCTTGGCGACACCGCCCGCCTTTTCGATTTCGCGGGCGACGAGCTGGCCGAGATCCTTCAAGTGGACGTGGCCCGGCACAAACTGGGTGAAGGAATTGACGACCGCGATGATCGGCTTGCCAAAATCGCTGTCCGTCATGCCGGTTGCGCGCCAAAGGCCGCGTGCGCCAGCCATGTTACGGCCGTGGGTGGAGGTGCGGGAACGATAGGCGGGCATGGCGTATCTCTCGAATATCTGGCCGCTGATCGGTTTGTCGGCGGTCTCGGGTTTTAACGTAGATTAGTCGTTACTCCAATCCAGCCCCCTTTGCCAATGCCGAAGCTGCATGGGTGCCCGTGTCCGGTGATTTTTGCTTTTCCGGCGTAGGAGTTTTTGTGTTGCGGCCACTGTCGCACGGCATGCAAACAGGGCAGGCTGCGCAACAGGATTCCGGGCGAAAGGACTTGACGCCATGCTCATCGGACTTTTCAGTTTGCTCGCCTGCCAGCTAGCCGGTGAAGTCATCGCTCATGCGCTGCATCTGCCCATACCCGGCCCGGTGCTCGGGATCGTGATCCTGTTCTGCGGCCTCGCGCTGAGGCATCGATTGACGGGCAGCGATCCCACCGATGCGAGATCGGCCATAGGCTCGACATCGGACACACTGTTGCGAAATCTCGGGCTGCTGTTCGTTCCGGCTGGAGCGGGTATCATCCAGTCGATTGGCCTTGTGGCCTCGAACGGGATTGCCATCGGCGTGGCGCTGGCTGGGTCAACCTTGTTGACACTCATTGCGACCGTCGCGACCTTCCGGCTTGTGCGCCGGTTGAGCGGGGGAGATCGCGCATGAACGCGGTATCCACCGTGCCCGATGAGGCCAGCATATTTGCGCTCTGGGTCTATCTCGCCCAGAGCCCGCTTCTCTGGCTGACGATCACCGTGGGCGTGTTCCTGATCGCCCAGCAATTGGCGCGGCTCTCAGGCTATCGCCCCATCGTCAACCCGGTGTTGATTTCGATTGTTGCGACGGCATCGATCCTTGCGCTGACCCACACCGATTATCGCATCTATTTCGCGGGCGCGCAGTTCGTCCACTTCCTCCTGGGACCCGCGACAGTCGCGCTCGGCGTGCCGCTCTATCGCAATCGACGGCTGGTGATCTCTGCGCTTCTGCCGATTGTCACCAGCCTGATCACCGGGGCTGTCGTCGCCATCCTGTCGGCAGTCTGGCTTTCGACATTGCTCGGTGCACCGCACGCCTTGACGCTGGCATTGGCTCCGAAATCAGTGACTGCCGGGATCGCCATGGGTATCGCCCAGCAGATCGGTGCGGATCCGACGTTGACAGCCGTCTTTGTGATCTCCACGGGCATTTTCGGGGCCATCATCGTGACGCCGCTGATGAACGCCCTTGGAATCAAGGACTTTGCCGCTCGTGGCTTCGCGGCTGGCCTCGCCTCGCACGGGATCGGAACCGCGCGTGCCTTTCAGGTCGATGATGTCGCCGGTGCCTTTGCCGGCCTCGCCATGGCCCTCAACGGTCTGGCAACAGCGTTATTGGCGCCCGTTGTCCTCAGGTGGTTTATGTGAATGAATGTCGGCAGATCATGCCAGATGACACGCTACGCCATCTCTGAACGCTGGAACCTCTATCTTGCAGCGGTCCATGGCCAGGGGGCAGCGCGGATGGAAATGGCACCCTGTGGGCGGTGAAACCGGGTTCGGGATTTCGCCGACGATGCCTTCGGGGGCCTTGCCGGGATCTTCCAGATCCGGGACAGCCGCGATCAGCATCTTCGTGTACGGGTGCCGTGGCCGCTCGAAAATGTCCCGGGAGCCAGCGATTTCAACGAGCCGACCGAGATAGAGGACGCCGATTTGGTCGGCGACATGGCGCACCACCGCGAGGTTGTGACTGATGAAAAGATAGGTCAGTCCCAACCGTTCTTGCAGATCGGCCATCAGGTTCAGGATTTGCGCCTGCACCGAAACATCCAGCGCCGATGTCGGCTCATCACATACGATGAATTCCGGGTTCGACGACAGTGCGCGCGCGATGGCGATCCGTTGGCGCTGGCCGCCGGAGAACTGATGCGGATATTTGACGGCATCTGCGGGCGACAAGCCAACGAGGGTCAGCAATTCACCGACGCGTTCTGCAACGGCTGCTTTTCCCTTGATCAGCCCGAAGGTGACGATCGGTTCGGCGATGATCGCACCCACCGTCCAGCGCGGGTTGAGGCTTGCGTAGGGGTCCTGAAAGATCATCTGGATCGACCGCCGCAAGCGCGCGCGTTCGCCAGCGCTGGCCGTTGACCCGACAGAGATACCGTCGATTCTGACTTCGCCAGCTGTCCGCTCCAGAAGGCCGACGACCATCCGGGCGACGGTCGTCTTGCCCGAACCGGATTCACCGACCAGGGCGAATGTCTCACCGCGTTTGATGTCGAACGACACATTGTCGACCGCCGTGACGGTTTGCTTGCCCTTGCCCGCAAGGACTTTTTCCAGCCACGGACCCGACAGGTCGTAGACCTTCCGCAGTTTGCTGACAGTCACCAGCGTTGGGGTAATGTCATCGCTCTGGGACTTCATCCGGCCACCTCGGCGACGGTGCTGGTTACGGGATGGAAACAGGCCGAGGTTGTCATGCCGGTCGCCGCAAGGGCAGGGCGTTCAACTTTGCAGCGGGCGTCGGCGCGCTCACAACGCGGACTGAACGCGCATCCGGCGGGCAAAGCCGTCAGGCGTGGCATCGATCCGGGGATCTGCTTCAGGCGCGCATGCTCGGCATGAAGGCTGGGGATCGACCCCATCAGCCCCATCGAATAGGGATGGGCGGGCTGGCGGACAACATCTGCGACAGGTCCGATTTCAACGATGCGTCCCGAGTACATGACCGCGACCCGATTGGCGATTTGTGCAATCACGCCCATGTCGTGGGTGATCAGCATGACGGCCATGCCGCGCTCGCTGGTCAGCTTTTTCAGAAGCGCGATGATCTGCGCCTGCACCGAGACGTCGAGCGCTGTCGTTGGTTCGTCGGCGATGATCACCTTCGGTTCGGCGGCGAGCGCAAGCGCAATGACGACACGCTGGCGCATTCCGCCGGAAAATTCGTGCGGATAGGACATCACGCGTTCAGCCGCAGCGGGAATGCCGACGTCTTCCAGTAGCTTGACGGCGCGGGCGCGCGCTTCCGTGCGGCTGACAGCGACATGCGTGATGATCGTTTCGATCAACTGGTCGCCGATGCGCATCAGTGGATCGAGCGATGTCAGCGGGTCCTGGAAGATCATGCCGATCTCGCGGCCCCGGATACGGCGCAGTTCCTCTATGCTCAAATGATCGATCCGACGACCCTCAAGCCTGATTTCGCCGCCAGTGATCTTCCCCGGTGGATCGATCAGCCCGATGACCGCCGTCCCGGTCAAGGACTTGCCTGCCCCGGATTCACCGACAAACCCGAGCACCTCACCCTTGTTTAGATCAAAGGATACGCCGTCGATGGCGCGCAGGGGTCCCGACCTCGTCGCAAACTCGACGCGCAAATCCTTGACGGATAGAATCGGATCACTCATCCCGCTCACCTCAGTTTCGGATTGAGCGCATCGCGCAGCCAGTCGCCAACGATATTGACCGAGAGCGCCAGCCCGGCAAGCACAATGCCGGGAAAGAACACGATCCACCATTCGCCCGACATGAGGAACTCGTTGCCGACCTGCACCAGCGTACCCAGCGACGGATGCGACGGCGGCAGCCCGACGCCGAGGAATGACAGGGTCGCTTCGGTGATGATTGCCAGCGCCAGCGAAATGGTCCCGATGATCGTTACCGGTCCGAGCACATTCGGCAGGATGTGATGCACGATGATCTTCCAGGATTTCACCCCGATCAGGCGAGCCGCATGAACGTAATCCTTGTTGCGTTCCTGCAGTGTCGAAGCCCTGACGACGCGCGCATATTTGACCCAAAAGGCAAGCGCGATGGATACGACCAGGATCCAGAACTCCGATCCCTGTATCTGCCTGTCGCCAAGGATGGCGCGGGTCGCACCATTGACGAGGAGCGCGGTCAGGATCGCCGGGAAGGTCAGCTGCACGTCGGTCAACCGCATGATGACAGTGTCAATGATGCCGCCGTAATAGCCCGCAATCAGGCCAACAGTGACACCGATCAGGATTGCCAGCACGGTCGACAGAAGCGCCACGCCGATGGAGACCTGAGCGCCATAGAGCAGCGCGGACAGGAGATCCCGCCCTTGGTCGTCGGTTCCAAGCAGGAACTGCGGATCACCGTTCTCGAGCCAGCGGGGAGGGATGCGGGCATTCATCAGATCAAGCGAAGCGAGATCAAGCGGGTTGCTCGGAGCGATCAACGGCGCAAGCGCAGCAGCCGCCACGATCAACAGCGCAAAAAACGCAGCAACCATCACGATCCACGACCGCGTGAAGGAATAAAACAGATGGCTGTCGCGGATGGCGTCCAGTCGCAGCATCAAGCGGGATCGCGGTGCTTTTATCAAACTGTCGACCATGTCAGGCCCTCACCGCGACGCGAATGCGGGGATCGATCAGCATATAGAGGATATCGACAACAAGATTGAGGGTGACAAAGATCACGGCACTCAGCAACAGGTAAGCTGCCATGATAGGGATATCGGCGAATTGCACCGACTGGATAAACAGCAACCCCATGCCCGGCCACTGAAATACGGTTTCCGTAATGATCGAAAACGCGATCAGGGTGCCAATCTCCACGCCGATGACGGTGATGACGGGAACAAGCGTATTTTTGAGCGCATGGGCGAAATAGATCGCCCGATTGGTCAATCCGCGTGCCCGACCGAAGCGGATATAGTCGGTCCGCAGGACCTCCATCATTTCCGAGCGCACAAGCCGCATGACGAGCGTGAGCTGGAAAAGGCCGAGTGTGACCGCCGGCAAGACGAGAGCGCGCAGTCCGCCACTCGTCAGCAGCCCGGTCTGCCAAAGCCCGAAGAACGACGTCGTCTCGCCACGACCATAGCTCGGCAACCAGTGCAGCGTCACGGCAAAGAGATAGATCAGCAGGATACCGATCAGGAACGTCGGCAGCGACACACCGATCAGGGATCCCGCCATGATGACGCGCGTCAGCAGGCTGTCGCGGTTGATGCCGGTATAGACCCCGAGCGGAATGCCGATCCCGATTGCGAAGAGTGAGGCGATTGCCGCGAGTTCAAGCGTGGCGGGCATCCGCTGCCCGAGCAGGTTCACGACGGGCTCGCGGAATTTATAGGAAATCCCAAAGTCGAAATGCAGCGATTTCCAGATGAAATGCGCACATTGGACGATCAGCGGATCATTAAGGCCCAATTCTGCCTTGAGCGCTTCCCGTTGGGCAATGGTCGCGTCCTGGCTGACCATCTGGCTGACGGGATCGCCGACAAACCGAAACAGCGTGAATGCGACAATCGCCACGACGATCATCACAAGGGCTGCTTCAAAAAGACGCCGGATCAGGAACGCGAGCATTCAAGCTCCTCAGAGAGCACACACAAACAATCTTGGACCATAATCCAGGTCGTCACTTTGCCTAGCTTTGGCTGCTATTGCCGCCATCGGCGATACGGCCCATCTGGCCGCATAAGTCCCAACTTTCGTCTCCTCCCCCTTGCAAGGGGGAGGGACAGGGTGGAGGTCATCCATAATGGTCGGATAATCAGGCCCTGAGGCCACGTCCTCCTTTATGCCAGGATCATTCCTGCTTGTTGGCGGTGTAGAACATGATCTCGTCATCCGAGCGGAGCGGGATCTTGATCTTCTTCGAAACACCCCACGCAAGCGCCTGCTGATGCAATGGGAGGAGCCCCACATCATCGGAGATTATCTTGTAGGCCTGCGCGATCAGCTCGTCGCGCTTCTTGATATCGGTCTCGACGAGGATCTGCTTGTTCAGTTCGTCGACCTTCGGATTGCAATATCCGCCGTAGTTGAAGGTACCGCCGACGCCATTGTCATCGCGGCAACCAGCGAGATTGGCGATCACGTTCCAGCTGTCGAGGCCCGACGGAGTCCAGCCCAACATGCCGAACGACACATCGTAATGCTGCGCAGGGCCAGCCTTGGCGAAATAGACTGCCTTCGGCATGGCATTGAGTGTCGCCTTGATGCCGATCTTGGCCAGCATTGATGTCACAGCCTGACAGATAGCCTCATCGTTGACGTAACGATCATTCGGGCAATGCATGGTCAGTTCAAAGCCATCGGGATAGCCTGCTTCTGCCAGCAATTTCTTGGCATCGGCGGGATCATAGGGCAGGCGCTTGAATTCGCCCGACCGCGAATAGAGGCTCGGCGCGATCAGCAGGGCAGACGGCGTCGCCAGACCGCGCATGATCTTGGTCTTGATCGCCTCAATGTCGATGGCCTCGTAGAAGGCCTTGCGGACACGAAGATCCTTGAAGGGGTTCTTGCCCTTGACGCTCGAATAGAGCAACTCATCGCGCTTTTCGTCCATGTAGAGGAAGACGGTACGCAGTTCCGGGCCGGTCAGAACTGACGTTGTCGGATTATCGGCAATCCGCTGCATGTCCTGCACGGGTACCGGCTCGATCAGGTCGACTTCGCCAGTCAGAAGCGCAGCAACGCGGGTCGCTGGCGATTTGATGGTCGTGAAGACGACTTCATCGAAGTTGAACTTCTTGTTCGCCTTGTCCCACCAATTCGGGTTCGGCTTGTAGACTGTCTTCACGCCTGGTTCATGGCTGACAACCATGAACGGACCTGTTCCATTCGCCTTCAGCGCAAAGGCATTCAACTGAGAGCCGGATGCGGCCTGCGGCTTTTCCGCGCCGTTGGCCTCGGCCCACTTCTTCGACATCATCATCCAGTTGTCCCACTCCGCGATCAAGATGGGATTCGGCGTGGTCAGAATGAAATCGACGGTGTAGTCATCGACCTTGACGACCTTTGTCCCGGCAGGGATCTTGGTTGTCATTTGCGAGCCGGGTTGCTGCACGCGCTCTGCGGAGAACAGAACGTCATCCGCCGTGAAGTCTTCGCCGCCAGCAAACTTTACCCCGTGTCGCAGATGGAAGCGCCACTGCAAGGGGTTCAGGACCTCCCAGCTTTCGGCGAGGCAGGGGACGATCTTCAGATTTTCGTCACGGCGGGTAAGGCCGTCATAAATGTTGTTGAGGGCCGCCTGGGCGAAGGTCTCGTTCAATGTGTAGGGATCGAGACCGTTCAGGTCGCCCTGGAACGCGTATCGAAACGTCAGCGCTGACGCCGGTGTCGCCAACGACAATTGCGAGACGGCGCCAAGCGCCAGGACTGCAGATAAGACCAACCGTTTCAATACCATCACTAACCCCCACTGTGCCCGTCTGATTTTCTTGTGTACGCGCCTCTCGCCTGCCGGAGGGACCCAGACAGCGATCATACGCGGACCACTTCATCATTGGTTCAACAGTTTATGGCCTTGTGCGCCACTGTCTAGCCCCAATCGTCATCGGATGCCCAATCGTTGGGCAGCATATTTTCGTGGGCTGCTCATGCAGATTTGCTGTTGCCTTCTGGCGGCAATCAGTGCGCAATAGGGGCAATAGCCGTGATCCGACGCCACTTCGGTGCGCGTCTTGTCATCAGGAACGCAGTCAATCCATCAAGGGTGTCTAAAATGCCGATCATCAATCGCGTAGCGGAACTTGCCGAAGAGGTTGCGGAATGGCGCCGTGACTTCCACCAGCATCCGGAGTTGCTTTATGATGTTCACAGAACTGCCGCTCGCGTTGCCGAGTTGCTCAAGTCCTTCGGCTGCGATGAGGTCGTAACCGGGATTGGACAGACCGGCGTTGTCGGCGTGATCAATGGTCGGCAGCCCGGCAGTCGCGCGATTGGCCTGCGCGCTGACATGGACGCCTTGCCGATCCAGGAGATCCGCGACCACGCCTACAAATCGACCGTTCCCGGCAAGATGCATGCCTGCGGCCACGATGGTCACACCGCGATGCTGCTCGGCGCGGCCCGCTATCTGACCGAAACCCGCAACTTCGCCGGCAAGGCAGTCGTGATCTTCCAGCCGGCCGAAGAGGGCGGGGCAGGCGGCAAGGCGATGGTCGACGATGGCATGATGGACCGGTTCGGCGTCCACGAGGTCTATGGCATGCACAATATGCCGGGCCTTCCGGTCGGTCATATCACGACGCGCCCGGGTCCGATCATGGCCGCGTCCAATTCCTTCGAGATCCGCCTGAAGGGGCTTGGTGGGCACGCCGCCAAGCCGCACATCTGCGTCGATCCGATTGTCGGGGGCGCGCAGATCGTGACCGCCCTGCAATCCATCGTCGCGCGCAATATCGACCCGATCGACAACGCCGTCATCTCCATCACCCGCTTCCATGCGGGCACCACCGCCAACAATATCATCCCGCAAACGGCGGTGATTGGCGGAACCGTGCGCTCGCTACGCGAAGAAACCCGGCATTTCCTGAAGAAGCGCTTCACGGAAGTCGTGCACGGCATCGCGGCTGCGATGGGCCTTGAAGTCGAGCTGGACTACGAGTGGGGCTACCCGGTCGTCGTCAATCACGCCGACCAGACCGAATTTGCCGCCGAAATCGCGCGTGGCGTCGTAGGACCGGACAAGGTCACCACGAACATGGAGCCATCGCTCGGCGGTGAGGATTTCGCCTACATGCTGGAAGCGCGGCCCGGTGCCTTCATCTTCATCGGCAATGGCGATTCGGCGGGCTTGCATCATCCCGAGTATGACTTCGACGATAGCGTCATCCCGCATGGCGTCAGCTATTGGGCCAAGCTTGTCGAAACGGCGATGCCTGCGGCTTAAGTCGCGGCAATGACTGACTTAATCGCTACGTTCATGATGGGCAACCGCGCTCGTTCGGCGCAGGTGCCGAATTGCCAGTAGCGTTCTGGTCGCGAACGTTGTATCCGACTAGCGAAATGGGCCGGTCGTTCAGCGCCTGACACGCGGACCAGCCGGGACGAAAGGAGATCAGTCGCAATGGTGGCACGTATTTTCCGGCCGGCAAAAACGGCCATGCAGTCTGGACAGGCCAAGACCCACAATTGGCGTCTTGAGTATGAGCCGGAATTGCCGCGCGCATCTGAACCGCTCATGGGCTGGACGTCATCGTCGGATATGCTCAGCCAGATCAAGCTGACATTTGCGACCAAGGAAGAAGCCATTGCCTACGCGACGAAAAATGGCATTCCCTACCAGGTGTTTGAGCCCGAGGAAAAGACACGCAAAAACGTATCCTATTCCGATAACTTCAAGTTCGGTCGCATCGGGACCTGGACGCACTGATCGGAATGGCCGGGTTTCAACCCGGCGCAGCCAGACTATTTAGCCGGATCATGATTTTAGAAAGCCGGATAAACATTCAGGCCCCGTAGCTCAGGGGATAGAGCAGCAGCCTTCTAAGCTGTTGGTCGCACGTTCGAATCGTGCCGGGGTCGCCAATATTCTGATGATAATGATCATACGCATATGAACAATTGTAGTAGACCTAATTAAGTATACTTTCGCCAAGGTTTGGGGCGCTGGCCGCTTTGGGATAACTCACCTTTAAAATATATGGGGCTGACATAGATAGACGTTGATTTTTATACTTTGGCCCATTCTCGCAGCATCCTCAAGAGATTGCTGGCTGGGCGGTTATTGAAGCGCCATTCGCATTCTTTCAGGAAGAGAAAAAAGTGGCTCTTCGGAATGC
>CAIYYN010000072.1 GCA_903930435.1 uncultured Hyphomicrobiales bacterium | reverse complement strand
GATGAACCCACGCACCGAGTGCGGTTGCCAGCCCAGTGCCTCCGCCAGACCGGCGATGGTCGCTCCGCCGTCAGCCCGCATCATTGCCTCGATCTGTCCGGCGCGGGTATGGGGTGGGAAAGTGGCTGACCTGACGCCTGTGTCCTTGCTTCTCGCGGTAAGATCCCGCCATTCCGACATCGACCCAGGTAATTCCAAAACACATGCGTCAACTGGCTTTACGTCATTGGTGCTGGCTTTTGATTTTGGCATATCGCGTCTCCCGAATACCGGGGCGACCATTTCGCCCGGCACCGGGACAAGCCCGAAACCGGGCGCACGCCACCAACGCTCCAATCGAAGACGAAGTCCAGTTCGTAGTGCGCGCGCAGGCAGCGCGACTGCAAAGGAAGAACACCTTAAATCTACAAAATGATAATAATTGATCTCTGGACACAATATATTGATTGCACGATTGTGAGTGAGGCCCGAATATACTGTCATGGATGCATGAGTCTAAGTCCCGGGAATTTCGAGCAGGGGTTATGTTAGGTTCGGGGGCTCATCAAAGGGGAGCACGTCAAAACCCCGGGAAACGAACAGAAAAACGGATAAAACTTGGGGGCAAGGTCAATACGAGCCAGCAAGCTGCTCGCCTCTCGGTAAGTTAAAATTAGGTAAATTCCGAATCTGCCAAATCATAATTTTAAGTATTAAATCAGCGTTAAGTTGAATTCACGTGTCAACGCAGGGGTCTTCGACAAAATGACCGTGAAATCGTCTTGTTCATTCTCGCAATATCGTTGGCGACATGATTCTTAAAATTCATGTCATTCAAATCGATCATGCAAAGAAGATTGGTTTAAAGCGATGGTTCGTAATCACATTGAGGGCTTTGTCGGGCAGATCAAATCTACTGGCAAGCAAGTCTCAGTTAAATTACTCGTAGATCCCAATCTTTCATTTAATTTAAACGATGAAAAAACAAAAGATTTTTCGGAAAACGTTATCAAGATGAGAAGCGTTGAATTGAAAAATTGAGCAAAATAAAAATGACACTGCACCTTCCAATGCTTTCTTGAGTTTCGGAAGCTCTCTCACCTAACTTCTTTGCAAATCATAGATGTTCTCAAATTAACCCCAGGAGAATCCAATGAATAGAGAAAGCGAGCCTGAGTCGAACCATTACTGCAGCAATTCTTTCGTTTCGTCACTAACATCCACGGAGCAATCGGCCACATCCGGGCAAAGATTACGAAACGACATTGAAACACGTTTCGCTCGTGACTTTAAAAACGCGTTCAAGAGCGAAATGCAGCAGGGTCACACACCTCTTGGATGCGCCACAAAGCAACCCCGGCGACCGCTCAATCACGCACCGGGTCTTACACAGGCCGAACTCGAGTGAGCAAGGCCTTCTTATCTAACACCTGCAATCTCATCTCACCTTTCGAAGGAAAAACCATGTCCAATTTCAAGTCTATTGCTATGACCGCATTCATTCTTTCCTGCTTCGTATCGCCCCAGGCTTTTGCACAGGGGGCCGTGCAGACCATCTCACTCATGCAGGTGAATCCAACATCCCTTGCAACGGGTTACAGGGCGTCAAAGGTTGTGGGCAGTACAGTCCTCAATGAGGCTGGCGAAACTGTCGGTAGCATCAATGACCTGATCATCACGCCTTCAGATAAAGTTCCCTATGCCGTCATTTCGGTCGGTGGCTTTCTCGGCATGGGAACGAAGTACGTCGTCGTCGCTGCAAATACACTTGAAGTGAAAGATAATAAAATGTTGTTGCGTGGCGCGACCAAGGAAGCGTTGAAAGCGCTTCCGTCATATACCTACACGAATTAATCCCTATTTCGTTGTTTGTGCGCAGCGAGTTCAAGAGCTGTCGATCGTTCAGAAGAGGAGCTACCCGCGTAAAGCGGGTGGCTCGATTTGCTTTGCAAAATTGGTCCAATTCGCTGGCGCAGGATCGGTTAAGATCAACGGTAAGGCTTGCCAGTTGTGTCTCAATATCGAAGCCGTCACCAATCCGGGAACCCCGGTCACCCAAGGTCTTGTCAACGGTTCCCAATATGCATTTCCACCGGGGCGGGAAACAATCTCCATTTCCACAAATCAGTTGGCTGAAAGTCCGGTGATTGCCAACTTGATCAGCCTTGAGGATGGTTGCGGCTTCACGCACACGTTTGGCAGTGCGCGAGATGATGTCGGTCGTTTGCGGCGCTTGGTGGAACAGTCGCACAGGCCGACAATGTCGTCAGAATAGTTGGCACCATGTGGTCAAGATTTCAGCCTGAATTGTCACTCGAATTGGCCCAAAGAGGGTAGACGATTTATTGGGTCTTCGAGGGCTAACCTCGCACTGCTTATTGAAAATGACTACAAACCGCGACCAATCTGGATAGACGTGGTTTCGGCGTAAATCCCATCTGGTGCCCAAGTTGATTTTAAAGTGAATGGATCAATCACAATGATCCCTGGAGAAATGTCGGGTACCCCAACTCTGTATTTCAATCACTCAGCAGACGGGACGGACGGTCAACGGCCAAAAAGTCGATGTCGACCGACTGGCTGTTTCCAATGAGCCATCAGCAGCAAAAAAGAACCCAGCGCTCGCATCGATTGCTTGAACCGGGCGCTGGGCTATGTCGTTCGCGGAGCTATAAGATCAATTGAGCTTGTAGCTGATGCCAATCCTGAGCGTATCGTCGGTTACGGCGTGCCGGAAACTGTAGCTTCCGTTGATATTGCTCGCCGTGTTGGTCTGGCGACCGAAGTCATAGTGGTCGTATTCCAATCGACCAATCCAGCGATCTGTAAATGCATATTCCGCACCTGCGCCAAGTGTCCAGCCTGGTTGCAAATTCGATACAGAAGTGCCGGAGAGGAACGGACCGCGCGGATTAGCAAGGCTCAACGGGTTCGTGTCGGTGAAGCTGTTCTTGACATTCGCAAAGGCAAAGCCACCCTTGCCGTACAGGAGCAATCGGTCAAATGGTGTGAAACCAATGCGGCCAGTCAAGGCACCATAGAAATCGGTGCGTGAACTGTCGATGCTATCACCGGCAAGCCCCGCAATGCCGGAAAAGCCTGGGAACTGTTGGTTGCCTGAAACACTCAGTTCTCCCAGTTCGGCACCAAGCCCGACAACGAGCATCCCGCTCTGGTAATTATATTGAGTGTTCAAATTGAACACGCCGCCGCTGGGGCTATAGCTGTAGGATCCATTTGGATTGAACCCATTGCGGTCGCTAACGGTGGCATGGCCCCAGGCAAAGCCAGCATCGGCACCGACGTACCAGCCAGTCCAATTATAGATCGCCGCAGACATGTTCGGCGACGCATTTGTCTTTTGATACAGGTCCGCTGCACCGGCAGGTACTGCGCCCAATAGGCCAATCAGCATAAGTGACGCGTGTCGCAATTTCATGTGAACGTACTCCAGTCGAGTGTGCATCATAATTTGAAAAATTCCAATAAATCATAATAAGAAGTGATAAATTGGAAATTGATCGATGCAAAATTAGTATAAAAATAATAAAACTCAAAACAAAAACGGACAATAAAAGCATATAAACAGTTATTTTTATTTTGTTAGATATTATTACAACATAGGTATTTCACGAATATTCAATTGTTTCATGTTTTTGAGACTATGAGTATATTCCGAACATTGATTTATTTTGGATTATGTGACGCGTTTAATTAAGAGTATTCAAAGGTGCTTGCGTCACCGGCCTTGAGCGACGCCCTGCAGTCCGCGTGAGATTTCAGCCTGTCGCAAAAAAAAGGCACGTCTGCTTGCGGGTATATTCCGATCCTCTGTCAGGTCGGGTCCAAAGCGTAGGAGTGGTCTCCAGCGATGCCATTGAACGGCACGTGTCCACAACCCTTCGCATGGCGTGACTGCTGAGCGAACACGCAATCAAAACCCATCAGTCGCGTCTGGATCAAAACAGTCAGCAGCGTTCTGAAGTTTTAAAAGGAGTTCGCCATGCTTGTCGTCCATACTGCATTGCACGGCTATTATATCGTGGCTGAGGATGGTCAGCTTGGCACGGTCTCAGATTTCCTGATCGATGATCGCAGCTGGCAGTGTCGATGGCTGGTGGTTGATACCGGACATTGGCTCAGTGGTCGTAAGGTAATTCTTCACCCGTCCGCCATTGGTAAGGTTGATCACGAACGCCGGGTAATTCCGGTCAAACTGACCCGGCAGAAGGTTCACGACAGTCCCGAACTTGCCGAGCACGAGCCCGTTTCCCGGCAATTCGAACTCCGCCAATATGACTATTACGGCTGGGATCCACTCTGGGGTGCGGGACTTATCAGTTATTCCGGCGTCGGTGAATTTGCGGGGCCACCGCGCTATTTCGGCGGATCAGTGTTATCTCAGCCGACATTGGCCGAACCTAACCTGCGCAGCCTGATCGAGATCGACAGCTATCAGGTGCATGCCACAGATGGGGATATCGGCCATGTTGAAAACATGCTGATCGACGATTCCAGCTGGGGCGTGCGCTATCTGATCATCGACACGAGCAATTGGTGGTTTGGTAATCGCGTCCTGATGTCGCCGTTCGCGATTACTGGCATCGATTATCTCGACAGTAAAATAGCGGTCAACGTAACTCGCGCGAAGGTGAAAGCGAGTCCTCCTTGGGACCCGGCAGCCGTTATCAACGAAGACATGGAAGAGCGCCTACACGTTTACTACGGTTGGCCTGGGTACGGTTGGTAGCCACATGCAAATTCGAGCGTTCGGGTGGGCCTCGTGCCCGAACGCTCGCAGTCGTGTCGTTCCGGCCCGATGAAACAGGTGTTCATGGGGAAAGTCCCCAATTCAGGAGCAGATCATCATGCGCACCATCCGAGCCTCATCAGCCAAGGCACCGCCGGAGTTGTCGATTTCAACGAAAGACGTTTGCTGCATCATCTCCATGGCGCGCCAGTTTGATGCCAAGGACGAAGTGACAGAACCCGATCCGGATTCCAACCCGACCGACGATGGTGAGATTGCCATTCTTGAAGATCATCGAAATGACCCGGTCGAGTTGGAACTCAAGACGTTTATTCACGATCTCAGCGTTGAAGACCGGATTGATCTGGTTGCACTTGTCTGGCTGGGACGAGGCGATGCTGATCTCGACGGCTGGAGCGAATTGCGTTCGGAGGCTGAACGCAATCAGGCCAAGAGCACATCGAGGTATCTGCTGGGGATCCCGCTTATGTCCGATTATCTGTCTGAAGCCTTGTCACTTTTCGGCGAGTCTTGTGATGACGAGGCGGCTGACCGGCTATAGTCGATGCACATTTTACCGTTGCGTCCGCGATGATGGCACGTGGAGCCGGCAAGCGGTTTCAGCTCAGTTATTGGCCTTCAACCTCCCGGATCTTTGCAAGGGGCTGCCTGCGTCGTGCCAATCCACTGAAACGGGCCGCCAAAAAGGCATCTACCGTATCTCGCGCCAAGCTGTTTTGCGACAGGCGTTGCAGGCCAAAATTATGGGGAGTGGGCCGCGATCTCCATCAACTCTCACCAACATCAAATCAAGGATTAGATCGTGAAAGCAATGGTCCTGAAGCGACCTGGAACACCGCTCGAATGGACGGACATGCCTGATCGCCAGCCGGGCTCGGGCGAAATTCGGGTGCGGGTCCTTGCCTGCGGTGTCTGCCGCACCGACCTTCATGTTCTTGACGGCGAGCTGCCGGACCCGAAATCACCCATCATACCGGGCCATGAAATCGTGGGCCGGATTGACGCTATCGGAGCGGGTGTCGATAGCCTTAAAATCGGTGAACGAGTTGGAATCCCTTGGTTGGGTCATACCTGCGGTGTCTGCCCCTATTGCGTGGCTGACCGGGAAAATCTCTGTGACGCTCCGCTTTTCACCGGCTACACCCGGGATGGCGGGTTCGCGACCGCCGTCATAGCCGATGCACGCTTTGCATTCCCATTGGGCGAGACCGGGAGTGACGTCTCCCTGGCTCCGCTCCTTTGTGCAGGCCTGATCGGTTGGCGCTCTCTGAAAATGGCCGGTGACGGCAAGCGCCTGGGTATTTATGGCTTCGGTGCCGCCGGTCACATTGTCGCGCAGGTCGCCAAATGGCAGGGCCGCCAAGTCTACGCTTTCACCCGGCCTGATGATATCGGCACGCAGGGCTTTGCTTATACTCTTGGCGTCACTTGGGCAGGCGGTTCCGATGAGATGCCGCCGGAAAAGCTCGATGCAGCGATTATCTATGCGACCGCAGGCGAACTTGTACCTCAAGCCCTAAGGGCAGTCCGAAAGGGTGGGCGCGTGGTGTGCGCGGGTATCCACATGAGCGATATACCGAGCTTCCCCTATCAAATTTTGTGGGAAGAACGGCAAATTCTGTCAGTCGCCAACCTTACCCGGCAAGACGGACTCGACTTCCTGGCGCTAGTTCCGAAAATGGGGATTGTTGTCAAGACAACCGTCTATCCACTTCAACAAGCCAATCAGGCACTTGCCGATCTGCGGGCCGGTCGGTTCGACGGCGCAGCGGTGCTCGTTCCGTGATCGAGTAGGCCACGGACACCTTGGTGCATCGCCATGTCAGTGGCATAAGAACGTGGCTGATCGTGTCCCGTACGTCAAATCATCATCGACAGGACGAGCAACTCCAAGCTGGTTCGTAATTATAAATTAGTCATTACGAGATTTCTTTAAATAAATTTGTTCGTACGTTCAGATATTTCTCAATTTTTCGAAATACAAAACAATTTGATTTGAGAAGTTACACAGAGAGTATTTTCCGAACCTGTGCTGGATCAATGTTTTTGGTTAAACCACATTGAGAGAAAAATCGTCGCTGCTTTTTATTCATCATGAATTTGATTTTTCTCAAAATGTCACAGATCCTCGAAAGGAAACAAGATGAAAAAGATGGTTTTGGTTGGAACAATTCTCGCCAGTTCGGTTGTGTCGCTTGCCTACGCCCAGACTGCAACGCCTCCGGCTGCCACCACCACGGTTCCCATGACGCAACCGGCTGATGACTCGACTGCTCCCAAGTCGACGACCGTGACGTCGACGGCTGTCGTTCAAGGGACAGTCGTGATGATTCCGCGCCAGGATGCTGCACAGTCACTCTCAAGCACGCTGATCGGTGCCAATGTTTACGGGCTGACCAACGAGAAGGTTGGCGATGTGAATGATCTGATCCTAGGCAGCGATGGAGCTATTGTCGGGATTGTCGTTGGCGTTGGCGGATTTCTGGGCATGGACGAAAAGAATGTCGCCGTGACCTATGCCTCGATCATCCAGACCAAGGACAGCAAGGGCGCGCGGCACCTGTCACTTCATGTGACAAAGGAAGCCCTGAAGGCGGCTACAGCCTTTGAAGTTGCAAAAAAGAGCTGATTTGCCGGGTCCGAAGGGTATTTCAGAATTGATTGGGTTCATCGTTGCTTTTAGCACATAATACTCAAAAAACTCGATGCGTCCGAATTTGGGGCGCATCGGGTAATCTTTGTTTAGTCTGCATCGTCACATTCAAGCTTGACCTTAAGTTTAAATCTGGTCTCGAGCGCCTGCATTAAAGCCGTCTCTTTTGCTTTGTTCAAAGTCCTATTCCAATGAGAGCTAAAGAATTTCGTCGAACAGTTGTTCCAACCAGCCATGATGACGTATTTCTTGATCGCTTCGTCAGCATCTCTCCGTCTTTCGATGGCACGCAGATAAGACGTACAGCCCGCCGGATCAGCGTTCTTGATGCACCTTTCGACAATAAAGCCTCGCCAGAACGCTTGCAGAGTCAGCGGATTTTTCAATTCCTCAGCAAACTTACCGCACTGCTCGTTGGACGGCTTGAAGTCGTTCAGTATTGCGGGATCAGCGCCTTTTACGAAGGCACGCCTCTTTATGGCTCCGAAGTTACACCATTCGATTTGCTCATCAATTCGTAAAGCCTTAACAGTCTCCGCTTCCGACAACGGCAAAATCTCGGTCTGACGCAATTCTTCTAAATGCTTTTGGCAGCTATTTTCAAAATCATGAACATCTTCGTCAGTTATAAGTTGATCAATAGAATGAGGGTGATTGTAATCAGTACCGGTCCAAATGGATATCCGGCCAAAGCTCAGAGCAACAGTATTGTCTAATTTTGTCTCATCTACCTTTTCGTCATCATACGAGACCGAAACCTCGCAAGCACCGTCACCAAAACCATATTGTTTTTGTTTGTCAGACGCCTGCACATCGCAGAGTCCAGCCGTCAAAATCGCGATCAACAGGACCTTTGGTCCAAGGAATTTTTGCCGCATCTCGCGCCCTCAATAATCCGAACAGGCAACCGTACGGATATCACAGATTGCAATACCCTTCCAGCAAGAGAATAGGCGCTTTATCGCTTCTGGGTAGGTTCCGAGCCTGTCGGGAGGCGTCGCTTCCGCGTTAGCTCGTCTTACGATGTCCGTGGTTGGGCAGTCCTCGCCTGATTGCCAGGCCGACGTGAGGTAGGCTTCAGTGAACGCTCCCGATATCAAGTCCAAATTCGTCCCCGCGCCCCCGCCGCTTTCGCCTGTGGACCTCGCCCTGACCGACGCTTACTGGCGGGCGACGAACTATCTGGCAGTCGGCCAGATCTACCTCTATGACAACCCGCTGCTGAAAGAGCCTTTGACGCAAGCGCACGTCAAGCCGCGGGTCGTCGGCCATTGGGGTACCACGCCGGGTCAGAATTTCATCTATGTGCATTTGAACCGGGTCATCAAGTCGTTCGATCTTGACATGATCTATGTCGCAGGACCCGGACACGGTGGGCCGGCATTGCTGGCCAATACCTATCTCGAAGGCTCCTACACCGAGATCTATCCCACTATCAGCGAGGACGAAGCGGGGCTGAAGAAGCTGTTCACGCAGTTCTCATTTCCCGGTGGCATTTCGAGCCATGTTGCGCCTACGACACCCGGATCGATCCACGAGGGCGGCGAACTCGGGTATTCGCTGAGCCATGCCTTTGGCGCTGCTTTTGATAACCCGGAGCTGATCGTTGCCTGTATCGTCGGAGATGGCGAGGCCGAGACCGGCCCACTGGCCACTGCCTGGCAATCGACCAAGTTCCTCGATGCCTTGACCGATGGCGCGGTGCTGCCGATCCTGCATCTCAACGGCTACAAGATCAGTAATCCCACAATTCTTGATCGGATCGAGCCGGAGGAAATCGATCAATTTTTCCGCGGTTGTGGCTGGGCACCGATCTTCGTCGAGGGGGATGATCCCGCCACAATGCATCAGCTCATGGCTGCGGCGCTCGACACAGCCATCACCGAAATCAAGACAATTCAGGCGACGGTTCGTAAAACCCTCGTTGCCACCCGCCCACGCTGGCCGATGATCGTGCTCAGGTCGCCCAAAGGCTGGACCGGGCCAAAAGTCGTGGATGGTTTGGCGATTGAAGGCACATTCAGGTCACATCAGGTGCCGTTGCTCGTGGATGCCGCGCATCCCGCGCATGTTGCGCTGCTGGAAGCCTGGATGAAAAGCTACCGCGCCGAGGAATTGTTCGACGCGACTGGTCGCCTGAAGCCGGAATTGGCAGCGCTTGCGCCAGTCGGGGACCGTCGCATGGGAGCCAATCCGCATGCGAACGGTGGCAAGCTGCGGAAGGACCTGCACATGCCTGACTTCCGCAAGCATGCTGTAACGGTTCCGGCACCGGGTAGCGTCGACGCGCAGGACACGAAGATACTCGGGCTATTCCTGCGCGATATCATCGCGTTGAACCGGGATAATTTTCGCCTGTTTGGCCCGGACGAAACCCTCTCCAATCTGCTCGGTGCCGTTTTTGAAGTCACTGATCGCCAGTGGGATGCGAGTGAAATCGATGGTGACGAGTTTCTTGACCGGGCAGGTCGTGTGCTCGATTCCATGCTCAGCGAGCACCAGTGTCAGGGCTGGCTGGAAGGTTATCTGCTGACCGGTCGACACGGGCTTTTCAATAGTTATGAAGCCTTCATCCGCATTATCGATTCCATGTTCAGCCAACATGCCAAATGGCTTAAAGTCACACGTGAATTGCCCTGGCGCGAGAGTATCGCCTCGCTCAACTACCTGCTGGCGTCACACGTCTGGCAGCAGGATCACAATGGCTTCACCCATCAAGATCCCGGCTTTCTCGATCACGTGATCAACAAAAAGGCTGATATCATCAGGGCTTATCTGCCGCCGGATGCCAATTGTCTCCTGTCCACTATGGATCATTGTCTGCGGACGCGGGACTACGTGAATGTGGTCATCGCCGGAAAGCATGCGTTGCCACAATGGCTGACCATGGATCAGGCTGTCGTGCATTGCACCGAAGGCATCAGTATCTGGCAATGGGCGAGCAATGATCAGGACAGCGAGCCCGATATCGTGATGGCTTGCTGCGGCGACACACCGACGCTCGAAGTACTAGCCGCAGTTTCCATCCTTCGCGCGCACCTGCCAGACCTGAAAATCCGCGTCATCAATGTGGTGGATCTCTTGAAGCTCCAGTCGGCGAGCGAACATCCGCATGGCTTGAGTGAGCTGGAGTTCGACTCCCTGTTCACCAGGGACAAGCACATCCTGTTCGGGTTCCACGGCTATCCGTCGCTCGTGCATCGCCTGACCTATCGTCGGACCAATCGGAACATGCACGTGCGCGGGTACAAGGAAGAAGGCACGATCACCACAGCCTTCGACATGCGTGTCCAGAATGACCTCGACCGGTTTCATCTGGTTCGGGACGTGGTCGATCTCCTCCCCGATATGGGCAGCAAGGGCGACTATCTCAGGCAGATGGTCCGCGACAAGCTGGTCGAACACAAGCTCTACATCAGCGTCCATGGCGAGGATCTGCCAGAGATCCGCAATTGGCGATGGGGGGCGTTCTCATGACATTGAGCGATATCGCCCGGAAACTGGTCGGACAGCGCAAGGGTCTCCTTGCTATGGATGAGAGCACGACGACCTGTAACAGACGGCTGGAAAGCATCGGTCTTCTTCCGAATGCCGAGTTGCGGCGGGATTGGCGCGATCTCATCGTCAGTACACCCAATCTTGGCCGCTGCATCAGTGGGGCCATTCTGGTTGATGAGACGATCCGGGAGACAGCTCGGGACGGACGATCCTTCGTCGCCGTGCTTGAGGAAGCCGGGATCATCCCCGGCATCAAGGTTGATCTGGGTGCCGAGGAGATGGCGGCCTTTCCCGGGGAGAAAATCACCGAAGGGCTGGATGGCTTGCGTGGTCGGCTCGCGGACTATGCGGTGCTGGGCACGCGATTTGCAAAATGGCGGGCGGTTATAAGTGTCGGAAAAGACCTGCCAAGCCGCGGGGCAATCGAGGCCAATGCGCATGCACTCGCCCGCTTTGCAGCGCTCTGTCAGGAGGCTGGCCTCGTGCCGATCGTTGAGCCGGAATTGCTCATGACGGGCGACGACACACTTGAAGACTGCGACCGGACAACCGAATTGGTGCTTCGAACTGTATTCGAGCAGCTTAGGGTCGGTCGTGTTGCACTGGATGGACTAATCCTGAAACCCAACATGGTGTCGCCCGGCCTCAAGTGCCCGATCCAGACTCCTGTCGAAGCTGTCGCGCAGGCGACCGTTCAATGTCTGCTCAGGACTGTTCCCGCTGATGTGGCGGGAGTGGCGTTCCTGTCGGGCGGTCAAACCGGCGAACTCGCATCGGCACGCCTCATGGCGATCAATCGGATCGCTAGCAGACCGGGATCGTCAACACCGTGGCCGCTGACATTCTCATTCGCTCGCGCCATTCAATGGCCGGCGTTGCAGATCTGGGCCGGTCGGGACGAAAACGTCTGGCGGGCGCAAGTGGCTCTGTTCAAGCGCGCAAACTGCAGTCGCGCTGCCCTTATTGGCGAATACGATGCCGAAATGGAACTGAGATCGGCGTGACCGAAGGGGAATCGACCATGTCAGGCAAATCTTTCGCACTACCTCAACGTCTCTACATCATTCGCCACGGCGAAACGGACTGGACTCTGACAGGACAACATACAGGTCGTTCCGATATCCCTCTGAATTCGCACGGTAAGGATGAGGCCCACGGCCTGAAGGCCTGGTTGGCGCACATCAGCTTTGATCATGTCTGGGTCAGCCCGCGCCTGCGAGCACGCGAAACTGCCGATCTGGCTGGACTTGGATTTGCAGCACAGATTGAAGTGGATCTCGCGGAGTGGAATTATGGGGATTACGAAGGCAGAACATCTGCAGATATCCGCAGGGAACGACCAGATTGGTCGATGTTCAGGGATGGTTGCCCTAACGGCGAAAGCCCGGACGAGGTGTCTGACCGGGCAGATCGCCTGATCCTGCGACTGAGCGAGCTTGGCGGAAATATCGCGCTCTTCTCCCATGGGGAATTTGGACGCGCCCTCGGTGTTCGGTGGATCGGCTTGCCGTTCATCACCGGCGAACATTTCACGTTTGCCACGGCTTCCGTGTCGATCCTCACGTACAAGTCCGACAATCCGAACGTCCGGGTGATTGAGATCTGGAACGCCGGACCCGCGCTGTCTGCTGGACTTTAGTGACCTGATGGGTACCCACCCACTCTACTCCAATGCCAAAAGGAACATCCATTGGCGGACACTGAGCATCTGAACCGGGTTCGCTTACCCAGCGCAGTCTACGATCTCGCCATCCGGCTAGGCGCTAGCCCAGAGCAAACGTGGTTTGATATCCAGCTTAAGCAGATCGGGCGGATGAAACGAAACTTATCGACGGCTTCCTGGATGCAATTCACGGCGACACAAACGATCTCGACCAGCGACTGTGCGTTCGACTGGTTGGCCAAATTTACGCCTTTTGGTGTCATTTCGGCCCGCGATGCCCTATGCGACGGCGTTGGGCGTTTGGACATCATGGCGTTTGGTTTAATACCCATCGCCCGCATGCCGCATACGCCCGCGCTCGTTCGCGGCGAACTCATGCGTTATCTCGCAGAATTGGCATTTGCACCCGACGCCATTCTCCACAATGCCGCCTTGACCTGGCGCGTCATTAGTGCAGACACATTGGCTGTCAGCGCAGGAACCGGTGAGACCTGGTCCGAAGTCATCCTGAGCCTTGATGGCGAAGGGCGGATCGGCGGTGCCTTTGCCCTTGATCGACCACGATCAGCGACAGCACCGACGTTGCCCACGCCTTGGCGGGGCAGATTTTCTGACTATCGCCGTCACTGTGATCACTGGATTCCTTTTGCTGGCGAGGTTGCCTGGGAATTTGACGGCAGGGAGCACACGTATTGGCAGGGCCAATTGGTCGAGTGGGATCTATGTTAGGCGGGCCTGACCCGGCCTGCTTATTCAAAAATCCTGATTAGTCCCGGGCCAAGGCGACGACCGGATCAAGTTGAGCCGCACTGCGGGCGGGGAGGTATCCGAACGCAACGCCGATCAAGGACGAAACACCGAAGGCGCCAGCGATTGCGGTCATTGAATAGACGAATTTGAAGCTCGATCCGAAGGCGGCAAAGATTTCGCCGGCTGTAAGCGCCAGAAGAATGCCAAGTGTGCCGCCGACAAGGCAGACAATAACGGCCTCTGTGAGAAACTGTTCCAGTATGTCACTGCGCCGCGCACCGACGGCCATGCGCACACCGATCTCCTTGACGCGCTCCGACACGGAAACAAGCATGATGTTCATCACCCCGATGCCGCCGACAACGAGCGAAATGACGGCTATCGCCGCAATCAGCAGCGTCAGCGTGTCCGTCGTCGAGGTGATTGTCTGGCGGATATCGTCATTGTTCTGGATAAAGAAATCCTGCACTCCATGGCGTGCAAGCAGAAACTTCGTTGCCGCCTGTTCGGCCAGCTTAGTATCCGTATCATCGGTAACGAGAAGCACAATACTGCGTAAAATGTCCGAACCTGTATAGCGCGCCTGAACTGTTGTATAGGGCAGATAGACCGCCAGGCTAGTGTTATTACCGAAGCCCCCCAGTTGCTTTTGTAACACGCCGACAATCGTCGCCGGCACTTTGCCGATCAATAACGTCTGACCGACCGGACTGATTTTCGGATTCGGGAACAGCGCTGCTCGCGTATTGTCGTCGATCACGACTTCCTGCGACATCTGCAGGATGCTCGCCTGGGAAAAAAGCCGGCCTGAGGCAAGTTTGGCCCCCCGGACATCAAAATAGTCGGCACCGACACCACTGATCTGGACGCTCAGTTCCTGGGAACCCGATCGGATCGTCGTCGAGACGCTCACCGTCGGCGTCACGCCGGCCGCATAGGGCTGGCGCGCGATCTCCTGCGCATCCTTGAGCAACAGCGTCCGTACCTTGCCCGAGCGCATGTCGCCGAAGTCCTTGCCGGGAAAGATCTCCATCGTATTTGTGCCGAGGCTGGCGATATTGGCAAGCACCTTTTGTCGCCCGCCTTCGCCGAGCGCGACAACGGCGACGACCGAGGCGATCCCGATGATGATGCCGAGCATTGTCAGAAATGTTCGCAGCCCGTGCATCCGCATCGACAGGATCGCCATCTTGAAGGCCTCGCCGAAACGATCGAAACCAGCCCGCCATGAGTGAAGCTTGCCCCGCGACATAATGCCCATTGCGGCAGATGTCGGCTGTTTCACCAGCGCAGAGTTGGCAATGTCGCTCGAATGATCGACGGCTCGGTCGGCAATAATGCGACCATCGGAAATCTCGATGATCCGGTTGGCCCGGCTCGCGACTGACATATCGTGGGTGACGAGGATGACGGTCCGGCCCTCCCGGTTCAACTCTGTCAGGATGGTCAGCACTTCCTCGCCGCTTGCATGATCGAGGGCACCGGTGGGTTCATCGGCCAGAATGACATTGGCGTCATTCATCAAGGCGCGGGCAATTGAGACCCGTTGCTGCTGACCGCCGGACAATTTTCCGGGTGAATAGTGCAGCCGGTCGGCCATGCCAAGTCGCGTCAACAACATGGTCGCCCGTGTTATCCTGTCAGCAGGTGCCACACCCGAATAGATCGCAGGCACCTCCACATTGCCGATTGATGTCAACTCTGACAGAAGATGATATCGCTGGAAAATAAAGCCAAAATGTTCACGCCGAAGCTCGGCGAGTTCGTCCGGATCGAGCGTGCCGGTTTCGCGTCCGCCGATCCGGTAGGTGCCTGACGTCGCGCGATCTAGGCAGCCCAGAATATTCATCAATGTGGACTTGCCCGACCCAGACGCGCCGATGATTGCGACCATCTCGCCGGTCGAGATCTGCAAGGTAATCCCATGCAGAACGACGACCACACCATCGCCCGAGGGGAACGCACGCGTCACGCCCTCCAGATTGATGAGTGGAGGAGAATGTGAGGCCTTTGGGCCCGCGTCGGGCTCTTGCGACAGAGGCTGAGGGTTGCCCAAGGGACTCACAGGCCCCCACTTGGCGTACGACGACCGCCGGTCGAGACTGTCGTGACAGTCGATTTGCGGTTCGAGACGACGCGTTCGCCCTCACTTAGCCCAGTCAGGATCTCGACGCGCACTTTATCATCAAGGCCAGTTGTAACCGTATGGTTCGTGATGACGTCGTTGGGATCGACTACTTCGACGCTGCGTATGCCTTTGGCATCCGGGTCCGATACCGCCGAAGATGGAATAGTGAGCACGCCCTTGGCACTTCCAAGCACGATCCGCACCTGCGCCGTCATGTACGTCATCAGTTTGCCGTCGGGGTTGGGCACGTCAAAATTGCCAAAATAGTAGATGGCGAGCGATGATGTCGACGAGGCTGTGCTGGACGCCGTTGACGACGATGTCGTTGCCACGATGGTTGAATCCGACCTGAGTGCATCGGGAGCGGGGTCGATAGAGATGAGCTTGGAGTCCCACCGATTGACGAGATCGCCGAGGATGGTGAAATAAACGGGTTGTCCGGGCTTCGTCTTGGTGACATCAGCTTCATTGATTTCAGCACGAACTATCATCGTATCGACCTGACCCATGATCACGATCGTCGGTGCCGATTGGACAGCATTAACCGTCTGCCCTTCTTGCGTGACGACCAGCAGCACGATCCCGTTGATAGGCGCGAGAATACGTGTGTAGGCGAGATTGACGTTGGCGTTATCGATGGCGATCTGCGCGACTATGATCTGCGCTTCCAATGAGACGACTTGAAACCGGGTCGTGGTTACCAGTGCCTCAGCGGCTTGTAACGCATCCTTGGATGTCGCCTTATCTGCTTCGGTTATCTGGGCGCGTGCCAAAGCTGCTGTCGCATAGGTCAATGTGGCCTGCGTGCCCGCGAGTTGTGCCTGGAAGGTTTGAAGCGAAGCTTGGGCTGCCTTCAGTGCATTCTGTTGATTGACATCGTCGATTTCGGCAATCAGGTCGCCAGCTTTGAGCTGTTGGCCAAGTGCTGCCTTCATTGACGTCAATCGACCCGATACCTGCGCGCCGACGGCAACAAGCTTGGTGGGCCGCAATGTGCCCTGAGCGAGCACATCGACTTCAATGTCCGATCTTTCGACCTGGCCTGCTGCCGGATTTGTGGACACCGAGATAAGGTGTTTTCACAAACCGGAGAATTGGAATGCAGCGCAGGAAGTTTACGCGAGAGTTCAAGGTTGAGGCGGTCCGGCTGATCAAGGATCGCGGCGTTGCGGTGGCTC
>CAIYYN010000071.1 GCA_903930435.1 uncultured Hyphomicrobiales bacterium | reverse complement strand
CACTGCTCAGGGTGTGCAACCTCCCTCGAAGAAGGAGGCCGGATCGAAGGCCGCTGCCGTGATCACCTCCGCGCGCACTCCCATGCCACACGGGGCATTATGACGGGTGCCATTGCAGACGCACTGCATCAACTTCAGCGGCATAGGGGCCTTGTCCGCGTTGGTGAGCCAAGTAAAAGTGGTGAATCGACGCAGATTGAAGTCGATGTTGCTGTTGAACTACCGAGCAGGTCTCGGCGCAATGGCGTATCCGAGACCGGCGTGCGCTCGGTCGAGACATGCGTTCTAGTATTCAGCAGGGACTGGCCCCTGTCCGCACCCAAGCCATTCTTGCGTGTGGACTTCCCGCTCAACTTGCCGCACATTAACCCCCATCGCGAAAGTGCTTTGGTTTCGCCTTGCCTGTTCGAGGGGTCGTTGGACGAACTGTTGCATCGGTTTGGTCTGGATGCCGTTGTCGATCAGTTGATCGTTTGGCTGCACAAGGCCGCAGCCGGGACATTGCTGGACCTCGAACAGGGATGGGAGCCGACGCGTCGAGACAGTTGTCCTTCGACCCTTGTATTCAGTGCCGAGAAGGTCGCGGCCTCAGCTCCCGCTGACGGCACCATTTTGATGGTTTCTGCAGACTACGTGACGATTGATGGCGAACTATACAGCATCATAAATGCCGAACTGACTAATCAAATCGACCCTGTGTTCTATCAGGAGGTTCACAACGACAAGTTGGGTAAATGGGGAAATGGCCATACCGCGGCCTTCATTGTGCGGGCACCAATGACCGAAGGCCACCCGCATGTGGTTGGCCACTATCAACCCGAGACGGTTGTCGATCTCGCGACATTGCTTGATCGAGCCGCGGAACTCGGCGTCGATCGTTACGCCTTGGCTCAAGGCTTGGACGACTACTACGGACGTTCGATTCTGGATATGCAGCAAGACTCGCGTGGCTGGACGCATGGCTTGTATGCGATTGTGATTCTGACTGTTCAAAGACCAGCATCGCTTGTGGGCTCGCCAGGGAGAAATATCGAGGTATTGCCCTACGTGGTGCGCTATGAACTCAACGCTCAATCTCTCCTGGAGCGAAACGCCACGGTTCACCCAGCTTTTCATGCTCATGCGTTGTCTCCCGAACTGCTGGCAAGAACGTCCGGAATTCCATCAGCTGCCACAACGCAGCCGCTGATCATGCTCGGCTGCGGAAGCATGGGATCGAAAATCGCGATGCAACTGGGGCGAGCGGGTTTCGGCTCAATAACCTTCGTTGATAACGAATCCATGTCACCTCACAACGCGGCCCGGCATGCGCTCATTGCGCGGGCATCGGTGCTGCTCCCACCTCGGAAGTCGGCACTGATGAAGACGGCCTTTGAGTCGCTGTCGCATTTTCAATCGCAAGCGTTCGACACTGACGCAGTGACTCTCCTGGTCGATACTACGCAGTTTACTGCAACCGTTCCGCAGGATGCGGCCCTCATCGTTGATGCGACAGCCTCACTTCAGGTGTTAGCCGCAGAAACGCAATCAACGGCGCTGAACCAATCCCCTGCGCGGTTGGTACGGATCGTCCTGTATGGCCAAGGGCGCTGTGTCGCGGTTTTGCTTGAAGGGCCTGGTCGCGCGGGTCGAGTTGACGACATTACGGCATTCTTGTTCGAGTGCTGTCGGTTTGCACCGGAACTGCGTGCCTCGATTGCCGGCGATACGTCTGAGCCGACGCGTATTTTTGTGGGCGACAACTGCCGTTCACTGACGATGCCAATGTCCGATGCCGTTGTTTCGCGTTCTGCATCGTTGGCTGGCTTGCAACTGGAGCGCTGGCTCATTAGCGGTCTCCCCAAGGAAGCAACGCTTTGCGCCGGGGTCTCGGATGCCGAAGGCCTCGGCATGGTATGGACTAGTGCCAGCCTCGGCCCGACCACTGTACTCAATGTAGCAGACGATGGTGGCTGGAACATTCGGGTTCTGTACCCTGTCGTGCAAGCGATCCACGCTGATGCGCTGCGCTGGGGCGCTCTGGAAACGGGCGGAGCCCTGGTCGGTCGCATCTCGTTTGAGAATCGAACCATCACCATTGCGGGCATCGTGGATGCACCACCTGACAGCATTCGGGAGACTGCCCGCTTCGTCCTCGGGACGAATGGACTTGTTCAAAATTTGCGCACTGCGAATGGAAACTCTTTGGGGTATCTGGCCTTCATCGGAACCTGGCACAGCCACCCAAACGGCGGCGCACATTCTGGCATAGACCGAAATACATTGCGGAGCATTGCCGAGGATGCCGGCGGCCTTCCCGCTGTGTCGTTGGTATGGACTCCGACGGGACTCAGGTGTGCGGTAGATCGCTGGTAGCGGTAAAGCCGTCGGTACTTTATTGACATAGAACGAGAGGGATGTATGGCTGACTACTTCGAGATCGATTTTCTTGGCGTCGAAACAGCGAAAAGTGGGGATGCGATCACGCTGCGCTATTCGGTGAATGGCACTGAGGGCGTGCACGTCGTTGACGGCGGGTATCTGGATACGGGAGATCAGATCGTCGAGCACCTGAAGACATACTATGGAACAACAGTCATCGACCATGTGATTCTCACACACCCCGATCGCGATCACGCCAATGGGCTGCGAAAAGTCCTTGAGCAATGCACGGTCAAAAATCTTTGGATCAACAGGCCGTGGATTTATGTAGATCAGTTGATTGATCGATTCGAGACCTATGAATCAGTTGAGGCACTGAGACGGAGGTTGCGCTCCATCTATGACGCCACAGCTATTCTTGAAGATCTCGCTCTGGAGAAGGGAATTCCGATTCATACCCCTCTTCAGGGGCAGAGCATCGGTCCCTTCATGGTGATGGCCCCCACACTAGGACGCTACTTCGACCTGATTGTGGACCCTGCAAAGACACCGGAAGCTGTTGAAGAAAGTGCTTTTGATAGCGCGCTGAGCAGCATATTCCGGGTCGTGAAAGCTGCGACCAACTATATCAAGTCCCTATGGGGCGAAGAATATTTTCCGCCTGAGCCGACCAGTCGTGAGAATGAAATGAGTGTGGTCCAGTCGGCTGTCTTGAACGGTCATCGCGTCATGCTTACCGGCGATGCCGGGCGTGAAGCGCTTCAAGAGGCGATTGGCTACGCGCCTTTTGCCGGACTTGCGTTGCCAGGCATTCGGTATTTCCAGGTACCTCATCATGGCGGGCGGCACAATGTTTCGACTGAAATCTTGGATCAACTGATCGGTCCACGATTGGATAGCATGCCGGACAAGCATACTTGGAATGCCATTTGTAGTTCAGCCAAGGCCGATGAGGATCACCCACGGAAGTCGGTGATTCGCGCTGTATTACATCGGGGTGGGCACTGGGCGGCAACAGAAAGCCGGAATATCCGCATAGGGGCGGGCATTACCCGCGATGGCTGGGTATCAATTCCTCAAGCAGACTACCCTGAGCAGCAAGAGAGTTGAGTCGGGGCCGCACCATCGAGTCTTCGAACGACAGGTAACTGTCTTGTTCCTGACTGCGATGGTTCGGCAAACGAATGGCAGTTCTAGCAGATTACGAGCCTCCCAGATCTAGCTGACCTTGGAGAT
>CAIYYN010000070.1 GCA_903930435.1 uncultured Hyphomicrobiales bacterium | reverse complement strand
GGCAGCTTGATCGAGGACGAGTCGTTTCGATCCACGCCCCCGTGAAGGGGCGACAGGGCAGCGGCGTCGTCTACGCGAAACCCGTATGGTTTCGATCCACGCCCCCGTGAAGGGGCGACGCGCTGCGCTTTGATAAAGGTCGTCAGCTTCATGTTTCGATCCACGCCCCCGTGAAGGGGCGACTCCGTCTTACATAATACGTTGGTCTACAATCGGAAAATAGCCGACTTGGCCCGAGGTCAATGCTTTTTGTCCGTTGGGCATGCGGTCGAGCTCCTTCCGGGAATGAAAGCGAGCAATTTCAAAGAGTCAGCTGCGGCGCGAACCTGACGGGGAAAATGGAACGCTTGCGGTTCGCACGAAGTTGAAGTCGCTTCGGGGTGGGGAACAGTTGTTCGAAAGCCGAACCAAGTTGCAATCAGATGTCATACGATCAGCGGTCCACCGAGATCGGTCGCTGGTTTTGCGCCGACATGCTCGACGCGTCGATGCCAGTTTGATCCGAGATAATAGTATCTGAGACTGTCCGTTTCCAGTTTGATGATGCCTTCGAGCCGGGCCTTGAGGGCAGTCCATTGGGCTGGATCGACCTCGATCTCGAACACAGAGAACTGCACGCGCTGACCAAAATCGCGGCAGGCCTTGGCAACCCTGCGCAGGCGGCCTGCTCCGCCTGTATCCGTCACGCTCACATCATAGGTCACAAGAACCAGCATCCAAATACCTATTTCCAGAACCAGGGCGGATAGGCGTCAAGATCGCCGCGCAGGTGGCGGGCGAGCATTTGCGCCTGAAGATAGGGCACGAGGCCGAGTGGGGCTTTTTCATCGAGAAACGGATGGGTGCGGTCATCCTTTTTGCGTTCCTGCCAGGCGGTGAGCACCGTCTTTCGTGCATCGTCCGTTAACATGACAGCCCCGCCGTCACGGGCAATGAAATCGCTGGAACGCAATTGACGACGATTGATCAACGAGAGAGCAAGTCGGTCGGCCAATACGGGGCGGAGTTCCTCCATCAGATCGAGCGCAAGACTTGGACGACCTGGGCGATCGCGGTGGAGGAACCCGACGGCCGGATCGAGCCCAGTTGCTTCAGCGGCGCTCCGACAGTCGTGAGTCAGGAGCGTGTAAACAAACGACAACAGGGCGTTCAGCGGATCAAGTGGCGGACGGCGCGAACGACCACGCCAGCGCAGGTCAGTATCGGGCGTACGGATCAGGTGGTCGAAGACACTGAAATAGTGGCTGGCTGCCTCACCCTCAAACCCTCGCAAGGTGTCGATTCCGTCATCGCCCATTTCCACCCGGCGCATCAACCGTGCCAAACGGTCAATCACGATGCCGAGTTCGTTACTAGCGTCGAGCGACAAATCTTCACCGTGGTCGCGTTGGCCGCGCATCAGTACGGCTCGCTGATTGGCGATTTTGCCAATAATGAAGGAGCGGACGATTTCATCGGGCGTTTCGCTCAAGCGATACTGCGCGCGACGCAACAGCACATTCCCGCTGACGGGACCCTCGACGCGAGCCTGAAAGCGACCGGCCCGGTCGAGCAAAACGAGCGTGATACCACCTGCAGCACAGGCACCCATCAAGGCTGGCGACAGGTAGATCGCCCCGAACACGACCACGGAAGCCAGCATATGGAGCGGAACGCGGGCACGCTCACTGCCTTCCACCTCGACGACAAGGTTTTCGCCATCCTTGCGCAAGGATGCGCCCTCGGTGGTCACATAGACAGTGTTCAGTAGTTTCTTCATCTGACTGTTTCATCCGGTTCAATCAGGTTCGTCACCATGCGGCGGCGCCAGGCGAGTACGGGGCGGATGACAGCGTCGGGTCGGCACAGTTCGGCAAGTGAACAGGCACGACAACGGGATTTGAGCGAGGTCGGTGGCGGCGTGACGCGTGAGGCGAATACCTTGGCCAGTGCGGCGATGGTCGTCTCAGTCAGTTGCCTCAGTTCGGTATCAAAAGGAATCTCCTGACGTCGTTTGGTCTCGGCATAGAAGAGGGCACCTCCCGTAACAGGGACCTCTGTCATCTCTTCCAGACACAGGCCTTGCGCGCAGAGCTGAACTTCATCGGCGCGGTGAAGTTTCGGTTTGCCCCGTTTGAATTCGACAGGATATGGCACTTCGCAACCATTTTGGCTTGTGAACTCGACAAGATCGGCAACACCGGCGATGTTGAAGCGCTTGGAGGCGAGTGGCAACGCGGTCACACGCCGAACACCGCGCTGCCGACGCGCCCCGGGCTTGTCGGCAGCAATATGAAGCTGATGCCCTTCGGCCGTGAAGCGGTTCTCTTCCCATAGCCGCTCCAGATGGATCAATGCAGCCTGCCGGAGGCAATAGACTGCGTGTTGCAGTGCAGAGAGGGGAATGGGTTCGGACGGAAGCCTGCCGCTTGCTGACGGCAGTTCGTCGTGTTCGATATCATTGTCAGGGTCGTCCCCATTCATCGCCCCATCACAGCCTTTCAATGATTTCGATCCCGTCTGGCAAAGCAGCGCGGTCGATGCTGATGTGATAGTCGGCAAACTTTCGTGCTGGCAGTAGGTTGCCGATACCACGGTCATCTACCTCCCGGAATTCGCCGTCAACATTGCGGCCAACCTTCACTCGATCAAACAGCGTGTGGGCCGGAGCCAATCCAAGTGCATTGGCGTGCTTGAAAATGATCAGCTTGCGCGTCGCCATCTCGCCGCGAGCAGCCGAATGGTCATGTTCGAACATGGAGCCAAGGGCTTCGAAGAGCAGATCGAGATCGGCCTCGCCAAAGCCTGTACGCTCGGACAATTTGGCTGAAATGAACCCATGCGCACGGTAGAGGCCATAAGGCACAATATGCTTGCGGCCCATTGTCCTATTGTCGGTACGATCGTTGCTGTCGTCGCCTTCGGCTTTCTGTTTCTTTTCGGCCTCGTTTGTCGCTGCCATTCGGGTGATGGAGATTTCCACGGGAACGATCGGCTCAATGGATTGGGCGAAGGTCAGTTGCACCGGGCCGCGGACCTGACCGCAATTGATACCGGTCGACATGACCGCACCGAACGTACGCACGTCGAAGAAGTTGGCGCACATGAAGTCTTTCAGCTTCGCGGCCTCTGCATCGTCTTTCGGGTTGAGCTTGGCATCTTTGCCAGCCTTGCCATCGCTCGGGCGCAGGGCGACATAGGCCTTGCGATGTTGCTCATTCAGGATGGCTCCTTCCTGCACATAGATGTGGAAGCCGTCCTGCCCTTCTCTCGCGAACTCAACGTAGTTGCGGATCTTGCGCTTCAGGCTGACATCCGACACCAGACCGTGATTGGTTTCCGGATCGAGACGGGGCAGATTGCCCGCGTCCGGATCACCGTTTGGATTGCCGCGGGTGACCTCAAAGAGTAGAACGAAATCATAGCGATGGGTAAGCGCGGTCATTTATCGGTCTCCTCGATGGCGGCTGTGTCGTCTTTTTTCGATTTGAAGAATTCG
>CAIYYN010000069.1 GCA_903930435.1 uncultured Hyphomicrobiales bacterium | reverse complement strand
GGCTACACAGCTGGCGGATCGTGGCAGGGCGGTGGCGGCGGTTTTGCGGGCAATCAGCTTGGCATCACATCCATGCTCGGGTCGGATACCCTGTCATCAGCCCAATTCAATCTGACTCCCAATGATGCGATTGATGCACAATCGCTTTCGGCGATGATGGCCGAGGTCAATCAGGCGATCACGACCAATGACCGGTCGGCCATCTATCAGGGAGCCGGGTGGAACAAGGATGTCGTGACCTGGAGCCTCGCCGGACCGGACGGCGTCGGGTCGCAACCGACGGCGCAGGAAACGGCCGATGCGGAGGCCGCCTTCTCGGCTTGGTCGGCAGCAACGGGGCTGCAGTTCGTCGAGGTGAGCGATCCCGCCCAGGCCAATATCCGGATTGGCTGGGGCGATCTGGACCATTCCCAGACCAGCATGGTTGGTGCCACGACCTATCAGTACAAGGACGGGATCATGCAGTCCGTTCAGATCACGATGGAATCTCCCGATGAAACGGCATTTGTGCAAGGCGCAGGCGGTGACTTCGTCTACAAGGGAACCGACGCAACCCTGACCCAGGTCTTCACCCACGAAATCGGTCACGCTGTTGGCTTTGCCGACAACAATAACGCCAGCTCGATCATGTGCTACTATCTGGGCACATCGAACCAGACCCTGAGCAGCAGCGATATTGCGGCAGCCCAGGCGTTGTCTGCTGTCTTCGGGATCGGCCAGGGTGCGAGTGACACGACTGCCGCACCCTATGGCATAAGTCCAAGGGACAGTTCAGCGATCGCAAGCCTCGTGGCTGCGGCATCGAGCCTACCTCCCAACGCCATCTCCAGTCATTAGAGCCAAAAGGGCGAGCGCCTGAACGCGCTCGCCCGTCGTCACTCCTGGCACTTTGAGTGAGCCAATGAACGTGCAAGACCAAACCGTGTCGGAATCTGCGCCGGAAGCCGACACCCAAGCGCCGCGCAATATCATCTGGCTTGCCTCGTACCCAAAGTCCGGCAATACGTGGCTTCGGGTCTTCATCAATAATCTGATGGATCAGGTGACAGGAACCTCGAACCAGCCGCACGACATCAACAGGCTCATGCAATGGTCACGCCGGGATGCAGCTCGGCGGGACTTTGAATACCAGCTTGGAAAGAGCCCTGAGGAAGCAACCGCTGCCGAAATCGCAGCCGTTCGCTACGAGATTCAGGCCAATATCGCGCGCCATGCACGTGAACGCGTGTTCATGAAGACACACAACGCCGTCGCCAACGTCGAAGGGTATTCGACGATCAATTTCGATGTGACGCGCGGCGCAATCTATCTCGTCAGAAATCCTCTGGACGTCGCCATCTCCTTCGCAAGCCATATGGGTCAATCCATCGATGAGACCATCGAATATATGGCGAACCCCGATGCCACTACGGCATTAGCTAGCGAGCGACTTGTCTATGAGTTCATGAGTTCCTGGAGCCTTCACGTTGCCAGCTGGTTTTCAGTCGCGCACCGACCCGTCCTGATCGTCCGCTATGAAGATATGTTGGCTGCACGAGATCATACCTTCGGGCGTATCGTGTCGTTTCTTGGACTGAAGGCGTCGCCCGAGCAGATCAAGCGCGCCCTCGATCATTCGTCGTTTGAGAAACTCGCCCAGCAAGAAGCTCAAAAGGGCTTCGTCGAACGCCCTGAGAAGGCCGACAGGTTCTTCCGAGTCGGAAAAGCCGACCAATGGAAGCAAGTGCTCACCCAAACGCAGATTGAAACGATCTTGAAAACCCAAGGCTACATGATGATGCGCTGTGGGTACCTCGAAACACGTTGCTAAACGACTTGCGGTAGCCCATTTGCGGTCACGTTCCCCAAAATCGGAGAAGACAATCATAGCCACAATGCTCGCGATAGCAAAAATGAACCACGTTGACGTTGCCTCTCAGGCTTAATCCGGTTTGAAGTTCGTTCTGGCCCCTTCATTCACACTGAGGTGGTGAAATCTAGTAGAAACAGTTTTAAGAGTAACTTTTTACTGCAATGATACGAGGTTAACCGTTGACATTGAACATGAACACTTCACGTGCGGTCGTTCAATCAATTTTACTGACGCCAAGCAATCATCGTGCAATGAACGAAGACAAGGCGGCCTCGGCGTGACCGCAGGTAGCCCATAATTCCGGAACCAAATGGCAAAGGATAGACACATGCGAATGAAGGCGCTCCGCCTCATCCGCCGCCAACTCCTGAAAAGCCATGTCGG
>CAIYYN010000068.1 GCA_903930435.1 uncultured Hyphomicrobiales bacterium | reverse complement strand
GCCCAGCTTGGTGTCGAAAACGCTTGACTGGGGATAACCCAGCCTGCGCATTTTCTCCTGAATCTGGACGATTTTCGCTCATACCGCGCTCCAAATCCTATTTGTCAACGAGCCCTAGGTCTCGGGGGCAGAATTTGTCTCGCGTTTGGCGCATTGGGCTTGCCTGAGATGGGGCCTGCGGGCACAAGTCTCTCACCTGCCAACCGGATCGGATTTGATGCCGAGCTATCTCCTCACCCTGACCGCACCGGCTGTCGTCGCGACTGCCATTGCCGATGAGCTTGCCGAGGGCTCGCGCCTTGCGGCGGATGCTGCCGGTGCCTTCGACCTCGGCAATGGCCAGTGGGGACTGGAAGCCTATTTTCCCGATCAGGTCGATCCAGACAGGCTCATTGATGCGCTGACAGACGCCTTTGCAGCCCGCGACGATATTTCTGCTGATGATCTGATCGCGGCTTTCGCCGGATTTCAGTTGCGCCCGCTGGATGCCGATGATTGGAGTGAACTCGAACTGGATCAGTTGCCGCCGATCACAGCTGGTCGGTTTCGCGTCTTTGGTGAACACAATCAACCCGCAGCCAGCCAGCGCCGTCGCACAGATCTGATCATCGAGGCATCAACAGCTTTCGGGACCGGTGACCATGCCTCGACCTTTCTGTCGCTGACTGCACTCGATGCGCTGCTAAAATGCCGGACTCCGCGCCGGATTCTTGATCTGGGCACCGGGACAGGGCTTCTGGCCCTAGCTGCGGCAAAAGTCGTCCCGTCTGCGCATATTGTCGCCTCGGATATCGAGCCTGTCGCCGTGGCCATGACGGACCTCAACGCCCGCGGCAACGGCATGAATGGCCGGTTGAAAATCGCGCTGGCCGATGGTCTGCGTCACCCCTCCATTCGCGCGGCGCGTCCCTTTGATCTCGTGCTTGCCAATATTCTGCCTGCGCCCTTGACTGCGATGGCGAACGACATCGTTGCGGCGATGGCCCCGCAGGCTGTTCTGATCATCGCAGGCCTCAGAATCGGCGAAGAAGCGCGCATGCAATCGGTCTATTCGCAGCGGGGACTTGTCTTTCAGTACCGATACCGGGCAAAGGAATGGTCGTCGCTTGTTTTCCTGAAGCCATAACGTTTCACTCCGTCTGAGGCTCTCCCATGCCAACCTGCCAAGTCCGTCTCGAAGCGGGTCGATTTGAAGCCAAGCGCCTTGCGGCGATCCTCGAAGAGGCCTTCGAGTTTGACGGCTATCCCGTAACGCGTGAAGAAACGCCGCCCTATTCGAGGCACTGGACCGTCGACACCATCATCTTCGACGTCGAGCCGGAAGACGCCGAAGCCCTAGTCCGCGAAGCCCTTGGCGACGAAGGCACCACGATCGACGTCAAGGTCACTGTCCTGGATGACACGACCAACTGGATCGCCGTCTCCGAGGAAATCCGCAAACCCGTTCCAGTGGGCCGCTTTTATGTCCACGGCAGTCATGATCGGGCCCGGGTGCCGGTCAATGCGCGCGGTATCGAGATCGACGCCGAACTGGCCTTTGGCACGGGCCATCACGCAACGACCCGCGTTTGTCTGGCGGCGCTGGATCGCCTGCTCGCCAAGCGTCATTATTTCCGGCCAATTGATGTTGGTACCGGAACCGGCCTTCTGGCGATTGCCATTGCCGAAATGCAGGGGACACGCGTTCTTGCGACCGATATTGATCCCGTCGCAACGAGGATCGCGCGCCAGAATGCTGATCTGAACGGCGTTGGCCCCTTCATTGAAACGCTGACCGCAACCGGCATGGCGCATCGCCGTATTGAAGAGCGCGCGCCCTATGATCTCGTTGTTGCCAATATCCTCGCTCGTCCCCTGACGCGACTGGCCCGTCCGATTGCCAAGGCGATCACCCATGATGCGACCATTGTTCTGTCGGGCCTGCGGGTGACGGACCGCGCGCGGGTTCTGTCCGCTTACCGGATGCAGGGCCTCTATCTCAAATGGTCTTTGCAGGAAGATGAATGGCTCGCGCTTGTGCTCGGTCGCGGCTGAAACGCGCCCTCTAAATTCGTCATTGCCCTTTTCGGTCACGCCAGCCTAAAGTCACTGCCATGTTTCAGAGCTTCGATGATGTTGCCAATCCGTCCCTTGGCCCCGGACGCCTCAAGCTGCTTCGGGCCGAACTGGCGCGGCAGGGGTTAACCGGATTTATCGTGCCGCGCGCCGATGAGCACCAGGGCGAATACGTCCCGCCATCGGCAGAACGGCTTGGTTGGCTGACCGGCTTTACCGGATCGGCTGGCACGGCGGTCTTGACGGCGTCGGAGACAGCCATTTTCGTTGATGGCCGCTACACGCTGCAAGTCCGGGCGCAGGTGGATACCACTGCGTTTACGCCGGTAGGCATAGAGGATATGCCGGTACTCGATTGGCTGAAGGCCCACGCCGGACCTGAGGATCGAATCGGCTACGACCCGATGCTGCATACGATGTCGGGTCTTGCCCGGCTGCAGGAGGCCGTCTTGGCCAATGGGGCGGCACTGGTTCCGGTTGCCGTCAATCCCGTTGATGCTGTCTGGTCGGATCGCCCCGCCGCACCCGTTGGTCCGGTGACGGTTCAGCCGCTCGAATTTGCCGGGGAAGATGTTGCCTCCAAGCTTCAACGTCTGGCGAAAACACTCGCGGCCAAAAGCGCCAATGCTGCCATCCTGACGCAACCGGATTCCATTGCCTGGGCCTTCAACATGCGCGGCAGCGATGTGCCGCACACGCCGCTCGCACTGTCTTACGCGATCCTGTTTGCGACCGCTAAGCCCATTCTCTTCATCAATCCGACCAAGCTTGATGCCACTGCCCGCGAGCATCTGTCGGCCCACGTTGATCTCCGCCCATTTGACGCGTTCCTGCCAGCGCTCGATGAGCTTGGGGCGACGGGTGCCTCTGTCATGGTTGATCCCGTGTGGGTGTCGGCTGCCATCGCGACGCGCCTGACAGCCGCCGGTGCCAGCCTCATCGAAGCCGATGATCCCTGCCGTCAGCCGAAGGCCACCAAGAACGCGGCTGAGCTGGCCGGTGCCCGTGCTTCACATTTGCGCGATGGCGTGGCCGTCACGCGGTTTCTCGCCTGGTTTGATGCCAATTCGACCCAGGGCACTCTGGATGAAATAGCGGTCTGCAAGGCGCTCGAGCAGTTCCGCGCCGAGACAGGCGTCCGCATGGATGGCGAGCGCGGCAAATTGTTGGACCTCTCGTTTTCCACGATCTCTGGTGCCGGACCGAATGGTGCGATCGTGCATTACCGTGTCAGTGCGGCCACGAATCGGAAGGTGGATCAGGACAGCCTGTTTCTGCTCGATTCCGGTGCCCAATACCGCGATGGCACGACCGATATCACCCGCACGCTGTGCGTCGGCACGCCGAGCGCTGAAATGCGCGATCGGTTCACGCGGGTTCTGAAGGGCACGCTGGCGATCGCCTCGGCGCGGTTCCCCAAAGGCACAACCGGGCACCAACTCGATGTGCTGGCGCGGATCAGTCTGTGGTCCGCCGGTCTCGATTATGACCATGGCACCGGCCACGGCATCGGCAGCTATCTCGCCGTGCATGAAGGCCCCCAGAATATCTCCAAGCGGGCAAGTGTTGCGCTGGAACCGGGCATGATCATTTCGGACGAACCCGGCTACTACAAGACCGGTGCCTGGGGCATCCGCATCGAAAATCTTGTGATCGTCACGCCGCCCGAGATGATCGAAGGCGGCGACCGTCCGATGCTGGGCTTCGAGACTTTGACGCTTGTCCCGATTGATCGCCGATTGATCGAATCATCACTGCTGACACGCGCGGAGGTCAACTGGATCAATGCGTACCACGCACGCGTAGCTGCCATGATCGGCCCGTATCTGGATGCAACGGAAACGGCATGGTTGAATACGGCAACGGCACCGCTCTAGATAAAAAAGACAAGACGTCGGGAGGATTCGGTAAATGGCAGAGTTCAAGCTGCATTGCTTCGGTGAAAGCGGCAATTCCTACAAGGTCGCCCTGATGCTGGAACTGTCCGGTTGTGATTGGGAACCGGCGTTTGTCGGCTTCCTGAAAGGTGAGACGCGAACGCCGGAATATCGCGCCAACCTGAATGAGATGGGGGAAGCCCCGGTTCTCGAACACAACGGGCTGATCCTGACCCAGTCTGGCGTGATCCTGGATTATCTGGCCGACGTTATAGGAAAATTCGGCCCGAAGGACGCGCATGAGCGTCGCGAAATCCTGCGCTGGATGTTCTACGATAATCACAAGTTCACCAGCTATTTCGCCACCTTGCGCTTCCTCGTCGGCATCGCCAAGACAGGTGATCCCGGCGCCATCGAGTTCCTGAAGAACCGGACGATCGCGGCCTACAAGATCGTCGAGACGCACCTTGGCAAGGAAGACTGGCTTGTCGGCGGTCGCCCGACCATCGCTGACTTCTCATTGGCCGGTTACGTCTATTACAAGGAAGAAACCGGTCTCGACGTGCCCGCCATGTTCCCGAACATTACGGCCTGGGCGAAGCGGATTTACGACTTACCGGGTTGGAAAGGCCCCTATGACCTGATGCCGACAGCACCGAAGGGGTGAGTTCGGCATTTTGGATATCTTCTGCCGGATGAGGGGTAGCCTGATACTCGTACGCGCCAATTTTAATGCATCAAAGACTCCGCCGAAAGGTCCATGCCGTGTCCGTAGAAACAACCGCCACTCTCGCCCGCCCTGATCCCGCTTCGGTGGCGACCGCCGTCTCGATCCTGAAGCAGCGCTTTGGCGACCGATTGTCGACAGCGGCCATCGTGCGCGAACAGCATGCCAATATCCTGACGTGGCTGCCGAATGAACCGGCTGATGCCGTGGTCTATGCTGAAAGCGAGGCGGAGGTTGTCGACATCGTCAAGGTGTGCGCCGAACACAAGGTGCCTGTCATTCCGTACGGGACCGGCACCTCGCTCGAAGGCCATATCAACGCTCCTGTCGGCGGCATTTGTATCGATGTGTCACGCATGAACCGGATCATCGAGGTGCATGCCGAGGATCTCGACGTAGTGATCGAACCGGGTGTGACGCGCAAATTCCTCAATGAATCCCTGCGCGATACCGGTCTGTTTTTCCCCATCGATCCCGGTGCAGATGCCTCGCTCGGCGGCATGGCCGCAACGCGCGCGTCAGGCACCAATGCCGTCCGCTACGGCACGATGAAGGACAACGTCCTGTCGATGCGCGTCGTCACCGCTGACGGCTCGGTCGTTACTACCGCGACGCGGGCGAAGAAATCGTCGGCGGGCTATGATCTCACGCGCCTGTTCGTCGGATCGGAAGGCACGCTCGGGATCATTACGCAGTTGACGATCCGGCTGCAGGGCATTCCAGAGGCGATCTCAGGCGGCGTCTGTACCTTCCCGACCGTGAAGGCTGCGGCGGACGCTGTGATCCTGACGATTCAGTCCGGCATTCCGGTCGCCCGGATCGAACTGTTGGACGTGATGCAGGTGAAGGCTGTGAATGCCTATTCAAAGCTCACCTTGCCCGAAAGTCCGCTCCTGATGCTCGAGTTCCATGGCACCGAAGCCGGTGTCTCCGAGCAATCGACGCGCTTTGGCGAAATTGCAACTGACTTCGGCGGCGGACCGTTCCAGTGGACGACGAAGCCGGAAGAACGCTCCAAGCTCTGGCAGGCCCGCCATGATGTCTACTGGGCCTCGATGAGCTTCCGGCCCGGTGCCAAGTCGATCGCAACCGACGTCTGTGTGCCGATCTCGCGGCTGGCCGATTGCATCGAGGCAACGCAAGCCGATATCGCCGAGATGGGCATCATTGCGCCGATTGTTGGCCACGTCGGTGACGGCAATTTCCATCTGTCGCCGCTGATCATGATGGATGATGCCGACGAGGTAGCGCGCGTCAAGATCGTGATCGAGCGCCTCGTGCATCGCGCCCTCGAGATGGGTGGCACCTGCACGGGCGAACATGGCGTCGGCGAAGGCAAGATCAAATATATGGCAAAGGAACACGGTGAAGTCGGCCTCGACCTCATGCGCAAGATCAAGCACGCCCTCGATCCCGACAGCATCTTCAATCCGGGGAAAGTGCTGGGGTGAGGCGCGTGCGCGGCGTCGCTTTGCCTTAGGTATTCGAAGCAAGGGGTGGTCGATTTGTCATCCCGGCGGATGCCGGGATCCATTATTCCAATGAGTCATGCGATGTTTATTGATCATGATGAATGACTGACTTTCTATGTAATACTATATCTGAGTGTGTTTAAAAAATATACGTTGAAAAATTAGATGAGTATTAGTAATCTGAGAGTCTGAGTGAGAAGCTTGTGACATGGTTCAATGATTTCAATGCGATGGTTAGGCGATTGCGCTTATCTAAAACAGAGATCCTGCCGTTTGAAATCATAGTGACCTAATCTGAGCATTTTTATATTTATGAGCATTTCGAAATGCTATTGAATTTTCTTCGTAGTTTTCGGTTTCCCGCTGCGATTTTGATATCGCTATATATTAGATTTTTGTTGATGATCCGTGATGGTCAAATTGTTGATAGTTCTGTGCCGGATTTTATTATTGTTTTACTCGTCATCATCATTTTCATTTGGTTGATTTTTTCGATTCTGTCTATAATACGAAATTTAATTCTGAGGATATTTTCAAAAATAGTCGAATCTGTATTATCTATTTTGATGGTATATATTATTTGGATAAACGCTGCGATAGTTATAGACTTGTCTCATCTTGCTATCATGTACCCAACGTATGCTTCCAAGCAGGGTTCGGAGCGTGTCTTGATCTGTTGGGAACGAGTCGTGCATACAATGGATCCGGGCGAGCCGTTCGGTCGGGTTCTGGTATACGAGCCCGTCAAAAATCTAAGTGACATTAATCGCGAATTCTTTCCGGAAACTGGATCTCACGATGGTGAAATTCATCATCTTCTAGGGAAGTTCTATCTTATGACAATCGATGATGACGGAAAATATTGTCCTTATCCGGACTAGATTTATGTTCTCTATCTATTCAGCAAGCTTAATCGGCCGAGGATAGCGTGCGAGAAATCGATCCATTGTCATCAACGTCATTCCTTTAACCCCATCAAAATCGCGTCCTCCGACACAGAATTGCGTTAAACTCCTGCGCTGACTGCGCTAGACTGAGTTGAGGCGTGGCTGGGGAGACGGATTGGTGAATTCTCTCTACATCGGCATTGGGGTTGCCATCATCGTGGCGCTCGTGACAGCGCTTGTCGGTCCCTATTTTGTCGACTGGGCCGCCTATCGCTCGGTATTCGAGCGCGAAGGCCAGCGGATCTTTGGCGAGCGGGTCACGGTGCTTGGGAATGCCCAGGTGCGCCTGTTGCCGGCCCCATCGATTCTGCTGGATGATGTCGTCATCGGTCCTGTTGATCATCCCGATCTGAAGATTGACCGCCTCGATCTGAAACTCGAACTGACGCCGCTACTGAAGGGCGACGTGCGGATTTCCGAATTGCGGCTGGATCGGCCCGTTGTGCGCCTCGGGATTGAGTCCGATGGCAAGTTTGCGCTCCCCGGTCGCTATGCGACCTTCGGGACTGCCTCGGGTGCGGCGGGGATCGGAGCCATCGGGCTGGAATTTGCGGAAATCGTCGACGGTCGCATCATGCTGTTTGATGAGCGGACAGGGACCGAAACAGCGATTGACGCCCTGAACGGAACAGCGTCGGCAGCCGAACTGGCTGGTCCCCTGAAACTCGATGGCGGAGCGCGCATCGGCGGACATGCCTTTAATTTCCGGTTTGCGACCGGCAAGCGCGGCGACGACGGCAAGTGGCCGCTGCGGCTGCAAGCCAGTCCGGTCGATGCACCGCTTCAGGTCGGCATTGAAGCGGTTCTGGACACGCTGGCGGATACGCCCGTGGCCACGGGAACTTTCCATCTGGAGCGGCTGGCCCTCAGTGAAGGCAAGGCCGACAAGCTGGCTGCAACCCCGACGCCCTGGCAACTCGACACCGATTTTTCCGCCAGCACCGCGGCGATCACCGTCGAGGGAACGCAGATTTCGGTCGGGGATGCCGAAACGGCCTATAAGGTCACGGGCCACGGCAAGCTGGATCTTGGCAGTGCGCCTCGGTTTGACGTGGATCTTGCCGCCCGGCAGATCGATCTGGATCGCCTGATTGCCCAGAAGATTGACGAACCCGCCGATCCGCAGGTCGCGACACGGCGACTGAAAGAGTTGCTGTTTGGTCTGCCGAAGTTGCCAATGGCTGGCAAGCTGCATTTGGGTGTTGGTGGCCTGGTGCTGGGTGGCGGAGCCATCCAGGATCTGGATCTCGCGGTTCGGACGCGTGCCGATGGTTGGGCAATTGATCAGATGTCGGCCAAATTGCCCGGACGCTCGCAAGTCGGGGCGAGCGGGCGGTTGACCGTACCCGGGATCGAGGCCACGGAAGCGTCGTTCGTCGGTGATCTCCTGATCTCCAGCGAGCAGCCTTCGCCCCTGATCCAATGGTGGACCAAATCATCGCCCGGAAAGGCACCTGTTGCGCTTGACCCCTTCAAGCTCTCCGGCCATGCCGAGATCGCGTCAGGCGCGCTGCGGATCGACCAACTCGATGCCGAAATCGGAGCGGCCAAGGCCAGGGGTAATCTGATCTGGTCGGCAGCATCCGGCGGCAAGCCTGACCGGTTGAAGGCGTCCCTGAGCGCTGACCGGCTTGATCTTGATCAAGCCAAGCTCATGCTCGGCCTCTTATCAGGCAATCTCGCGCCAGACCCAGTGTCAACGACATCGGCTGCTCATTCGTCGTTGCCGCAAATTGATCTGGATCTGGATGCAGGCACCGTCGTGATTGGCGGGCAAAGTCTCAAATCAGTGACGACCAAGGCTGGCTTTGATGGATCGACGCTCACCATTGAGCAACTCAGGATTCAGGATGCCCTCGGTGCGTCGGTCGATGTTCATGGCCGCGTCGAAAAGGTTCTGACAACGCCAGACGGGGCGCTTGATGGCTCAATCCGGGCCGAGCGCCTGACCGGCCTTGCGCATCTCGTTGAAGTGTTGAGCCGCGATTCCGCTGGTTCGACGCTGCCCTGGCTGAAACGATTCCTTGCCGCAGCCCCCACGATGGGGCCGTTCAAGGCTGACGCTCATTTGACGGGTGTTGCCAGCGCTGCTTCGAGCAAGATCCATGTGCAACTGGATGGCATGGCCGCTGTTTCGAAGTTGAGCCTGCTGGCTGATTTTGATGGACGGCTTGACCGGTTCCGCGATGGTAGGCTCGATACGGCGCTCAAGTTTGATGGCCCGGATGGCGGGTTGATCCTGCGGCAGATCGGCTTCGCTGCAATCTCTGATGCGACTTCGGCTGGCAAACTGCTGATATCTGCCAAGGGTGTCCCCTCCGATGGACTCGTTGTCACAGCCAACGCCGAGATCGCCGGTGCCAAACTGACGAGCACAGGACACGCGCGTGTCGATGCAGGTGGCGTCATATCCTACGATGCAGACGCGCATTTTGTAACGCCCGACGTACGCACGCCCCTGATGATGCTCGGTCAGGCGCTCCCGTCTGGCGGGTCAACGGTCCCAATTGACATGCAGGCCCGGATCGACGGTCAGGGTTTGAAGGTCCGTCTGTCAAATCTGACCGGGCATATCATTGAAGCTGGCAGCAATGGCACCATCTCCGTCGATTTCGACCAGTCCCCGACGAGGCTGGATGGCGATCTGCAATTGACCAAGGCTGATCTGACGACGTTCCTCGAATTGGGCCTTGGCAATGATGCTTTCGAGCTACCCGTTGCAAAAGACGCGATCTGGTCGACTGAGGTCCTGAAGGGGCCTGTGTTCTCTGCGTTAAATGCGAACCTGGATCTGAAAGCGGATCGGCTCGGGATTGATCCGTCGCGCGGGATTGACCGGTTTGCGACCAAACTGCGCTTGCGTCCAGGTCAGGTCCTGTTTGACGAGGTCACTGGCAGCTTTGCAGGCGGGGATTTGACCGGCGCACTCAGCCTGACGGCGTCATCGGATGCCGCAATAGCGCTTGTTGGCAACGTGCAACTCAAGGAAGCTCATCTGGCCGATGTGGTTTGGCGTCGGGATGATCGCGCCGTTGCCGATGGGGCGATGGATCTCAATGCCACGTTTGAATCGAGCGGCAGATCGATTGCCGCACTTGCGTCGGCTTTAAGCGGGAACGGAGCCCTCACGGTGACGGATGGCCGGATTCGCTATGTCGACCCGGATGCGTTTTCGGTGATCATTGCCGCTGCCGATAACGGCCTTGAGCTCAAGGACGACAAGATCAGGGCCATCTTCCAGGGGCGACTGGATGCAGGGACGCTGCCGTTCAGCCGGGTTGAGGCGGCCTTTGCCATTGGCTCCGGCGTGTTGCGCGCCAACGCGATCAACGTGACCTCCCAGCGGGCCCAGGCGGGCGGGTCGCTCGCCCTCGATTTCGGACGCTGGACGATGGACGCGGACTGGACGCTGAAGGTTGATCCGGGAAAAAATGGCGTTGTGGGAGCCGAGCCGCAGGTTGGCGTCCTGTTCCGTGGACCGCTTGACGCACCCAAACGGACCCTCGACGTTGCTCCACTCTCGGCCTTCCTGACGCTGCGTGCCTTCGAACGCGAGGTGCAGCGGGTCGAGGATTTGCAGGCCGATATTGTTGAACAGCAACGCTTCCAGCGCGAACTCAAGCGCTTGAACGATTTGCGCATCCAGCGCGAACAGGAACAGAAAGCCGCTGAGGCCGCAGCCCGTCAGAAGGCAATTGACGACAGGAAGGCCGAAGATTCCAGACAGGCTGCCGAAGCAAAAGCCGCTGAAGAGGCCCGAAAGGCAGCTGACGCCAAACGCGTCGATGATGCCCGCAAGGCGGACGAGGCGAACAAGGCGAATACTCAGCCCACACCCGCGTCAGCCCCCGCTCCAGTCCGTCCCGCGACGGTATCAGGGCCGGAGTTGCCGTCTTCATCCGAGGCAGCCAAGCCTTCGCCTGTTGGCGCCCCCGATACTGCCGCCAATCCAGTGGTTCCCGAGGCTGCGAAGCCTCCGGTATCTGTTTCGACAGATGCACAACAGATCAAGATGGACGTGCCAGTCCGGAAACCGGAACCACCGCTTTCACTCGAACCACCGGCTGGTGCGATCCATGATCCCGCAGTAAAGCCGGCGATGCCGCTGCCGATCAATACGTCGCCGTCGGCAGACGCAGCCTCTCAGGCTGGAGCTACCCAATCGGTTCGCGAGAAGCGTCGCATTGATGTGCTGCCCGATCTGCCACCGATTATCTTTATCACCCCTCGGCCCCCGATCATGCCGCTGAATGTGCCGAACTCTCCCAGTGCACAGTAGGATGCCGGGAACAGCCGGTGGTCCAGTTACTCAGCAGGCGTGCGACGCAGATGCCTTAGGACGGCGAGACGGCACGCAGATGCCAGATTGTGCTCGCCGCGATCACGATCAATCTCGACGATGAGCGCATTCTGGGTCAGGCTACGCGCTTCAGCGAGGTCAGCCAGCGCTGCCCAGAACTCAGGCTCAAGCGCCACACTGGTTCTGTGTCCTGAAATCGTGATCGAGCGCTTTTCCAGGCGATCATCCGTTCGGTTTAGCTGTCAATCGGATTCATTGGTCAGCTTGTGCGCATCGACGTGCCGGTCCAGGACGTCGGCCGCCTTGCGATCGGCCAGTTTTTCGGCCTTGGTGCGGCCAAACTTCACCCGGTTCTCTGCCGCTGCCGCCTTTTCAGATGCCTTTGTACGGGCTTTCCGGGCGCGATTGAGAGAGACGATGTCTGCCATGGTCGCGCCGGAGTTCAGGTCTTCTTGCGGAAACTGTCAATGGACACAACGGTGCCAGTGCTAGGAGCAGCGTCTGACTCTGATGCCGGGACGGATTTGAGCTGCGGCTTCGAGCGCTCGCCCGCATCGGCGGTCTTCGGCGAAGTATCGTCCTGTTCACCCGACGCATCCGCTGGACGCACGACTGCCGGACGGGATGACAGGCTCTGGACGCTGGTCAAATTGACCGGCCCCGGAGTTGTCTCCGCGCTGTCGTCGGTTTCGCCGGTTGCCGCCTGTGCATCGCGGACTGGTTCAAACTGCAGGCCGAATTGGACCGACGGATCGAAAAATCCCTTGATCGAATTGAACGGAACGTAAAGCCGCTCCGGGATACCCGAGAACGACAAACCCACTTCGAAGGCCGCGTCCGTGACGTTCAGATCCCAAAACTGATGTTGCAGGACAACCGTCATTTCATCGGGATACCGCTGCCGAAGGCGCGTCGACATCCGCACGCCGGGATGCTGCGTGTCGAAGGAAATGTAAAAATGGTGCTGGCCCGGCAGCCCAGCCTTGACAACTTCCGCAACGATTTTTTTCACGACCCCGCGAAGCGCGTCTTGCACGAGAACGTCGTAACGAATGAGATCTTGTGTCATAGGGGCTTCTTTGGGGTCATTGATGGCTGATGGGGCTATCGATTGGCACTCATCAGTCAGATTATAGGTGGAATCGCCGATTGAGCCAGACTATGCGCCCAGCTTTATCCGGGAGCAACGTGGCCGAAACGATTTTAGCTAAAGTGAACTGGTTAATAGCGGGCTAAAGTTTCAGAAAGTGAGGGTTTCTGTTGCCAGGTACCCCCGAACCCCGCCTGCCGGGGCTAACCGTCAGGGCTTAATTTCCGGAGTCATTAACCGCTTACGCGGCCACTGCAACCGGAGCATAGTTGTCATTGGCAACTACAAATTGACCCGATAACGGCGGTATCATGCCGGGCAAAAGACCAGTTTTTAGACCCTCGTCGATCCTGTTTCGCCCCCGCCAAAATTCCTGCCCAATGCCAGAAGCATCAACCGGATCAGGAATTTGGGTGGAGGCGCCGGGTACCGCCCCCGGGTCCGATAGGCGTATTACACTGACCGTTTATCACCATAGCCGTCGCAAGCGTCGGCAGGGCCAATATAGGCAGTTCCGGCCAGAAGGGGAAGGGGTTCGGCGGAAATGTCGGATGCGGCACCAATTGCCGAGGCAATGACCAGCCCATCGTCGATTTCAGTGGAAGATCCAACTGGGCCCTCCACATCTGCTCACGCACAGTTTATCTGGGGTAACGGCAGCAAAGGGCGCGGGCAGGGGCATAGTGTCGCACTGGCCTGACCGATTCGACGAACGCTGGAGGCGCACATGCGGCAATATCACGAGCTGATGGAACGAATCCTTGCGACGGGCGTCACCAAGCAGGATCGCACGGGTACGGGCACGAAATCGGTGTTCGGCCACCAGATGCGCTTTGATCTGGCGGAAGGATTCCCGCTGGTCACGACCAAGAAGCTGCATCTGAGGTCGATCATTGTGGAATTGCTCTGGTTCCTGCGTGGCGAAACGAATGTCCGCTGGCTGCAGGAGCGCGGCGTGACGATCTGGGATGAATGGGCGGATGCCAATGGGGACCTTGGGCCGGTTTATGGCTCGCAGTGGCGGTCCTGGGCTGCGCCCGACGGCACGACAATCGATCAGATTGCCAACGTAGAACAGGACATCAAGCGCAATCCCGACAGTCGGCGGCTGATCGTTACGGCCTGGAACCCGTCGGATGTGCCGAAATCAGCCTTGCCGCCATGCCATTGCCTGTTCCAATTCTATGTGGCCAATGGACGCCTGTCCTGCCAGTTATACCAGCGCTCGGCTGACGTGTTCCTCGGTGTCCCCTTCAACATCGCGAGCTATGCGTTGCTCACCATGATGATGGCGCAGTCCTGCGGATTGAAGCCCGGTGAGTTCGTGCACACGCTTGGCGACGCACACCTTTATTCCAATCACTTCGAGCAAGCCGAGTTGCAGCTTTCCCGCGCCCCGCGCGCCCTGCCGACAATGCGCATCGATCCCTCGGTGCAGAGCATTTTCGACTTTGATCTCAGTCACTTCACGTTGGAAGGCTATGACCCGCACCCGCATATCAAGGCGGCTGTTGCGGTCTGACACCCGCGCCACACGGCAGGCCAAATGAACCCTTTCAATGCGAGCTGACCAGATGTCCCTGACGATCCGTCCTGCTGTCCCCGGTGATGCGCCGCTTGTTCATGGCTTTGTTCGCGAACTCGCGGACTACGAGAAGCTGTTGCATGAGGTGGAAGCGACCGAGGCGGATATGAACGCCGCCCTGTTTGGGGAGACACCGCGTGTTTTCTGTGACATCGCCGAATGGGATGGCGTCCCGGCGGGCCAAGCGCTCTGGTTCTATTCGTTCTCGACTTTCTCGGGCCGCCATGGCATTTATCTCGAAGACCTCTACGTCAGCCCCGCCTATCGCGGGCGCGGCATCGGCAAGGCACTCCTGCAACGGCTCGCCAAGCGCTGCGTGGATGAGGGACTGAGGCGTCTGACCTGGGAAGTCCTCGACTGGAATGCGCCCTCGATTGCGTTTTACCACTCCATCGGCGCCGTTTCCCGCAACGAATGGATTTCAAACCGGCTGTCCGGTGATGCATTGCAACGGCTGGCGAGCAGTGCACCATGAGCGATACGACAGGTGATCGGCCGCGCCGCACCATCGTCGTCGGCTATGCGCGTAATCGCATGATTGGCCGCGACAACTGGATGCCGTGGCAACTGCCGTCCGACCTGAAGCATTTCAAGTCGGCGACCATGGGCAAGCCGATGATCCTCGGTCGCAAGACGTTTCAGTCGATTGGCAAGCCCTTGCCCGGTCGAACCATGATTGTCGTCACGCGTGATCCGGGCTTTCAGGCTGATGGCATCCAGGTGGTGTCGTCCATTCGACAGGCGCTCGATGTTGCCGATGCCGTGGCGAATAGAGATGGCGTCAGAGACGTCATCATCGCTGGTGGCGGCCAGATCTACGCGGAAGCCCTGCCGTTCACGGACCGGATCATAGCGACCGAAGTGGCGCTGGAGCCGGAGGGCGATACACAATTTCCCGAGTTGGATCCCGCTCATTGGATCGTCAGCTCGCGCGTCGCAGGCGAACGCGGACCTCGCGATGACGCTGCGTTTGAAATCGTCACCTATGATCGATTGTCGGCAGCCGGCGATTGACTTCAGGTCTCCGCAGCACCATCTCCCCCGTCACCGGAGCGCAATCCGAGGGAAGCGTTAATCCAACAAACCGATTGACGTTGTGCCCGGGACCATTGGCTCTTATAAGAAGCGGCTCAACAGATCAGCAGACGTTGTGTGTCACAAAACGACCGGACGATGCTGGAACTGACCAGAAACGGCAAGACGGGATCGCATATGCCTTGGAGCAACCAGACAGGTGGCGGACGAAACGGCGGCGGTAATGGCCGTGGCCCCTGGGGCAATGGCCCGCGTGGTCCGGGCGGTGGGCAGACCCCGCCCGATCTCGAAGAGATCATTCGTCGCGGACAGGAGCGACTGAAATCCTTCATCCCCGGTGGCGACAGCTTCGGTGGTCCGGTCGTGGTTGGCGTCGCGGCACTGGTGATTGCCCTGTGGGCCTTGACGGGCGTCTATCGTGTCGAACCGGATGAAGTCGGCGTGGAACTCGTGCTTGGTCGGGTGATGAACACCACGCCGCCGGGATTGCACGTCAATTGGCCCTATCCAATCGGCGAAGTGCTGCGCCCCAAGGTCCTTCAGGTCCGTGAAATCACCGTCGGTATTCGCGATGGCGACGGGTTGCGCGGCATACCCTCCCGCAATGCGCCCGAGGAAAGCCTGATGCTGACGGGTGACGAAAATCTCGTCGACGTCGATTTCAAGGTGCAGTGGTCGATCAAGGACCCGATTGCGTACCTGTTCAACATCCAGAACCAGGAAGATACGGTCAAGGCGGTTGCCGAGAGTGCGATGCGCGAGGAAATCGGCAAGGACGATATCCAGCGCATCCTGACCGAGGAACGGCCAAAGATCGAAGCCGATACGCGCGAACTCATGCAGAAGACGCTCGACAGCTACAAGTCAGGCGTAGAAGTGCGTCTCGTCCAGATGCAGAAGGTCGACCCGCCGGCTGAGGTCATCGATTCCTTCCGCGACGTGCAGGCAGCCCGTGCCGACGCCGAGCGGCTGCAGAACCAGGCACAAGCAAACGCCAACAAGGTGTTGCAGGAAGCCAATGGTCAGGCATCGGAAATCACGGCGAGAAGCCAGGCCTATGCCCGCCAGACGGTCGAAGAGGCGCGCGGTCAGGCCAATCGCTATCTGAAGGTCTATGAGGAATACAAGAAGGCACCCGACGTGACCCGCGAACGCCTCTACCTCGAAACCATGGAGCGAGTGCTTGGTCGTGTCGACAAGACGATTGTCGACAACAGCGTTGGCAATGGCGTTCTGCCCTTGCTTCAGCTCAACAAGCCCGCAGAGACGCAGACGACACGGACGGGAACCCAGCCATGAAAACCGGTATTGCAGGGGTTATCGCAACCATTGTCGTCTTTTTGGGATTCATCGGGCTCTATGGCTCGGCCTTTGTCGTCAGCCCGAAGGAACAGGCGCTGATCCTCCAGTTCGGTCAGGTGCGCGGAACAGTCACCGAGCCCGGCCTGAACTTCAAGGTGCCGTTTATCCAGAACGTCGAGTATCTGCCGAAGGTCATTCTTGATCTCGAACAGGGTGGTCAGGAAATCATCGCTGCCGATCAGAAGCGGCTGATCGTCTCGGCCTTTGCGCGTTACAGGATCTCCAATCCGGTCCAGTTCTATCAGACGGTTCATACAGTGGCGGCCGGTGACCAGCGCCTCCAGACGTTCATGTCCTCGGCCTTGCGGGCTGTTCTCGCCGATGCGCCCTTCTCCGGCATTGTCCGCGATGAACGCGCTTCCCTGATGGATCACATCAAGGTCGAGGTGGACAAGCGCGCCCGTGAGCTGGGTGTCGAGGTCGTTGACGTTCGTATTCGCCGGGCAGACTTGCCGGACCAGAACTCCCGCGCGATCTTCGAGCGGATGAAGACCGAACGCCAGCGTGAGGCAACGGAAATCCGTTCCAAGGGCAGTGCAGAAAGCCAGCGGATCACGGCACGGGCGGAGGCTGACCGGGCGATTGTCGTAGCCGAAGCAACCCGCGATGCCAACGAGGTGTCCGGCGGTGGTGAAGCCGAGCGTGCGCGGATTTTTGCCGAGGCCTTCAACAAAGACACAGAGTTCTTCGCCTTCTATCGCTCGCTTCAGGCGTATGAGGCGGCGTTCAAGTCGGGAGACACGAAGCTGGTTGTCTCGCCACAGTCCGATTTCTTCCGCTATTTCAGCGATCCGGCTGGACGCACGAAACCGGTTGTTACGCCACCGGCAGCGGCCCCCGCACAGTAAAGACGGATTGAACCGGCTGGTAACGCGGCCATCGCAGCAACCGGCTGCTCGTGTTTGATGCGCATGCGCCTGTGGTTGACCAGTCGGCCATCGATGCAATAGCCTTGCAGGCAAGTCAGAAGGTCGCCCAAACGGCGCCACTCAAAACAGTAGGGCAGGGGACGAGCGCTTTGAAGGATCTGGTCGTTGCCGTTGGCTTGATGCTGGCGATTGAAGGAGCGCTCTACGCGGCCATCCCGGCACTCATGAAGCGTCTGATGCGGGACGCGATGACACAATCCGACAGTATCGTGCGCTGGGTCGGCTTTGCGGCGCTTGTCGCTGGCGTTTGCCTTGTCTGGATCATTCGCGGCTGAATTCTCTTGTCAAATCAGGATGCCTTCAAGCATTGAGGCTTGCGGGTGCGGATTGAATTTGAGCGGTTCCGAAATTCCGCTTTGCGGTGGTGGCGCAGGATGCCAAGATCGGCGTCAGATGCAGGGCTCGCACGGAGCCCATGAGATGGATGAACGAATGACGGGCAAATTCTGGGCGCGTTTGAGCCGATTGACGGCCTTTGTGATTGTTTCGGGCGGGCTGTTGCTGGCTTGCGGTTCGCAGATTGCCGCCGCCCAGACAACCTTCAAGGGGCCTGAGTCGGTCGCCGACCTGACCGAGCAGCTGCTGCCGTCGGTGGTCTTCGTCCAGACGTCGCAAATCGCCAGGGCGCAGCGGCAGATCCCTCTGCCGCCGTCCGGGGCCACGCCTCCCGGCGCAACGCCGCCTGTACCTGCCCCACCCGGCGCGGCCCCGAAAGCCCCTGATGGGTCGCCATTTCAGGAGTTCTTCGACGATTTCTTCAACAAGCAGCAGAAATCGCAGCAGCCTCCGCCCATGCATCCCCAATCCCTGGGCTCCGGCTTCATCATCGATGAATCCGGCATCATCATCACCAACAATCATGTGATCGAAGGTGCCGATGAGATTGAGGTCAACCTCTCCGATGGAACGAAGCTGAAGGCTGAACTTGTCGGGCGCGATACGAAGGTTGACCTGGCCGTTCTCAAGGTCAAGCCCACGAAGCCGCTGAAGGCCGTCAAGTTCGGCAACAGCGACAAGATCCGCATTGGCGATTGGGTTCTGGCCATCGGTAACCCCTTTGGCCTTGGTGAAACGGTGACGCTCGGCATTATTTCCGCCAAGAACCGCGATATTCACGCCGGCCCCTATGACAACTTCCTGCAAACGGATGCTGCGATCAACAAGGGCAATTCCGGTGGCCCGCTGTTCAACATGGCTGGTGAAGTCGTCGGCATCAACACAGCCATCGTGTCGCCATCCGGCACGTCGGCAGGCATCGGCTTTGCCATTCCCTCGGGGACTGCCGTTGCCGTCATCGAACAGCTTCGTCAATTTGGCGAGACCCGGCGCGGCTGGCTGGGTGTTCAAATTCTCGATGTGACAAGTGAAATCGCCGACAGTCTGGGCATGAAAGAGGCCAAGGGCGTGCTTGTCGGTGGTGTCACGGCCAAGGGTCCGGCGGACACAGCCGGAATAGCGACCGGCGATGTCATCATCAAGTTCGACGGCCGGGATGTGCCCAATGTGCACGAATTGCCGCGCATGGTAGCCGATACCTCGATTGCCAAGGAAGTCGACGTTGTCGTGCTGCGCAAGGGCAAGGAGATGGTCCTCAAGGTGAAGCTGGGACGCCTCGAAGACAGCGAGAAAGTCTCGGCCAACAAGGATGCCGCCGCCCCCACTGTCGCGCCGAAGCCTGTAACCAAGTCTGTCGGGCTCGGCCTGATCGCACTGGATGCGACCAGCCGCGCCAGGTTCAAGCTGTCTGACAAGATCACCAAAGGCGTCGTCATCGCCACCGTGGACGCCGGAACGTCAGCCGCCGACAAGCATTTGATGCCCGGTGACGTCATTCTGGAGGTCGGTCAGGAAGAAATGCTTGCGCCCGAAGATATCCAGAAACGCGTCGATGCGCTGAAGCAGGATGGCCGCAAGCGCGCGCTTTTCATGGTTGAGAACCCGGCGGGCGAGATCCGCTTCGTGCCGCTGTCCATCGAATAAGGGCCACGAAGGCGGCGGCTTCAGCCTGCCTCGACGAAGTCGCTTGCCCGGTAGCCCTGCATGAAGAGCAGGGCGGTCAGGTCCGCGTGGTCAATGCGGGCGGTCGCTTCTGCCGCAACAGCTGGCTTGGCGTGATAGGCGACACCGATTCCGGCTTCGCGGATCATCGCCAGATCATTCGCCCCATCGCCAACGGCCATCGTCGAGGAGAGCGTCAGGCCCTTTGCTTCGGCCAATCGCAGCAGATGCTCCCGTTTTGCCGCCTGACCGAGGATTGGCTCAGCGACATGGCCCGATAGTACCCCGGCCTCGACGAGCAACTCGTTCGCGCTCGTCTCATCAAAGCCGATCATCCCGGCAATCGGTCGGGTGAAGAGCGTGAATCCGCCCGAGACCAGCGCCGTATAGGCACCATTGGCCCGCATGGTCGCGATCAGGGTCCGCCCGCCCGGCGTCAGGGTGATGCGATCGGCTATCACCTGATCAGCAATCGCCTCGGGCAAGCCCTTTAGCAACGCGACACGCTCCCGCAAGGCAGGCTCGAATGCGATTTCACCGCGCATCGCCTTCTCCGTGATCGCCGCGACATGCGCCTTCAGGCCGACCTCGGCGGCGAGCTCGTCGATGCACTCTTGCCCGATCATCGTCGAATCCATATCGGCGATCAGCAGATGCTTGCGCCGCCCGGAACTGGGCTGGACAACGACATCGACCGCAACTCCCTCAAAAGCCGATTGCAAATGGCTGGCTGCCAGTCGTGCGTCGGTCATAGCTTCAGGCAGAAGGATGTCGACGGCGACACCTGCCTCCAGCCAGTCCGGCTCCGATGCATCCGGTCCAAGCAGCGCGCGGGCGCGTTTGACGCTGAGATCATCAAGGGCGGGATTGGCGCGACTGGAGATGAGGGTTGCAACAAGACGCATGGTCAGCGAAAGCTTTCTGTCTGACGGCTCCGGTACGGGGCACGGAATTGCAGGTGGGCAGGACTAGCATGCAAAGGCAAAGGCCAGAGGCGGTTCTTATTGCAGGCCCGACCGCGAGCGGCAAGTCGGCTTTGGCGATTGCCGTGGCTGAAGTGCTCGACGGTGTCGTCGTCAATGCCGATTCTGCCCAGGTCTATCGCGATCTCTCGATCATCACCGCTCTCCCGAGCGCGGAGGATGAAGCCCATGTTCCGCACTGCCTCTACGGTTATCGATCAGCCCGAGAGCCGTTTTCGGTGGCAGACTGGCTGTCGGATGTCGGCCATTTGCTGGACGACCTGCGCCGCGACCAGCGTCCGGCGATCATCGTCGGCGGTACTGGCCTTTATTTCAAGGCACTGACCCAAGGGTTGGCCGGGGTCCCCGAAATCCCGGACGATATTCGCAGCCATTGGCGGGAGCGGGCTTCCGAACTGGGCTCAGAAGCTCTCCACGCGGATCTCGCTGCCCGTGATCCGGTCATGGCCGAGCGCTTGCGGCCAAGCGATACCCAGCGGATCACGCGCGCGCTGGAGGTCATCGAAGCAACAGGCCGCTCGCTGGCGGATTGGCAATCGGATCCGCCGTCGTCACCCCTTCTGCGACCTGATCGCATGAAAGCCTTCGTGATCGAGATCGATCGCGCGCTCCTGCATGCACGGATCAACCAGCGCTTTGAGCACATGGTCGCGCTGGGCGCACTTGAGGAGGCGCGGGCATTTGCAGCGATTGAGATCGACCCGGCCATGCCGGCGGCGCGCGCCATCGGTGTCAGACCGTTGGTGGCGGCGGCATTGGGCACCCTGTCGCTCAGCGAGGCCATCGAACGGGCACAGGCGGAAAGCCGTCAATATGCCAAGCGGCAGGTGACATGGCTGCGCCATCAGATGCCCGACTGGCATCGGATCGCATTTGGCGCAAGTGAGCGCGAGTTGAAAGATCTCATGGTTTAACGGGAGTTAAGTCAACAAAATCAATTTTAAATGACGATCTTACCGCGAATTTAGACTGATAATCATCAACCATTTCAGCTAGCGAATAGTTCATATCTCCGGTTCTATATAACCTCAACGGAGGCAATGATGCGATCAATCAATACACGTCAGGCTGATACTGCAGACGATATCGAGCAAATATTTGCTCTGCGGTATGATTACTATGTGGTTTCCAGAGAGTTGGAAATCGCAGCGGATCATGCTTGCCGTTTGTTGCGCGATCCCCGCGATTCCCGGTCCCGGCAGTATGGGACCTTCATCGGTGAGGACCTCGTGGGTTGCTTCCGCATCGAGGTCGGCGTGCCGGACGACGTCGCCTTTGGTGCCGACTGGACCTTTGGCGATTTCCTCGATGAAATCCCCTCCGAAATCGCACTGGTCAGCGGGCTGTGCATGGTGCCCTATCTGCGCGACGAAGAAGCCGTCATCCAGCATATGGTCCGCGAGAGCGTTGCTTTTGCCCGGGAACTGACTCTGCCGCATGTCTTTTTTGAAACGTCACCGGATCTCTGGCTGTATTTCCATTCGAATGGACTGACGCGCAAGGGCGGTGCCCTGATCGATCGGCGCACCGGATTGCCGACAGCGGTCTATCAGCTTGATTGCCGCCCGCAGAGCCGCTTTCCCTATCGCGACCCCGACTGGTCACCGGCCGAGCGCGCTGGTGACTTCGAATTCCTGCCCGCCCCGCGCAAGCCAAGGCTGAAGATCGTCATGGGTGGTCGGGGGTGAGGGCAGTGGTGCTCACACCTTCAGCTCGCCCTCGGCTACCTGCACGGCATACCCGCCAATCCGTTCGGCCTTGATCACGCCGCCGTCGACATCGATGCTCAGATCCATGAAGCTGGCACGTCCCATTTCGAGGCCCTGCTCGATCCGGTAGGGATGCGTGCCATCGGGCAGATCGTCGAATTTCAGCAATGCACCGGCCAGACCAGCGGCGGCTGATCCGGTCGCCGGGTCCTCGTGAATGCCGGATTCCGGGGCAAACATGCGGGCGTGGATCTGGCTGTCGTGGTGCACGCATTCGCGGGTGTAGAGAAACACGCCGACGCGCTGCTGGGTGCCGAAGGCTTCCTTCCAGCGGCTCACTTCCGGCTTGGCACGCTGCATGGCATCGAGCCCGGCGACAGGCAGGAAAATGAAGGGTGCCCCGCAGGTCCAGGCGGATGGACGGTGGTTCTCGAAGCCTATATCGGCCACCGACAGGCCCACGGCATCGGAAATCGCACCACGGTCACCAAAATCAACCGACACCGGTGCAGGCAGCTTGGGCACCGAAAACTCTGCATAATGCGGCCCGTTCGGGTTCAGCTTGACGCCGCAGCGCACGGGGCCGACATTTTCCTCCACGACGATCATGGCGTCGATGGCTTTTTCCAGATCCGCAAACCGGCGTGCGGCGAGCAGGACGGCGGTTCCCACAGTCGGGTGCCCGGCAAAATCCAGCTCACGGCCCGGCGTGAAGATCCGCAGTTTGGCCGTATGATTGGGGCGCTGCGCTGGCTGGACGAACACGGTTTCCGGCAGGCCGAATTCGCGCGCAATCGATTGCATCGTCGATGTGTCCAGTCCGTCGCTGTCAAGCACGACGGCCAGCGGATTTCCAGCGAGCTTTTCCCGGGTGAAAACGTCGAGCACTGCGTATCTGCGGGCCATTGCGACTCTCCGACTGAAATTGGTCCGACGTTCTACCCTTTTGTCGCGAGATAGGCGAGCAAATGATTGACGTAGGGGCTTGCGGTCCCCTCAGCAAATCGCGTGTTGAAATCGACATAGAGAAGCGCGGCCAGTTCCTGGTGCAGATCGGCCTTGATATGGGCTTCCAGCGCCGGAGCCAGTTCGCCCGAGGTGCTTTGCGTCCGCAGCACCCGGATGATGGCGTAGGCATTCCGGGTTGATGGCATCAGCAACCAGTCCGGGTCTGGCGTGACGCTGGAGAAATCGAGACCGATTTCCTCGCCAGTTTCGCGGGCGATATTGCCCAGTGCATCGAGCCGCTGGATACCATCTGCGCCGACGATAATGTCCCCGGCGTCGAAACTGCCTGCGGGTGGGTAATGGCGACCGGCGTTCGCCGTGTGCTCGGACATACGCCCGATGACGAGACGGTCGTCAGCCGTCACGATGGCGCCCACCGGAAACGTGTGATGGAAGGCCAGTTGTTGCCGATGCTCACGCCAATAGAGAAAGGTCGCGTAGTCCGTCAGCGCGCCCTGGGCGGTCAGACTGGCGGCATCGGCGTCAATCTCGAAATGATCGAACAGAAACGCGCTGCCATTGAAGAGTGTCGGGTTCCGCGCCGTTTCCATCACCCAATGGGCCTCGACGGCTTGCGTGACCTGCTTGCCAAGCGCCAGGGGCTCAGGGCGGACGGTCAGATCAATGGTCGATAACCGGATCAGCGGAATGACTGGATGGTTGGCGGCGGTCAATCGGCTCTCCCTGGATGCATGGCATCATTCAGTCGGCTGGTCGAACTCCCTATCAGGTCCATGTTTCCGAGACATGAAGCGATTGCCAGTCCGCTGGCGAAACGGCAATCGCTTGTTCAGGTAGGGGGAAAAGGCAGCAGTCACGATAAGCCTTTGCGTCAAGGGACTAACCGTGGCTCCTGCCTCCACCGGGTTTGAGGTCCAGGTAGGTGTCGGATCAGTTACGACCCTTGTCGACCAGCTTGTTCTTGGCGATCCAGGGCATCATGGCGCGCAGCTTGGTGCCGACTTCTTCGATCTGATGGCCATCGTTCAGGCGACGGATGCCCTTGAAGCGGGCTGCGCCAGCGCGGTATTCCTGCATCCAGTCGGATGTGAACTTGCCGGTCTGGATGTCCTTCAGGACGCGCTTCATCTCGGCCTTCGTCTCGTCCGTGATGATGCGCGGGCCGGTGACATATTCGCCCCATTCGGCGGTGTTCGAGATCGAGTAGTTCATGTTGGCGATGCCGCCTTCATAGATCAGGTCGACAATCAGCTTCACTTCGTGCAGGCACTCGAAATAGGCCATTTCAGGCGCATAGCCTGCTTCCACCAGCGTTTCGAAGCCAGCGCGGATGAGTTCGACGAGGCCGCCGCACAGCACGACCTGTTCGCCGAAGAGATCGGTTTCGCACTCTTCCTTGAAGGTTGTCTCGATGATGCCCGAACGACCGCCGCCAACGCCGCAAGCATAGGACAGAGCCAGTTCAAGCGCATTGCCCGAGGCGTCCTGATCGACGGCCACGAGGCACGGCACGCCGCCACCCTTCTGGTATTCGCCGCGCACTGTGTGACCGGGACCCTTCGGCGCGATCATGACGACGTCGATGGTCTTCTTGGCTTCGATCAGGTTGAAGTGCACGTTGAGGCCATGGGCGAAGGCAATCGCGGCGCCGTCGCGGATGTTGGCGGCGATGTGATCGCGATAGATGTCAGCCTGCAGCTCATCCGGTGCAGCCATCATGATCAGGTCAGCCCAAGCGGCTGCCTCGGCAACGGAGAGAACCTTGAGGCCGTCCGCTTCCACCTTCTTGGCAGTGGCCGAACCCGGCTTCAGCGCAATGGCGATCTCCTTGGCGCCGGAATCCTTCAGGTTCAGCGCATGGGCGCGGCCCTGGCTACCGTAACCGACGATGGCGACCTTCTTGGACTTGATCAGATTGATATCAGCATCGGAATCATAATAAACGCGCATGAGAGTTTCCTTCCTGAGGAGGCTTGTTTGTCGGCTAGGCCGAGCGGGTTGCAGTCGGTCCGGACGTGCCGTCCGGGGTCTTGGTCTGATCGGCGGAACCGATCGGAATTCCAGCGCCATAGAGCGCGAGAAACTGCTGGGCGGCGCGGGCCGCATCGGTCTTGATCATGTCTGCGGAGAGTTCGATCTCGTCTCCGAGCAACAGCCGGATCTGGATGTCGCGCGCGACCAGCCCGAAATAACTGCGAAAGGCGGTTTCGGCATCGGGGAAATCCAAGAGACCCGCCTTGCGTCCGGCCTCAAGGACGGGCTTCAGTCGCCGTCCCATTTCAAGCCGGCCATTTTCAAGGACGATCTTGCCCAGCCCGCCCGCTGACGCGGCTTGCGCAATCGCCACGCGATTGAGCGCAAGGGATGTCTTGGTCGAAATCACCGTCAGCCAATTGGCCGCAAATTCCTCCAGTCGCATTCGGAGCGTTCCAAGGTCCAGACTGGCTGGATCGATGGGAAGGACCTTCACCCGCGCCGCCTGCCAGCGAACGGTCGAGATCAGCAGTCCGTCCCGATCACCGAACCACTTGTAGAGCGTCTCCTTCGAGCAGGAGGCGCGCTTGGCAACATCCGTCATCGTCAGGCGGTCACCGACCTCCACCAATAGCTGCAACACCGCGTTCAGAACGTCATGCTGACGCTCTGTCCAGTCCGGTTCATGGCTGCTGGCGGGGGATGTCATGCTGTCCGTTCAAAACACGCGGTGGAATTCGTGGCAGGTCATAGACTCCCGTTCCGGCGGAACTGCGTCCACGTCGAGAGGTCTCGGGATCTGTTAAGAACCGTAACGTACGGTACTCTTAGCGGGTGTCAGACGAGCCGTCAAGCCAACCTCGTCTCGAGGTCGTGCAATCCTCAGTCCTTCAGGATCTTGTAGAGTTTGAAGCCATCGCCAGAAGCGACCGCTTCCAATGCATCTGCATCAGGCGTGACTGCGTCTTCCGCGCCATACAGCACGACGAGATAATCGTGGTTCTCTTCCCAGTCGTCCCAGTAATTGCCGCCTTTGTCTTCAGATTCCGAGCCGACGAGCAATTGTGATACCGTTGGCGGAAATCCGTCTTCGGTGTCGACGCGTCCGGCATATTCCGGCCTGACGGTCATGACCTGCTTGCCCTTGACCGTGAATGCCGTTGAAACCAGCGACGAACGTTCGATGATACCGAGGCAGGCCGTATGGCTGAGGGCGTCCTTGTCAGCATCTTCACTGACTTCTTCATCCGCATAGGCGACAAGGATCTTCGATCCGCGCGGCACCGTCGTGAGTGCTTCACGGAATTGCTCGTAGATCCGGGCCAGATGCACCCAATGGACACCCACATAGGTAAACCGGATCATCGAGAAACTGACAAGCAGAACGAGGAATGCGATCCGCACGAGACGGTCCGGCGCTTGCAACTGGCCAAATCCGATCAACGTTATAACGAAAGCAATCGCAAGACGTTGGTCGCCCATATAGGACCCGAAGAGGACATTGGGCAGCGCCATGTAGGTGACGATGGCGATCAGCAGATACGGCAGGGCTACAGGATGAAACTTCACGTAGCCGCGTTGCAGACCCCAGACGAATGCGACGCCCGCCAATCCGAGCAGTCCCAGATCCAGGCTGTCTTCATAGGTTCTGACCACGGTCATCAGACCGTCAATCTTGGACTGTGACGACCACTCGATGTCCTGGGCCAGTCCCCAGGTCGGACTCATCATGAGCAGCGGCAGGATCGGCAAGGCCGGAATGATCAGGCAGGCAAGAGTCCTGAGCACTTTCCAATTCAGTTTGCGGCCACTTTCATTCCACGCCCAGAGTTCATAGGACCCGATCGCGATGCCATATAGTCCGACGGCAGAGAGATGGCAGAAGTACAGTGCCAGAACGATGACTGTTGAGACGGCGATCCGCAGGCTCCAGTTCGCCTCGCGCAGCAGGATCCAGGCAGCTAGCCCCCACATGCCGATGCCAACGCCTGTCAGATAGTTGACGAGGCCCGTCAGGAGCACCCCATTATAGAGAAACAGGAATCCAACGAGTGGAAAGATATTGAGTTTGCGATTGAGCGCATACTGGATCGCAATGGGACCAGTGACGAGCAACAAAATCATGCCGATGAGGAACAGCTGTCCGGCAAAATAGACATTCGAAATGCGTGCCAGCGGCGGAACCACCAGGTCCATTGCCAGATTGGGCAAGACAGCCCAGTCGATCCGGTAGAAAGCGTCCAGCCACTGGTCGTGCCCTGCCACCGCGATCACATGCATGCGGCTGAGATGATTGACGAAATCGGCCAGCGGAGCGACGCGGACGAGCAGGACAGGTGCCAGCGCGCCAATCACCAGAACGAAAAAGGCTGCCACCCCGAGGTCAACGCGAGCGAAGGCGCGCAGGATAGACGGACGATGTTGCGCAACGGTCGTGGACATACGGGCTCTCAAATCATTCAACAGATTGTGTAAACACTTACCGAGATCAACATGAACACAGGCCGAATGATCTGGCCGACGACCCTGGTGCGCGCACACAACCGGGTTCAGTACGGCGATCAGACCGCAAATCACGATGCTGCGGTGCAAAGTCACACCGGCGTACGTTTAGCCGACGCCGTTGGCCCATTTCTAGGACAAATCGACGCAAGTTCCGGATTTGTGAAAACTTGCTTAAATTCATTGGTTTCTGTTGCGCATTGGCCACGCACTCCGATCCCGTGCTTGGGCGGCGCGGTCAGCTTCTCGGTGGAACAAGTGCCTCACGATACCTGCGAACTGTCTCGGCCATGCCGTAGATCAGCGCATCGGCGGTCAGCGCATGGCCGATGGAGGCCTCTGCAGCGAAAGGAATGCGGGCCACGAGTGCGGGCAGGTTCTCGAGCGTCAGATCATGGCCGATATTGACTTGCAGACCTGCGTCGCGCGCCGCATCGGCGGCAAGGCCAAGTTCAGCCAGACGTGCGGCTTTGTCTGTGACGTCAAAGGTATGGCCATAGGGGCCCGTGTAAAACTCCACACGATCCGCGCCAATTGTTGCAGCAGCCCGTGCGACGCCCGGCTCCGCATCAACGAACAGGGCAACCCGCATATCGGGCACTTTATAAGCTGCCAACGCGGGATTTATGGTTGCGTTCGGATGGTGCAGACGCTGGATGATCGGACGCAAGAGGTCAGCTTCGCCAATTGTATCCCAGCCGTGGTCTGATGTGGATTGCCCGGGAAGATCGGGCACCAGGGTCACCTGATCCGGCCGGATATCCTCGACCAGCGCAAGGAACTCTTCGGTCGGATAGCCCTCGATATTGAATTCGCGGTTCGGAAAATCCGAGCGCAGGAGGTGTGCGAGATCATAGCAGTCGGTCCGGCGAATATGCCGCTCGTCGGGTCGCGGATGCACGGTTATGCCCGCAGCACCTGCCTCAAGCGCGATTCGCGCGAGCCCGGTTACGCTTGGCCAGGGCAGATCGCGCCGGTTCCGCAGTTGGGCGATGGCATTGACGTTGACGCTGAGGCGAGGGTGGTGGGACATGGGGCAATTCCGTTTGACGATGCTCTCGCATAACAGGATTATCCAGCAAAGGGGAGTGCATGGCCGCCCTGCGCCTGTCCAACGTTGATATTGACAAGACACCGATTTGGATGAAGCACTTGAGATCCACAAGCCGATGCTGCGCATGACACTATCCGGGGTCTGGACGTGACTTTACAGATTGCAAAGACGGTCAAGGACTTGCGCCGTGTGGTCGCCGACTGGCGCCGGGTGGGTCAGTCTGTTGCCGTTGTACCGACCATGGGGGCGCTGCACGAAGGGCATATCAGTCTGGTTCGGCTGGCCCAGGCACGGGCTGATCGCGTCATCGTGACGATCTTCATCAATCCCAAACAATTCAATTCCGCCAGTGATCTCGCCAAATACCCGCGCACCGATGATGCGGATCGGGCAAAACTGATCGAGGCGGGCGTCGATCTGCTGTTCAATCCGTCAGGCGACGACATGTACCCGGCAGGTTTTGCCACGACAGTGTCAGTCGCAGGCGTCAGTGACGGGCTGTGCGGTAGCGCGAGACCCGGCCATTTCGATGGCGTCTCCACGGTTGTCGCCAAGCTTTTTCTTCAAACCGGCGCTGATTTCGCCTTTTTCGGTGAGAAGGATTTTCAGCAGTTGAAAGTGGTCGAGCGCATGGCCCGCGATCTCGATATCCCGATCGAGGTCATTCCCTGTCCGACGGTTCGCGAAGCAGACGGCCTTGCGATGTCATCACGCAACATGCGCCTCTCCCCTGAAAATCGCTCTATTGCGCCACGGTTGGCAGCAGCCCTAAAGGAGACTGCCAACCGTATCCGTACCGGAGTACCCGTTGCCGAGGCGCTGGCGGAAGGCGTCCACGAAATTACCGCGGCAGGCTTCGGGGCGGTCGATTACCTCGAACTTCGGTCCGCTGACGATCTTCAGCCCCTAACGCACTTCGACCGCCCCGCCCGCCTTCTCGTCGCCGCCTGGCTCGGCGATATCCGGCTGATCGACAATATCCCGGTGTGACAGCGCCGCCTTCGCCATGAAAAGCCCGCGTGAGAGCGGTTCAGCCGAAACGCACGATCTGTCATCCCGGCGGAGGCCGGGATCCAGTCAAGTTGCTCGAAGGGCAAAGGCTTGTGGTAGAGAAATCTTATTTAATTCAGTGTGTTAATCTGGATCCCGGCCTCCGCCGGGATGACAGATCGTCGCCTCTAAAACACCGAACAACTCACATCGCGTCGGGGCCGCGTGCAATGGCGGCGACGCCGGTGCGCGAGACTTCGACCAACCCAAGCGGCACCATGATCGAGATGAACTGGTCGATCTTGTCACCCTTCCCGGTGATCTCGAACACGAAGCTTTCAGCTGTCGCATCCATGACGCGCGCATTGAAGGCTTCGGCGATCTGGAGCGCTTCGGTCCGTGGCTGACCCTTGCTGCGGATCTTGATGAGAGCCAATTCGCGCTCCAGCACATTGCCGGCGGCGGTCAGATCGACGACCCGATGCACCGGGATCAAGCGCCCGAGCTGCTGCTTGATCTGCTGGATCACCTGCGGTGTGCCCGTCGTGATGATGGTGATGCGCGACAGGTGCTTCTCGTGCTCGGTTTCCGAGACTGTGAGGCTGTCGATATTGTAGCCGCGTCCTGAAAACAGGCCGATTACGCGGGCGAGGACGCCCGGTTCGTTGTCGACAATCACCGACAGCGTGTGGCTTTCCACCGTCTTGACGGGTTCCTGGAAGAAATAGGCCGACTGGCTTTCGCCCGGTTGGGTCATGGCGTTCATATCCGTATCTCGTTCATGCGTTCAATCTGGATGTCTATTTATTCGGTCATTGCGGGATTGCGCTCAAACGAGCGCGCGATCCTTGGCCGCGATCACATCGCCGATATCTTCATCGGTGACATCATCAGCAAGCAGGATCTCGTTATGCGCCTTCCCCGAGGGAATCATCGGCAGGCAATTGGCGTGCGATGAGACGCAGCAATCGAACAAGACCGGCTTCTTGGACGCGATCATCGCATTGATCGCATCATCGAGTTCATCCGGTCGTTCGGCACGGATACCCTCGGCTCCATAGGCCTCGGCGAGCTTGACGAAGTCCGGCATGGCCTCGGTATAGCTATGTGCCAGCCGGTTGCCATGCAGCAGCTGCTGCCATTGCCGCACCATGCCCATGTACTGGTTGTTCAGGATCATGACCTTTACCGGCAGCTCGTGCTGGATCGCGGTCGAGAGTTCCTGAATGTTCATCTGGATGGACGCGTCACCCGCCACGCAAACGACGAGCGCGTCGCGATGCGCCGTCTGCACGCCGATGGCGGACGGGAAGCCGTAGCCCATGGTGCCCAGACCGCCTGACGTCAGCCAATGGTTCGGCTGGTCGAAGCCATAATATTGCGCAGCCCACATCTGGTGCTGGCCGACTTCCGTCGTGATGTAGGTTTCGCGATGTTTGGTGAGCGCGTAGAGCCGTTCGATGGCTGTCTGCGGCATGATCGTACCGGGGATCTTATGGTAGGCGAGGCTGTTCTTGGCCCGCCAGACGCCGATCTGCTTCCACCAGGGAGTCAGTGCCGCCTTGTCGTGGTTCGGCACCGTTTCCTTCCAGATGCGGATCATGGCCTCCAGCACATGGGCGACATCGCCCTGGATCGGGACATCGATGCGGATGTTCTTGTTGAAGGAGGATGCATCAATGTCGATGTGAATCTTCTTCGATCCCGGCGAGAATGCATCGGTGCGCCCCGTGATGCGGTCGTCAAAGCGCGAACCAATGGCGACCATCACATCGCAGCCGTGCATCGCGAGGTTCGCCTCATAGGTTCCGTGCATGCCGAGCATGCCGAGCCAGGATGCGCCGGTCGCGGGATAGGCACCCAGGCCGGTCAGGGTCGACGTCACCGGGAAGCCCGTCAGGTCGGCCAGTTCACGCAACAGCTCGGTGGCGCGCGGGCCGGAATTGATGACGCCGCCGCCGGTATAAAGGATCGGCTTTTTCGCTGCTGCCATCATCGCGACCGCGTGCCGGATGGCGCGGTCATCGCCGGCGAGCTTTGGCCGATAGGATGTCTGGATGGCGTCCTTCAGATTTTCATAGATGCCTGTCTTGAACTGGATATCCTTCGGGATATCGACGACAACCGGACCCGGACGACCGGTGCGCGCAATCCGGAACGCCTCATGCAGGATGCGGGGCAGATCCTCGACCCGCTTCACGAGCCAATTGTGCTTGGTGCAGGGCCGGGTGATGCCGACCGTATCGCATTCCTGGAAGGCGTCGGACCCGATGAGATGCGTCGGCACCTGAGCCGTGATGCAGACGAGCGGCACGGAATCCATGAGTGCATCGGTCAGCGGCGTCACCATATTGGTTGCGCCCGGACCGGAGGTCACCAGCACCACGCCGACCTTGCCCGTCGAGCGGGCATAGCCTTCTGCCGCATGACCGGCTGCCTGCTCATGGCGCACCAGAATATGCTGGATCGTTTCCTGCTGGAAGATCTCGTCATAGATTGGCAGCGCTGCACCGCCGGGATAACCAAAGATATGCTCGACGCCCTGGTCGATCATCGCCTGAACCACCATCTCAGCGCCCGTCATTTCGCGTGCGCCGGTCGTGGTGCCAGTCTCTGGCGTTGCCATTTTCGTCTCAGACATCGATCTTCTCCGCGTATCCGCCCGTTATGCTGGTTGCTTGGGCGCTGTCATGTTGGTTTTTCAGGATTTTGGCAACAAAAAAGGGGCCTTTCGGGGCCCCTGGTTTCGCGCGCTGTCGTTGACGTGAGATCTATCGATCTCCGCCTCCAGCGCGCGTTCGTACTACAATAAGCTTCACGTGGCGCGACATTGCCGCAGGCCCTTTCTGATTGACTGATGGGAGACGATAGCTGACGCTGCGAGGGTGGTCAAGAGGTGCAATGCTGCCCGCAATTTGATTGTTATGAATGAGAAAATTATTTAAAGTTGTTAATTCGGCTTTTAAGGGCAAAACTTGGTTTAGTTCGCCCTAATTATTTCTTGAGCGCGAAATCGAAGCCTCCAGGGACGGCTCGGATGCTCGTTACGTGCCCGATGTGACGCCTGCCTCATCTAAGTTCAAATCCTCACCTTGAATAACCCATCTGGTTAGGTTATTTTATAATGGTAACCGTCTTGCGCGCACTTGGTTTGCGAGTTGTCATTTATCTCAATGATCACGAACCAGCTCATGTCCATGTGTTTGGCGACGGCGAGGCGAAGATCAATCTGCTGACCGATGACGGCGCGCCGGAACTGGTTTGGGCTTATGGCATGTCAAACCGGGAGGTGAGGCGGGCGATGGATGTCGTGACTGCGCGCAAGGACGAGCTTTTAGCCCGCTGGAGGGAATTCCATGGCTGAACTGACGGATAGCATGATCGAAGCTGCCTTGGTGCGTGGGGCTCAGGTTGCCCGCATGGAGCCGCGCGCAAAAGCTGTACGCTATGACGCCGCGGCCCATCGTGTTGTCGTCGATCTCACCAATGATGCGACTTTCGCCTTTCCGCCAGCGCTTGTGGAAGGTTTGGGTCGGGCATCCGGTGCCCAACTTGCCGAGGTCAAAGTGACCGCGTCAGGTTACGGTATCCACTGGGAAGCCTTGGATATTGATTTGTCGGTTCCCGGGTTACTCGCAGGCTTATTCGGTACGCAGCGCCACATGGCGCGGCGGGCTGGCCGTGCAAAATCACCGGCCAAGGCGGCGGCCTCCCGAGCAAATGGTGCAAAAGGCGGACGTCCGCACAAATCAGTTTAAGCAATTCAGATGATTTGCCCGTTCAAGCCTGAAAGCCTTCTCTAATCTTTAAATGATATTCAACCCTGAACTGACACACGTTTTTTCAGGGATTTTTCATGCAGCGCGACGGGCAAAAGGCCTACACCAGCTCCTTCCGGCTGAAGCGATTTGCCATGGTGAAGTCGATCATTGACGCGATCATCGCGCGCAAGGGGTCGTGCCGGATCATCGATGTTGGTGGCGAATTCAATTACTGGAAGCAGTATCTTGATCAGCTCGAGGGCCTGCCGATCGAGGTGGTGATCGGTAATATCGACGACCGCTCGGTACCGTTCTCCGACCCTCGCTTTACCGGCTGTTATGCCAATGCCTGCGATCTCTCGTTTGCCGCTGACGAGTCCTTCGATCTGGCGCATTCGAATTCCGTGATCGAGCACGTCGGTCGCTGGAAACAGATGAAGCAGATGGCCAATGAGATCAGCCGTGTGGCTGTCAGCTATTACGTCCAGACACCTTACTACTGGTTCCCGATGGAGCCGCATTATCGCACGATCGGGTACCACTGGCTGCCGGAATCCTGGCGCGCCCGCTTGCTGACAATGCGACCGATGGGCTATTTCCCCAAGGCTGTCGATTTCAATCAGGCGATGGAGTATGTGAACGACTCAATCCTGTTGGACCGCCTGCAGATGCAAACATTGTTCCCCGATGCCGAACTGAAGGATGAGCGCGTATTCGGCCTGACGAAGTCATTGATTGCAATTCGGCGATAACGGCGGGTTTGACCTGTGACGCTTGATGCCGCACGATGCCGCTTCACGCGGGCTCGGCCTGAATGAATGCCGCCTGATCAGGGAGCGCGGCTCAAGACGACGTTCGAGGCGAGATGGGCGACGGTTTCAAGCTGGTGGTGCGATGTGCGCGCGGTGACTTTCGCCGTTGGCAATCCCACGTTATCGAAACGCTCGCCGCTGATCGGACCATCGATCTCTCCCTCGAGATCGTCAGCGACGTCCAGCCAGTTCCTGCCGGACTTGAAACCCTCTTCGCATTTGATCGGCTGTTTCTGCGTGGGGCTAAGGAAACGGCGGCTGATCTGGTGCCGGTACCTACCCATATTGCCGCTTATGATCGTCGCTCAGGTTGCGATCTGGCAATTGACCTGACCGGCCACGCTCAAACCGCCAACACCCACGTCACGTTACTTGGTTTTTCTTGCCAGGGCCTGCCGCCACTCCCCGGCGCGCTTTCAGCCATACTCGACAATGACGTGCCCGTGCTGTCGGCAGTCTGCCAGTCGGGCGAACGGACGACAGCAGTTGCCGGATGGGCCGTAGGCGTCGAGGACCCGGTCAATGCCTTGGCCGGTGTCGCGATGGTGCTCGGTCGGCTGGCCCATCTGGTGCTGACGGCCGTGGACCACTATCGCCGTAATCCGGAAACGCTTGACGGAGCGATCTATCGGGCGCCCGGCGTCGATCTGTCCCTGCCATCAAAGGCTCCAGGGCGCCTTGCCGCTCCGCAACTGATGGCCCGATTGCTGACCCAGCGGATCAATGGCCGCCTGCAAAGACTGTTGAAGCATCGCGTCGACTGGCGCGTGATCTATCGCACCCGAGTGGCTACGAGCCTCGGACGACTGCCGATGGACGACAGGACGCCGTTCACCGTCCTTGCCGATGACGGGCAACGGTTTTATGCCGATCCCTTTCCCGTAACCGTCGATGGTCGCTCCTATCTCTTTGTCGAGGACTATGCCTATGCCACCCGGAAGGGCGTCATTTCTGTCGCGGAAATCAAAGCAGACGGAAGTCTCGGGCCGATGCGACCGGCACTCGAACAGGGTTGCCATCTCTCCTATCCCAACGTCTTCGCGCACGACGGTCAGATCTGGATGATCCCGGAAACGGCTTCACGCAAGACAATTGAGCTTTGGGTGGCTGATCGCTTTCCAGATCGCTGGCGGCTTCACAGCATTCTCGTCGATGGTGTCGAAGCGGCGGATGCGACGGCCGCCTGCATTGACGGTATCTGGTGGATGTTCGCCTCGACGCGGTCCCGCTGGGCGTCTAGCTGGGACACGCTCGATATCTGGCAGGCGTCGAGCCTATTCGGTCCCTGGCAGAAGATCGCCAATTCGCCGGCAGTTGTTGACGTCGGATCAGCCAGACCTGCCGGGAGGCTCATCCATCAAGGTGGAAGCTGGAAGCGACCGGTGCAGGATTCTCGCCTGCGCTACGGTGGCGGCATGGCAGTGACCCGGATCGATCGGCTGGGGCCGCAAGGTTTCACGGAGACGGTCGAAACCCGCTTCCCCGTGCGCAAGCCCTTGATGGGGTTGCATACCTGGAACCAGTCCTTGACAGCGTCTGGCTGTTTCGAAGCCATGGATCTCTTCGCTGATCCGTCAGCGATCGGTTCCTCGTTCTCGCTCTTTTAGCCGAGCGCCGGACATAAAAAAGGGCGCCGCCATGATCTGGCAGCGCCCCGATTTCACCGACGAGAGAACTCAGACCAGATCAAAGCGATCCGCGTTCATGACCTTGGTCCAGGCAGCGACGAAGTCGTGGACGAATTTGCCCTTTGAATCGTCGGCTGCATAGACTTCAGCCAATGCGCGCAGCACCGAGTTCGAGCCGAATACCAGATCAACGCCTGTCCCGGTCCACTTCACGGCACCGGTCTTGCGGTCACGGCCCTCATAGACGCCTGACGTGGCAGAGGCTTTCCACTCGGTTGCCATGTCCAGCAGGTTGACGAAGAAATCGTTCGTCAGCGTCTCCGGCGAGGACGTGAACACGCCATGCGCCGTGTGACCAGCGTTGGCGTTGAGGACACGCAGGCCACCGACCAGAACGGTCATTTCAGGGGCCGTCAAGGTCAGCAATTGGGCCTTGTCGACCAGCATTGCTTCGACCGTCTGGAGATGCATGCCATTCGAGTAGTTGCGGAATCCGTCTGCCTTTGGCTCGAGAACCGCGAAGGACTCCACATCGGTCTGCTCCTGTGAGGCGTCGGTGCGACCCGGCGTGAACGGAACCGTCACATCATGACCGCCCTTCTTGGCGGCAGCTTCCACGGCGGCTGAACCGGCCAGCACGATCAGATCCGCGAGCGAGATCTTCTTGCCGCCGGTCTGACTTGCATTGAAGGCCGACTGGATCGCTTCGAGCTTGCCGAGAACCTTGGCCAGTTCGGCAGGCTGGTTGACGGCCCAATCCTTCTGCGGAACAAGGCGGATACGCGCGCCATTGGCACCGCCGCGCTTGTCGGAACCACGGAACGTCGAGGCAGATGCCCAGGCAGTCGTGACCAGTTCGGCAATCGACAGGCCGGAAGCGAGGACCTTGGCCTTGAGATCAGCAATATCTGCTGCGTCAACCAGCTTGTGATCGACCGCCGGGACTGGATCCTGCCAGATCAGCGTCTCGGACGGGACGAGCTTGCCGAGATAACGCGTGGTCGGTCCCATGTCGCGGTGGGTCAGCTTGAACCAGGCGCGAGCGAAGGCGTCGGCAAACTGATCCGGGTTTTCGTAGAAGCGGCGCGAAATCTTCTCGTACTCTGGATCGAAGCGCAGCGCGAGGTCGGACGTCAGCATCGACGGTGCATGATGCTTGGAGGCATCATAGGCATCGGGGATGAGGCCTGCACCCGCGCCGTTCTTCGGGGTCCACTGCTTGGCACCGGCGGGGCTGGTCGTCAGCTCCCATTCGTAGCCGAACAGGTTCTCGAAATAATTGTTGCCCCACTTGGTCGGCGTTGTCGTCCAGGTGACTTCGAGGCCGCTGGAGATCGTGTTCGGACCATTGCCGCTGCCCAGCGTGTTGTGCCAGCCGAAGCCTTGCAGTTCGAGGCTGCCTGCTTCCGGCTCCGGACCGACATACTGGCCAGGGTCCGCAGCGCCATGCGTCTTGCCGAAGGTATGGCCGCCAGCAATGAGGGCGACGGTTTCTTCGTCGTTCATGGCCATGCGTGCGAAGGTCTCGCGGATGTCACGAGCCGATGCGAGCGGGTCAGGATTGCCGTTCGGGCCTTCCGGATTGACGTAGATGAGACCCATCTGGACGGCTGCGAGCGGATTTTCCAGCTCCCGGTCGCCAGTGTAGCGCTCATCTGCCAGCCAGCTGCCTTCCGGACCCCAGTAGATATCCTCCTCGGGTTCCCACACGTCGGCACGGCCACCGGCAAAGCCGAATGTCTTGAAGCCCATGCTTTCCAACGCGACATTGCCGGTCAGGATCATGAGGTCGGCCCACGACAGCTTCTTGCCGTACTTCTGCTTGATCGGCCACAGAAGGCGACGTGCCTTGTCGAGGTTGACGTTATCCGGCCAGCTGTTGAGCGGCGCAAAGCGCTGCGTCCCTGCTCCTGCACCGCCGCGACCATCGGACACACGATAAGTGCCCGCGCTGTGCCAGGCCATGCGAATGAAGAACGGACCGTAGTGACCGAAGTCAGCTGGCCACCAATCCTGCGAATTGGTCATCAGCGCCTTCAGATCGGCGATGACGGCATCGAGGTCGAGCGTCTTGAATTCCTCGGCATAATTGAACGCGTCGCCCATCGGATCGGCGAGCGGCGAATTGGTCTGAAGAACCTTCAGATTGAGCTGGTTAGGCCACCACTTCTGGTTCGCGGTCGTGCCAGTCAGGTGCCGCTTTGCTGCGCCATGTACCGGGCATTTGCCCGCAGTCTCGCTGGTTCCGTCCATCTTCAACTCCTCTGGTCGTTCTGTCCCGGACCGGCGCACGTCACGCCGTCGGTGGTTGGTTTGCAGTTCAAATCCGCTTCATACGTCACAGGATGACAATCGGCTCATCCGGGCAATGTACCTTGGCCAAGCCTTTAACCTGCTTTGCATGCGAAATTGCGTCAGATTAATGCCGCGTCGCTGATATCCACCGGCAAAGCGACCCAAATCGGTTTTGCCGGGATAAATGACGGGCGCGGTCGATCAAAACTCGCTTGATGCGTCCTATCATGCGGCGTTCATTAGTTTAAGTTGGATTTTCTGATTGTTGTGATAAGTCTAGCTTATGAATAATCTCACGCTCAAGCAGATGCGGTATTGCGAGACCCTGGCCCGATATGGGCATTTCGGGCGCGCTGCTGATGACTGTGCCATTTCCCAGCCGGCGCTCTCCATGCAGATCCGCGAGATGGAAGAGACCCTGGGTGCGTCCCTCTTTGACCGCAGCGGTCGTCAGGTGCGATTGACGTCGTTCGGGGAAGCCTTTGTCGAGCGTGTCCGCGACATCCTGAGGTCGGTGGATGAACTGGGTGATATCGCCCGCGCCGCGCATGACCGGCTAATGGGACGGCTTCGCATCGGCATTATTCCGACGATCGGGCCGTATTTGCTGCCGCAACTCATGGGAACCCTGTCGCGATCCTACGCGGGGCTCGAGATCAATGTGCGCGAAACCATTACGCCCCGACTGATTCAGGAGTTGATCGAAGGTCGGCTCGATACCGCCATCGTCGCCCTTCCTGTCTCGGAACCCTCGTTGACGGAATTTCCGCTCTTTTCTGAAGAATTTGTGCTGGTTCGTCCAGGTGAAGATGCGGGCAAGCCGATCCCGCAGCTCGAGGCATTGCGTGAAATGCGCCTGCTGCTGCTTGAGGAGGGTCATTGCTTTCGTGATCAGGCACTGTCGTTTTGCCAGTTGCCATCAACGCGACCACGCGAATTGCTCGACGCCAGTTCGCTGTCGACGCTCGTCCAGATGGTCGGCGCGGGCATCGGGATAACGCTGATCCCGGAGATGGCGGTCGCTGTTGAAATGCGCTCGGCAAGCGTGTCGATCTCGCACTTTCCCGAACCGAAGCCAACGCGCGTGATTGGCATGATCTGGCGCAAGACGAGTCCCTTGGCCACCCAATTGATGACCCTCGCAGCAGTGATCCAGCAAGATCAAAGCGCGGATGTGAATTTCTAGGTTTCGAGAAAATCTTTTAAGTTCATTCATTATTTTTTTGAACGGAATTGAAATGACTCATTGATAATTATTATTACAAACAGGAGTTTTGCATGCTCTCAGCGATGTTTTCGTTCGAAGGACGATTGAAACGTCTTCCCTATCTGGGGTGGTCATTGGTATCCGGCATCGTGCTGGGAATTTTTGCCGTGGTCGTCGGTGTGATCATTGTCTTTTCCATGGGGCGATCCTTACATGGCATGTCTCCCGGCCAATTGGTCTTCAGGCCCGAGTTGCTGGTGCCGCTTGGATTATTGTTGATTGTCGTGCTTTGGGTCCATTTTGCGCTTTCCGCAAAGCGATTGCGCGACATCGGCCTGTCTCCGCTGGTGTATCTGAGCTCGGTGACCGCGTTCTTCCTTATTGATCGATTGGTTCTCTCGATCTTGATTGGCGGAAGGTTCGGTGAAGCAACACTCGTGGGCGACGTCGTTTCACTTATCTGGTCCCTGTTTCTCCTGCTCATGCCAGGCCAGGATACCGAAGGGATGAAGCCCGATCTGTCTTACCTCGACGAAGAAATCGCGCGCATGAAATCGTCCAATCGCGCCCAGGCAGCCTGGCAAAGCGCGCCGCCGTCAGACCCGCCGCGTCGCCTTTCCCCCAGCCCGGCACCGTCTGCGCCCCAAGGATTTGGTCGGCGGCGGTAGGCGCTCAAAACTGTCGCAGCGTCAGGGACGAAACCGATCTTGGCTGCGGATTGCTCTTGCTGAAACACATGGTCTCAATGCGGACCATCCGAGCCCTGCTCGAACACACGCAACTGGTCCGTAACCTGCACGCGGTCATGCGCCTGCCAATGCAGCGGCTTCATTGAATTTTTGATGGATTAAATGGTGGGCGCAGTAGGATTCGAACCTACGACCCGCTGATTAAGAGTCAGCTGCTCTACCAACTGAGCTATGCGCCCTTGGGGCCACCGCGAGGGCGTAACCAAGACGCCATCCCTATAGCGGCATGGGTTCGAGGACGCAAGGGGAGAAGTTCGGGAAAGTTTGACATAATTAACAGGATGACGCGCGGTGAGCTGCGCAGTGACGTATGCGAGGACTCATCAGGCAGCGAGCGGCATCCTTGAGGCGGGCATTCCACGCAACCTATCGGCAGTAACGCACCCGCTTCGTAGCAATCCGGATCACGGCGCAGGGCAAGACGTCAGGCTTACTCCCGGCAACCAGACACGTCCAGCTGCCGGGAGTGAGCAAGTGTCCATCATCAACGACGTGATCGATCAGATCCGGTCGTTGACGCGGATTTTTTCGGCGAGATCCTCGGCGGCGCCCTTCTGGCGGCGCACCGTCAGCTTGTTCAATGCCGACACATAGGCCCGCGCCGATGAAACCAGCGTATCCACGTCGGTGCCGCGACCCGTTGCGATCCGGCCAGATTCTTCCAACCGCACGGATACCTCGGCCTGAGCGTCGGTGCCCTCTGTGACGGCGTGCACCTGATAGAGCACCAGCTTGGCCTCATGCGGCCAGATCGCCTTGATGGCGTTGAAGGTCGCATCGACCGGGCCGGAGCCGGTGGCCTCGCGGGTTTCGTGGCGACCATCGACGTCCATCGTGATGATTGCTTTCTGCGGGCCTCCGGTGCCGGCAATCACGGTCAATGCCATGACGCGGACCCGTTCGCCTGCATGCGCAATCTCGTTTTCAACGAGCGCCTCAATATCTTCGTCGTAAACCAGCTTCTTGCGATCGGCCAGATCCTTGAACCGGTTGAACGCATCCTGGAGCGCGTTTTCGCCGAGTTCGTAGCCCAGTTCGATCAGCTTCTCGCGGAAGGCATGGCGACCGGAGTGCTTGCCCATGACGAGGCTGGTTTCGCGGACACCGACATCTTCGGGGCGCATGATTTCGTAGGTCTCGGCGTTCTTCAGCATCCCGTCCTGATGGATGCCGCTTTCATGCGCGAAGGCATTCTTGCCGACGATGGCCTTGTTATACTGGACGGCAAACCCGGAAACCGCTGCCACCAGCTTGGACGCCTGCACGAGCATCGGCGTCTTGATGTTGGTCTGATAGGGCATCACGTCACCGCGCGTGCGGATCGCCATGACGATTTCTTCGAGCGCGGCGTTGCCAGCGCGCTCACCCAGACCGTTGATCGTGCATTCGATCTGGCGGGCACCACCGGCGAGAGCCGCCAGCGAGTTGGCAGTCGACAGGCCCAGGTCATCATGGCAATGGGCCGAGAAGATCACCTTGTCGGCACCGGGTACGCGGGTGATGACATTGCGGAACATCGCTTCATATTCCGCCGGTGTCGCATAGCCGACAGTGTCGGGCAGATTGATGGTTGTCGCGCCGCAGCGGATCGCGGCTTCGACGCAGCGACAGAGATCATCGATGGGTGTCCGCGTTGCGTCCATGGCCGACCATTCCACATCATCGACGAGATTGCGGGCCTGCGCAACGGTCGCATTGATGATCTCGATCACCTGATCGAGGCTCTTCTTCATCTGGAATTGCAGATGGATCGGGGAGGTGGACACAAATGTATGGATGCGCGGGCGGGCGGAGAATTTCACCGCTTCGCCGCAGCGGGCGATGTCGGCGGTGATGGCGCGGGCCAATCCGGCGATGACGGCGCGCTTGGACCGCCGTGCAATCTCGGCCACGGCTTCAAAATCGCCATTGGAGGCAATCGGGAAACCGGCCTCGATGACATCAACGCCCATATCGTCGAGCAGTTCGGCAACGGCGAGCTTCTCGTCATAGGTCATGGATGCGCCGGCGGATTGCTCACCGTCGCGCAAGGTGGTGTCGAAAATGATGACGTTCTGCTTGTCTGCTGTGGAAGGTGCGATGCTGGACATGTCGTTTCCTCAAAGATCTTGCCGAGCGGTCCGCATCGTTATGTTAAGCGAACCCGCCGGCGGTTGGTGTGCCGGTCGTTGATCCCCCTGAGAGCCCGCACCATCGGTGCCAGCCAGCGCTCAGGGGCGGCTAAGCAGAAGCAGGTTGAGAGGAAGGAGCGCACAGCCCGACTCTTGGGCGCAAATATCCACCGCCGACAGGTTTGTCGTCGTGATCGTCGTCAGCCGATGGGAGCGGCAAGCGATCATCAGAAGCGGTCCATTCCCGACGCAACGAGCGCGTCATCATCCCTAGTTCGATATCGTGTGCCACTCGCGTTGGCAAGAGGTTAATATCAGGGCCTTCGCCCGAAATATGATCCAGGGTCGCCAAATGCGGGCTTCTCCAGCGGATCAATTTCGCATCGGACTCCGAGATGGAATTAATCGTCCCGATTGAAAATATTCAAAAATTTTATTTTTTATAAGCAAATTTAGTCATAATGAATAATAATTATCAAAATCTGTAGATTAGTTGCTATTTATTCGAAATATGAGCTGGCAAATGTTTTTGATCGGAGAATGTCATCTGAAAGTGTAGCCTGAGCTATCATGTTTTGAATGCAATTAAAAAGTTAAATCGATTTATTGTATTTCATTATCGTAGCTTATAATTTTTGAACACCTGTGCAAGTTGCATGTTAGTCTTTTATTTAGTTATTATAATTATGATATGATAAATATTTCAAGGGACTTGAGAGGTGCGCGGTGCTCAAGCGTTTTCGGATTGGACTTCAGGTCCTCGCTGTTGCCCTGATCGGTGCAGCCGGTCTCCTGATTATTCTTGCCCAGGTCGGGTGGTCAGACGCACAGCAATCAGTGCTGCTCGAACGCTCCAATCTGGGGGCCGCAACAGCCCTCAATGCGGCGCGGCTTGGCAGCAGCTTGTTGCAATTGCGGCGTCACGAAAAAGATTTTCTGTTGCGATCAGACGACATTTACGTTGATCAGCACAAGGCGGAAGCTGAAACGGCGCGTGGGCTGTTGAACGCGCTTTCGAAATCGGCAGACGATCTGAATGATGAACAACTAAAGTCCGATCTCGCCAGCATCGAGACGGCGCTCGCCAAATATTTTGAGTCTTTCAAGGCTTTGGTGGACACGAGACATGTCATTGGTCTTGATGCCACAAAAGGCATGCAGCTTGAAATGGGGCGGGCTGAAGGTGAGCTTCAGCAGAAATTTGACGAGACAAATGACGTCGATCTGTCCTTGAAGACTGTGTTGATGACAAAGTTGGAAAAGGAATTCATGCTGACGCATGAGGTCTCTTTGGTCGAAAAGCTTGGCGCTGTAGCTAATCAATTCAGAGACGTATTGCAAACCAAGAACATTCCGCTCTTTGAAAGAATTGGATTGAAGTCATACGTTGACGTCTATGAGCAGCGGTTCAATGATTTGACCAAGGCCACATTAAGGCTGGTTGAGACCCAAAAGATTGTTTCGGCGAGTTATCAATCGGTTGAGCCAATCATCGTCAGACTTGTTGAGCATGCCAATGACGTGAGTCGCATCGCGACGGATGCGGCTGACTCGATGCAGTCAACCAATTTCAAGGCAATGATAGGCACGATCTTGCTGGTATTGGCTATTTCCCTTGGTCTTTCAACTTTGATTTGGCGCTACATCGCCAAGAGCCTTAAAATTGTGACCAAGGAGATGCTTCAGCTGGCCGACGGCGAACTCGACATTGAAATTGTCGATCAGGGCAGTCGCAACGAGATTGGCGAGATGACCGGCGCGCTCATAACGCTGAGGGCAAATCTCCAACAGGTGGAAACACTAAGAGCCTTTGCGATCCAGACTCAGGAGAGAGCCCAACAAGCCCGCAAGGCCGAGCTGCTCGAATTTGTCGATGAGCTTGAAACATCGATGGGTGAAATCGTCGGCTCCGTGGCATCCGCAGCGACCGAACTGCAGGCTGCCGCAGGTACGATGGCGAGTGCTGCAACCGAAACCGTTTCTCAGAGTCAGACGATCACGCGCGCAATCGGGTCCGTGTCGAACGAAGTGCATCGAATATCGGAATCCTCGGAGATGCTTGCCGGTGCGATTGATCTGACCAGTCAAAAAGTGTCCGATTCCCATTCACTTGCCATCGAAGCTGTGGGTGATGTCGAGCGGGCGGCCTTGACGATCAATGAGCTTTGTACAAATGCGGAAAATATTGGCAAGGTCGTCGAACTGATCCGATTTATTGCGTCGCAGACAAATCTGCTCGCGCTCAATGCCACGATTGAGGCGGCGCGGGCGGGCGAAGCGGGGCGTGGCTTTGCGGTTGTTGCAGGAGAAGTGAAGAGTCTTGCCACGCAGACAGCCGATGCGACGGTTCAGATCACATCTCAGATCAACGCAATCCAGTTGTCCACGGACTCGGCTGTGAGCGCCATTAACCGCATTTTAGCGACAATCAATCGGCTTTCTGAAAATAGCGCCCTGATCATTTCCACTGTAACTGAACAAAGTCAGTCCACGAGATCCATTACGAGCAGTATTCAGGAAGTAGCTGAAGAGGCCGAATTGTCGCGGAATACACTGGCCAATGTTGTCTCTTCAACTGAGGAAACCTCGTCGGCGGCTACCCAGGTACTTTCAGCCTCTGACGAACTTTCCAGCAACGCCTCGCGACTGGCGCTTCAGTTGAACAATTTGCTTACACGGCTGCGAGCCAGCTAAACGCCAACAGGCTCCATCCGATGATGGGGACGCTGCAGGTCTTCTGCGAGCGTATAGCGCCGGGTCCGGGTTGATCTGCGGGCAGGCTTGTTGCGTCGCTTTGTCATTCTTGACATAGATTGTTAGAAATACTGGAGTGAAACCTGCGAGCATCGTTCGTTGGGTTGATCCAGCCGACGAGATTTCCGGGAATCGTCCAATGTCATTGTCGGCCTTAACGGACTGGATCTGGTCATCGGCCCTGCCGACCTGGCTGCGGAATGGACGGAACTCCGGGACCGCGCTGTTTTACGAGAAGTTGCGGCTGGACGCATCGCCGGATGATCAGTCACTTTTACGGACCCGGACGCAGTTTCGCCAACTCTACGTCTGGTCGCATGCGTCGCTGCTTCATCGGGACAAGGCGGATCGGTTGCTGACAGAGGCGTGTAAGTCCGCCCAAGCCCTGCGGCAGGCGCTTTGGGCGCGTGACGGCCGACCGGGTTGGGCACGGTCCATGACCCAGGCGGGCGATGTCGTGGACCCGACGCTCGATCTCTACGACCACGCCTGCGTCCTGCTCGGATTATGCTGGCTCGCCAAAGCCTCCGGCGATGGTCTCTATCTCACCTGGATCGATGAAACGCTGGCTGTGTTTGACACCCAGCTGGCGGCCTCCGGTGGCGGTTTCAGCGAAGACGACAAGGGCACACTGCCGCGTCGCCAAAACCCGCACATGCATCTGTTTGAATCGTTCCTCGCGCTGGCAGAAACCACCGGCGAGCAGCGGTTTCTGGATCGGGCCGATGAGCTATTCTCGCTGTTCACGCGCCATTTCCATGATCCGGCGACCGGGTCCCTGCGCGAATACTTTGGCCCCGAGTGGGAAGCGACGGCGGAATGGCAAAGTGATCAGCGCCTTGAACCCGGCCATCACTGCGAATGGGTCTGGCTCCTGCGCCGCTATGCGCGCCTCAGGCCAGAGGTCAATGTTGACGTGCCATGTGCGGCCCTGTTGAAGCGGGCTTTGTCCATCGGGCAGATTGCCAGCCACGGCTTGCTTGCGCTCGAGGTTGATGATCAGGGGCACCCACGTCAGCAGATCCAGCGCCTTTGGGCACAAGCCGAATATCTGAAAGCGCTGATTGTCCAGGGCGATCGCTCAGGGGCAACTGATCTGGCAGCCGTGATCAAGGCGGTCCATCTCGATCCTGCACCACTTGGAACCTGGATCGATTGCTTCACGCTGTCAGGCGCGCCTGCCGCCAATGACATCCCGGCCAGCAGCCTCTATCACCTGTTCACATCTGTTCCCGAAATCCTGCGCCTTGAGCGCGATCAGCCCGTCTCGGTCAGGTGACAGGCGACGGCGCCCTGTCCTGCGACCATCCGCAACACAGGCGCTTCCTGTCGGCAGCGATCAACGGCGAGCGGGCAGCGCGGATGAAAATGGCATCCTGTCGGCGGATTGAGCGGTGAGGGCGGTTCGCCTTCCTGGAATGACAGCGCGATTTTCTTCGCCGGGTTCGGCTCTGGCGAGGATGCCTTCAGCAACTGCGTGTAGGGGTGCTTCGGTGCCGAGAAGACCTCCCCGACATCGCCGCTTTCGACGATCCGCCCCAGATACATGACGACCACGCGTTGGCAGAACGCGCGCACCACCGCGAGATCATGGCTGATGAAGACCAGCGCCAGATTTCGGGTCGCGCGAATTGTACCCAGGAGCTGCAGGATCTGCGCCTGAACGCTGACATCGAGCGCGGAAACGGGTTCGTCTGCAAAGATCAGGTCGGGTCCAAGCGCGAGCGCGCGTGCAATGCCGATCCGTTGCCGTTGCCCGCCCGAGAACTCATGCGGATAGCGATCCAGCGCAGACGCAGGCAATCCGACCTCATCAAGCAGCCGCGCGACGGTTGGCCTGAGGCTCGCACCGCTCGCCAGTCCATGCACGCGCAATGGCTCGCCGAGCGCTTCAATGATCCGTTGCCGACCGTCGAGCGAGGACGACGGGTCCTGAAAGATCATCTGCATCCGACGTCGGAGCTGCCTCAACTCAGATCGCGATGCGGCGAGCACATTAACGCCGTCAAACCGGACATCGCCGCCATCGGCAGGCTGGAGCCGAAGTGCGACGCGCGCCAGCGTCGATTTTCCGCAGCCGCTTTCACCAACCACACCAAGGACTTCGCCCGGCATGACCGAGAGCGAGATTCCATCCAGCGCCCGCACATGTGAGGTGCGAGCAATCGGCCAGCCGTGTTTGACCCGATAGGTCTTCCGCAGATCGCGGATGTCGAGCAAGGGCGCGCGGGTCATGTGTCGCCCCTCATCCAGCAGCGGACCTGATGCCCCGGATTACCTGCAACCGGCTTCAAGGGCGGCAGCGTCGAGCACACGTCCTGCCGCAAATGACAGCGCGACTGGAACCGGCAGCCGGACGGCATGGCATCAAGCGACGGAACCTGCCCCGGAATCGGTTGCGGCCCCTCGGTTGCGTCAATACGCGGCATCGCGGCCAGCAGCGCGACACTGTAGGGATGCGTTGGTCGGGCGAAAAAGTCTTTGACGTCAGCACTTTCGACGACATCGCCGCCATACATGACCATCACGCGGTCAGCGACTGACGCCACGACCCCGAGATTATGCGTGATCAGCAGGACAGCGAGGCCTTCGCGCGCCTGAAGATCGGCGAGCAGGGCCAGCACCTGCCGCTGGATCGTGACATCCAGCGCTGTTGTCGGCTCATCCGCAATCAACACCTTGGGTCCGCACGCGAGCGCCAGCGCGATCATCACCCGCTGTCGCATGCCACCGGAGAATTGATGCGGATAATCATCCAGTCGTCGCGCAGCGGACGGGATCCGAACATGTTCGAGCAGGTCAAGCGCCTTCGCGCGCGCCGCGCTCCGGCTCAAACCCTGATGCTGCATCAGCGCCTCGCCGACCTGAAACCCGATTGGCAGCACCGGATTGAGCGAAGTCATCGGCTCCTGAAAGATCATCCCGATGCGATTGCCGCGCACGCTTTCTCGAACTGTCTCGTCGGCGGCCACCATATCGATACCATCGACGATGATCTTGCCGGCGGACACCGAGGCGATACCGGCTGGCAGCAGGCCCATGATCGAGAGCGCCGTCATGCTCTTGCCGCAGCCACTTTCACCAACCAATGCAAGGGTTTCCCGCGCAGCCACCTGAAACGAGATGTCGCGCACGACATCATGCCGCTGGCCATCCAGCCGGATCGAGGTCGTGACACCGTCAACAATCAGCGGCGCATTCATGTCGCGGCCCTCGGATCGGTCGCGTCACGCAAGCCGTCGCCGACCATGTTGAGGCCGATCATGACGATCAGGATCGCAAGGCTCGGGAAGAGCGCGAGCCACGGCGCGTCGAGGAGATTGTCAAATCCCTCGCGTACAATCCCGCCCCAGGTCGCGGTGGGTGGCGGCACCGAAAGGCCGATGAAGGCGAGCGTCGATTCAGTGCGGATGGCCGATGCCATCCAGAGCGACGCCATGACGACGAGTTCATCGAGGCTGTTCGGCAGGATATGTACCGCCATGATCCTGAGATCTGAATAGCCAAGCACCCGGCAGGCATCGATGAAATCGCGCTCACGCATGGCAAGTGCCGAACTGCGCGCCATGCGGATAAAGGCCGGGACGGCGGTGATGGCAATGGCAATAATCAGGTTCGTGAGCGAAGCCCCGAGCACGGCGACCAGCAATAACCCCATGATCAATTGCGGGAAACTGAGCAGAATATCGGTCGAGGCACTCACGGCCCGGTCAATTAGCCCGCCATAGAACCCCGCGACAATGCCGATTGCCGATCCGATCACGATGCCGAGTGCCGTCGCGACAAAGCCGACATAGAGCGATACCCGTGCGCCCCAGAGCACGCGGGAAAGGACGTCGCGACCAAAGGCATCCGTGCCAAACCAGTGAGTCGCATCCGGCGCGCTCAGGATCAGCAGGACGTCCTGATCATCGGGATCAAACGGCGCTATCCAGGGCGCAACAAGCGCGGCAACGATCATCAAGACGACGACGGCCAGACCAATGACCAGCCCCATGGACCGGGTCAGACGTGTCAGGCGGGAATGCCGTCTGGAGGGCGGACCGGATGACGCAGCAAGGCTCATGGTCTCATGCCCTCACTCGGTCTTCACGCGCGGATCGACAAGCCCATATGTCAGGTCTGTCAATATGTTGGCCAGGACGACGGCGAAGGCTGTCACGACCATCAGCCCCTGCAACAGCGTGTAGTCCCGCTGATTGAGGGCCGTCACGATCAGCTTCCCGATGCCGGGCCGATTGAACACGATCTCGGTCAGGACGGCATTGCCGATCAGCACGCCGAGATAGAGTCCGACGACCGTGACAACGGGAACCAGCGCATTTCTGAACGCGTGCCGCCAGACGACGATGCGTGACGGCAGTCCCTTGGATCGCGCCGTCCGGATGTAATCTTCGCCCAGCGCCTTCAGCATGCCGGATCGCGTCACACGGGTCACATAGGCTACCATCAGGAGCCCAAGGTTCAGGGCGGGCAGGACAAGCGCCCGAAGGCGCTCGATGGGGTCGACCAGATTGGCCGACGAGATCACCGGGAACCATCTGAGTTTCAACGAGAAAACGATCAACAAGAGAATGCCGGATACGAACGCCGGGAAAGAAAGGCCCGCGAGCGAAAACACGCGCGCGAACCAGTCGGCAAACCCGTCGCGCTTCTCGGCAGCCAGAACGCCGAGCGGAACGCCAATCACCGTTCCGACGATGAGCGAGGCCAATGTCAGTTCGAGCGTGTAAGGCAAGACAGACAGCACATCGGACATGATCGGGCGATTGGTCGCAAGCGACCGGCCCAGATCACCATGGGCAATTTGCCACATGAAATCAATATATTGTGAGAAAATCGACTTCGCCAGACCCAGCTTTTCCCGCAAATCCGCACGCGCCTGTTCCGACGCCTGATCGCCCAGGATCACGATCGTCGGGTCACCCGGCACAATGCGGATCAGGACGAAAACAATCGTCAGAACCGCCCAGAGTGTCGGGATCGCCAGCAGCAAGCGCTTGAGTGCGAATTTCAGCATCGACTGCGACCACCAGCTTCCGAGGTCAGTGCTTCGTGGTCAATTCGGTGATGACGGGTCCAAGATGGATGGCGGCCTTGAAATCATAGCCGAAATCCACATTCGTCTTGCTCGCCCAGACCTGAAGCTGTTCATAGAGCGGCACGGCGCAGACGTCATCGATGATCTTCTGCTGAGCGGTCTTCCAGAGCTCTTTCTGCTTGGCGGCATCAACCTCGACAGACGCCGCTTCGATTTCCGTATCGGCCACAGCACAATGCGAGAAATTCACGACAGCCGTTGGTTTGCCGACAATCGACGGCGAATAATAGAACTGCCGCAGATACACATCCGCCACGGGGAAGCGGGCCGCAGAATAGTAGGTGGCTCCCGACATATCCTTGCGGATCTGCGCATGATACGACTGGTGATCGACGACTTCGAGCTGCAGATCAATGCCAACCTTCTTCAGCTGACTTTGCACAACCTGAGCGGCGGTCAGCATCGTTGGCAAGCTGGTCTGAATCGACTTCACAACCACTCCATTCGCATAGCCTGCCTCCTTCAACAGGTCTTTCGCCTTGGCGGGATCATAGGGGAACAACTTGGCGGTCTCGTCGGTGCCGAGATAGCCTGTTGGCACCACGGAGACCGCCGGAATGGCCGTTGCTGCGCCCTTGAAAGCCGCCAGTTGCTTGCGATCAATCGCGTAGGCAATCGCCTGCCGCACTCGGATATCGTCGAGCGGTTTCATGGTTTCATTGAGATGCAGGATCGACAACTCAGCAGGTGTCACAACCTCGACCTTGACGTTGGGTTCCTTCGCCATGCGATCTACCCAGCGCTGATCCTGACCGCCATAGACAATATCCAGTTCGCCTGACAGGAATGCCAGATCTCGCGAGGCGTCTGCCGGAATAAACCGATAGACGATCTTGTCCGTCTTCGGTACGCCACGGAAATAAGCCTTGTTGGCAACAAGCGTCAGGCTTTCGTTTGACTTGTATTCCGCGATCATGAACGGACCTGTCCCGACCGGCTTTGTCCGAAAATCTGCACCGAGTGCTTCGGCAGCCTTCTTGGAGATCACGTTGCCGCCATGATAATTGGCAACAAGACCGAGCAGCGACGGGATCGGCTTTTTCAGTACGATCTTGACGGTCAGCGGATCGACAGCCTCGATTGAATCGATGACTGCATAGTCCGACGAAAAGGAAGATGTCTTCGGGTCACTTGCGCGTTTCAAGGAATAGACGACGTCGTCGGCAGTCAGTTCGCCCCAATCCCCATGGAATTTCACGCCCTGACGCAAGTGGAAGACCCACGTCTTGCCATCTGCCGACTTGTCCCAGCTTGTTGCCAGATCCGGCTCAAGTTGTTCAAGACTAGCCGAACCCGGCTTGAAGCGCACCAAACCGTTGCAAATCCATGAAACGACTGGCTTGTCCTGTGTCGTGGTGGCACGATGGGGATCAATCTGCCCGATATCCGCAGCCGCCATGCCGATGTTGAGGACAGTATCGGCCAGTGCCGGCACGATCGCCGGCGATGCCAAGGTCGCAAGAAGAAAGCCTGCGGCTGCAATCACATGTCGCTTCATTTCAATCGTCCCCCAGGAGTTTGGCCGGGTCGTTGTCCGACCTCGTTCAATCGTGCCTGACCCCATAGTGATCGGCTTTTTCCCGCTTTGTCGAGGGCAAACGGGATGCGATTGCGCTCAATCTTCAATCGCGAAGCCCAAGTTGTGGCCAGGTTTTGTCAATGATCGGTGTGATCGGAGATGCCGGTCGTGCTGCCTTGCCAATTGGCGAAGCGTTTGATCGAGAAGGGGTCAATTGGCGATGGGGTCTCGCCACGGGTGACGAGTTCAGCCAGGATCAGTCCGATGGCCGGGGACAATTGAAAGCCATGTCCGGAAAAGCCGAATGCATGGAACAGGTTAGGTGTTGTTGACGAAGGACCGATGACCGGGATGTTATCCGGCATGCGACCATCCGTGCCGGACCAGGTTCGGATCACCTGCGCATTTGTGAGTTGCGGCACCAGTTGCAGCGTCCGACGCATGCCGCCGAGGGACTGCTCGTTCGATGGGCGGGAGAAGCCAAGTTCTGGGTCATGCCAGCCGCTACCGCCGCCGAAGATCGCATTGCCCCGGCGGACCTGTCGAATGTAGACGTCTCCGCCACAAACGCCGATGGAGCGCGAAATGAAATAGGGCAGGGGTTCGGTCACCAGCATGTTGGGGGATTGTGGCGTGATCGGAACCGGCTCACCGAAGATTGACGCCAGCAATCCACCACCCGCACCTGCCGTGTTGATCAGGAAGCGGCTGGAAACACTCAAGGTTTCTGACTCGATGCTGAACCCTGTATCGCTCCGGCTTGCCGATAACACGGGTGTAAATTCCCGGATATCCACGCCGAGCTTCGCCGCAAGTCGGGCAAAGGCTGGCCCGACAACCCGCGGATTGGCCTGACCGTCTGTCGGTGACAGCGACGCGCCGACGACCTTGTCTCCAAGCCAGGGCAATTCGGCGCGGACCGCGTTGGCGCCGAGCATGGTCAGGTCCAGTCCACAGCCCAGCGCCGCGACCCGATAGGCCTCCAGTTCCGCCATATCCTGCTCTGAACGGGCGAGTTTCAGGTGACCTGTTGCCTCGAATTCGACGTCTTCGCCGAGCAGCGCATTCAACCCATCCCACAAGGGACGGGCGCGGGCAGATAGAGGTAACTCCCTGAGATCTCTGCCTTGTTGGCGTACGCCGCCGAAGTTGACGCCGCTTGCGCCCGAGCCGCAACGCCCTTTTTCAAGAATGATTACGCCGAGACCTGCCTTGCGCAATTCCACCGCCGCCGCACAGGCAGCAATGCCGCCGCCGACGATGGCCACGTCCGTCCGTAGCCGTTCCCGCATCAGAACACCTCCCGGACCGGAATGGGCTTTACGGGCGGATTGCAACGTAGTCGGCCGACCGCCTCTATGGTGGATTTGGCTTCTCTGGCAAGGACTTCGGCAGCGGCGGGGCCACACACTCGGCCCTGGCAGCGACCCATGCCAATGCGGGTCAGGGCCTTCAGCCGGTTCATTTCGGTCGCACCACGCTGGCTGACGGCTTGGCGCAGCTGGCCGGCTGTCATGCCTTCGCACCGACAGATCATGACGGAATCATCAATCTGATCAATAAGATGATGCGGGAACGGGTAAGCGGCCTCCAGCGCCGTGCGGAAAGGGGCATAGGTGTCCAATTGCTTGGCCAGATCTTGAATGCGCGCCTTTTCAACCGGTTGTCCCAGGTCCTCGATCAGGCTGAGCGCAGCCATTTCCCCAGTCAATTCAGCAACATCGGCCCCACCGATGCCCGATCCATCCCCGGCAAGATAGATACCCGGCACGGTGGATCGACCCTCCGGCGTGCGTTCCGGCTGCCACTGGCGGGATTTGGCATCAAAGACAAAGCGGCAACCGGCGAGATCTGCCAACTGGGCCTCGGATTTCAGCCCGAAAGACGCGCCGATTGCATCAACCTCGACGCGTCGTTCCTTGCCGGAAACATCAATCCAGACAAGGGCTTCGACGCGATCAGCGCCTTCCGCCCGGATGGCCCGGACACCACTTTGGATGGGGTGACCGGCGAGTGCCAGTCGCAACGTGTACCAAAGGCCCTTGGCGAATGTGCCGGGTTTGCGCATAAGTCGAAGTAAATTATAGACTTTTGGCGAAAATGGCGTCACATCCAGGACGGCGCACAGGGTCGCCCCGGCTTTCCAGTATTGATAGGCGACGAGCGGCAGCAATGGCCCAGCGCCGACGAGCGCGACCCGTCGACCAATCGCAACCCCTTGCGATTTCAGGGCAATCTGGGCCGCTCCGAGTGTAAAGGCACCCGGCAAGGTCCAGCCCGGAAACGGGATGACACGGTCCATGGCTCCCGTCGACAGGATCAGGGCATCGAACGAAATCTGGCTGAATTGTCCGTTACTTAGGATATCCAGTCGATGACCCTCGATCCCCCAGACGAGGGTCTCGGGTCGATAGTCGATCTGATCGCCCAGCCGGACAATCAGACCATGCAGATCGGACGCCTTGGTGGCCTCGAAGCCATAGAGAGACTTGGGGTCACGCCGTGCCCCGACCGGGGGTTGGCGATAGATCTGTCCACCGGGCAACGGGGCTTCATCGATCAGGATTGGCCGCAATCCGGCCTTCGACAAAGCCTCCACAGCCCTCAATCCAGCTGGTCCCGCGCCGATGACAACAACTGATTTATCTTTTATTGTCATGGCTTTATCTCGTCGATCACCACGGCCATGCCCGGCGAAACCAGCGTGGTGCAGGCCCGGACCCGGCTGCCATCCGACAGGGTAACCCAGCAATCCTGACACGCTCCCATTAGGCAATATCCGGCACGCATGTCTGCCCCGAATTCAAATTTCCGCAAGGTTGCTCGGTGGGTCAAAATGGCTGTGACGAGCAGGTCACCTTCCCTGGCCGTCACGGCTTCCCCGTTGATTGTAAACGCAATTTCCGGCGCGTCGCGTCGCGACAATCGGTGGAAGAGGGCGGACGCTGGCGCTGGGGCGGAGAGACCGGTGGACATGGTCGACAAACTTTCGGCTCGTGATCGGGGATGATGCTAACCACTCCGGTGAGGTTCTCAAGGGCTGGACAGACTGCAAAGTCGGCTTTGTGATCAAATTCAGGAACTCAATATATAAGAGATTGAAAAGAAAGAAGAAAGCACGGGCTGGGTCCTGCTGTGCACAACTGCGGTTTCTGCTGCCCATGTGAATCCTCAAACCTGGCCTTTTGCGCCATTATTTAAGGCAGACACTGCGCTTACTGCTGCGCTTGCCGTGCAGACCAACCATTGGCTCGTGGTCTCGTGCGCCTTGCGCTCGCGATTGCCGTGTGGCTTGGTAGGCGGGTCGTGTCTTGTTGCGGACCTCTGTGCCATGTCGTTGAACTTATCCCCGGACGAAATCAATATTTTGAATGGACACTCCGGCGCGGGCGCGGCCATGGCGATGCGGATCGTTTCCGAGACCGCCCGCCTCTTCGGCGCGGAGCGACTGATCCCGGTTGCCTCGGCCCATATCGATGGCGCGCTCTATCATGGGGACAGTGGCACCCTGTTTGCCGAGAAGTTGCTGGCGGGTGGAGCGCGGGTTGCGGTTCCCTCGACGCTCAATGTCGGCGCGCTCGATCTTGCCTGCGGAACGCGGACCCGCCTGCCGCCGCATGAACATGACATGGCCAAGCGGTTGATGCTGGCGCATGAAGCGATGGGTTGTTTGGCAACCTGGACGTGTGCACCTTATCAGGCTGGTCACCGGCCAAAGACAGGCACCGATGTCGCCTGGGGCGAGTCCAACGCGGTGGCCTTCTGCAACTCGGTGCTCGGGGCGCGGACCAATCGCTATGGCGATTTCCTGGATATTTGCTGCGCCATCATCGCGCGCGCTCCGGATTACGGCCTGCATCGGCCCGAGAACCGGCGGGCGAAGGTCGTGGTGGACTGCTCCCGGATCTCGGCACGGCTCAAATCGTCGGAGGTGTTCTGGCCGGTGATCGGGTCCTGGTTCGGGCGCATGATCGGCACATCGATTGGCGTTGTTGAAGGATTACAAGGCTTTGCGACGGAGGATCGGCTGAAAGCCTTTGGCGCGGCGGCGGCTTCCACGGGTGCTGTTGCCCTGTTTCACATAGCTGGCGTCACCCCGGAGGCTCCGACGGTGGATGCCATTCTCGGCGGCATTCCGGCGGAAGAGACCATCGTCGTCACCCCGGACATGCTGACGGTCGCTCGCGCCGGCCTGTCGACGACGGATCTGCTGGCGATCGACGCGGTTGCGATTGGCAGTCCGCATCTCTCCTTTGAGGAGTTGGCCGAACTGGACCGGCTGCTGGATGGCCGCAAAACAGCCGTGCCCTTCTATGCCTGCACGGGTCGGCACGCGGTTCTGGCGGCTGAAAAGGCAGGGGTTCGCGGCAGGCTGGAAACCTCAGGCATCTCCATCGTCGCCGATACCTGCGTCGTCGTGACACCCATTCTGTCCGGATTCTCCGGCGTGCTGATAACCAATTCCGGCAAGTTCGCCCATTATGCACCCGGCAATACCGGCTATGCCGTCCAATATGGATCGCTGGCCGATTGCGTGGAAAGCGCCGTTTCCGGTCGCCTGACGCGCGACGAAACCGCCTGGGCCTGAAGGAGCAAGTGAGATGACTGAGACAAAGCTCCTTGAAGGCAAGATCCTACTGAACGGGCACGGCGAAGGCGAACTCCTGCGGCTGGATGAGCCGCTGTCGTTCTGGGGTGGCGTGGACCCGGCGAGCGGTCGGATCACACAAGTGCGCCATCCCCAATGCGGGATCAGCGTTGCCGGTCGGATGTTGGCCCTGCCCGGAACGATTGGCTCCTCGTCCTCGTCGGCGATCATGCTGGAACTGATCCGGATTGGTCAGGCTCCGGCGGGACTGGTTCTTGTTGAGCCGGATGCCATTCTGATTTTGGGTGCCGTTGTCGCTCGCGAGATGGGTTGGCAAGCCCCTCCGGCAATCCAGATCGCCCGCGACGAGATGCAGGCCTTGGCTGGCGGGACGTACAGGATCAACGCCGGGGAGTGAGCCCTCGGTCCTCGTCGCTTTTGATGTCACGGGCGAGTGCCAGCGAGCGTATCGAAGTCATCAATCTGCGCCGAGATCGCCACGAACACTTGCCTCCGCTCGTCAGCACGACGGTCGAGCGGATAGCACTTGAGACCTCTTTGTCCAAGTACAAGCGATGAAACCAATTCCGGTCGAAAAAATCACTAGAAAGCCAGTGCAGAAATAAATATTCAAAAATTCAAATTTATATTCGTTTTGTCCTATTCGGCAATGAGACAGCATTGATTAAGAATAAAGACCAAAATACATCTTGATATCTTACGTGTTAATCCAAAGTTAATTGTAAAATTGCAACCTGATGGGACCAATTTTGGTTCAGATATGACCTATAGGTTCGAAAAAATCTATGTGTTATTATGCGTTGATTTTCAGGTTCCGGCGCTCCTTTTTTCGCGGGGTATCAGCTTGCTCCAAAAATTTGGCGCGCGACTGCTCGGCGGCGATTGCAATGCAATTCGCGCTGCTGCTTTTGCCAATCATGGTTTTGTCGGGCGGATCGATCGATATCGCGAACGTCTATTGGGCGCGTCAGCAGTTGCAGAACGCGGCTGATACCGCAGCTGTTTCTTCGGTCACGGTCAATTCGCCTGCTTCTGTCGCGGCGGCGGCCATGTTGGGCGATGGCGAGATTTCCGAAGGTAAGACTGATGCGTTGAACCTGTTTAATGCGAATATTCAGAACCTGACCGGCATTGATAGCCTGGTTGCCAATGCGACTGTTGCCAAAAGTGGATTGAATATCAATTCACAGGTCAGTTTTACCGCGAACATCAAGTTGTCGTTCCTGCCACTGGTCGGAATGACGGATTGGACGGTGACAGGAGCATCCCAGGGGGCGTCCAATCTGGCACCCTATATCGATTTCTACATGTTGCTCGACAATACACCGTCCATGGGGATCGCGGCGACACAGGCAGGGATCAACCAGATGGTCGCTCTGACGCAATATAACGCGTCTTATCCCGCAAGCTTAAATACGTATATCAACAGTGGTAACACACAGTGTGCTTTTGCCTGTCATGACCTGTCGGCCTCGCCGAATGATTTTTATGCGCTCGCCGCTACCTACAACATCCCGAAGCGGATTGATGTGGTTCGCCTTGCCACTCAAAACCTGACGTCAACGGCCAAGAGTTCGGAAGTCAGTGCGAACGAATTCCGGATGGCGATCTACACATTTGGCAGCAGTGCTCAATCCATCGGTCTCACGCAAATCGCGCAACTGAGCAGCAACCTGTCGAGCGTCAGTACACAGGCCAACGCAATCGATGTGATGTCTGTGCCCTATAACGGTTACAACAATGACCAGATGACGGACTTTGATGGCGTTCTGAGTTCGATCAACACCGTGATAACCGCTCCGGGAGATGGCAGTAATCCAAACGCGCCGAAAAAGGTGGTCTTCATGGTCACTGACGGCGTGGCGGATGCCTATTATCCCGCCACGTGTTCTCAGTCCGTATTGGGTGCCGGGCGCTGCCAGGAACCGATCAATGTCGCTGATTGCACGGCCATTAAAAATCGCGGCATACAGATCGCCGTGCTTTATACGACCTATTATCCGCTCACGACAAATGGTTGGTATAATGGAACTGTTGCGCCTTGGGCGAGCCAGATTCCGGTCAATATGCAGCAGTGTGCCTCGCCGGGTCTCTATTTCGAAGTAAGCCCGACGGATGGCATCCAGCAGGCAATGACTGCTCTCTTCGTGCAGGTCTTGCAGAACGTTCGCCTGGCGAAATAGGTGCGCCAGTGGTTGGCGTGATCGGACACGATGTCACATCGTCTTGGTCAGAAGGTCGTACATGTCCGGCTGGCGATGGAGCGTGAAGTTGAAGATATGTGCCTTGATCTCGGCGCAGCGGTCGAGGTCGATGGGCGCGGTCACCAGTTCATCGCCACGGGTTGCGGCGAGTGCAACGATTTCGCCGGTCGGGGCGACGATGCATGAACCGCCGATCAGCTCGCAGTTTTCTTCGAGACCCGCCTTGGCAGATCCAATGACATAGGTGCCGTTCTGATAGGCACCTGCTTGCAGCGATAGGTGATTGTGAAAGTCCATCAGCCGGTCCTGCGCGGGCACACGCGGGTAATGTTGTGGCGTATTGTAGCCGATGGCGACGAGTTCGACGCCTTGCAGCCCCAGCATGCGGAATGCTTCCGGCCAGCGACGATCATTGCAGATCAGGGTGCCGAATTGTCCACCCATCGTCTCGGTGACCGGGAAGCCGAGATTGCCCCGCTCGAAATAGCGTTTTTCCAGATGCTGGAATGGCAGTTGCGGCTCATACTCCCGGTGACCGGGCAGATGGACCTTGCGATAGGTGTGAACAATGGTGCCGTCGGGATCAACGAGGATGGCGGTGTTGAAGCGCGCCTTCCGCCCCTCGATCTCGGTCAGTTCGGCGAACCCGAGATGAAAACCGATGCCGGCATTGCGGGCTGCTTCAAACAGCGGCGCAACATCGTCATTGGGCATGGCGCGTTCATAAAATGAATCAAGTTCAGCCTCATCCTCGAAATACCAACGGGGAAAGAAGGTTGTCAGCGCCAGTTCCGGGAAGACGACAAAGCGGACATCACGGCGCTCGCAGTCATGTAGAAGTTTAAGCATGCGTGCGACGACAGAAGCACGCGGCTCCGTCCGGGCAATGGGGCCGAGTTGTGCGCTGGCGACGTTGAACTGGCGTGGCATGGGCAATTCCCTGATCCCCGAGTGAACCGTAATGCCTGACGAAAGCAAGGACCATGCCTGCTGATGCGATTTATCCAGATTGCGTTAGCACCATATCCGGTCAGTCTGGGCTTGATTGCCCCATAAATGCAACGGCTTCGCCGAGAGATCCAATAATTAATATTGCGTATACGGATTGAGGCGAATAGCCTGCAAATTCTATCACAAAGGATGCACCCAAGAGGCAGGCGGAGGGCGAAATGCTGAAGGAATTCAAAGAATTTGCCATGAAGGGCAATGTGGTCGATCTCGCCATCGGTGTGATCATCGGTGCCGCTTTCGGCAAGATCGTAGCGAGCCTTGTCGGCGATGTCATCATGCCGATTGTTGGCGCCCTGACGGGTGGATTGGACTTCTCGAATTACTTCATCTCGTTGAAGTCACTTGCCGCCGGAACCCCAGCGCCGACCACCTATGAGGCTGCCAAGAAACTCGGTGCCGCTATCGGTTACGGTGAATTCATCACTGTGGCAATCAACTTCATCATCATCGCATTTGTCTTGTTCCTCGTCGTCAAGTTCATCAACAAGCTGAAGAAAGACGAGCCAAAGCCCGCGCCCGTCACGCCGGCCGACGTCGCGCTGCTGACCGAAATCCGCGATCTCCTGAAAGCCCGGAGCGGCAGCTGAACGCTCAGGATTTGAGCGTATTAGCGCCAAGTTTCGGGGCGGCGGATGTCAGTGCAGGACGGACGCCATCGAATGAAATCGGCAGCCCGGTGAGCGTAAAGGCTTCGCCGGGCACCGTTTGGATGAGGCCGAGGGCCTGCACCTGCGGCGTCGCAATGGCTTCGGCAATCGTGTGGATCGGCGCACAAGGAACACCAACAGCCTCCAGCTTCCCGATCCAGTAATCCCGCGTGCCGGATCCCAATCGCGCGTTCAAGGCATCAACGAGGCTCTGACGGTTGGCGAGCCGGTCGCGATTGGTGAGATAGCGCGGATCGGTGACCCAGGCGGGCGTATCGAGCGCCGCGCACAGTTTGACGAACAGCCGATCATTGCCGACACAGATGATGAAGGGTCCGTCAGCCGCATCGAAGGCTTCATAGGGCACGAAATCCGGGTGGCCGGAGCGATGGCGTTGCGGTTCCTGACCCTGGTTCATGTAGGCATCGAGCTTGGCAGCGGCCCAGACCAGACCGGTCTCCAGCAGCGAGACATTGACAATGCCGCCTTTTCCCGTCGTGTGTCGCCGCTCGATCAGGCTGAGCGCGCCGATCACCGCCCACATGCCGGTTCCCTGATCGCACAGCGACGCGCCCATGCGGATCGGCGGGTCATCCTGGCCGCCGTTGATCGACGACAGGCCGGAATAGGCCTGAATCAGCGGCTCATAGGCAGGGCGCAAACGCTCCGGTCCGATGTGGCCGAAAGCGCCCAGCTCGCAATAGATCAGGCGGGGATGGCGGGCAGTCAGGCTTTTGCCGTCGATGCCGAGTTTTTCCGCCACGCCCGGTCTCAAATTGTGGAGCATGACGTCGGCGGTGCTCACGAGATCTTCCAGCGCGGCAAGTCCCTCAGGCGTCGTGAGATCAAGCGTGAGTGATTGCTTGCCGCGATTGAACACCTGAAAGATCAGGCTGTCATCGCCATGAAACGGCACGCCCATGCGGCGACCATCGTCGCCACCCTCGGGCCGTTCGATCTTGATGACGTCGGCACCGAGATCGGCAAACACGGCCCCGGCAAAGGGACCCGCCAGCACCTGGCCCAGTTCGATCACACGCAGGTTTGAGAGAATGCCGCCACGGCTCGGGTTGGTCATGGATCAGTCTTCCGCCCACTTTGGCTTGCGCTTCTCGTTGAAAGCGGCGAGGCCTTCGGTGGCATCCCCGGTCAAGGAGGCGACGGTGATCAACTGTTCGGCAAAGGCAATGGCCTCGTTGAACGCCATCATCTCCATCGCCGCCATCGCATATTTGCCACGACGGATCGCGACGGGCGAATTGGCGCAAAGTTTGGCGACGAGCGCATCGACCTTCGCGTCCAGATCGTCGTAGGGAACGACGTCGTTGGCGAGGCCGATGTCGCGGGCACGCGCTGCCGTGATCATGTCGCCGGTCAGGCACAACTCATTAATATGGCGCGCGCCGATCAGCGACCGCAGCAGCACCAGCACCTGCATCGGGAACACGCCAACCTTGACCTCGGGCAATCCGAACCGGGCATTGTCTGCAACGATCGCCATGTCGCACATCGCCATCAATCCCATTCCACCTGCGACGCAATCGCCATTGACCCGTGCAATCACCGGGATTTGCATCGCCTTGACCCGTCGGATCAACATGCCGAGGTCGGTCATGGGTTGATCAAGGCCAAGCGTGAAAGTGCCGGTGCCCGATGACAGATCCATGCCCGCGCAGAATGCCTTGCGTCCGGCACCGGTCAAGACGACGGCCCGGATCGTCGGATCAGTCTCGGCGGCGCTCATGGCCGCTTCGATGCCGGCAATGACGCGCTTGTTCATCGCATTACGCCGCTCCTCGCGGTCGATGATGATCCAGAGCGCCTTGCCACGGCGTTCCGTGCGGATATCGGGCTTTTCCTCGGTCATGTTTTGTATCCGGTTTATATTGATTTGATTGATTTTATGGTCATAAGGTCTTCGGGGCCAGTGAACCCAGGATCTCGTCATTGTGCTCGCCGAGATTGGGCGCGAGACGGCGCAGGTCGGCGGGCGATTTGGAGAACGTCACGGGGAAGCGCGGGATCAGGATCTCGCCTTCGGTCGGATGGGTTTCGGTCGAAAAGAAATCAACGGCATTGAGATGCTCGTTGGTCAGCAGATCTTCCATCGAATTGACCTTGCAGGCAGGGATATCAAGCTCGACGAAGATCTTGAGCCAGTCGTCGCTCGTGCGCTTGCTCAGATGTTCGGATATGAACCGGCCCATGTCCTCGGCGTATCGGGTGCGGGATTCCTGCGAGGCAAAGCGTGGATCGCGGCTGAGCAGGCCGGGTTCGCCGACGAAGCTGCTGAACGCTTCCCAATGCTTGTTAGAATAGACCACGACGGCCAGATCGCCATCGAGCGTCGCAAAGGGTCCACGTGTGCGCGACATCAGGCGCTTGTAGCGCATCTCGCCTTCAGGCGGCACAAAAGCCGCACCGCACATATGATCGGCGAGCACGAACTGCGCCATGGTCTCGAACATTGGCACTTCGATGAACTGGCCTTCGCCAGTCTGGGCGCGATGGTAAAGCGCCGCCGTGATAGAATTGGCGACATAAAGCCCGACGATCCGGTCGCACAGGTTCAGTGGCGTATAGCGCGGTGCGCCGTCCATCGTCTTGAACAGGCCTGCCAGCCCGGAAGCCGCCTGCATCAGATCATCATAGACGGCCTTGCCTGCTTCCGGCCCGCCAGACCCATAGCCGACAGCGGCGCAATAGATGATCTTTGGATTGGTCGCAGAAATGGCGGCATAGTCGAGGCCGAGGCGGGCCATGCCTTGGGGGCGGACATTGGAGACGAGCACATCGGCCTTGGCGGCCAGCGCCAGGATCGCCGCCTTGCCCTCTGGTGTCTTCAGATCCAGCAGGACGCCGCGCTTGTTGCGATTGCCCTCCAGATACATCGGACCCATGCCGTCATGCCGGAACGGGCCAATCCAGCGCATGGTGTCGCCCGTGCCATTCTCGACCTTGATGACATCTGCGCCAAGATCGCCGAGCATCATGGTCGCCGAAGGACCCATGATGACCGTTGTCAGATCCAGAACGCGCACCCCGCGCAAAGGCCCGGTTGCCACTTTTGACTCTGGGGGCCAAACGTCGTCAAACGATTCCGGCATCGGCGGTTCACTCCTGATCCTGTTCTGCGTTCCGGTTTTAGGGGGCAATTGGGCTGGACGCCAGTATCTCCTTGCATGCGAGCCGCGACCTGGATGCCCGGCTGGTGACGGGGCGTCCGGACCTCTGGCGCGGCAGCGTCCAGATGTCTACAGTCGGCTTTGAAACCATCGCGTCCCGGTCCTCGGGGCAGACCAATCAACATGGGATGACTCCGAAAGCATGCCTGCCGCCAGACCATCGTTTTTCCTGCGAGCTGACCTGGATCGGGCGCGACTGCCGGTCGTGCTGCTCAGCGGCTTCCTGGGTGCAGGCAAGACGTCGCTTGTCAACACCTTGCTGCGCCATCCGTCGATGGCCCGGACGGCGGTTGCCGTCAATGAGTTCGGAGCGATTCCGCTGGACGCCGATCTGATCGATCATGGTGCGGACAAGACCGTCGTCATGGCGAACGGGTGCCTGTGCTGCAATCTGGCCGGTGACATGGAAGAGGCGGTTATGCGGGTCTTCACGCGCCGGGAAGCGGGTGACATGCCGGCATTTGACCGGCTGATCATCGAACCCTCGGGCCTTGCCGATCCGGCCCCCATCGCGCAAGGCATCCTGCGCAATCCCGTGATCTCCCGGGCGCTGCGGCTGGAGGCGATTGTCACGGTCGTCGATGCGCTGTTTGGCGAGGATCACATCACCCGCTTTGCCGAGACCCGCAAACAGATCGCCCTGGCCGATACGATCCTCGTCTCCAAGGCTGACCTCGTGGATACGGCGACCGTCGAACAGCTCATCCTCCGAATTGGCAGGTTGAACCCGGCAGCATCAGTCCGCATCATTGATCCACGCGGGCGTCATGGGTCGCTGGATAGCCGGGTATCGCCATTGGATCTCTTTCCCGCCTCGTTTCTCGATGCCGACGCACTGCCAGCGGCTATGACGGCTGCCCGCGCCGGATTTCAGGCCGATGGTGGAACTGATCTCGACGGTCATGCCAGTGATTATGTCGCGCTGTCCCTGACGGCGGATCGACCGCTCGACTGGCATCGGTTCGAGACGTGGCTTCGCTCCGTGCGGTTGCCACATTCCGAGCGGTTGCTGCGCCTGAAAGCCATGCTCGATATAGCTGGTTCCGAGGGTCCGGTTGTGCTCCATGGCATTCACCACGTGTTGCACCCGGCTGTTGAGCTGGATCGCTGGCCGGATGAGATGCGGAGGAGTCGGCTGGTTCTGATCGTCGAGCAGGAGCTAGCGGGTGCCATTCGCGCAAGTTGGGCAAATGCCTTGCCGGGTCTGATCGTTGCAGCCGCTTCTGTCAGGGCTGGGTAATACCATTGAGTTGAAATGATAATCCGGGAGGAAGTGCCTTGCGAGCCATTGACGTCCATGTCCATCCGATGAATGCGGCCTATGCCGAGGCGAGTGGCCCGTTCATGGAAGCGGCACAACGCATGTTCAAGGGTCGGTTTGCCGCCCGTCCCGATGAAACCATCGTGGCTGATTTCCGCCGTGACGATTGCCTCGCGATTGCCATTGCCTGGGATGCCGAACATGGCGCGGGTGGCAGCGTCTTCACCAACGAGCAATTGGCCGGGCTGACCCGCGATTATCCCGACGTGTTCCTGCCGGGCTGGGGGATGGTTGACCCCTGGCGCGGGCGTAAGGGCTTGGAAGAAATCGAGCACGCGATCCGCGGCCTCGGGCTGATGGGGATGAAATACCAGCCGCCGGTTCAGGCCTTCGCTCCGGCGGATCGGCAGTTTTACCCGATCTGGGATCTGATGCAGTCGCTCGGCGCGCCGGTCCTGATCCATTGCGGAACGACGGCCATCGGGGCGGGCGAACCGGGTGGCCTCGGCTTCAAGCTGGATTATGCGCGCCCCATTCCCAATCTCGACAATGTCGCCGCCGATTTTCCGCGCCTCAACATCATCGCCGCCCATCCCGGCTGGCCGTGGACCGATGAACTGATCGCGGTCGCAATCCACAAGAAAAACGTCTCCATCGATATTTCCGGCTGGAGCCCGAAGTATTTCCCGCCAACCCTCAAGCACGACATGCAGCGCCGCCTGCAGGACAAGGTGCTGTTCGGCTCGGATTATCCGGGCTGGAGTCCGGGCCAGTGCTGCGATGAGTGGGAGATGGAAGGCTTCAAGCCCGGCATCATCGAGAAACTGTTCTCGGAAAACGCGATCCGCATCCTCAATCTGTCCTCAGCCGTCGAAAAGGCCACTGCCGCAAGGGCGAAGGTGGTGTGAGCGAAGCAACGAGTCATCTGGCACGTCGCTCTGTTTCGGGCTTCATTGCGAGCGGGAGCGAAGCAATCCAGACTTGACACGGCTGACTCTGGATCGCCGCGCTTCGCTCGCGATGATGGCTATGGCGCGTTTGGTCATTCTCCGAGACCTTGAATCACGGCTTCAGCACGGGTGCGCTGGCGAGGACGGACGCCAGTTGATCCCGATAGAATTTGGCCATCGCGGTCGTGCCATGGCCGCGTGTCTCGCTGCTGGCCGGGATCAGGTAGAGGCTACCGTGGGCGACGCGGCGGATCTCACGTTCTTCGATGCCGGTTTCAGGCGGATTGCGCTCATCGTCGGCGGCGTTGATGGCGAGCAGCGTACCTGTGATCCGCTCAAGATCGGGTGACGGATTGTAATCGCGTGACGCATTCCACTGATAGAGGAAGTCATTGGCATCAGATGGCGGTGCGGCGGCCTCTCGCGCATCGACGAGCTTGTCGGCAGCGGCGTGGGTGGGTGCAAGGGATTGATAGGCAAGCGTACCGCCGTTCGTCGCAATACCGTAAAACACGTTGATCAGGCGGACAGACTTCGGCTGGGTCTTGTAATTACCGCCGTCCCACTCTGGATCGGCCTTGATCATGTCGATGATCATGCGACGCATCATCCAGTTGCGCGCAGCCGTCTCGGTGGGCTGGGACGCCGTCGGAACAAGAACATCGGCAAATCCCGGGTATTTGGTACCCCACATCCAGGTGTGCATGCCACCCATCGAATTGCCCAGAACCAGCCGCAGGTGCTTTATCCCGAGGCCTTCGGTGACCAGCCGATATTGTGCATTGACCATGTCCTCATAGTCATACTCCGGGAACTTCGCCTTTAGGCCATCCGACGGCTTCGAGGACCCGCCTGCGCCGATCGCATCCGGCAGGATGATGAAATATTTCGAGGCATCAAGCGGCTGACCGGGGCCGAACAGGGCACCCGCGAAATCGGGCGTCACCATGCCCATGCCGCTGCCTGCCGTACCGTGCAGGACCAACACCGGCTGACCCGCCGGATTGCCGATTGTCACATAGTGCTCGCGTAGCTCCGGAAAGACCGTGCCGTCATGGAACCGGAAATCATGCGCGATCCAGTCGGCTGGCTGGGGGGCGGGGTAATCCGCCGCGCTGACGGGCTGGATAAACAGGGCGAGTGTGACTGCCAGCCCGCTGGCGAGTTTCCTGATGTCAATTACCATCGTCTGTTTCCTCCGTTGGCGAGCGTCTTGTCGCGCTCTGCCTTGACTGGCTCGGTCAGTTACTTGCGCTTCCAGGGCTGGAACCACTCAAGCCCATCCACCGTCGCACCGCGCGGATTATATTCGCACCCGACAAAGCCATCGTAGCCGAGGCGGTCGAGCTGGGCGAAGAGATAGGCGTAATTGAGTTCTTCGCCATCCGGCTCATTGCGCGACGGGATCGACGCGATCTGGATGTGGCCGATTATCGGCAGCGTCCGCCGGAGCGCAAAGGTCACGTCGCCATGCAGGATCTGGCGATGGAAGATATCGAATTGCAATTTCACGTTCGGCAGCGCCAGTTCCGTGATCAGGGCTTCCGTTTTGTTGAAATCATTGAGGAAGTAGCCGGGTACGCCGCGCGGATTGATCGGCTCCAGCATCAGATCGAGATTGCGGGAGGCCAATTGCTCGCTCGCATAAACGACGGCGCGGCGATAGCTGTCCCAGCCCCTGGGATCAGTGCCGTCGGCGATGCCAGCCATCATGTGCAGTCGCTTGATACCGGTGGCATCTGCATAGCTGAGCGCAGTTGCAACGCTTGCCTTCAGATCCTCGAACCGGCCGGGCAGGGCGGCGAAACCACGTTCGCCATTGGCCCAATCGCCAGGCGGCATGTTGAACAGCGCCGGGGTCAAATGATTGCGCGAAAGGGCGGCCGCGATTTCATCCGGCGAATGTGCGTAGGGGAACAGGAACTCGACCGCTGCAAATCCGGCATCGGCTGCTGCCGCGAACCGGTCGAGGAAAGGCACCTCGGTGAACATCATCGTCAGATTGGCGGCAAACTTTGGCATGGATTCGTCCGGTTCGTGATCGTTGCAGCGGGAGCCGACATTGAGTGGCGGCCAAACGGCAGCGCGTCAAGGGCCGCGAAGAGAAAGGGATTGGGTCCCGTACGCCAAAAGTCTAATTGAGCGATCTCGGGATGATTTGTCAGCCAACTTGACTCGCACCTAAGTCAGGCCCAGTGTCTGCGTAAATGGCCTATAAATGCCACATGGGAATCGAAGCCCTGGTGAAGGCTGCGGGCAATCGGATTGCGGGTGACAGCCTGCGCGCTGGCGGCATGATGCCTTGGATGACTTTGGTTATGTCAAGCCAACCCAGATCATTGGGGGAAATTTCAAGTGAGTTTTACGGACACGGTTGACCCGATAGAGCCGTTGAGCCGAAAGCCGGTCGCCGAACGTGTCGCGACGAGCTTGCTGGAACTGATCCGCTCCGGGAATCTGAAGGCAGGTGACAAGCTTCCGACCGAACAGGAGCTTGGCGCAGTGATGCAGGTGTCGCGTCCGGTCGTTCGCGAGGCCTTGCGAAGTCTGTCAATCATGGGTGTCGTGGAAAGCCGGCAGGGCGGGCGGTGCTATATCACCGATCTGACACCGGCGCGCCTGCTGGGACCTGTGCAATTTTTGCTGGCGCTTGATGAGAGCAATGTCGACGCGTTTTACGAGGCGCGTGTGGTCATCGAGAGCGAAATTCTTCGGGCCGGTTTGAAGCGAGTCACGGCTGCTGATATCGAAACCCTGCGCAAGCTGGTCAAAGCCGGGTCTGAGGTTTTCGATAACCCCGTTGGTTTTCGTGTTCTGGATGGCGAGTTTCAGAAAAAGCTGATGAGCCTCGCCGGCAATCCGTTTCTTGAGCGAATTGGGCAATCCCTGTACGAGATAGGGATGGGATATCGTCGCGTATCCAGCCAGCTCAATGGTGTGATCGAATTGACCTTGCGTGAGCATGACGCAATTGTTGACGCATTGGAGGAAGGTGATGCCGACAAGGTCGTGATGGCCCTGACGACGCACATGAACAGCATCCGGGCGACAACCTACGAGGCCATGCGCGAACTCGCAAAAGAGCGCGGCGGCTGAATTCTGAGTCGGCCCCACCCAGCCGGGAACCACGGGACATGCGAATTATCGACCCTCACGTGCATATATGGGACCTGACGACGGGTCTCTATCCGCATTTCGAAAAGCCGTCTGTCGGGCTTGTCGGAGATAATACGCCGATCGCGCGGAGCTATCTCTTGCCGGAATTGCTTGCCGAAGCCGACGGTAATTCTGACATTGATCTGGCTGGCATCGTCCATGTCGAAGCGTTTCCAACGGATCGGGTCGCGGAGACACGTTATCTGCAAGGGCTGGCTGATGCATCGGCAGCTGGATTTCCGCAGGCGCTCGTCGTCAATGCCGACCTGGCCGCCGACGATGCCCAGGCACAACTCGAGGCGCAGTGTGCCTTTGCCAATACGCGTGGCATCCGGCAGGTGCTGAACCAGCATGCCGATCCACTTTACAGCTACGGCGTGCCGGATCATTTGAAAAACCCGATCTGGCAGCGGAATTTTCCACTGCTGAAACGGTTCGGTCTGTCTTTTGACATGCAACTCTATCCCCACCAGATCGCAGAGGCGCTGACTATCATCGACGCAAACCCGGATGTGTCGGTGATCCTCAATCATGCCTGCATGCCATGTGATCGCAGCAGCAGCGGCCTTGCCGACTGGGCGGCAGGCATGCGGCAACTGGGACAACGCCCGAATGTCGCGGTGAAAATCAGCGGTCTCGGAATGCTCGACCATCATTGGACAATCGACAGCATCCGGCCCTATGTGCTTGAAACGCTTGAGGCTTTCACGCATGACCGCGTCATGTTTGCCTCGAACTTTCCGGTCGACAAGCTGTTTTCGACCTATGGAGAGCTCTGGCGGGCCTTTCTTTCGCTGACATCAGACTTGTCAGACGACGAGAACGCTGCTCTGTTTGCCGGGAACGCTGCGCGTCTTTACCGGATTTGACATACCGGTACGATGTCTCCAACAGATCTTCTGGGGGATACAATCGCTTCCCCTGGCGGGTATGGCCCGCTGCTCTCTAATCGCCCGACTGTGCTCAAAGGACCCATCTCATGCAATTCAATCAACGTTTTTCTGGTCGTGGTGTTGTCGTGACAGGCGGAGCATCCGGCATCGGGCTGGCTGTGGTCGAGCGCATCGTGGCTGAAGGTGGCAAGGTTGCGATCTGGGATCTCAACCAGGCGAGCATCGACGCGATCATCACCCGTCTCGGCAATCACGCCTCGGGCGTTGCCCTCGATATTTCGGACGCCGATGCCGTAGCTGCTGCAGCGGCGACATCTGCCGCTGCCATGGGCTCGATTGACGCGCTTGTTTGCTCGGCTGGCATCACCGGTCCCAACACGACTGTCATCGATTACCCGGTCGACGACTGGAAACGGGTCATCGACATCAATCTCAATGGCCTCTTTTATTGCAACAAGGCGGTCGGGCCATACATGGTCGCCAAGGGATACGGTCGCATCGTCAATGTGGCCTCGATTGCGGGCAAGGAAGGCAATCCCAACGCTTCCGCCTATTCGACCTCGAAGGCGGGCGTGATCGGCTTGACCAAATCGCTCGGCAAGGAACTGGCGAAGTCGGGCATCACGGTGAATGCAGTCACGCCGGCTGCGGTGAAGACGCCGATCTTTGACCAGATGACGCAAGCCCATATCGATTTCATGCTGTCCAAAATACCCATGGGGCGCTTTGGTCAGGTCGACGAAATCGCCGCGATCATCACATGGCTTGCCAGCGAAGAAGCCTCGTTCACAACGGGTGCCGTGTTCGACGTCTCCGGTGGACGCGCGACCTACTGAAACGGGAACGGCGGCTGCCCGCGTTTCAGGGCAACCGCCGCTATTGGTACAAGGCGTCGATCAGGCGGCGCGGACGGTGGCCACGAAGCGATCAACTTCCGCCCGCAGGTCGCGTGCCTGACGCGAGAGCGTTTCGGAGGCCTGCAGGACTTCGTTGGCGGCTTCGCCGGTTTCGGCGGCAGCGCGGGCGACGCCGGTGATATTGCCGGTGACTTCCGACGTACCGCTCGATGCCTGCCCGATGCTGCGCACGATTTCGCCGGTTGCCTCGCCCTGCTGGCTGACCGACGAGGTGATCATCGTGGCCACATGGTTCAGCGACTGGATCGTTTCGGCGATGCCACCGATGGCACCGACGGCGCGCTCGGTCGATGACTGAATGGCCGAGATCTGTGCCGAGATTTCGCTTGTCGCCTTTGCCGTCTGGTTGGCGAGTTCCTTGACCTCGGATGCGACGATGGCAAAGCCACGTCCGGCTTCACCGGCGCGTGCGGCTTCGATCGTTGCGTTGAGTGCCAGCAGGTTCGTCTGACCTGCAATGGTCGAGATCAGGCCCAGAACTTCGCTGATCTTGGTTGCTGCGGTCGAGAGTTCACCCACGATGGTGGCTGTGGCGCGTGCCTCTTCCACGGCGGCTTCCGACATTTCCGAGGACTGCTGCACCTGGCGGCTGATTTCGGCCACCGATGCGCCAAGTTCTTCTGCGGACGAGGCGACAACGGTCACGTTGGCGGAGGCCTCTTCTGCAGCTGCTGCGACCGCTGTGGAGCGATGCGAGGTATCGACGGCAGTCTGGCTCATAACCTTGGCGGCGCCGTCGAGATCGCGGGCAGATGCGGCGACGGCATCCACGATGCTGCCGACCGAAGCCTCGAAGCTCCGCGCCAGATTATCCAGCATTTCCCGGCGCTTGCGCTCGGTTGCGGCGCGATCCTCACTTGAGGACTGTTCGAGTTCCAGATTGCGCTTCAGTCCATCGCGGAAGACTTCGACGGCAGATGCGATCCCGCCGATTTCGTCTGTCCTGCCCAAGCCCGGAATAGCGTCGTCAACATGTCCGGACGCGATCCGTGCCATGCTGTTGGTGATCTGAGTGAGCGGCTTGGTGATGCGGTTGCTCAGCAGGAAGTTGGCAAACACCGTGAAAATGAGGGCAACGACCAACGCCACGGCATATTCAACGGTTCTGGAAGCCTCGTTTGCACTCACCACAGCGGCATGCTGGGCCGCCATTTTCAGTGACGCAAGCGCCATGTTCAAAATCGGGCCATAAGCCGGAAGGATGAAGGCATTCCACTTGTCGCTGTTCATGTCCTGCTTTTCGCCCTTCACGAGGGCTGCGAGCGTGGTCAGTTGCAGTTTGCGTGCATCGTCGCTGAAGAAGCCGCCCTTGGCACCCTCAACACTGGCCCGCATTTCCGGTGTCAGCGGCAGGGAATTGGCAATGCGTGTCGCCGACGCCATCAACGCTTCGGCTTGAGCCATGAACGCGGCTTGTTTGGAGATATTTTCAGGCGGTGCAGACCCCTTGACCAGATAGTTCGAAATCGTCAGCGATGCGTCACCTGCCGCGATGCGGGCGTTCCATGCGTTGTTATAGATTTCGAAGAGCTGATCAATGAACGGGTCTTTCAAAGATATTTGTGTATTCAGGCTCTTGCTGAGCTTGGTGGCCAGGTCGAGCAGATCGGTCTCAGTCTTGTTATAGGTTTGAGCGAGGTCGGCCGGGCGTTCGGCCAGCGGCTTTGCCATTGCCACCAGCGAGTCGGCCTGCAATTGGCTGATCTGGCGCTGGTAGCCGTTCAAGGCTGCAAGCGTGGCGGGCTTGTCGGCGAAATCAAATTGCTCCAGCGCAGCCGTTGCTTCCTGAAGTCCGCTGATCTCGTCTTTCCGGGCAAATTCGACTTCCGGCACAATCGACGTGTAGACAATGTTGTTTCCGAGCATGCGGACGGTATTTGCCCGGTCAATGCGCACACCGTTGAGGACCCTGAACAAGGGTGAGGCGGCGGCGGCAACCCGCGCAACGCGATCTGCGGATTGATATGACTGCCATGCGGACCATGTCTCGACGGATAACAGACTCAAGATCACCAGCGAGAAGGCCGAGATCAAAATCTTCAGTAAGCTATTGATCGAAAGCATTTATTTGGCTCCATGACAGCGATTTGGGAGCACTATATATTTGTTCGGTTAATAGCGAGTTATAAAATATATGAATAAGTAAGTGTATTATTTCTTGAAATAGCAGGTTCTAGCTGAACAGGATGGCGGTCCAGTTCAGGAAAATCAGATCATCTCAACGTGACATGCCATTGTTATACTGGTTGCCGCTGCGGTCCGCGTTCTGTTGCGACTAGATCGTGCGATGGGCCACAATACTATCCGCAGGCGCTTCTGCCCGATCAGTCATGCCGTAGTCCCGGATGACACTGAGCACCTTCAGCCGATAGTCCGAGAACAGACCGGCACGCCCCTTTGACTGGGTACGGCGATGAGCTGGCAGGTTGCGCCAGGCCTTGACCGCTTCTTCATCGCGCCAGAAGGAGATTGACAGAAGTTTCGAGGGATCAGTCAGGCTCTGGAAGCGTTCGACCGATATAAACCCGTCGATCTTCATGACTTCCGATTTCATCTCGGCTGCCAGGTCCAGGTAATTCTGTGACTGGCCCTCGGCTGGCCAGACTTCGAAAATGATGGCGATCATTGGGTTCCTCGCGGGCTGATCACTTCAGTTCGATATGGGTGATCAGGTGCATGTTGCGCGCGCCGTGCTTGTCACCGGGCAGCGCGAGGCGAAAGATGTCCTTGTCGTCAATCGGCTGGCCGTTGCGCTTCAACGCAATGATCGCAGACTTGCCCTCAAGGTTCGGTTCCAACTCGCCATAGGACAGGGCGATCTGATAGCCGTCGGAGGCCGTGAAAATCAGCACGTGGGATAGCTTTGTCTTCTTGTCATTGAAGGCCTCACCAAAGCCCGCCTTCTCCAGCAGCGACCAAAGGGCGACGCCGGAATAGGTTGCTTCCTCCGGGCCATGGCCGGTCAAATAGGCGACATGAACGTCGCTCTGGGGCAAGGCGGCGAGATCGGCGACCGTTAGCGTCAGGGGGGTGGCGACGGCACCATCAATGCGCAGGGTCGGTCCATCGGCGGCCTGCGTGGACGTTAATTCAGTCAAAAGCATTGAAACGACGATGAAAATCAGGGATGCAACAAGACGGAATGCGGGTCGTGTCGTGGTCAACATCTGGAATTTCCTCATTGTCGGGCCGTCATCAAAGGTTACTCTCGGTCATACAGCTTTGAAACCCCCGACTTGCCCATAGCACACTTTCATTGAAACGAGATGTCCTCATGACGGCCTCTGCCAAACAGCCAAATGTCCTGATCCTGATGGCCGACCAGTTCAACGGGACCTTCTTTGACGATGGTCCGGCGCCGTTCCTGCATGCGCCGAACCTGAAGGCGCTCGCAGAGCGGGCAACGCGGTTTGCCAATGCCTATACGGCCAGTCCCTTGTGTGCGCCTGCGCGGGCCTCGTTCATGTCTGGCCAATTGCCGCGTCGCACGCGCGTTTATGACAATGCGGCGGAATTTGCCTCGGATATCCCGACCTTTGCCCACCACCTGCGCGCCGCTGGATATCACACGGTTCTGTCTGGCAAGATGCATTTCGTCGGACCGGACCAGTTGCACGGGTTCGAGGAGCGGCTGACCACGGATATCTACCCGGCCGATTTCGGCTGGACGCCGGATTATACAAAGCCCGGCGAGCGCATCGACTGGTGGTATCATAACCTCGGCTCGGTGACCGGGGCAGGGGTGGCCGAAATCACCAATCAGCTCGAATATGATGACGAGGTTGCGTTCAACGCCTGCGCCAAACTCTACGATCTCTCGCGACGGCTGGATGACCGGCCCTGGTGCATGACCGTGAGTTTCACGCATCCGCACGATCCCTATGTGGCCCGTCGCAAATACTGGGATCTCTATGCGGATTGCCCGGCGCTGGAACCGACAGTCGGCCCCATCGCCTATGAGGACCAGGATCGCCATTCGCAGCGCCTGATGAACGCCTGCGATTTTGCCTCCGCGACGGTGACGGCAGAAGATGTGCGCCGCTCGCGGCGGGCCTATTTCGCCAATATCTCCTATATCGATGACAAGATAGGTGAAATTCTCGATGTGCTGAAGCGCGGCGAGATGGCGGATGACACGATTGTCGTCTTCGTTTCCGATCACGGCGACATGCTCGGCGAGCGCGGCCTCTGGTTCAAGATGAGCTTCTTTGAAGGGTCCGCCCGCGTGCCGTTGCTGATTGCCGCGCCGGGCATGGCGCCGGGCCGGATCGCGCAGCCGGTCTCCACGCTCGATGTGCTGCCGACGATTGCCGAACTCGCCGGGATCGACCTCACCCGCATCCTGCCCTGGACCGACGGCGAGAGCCTGGTGGGGCTGGCCAATGGCACCGGCTCACGCAGCGCCGTCCCAATGGAATATGCAGCGGAAGGTTCGGAAGCGCCGCTGGTTGGCTTGCGCGACGGGGCATTCAAGCTCGTACTCTGTGAACTTGACGCGCCGCAATTGTTTGATCTCGACAAGGATCCGCATGAGCAAACCAATCTGGCCGCTGATCCCGCCTATGGGCAAGTCTTCGCGCGGCTGAAGGCCGACATGGCGGCGCGTTGGGATCTTGCGGCCTTTGACGCGGAGATCCGCGCCAGTCAGGCCCGGCGGCATGTCGTCTATGGCGCGCTGCGCAACGGAGCCTATTACCCCTGGGATTACCAGCCGCTGCGCCTGGCCTCCGAGCGCTACATGCGCAATCACATGGATCTGAACGTGCTGGAAGCCAACAAGCGTTACCCGCGCGGGGATTGAGCGGGCAGGGCATCAGGGCGGTGACGCGTCGCCGCTGCCGAGCGTGCGCTGCATCAACACGGTGTCCAGCCAGCGACCGTGCTTGAAGCCGATGGAGCGAAACACGCCCGTGTGCTCAAAGCCGCAGCGCCGGTGCAGGCTGATCGAGGCGCGATTAGCGGAATCGCCGATGACCGCGATCATCTGCCGCGCGCCCATGGCTTCCGACGCCTTGATCAGGTGTTCCAGCAACCGGCTGCTAACGCCGCGCCCTTGCGCGGATGGTGCAACATAGACCGAATTTTCCACCGTGAAGCGATAGGCCCGGCGCGGTCGATAGGGACCGGCATAGGCATAACCCAACAGCGTACCGGGGGCTCCGGGCAGTGCGTCCGGCTCGCAGGCAACCAGATAGGGAAAGCCGCCACCAATCAGCGCCTCGCGCCGGGCGTGCATTTCGGCCACGCTCGGTGGCTCAATCTCGAAAGACGCCGTACCCGTCAAGACGGCTTCCGCGTAGATCGCCTGGATCGCCGGAATGTCATCGGCCTCGCAGGCGCGGATCAAAATACTGTCCGACCGGCGATCACTCTCCTGCCCGCCATTCCCCGTCTTAACGTCTTCCGACACGTCATTCCCCGCTGTTCGGCTCCCCGCGCATACGTCAGGTTAGCCCGGCCCGCGCCTTGCCGGAAGATCCTGTCGCGGACTGTCTTTATTCCACAATGAGCCTCAAACCGCGATCTTGCGGCGGACGGCTTCGGGATCAACGTCGGACTTGTCGCCGGAGATGACGACTTCGCCGCGATCAAGCACAGTGTAGGTATCGGCGAGTTCGCGGGCGAAATCGAAATATTGCTCGACCAGGAGAATGGCCATCGTGCCTTTGGAGCGCAGGTAATCGAGGGCGCGACCGATATCCTTGATGATCGACGGCTGGATGCCTTCGGTCGGTTCATCGAGCACGAGCAGCCGGGGATTGGTGACGAGCGCCCGCCCGATGGCCAATTGCTGCTGCTGGCCGCCGGAGAGATCGCCGCCGCGACGCCCCATCATGTCCTTCAGGACCGGGAACAGCTCGAAGATCTCGCCGGGGATCTTCTTCTGGCCACGCGGCAGGCAGGCAAAGCCGGTCTCGAGATTCTCGCGCACCGTCAAGAGCGGGAAGATTTCGCGTCCCTGCGGCACGAAGGCGATGCCGCGTCGTGCGCGCTCGTAGGGGGCCAGCTTGCCGAGCACCTGGCCTTCCCATTCGATACTGCCGTTGGCAATGGACTGGTGGCCGGTGATCGCCCGCAGCAACGACGTCTTGCCGACGCCATTGCGCCCCAGAACACAGGTGATCTTGCCGATCTCGGCATGGGTAGACACCCCGCGCAACGCCTGCGCCGCGCCATAGTAGAGATCGATCGAATTGACTGTCAGCATCGGGTACCTCGATCGTTCAACTGTTTGGGCCGGAGAGTTTGGCTTCACCCCTCATCCGGCCGTTGGCCACCTTCTCCCACAAGGGGAGAAGGATCAAACGAAAGCGCTCAGTTTGTGTCGCCTTCTCCCCTTGTGGGAGAAGGTGCCGGAAGGGCGGATGAGGGGTCAACTGAACGCGCATTCTGGTGAAATGACAGTGTGTTAACGCCCCAGATAGACTTCGATCACTTTCGGATCATTCGCGACATAGTCGATGGGACCCTCGGCGAGCACGGCACCTTCGTGCAGAACGGTGACCTTGACGCCGAGTTCGCGGACAAAGGCCATGTCGTGCTCGACGACGACGACGGATTTGGTCTTGTTGATTTCGCGCAGCAGGGCCGCCGTCTCCATGGTCTCGGCGTCGGTCATGCCGGCGACCGGTTCATCAACGAGCAGGAGTTTCGGTTCCTGGGCCAGCAACATGCCGATTTCCAGCCATTGCTTCTGGCCGTGGCTGAGATTGCGGGCGAGATCATAGGCGCGATGGGTCAGCTTGATGGTGGTGAGCAGCTCGTCGATTCGCGCATCCTGTTCTTCGGTCGAGCTATGAAACAGCGTTGCAAACGGGCTGCGATTATCCTTCAGCGAGAGCACGAGATTGTCGCGCACGGTGTGGCTTTCGAACACCGTCGGCTTCTGGAACTTTCGTCCGATGCCCATCTCGGCGATGGTGGCCTCATCGAGTTTGGTCAGATCCGTAGACCCCTCGAACAGCACTTCGCCTTCGTCGGGCCGGGTCTTGCCGGTGATGATGTCCATCATCGTCGTCTTGCCCGCGCCGTTCGGGCCGATGATGGCGCGCATTTCGCCGGGTTCAATGACGAGCGACAGTCCGCGCAAGGCCTTGTAACCATCGAAGGAGACTGCGACACCGTCGAGATAGAGGATGGAATTGGCTGCAATATCCATGGTTTACTCCACAGTCGGCGAGGCGCCGTCCTCGACCGCTTCAGATGTTGCAGGCAACGAGGCATACATCTGGCTGGATTTCTTCTTGGCCAGCATGTCGGAGATCGAACCGACGATGCCCTTTGGCAGCAGCAGCGGCCCGGCAACAAACAGGGCTCCCAGCGCGAACAGCCAGAATTCCGGGAACTGTCCGGTGAACCACGTCTTGCCCCAGTTGACCGCGACGGCTCCGACGATGGCGCCGATCAGCGTACCGCGACCGCCGACCGCGACCCAGATGACGGCTTCAATCGAGTTGCCAGGCGAGAATTCGCTGGGATTGATGATCAGCACCTGCGGCACATAGAGCGCGCCCGCAACACCGGCCATGCAGGCAGAAATCGTGAAGATCACGGTCTTGTACTCGGCCACGCGGTAGCCGATGAACCGTGTCCGGCTTTCGGCATCGCGAATCGCGATCAGGACCTTGCCGAGCTTGGAATTGACAATCCCTGATGCCACCCAAAGCCCAAGACACAGCATGAGCATCGTGGCGACGAACAGCCCGCGCCGGGTCGAATCCGCTTGGATATTATAGCCGAGGATGTCCTTGAAATCGGTCAGCCCGTTGTTGCCGCCAAAGCCCATGTCATTGCGGAAAAACGCCAGCAGCAAGGCATAGGTCATCGCCTGCGTGATGATCGAGAGATAGACGCCCGTGACGCGGCTGCGGAAGGCAAACCAGCCGAAGACAAAGGCCAGCAACCCCGGGACCAGCAGTACCATGACCATCGCATAGCCGAACCAGTTGAAGCCGTACCAGGTGACCGGCAGCGCCTTCCAGTTCAGGAACACCATGAAATCCGGCAGGATCGGGTTGGCATAGACGCCACGCGCGCCGATCTGTCGCATCAGGTACATGCCCATGGCATAGCCGCCGAGCGCGAAGAACGCACCGTGCCCGAGCGACAGGATGCCGCAATAGCCCCAGACCAGATCAAGCGACACGGCGAGCAGGGCATAGGACCCGTATTTGCCGAATTGCAGCATTTCATCGGTTGGAATGCGGAACGGATGGCCGACCGGCAGATAGGCGTTCGACAGGGGAACGGCGGCACAGATCAGGAGCAGGACCAGCATGCAGATCGCCGTGCGGCGATCGAGACCCTTGATGAGAAACGAGATAATCATGATTCCACCGCCCGGCCCTTGAGGGCGAACAGCCCCCTCGGACGCTTCTGGATGAAGAGGATGATGGCGACAAGCACGAAGATCTTGCCGAGCACGGCACCGGCAACCGGCTCAAGGAACTTGTTGACGATGCCGAGCGTCATTGCGCCAACCAGCGTTCCCCAGAGATTGCCGACGCCACCGAATACCACGACCATGAAGCTGTCGATGATATAGCCTTGCCCGAGGTTCGGGCTGACATTGTCGATCTGCGAGAGCGCGACACCGGCGATCCCGGCAATGCCGCAACCAAGGCCGAAGGTCAGTGCGTCAATCCAGGCGGTCGGAATGCCCATCGCGCTGGCCATCGACCGGTTCTGCGTGACAGCCCGCATCTGCAGGCCAAGCGGCGTGCGGCGCAGGATCGCGATCAGCCCGGCAAACACGATCAACGCAAACACGATGATCCACATCCGGCCCCAGGTGATCGATAATTGGCCGACCTGGAACGAGCCGGACATCCACGAAGGTGACCCGACCTCGCGATTGTTAGCGCCAAAGATCGAGCGGACGGTCTGTTGCAGCGCGAGCGAAATGCCCCAGGTTGCCAGCAGCGTGTCGAGCGGTCGGCCATAGAGCCAGCGGATGATTGTGCGTTCGATGGCGATGCCGACCAGACCTGACGTCATGAACGCCAGCGGCAGGGCGATCGTCAGCGACCAGTCAAACAAGCCCGGAAACCGCGTGCGGATGATCTCCTGGACGACAAAGGTGACATAGGCACCGATCATCACCATTTCGCCATGCGCCATGTTGATGATGCCCATGACGCCGAAGGTAATTGCAAGGCCGATAGCCGCCAGCAACAGCACCGAGCCGAGCGACAGTCCGTACCAGGCATTCTGTGCCATCGACCAGAGCGCGAGGTTATATTCGATCGCCTTGGCGCTGGCGTTGGCAGCCTCCAGCACCGGCTTCGGGGTGTCGGCGGGCAGCGAGCGCAGCAGCGCGACGGCATCTTGCGTTCCGCGCAATTGAATCGCCTGCGCGGCAGCCACACGATCATTGACCGGTGCATCGGCCTTGAACAGGATGATGGCCGCTTTGGCCGCTTTGAAGGCGATGGCAACAGTTGAGTTTGTTTCGTTGGCGATCGCCGTGTCGAGTGCGGCAAGCGCTCCCTCGTCACGCGACTTGAAGACAGCGTCAGCCGAGGCAATCCGCTTTTGTGGATCTGGGTTGGCCAGGCTGAGCGCGCCGAGCGCAGCGTTCACAAGGCCACGGATCCGATTGTTGGCGCGAACGTCGCTGATATCAGCGGGCGGTGTCGCAACCGGCGCACCGGTAACTGCTTCAACCAGTCCGGTTGCCGTGACGATGAAGACCTTCTTGTCGCTGGCTGAAAACTGCAGCTTGCCATCATTCAGCGCCTGCACGATGGGCAGCGCACGCGGGCTACCACTTGTGGCCAGCGCATTGATGGCGGCAGCAGTGTCCGAATACCCGTCAGTGGTCAGTTTCGCAATCGCATCGTCGATGGACTGGGCGACCGAGGGCAGGGCCATCGCCAGAAACAGCACAAGCGCCCCGATGAGGAGCGCGGCAAGTCTGGTGGGCGTCTTGAGTGACTGCAACATGACTGTCTCATTCCAGTGTCGACGCGGGGAAACGGTTTCTTCGTTCGACATATACATATCAGAGTTTGGCTCACCCCCCACCCTGACCCTCCCCCTCAAGGGGGGAGGAGACGCCAAGGGCATCTCCGCGATCCGGTCGGTATTCCCTCCCCTTCAGGGGGAGGGTCAGGGTGGGGGGTGAGCCTGGAGTTGGTATTTTCAAAAATCACACATGCAGTATGACATTTGCTTCAAAATCCAGCGACCGGGTACGAGGGACCCCGCACCCGACCGAGTTCTGGAGATCAACCACCGCACTTCTTGGTGATGGTGTTGTAGTTACCGCACTTGAGCGTGACCCAATCAGCAACCAGATCCTTGGAGCCTTCGAGGTAGGAGCTCCAGGCTGCGCCGGGGACGAGAGACTTGGTCTGCCAGACGATGTCGAACTGGCCGTCAGCCTTGATCTCGCCGATATAGACCGGCTTGGTGATGTGGTGGTTCGGGAGAACTTCAGCCGTACCGCCCGTCAGGTTCGGAACCTTGGTGCCCGGCAGGGTGTCGATGACCTTGTCGGTATCGGTCGTGCCAGCCTTGGTCACAGCAGCAACCCAGGCATGGAAGCCGATGACAGTTGCTTCCATCGGGTCATTGGTTGTGCGCTTCGGGTTCTTTGTGAACGCCTGCCAGTCCTTGATGAACTGCGCATTTTCCGGCGTCTTGATCGACTCGAAGTAGTTCCAGGCAGCCAGATGGCCGACCAGCGGCTTGGCATCGAGGCCAGCGAGTTCTTCTTCACCAACCGAGAAGGCCACAACCGGAATGTCGGTTGCCTTGATGCCCTGGTTGCCGAGTTCCTTGTAGAATGGAACGTTGGCGTCGCCGTTGATGGTCGAGACGACGGCGGTCTTCTTGCCAGCCGAACCGAACTTCTTGATGTCAGCGACGATCGACTGCCAATCGGAATGACCGAACGGCGTGTAGTTGATCATGATGTCTTCAGCAGCAACACCCTTGGCCTTCAGATAGGCTTCGAGGATCTTGTTGGTGGTGCGCGGATAAACGTAGTCGGTACCGGCGAGGACCCAACGCTTGACTGAGCCGCCGTCAGCCGACATCAGGTAGTCAACAGCCGGGATTGCCTGCTGGTTCGGAGCAGCGCCCGTGTAGAACACGTTACGCTCGGATTCTTCACCCTCGTACTGGACGGGATAGAAGAGGATCGAGTTGAGTTCCTTGAACACCGGCAGAACCGACTTGCGCGAAACCGAGGTCCAGCAGCCGAACACGACCGAAACCTTGTCCTTCGAAATCAGCTCGCGAGCCTTTTCCGCAAACAGCGGCCAGTTGGAGGCCGGATCGACGACGACTGGCTCGAGCTTCTTGCCGAGAACGCCGCCCTTCTTGTTCTGCTCGTCGATGAGGAACAGAACGGTGTCCTTCAGTGTTGTTTCCGAAATCGCCATCGTGCCCGACAGCGAGTGGAGAACGCCGACCTTGATGGTGTCTTCAGCCAGTGCGGCCGAGGCTGTGAGAGCCCCTGCAAGTACCGCTCCGGCGATGGTCATGGTTTTGAACAAAGACATGTAGCACGCCTCTCAACAGACAATTGTTTTCACGGACCCCGATTGGAACCGCTTGGGCGCAAAACTTCACCGCAATGCAACAAACGCCCATACGTCATTTGGCGTAAGTTCGAGGTTTGCGGACTTTTTAATCGGACTTTTGCCTGTTTTGTGTGCAAAAATTGGAATGAATCGGGTTTGGATGCACCTGTCGTCGGGATGCAGTTCGCCGGTCTATCGCTGTCATCCCGGCATCTGCCGTGCAGGGAGGCCAACCCGGCATCACCCTTGGAATGGTCCTTGCTTGCGTTTGCGGCGGAATAGGTGCCAAAAGGAGTCCAATGTTCTCGCGCCAGCGCATCTTGCCGATCCGTCGGGATTACAATCGATTCGTCGCCAATCAGACGCTGGAGGACTATGCGCTCCGGTTCACGGCCAAATCGGCACGCCGGTGGTCGCCGCTGAGGATCGCGCAAACGGCGATCGGTGCGATTTCGTTTCTGGCGCTTGAGGCGATTGGCGGCGCGATCACGCTGGCGCATGGGTTCATCAATGCGGCGGCTGCGATCGTTGTTGTCTCGATCATCATGCTCGTGACCGGCCTGCCAATCTCCCGCTATGCCGCCCGCTATGGCGTTGACATCGACCTGCTGACACGCGGTGCAGGCTTCGGCTATATCGGCTCGACGGTCACATCTCTGATCTATGCCAGCTTCACCTTTATCCTGTTTGCCATCGAAGCCTCGATCATGTCGTCGGCGCTTGAACTGGCCTTCGGCATCCCGCTCTGGATCTCCTATATATTGTCGTCACTCGCGGTCATCCCGCTGGTCATTTACGGCATCACCGCCATCTCGCGCTTCCAACTGTGGACGCAGCCGTTCTGGATCTTTTTGAATATTGCGCCCTTCGTTTTCATTGTCTGGCACGACTGGCCGCAGATCGTGGCGTGGCAGCAATTCGGTGGCCTGCAATCGGGCGGGCAACCCGGCACGATCTGGGAGAGTTTCGATCTCGTCCGCTTTGGCATGGCGTCGTCTGTCATCCTGTCGTTGATTGCCCAGATAGGTGAGCAGGTCGACTTCCTGCGCTTCCTGCCGGCCAAGCAGAAGCGCGATCCCCTGACCGACAAGCTGTTTGACCGCCAAAGTCCGGGATCGCAAGGAGTGGCTGACCGGAACTGGTACACGGCGCTGTTTCTGGCCGGTCCCGGCTGGGTGCTTCTCGGCGCGCCGAAGCTCTTTGCCGGATCTCTGCTGGCGGTGCTCACGTTGCGCTATGGGGTGCCGGGCATCCATGCCGGTGAACCCGCCTACATGTATGACGTCGCCTTCCAGTATATGGTGCCGTCGAAGCAGATGGCGCTCGTGCTGACGGCGGCCTTTGTCGTGGTGTCGCAGCTCAAGATCAATGTCATGAATGCCTACGCCGGATCGCTCGCGTGGTCGAACTTCTTTTCCCGGCTGACGCATTCGCATCCGGGCCGGGTCGTCTGGCTTGTCTTCAACGTAGCCATCGCGCTCCTTCTGATGGAACTGGGGATCTATCAGGCGCTGGAAAAGACGCTCGGGTTGTTCTCGATCCTCGCAGTATCCTGGCTTGGGGCGATTGTCGCCGATCTCGCGATCAACAAGCCGCTCGGCCTGTCTCCGCCGGGCATCGAGTTCAAGCGCGCGCATCTTTATGACGTGAACCCGGTCGGGACCGGTGCGATGCTGGGCGCGGCAACCCTCGGGCTCGCCTCTGCCGCCGGTGAGTTCGGAGTGCTGGCGGCGGCCTTTGCGCCATTTGTGTCCCTGGTGGTCGCGCTTGCGCTTGCGCCACTGATCGCCTGGGCAACAGACGGTCGGTATTATCTCGCCCGGAAACCGCGTGCTGGTTGGGCCGCAATGAAAACCATCCAGTGCCGGATCTGCGAACATGAGTTCGAGCCGGAGGATAGTGCCTATTGTCCGGCCTATGGTGCGCCGATCTGCTCGCTGTGTTGTTCGCTGGATGCCCGATGCGGCGATCTCTGCAAGCCGCATGCGCGCGCTGCCTCACAGGCCCGCGTTGCGATCCGGGCCATCCTGCCAGCGTTTCTGGCTCATAATGTCAGTCAGCGGCTCGTCGAATTCTTTGGGCTGTTTGCGCTCCTCACCGGTGTGATCAGTCTGGTGCTGCTGGTCATCCATTTTCAGGTCGGAGAGACCGAGACAAGTGTCGTGGCGCGTGCACTTTGGGCCGCCTTCTTTGTTGCGTTGATCGTGGCTGGTGTCATCGCGTGGTTTTTCGTGCTCGCGCATGAGAGCCGTCGCGTCGCCGAAGAGGAATCAAAACGCCAGACAAGCCTGCTGCTCGCCGAAATCAAGGCGCATGAGCGCACTGACGCTGCCCTGCAAAAGGCCAAGGAAGCGGCGGAAGCGGCCAATTTCGCCAAATCGCGCTATCTCGTGGGCCTCAGCCACGAACTGCGGACACCGCTCAACGCCGTCATGGGCTATGCGCAGGTGCTGGAACGCGATACCGCGATTCCGCAACCGCGCCAGAATGCCGTCCGGGTCATCCGACGGTCGGCTGAACATCTGTCCGGCCTGATCGACGGGCTGCTCGATATCTCGAAGATCGAGGCCGGACGTCTGCAACTGGCTCGCAATCAGGTGCGTCTCGCCGAGTTCCTGGCGCAGATCGACGACATGTTCCGGTTTCAGGCAGAAGCCAAGGGGCTGACGTTCACGTTCTCGCGCCCCGAATTTTTGCCAGAGGTTGTTGCCACCGACGAGAAGCGCCTGCGTCAGGTTCTGGTCAACCTGTTGTCGAATGCCATCAAGTTTACCGCGTCCGGCTCGGTCACCTTGCAGGTCTCGTTGCGCAATGATGTCGCGACGATCATCGTCAGCGATACGGGTCCCGGCATCCCGCGTGAGGAGTTGCAACGGATCTTCGAGCCGTTCGAGCGAGGCGAGGGCGCGGCGGGTCAACCGGGTCTCGGGCTTGGCCTGACAATCACCAAAATGCTGGCCACGCTGATGGGGGGCGATATTTCGGTCACCAGCGAGCCGGGCAAGGGCAGCCAGTTCCGTGTCCGGTTGATGCTGGCGAGCGTGTCGGCACCCGATGCGCCGCCGCCTGGTCCGTTGATGATCCGCGGCTATCGCGGACGTCGCCGGACCATCATGGTGGTCGATGACAATGCCGAGCACCGGGATCTCGTTGCCGAGATCCTGACGCCGCTCGGTTTCAATGTGCTGATGGCGGCTGATGCAGCGGGATGCCTGACGCTTGCACAGGAATTGACGCCGGATCTGTTCCTGCTCGATATCTCCATGCCCGGCATGAACGGCTGGGACCTCGCGCGCGCCTTGCGGGCAAAGGGGCTGACGAAGCCGCGCATCATCATTCTGTCGGCCAATATTGGCGAGACACGACCACCCTCGGTCGAAGAACAGCCCTATGATGACACGATCGCCAAACCCTTCGATCTCCGGCAACTGGTCGAGCGGCTTGGTGTTCAATTGGGGCTTGAGTGGCTCGATGAAGGCGTGATGGTCGAAGAGCCTGCCCCTTCTGTCTCGGAACAACTGGATGAGAAACCCGTTCCAGCTGCCGCGCTGAGCGCGAAGGATATCGCTGAACTCCTTCAGTTTGCGCGCATTGGCTATCGCAGCGGTCTGGAGAAGCGCGTTGGCGAATTGGCAGCCAAAGGAATTGAAAACGGCCCCGTTCTTGCTTCGTTGTCCCGGCACCTGGCGCAATTTGATATGGCGGGCCTGATCACCATGCTGGAGGAACTGGATCTGGAACCGGCAACCGACCCTGAAATCGGGCAGGAAGCGGCGCATGAAGCTGCTTTGGCGGATGGTGTGGATGGCTGACGTCGATCCGCAATCACTGCACCGCAACATCATTCTGGTCGTCGATGACAGTCCGGAAACCCTTGGTTTTTTGACCGAGGCGCTTGAGGCAACCGGTGCGATGGTTCTGGTAGCCACCAGTGGCACGGAAGCGCTCGATATCGTGACCCGGATCTCGCCCGATGTGATCCTGCTGGATGCGGTCATGCCCGGTCTGGATGGCTTCGAGACCTGTCGCCGCTTGAAGGCGCTGACCCAGACAGCCCATACACCGATCCTGTTCATGACAGGTCTGACCGAGACCGAAGACATCGTGCGCGGACTGGAAGCAGGCGGCGTCGATTATATTACCAAGCCAATCATTCTCGACGAATTGTTGGCTCGGATCCGCGTCCATATGGCCAATGCACGTCGCGAACACAGTGCGCGCCTTGCACTCGATACCGCCGGGCGGTTTCTGCTGGCGGTCAATAGTTCGGGTCATGTCTTGTGGGCAACGCCGCAGGCCGCGCGGCTGATTGCCGAGGTTCTGTCCGGCACGGGAACCGAGCTGCCGGAAACCGCGCGAAAGGCGGTTGCGGACGGCCAGTCTTCCTCGAATATTGTGCTCGGTCAAATTGGGACACGTCGCATTGCCTTGTCGATGATCGGGCGCACGGGCGATGATGAGCTGTTGTTTCGCCTGATGAGCGATGACGTGGGCGGCGAGGAAGCTGCCCTGAAACGCCGGTTTCAGGTGACCTCCCGCGAGGCGGAAGTGCTTGTGTGGATCGCGCGCGGCAAATCCAACCGCGATATCGGCGATATCCTGGGGCTCAGCCCACGAACCGTGAACAAGCATCTGGAAACCGTCTACGCCAAACTCGGCGTCGAGAACCGTGCCTCCGCCGCCATTTTGGCGCTCAAGGCAATCAATGAGGATTGAAGAGCCATAGGCGGCGCTTCTGTCATCCGCACTCCATCTTGTTGCCTTAACCCTCGCCTGTGGTACTCTGGTGACCGCTGGAAATTCCGGCTTTTTGAATGCATCTGATTTCAGTGACATAAAACAATAGTCGGCGACGTTGGTCGCGGGGAGTGACACGATGGATCGGCTTGCCAGGCGTTTTTTTGCGGCGCTCGTTCTTGTCATGCTGGCGGTGCCGGGCTTGGCGCAGACGAAGGCGGTGGACCCCAAGGCATCCGATCACAAGGCCTATGTGAACGATTATATGGCCAGCGAGGCGGTGAAGCTGGAAGCCAAATGGCAGGCTGAAATCAAGCCTTCCAAGGATCCGGTTGCCAAGGTCAAGGCCAATGCTGCTGCTGCCATGGCGCGCAAGGACTATCAGGCGGCGCGGGATCTCTACATCCAGGCCGTCATTCTAGACCCCAGGGACTGGCTATCCTGGAACCAGCTTGGCATCGCAACGACCTATCTGAAAAGCGACAAATACGCCGAGAACTATGCGTTTCAGCAGTCAGCCGAAATTGCGGCCTACGTCGGGTATCAGCGGGCGGTTAACAAGGCAGATGAAGCGACGGCCCTGGATTCACTGGCACAGATTTATGCCGTTACCTACAAGCAGCAGCGCACGGCCCTTGAGATCCTGCGCGCTGGCTTGAAGGGACTGGACCCCTCCCTGACGGGGGAGGCTTTCACCGCCGTTCGCAAGACCTATGCTGACTTGCGCGTCGAATTCGGTTTTCGACTGCTGGAGTACAAGCTTGATTCCGATTCCGTGACGCCACGCGCCTGCTTCCAGTTCTCCGAGCAACTCGCCGGCGGGAAAACCGACTTCACGCCGTATGTTACGGTCACCGGCATTGCCACACCCGCCTTGTCCGTCAGTGACCGGCAACTCTGCGTCGAGGGCCTCGAACATGGCAAGAGTTACCATGTCGTGATCCGTCAGGGCTTGCCGTCTACCGTTGGCGAAGATTTGCTGAAGTCCGCCGACTACGATCTCTACGTCAAGGATCGCAGCCCCTCCGTGCATTTTACCGGTCGCAATTACGTGCTGCCGCGCACCGGGCAGGAAGGCCTGCCGGTCGTGACCGTCAACACCGAGAAAGTCGCGATTGGTGTCTATCGCATCGGCGACCGTAGCCTGCCGACGACCGTGCACTCCGAGGATTTCCTGCAGCAGCTTCAGCAGTATCAGGCCGACAAGATCGCCGAGGAGAAGGGCGTCGAGGTCTGGACCGGCAAGCTGAGTGTCAAATCGCAGCTGAACAAGGATGTCGTCACCGCCTTTCCTTTCATGGAGGCTGTCGGCAAACTGGAGCCGGGCATCTATGTCATGGTCGCCGGTCCCGACAATGGCAAGGGCGATGACTACAACGCCAAGGCGACGCAATGGTTCCTCGTCTCCGATCTGGGCCTGACATCCTTTGCGGGCGCCAACGACGGTTTGCATGTCTTTGTCCGTTCGCTGTCGACGGCCGAGTCCAGGGCGGATATCAAGGTCCGGCTGATCGCGAAGAACAATGAAGTGCTTGATACCAAGAAGACGGACGCATCCGGTCATGTCGTGTTCGACGCAGGACTCGCACGTGGCAAGGGTGGCATGTCGCCGGGCATGATCATCGCCGAGGATGGCAACGGCGATTATGGCTTCCTCGATCAGCAGCAGAACGCGTTCGACCTGACTGATCGCGGCGTCAAGGGTCGCGAGACGCCGGTGGGCGTTGATGCCTTTCTCTATACCGAACGTGGCGTCTATCGGTCAGGCGAGACCGTCAACGTCACGACCCTGTTGCGCGACGTGAAGGGCAAGTCAGTGTCCGGTTTGCCCGTGACGCTGGTCGCGGAGCGCTCCGATGGCGTCGAATACAAGCGTGAAGTGGTCAAGGATCAGGGCGAAGGCGGTCGGGCATGGGCTTTGCCGCTCGTCTCGGGTCTGCCAACCGGGACCTGGCACGTTCAGGCCTTTACCGATCCCAAGCTGCCTGCGGTTGGTGATGTGACCTTCCTCGTGGAGGATTATGTCCCCGAACGCATCGACATGAAGGTGACAACCAGCCAGACCACGTTGCATCCGGGCGAGCCAATGTCGCTCGACGTGAATGCAAGCTATCTCTATGGCGCGCCCGCAGATGGTTTGGCGATCACGGGTACGCAGAAGATCGAACTGGCGACACAAACGACGGTTCCCGGTCTGGCTGACTGGACCGTCGGGCTGGATGATGAGCCGTTTGAGGCGATTGCAAAAAGCATCGAAGGCGAAAATACCACCGACGAAAAGGGCCATGCATCGGTTTCGGTCGAGCTTCCCGAGGGTGAAACGACACGCCCGCTTCAGGTCAGTGTAACGCTGCAAATCACCGAAAATGGCGGTCGGGCCATCGAGCGTAGTGTAACGCTGCCGATCCTGCCGAAGGCTCCAGTGCTGGCGGTCAGATCACAGTTCGGCGATGGCCTGTCGGCGGGTAATCAGGCTAAATTCCAGGTCGTCTACGCGGCACCGGATGGGACTAGGCTCGTCAAGAAGGGCGTCAAATGGACCCTGTCGCGGATTGAACACAGCTACCAATGGTACAATTCCGAAGGGCACTGGGACTTCGAGGTGGTCAAGGCCGTGCGACGCATTGCCGATGGCACCATCGATATTGCGGCGAGCAAGCCCGCCGATATCGCCAGCGTCGTCGATTGGGGGCAGTATCGGCTCGACGTCGCCTCAGATGATCCCGGCCATCCGCATACGTCGGTCACATTCTCCGTTGGCTGGCAGGGGGCCGACAAGGCGGACACGCCTGATGTGCTTGATGTGGCCACCGACAAGACCGCCTATGCGGCCGGTGAAGACGTGAAGGTTCGGCTGTCGCCGCGCTTTGCCGGCAAGGCAACGGTGGCCATCGTCTCCGACAGGATCGAAGCGATCCAGCAACTGGATATCGAGAAGGCAGGCACCACGGTCACCTTCCCGGCGGACGCCAACTGGGGGGCAGGGGCCTACGTCGTCGCCATGGCCTACCGCCCATTGGATGTTGCCGCGCACCGCATGCCCGGGCGTGCCATCGGCGTTGGCTGGTTTGCCGTGGATCGACCGGCGCGTACCCTCGGCGTGACGCTGGATGTGCCGAAACAAATGCATCCGCGCGCGACGCTGACCACGCATGTGAAACTGGCGGGCCTGGCACCAGGCGAGATGGCGCATGTGACGGTGTCGGCGGTCGATGTCGGGATTCTCAATCTCACGCATTACGAGACGCCCAACCCTGAGGAACACGTCTTCGGCCAGCATATGATGTCGGGTGATTTGCGCGATCTCTACGGCTACCTGATTGACGGCATGCAGGGGACGCGCGGCGCAATCACGTCAGGTGGTGACGGCGATGCCAAGCAGATCCAGGGGCCGCCAGATCAGGCACCTCTGTCGCGTTATTCGGGCGTTGTGGCAGTTGCCGCAGATGGCACGGCAGACGTCGATTTCGATATTCCGACGTTCAATGGCACCGTGCGGGTCGCTGCCGTCGCCTGGACGGCGGGGAAACTCGGCCATGCCGAAGCCGATGTCATCGTACGCGACCCGATCGTCGTGCAGGCGACCTTGCCACGGTTCCTCACGATTGGTGATCAGTCCCGCTTGCAGTTCAACATCGACAATGTCGAGGGGCCTGCTGGCAATTATGCCGTCGACGTGGAAGTTCACGGCCCGGTGACGATGGCGGCGGGCATCATGCACCCAAGCATCAAGCTGGCCGCCAAGGGCAAGGCGCAACTGTCGCTTCCCTTCAATGCGACGGGACTGGGCAACGCGACTTTCGACATCAAAGTGGGTGCAGGTACGATCGCGGTTTCCCAGAGCCTGTCCGTGCCGGTGCAATCCGCGACACCGCCGGTCTATCATCGCTCCATCCAGCCGCTTGCTGCCAATGGCGGGGCAATCACGATCTCCGATGACCTGACCAAGGAGTTCATCGACGGCACCGGCGTTGTTTCGCTGTCGGTCGCGCCTCAGTCAGCCTTTGATGTGGCCTCGCTGCTGAAGCAACTGGATCGCTATCCCTACGGCTGCACGGAGCAGACCGTCTCGGTCGCCATGCCCTTGCTCTACGTGAACAAGCTCGCGTCGAGCACGTCGCTCGATTTTGACGGTGGTGTTGACGAACGTATCCGCAAGGCGATCGCAACTGTCCTGTCCCGGCAGGATACAAACGGAGCGTTCGGTCTTTGGCGCGCAGGCGGCGATGACGATATCTGGCTCGACAGTTTTGCGGCAGACTTCCTGACGCGTGCCCGTGAACGCGGCTTTGAGGTGCCGCAGGTGGCCATGTCGACGGCACTCGACCGGCTGCGCAATTTCATCGTCAACACGAGCGAACCGAAAGAGGCCGATGCCGACAAGATCGGCTATGCGGCCTATGTGCTGGCACGCAATGGTCGCCCGATCATCGGTGATCTCCGCTATCTCGCCGACACCAAGCCGGACATCTTTGCGACGCCCTTGTCGCGTGCCCAAGTCGGGGCCGCGCTCGCCCTGTTGGGAGACCGAGGCCGTGCGCAGCCCTTGTTTGAAGCCGCCTTTGTCCGGCTTCAGGCTATGGGTCCGGCTCGCGTCTGGCGAGCCGATTACGGAACGCCCCTGCGGGACGGAGCGGGCCTGATTGCATTGATGGCAGAATCCGGTGCGCAACCGGCGTTGTTGCAGAAGGTCGAATCGTGGGTCGGATCGAACCGCGAAACAATCCGCTATACGTCGACCCAGGAAAACAGCTGGATGGTTCTGGCCGCCTTTGCGACCGCCCGCGAGGCCGATCAAGTCGCCTTGACAGTCGATGGTACGCCGCATCCGGGGGCCTATTACCAGACCTTCAAATCGAGCGCTCTGACGGGCCATCCAGTCAAGGTCGCCAACAGCGGTCCGGCGCCGTTGCGCGCGATCGTGAATGCCTCCGGACACCCCATCCAACCGGAACCGGCGCAGGCGCAAGGGTTCGCAATTGAGCGTACGTTCCACAAGCTGGATGGCTCGACGGTCGATGCCAAGCAGGTCAAACAGACCGACCGGCTTGTTGTCGTGCTCAAGGTGACGGAATCAAAGCCGGACAACGGGCAACTGATGCTGGTCGATCGTCTGCCGGCTGGTTTCGAGATCGATAACCCCAACCTCGTCACATCCGCCGATCTCTCCGGCTTTGATTGGCTCGATCAGGGCAAGATGGAAGCCGTCCATACCGAGTACCGCGACGACCGGTTTGTCGCGACCTTCAACCGGGCGCCCGGTCAATCGGCATTCTTCTATGCGGCCTATATGATCCGCGCCGTTGCACCCGGCAAATACATCCTGCCGCCTGCGACCATTGAGGACATGTATCGCCCTGAACGCTTTGGCCGGACGAGCTATGGGTCGGTTGAGGTCGTGGCGGGGAAGTAGCACGCCATGGAAGCAAAGCTCTACGATCTATTTCTGGATAGCTGCATCTTTTCCAACCGCGTTCTATTGCACGCAACCCCGACGGGTTAAGAGATTATGCGGTAGACAGAGGCAGTGCTTGAGGCTGCAATCCCGACCCGATCCTCAGTGCAAGTCAATTCAAGCAAAAAGGGCGTATCTCGCGATACGCCCTGAAAAATTCGTCAGATTTTGCCGCCGGTGTTAGCTGGCACGGTATTCAAAGCTGATCAGACAGCGGCTGTCACCTTGCGGCGACGGAAGGCGGCGAACCCGACCAGACCAAGAATGACAGGAACACCAGCACCTGCGACAGGTCCCGGAGCACCGATGGTCTGCGGCGGCGTCGAAATGAGGTTACCACCGACCAGCGTCGCCCCATCAACAGCGATCGTCTTTGCGCTGTCATTGAATGTCAGAGTTGCCGACCAATCGTTCTCAGCATGATTAATCAATGCCGAATTGAATGTCGCACCTTGACCCGTAGCATATGTCGCCAAATCCGAAACCAGGCTCGTGTATCCCAGGCTCGAATACAAGCTCGTAAGAGCTGACGTGAATTGCGCCACCGTAGCCAGGTCAGACTCGAAAGTCGTCTGTCCCTTTTTGGTCGTGGATGCACCCGACAAATCGAGAGAAGCCAACGGGTCTGCCACAGTAGCGTGAGCAAACTAGGCTGCCGACATTACCATCGACGAAGAGATCGCCAACGTCATCAAAATCCGCTTCATGTTCAATCCTATCTATGACCAAGGTCATGAATGAAAACTTAATGATTTCATTTACATTCGAAATCGCCGATTTGAATAAGGAAGTCAAGTTCTTCGGTTAAAAATCGTAAACTTTTATAAAGACTCCTTGATGTGGTGTGGAGCTATGCTTGAATTTGGGTGACGGCTCGATCAGGCGGCGGTGAATTCATTCGTGCTTTTTATCTCGGAGCCGTCGGCGAATTTGACACCGCGGATGATCTTCGGCAACTGGTTTTCG
>CAIYYN010000067.1 GCA_903930435.1 uncultured Hyphomicrobiales bacterium | reverse complement strand
GGCGTCTTCATCATTGAAGAAAACGCTGAACATGGTTTCGGCCAGGGACACTTTCTCAGCATGCTCCCCATCGGCCCAGAAGACGGTCGAGGCATCGCCGATTTGCAGTCGGTGACCGGAGTCTTTTTCCAAGAAACGGTTGAGCGCGGTCGTGTAGGCGAATGTCGCCGCTTCAGAGACAGGAGCGTTGTCGCCCTGTTCGTGTCCGTAAGAGGTAAATGCATCGATATTGAAGGAGACGATTGAAGCTCCGGAGGATTGGGCACCCCAGACGCCCTTGATTGCCTGATGCAAACGAGCGACAGGGGCGCGTTCGCCTGAGACGAGGCAGATAGCCTGACCCGTGTCACCAGCAGCATTCATCTGCGACCACAGTGCACGGGCGGAAGGACGGTCGTGGATGCGGATATTGTCCCTGCGCTCCGATTCAAGCCCGAAGACGATATTCTGGTCTTTCATATCCTCAGACCAGCCCAATTCAGCAAAGCGCTCGGGGTGCCAGGACTTCAGAAACGCTTTCAGTGCGGTGAGTCCGGTATCGGTGCTTGCGCCGATGGCGTCGATGTGACGTTCGACGAACTTGGCATGTCGCTTGCCTTCACCAGCCGTGACTCCGAGCACATAAGACGACTTGTCCCACAAAAAGTTCGGCGCGATGTCGGCTGTACGCTTGGTCGGGGCAGGCACAAACATCTGCCGGGCTACTTTCTTCTTGCCCTCTCCGTCCCTCAGATCGATCACGTGAGCAACGGTGCCATCCTCGTTCAAAGAGATGAGAAATCCGATTTTTTCGGATGAAAACCCAAACGGCGGCGCATCCGGCAACCGATCATAGGCATGCGCCAGGGCGGCCAGTATGCTCATCGACGCACCTCTGCTGACTGAGGCGCGGGGACCTGCATGACACCGTCATCGAGCATCGCGCGAAAGAACATGGACGGACGACCGGGCGCAGCGTGGTCGATATCGTAGAGCATGAAGCCGAGGTCGCGCGGGGAACCATAACCGAGGTTTTCCGAGCGGTCCTGAGGCTCGGCACGAGGCAGCGGGGCATCCGGCGACAAGAGCTCGAACCGGGCGTCGAATTCGCGCGTGCCAAGGCAAGGCTGATGAAAGCATTGGCCGCGTGCAGCCCGGCGATTGAAGATATCGAGGTGCTTGCCCTCATTGTCTCCAGCCTCGGCCCGTGACGTCAGATCAAAGTGCGCTTCAATGACATAGGCGACATCGACCAGCACGGTCGCGGCTCGTTGCTGGCGGTCCTCATCGACAAGCAATTGCAAGTCTTCGAGGGAACCCCGGTTCATGGCGGTCTTGATCTTGCCGGCAGGTGCCTTATGGCCAACTTCGTTGCGGCGGATCGACTGGAAGCGGATCGGCTTCAGCACATGGATCGCGTCGATGCGCCACTGGATGGCAGGCTTCCAGTGGATTGCTTCCAATATGCCGCGCGCCGCAGACGGTGTCATAACATCATAGCTGACGCGTTCGACCTTCATTTCAGGCCGTGTAAAACAAGCTCGCGGACCCGAGACTTTCAAGCGAATTCCAAAGGACATATGTCGTTCCCTCGCTATCAAACCTGAGCTGGATTCGCTTCTGAAATTCCGAGGGCGACAAATTGGGTTGTCAGTTCAGAGTACACATTCCTCCAAACCCAAATAGTCGGCGTTCTCCCAGATCAATCCAGTCTCTTCTGAATATAGCTTGTCTGTCCGCAGCACCGCGAAACGATCACCCCGTAAGCCTTCGCTCTCGAAACTGACATGGGCATTCGCCAGAAGCCGCACCCTTGCTAGCGGAGGTACCTGCACGATGTAAGATTGCAGCTCACGCGCGATTAAGCCATTCGGAATAGATTCGTTTCTGAGCTTTTCCACCGACATTTTCGCCTTTTGATCGTAGGCGACGATGACCGGGTCCATGCCATTTTCAATCATGCGGAAGGCTTCGGCAGCACTGCGGTAGGAAAAATTGGTGCCCTGTTTCGGGTTCGCTAGATCGATATCGAACATGTTCATAATCTTCTTTCGATCGAGCTTGTCGTCGAGCCGCCAGAACATCTCGCTGAAATAATCGGCGATGGCAGCGGGGGATAGCAAATCCTCATATTTCGCAGCCATCCGCCCGAGGTCGCCGATCAGACCCCTGATTTCGGATGGCGGCGGATAATCGGGTGCACAAAAGACTGTTACCAAGCTGGTGGCCGGATCCCGTTTGCCCTCACGATTGCAACGGCCTGCAGCCTGGGCGATCTGGTCAAGCCCAGCTTCGGCGCGCCAGACGCGAGGGAAATCGATATCGACCCCGGCTTCGATCAGTGAAGTGGCGATGACCCGGCATGGCTTGTGATCCTTCAGTCGAGTCCGCACGTCTGCAAGGATCTTGCGGCGATGGGCTGCGACCTGGCGTGTCGTCAAATGAACCAATCCTTCAAGCCCGACTTGCTGCCCTTCCCGGTAAAGGTCAAGCGCATGCTTGCGACTGTTCACGATCACGAGGGCCTGGGGTTCGTCAGTGACGGCTTCGATCAGCTCTGAATTGTTCATGTTCCCGGCAAATGCGAGCTTCACCCGTTTTAACCGTCGTGCCAATTCATCCGGATCGGGGGCCAGTTCGCGACCTTCTAGCGGCAGTGCCAGTGGAGACGGCGTCTGTTTTGGTTTGGAAATTGGAAAATGCCGGGCGTCCAGCGCCGGCTGAGTGGCGGTACAAAGCACGATCGAGCAGCCGTAGTTGCGAGCCAGTTCGTCGATTGCACGCACACACGGGATCATCAGATGGCGCGGCAAGGTCTGCGCCTCGTCAAGTATGATCACCGAATTGGCGATATTATGCAGTTTTCGGCAGCGCCCTGGTCGGGCGGCAAACAGACTTTCAAACAGCTGCACATTGGTTGTCACCAAAACCGGAGCCGCCCAATCCTCCATCGCAAGTCGGAGCTTGTCGCGGGATTGGCGCTGCTCGAATTTCTGCTCCTCAATCGCTGAATGATGTTCCAGCACAATGTCATCACCAAGCACCTGTCGAAAAATGTCGGCGGTCTGGTCGATGATGGATGTAAATGGTATTGCGTAGATGATACGCGTATGACCATGGGCGCGTGCGTGATCGAGTGCGAATGCGAGTGAGGCGAGCGTCTTGCCGCCGCCGGTTGGCACAGTCAGAGTAAAGAGGCCTGGTGTTTCGACTGCGCGGGCGCGGACATGTCTGAGAATGTCACCGCGAAGGCGGTTGACTTCGGTATCCAGATTGACCTTTGCGGCCATATAGCTGTCAAATCTGCTTGAAATCTCGCGCAAAATATTTGTCAGCGTCGGCCATGAGCGATCCGGTATTGTTCCGTCGACGATGCTGTAAAAAGCTTCTGTTTCCTTGTAGTCGGCATCGACTAGGCAGGAAAACAGCATCCGGCCAAGAAAGGCGAGCCGGAATTCCAGATAAGTTCCACCGCTGCGGAGCAAGAAGTCTGGAACCAAATGTGCGGTATTCGGAGTGAATTCCGCCTTCCAGATCGGATCGAGCCTGGTTGCATCAAATTCCTTCACTCTGTCGGCCAAGCCCCCGGAGACGGCGATCATGTCAGGCAACCCGGCATGATGCCCTGATATCGCGTAGGCGATCAATTCAGCCATCACAGAATCACGACCCGTTACGAGTTCACGAACCAGAGCGGCCCCCGCAATGGAATGCGGCGCCGCTTCATTCGATCCCGCGAGCCGTCGCTGGAAAGCGGGCGTGTATTTGCCGAGATCGTGCAGAAGGCCGGCAAGCCGAGCGGCGCGTTCGAGGCCAAGAGGAGCCGCAAATTGCGCTGCCATGTCTGCGACGGCAATGAGATGATCGGCAAGGCCCTGCCAATCCCGCCGGTCAGGGTGCTTGGTCGAATGGGCGTAATAAATGGGTAGTGCTCCCGTTAGTGAACCAGCATAGCGTCATCGGTTGCTTACCAAGCTTATTTGTTGGTACCGCAGTGCCCAGGGGACAACGACGTTTGCCTTCAAAATCCAACAACATGTGCCTCGGTTTGAAGAGAAAAGATTATGGTTTTGCCAAATTGACCGAGTCAGGGGTTGCCGTCCACAATTCTATTTCGCCCCTCACCGCTCTTTGATTGCCTCGGATGCCACTTCAACCAATGGTGAGAAGAAATATTCGAGTATCCGTCGGCTGCCGGTGGCGATTTCGATCTTGACGGACATGCCGGGTTTCAAGGGGACGGCTTCCCCGTCGACGGCGATGGCCGTGGTTTTCAGGCTGAGTGTCAGGGGGAAGACGAGGTTCTGTGTGCGCTGGGCGGGCGTGAACAGACCTGGTTTCTGACCCTGCGTGCCATTGGTTTCGGTCGCCTGGGCTTCTGGTTCCGGGATCGCGTCATGACCGACGCGGATGACTTCTGCGGGAACGGTGCCATATTGGGTGAAGGGAAAGGAATCGACCTTCAGGATCGCCTTTTCACCGGGCTTCACGAAGCCGATATCCTTGTTCGGCAGGTAGCCCTCGACTTCCAGGGTCGCGCCTT
>CAIYYN010000066.1 GCA_903930435.1 uncultured Hyphomicrobiales bacterium | reverse complement strand
CTAGGCTCCAGACTCATAACCAGTAGCAGACCGTTGCCGCGATATGGATGGCGGCCAGGAAGTTGATGGCTAGTCGATCGTACCGGGTAGCGATGCGCCTGAAATCCTTGAGGCGGCAGAACATGCGTTCGATGGCGTTTCGGTCGCGGTAGAGATAGGGCGAGAAACAGTTCTTGCAGACGCGATTTGCCTTGGGCGGGATGTTGGGCATCGTACCTTTGGCTTCGGTCAAACGTCTGATCTGGTTGCTGTCATAGCCCTTGTCAGCATGCAGGATGCGGCACGGTGGGAGACTGTCCAAGAGGGTTAAAGCTGCTGTGCAATCAGCGACTTGACCGCCAGTTAGGTAGAATGCGATCGGTCTGCACTGGGCATCTGTCAGAGCATGGATTTTAGTCGTTCGCCCACCACGTGAACGGCCGACAGCCTGATTTTTCTCCCCCCTTTTCCGCCCGATGCCGAGCGGTGAGCTTTGACGGCCGAGCTGTCCATCATCACATGAGGTGGAGGGCCACCCTCGCTGGAAAGCGCTTGGAAAAGTCGGGACCAGACACCCTTTGCCGCCCAGCGAACGTATCGATTGTAGAGCGTTTTCTTGGGGCCGTAGTCCGGGGGAGCGTCGATCCAGCGCCCACCAGACTTCAAAACATGAATGATGCCGCTGATCACCCGCCGATCATCTACCCGCGGCTTGCCCCGTGTGTCGCGAGGCAAATGCAGTGCGATCTTCTTGAATTGCTCGTCCGAAAGCCAGAAAAGGTCCCGATTCATCGCAAATCTCCTGTCGGAGATTTTGAATCACATCCTGCAATCAACGAAAAGAGACTTTATGGGTCTGGAGCCTAGGCCCTCAACCTGACGCGATCAGATCCCGGGCCATCTGCATTTCATGTTCATAGACGATGCGGTATTTCTCGGGGATCGACAGCGGTTTCATCGTCGACGATCGAACCCAAACGTTTGTCGCAGTGCCGATGAACCGCAGCTCGCCAGTCTCAAAGCCGTGCGCCCTGACGACGTAGCCGACCGATGACCTGCCGACCTTTTCGATCAGCACGGTGATTGCCAGTGGCTCGCGCGGGGTTACCGGGCTTTTGAACTCAAGCGCCATCTGCACGAACGGCGTGCCGAGATCCTCATCAAAGGTGATCCGATACCAGTCGGTCCCCAGTCGCTCACGATAGAAGCTCTCTATGGCTTCGAGCAGGAAGTCGGAAAATCGGCCCGTGTAGGCAATTTTTGCCGGGTCGGTATCGCCCCAGAAGATCTCACGACGCTGGACATAGGGTGTCCAGTGCGCAGCGGATAAATCGGTCATGAAATGTCCTCTGTGTGGCGATCAGCCAGTCAGGCCCTTGGCCTCAAACGGCTTCAAGCCTGCAAATGTCCTGCCGTCACGCACTATACGTTCGATCAGCGGCGCGGGTTCATAGCCTGCCCCACCCAGTGCTTGAACCGCCCGGATATCCTCCAGGATCGTCGGCAGACCGATCTCGTCTGCCTCCTGCATGGGTCCGCCCCGCCAGGCCGGATAGCCATATCCGCTTGTCAGCACGACATCGATTTCAAGCGACCGGGACGCGATGCCCTCGGAGAGGATCTTGGCCCCTTCATTGATCATGGCAGCTCGCACAAGTCGTTGCACGAGGTCAGCGCTCACCGGTTTGCGGACAATGCCCTTTTCAGCCGACACTGCGACAACAAGGTCATTGACCGTTTCATCGACCACGCGCTTGCCGGCCTCATAACGATACCAGCCAGCACCCGTCTTCTGACCGAACCGCCCCATGTCGCAGAGGCGATCCGCCACCGTCGAAGCGTAACGCGTTTGTGGATTGCGGGTCGGGGCGAGACGCTTGCGGCGCGCCAGCCCGATGTCCAGTCCCGCAAGATCGGCGACGGCAAACGGACCCATCGCCAAACCGAACGCCTCCAGCGCCGCGTCGATTTCGAACGGCAATCCGCCGTCTTCCAGCACCATTTCCGCAATGGCTCGCCAGGACGCGAGAATTCGATTGCCGACAAAGCCGTCGCACACGCCGCACACCACCGGCAACTTGCCGAGCTTCTTGGCCACCGCCACACCGGTCGCAATCGCGTCCTTGGCCGCCCCCGCCGTCTCGATCACTTCGACCAGCCGCATGATATTCGCTGGCGAGAAGAAATGCAGGCCGATCACATCCTGAGGCCGGGTTGTGAATGCAGCGATTGCGTTGATGTCGAGATAGGATGTGTTGGAGGCCAGCACAGCTCCCGGCCTGACCGCCGATGACAGCCGCTTGAAGATATCCTCCTTGACCGCCATGTCCTCGAAAGCTGCCTCAACCACCAGATCGACGGTCGCCAGCGCCGCGAAATCGGTCGCAAGCGTGACCCGCGCCAGTCGCGCAGCCATGGCTGCCTGATCGATGCGGCCCGATTTCACCTGCCGTTCCCAAAGCCCGGCGATCCGCGCCTGCCCGGCGACAGCGTTGGCCTCACTCGTTTCGACGACGATCACCTCAAACCCGGCATCGGCGAAGGAAACGGCTATCCCTGCGCCCATCGTCCCGGAACCGATGATGCCAACCTGTTTGACGGCGCGCGGGCTGACGCCCTCCAATTGCGGAACCTTCAACACAGCCCGCTCGGCCGCAAACATGTGGCGCAGCGCGCGCGATTGGGCACCGGCCATCAACTCGAGGAATGCCTTGCGTTCTTGCACCAAAGCCGCGGCGTAGGGTGTATCGGCGGCCAGGCCGATGATTTCCGCCGCAACAACCGGCGAAAGCTGACCGCGTGCCTTCTTCTTGACGCCCGCAACCGCCGCCGCCCACGTCGCAGCATCGACCGGATCAACGGTGAGTTCGCTCACCCGACGCAATGGTTTGCCGATTAGTTCTTTTGCGAACGCAATCGCCTCAGCCCGCAAATCGCCAGTCGCAATCCTGTCCACAAGCCCGAGCGCCAGCGCTTCCTTAGCCTTCACGGTGCGCCCCGTCGTGATGATATCGAGCGCATTCAGGAGGCCGACGACACGCGGCAGGCGTTGCGTGCCGGTCGCTCCCGGAATCAGGCCCAGCTTGACCTCTGGCAATCCAATTCCGGCTTCCGCTGCAATGATGCGACCGTGACAGCCGAGCGCCAGTTCACAGCCGCCGCCGAGCGCGGTGCCATGGATTGCTGCGACGATCGGTTTCGAGCAAGCCTCAAGCGCTGCCACGACATCTGGCAGGATCGGAGGGATACCGGTCTTGTCGAACTCCCGCACATCGGCACCCGCCACGAAAGTCGAACCCGCACAGGCGATGACGAGTGCGCTGACAGCTGGGTCCGCATCTGCGGCCTGAACCGCCGCCAACAATTGGCTGCGCAGGGCATGGGACGTCGCATTGACCGGCGGATTGTCAATGACAAGTAGCTGGACACCATCATGCATTGACGTGCTGACGCGGCGGTCGATCATCGTTTCGGACACGGGAACCTCGTATGTGACCTGTCGTAAGCGCGCAGCCAAATCTCGACCTGTCGCGCAGGTTTACTTTCCATGAGCAGCCAGAACGTTCAAGCAAAAAGACCCTCAAATTTGATTAGAGGACCCCTATCACAGGATTCCGGTCCTCCCGAAAAAGTGATGTATCCAAACCCGGACTTCGTCCGTATCAATTCCAAAGTGACACGAAAGGACAGCTACCATGATCTCACGCAGGTTTTTATTGGGTGCCTCAGCGGCGCTCGCAACCGGCTTTATCTCTGCGCCCGCGCTGGCGTTCGACGTGCTGCCCTATGACAAGGCAACCGCTGACAAGCTGATCGCCTCCGGCAAGCCCGTTGTGCTCCATGTCTACGCAAGCTGGTGTCTGCAGTGCCATATGCAAAAGTCGATCCTTGAGTCGATACAAGGCGACAAGACCTATGACAAGATCACTTTCTTCCGGGTCGACTACGATGGGCAGAAGGATATTGTAAAGGCGCTTGACTGCCCGCGTTCGACGCTGGTGGTTTACAAGGGCGGCAAGGAAATCAATCGCATGTCATGGGGCGTGACGAAAGAGTCCGTCGTCAACTCCGTCAATACCGCTCTATGATCCCCTCGCTGATCCTGAGTTTTGTTGCCGGGTTGATCACTATGTTCAACCCGTGCGTCCTGCCGCTTGCCCCGATCATCATCGCCGGCGCCCGGGCCGAAGACACGCGTGGTCCGCTTGCACTCGCCGCGGGCCTTGCCGTGTCATTCGGCGTCACAGGTGCACTCGTCGTTTCTCTCGGGTCTGAAATTGGCGATGTCGCCGCGATCCGTCTGCCAGCGTCGCTTCTGATGATCCCGATTGGTCTCGCGCTAGCGGTACCAATGGTGGGTCATTGGGCCGAAGCAGCCTTCCGACCGTTGACGCGCTTTGGCGAGCGACTGTCGGCAGCGATGCCGCAAGCGGGCTTGCTCGGCAATTTTCTGATCGGCGCTTTGATGGCGCTCGTCTGGGCACCCTGCGTCGGCCCGACGCTAGGCGCAGCCATCGTGCTTGCCAGCCAGGGCGGATCACTGCCGCTCGCCATGCTCAACATGATGATCTATGCGCTGGGAACAGCGACATCCTTGCTTTTGGCGGGATATCTGCTTCGAAAGGTCGCCGCGTCGGGCAAACGCCTCGCCGGACGGACGGCCTTCGCAGGGCGGGTCGCCTTCGGCGTTCTGCTCGTGACGATCGGGGTCCTGACCAGCACCGGATTAGATCAGCGCATCGAAGGCACCATCGATAATCACTTGCCTGACTGGTTTATCGGTGTTGTCACCCGGCTTTGACGGATCGTGTTCCGGATGGAAAGCCTGATCCGAGGCTGACCGGTTGAAGCGGCGGCTCAGGCTTCCGCTTCAACCCGACCCGTTTGAGGACGAGCAACACCGCTTCCCAGTGAATTCCTGCAACAACCTTCAGCGTCAACAACGGAAACTGCACAAAAGCCCGTAGCAATGCCTTGTCGGTCAACTCGACCCTGTCAGCCCGCAGCACCGCGTTGATCATCGGTCCTTCTGCGTCCCGCGCCGCGATTCCAACCGCAACGGTCGACTGGGGCGGCTCCATGCGAAAATCATAGTGCAAGTTCATTTCGAGGAACGGCGACACGAAGAAGCTTTTCTCGATCGATTGCCGGATGGGCCGCTCATCCGGGTTTGTCACCGGGATAAGGTAGCTATGGCGTTCGCCGAAGGTATTGCTGACCTCGTAGAGCAGCGCCGACAACGCGCCTGCCCGATCATAACAATAAAAGACGCTGAGCGGATTGAACGCATAGCCCAGGATCCGTGGCATGGTGAGCACTTCGATGCGCCCGCCGCCGGGAATCCCCGCATCAGCCAGGTAGCCGTCAATCTGCTCCCGAATAGGTCTCGTAGTCTTTCCGACATAATCCCGGTCAAAGAAGCTGAAGAGATTGAACCGGTTACGCGAGAAAATGCGTGATCGCCCAGAGAGACTGTCGATCTCATCCAGATCCAGCAAAAGCCAGAACACACTGTACTTGAGCTTATGGACGCGCGGACGGTACCGACGGTGAATGACACTGCCGGTGTAAATGGCTGAACGCTGTGGCTCCGGTACGGTCGCGTCCGATTTCGGCATTAGAGCGGCTCCAGCTCGGTCATCCTGGGCAGGGTCGGCCTGATTACGATGCGACTGCTTTCACCCTCGACAGTCCATGGACGCCGCACGGCTCCAAGCGCTTCCGCGACCGCCAGCCCGGATTGCAAGCCATCCTCGTGGAACCCGGCACCGAAATAGGCCCCGCAGAACCAGCTGTTTTGCTGCCCCTGCAAAGACCATAGTTCGTTCTGCGCCCGCAAGGCACCAAGATCAAACTGCGGATGTGCATAGTCATGCGTCGAAATCACCTGACCGGCGCGCGGTTCGATAAAAGGATTCAGCGTCACAAACAGGGGGTTGGACTTCGGAATATGCTGGAGGGTGTTCATCCAGTAGGTGACTGAGAGATGCCGACCTGTCGAGTCCGACATAGATGCATAATTCCAGGCCGCCCACGCAGCCTTGCGTTGCGGCATGAGGCGCTCGTCGGAATGCAGGACTGCGGTATTTCTCGCATATTGAAATGCACCCAGAATGCTGCGTTCAGACGGCGTGGGATCGTCGAGCAGCTTCAGTGTCTGGTCGGCATGGGAGGCAAAGACCACGTGATCAAACGTGTGGCGCTGACCTGCTCCGTCCACGATCTCAACGCCTGTCGCATGGCGCCGGACGGATACGACCGGGCATCCCGTCAAGATGCGATTGGTCCCTGAACTGGTAATCCTTTCCACGAGTTTCGCCACATACGATCGACTGCCACCTTTCACGGTACGCCAGATCGGGCGGTCGATAAATTTCAGGAGGCCGTGGTTGCGACAGAATTGCAAGAAAGCAACCGCCGGGTATTTCCCGATATCGGCTGCCGGTGTCGACCAGATCGCCGCTGCCATCGGGTAGAGATGATCGTCCCGGAAGCGTGCTCCGAACGACCGCATCTCCAGATAATCTTCCAGCGTGATCATGCCGAGGCGGTCAATGTCAGCGGGTGCCTGCCGATAGAAGCGGGCGAGATCAGCCAGCATGCGGTAAAAGCCGACACTGACCAGATTGCGCTTCTGCGCGAACAGCCCGGCAAAGCCCGTCCCGGAATACTCGAGCCGACCGCTGTCCAGCGAAACGGCGAACGACATATCTGTTTCGGTAGTTTCCACACCCAGATGATCAAACATCGCCGTCAGGTTCGGGTAAGTCTGCACATTGTAGACGATGAAGCCTGTATCGACCGGTGCGCCATTGCCCATCACGGTGTTCGAGTGTCCGCCGATGCGGTCATCTTGCTCGAATACTGTCACCGAGTGCCGTTGAGCCAGCAGCCAGGCGGCGCTCAGGCCGGAAATGCCACTGCCAATGACAGCAATCGACTGAGGGCGGGTTCCATCGGGTAATTTGGGCTGTAGGGTCATCTTGTCCTTCGGCTGCACCGGCCGTGCCAGTCGCACGCCAATGTACGCACTTTTTCTCTGCGCCAGACAACCATCTCGAGATGGTTGACCTTATCACTGCGCCTGCGGCTCTCGCCCATTGGGTTCACAAAGACGCGGCACTATTTGGATATGCATCGTTCGATGAGAGCAATAACACATCGTTCCTGCTTACGTGATAATCAGTTAGACAGATCATCGCCGTTATCGCACGCATCGCGTTTTGCGCGTCATAGTCGCTTCGCAAATCACGAAATTTTGCTAAAACCCCTCCTGCCGGGCGCAAGCCTGCTGCTCTATATAGCATTTTCAGAAGTAGACTTGCCACTGATCCAGATGGAAAGCCGCTTCGTAACAGGTAACATGAATGCGCTGCACGAGTTCACCGAACAGACTTTCCAATCGGCACAGCTGTTGCCGAGGGGGTTGCTCGTGACGTCGACAGCCGATCAAGAGCTGCCTCTTTCGAGTGAAGACCAGATCGCCTTGGTTGGGGCTATCGCCCGTGACGGCGACAGGTTGGCATTCGAGCGCCTCTTCCGGCATTTTGGCCCGAGACTGAAGACATTCCTGATGCGTCGGGGCCTCAATGCGTTGACGGCAGAGGAAATCGTCCAGGAAACCATGCTGTCGGTCTGGCGCAAGGCATCCTACTTCGATGCCGGACGCGCGGGGGTTGCGACCTGGATTTTCACCATAGCCCGCAATCTCAGTATCGATAACCTGCGCCGGGATCGGTCCGGCGTTGCCCTTGATGAAGACCCGAGCGAAGCCCCTGAACCCATGCAATCGGGTGAAGACATTGTCATGGCCAGCGAACGTGACGAACGCGTACGCATGGCGATGACGAAATTGTCACCTGATCAACTGGCTGTCGTCAGGCTGTCCTTCTTCAGCGAGAAGCCACATGTGGAGATCGCCGAAGAACTGGGCATTCCCCTTGGCACAGTCAAGTCCCGTGTGCGGCTGGCGATGCAACGGCTTCGTTCCCTTCTGGAAGACTTGATATGACGATCAATCATCACCCAAGCGATGAAACCTTGTTGGGCTATGCAGCGGGCACTCTGCCAGCGGGCACCCGGCTTGTGATTTCGGTCCATGTCCAGGGTTGCAGCCGTTGTGCTCGCGATGTCGGACGGTTTGAGGCCATTGGCGGTCAGGTATTGACCGAGGCTCCGGGCACCGAGCTATCGCAGGATCTCCTCGGCAGGACGCTGGCTAGTCTTGATCGCGACGATCGGTCGTCCGGTGCGCGCGGTAAAGCTGTTTTTGAGGCCGTTCGCCGCCCGGACGGGATCATATTGCCTCGAGCGCTCAGCGCCTATGAGACGATTCCCTGGCGATGGATCAGCCCCGGAATTCATCTCAGCCGGGTCAAGGTGCAGGAAGATCCGGACGCCAACGTCATATTGCTTAGGGTTGGTGCGAATCGTTTGCTGCCTGAGCACGGGCATACCGGTACGGAATTTACGCAGGTCTTGACCGGGTCCTTGATTGACGGGTCAAAACGTCTCATGCCCGGCGATATCATGGAAGCCAGCGCTGATCTCGAACACCAACCCGTGGCTGGCCCCGAAGGCGAGTGTATTTGTCTTGCGGTTGTCGAAGGCAAATTACGGATCGGCGGACTGATTGGCCGGACCGTGTTGTCGCTCGTCGGATTGTGACCTGATCGGTCAGTTCATTCCGGCATCGACCTGTACCAAACACGAAAGTGATCCGACATGGCGATGCTGCTTGCGTTGATGGCCTTGGCAATCGTCCTGTTTTTGCTCATGACGGGAGCGTGGTGGCTATCCCTGAAGACCGGACAGTCTGGTTGGGTCGATACGATCTGGTCGCTCGGAACTGGCCTGTTCGGTGCCTTGGCCGCTTTGGTTCCGCTTGATCCGGCAGATTTGGCTATTGGTCCTACAGCTCGTCAGATCCTGATTGCCCTCTTTTGTGCCGCTTGGGGCGCCCGGCTTGCCTTCCACATCGGCAGCCGCACAAAGGGGAGCACAGATGATCCCCGTTATGCCAAGCTGAAGGAAACATGGGGTGATGATTATCGCCTTCAGATGTTCCTGTTTCTGCAAACCCAGGCCATTGCCGCTTTTGTGCTCGACACAGCATGCCTGATCGCGGCTCACGCGCGTGGCGCACTCTCTTACGTTGATGGTCTGGCGATTGTGATTCTGTTGATTGCTTTGGGCGGTGAAGGGATAGCCGACTTTCAGCTACGTCGTTTTAAGGCAAACTCTCAAAATCGCGGCCAGATCTGTGATGTAGGTCTTTGGTCTTGGTCCCGGCATCCAAATTATTTCTTCGAATGGCTCATTTGGTGCGCCTTTGCCCTGCCGGCGCTGTCAGATCCGATTGCTTATCCAACTGGAGCCTTTGCACTTCTGGCTCCGGTGATGATGTATGTCCTGCTCGTCCACGTTTCCGGAATTCCACCATTGGAAGCGCATATGCAGGCATCGCGTGGCGAACGTTTTGATCGATACAAAGCGCGTGTCAGCGCATTCTGGCCAATGCCGCCGCGCGATTGACGATCAACCAGTTAACCGGTCGATCCATGACGCGATGAAATACCCAAGCAAAGCGGACACGCCTGTGACGCATGTTCCCCAAGCGATATCGGTCACGGACAGAAGTGTTGTCCAGCTTTTGAGTGTTGCCTGATTGGATAGATCATAAGTGGCATAGGCGAAGAACCCAAAGAGCGCACCATAAATAAGCGCCACGCTCCATTTACCTGACGACAAGGCCGGTGATATCGCGAAAATCATCATGCCAAGAATGTATAATAGATAGAAGACAATAGCAGGAGTCGGACTGAATTTTTCCAGCATCAGTTCGCCAATAATGGGTCGATAAAACCTGTCACCCATACTTGTCAGCCAGACGGCGTCGAAACCTAGAAAGACAAGGGCAGTCGAAATGTAGGCGATAATCTGTAATTTCATCTGAGGCTCCGCGAGAACAACGTCTCGAAAGCATTCTACGGCGGGTTCCTCCGGTCAGATCATCAATCCTCCGGATCAAACGACTCGGCGACCTTGCCGCCAGACAGCGCGCACAACCGGATGCCCCTCAGCAATCCGGACCCGCACGAGGTCGGCCCGCTTGCCCGCCAGGATCTCGCCGCGATCAGTCAACCCCGTCGACAGCGCCGGGTTCAGCGTCACCGTACGGATTGCACCCGCCAGATCAATCGAGGGTACGACATCCGGCAAGGAAAACGCCGCCATGATCAGGCTTGCCGGAATATAGTCGGACGACAGGATATCAAGCACGCCGCGCTCGGCCAGATCCGTTGCCGCGACATTGCCGGAGTGCGAGCCGCCACGCACAACGTTCGGCGCTCCCATCAGCACATGAATACCGGCCGCATGCGACGCGGTCGCGGCTTCGACGGTGGTTGGAAATTCCGCGATTGCCACGCCGTCGCCGATGGCCTCGGTCACATGGTCCGATGTCGCGTCATCGTGGCTGGCGAGCACGACGCCATGCTGTTGCGCGAGCTCGACAAGTCTCCGGCGATGCGGTTCTGCGCGGATGGCGTGCAACTCAACGCGCTTGTCCATGATCTTCAGCAGTTCGCTGTCCGGGCGAGACAACTTGCGCCGCCAGTAGATCAGCAGCTTTTCAATATCGCGAAACTGCCGCTGTCCCGGCGTGTGGTCCATCAGTGAAATCAGGTTGACCGGATGTTTGGCGAGAAACGCCTCGGCATCGTCGACAACGTTCCAGGCGCAGATCTCGCAACGCAGGTGCAACAGGTGCTCGGCGCGGGTGAGATCGGCTTCACGCGTGACCTTCAGCGCATCGGCCAATTCAAAGACCTGATTGGAAAACGACTTCTTTTTGGGCGCGTCTGCTTCCACATCGTCACCGATGCGCAGGGAATCGAATACCGTGGTTATGCCGGATGCAGCGATCTGGCTATCGTAGGCCAGCACTGCCGCAGTCGGACTCCAGAACACCTCGGGACGCGGATTGAAATGCGGCTCAAGGTGATCGGTGTGCAACTCGATCAAGCCGGGGATGATCGTATCACCCTGAAAATCATAGCCACTTTCAGGCGCAGAGCCTTCTCCGACCTCCGCAATGACGCCGTCAACGACGGCCAGCCAACCGTTTTCAATGACCCGGCCGGCAAGCACGATCCGTGCGTTCGAGGCGAGAAAATGCGTGGAATCCATCGTGAGCAATCCTGCGTGTAGAGCTTAGCTGCCGAGAGCAATGCGGGTCAAAATCGAAAAACGCTGGTCACGCGCCGGCTGCTGGAACACGGCAATCTCCGAGATCTCGACTGGTCCTGCGAGGGGGCGATAAAGATCCGATAACGCCTTGCGGACGGTATCGCGCTCATCGTGATGCAGGCGTCCCGTCAGCGTCATGTGAAACCGGAACTCCTCGAACACATATGGGTAGCCCCATGTATCGAGATAGCTGATCTGGCGCTGGGTCAAGGGGCTTTTCAGCCGACGTTCACGATCAGATGCAGTCAAAGGTGCACGGTAGGCATCAAAGGCGCGCACTGTCGCATCGGCCAGATCATGCAAGTCCGGGGACTGGCTGGACGGCACAAGCGCAAGAAATGCACCAATGGCAGCAACCTCGAGGCTTGGCAGAACAAAGCTATTCCTCGTCAGGGCAAACGCATGCGCCGCCGCCAGCAGATGGTCAATCGTTGTGTCATCAGCGAGGGAAAATGGCGGTTTCAGCGTTGCGTGAAACCCGTATTGTCGTGGATCAGCCGTCCGATCCGTGAAATCTTCAGATGAAATTCCGGGGATCACCGGCTGACGACACTCCGAGCCTGTCTCCGCATCATATCCGATGACCGACGAGCCAAAGCCCCATAAACGGCTCGTCGGTTTTGGAGCAAAATAAATGGCATAACGTGCGCCAGCAGTCACAGTCGGCTCTCCGAAGGATTCGTCGGACACAATGCCCGACGAAGCGGCCGGGAGTGAAGCCTAAACGCATGTCAGTTCGATGTCAGAACGTCGTATGATCGCTAATCATCAAACCGTTTTATCGACGACAACCTGCACCTTGGGACCGCCTTTGGCAACGCCGACCAATGCCGGCCGCAGCACGCGATCACCGATCACATAGCCATCCTGCAACACCTGCACGACGGTGCCCGATGGGACGTCCGGGTTTGGCATTTCGAACATCGCCTGATGCACATTCGGATCGAAGCGGCCGTTCAGCGGTTCCAGTTTCTTCACGCCATGCTTTTCGAGCGTCTTGGCCAGTTCACGGCTGGTCAGGTCAACACCTTCAAAGAGCGACTTGATGGCATCGCTTGCGGTCTGACGCACCTCGTCCGGGACAGCCGTCACTGCGCGCGAGAGATTATCGCCAACAGAGAGCAAATCGCGCGCAAAGCCGGTGATGGCATATTCGCGGGCATCACGGACTTCCTTTTCCGTCCGGCGACGCAGGTTCTCCATATCGGCCAAGGTGCGCAGCAACTTGTCCTTCAAATCAGCCACTTCTGCTTCAAGCGCCGGGATCGGCGAAGCCGGTTCTGCAGCGGCAGGAGCAGCAGCGACGGTTTCTTCGGAAGGGGCGGTTTCAGCAGCTTGGGTTTCGTCAGACATGTCAGTCCTCAACAGTGATCAGCCGCGAAGCGGCAATTCCGGTTTGTGTGCCCGATGTGATGTGTCCCGCACGGGAAATCAAGCCGTTTGTTGCACGAACAGACACCGGCCCAACAAAAAGCCGCTCAAGCGTGTGAGCGGCTTCTCGGACTGTCTCTCGATCCGATCGCTTGATCTGATCAACTAGCCATCCTCAGGCGATGGCACCATTGATCCACTCGACGATCTTGCCCTTGGCATTGGCGCCCACCTGTACGGCTGCCGGCTTGCCATCGCGGAAGATCATCAGCGTCGGGATCGAACGAACGCCGTATTTAACGGCAATATCCGGGTTTTCGTCGATATTGAGCTTCGCCACGGTGACCTTGCCGGCCATTTCCTTGGATATCTCTTCGAGCGCAGGCGCGATCATGCGGCAGGGGCCGCACCATTCGGCCCAGAAGTCCACCAGAACAGGCTCGGACGAGCCAATGACATCGGTATCAAACGAAGCTTCGGTTACGGTCGTTGTCATGGAATGTTCCTTTGGGCTTGGTCATTGCGCCTTCTGACCGACGCCTGTGTCGCGTGCCCAGAAGCTTGTCTGTTGTCTGATATCAGATAGGTAAGTTCGGCAACACCGAACGTCAAGGACTATATCTAGTGGCCTATTAGCGAAAGATTACACTAGGGACAGATTTTTCGCCATTTCATCGAGCATTTCGTCGGAAATCTCCACAATCCCCGGCACAGCTGTCCACAGGATAGCCGCACGGATCACCTTGTCAGGGAAGATCGTCCTCAACAACTGACGATACAAGACCATCTGCGTGACATAGGTGTCAGGAACGTCGTGCGGTGGATGTCGATTGGTCTTGTAATCGAGAATGAGCACATCCTGATCCCGCACCGCCAGCCGGTCAATCTGCCCGGAGACAGCGTAATGCGTGCCCGTGCTCGTGACGACTTCGCCAACAATCGGCACTTCTGCCCGGGATCCCGACTGAAACAGCGGCGAAAAGCGATCGTTTGTGAGGATCGCCATAACCTCGTCCGCGATGATCGATCGCTGCTCCGGCTCCAGGGCCGCACCCGCCCGCGCCAGATAGGCGTTCATGGCGGGTGCCCTTTCGGCTGGATCAAGATCGGGCAAGACCTCGAGCAGTTTATGAACCAGCGTCCCGCGTAATAACTCTGCCGACAGTGGTTCTCGGGCCAGCGAAAGTGTTGTGACTGCCGATATCGGATCTCGCTCATCCTTGGACCCGAGCTCTTCAAGTGCTGTCGATGGACTGAGGCGGGTCACAACAGGCGCAACCGGTGGCAAACGATTGAGCCAGTCAGGAGTGGCAAACGTCGCCTCACCTTGAACCTCCGGTGCCTTTGACGGAACCGGTGCCAGCGTCGTCGATCGCCAGACGCGCGCGACGATCTCACCATCCGGTCCCATGACAGGATCGCCGCCCAGACTGCGCTCGATCACCTGATGCCAGCACTCGGGATCAGCGGCCCTCAGTTTGGTATAGCCGCAGACATAGAGCCGATCAGCCGCCCGCGTCATGGCGACATAGAGCAGTCGGCGATATTCGTCTGCTGATCGCTGCTTGTCGGCGGCAATTGCCGTCTCGACAGCGCGGGGTCTTTGCCTGGCGCTTCGCACCCAGGCCAGCGCCTTCTCCCGTTCCGGATCAAACCCGGGGATGGGCAACGACACGAGCTTGGGTGTATGGTTCGCGCCGACAGGTGCGCTGCCTGCATCCACGAGGAAGACGATACCGGCTTCCAGTCCCTTGGCACCGTGGACCGTCATCACCCGGATTTCATCGCGGGCTTCGTCCATCTCTCGCTTGATGACCGGAGCGGCCGCTTCAAGGCCTGCCAGAAATCCGGCGAGCCCGGCTGCACCGACGCGCTCTTGTGCCAGCGCATGTGCCAGAAACTCATCCAGCACATCGTCGGCTTCCGAACCGAGCCGATTGATGAACCGCCGCCGAGCGCCATCTGCTCCCAGAATGCGGGCATAGAACTCGTACGGCGGCATCTGGTCCGACCGTCCGCGCCAGCCTGACAGTGTCTCAAACGCCAGTCGCGCCTGCGGATCGCTCTCGGCTTTCTCGGCAAGTGCGTTCCATAGTGTGATCCGCCCCTCGTCACGACCATGGGCGACGGCGAACAATTGATCGTCATCCCATCCGATCAGCGGACTTTTCAAAACGCTGGCAAGCGACAGATCATCGTCGGCAATCAACATGACCCGACCGAGCGCCATCAGGTCCTCGACGGCGATATGATCGGTCAAGGTCAGGCGATCTGCGCCAGCGACTGGCAGCCCCCGATCCTTCAGTACGCGATTGATCGCAGTCACAAAGCCGTGCCGACTGCGAACAAGGATGAGAATATCCCTTGGTCGCACGGGCTCGCCGGTTCCCGGCAATGGCGGACCGCTGAGCAGACTGGCGATTTCATCTGCAACCCGGTTGGCAAGCCGCATGACGGACGATGCCTTGCTCGTGACATCCATCGGCGCGGACCAGTCCTCCGGCGGATCTACCTTTTCGTCCTGCACCATCGGCCAGATCTCGACATGGCCGGGTGCGAGCGCCCGTATCGCCTTGTGCGGCTCGTAATCCTCCGGCTGGGCAACAATGCCGCTACGCGCGCCGTCGCAAAAGACAGCGTCTACGGCTGCAAGCACGTCGGGCGTCGAGCGAAACGACAGATTGAGCTTGATGTCATTGAACCCGCCGCCAGCGTCACGGGCACGCTGGGCAAAGGACTGTCGCTTTTTTGAAAATTGATCCGGCGCGGCTCCCTGGAAGGAATAGATCGACTGCTTTTCGTCACCGACTGCAAACAGGGTCCTGTTCAACGCTCGCTGGCCCTTGCCGGCGAAAAACTCTTCCGCCAGCCGTTCAACGATGGTCCACATCGATGGCGATGTATCCTGAGCCTCATCGACGAGGATATGATCGATGCCCTTGTCCAGCTTGTACTGCACCCACGCCGCCGACGTCGTGCGATCCAGCAGGTTGACCGTCCGCTCGATGAGATCGTCGAAATCCAGCGCACTGCGGGCCCCTTTTCCCCGCTCGTAATCCGCGATGACAGCATCCCCAAGCGTCAGAACCGCCGCCGTGTAGCGATAGGTTTCCAGCGCCGTCACACGATCCCGCAGGTCTTCAAGCCGAGCAACCTCGGCCTCGGCGCGGTCTGGAAGATCAGGAAAGCGCGCCACGACCTTCGCAGTTGCCAGCGACCGCATTGCCTTTGGCTTGCCTTCTTGCGTGAAGAAGAAGCCGAGCCACGCATCCCGGCGCGTGTCGTCGTCCGCATCGGTCAGCGCCGTTTCGAGCAGGCGGGCCTGCTTGACGTCGTTTGCGCTACTGATCGACAGCGCCCCCGTCAGATCAACGAGATACGTCTTGGGAAAATGTGGCGATGCCAGCATGTCGGCTCGCAGGCTGTCCGCCGTATCGCCTGCCCGGATGCCAAGCGCCGCCCTCAGTTGCCGAAGCGCCGCGCCAAAGTCTCCGGCGGCTTGCAGCCAGGCACGATAGGCTCGGCGTTCGCCTGTCATCGTCTGGAGCGCTTCGGCGTAACCAAACTCGCCCGACAGGTCGACCACCGTTGCAAACGCAAGTCCGAGCAGACTGTTGGGATCAGATGTTGCCTTCAGAAGGGTGCGTACCTGCGCCTGATGCATGAGCTCAGCCTTGCCAGCGTCGTCGAGGACTTCGAAGCGGCCTGGCAGATCGGATTCAAGCGGAAACTGATGCAGGATTGCTTCGCAGAACGCGTGGATGGTCTGGATCTTCAGCCCGCCCGGCGTCTCGATTGCCTCGGCAAACAGTCTCCGCGCCTTGGCGAGTCTCTCGGGTGTAGGCACTGCCTTCTCAAGCTTGGTGATGGCTGCCTTCAAGTCGGCATCATCCATGACCGCCCATTTGGCCAGCTCGCCAAACACGCGGTTGGACATGGTCGCAGCTGCCGCCTTGGTATAGGTCAGGCAGAGGAGCTTGGAGGCTGGCGTGCCCGCGAGCAACAGCCGCATGACACGGCGCGACAGCACATAGGTCTTGCCCGAGCCCGCATTGGCCGAAACCCAGGCCGAATGAACGGGATCACTGGCGCTGCGCTGGCGATCATCGGTATCGCTCGGAACTTCAACGCGGCCATGCGGCAAAGCGCTCATTCGTCGGCCCCTTCGCCCGTGGACCACTCCTTGACGCGGGCGAGATGATCATAATCGCCGGTTCGTGCCGCCTCGAACTGGATCCGGGGTCGCGATGGATAGGGTGTTTCAGGATTGCGAAAGGCACCGATCAGGCGCACGAGACGCTCGTAGGCCTTGTCGGCAAGTTCGGCGGGCGAAAGGGCGTCCCTCGTGGGCGGCTCCTCGGCAACCCTCGCAATCGCGCCACCTTCACCCGACCCGGACAGCCGATAGTAGGTCAGCGCGGAAATTGGCCTATCCACGAAATCGCCACCAAACCCGTGTCGCAAGGCGAGCGCGGCTTCGAGTGGCAATTGCGGACTGAGGAGACTGGCGACCTGCTTTTTCGACGGCGGCGTCCCTGTCTTGTAATCGAGCACGACGAGCGATCCATCGACCATCAGATCGAGCCGGTCAGCCCGCGCCGTCAGCGTGAAGGTCTCTCCCATGACCGGTATTTCGAGCCGCCCGTCGACCTCAGGCTTGCGGACACGCACATCGGCACTGCGATCAGCTTCCGTGCTCAGGAACCAGTCGATAATGCGGGCCATGCGCGGTCGCCAAAAGGCAACGAGCTCCGGAAAGGCTGCGAAATCCGCCAACCGGTCGTCTGCCAGCCTGGTCAATTCGGCATGAGCGGCGGGTGATGCCTTGCCATCCCAGGTCGCGACAAACTGCGCCAGGACATCATGGATCATGGTCCCGCGATCACGTGCGTCGGGACTGGCTCCGATCGGCTCAAGTGCCTCCAGCTTCAGAATGCGTTGGGCATAAAGCGCATAGGGGTCGCGGATCCACGTCTCGATCGCCGTCACCGGCAACACATTTGGTCGCGCGCTGACCGGCGGCGTCGGTTTCGGACGTGAGACCGGATTAGGGGCACGCGAGGCGTGGTGATCCAGACCTCGGGCAAATGCGATGTAGCGGTCGCCGCGCGAGGTCATCGCCTTCGTGACCTCGTCACCGGCGACAGTCGTCAATCGCTGCAGCCAGCGCGACGGAACCGTCGGTGATGTGCCTGATTTCGCCGCTCGCGACAGGATCACATCCGGATGCGCGAGCCCTTGTGCCACGTCATGCGCGGCAAGCCCGATCCGGCGCTCGGGCTGTTCCAGCTTCATATCAGCCCGCATTGGACGCGAGAGCCAGGGATCACTACGCGCCGTATTCGGCCAGGAGCCTTCGTTAAGTCCACCGAGGACCAGGCGGTCAACCGATTGCAGACGCGCTTCCAGCGGCCCCCAGATGTGCAGTCGGGTTTCGAGGCCGCCGCGTCTGCGCACCGGCGCATGACCAAGGATAGCATCAAGGAAACCCGGATAATCCTGCGGCTCCAATGCCAGTCGCAAGTCTGGCGTGCGCGCGGCAGCCAGCAGATCGGCAAGCCGTTGCGCGAGCATATCCCCGGCCTCGCCAGCAAAGGGGACTTGTCCGCTAGCCTCAGCGGTGTCGGCCTGCTCGCTGGCTGCGGCTTCAATCGCCGCAATGTGCAGTTCGAGGATCTCGGCGAGATCGATGGACCCGCGACGGTCGGCGAGATCCTCCAGCGGCTTCAGGATCGCGGCGATCCGGTTTGCCAGATCATGCGCCAGTCCCCAGTCGCGCGGTGGGATGCGCGTACGCGAACGACTTGTGCGGATCAGCCTGTCGGCTGCTTCATCTTCAGCCTGAATGATCGCAGCAAGCAGGCCTGCACTGCCGGCCTTCGGTGCAGGACCCCGCAACGCGCCGATTTCAAGCGTTCGGGCCCGACGCCGCGCATCCGCTCGACCCAGCCCAAAGGCCGCAAGCGGGTGCTGCATCAAAGCCACCAGAGTGACGGGATCAAACCCGCCCAATGCGACCTCGGCAATCAACCGCGCGAAAATCGCTGGCGGCGTCTGCGACAGGGGAACGCCTGCGGAATCATCTACCATCAGCCCCCAGCGGGTCAGTTCAGCGGCGACCCGACGCGCCAGATTTCGGTCAGGCGTCACAAGCGCAGCCGTTGCTCCGGGCGACTCAAGTGTTTCACGGAGGGCGATCGCAATGGCAAGCGCTTCTTCCGGTTCCGAGCGAGCCGCGATGATCGATACCCCGGCAAAAGCCTCCTTGCGGGCCTTGCCGTGCTCGGTTTCGGCAATGGTCAGCCATTGGTCTGTCGTTGCCGAAGGTCGCATCGCCTCGGCAATCAGGTGCAAACGGGCGCTGAGAGCCGGGCGATCTTCCGCCTCAAGGCTATCGACATTGTCGCGTTCTGCCCTCAGCCGCTGCAACAGGAGCTTCAGGCCAAACTGCGGGTGACCCGAATTTGCGTCTTGGGCGTCGCCGTCATTGGTACCAATCGCCTGCCAGTAGTCGTTGTCCGACAACTTATCGAGTCCCGGCAAGACGACCGCCCCCTTGGGCAGGCGAGCAATCGCCGACAGGAGTTTCGCCGTCGACTTGATCGAGCCGGTCGACCCCGCTGCGATCACGGGACCCGGTGGAGGATTGCGTGCCAGTCGTTCGGCTTCAGCGCGCACAAGCCTGTCCCGACGGCTGGCGGGATCTTCACGACCCGACGCTTGCAGGAAATCTGGCCATTGCTCCATGACGATTTTCAGGAACGCGAGAGTCAATTCCCAATGCGCCGCATGTTCGTTCGGAACCAACGTCTGGATCTTGCGCCAGTCCGCTCCTTCGCTCGTCATCTGATCCATCAGATCTAGCAGCGAGGTCGCAAGATGGACGGCATCGGCGGGCGACGTCGGCAGGGTCGGTGGTTGTTCTGTCGTCGGGTTCAGAAGCCCGGCTGCGATCGTGTGCCGCCATCCCAGCACAAGCCGTGTCATGGCCAGCGTTCTTTCAGCGGAAGTCAGCGTTGCATCGAGACCCGCTACAGCATCCGCGACGGTATCGAAACCGTCTTCATCGACGTCGCCGATCGGTCGAATGCGCGGCAAGAGCGTGGCCTGACCGCCAAATCGCTTCAGGAAGACTTCGCGCAAGGCACGCGCTGCACGCCGTGTCGGCAACAGGATCGTCGCCGTCGCGAGAGAAAGCGGATCATTGATCGGCGCGAACCCGGGCACAAGCTTGCCCGTCACCAGCGCATCGACCAGCACCGTCAGGAACGGACGCGACGGATCGATTGTAAAAAGCCGGAGATGCGTTTGCTGATCGCTCATAGCTCCATTGAGCTAACACGGCGCACATCCGGCTGCCAGTGCTTGTTGTCAGGCTGCACTCTCGGCAATCGCCGTTTCTGCTTCGCGAATGGCGTCGGGCGTTCCGACGTGCAGCCATTGACCCTCCATCCGCATGCCAAACAGCTTGCCTGACTTGATGGCGCGATCAAACAACAGGTTGAATGAGAACGCACCCGTTGGCGCATCGTCAAACGCACGCGGATGCACGATCGCTGCACCGGAATAGGCAAAGGGCGCGATCCGTTTCTCGATCCGCCGACTGAGCCGCCCGACAGGATCAATCGTGAAATCGCCCGCCCCATCATAACCAACTGCGCGCACGGTCGGAGACAGCATCAAAAGGATATCCATCGCTTCGGGTCGCCACGCAGCCCGCAGCAGCTCGAAATTGGGTCTGGTGCCTTCGATCCAGGTGCTGTCCGAATTATAGACGAAGAACGGCTCACCCTGAAAATACGGCAAGGCCTTGGCAATGCCGCCGCCCGTGTCAAGCAGACGCTCACGTTCGTCAGAAATGATGACCTGCGGCTGGATGCGGGCTGAGACATGGTTGATCACCTGATCTGCCAGGTAATGCACGTTCACGACCGCCGTTTCCACGCCCGCTGCCGCCAGCCGGTCAAGGCCGTAGTCGATCATGGCCTTGCCGCAAACCGGTACCAGTGGCTTGGGCAGCGTGTTCGTGATTGGACGCATCCGGGTCCCAAGACCGGCGGCTAGTACCATGGCGAAGCGAATTGGGGTGGTCTCTGCATGTTTGGACATAACGGATCTACTCGGGGGGCGAAAGGCAACAGTTGAACTTTGCTGGTGGCAAGGTGACACCGGAACCGGTTCAACATCAAGTCAATGTCGATTTGACGACGCCCGCATGACGGACCATCCAGTCACGCACATCGCTCAGGACCGGTGCCCTGAGGGGTCGGGCGAGATAATCGAGAACACGCGGGTAATGGACCAGATAGTCGTGCCGCCCATCGCGTCGGCTGAGGCGGGCAAAGATGCCAAGAATGCGCGTCGCACGTTGCGCGGCGAGAATTGCATAGGCGCGTTGAAAGGCTTCATTGTCAAAGGCCGGATCGGCATTCTTGCGCCGTGACACATAATGGGCGACGAGCCGCTCTTCGAGGTCCGGCGAGATCGTCACGCGCGCATCCTGGGCAACAGAGGCCAGATCATAGGCCGGGTGCAGCCAGACCGCGTCCTGAAAATCCAGAAGGCCGACCCGTGCCGCGCCATCGCGTTCTGGAAGCCACATCAGGTTGGGCGAATGATAATCCCGCAACGCCCATGTCTTTGGCGCAGCGAGGATTTCGGTCAGGCACGGACGCCAGGCATCGGCAAATGACCTGCGCTCTTCTGCTGTCGCCTCCCGGCCCATCAGATGCGGAATGCCCCAATCGGGAAACGGCTCCAATTGGGTCAGGAGATCATCGAGATCGTACTCCGGCAACTGGAACACACCGCCGCTACCATCGGGCAGGTCATGCGGCAATTCGCGCTGATGCAGGTCCGCAAGCACATCGACCGCTGCACGATAGCGCGCCTCGATCGGTTGTCCCGCTTCTGCGATAAAGGCATGGCCGAAATCCTCCATCAGCACGAAGCCTGCGTCGGGGTCGTGCGCATCGATGCGAGGAGCCGACAATCCCAACTCCCGCAATGCCAGGGCAATCGCGACAAAGCTCGTGGTATCCTCGGCCAGCTTGGCGCGGGCGCGCGCCAGACGGCGGGCCTCACCGGCAGCATCCCCGGATTCCTTCGGATGATTCATCAGGATGCGTGTTGCGCCAACGAGGGACACGCGCTCAAGACTGCGCGATGACGCATCGGCTTTCAGATAACGCCGCGCAGCGTTGCCCCAACCGGCTCGCGTCAGGAACGCGCGGATAGATAGCGTACGTTGCAGGCGTGGTTCCCAGTTCCCGGGCGCAATGATCTCGACAATCCGGCTTTCCGTCGTCGGTCCATTGTGCAGACGGAGCGTCAAGGCATCCCGGGGAATTACGTCATCCGCGCGTTCTGGCCACTCGATCAAGGCCGCACCAGACCGTATCGCCTCGTCGAAGCCGATTTCGTCGAGTTCGTCCGGATCGGTCAGCCGATAGAGATCAAAATGGGAAATCGTCAGCCGCGTGAAGTCGTAACTCTGGACAAGGGTGAAGGTCGGGCTTGGAACCTCATGCAAGGGGTCATCAGCGAAGGCCCTGATGAGTGCGCGGGCGAAGCTTGTCTTGCCTGCACCGAGATCCCCTTCGAGCCGGATCACATCTCCCGGTCCCAGGATCATGGCCAGATCTTCGGCAAGCCTCGTCGTTGCGTTTTCATCGCCAAGGTCGATCAGAAGCCGGTTCAGCGCTGCGTCAGCCATGGCCCAGAACGCTGAGCGTTTGTCCGATGATCGCGCCCTGCTGCCGTTCGGGGAAACGGCACGTCACGGTCGTGCCATGCCCCTCGGCCGACGCAATATCAATCCTGCCACCGTGCAGTTCGACGAAACTTTTCACAACCGACAGTCCGAGACCGGCGCCCGAGCGATGCGGTCCCTGGCGACGCGCAAAGAACCGGTCGAAAACCGACCGCAACTGTTCTTCCGGGATGCCCGCTCCCTGATCGGCGACCGTCAGAACCACGTGACCGGATTCCCGTCGAGCGGTGACCGTAACCGTTCCGCCGTCCGATGAGAAGCGGACAGCATTGGCGACCAGATTGAAAATCAGCTGCCGGATACGCTTTTCGTCCGCTTGGAAACTGCCGACGTCGATCGGAATATCGGTGACCAGCCGCAATTGCCCGGCTTCCAGGCGATCCTTGACGCCCTCGATTGCCGCGAAGATCGTCTGCCCGATATCGACATCGGACAGGTGTAATTCCATGATCCCCGCGTCGACCGTGGCGAGATCGAGGATGTCGTCGACAATCGTCATCAATGCCTGGCTGGAGGTCTTGATATGATTGGTATAATCGCGCTGTTTCGGATTGAGATCGCCGAACTTGGGATCATCGAGCAGATGCGCAAAGCCCACGATATTGGTGAGCGGTGAGCGCAATTCGTAGGACACGAGACCGACAAAGTCCGTCTTGATCCGGTCTGCTTCCATCAACGCTTCGGCCTTTTCCGTCAGCGCACGTTCGACATTGACGGTATCGGTGATGTTGACGAACGTCAGCAGGGTCGCACCATCAGGCAGCGGAACGGTCGAATACTCCAGCACCGTTCCGTCGCGGCGATCCATCCGGCCATCAAACCGCATGCGACTGTCAGCCAGTCCGGCGACCGCCTGTTGCACGCGACGCCAGGTTTCCGGATCAGTGTGCAGCATCCCGCACCAGGTGATGACATCCGAGATGTGCGGTGAATTGGCGAGCGTCGCGCGATCCAGCTTCCAGAGCGCGGCAAACGGCGGGTTCCAGAGGCGCAATTTACCGTCTGACCCAAAGACCGCAACGCCTTCGGACAGGTGATCGAGCGTTTCGCCCTGCACGCTGACAAGTGCATTGTTCTTCTTTTCGAGTTCCAGCCGTTCTGTAACGTTTTCGTAGACGTAGGTGACGCCGCCCTTGGGATGCGGATTGGCGATCACATGCAATGTCTGGCCATCCGGCAGATGCCACCAATGTTCACGTGGCTCAAGCGACTGATAGGCGGACATCAGGTCCCGCTTCCAGCCACGGAAATCCGCCTGTTCCGGCAATTTCCGTGCGGCACGGATTTCATCGAGCACAACGCCATCTTCCGGCGAACTGGCCAGAAACGCTGGATCTAGCCCCCAGAGGGTCCGGAAGGCCGCATTGTAGAATTGCAGCCGTTTGTCCGCACCATAAATGGCAACGGCTGTTGCCAGCTGATCAAGCGTCCGGGCATGGAACTCGATTGTCCGGCGCAGCTCGGCCTGGACGCTCTCAAGCGCGGACACATCCGTCGCAATGCCCGCCGTTCCATCACGTGTCGCCACGTCGACAACGTCATAGGTACGACGTTGGCCGGCGACGATGACCGGCAGGCGCGAGGCGACAACAGGTGACGTCTCGTGCTGACGCGAGATCTGCTTGCGACCCTGTCCGTCCAGCAGTTCCTCGCCCGAGCGCAAGACGGCTTCCGGACTGGCCGCATCGACAGCCTTGGCATAAGCGGTATTGACCCAGCTCAACTGGCCATTGGCATCCTTGCACCAGACCGGCATGTCGAGATTATCGAGCAAGGTCCGGAAACTGGAGACCGTTTCGTTGAGCCGCTGGTGCCGCTCCTTCAATTCCGCGTACTGCATGCGCTCTGGTGTCAGATCCCGAAAACGTACGAAGGGACGTCCACCGCCCGCACGTCCGATCGCCTCGATCTGCCCGCCGCGCAACGTTTCCAGTTCAAGCTGGAAGGGGCTGCCCGTCTCGCGGAGTTCAGCGATGGCCCGTTCGATACGACCGGCGGCCAGCGACGGCAGCCATGATCCGAAGGCAAGAAACTGCGGGCGAGTTTTGGGTGCCGAACCAGAGCCGAGCGAGCCCATGAGGGTGGGCGGTTCATCGGCGCGGCCCCAGGCGAGCGTTACCTGATCTTCGGCGTTGAGCATGATCTCGGCGCGATCAAGCTGCATCTTGAGGTCGGCGGCGTCGGCGCGCACCCGGTCAATGGTATCTTCCGACTTGACGCGGGCGCGCATCATTCCGACGACACTTGCCACCGCGACAATCACGACACCTGTCAGCGTCGCCGTGAGCATGATTTCGTGGCTGCCGAGATCGGCAGCGATGTCGCTGGCCGCGTGTGATGGAACACATGTCGCCAGCAGGCCACCGGTAACGGCCGTGGTCGCAACTGCCCATTTGGATCGGAATGACGGAATCCCCCGTCGTCCCCGTGCAGCTGTCATGCTTGAGGTCCCTAAAATGTCAAATCTGCCGGAACGCGTGCTCGCAAAGCCGGGGGGACACCACAACCAGACCGCCCGAATCACTTCACGATACAGTGTCCGTGAATCGCTGGGGAGAGTCCTTGTGTGCAAAAAATCGGGGTCGTGTGAATTGATCACACGACCCCCAAATATAGGAAAACAAAAAGAGAACGATCAATACCGGTAGTGGGAAGGCTTGAAGGGACCTTCCGGTGTGACGCTGATGTAGGCGGCCTGATCGGCGCTCAGCTTGGTCAACTTGACGCCGAGCTTCTCCAGATGCAACGCAGCGACCTTTTCATCGAGGTGCTTGGGCAGTGTGTAGACCTGATTGGCATAGGCCTTCGCATTCGTCCAAAGCTCGATCTGGGCCAGCGTCTGGTTGGTGAAGGATGCCGACATCACGAAGCTCGGGTGACCCGTGGCATTGCCGAGGTTCACCAGACGGCCTTCTGACAGGATGATGATCTTCTTGCCATCGGGGAATTCGACGTGGTGGACCTGATCCTTGATCTTGTCCCACTTGAAGTTCTTGAGGCCAGCGACCTGAATTTCGGCATCGAAATGGCCGATGTTGCAGACGATGGCGTTGTTCTTCATCTGGCGCATGTGATCGACGGTGATGACGTCCTTGTTGCCGGTCGCCGTCACGAAGATATCGGCATGCGGGGCGAGATCGTCCATCGTCTTGACGTCATAGCCTTCCATCGCCGCCTGCAGGGCGCAGATCGGATCGACTTCAGTGACAACGACGCGCGCGCCGCCATTGCGCAAGCTTGCAGCCGAACCCTTGCCGACGTCGCCATAGCCGCACACAACGGCGACCTTGCCCGCCAGCATCACGTCGGTGCCGCGACGGATCGCGTCGACCAGCGATTCACGGCAGCCATAGAGGTTGTCGAACTTCGACTTGGTGACGCTGTCGTTCACGTTGATGGCCGGATACGGCAGCTCGCCACGTTCAGCAAGCTGATAGAGGCGATGCACGCCCGTCGTCGTCTCTTCCGAAACACCCGTGATGGCGGCGCGGATCGCCGAATAGAAGCCCGGCTTTTCCTTCAGATAGCGTTTCATCACGGTGTAAAGCGCTTCCTCTTCCTCATTCTGCGGATTGTTGAGGATGGAGGGATCCTTTTCGGCCTTCGGTCCAAGCACGGTGAGAAGCGTCGCATCGCCGCCGTCATCGAGGATCAGGTTCGGGTAGCCACCATCAGCCCATTCGAAGATCTTGTGGGCATAGTCCCAATATTCGACCAGATTTTCACCCTTGAAGGCGAAAACCGGCGTGCCGGCGGCGGCAATCGCAGCGGCTGCGTGGTCCTGCGTCGAAAAGATGTTGCACGAGGCCCAGCGGACATCGGCTCCGAGCGCCTGAAGCGTCTCGATGAGCACGGCCGTCTGGATCGTCATGTGCAGCGAACCGGCGATACGCGCGCCCTTGAGGATCTGCTTCGGCCCGTATTCGGCGCGGCAGGCCATCAGGCCCGGCATTTCGCCTTCTGCAATGTTGATCTCCTTGCGGCCAAAGTCCGCGAGGCTGATGTCCTTGACGATGTAGTCGGTAAATCCGGTCATTGTTCTCTCCAAACCAGTCGGCTGTTGGCGAGGCTTATAGCGCGATGGCCGACAAGAGACAATAACGATATAAAGATTTCTTTATATGGTAACGCAGGGTTTAAAGGCGGCTCGTGTGCTAGTCCGTCCGAGTGATGGGACCAGATGGCCTCAAGGCATCCCTTGAGCTAAGATGAAGCGATTAGCAGGAGAACGCCCATGGTCAACCGCGAATTTGTCACCTCCGCCAACGAGTTCCGCACCTATGCCATCGCGCGCGAACTGGGCATCGCCCACGGCATCAGCGTCAGATCCAGGTCAGTGATCGGCAATGCCATCGGCGGCCTCCAGCAGATCTTCGGCGGCAACATCTCGGTTTTCACACAACTATGTGAGGACGCCCGCGAGGAAGCCTTCGCCAAGATGCTCGCGCATGCGGCGCAACTGGGTGCCAACGGCATCGTCGGCTTCCGCTTTGATTCCAACGAACTCGGCGAAGGCCTGTCGGAAGTGCTGGCCTATGGCACGGCGGTGGTCATTGAAGCCCGGCGGTGAGGACAGATACATGCGCTTTTTCTCGACGGTAGTAGCCGGACTTATTTTATTAGCCACGTCAGCAGCTTTCGCGCAGGATGATGCGGTGCGCCAGGAACTGATACCAACGGGACGATTGCGCGTCGCCATTGCCTATGCGCCGACTGCCTCCGCACTTTATGTCATCAAGGACCCATCAGCACCCGCCGGATTTCGCGGAGTTGCAGTCGATCTGGGCACAGCCCTTGCCAGAAAGCTCGGCGTACCTGTCGACTACGTCCCCTATCTGGCATCCGGCGCGATAACGGACGCCGCCGACAAGAACATCTGGGATGTGACGTTCATGCCAGTCGATGCGGATCGCAAGACGCATGTCGCTTTTGGCAACGCCTATCATATCCTGCAAAGCACCTATCTCGTCGCACCGTCGTCCAACATTCAGAGCCTCGCCGACGTCAACCGCGAGGGTGTTCGCATTGCCGGGGTCGCCAATACGGCAACCGGTCGCGCTTCTGCCGTTGCTTCGCCCAAGGCGACGACAATCACCGTGGCAGGGGTCAACGACGGCGTTGAACTGATCAAGGCGGGGCGTGCCGACGCTATGGCCCTGTCCAGGGAATCCCTTGCTGGCCTTGCGGCGCAAATTCCGGGCGCGCGCGTGCTCGAAGGCGGCTTTCTCAACTCGACGAGTGCCATCGCAGTGCCTAGGGGCAAGCCACTGGCGCTCGGTTACGTGAGCAACTTTATCGAGGAGGCCAAGGCGTCCGGTGAGGTTCGCCGGGCCTTCGACGCAATCGGGCTCACAAGCTCGATGGTAGCACCGGCAGGGATGCAGCCTTGATCCGTGCTTCCGCATCGATCGATGCCATCCTGCCGCTTAACCCGGCACCAACGGCAGGGGCGGCATCAAAACCGATTTATCCAAATACCCTCTTCAGATAGTCCGCAATCCGTGGGTCGAAGGACGGGATGACATTGACCGGAAACCAGCGCGCGTCGGTCACCTCGCCAGCATCGAAGCTGATCGTTGCCTCGGATGCTCTCAGCAGGAAGCGGCAATCGTAGTGGAAGTGTTCGCCTTCGCCCTTCCCCGGATTCGGTGGAATGACCTGAATATCAATATCGATCGGAACGCCTCTGGTGTCCTGAGCCGGATGCAAGGAGACGCTCACGCCCGTTTCCTCTATTGCCTCGCGCAGCGCAGCCGATAGTGGCGTCTCGCCCGGATCGAGATGCCCGCCCGGAAATAGCCAACGTTTCAGGATCTTGTGCTCGATCAGTAGTACCTGACTATCGTCGCCGTTCAGGATCACCGCGCTTCCAGTAATATGGCCCGGTTTCGATTTTCTAGACGCCAAGGCCGTTTCATCCGAGGTTTCCATCTCCTGAATGAGCGGACGCAGTCGAGCGTTGTCAGCGGGCTCAGCCAACAAATAAGCGTTTACGGCGGCCACAATTCCATGTTCAAACGTCATGACGACTCCGTTGCCTGAGCTTAACGGATAGCACTGTTACACTTGCGCAAATGATCCGAGAAGGCCGTTGAAATGACCGAAACCGCTGCCAAAACCATCCGCCAGTTCGCAGGCATCGCGCCCGTTGTGCCCAAATTCGCCGAGTCAGTCCTGCTGCTGATTGATCAGCAGAACGAATATGTCGAGGGACCACTGGCCTTGTCCGGGATGCGGGAGGCGCGTGCGGTCAATGCGCGCGTTCTGGCGGCTGCCAGAGCAGCGGGAGCGGCAATCGTTCATGTTGCGCAATTGGGCAGTGCCGGCGGCATGTTCGACCGGACCGCCCATCGCGGCGCTTTCATCGACGAGGTCCAGCCCATCGACGGTGAGCCGATTGTCGAAAAGCGCTTTGCCTCGTCCTTTTCTGGCACCACCCTTGATGATGTCCTTGCCGGGATTGGTCGGAAATCGCTGATCATCACCGGTTACATGACGCATAACTGCGTGACAGGCACCGCCTTTGACGCCGTCACGCGCGGACTTGCCGTGACCATTATCGCTGACGCCACCGCCACCCGTGACCTGCCCGATGGTCAGGGAGGCGTCGTACCCGCCGCCGTCCTGCAACAAGCCCAACTGACTGGCCTCAGCGATCGCCAGGCGCTGATCCTGTCATCAACCGAATTGCTGACGAACCAGTGAGACGATGATCCAGAGCGCTGCAATGGTATTGCAGCAACGCACAACAGTCTGCCGGAGCCTGCCATGTATCGCCCGCCGCATTTTGATGAAACCCGGATCGACGTCCTCCATTCAGCCATTAAGGATCACCCCTTGGGGCTCCTCATCCGCAATGGGCCGGAGGGACTGACGGCGGACAATATTCCGTTCCAGATCAAGCCGCACGGCGAATTTGGCCTCCTTCGCGCCCATGTCGCCCGGGCCAATCCGCTCTGGCACGAATTGGCGAATAACGACGAGGTGCTTGTCGTTTTTCAGGGGCCGCAGCACTATGTTACGCCCGGCTGGTATCAGACCAAGCAGGAGACCGGCAAGGTTGTCCCGACGTGGAACTATGTCATGGTTCAGGCGCATGGACGGATCACGATCCACGACAACACGACGTTTCTGGCCGACCAGACCCGTGCCCTGACGGACGAGCACGAGGCTGGCCGCAAGAACGCCTGGTCCGTCGATGATGCGCCGGAGGCCTTCATTGCCGCCCAGATGCGCGCCATTGTCGGGATTGAAGTCGAGATCACCCGGCTGATCGGCAAATGGAAGGTAAGCCAGAACCGCGCCGTCACAGATCGCCAGGGAGTCGTGACAGGCCTGGCTTCAGAGACCGATCAAAATGCCGCCGCCATGGCCGATCTGGTCAAGGGGACGCTCTGAACCCGCCAGGGCGGTAATTAATTTCTTCAAATATCAAGGCAAAACAATCGTTCTTGTGAGATCAGCATGGGCACGTAGTGTTCCATGCAGTGGCAACGCTGGTGGGTTTAATTGTGTAATCGCGACTTCCAACCCGGCTTTTCTTGCATGCTTCATGGCAGGCACCATGTCAGTATCGCCAGATAGAAGCGTAATTCGGTCGACCGTTTTCCGCTCTGACATGTGAGCGATATCGAGACCGATGCGCATATCGACCCCTTTCTGTTCAAATATGGGTGCATAATCTTGGTCGGTCGGTGGCGCCGAAGACGGTGGAAGCGTCCTTGCCCTCCAACCACGGAAGCCAAGCGTTCCCTTGCGAACCGCAAACCGTTCGAATTTTGCGAGATCATCAAGCCAGTCATTATTGGATTGGAAGGTGTGCTTGCGCTGTGAGACAGGCAACGTCACCTTGCCGCTGAATTGAGGCGAATCATAATAGAAAGTCCGGAAATGATATTCGTCGGAACTGACCAAAAGCCTTGATACATCGAAGATAAATTGATTGTTAAAGTCCTTGCTGGCGGCCATGGCGGCGGCGCGCAGAAATCCGCCATCAATTAACACCGCGACTTTCATGACCATCCCCAAAAACGAAAACCCTCGCCACACAAGCGAGGGTTTCCGCAGGATAGTCGTCTGCAACTGCAGGCGTCAAGTATTTTCGATTGCACCTATCATAACAAATGACGGTGCACAGTCAACCCGAACTTATTCTGCCGCAGACCGCAGCATCGGGGCTGCTTCGAGAACGGCACCATCGACGTGCGCTTCAAACTTCTCGAAGTTCTTGGTGAACATCTGGGCGAGCTTGGCGGCTTGCGCATCAAACGCGGCCTTGTCCGCCCAGGTCTGGCGCGGGTGCAGCAGAGCGGTCTCGATACCGGCCACATCGGTCGGGACCTCGAAGCCAAAATGCTTGTCCGTGTAGAAGGTTGCATCCTTCAACGACCCGTCGAGCGCCGAAGCCAGCAACTTGCGTGTCACCTTGATCGGCATGCGCGATCCCGTGCCATAGGCACCACCGGTCCAGCCGGTATTGACGAGCCAGCAGTCGACGCCGTGCTCGGCAATCAGCTTGCGCAGGAGATCGCCGTATTCGGAGGGATGACGTGGCATGAACGGCGCGCCGAAGCAGGTCGAGAATGTGGCCTGCGGTTCGGTCACACCCTTCTCGGTGCCTGCGACCTTGGCCGTATAGCCGGACAGGAAGTGATACATCGCCTGCGCCGGTGTCAGCTTGGCAATCGGCGGCAATACGCCAAAGGCATCAGCCGTCAACATGATGATGTTCTTCGGCTGACCGGCGCGACCCGTAGCGCTGGCATTCGAGATGAAATGCAGCGGATAGGCAGCGCGCGTGTTCTCGGTCTTCTTGTCGTAATTCAGGTCCGGAACGCGGGACACCGGGTCGAGCGGAACGTTTTCGAGAACAGTGCCGAAGCGCTCCGTTGTCGAATAGATCTCCGGTTCCGCCTCCCGAGACAGACGGATCGTCTTGGCGTAACAGCCGCCTTCGAAATTGAACACGCCCGACGGGCTCCAGCCGTGCTCGTCGTCACCGATCAGCGTGCGCGAGGGATCGGCAGACAAGGTCGTCTTGCCGGTGCCTGAGAGGCCGAAGAACACCGCAACATCGCCCTCATCGCCAACATTGGCAGAGCAATGCATGGGCATCACGCCCTTGGCAGGCAGGAGGAAGTTCAGCATCGTGAACACGGACTTCTTCATCTCGCCGCCATAGGACGTGCCACCGATGAGGACCAGACGGCGCGAGAAATCGCATGCGATGACCGTTTCGGTGCGGATGCCATATTTGACCGGATCAGCCTTGAAGCTCGGCAGGTCAATGATCGTGAAATCCGGCACGAAAGTCGTCAGTTCCTCGGCAGCAGGGCGGATCAGCAGGTTGCGAATGAACAGCGAATGCCAAGCGTATTCCGTGATGACACGTGTCGGGAGCCGGTGCTCCTGATCGGCACCACCGACCAGATCCTGCACAAACAGTTCCTTGCCAGCGGCAGACGCAACAAAATCCGCATAGAGGCGATCAAAATCGTCGCGCGAGATCGGCTTGTTATTGTCCCACCAGATCGAAGTCTCGGTCAGGCTGTCGCGGACGATGAACTTGTCCTGCGGTGAACGCCCTGTGTGCACACCCGTATCAACCGTCAGCGCACCGCCTGCAGCCAGTTCGCCTTCACCACGCCGGATCGCTTCCTCATACAGGCGCGGCTCCGTGAGGTTCCAATGGACTGCCGCCAAACCGTTCAGCCCAAGTGATGCAAGACTCTGTGAGGCATTCCAGATACCGGTCTGTTGCACGTTCATCTCCCCAGAAATACGCTTCGAACTTGGATTTATTCCATCAATTCGACAATGAAAGATCCTTCAGCGATGTTATCGCTGTCATACCTTAGTCATAAGCCATGGTATTGACCGAAATATTAGGCGCAGCACAAGATTCAAACAAGTCTGTAATAAGGCGAATACGCCGAAAAGCGAATAATATCGTAAATTTTGTAGATTAAATCGATTTAACCACTTCGCTATTACGTAATTGTTCTGCAAGTTCTTTCAGGATTGCACGAAGTGGCCCCGCCGCAGTGACGGAGCGGGGGAAATACAGGCGAGCGTCGCGCCATTTGCCCCCCATCTCTGCCGCAAGATCGAGCCCATCGGGATCGCAGCCAATCACCGACCATGCCCCGTCAGGTTGAGCGAGCAGATGCATCGCATAGGCGCGGGTGGTGTCGGAATGGTCGTTATTCATATGCTCGACGATCTCGGGTTCGGCCTCGATCAATGCGGCTGCCCGGCTGCAATCGGTCAGGAGTTCGGCTGCTGCGATATCGTTGATCCGGCCAAAACCAGCCACCAGATGGGCATTCGCGCAGTCAAGGCGATACATGGCAAAATCCCGAAAGGTCGCGTAGCCCTCAGCCTCCGGATGACGCGCCAGAAACCGCCGACGTGCGATGGCCTCGGCATCAACACCGTCGCTGTCAGCAACCTTGACGAGCCTCCCCGTGAGCGTTAGCCGGACACCCGCGAGCGCGTCATTGCCGCTGAAGGTCGAGCGATCGTCAATCAGGATAGAGGCGCGCGGATCCTGCAATAAATTGCGCGTATGCGCGGCAAGGGTCGATAACAGCATCACCGGCGACCCCTCCGGCGCGGTTGCAACTGTCACCAGAGACGCGAAGGGCCCACCGGTTCCGGTATCCAGCGTCGCCAACGCAGCCGTGCGCGCCGTGCGCAAAAGGGTCTTCGCGGTCGCGACAGGCGAGAAAGCAGCTTCTGTGGACACAGGCAGGGCTCCGGACACGATTTGAAGGTCAACCGCCAAGATGGGGACTTGAGTTTGTCCGATGCAACTGCCTATGTCACCCCCGGTGATCCACTCAGGCGCAAACGGATAACAAGACAAAAAGATGGATAAGGTCACGCTCGGATGGATCAACGGCTTCATAGGGATGCTGATCTTCAGCGCGTCCTTGCCTGCAACGCGCATGGCCGTGCTGGAATTTGACCCGATCCTGCTGACCTCCGCACGGGCGACGATCGCTGGATTGCTGGGCGGCGGGCTATTGTTCATCTACCGGGTTGCGCGACCATCAAGCGCTGACCTGTTGCCTTTGCTCATCACGGCAGCAGGCGTCGTCGTCGGATTTCCCTTGCTGACAGCGCTTGCGCTGAAACAGGTGACATCGGCCCATTCGATCGTCTTTACCGGCCTGTTACCTTTGTCGACTGCGATTTTCGGCGTCATTCGCGGCAATGAACGGCCTCGCCCCACATTCTGGATCTTCTCGTGCCTTGGCAGCGCTTGCGTCGTTGGCTACGCGCTCGCACAAGGCGGATCCGCGACACTGCTTGGCGATGCCCTGATGCTCGCCGCGATCATTGTCTGTGGTCTCGGTTACGCGGAAGGCGCGATCCTGTCCCGCAGGCTTGGCGGCTGGCAGGTGATCTCATGGGCACTTGTTGTCTCTTTGCCCTTCATGGGTCTGGCCACGGCGATCCTCTGGCCAACAAATCTCGCATCTGTCCCACTGAGCGGCTGGGCAGGCCTGTTTTACGTCTCGGTCTTCAGCATGCTGATCGGCTTTTTCTTCTGGTATCGCGGACTGGCGCTCGGGGGCATCGCCGCCGTTGGACAACTGCAATTGCTGCAACCCTTCTTCGGACTTGGACTGGCGGCACTGCTGCTGCACGAGCATGTCAGCTGGCTCATGCTGATGGCGACAATCGGCGTAGTAGCGTCCGTGGCAGGGGCAAGGCGTTTCGCGCGCTGAACACCTGCTAATGTTCCAGTTGGATCGCAGATGGCGCTTTCGCACTGGCCCCGATCGCGAGATAGACAGCCACTGCGACGAAGACGATCAAGCCACCCAGCAACGTGCTTGGTCCCGGCACCTCGCCAAATGCCAGCCAGACCCAGAGCGGTGAAAGTGGCGCATCGAGCGAGCCGATCAGGGCTGTCTCAACAGCCGGGATCAGACGAACGCCGAGCGTGAAGAGCCCAAACCCGACTGCGGAATTGACGATCCCAAAGAGAACAAGCAAGCCCAGTTGCGCGGTCGTCACGTCGAGGGGATGGCCAAACGGCCAGCAGATCGCTCCGCTCACAAGCGCTGACACACAGGCAGCAGGCAGAAACGGGATGGCCTGATAACGTCGCGCCATGACCATGCCGGTCGCCATAGTCATCGTCATCCCGAAGGCGAGCACATCGCCGAGAAGCGCGCCTTCCTGTCCGAAACCGACCATGACGGCGATGCCGACCAAAGCTGCAAGGCTCGCAGCGAGCGCACTCCTGGATGGACGTTCCCCGATGAAAATCCAGCCAAGTGCCGCCGCCACAAAAGGAACCGAGGCGTAAATGACGGCGACATGTGCGACGCTGGTGGTTCGCAAGGAGGTCACATAACAGATCATGCCGACAACGCCGGTCGCCGCAAAGGCCCAAGCCGGCCAATGACGCAGTTGGGCAAACTGGTGGAACCCGCGCAGTAGCCCACGCCCCTCCAGTCCAAATCCGAGCACGATCAGACCCACGGCACCGAAGACTCCGCGCCAGACCAGCATCGTCGCGCTATCGAGCGGCAGGGCGCGCGTGAACAGACCTGCCGTTGACCAGGCAAGAGCGGAAGCGCTGACCAGCACGAGGCCAAGTCGATAGGACTGCTGTGGGGTCATGCGGTTTCCGGGAGGCACACGATCGGAAGAGAAACGGTTCGATCGCCCAGTCACGAGATGAGCAGACCGACGCCACGCGTCAGACGCGATGCGGAGCGATCTGTTTCCAGTAGAGCAAGGTGCCCGTCAAGCCGCCATGTGGCTTCAGGGCAAAATCGGGCAATTCACCGGCGCATCTGAAACCGTGTCGCTCGTAGAGCTTCGCCGCGCCGCCATCAGTCGCCGTATCGAGCATGAGCATCGACTTCCCCCGCGCAATCGCCCCAGCCTCTGCCGCGTTCAGCAGCGCCGACGCGATCCCGCGATTGCGATGGGCAACGCGCGTCATCATCTTGGCAATCTCCGCCCGATGCGGCTGGTTGGGCGGCATGTCGAGCACGAGTGTCACAGTCCCGGCGAGGCTTTCGTCCACGAAGGCACCGAAAACAATGCGTTCGCCGCGTTCAGCCGCCGCAAGCGAACCCACCCAGAACTGACGCGCAACCTCTGCCGACACCGGGTGCATGAAACTGACCGATCCGCCATGGGCGACGGTCTCGATCAGCGTCTCCGCAAGCGCGTCGAGAACCGCTGGCGAAGCCGCAAGTGACACAATTCGTGGCTCTGTCATGATCGATCCCGATGGCTCAACTGATGCAACACCATGCATTCAAACGACATTACCATAATTTAATGCATGTCGCAGACCGGACTCGGACAGACCACCCATTCCAGCTAAGCAACTGACATTCCCCGCCACAATTGCCTTGCGAAGGTCCCGGTTTTACCGAGCCTGCAATATGGAGTAACGTCCTTTGCCATGATTTGCGCGCAATCGCGTGTGTCAACAGAGATCAACGTGCCCGTTTTTGTCTCAAGCCGTATTCACCCATCCAGCACGTTCGCAGCTTGCCAGAGGATTTTCGACGATGCCGACCATCGCCCTCGTTGACGACGACCGCAATATTCTCGCCTCGGTTTCCATCGCGCTGGAAGCTGAAGGCTACCGCGTGCAAACCTATACGGACGGCGCATCGGCACTGGACGGGTTGAAGGCAAACCCGCCGGATCTCGCCATTCTCGATATCAAGATGCCGCGCATGGATGGCATGGAACTCTTGCGGCGCTTGCGGCAGAAGTCCGAGTTGCCGGTGATCTTCCTGACCTCGAAGGACGACGAGATCGACGAACTCTTCGGTCTCAAGATGGGGGCCGACGATTTCATCCACAAACCGTTTTCGCAGCGGTTGCTGGTGGAGCGGGTGAAAGCCGTCTTGCGGCGTGTCAGTCCGAAGGGAGAACCGGGAGCCAAGCCGACGGACACGGCGCGGATACTGGATCGCGGTCTCCTGTCGATGGACCAGGAGCGCCATACCTGCACCTGGAAGGGCGAACCGGTCACGCTCACGGTTACAGAGTTCCTGATCCTTTTCGCGCTCGCGCAGCGTCCGGGCGTGGTCAAGAGCCGCAATGCGCTCATGGATGCGGCCTACGACGATCAGGTCTATGTTGACGACCGGACGATCGACAGCCATATCAAGCGGCTCAGAAAGAAATTCAAGTCGGTCGACGACGACTTCGAGATGATCGAAACCCTGTACGGCGTCGGTTATCGTTTCAAGGAAGCCTGACGCATTCTCGTTTGGCCCTTTTGGCAGGCGTTGCGCACGGATGACTGCAGACACCGACCGTGATGACGGTCAACACTTGCCAGCAAACCAGTCGCAGCGGGACGGGGCAGGATCTCTTGCGACCGAGCGGCGCTGGCGATCGCTGGTCCGTCAGCCGATGCGGACGCTGCGTGTTGCCATGCGGCGGGTCCTGCGTCAGATCAGTGGCATTCCACTGTTCTCAAGCCTGACCCACCGGATTGTCATCCTCAATCTGTTCGCACTTGTCGCGCTGCTGTCCGGCATCCTGTACCTGAACCAGTTCCGGGCCGGTCTCATCGACAGCCGCGTCGAAAGCCTGATGACGCAGGCCGAGATCATCGCCGTCGCAATCGCCTCATCGAATGCGTCCAGTCCGGACCAGATGAACCTCGACGCCGACCAGCTCCTGAAGGACGATCAGGACAAGGCGGATCTCTCCCCGGACGATACACCAACTGGCGTCGAATTCCCGATCAATCCCGAGCGTGTCGTCCCCGTGCTCAGTCGACTTGTAAGCCCTACGCGGACGCGGGCGCGGATCTTCGAGAAAGATAGCAGTCTGATCATCGATAGTCGGGCGCTTTATCAGCGCGGCGACTTCTTGCACGCCAATGACAAGCCGCCCCCGAACGCCGAACCGCGCCAGATCGATCGGATCGTGGAATTCATGGCGCGGATCTTTACCGGCATCCAGTACCCGATTGACCCGGAGTCGCTCGAGGCGAAGGATTACCCGGAAGTCGCGGAAGCGCTCGGAGGCGATTCATCGTCCATCGTACGACGCACCGCGAAGGGCGAACTTGTTGTGTCCGTCGCCGTGCCAATCCAGAAAAACCGTGTCGTGCTTGGTGCCCTGCTTCTATCGACTCAAGGTGGCGACATTGATGCCATCGTGCGCGCGGAACGATTGGCAATCCTGCGCGTCTTCGCAGCCGCAGCTTCAGTCACCGTGGTCCTGTCGATCTTCCTGGCCGGGACCATCGCGGTGCCCCTCCACCGGCTCGCGGCGGCAGCCGATCGCGTCAGGCGGTCGATCCGGGCACGTGAGGAATTGCCGGATTACTCTGCGCGCGGCGACGAAATAGGCCATTTGTCCAGCTCGATCCGTGACATGACGTCCGCCCTCTATTCCCGTCTGGATGCGATTGAATCCTTTGCCGCCGACGTCAGTCATGAACTGAAGAACCCGCTGACATCCCTCAGAAGCGCCGTCGAAACCCTGCCGTTGGCGCGAACCGAAGCCTCACGCGATCGTTTGCTGGAGATCATCCAGCACGATGTGCGCCGTCTCGACAGGCTGATCTCGGATATCTCGGATGCCTCCCGGCTCGACGTGGAATTGGCGCGCGAAGACGGCAAGCTGGTTGATCTCATCCAGCTCGTGCGTGCGGTCGCCAATATCCAGCAGGAACTGGCGCGCAAGAAGAACCAGTCGATTGACGTCGATGTCGGCCCGGATGCGCGCGGCAATCTGGCGTATCGGGTCATTGGCCATGACAGTCGGTTGGGTCAGGTCCTGACCAATCTGATCGACAATGCTCGGTCCTTTTCGCCAGAGAACGGCACCATCCGTATCGCCATGCGCCGGGATGGTGCCGAGGTTGTCGTTCGCGTTGACGATGACGGACCGGGTATTCGCGCGGAGCAGGTGGATCGGGTGTTCGAGCGCTTCTATACCGACCGCCCCGAACAGGATGGCTTCGGCAACAATTCCGGGCTGGGGCTCGCCATCAGCCACCAGATTGTGACCGCCCATCGCGGGACCATCAAGGCAGCGAACCGGCTGGCGAGCGACCAGCAGACGGTCTTGGGTGCCTCGTTTACAATCCGATTGCCGGGGGCGTGATGGCCGCAGAAACGGGCAGTGACACCCCCTCACCCACAATAATCCACGCGAGCGCCATACTCGTCGGTGCCAGCGCGGTCGTCATCCGAGGCGCGTCTGGTTCCGGAAAATCCGCACTGATCCTGAACCTCCTGTCGACCTTGTCTGCTGCCGGTCGATTCGCAAGCCTGATCGGCGACGACCGTGTTGCCTTGGAGGCGCATAATGGCCGGCTGATCGTCAGAGCCGTGCAGACGATTGCCGGGCTGATCGAACGGCGGGGTCAAGGAATCCAACGGCAGACCTTCGAACCGGCGGGCCTGGTCGGGTTGATTGTCGACTTGCGCGATGGCGAGCCGACGAGGATGCCCGAAGCAGGGATGCAGCAAGTGACGCTTTGCGGCGTGACGGTCAAACGGATCGAACTGGCGGGTTTCGGCGAGCCGCGAACGGGTGACGTGCTGGCCGCACTCGACAATACACCGATAGAATAGCGTCGTCAGACACAACTTTTCGGTTTGATTTTCCGGAACCACCCAACAGGTTTTTCATAAAATTGTGGTTTGAAGAGTCTGGCACCCAGCTCATTGAATACGTCTGTTTAGATATAATTAACCTTCTGAATAAAAATGCTTTTTCAAATCAAGCCTCTCCTCTTGATTGCATGGAATCCTATCCTGCACGCTCGTTCAAAATCATTTGGCAGCCGCAAATCTGCAACATTTTTGTGTGCTGCAAAATTGCCTCTTGAGTTTCTCGGTGAGGACGACCATTTTGCGCCCTGCGCAGCCGGGGTGACCAGAAGACGGTTTGTCACTCCGCAGGGCATCAGGTCACACGACGAACGGCTGTTCGTCATGTTAAAGATGATCCAGCGCCATTGGAGAGCAGGCTACATGATTGGTCTCGTCCTCGTGACCCACGGGGATCTTGCCAGGGAATTCGTCAAGGCTCTGGAGCATGTGGTCGGCCCGCAAAAGCAAGTGGCCGTCATTTGCATCGGGCCCGAGGACGATATGGAACGCCGCCGGTCGGACATTCTCGATGCCGTTGCTGAGGTCAGCGATGGCAGCGGAGTGGTGATCCTGACGGACATGTTTGGCGGCACACCCTCAAATCTGGCGATATCCGTGATGAATGGCGGTTCGATCGAGGTGATCGCGGGTGTGAACCTGCCCCTCCTTGTGAAACTGGCCAAGGTACGGGCCGAAAAGCCCATGCAGACGGCAGTGGCGGAAGCCAAGGAAGCTGGCCGGAAATACATCAATGTCGCAAGCCAGGTCCTGCAAGGCCAGTGAAGGCGCGATCGTGACCTGACGTTTCGCCGCGTTTCGAGCAAAGCGGTCGCGTGATCAGGCATATCGGACAATGAAATCAGCCTTTAATCAAAGAAATAGTCGCAGCCTACTCGACTTTGTCACAATCTGCCCCCTACAATCCCTCTGGGAAACAAGGTGATTTGACGACATAACTGCATAGGGCTGTCGTTTGGCGCGGTGGCGGTAACTGGCTGGCAGGATTGACCTGACACAGGCCGGAAAACGTGCAGAAGATTGGGATAAGCGAATGGACGAAGCCAGCATCGCTCAGGACGCAGCACAATTGGCAACGGCAACAGATCTCAGCGCAGACCTCCTGATCACGAACAAACGCGGTCTGCATGCCCGGGCATCAGCGAAATTTGTGCAACTCGTTGAAGAGTTTGACGCGGAAATCGAAGTATCGAAAGATAGCCAGACGGTCGGCGGGACGTCGATCATGGGGCTGATGATGCTGGCCGCAAGCCCCGGCACCACGATCCACGTCCTCGCCCGTGGCCGACAGGCGCGGGAAGCACTCGACGCCGTATCCGCGCTCGTGAACGCCAAATTCCACGAAGAGTGACCGCGCAATCTGTGTCGCTTGCGCTAAACCTGACAAACCTCACAATAAAACGTCGACCGTCCCGATTGCGTGACACGTGAAATGATACCGTTGCAGCCGTCACGGACACAGGGCTTACCTTCACAATCGTAGACGCAGAACCGGTGCTGGAAATAGCCGAGTTCGCCGGATGTCTGCACATAATCGCGCAGGCTGGATCCACCGGCTTCAATCGCCTCTTCGAGAACTTCCCGGATTGAGGATGCGAGGGCCTTCACCTGTTTGCCGGGTCGCTTGCTATCCGGCGCAATCGTCCCGGCGATGCGCAGCGGTGACAGGCGGGACCGCCAGAGCGCCTCGCAGACATAGATGTTGCCAAGCCCAGCTACGAGACGCTGATCAAGCAGCGCGGCCTTCAGCGGGGACTTTCGCCCCGTCAACAGTCGGCGCAATAAATCCGGCCCGAAGGCGTTGCCAAGCGGTTCAACACCGATCGCCCGCATCAGCGGATGCTCTTCGAGCGTGGAGCGAGTGGCCAGATCCATGAACCCGAACCGTCTGGGATCATTGTAGATGATGGCCGTGCCCGACGAGAGTTCGAAGATCACGTGATCATGCGCGGCGAGCTTGCCGCGTGGGATATAAAACTCGCCAATCCGGTTGTCGGCCTCATCGGTGGCGATCCTGAATGATCCCGACATGCCCAGATGCATGATGAGAACAGTCTCATCATCGAGATCAGCCAGCAGATATTTGGCCCGCCGTCCGAGCGACAGGATCGTCCGCCCTGCCAGTCGGTCAACAAATCCATCGGGGAATGCAAAACGTAGATTTGGTCGCTGGCAGGTGACGCGGATGATCTGCATGCCTTCCATGGCCGGTGCCAGCCCCCGGCGCACAGTTTCAACTTCAGGCAATTCCGGCATGGCCATGATCCCAAGAAAATCGGTGCAGTCTGGCGACGATAGCGCTATGACCTCGCTTCGGCTATGGTCGCCGGCGCAACGAACCATCGGGATCGCGGTTTGTGCAGGGTTTCAGGAGCATCTACATGACGGAAGGTCTAACGGGATCTGCGACAGACAGCGGCGCGACGGCAAACTTCGGCTTTACAGAGGTGCCTCTGACCGAAAAGCAGGGACTCGTCAATGACGTATTCCACAAGGTCGCGAGCCGTTATGACCTGATGAACGACCTGATGTCCGGTGGCATGCATCGCCTCTGGAAAGATGCCCTGATCAGCCGGTTGAACCCACCCCGGCGACAGGTCGGCAAGAAGCCGTTCGAAGTGCTGGATGTGGCTGGCGGTACCGGCGATATCTCCTTTCGTATCATCGATCGGTCGCAGGGCGCGGCGCGCGCGACCGTTTGTGACATCAACACATCGATGCTGGAGGTCGGTCGCGAACGCGCCCAGCAACAGGGCTTTGCCGAAGCGGTTGATTTTGTCGAAGGTAATGCGGAAGAGCTTCCCTTCGAGAGCGGCCGGTTTGACGCCTATACGATCGCGTTCGGGATCCGCAACGTTCCCAGGATCGACAAGGCGCTGGCGGAAGCCTATCGCGTGCTGCGACCCGGCGGGCGCATACTGGTGCTCGAGTTCTCCGCCGTCGATGTTCCCATCCTGGACAAGGTCTATGAGGCCTTTTCGTTCAATATCATCCCCCCGCTGGGCAAGGTGATCGCCGGAGACGCGGAACCCTATCGCTATCTTGTCGAATCCATTCGGACGTTCCCGAACCAGGAGCGCTTTGCGGACATGATCCGGGATGCCGGTTTCGCCCGTGTTGATTTCACGAACTTGACCGGTGGTGTTGCCGCCATTCATTCCGGCTGGAAGATCTGATCGTGACCGATAGTGTGATGTTGAGTCCCGGGGCGCTGGTCAGACTGGCGATCGCAGGATGGGTGCTTGCCCGGGAAGGCGTCCTGCGCGCCATGGCACCGCCTGATCCGCCACCGCTCGGACGTCTGGCGCTCGGGCTGATCAGGCTGATCGAACGGGGAGACATTGCGGGTGTGTCACGCAGCGTCCGCGTGACGGAAGCCCTGAACCGGCTCGGTCCGTCCTACGTCAAGCTGGGCCAGTTCCTGGCCACCCGACCGGATGTCGTCGGGCGGGATATGGCCCGCGATCTCGAGGCCTTGCAGGATCGGCTGGCAGCCTTTCCGCAAGCGGACGCGATCGCGGCTATTGAGAAGTCACTTGCCCGGCCCGTGTCCGATCTCTTCATCTCAATAGGTGAGCCGGTGGCTGCGGCCTCGATTGCCCAGGTGCACAAGGCGCGTGTGCAGGATGCTGATGGCGAGATCCGCGATGTCGCCGTCAAGGTCCTTCGGCCCGACGTCGAGCAGCGGTTCCGTCGCGATCTGCAAAGCTTTTTCCTGGCTGCCCATCTGATCGAATGGCTGATTCCTTCAGTCCGTCGCTTGCGGCCTGTTGACGCGGTCGAGACCCTAGCGCGTTCGGTTCGGCTTGAGATGGATCTGCGTCTCGAAGCAGCGGCCTTGTCGGAAATGGCTGAGAATACGCGCAATGATCCGGGCTTTCGCGTGCCGCAGGTCGATTGGGTGCGCACCGCCAAGGGCGTGCTGACGCTCGAATGGATCAACGGCCTCAAACTCACCAATCCCGATAATATGGCGGCTGAAGGGCTTGATCCCGTCGCGCTCTCCAAGACCGTAATGCAATCCTTTCTGCGTCATGCCATGCGTGACGGCTTCTTCCATGCCGATATGCATCAGGGCAATCTGTTCGTCGATCCCGACGGAACCCTGATTGCGGTCGATTTCGGCATCATGGGTCGATTGAACCCGGCCGAGCGGCGCTTTCTGGCGGAAATCCTCTATGGGTTCATCCGCCGTGATTACATGCGGACGGCCCAAGTGCATTTCGAAGCCGGCTATGTACCGCCGGAAGAGGAGGTTGCCGTCTTCGCGCAAGCGCTCCGCGCCATCGGCGAACCTCTGCGGGATCGGCCCGCGCATGAAATCTCGATGGCCCATCTACTCTCTCAGTTGTTTGAATACACTGAAGTTTTCAACATGACGACGCAACCTCGCCTGTTGCTTCTGCAAAAGACGATGGTGGTCGTTGAGGGCGTTGCCCGCTCGCTTGATCCCGATCTCGATATTTGGACAACATCGGAGCCGGTCGTGCGCGAGTGGATCGAAGGCAATCTTGGACCTGCGGCCAAGGTGGAAGAACTCGGTGCCAGTCTGGTGTCGCTCGCCAAATTGGGACTTGCGCTCCCCGAGCTCGTGTCTGAGGCAAAACGGACATCCACCGGACTCGCAACCATGGCCGAACACGGCTTGCGGCTTGACCGCCAGAGCATTGATCGACTGGCCCGCGCCGACCGCCGGTACGGCAAAGCGGCAAATGTGGCGCTTTGGATCGGCGCCCTGTCGCTGGCCGCAATTGCCTTGCACGCGATCTGGTAGGATGATCAGTGTCGTGAGTCGGGGATGGGCTGACACGGTCAGCCACCCGACATCTGCGTCATAAACTCGGGCGAGGCAGAATGCGTAGCCTTTTCAGGGACGGGATCGCGCCAACGCCCGGACGGTTCGCGGGCTGGGTTCTGATCCCGTTTCTGATCGCGGCCAGCCCGACATCTTCGCGCCCGGTTGATGAAAATATCTATCAGGCGATTGCCGGAGATTGGCTTTTCGCCTCCGAGGCTGATGACGGTGCGTGTGTCGTTACGCTATCGAGCACGATTGTCGCAGGCCACCATGGCGTCGCCGGTGCCAGCCGATGCCGCGATTGCGTGGGCGCTCTTTCTAGCGCAACGATCTGGGATCTTGACGCTGAGGGCGGACTGACATTTCGGGACCGCGCAGGCAAATCGCTCATCCGTCTCAGCGAAGATCCGGACGGGCAATATTATCAGCCCGGCAAGTCATCGGGCAACCGGCTCGTCCTCATGGCCGCCAATGAAGGCTCCGAGCGGCTGGTTCGGGCGTCCGAGATGCCGGGGCAATGGCAATTTCAACGCCCGGACGGAAGCGCTGTCTGTGCGCTTACCTTTCAGGCCACGCCGGTCGCGGCCAGATCATCATTTCGTGGATTAAGCATTTCGCCCGGCTGTGACGCCAATTTGCGCAAGCTGCAACTGGTGAAATGGCACATCGAAGGCGCGCTTCTTGTGCTGGTCGGATCGGAAACCGCTGACCTGACACTCGTGCCCAAAGCGGATGGCAGTTTCGTCAAATCAGCCAAGGAAGGCGGCAAGCCACTCATCCTTGTCCGCAGATGACGTTCAGGGTCATTCGATCAAGGCGGGCAGACCGTCGAGGCTCACCCGGTTTTTGCGATCCCGATACGCCTTCAGCGCGTCCTCACCCTGTTGCTCTGCCCAGCGCGCCAAGCCCTGCCGCTCGCCGACATAGTCGAACAATGGCACGCCATAGCCGCAGGATGTCTGCACAAGATCAACGTCGAGCGTCACGACCTGCCGCGTTCCAGGTGGTTGCTCACCGGCAAACACTTCGTCGATTAATGACTGGTAGGACGCCGTGCCACGCGGATGCGACACGCCGGTTCCGTATAACCGGAGAATGATCGGCAACCCGTCGAAGGCGCAGAACAGGATGGTCATGCGACCATCCACCTTGAGATGCGCCGCCGTTTCGCTACCTGATCCCGTCAGGTCGCGATAGGCGACCTTGTTTGGTCCGATGATCCGAAAGCAATCGGTTGGTCTTGGCGACACATTGATGCGCGCGCCTGCGGCAGCAGTTGCCGTGAAAAAAATATGTTGCCTCCCGATCATGTCCCGATGATCATCATTGATGGCAGGAAACGGCTTGGCCATGCTTCATCCTCGCGCTAGGGTGCGACAAGATAACAATTTTCGTGTTTCTCGAACAGAAGGCAATCGACATGTCTGATCGACTGCTCGCCGCGTTCGCCCGAATTGATGCCGCAAACGGCGATGACCCGACCATGATCATGATCGAAGGTCAGGAGCGCCCCTATGCGGTCTTTTACGGCGAGCGGATGAGTGCCTGGCTCGGGAAGCTTGTCCCCGACGCGGGCGACTCCCTGTCGATCGCGGTGCGCGCCCAGCACATCTGCCGCTTTGATATCGCTCGCAATGCCTACCCGATGGACAAGCCCGGCTATTTCGCCTGGCGCAACGCACTGAAAGATCACCACGCCAGTCTTGCAGCCGGGATCATGGCAGAGGTTGGCTATTCAGACGACGATATCGCACGCACGCGGTCGATCATTCGCAAGGAACGCCTCAAACGCGACCCGGACTCACAGGCGCTCGAAGATTGCGCTTGTCTCGTGTTCCTCGAAAACGAATTCGTCGGCTTCGCGAGCAAGCATCCAGATGACAAGGTCGTCGATATCGTTGCCAAGACCTGGGTCAAGATGTCGAGTGCAGGTCAGGCGCTTGCTGTTGAAATGCTGCCTGCCCTGCCTGAGCGCCTGCAGAAACTCGTACTTCAGGCGGTGAATTCGGCGCACGGCTAAAGCTGCTGGACGCCCCAAAGCAACGGTTAAACCGCCCCCTAGGTCACTCATTCAGCCAAAACGGGCACCGGTCGTTTCGGCTGCTGATGCGGCGCAAACACCTTTGACAGCGTGAAAATGACGCCGAGTGTCACGCAATAAACAGCCACCTGCATTTGCGACGGCTGGTCCGAATACCCGATTAGCGTATGGAACACACGCCCGATCAGGCTGGTATCGGACAAGAACCGCGACGTATCCCACGCCGAATCCTGAAGCGCGGTCACAAATCCCGCCTGTTGCAGGAAGACGACAGATTGGGCCGCCAATCCGGCTGCGAGGAACGTGATCAGGACCGATGTGATACTGAACAGATAGCGCGACGGGATGACGATCAGCCCCAGGAACGTCACAGCCGTGACGGCAACCCCGGCCAAAAGGCCGAGCCCTGATCCGATCAGCAGATCAAACCCCGAGTCCTTGGCAGACGCGGCGAGACCATAAAGAAACAGGGCTACTTCCGAGCCTTCCCGCATGACGGCGACAGCCACCACGACAGCCAGAGCAGCCAGGGACCGCGAGCCAGCCTTCACCTCTTCGCCATAGGTCCGCATTTCCATGGCCAGTTCACGACCATGGCGCGCCATCCAGATATTGTGCCACGCGAGCATGACAACAGCCACGCCGAGGATCGCGGCGTTGAAGATCTCCTGCCCTGCACCTTCCAGCGCGTCGGCAATGACGCCGGCAAAAATGGCAACGAGCGAGGCACCGGCAACGCCTGCGGCCACACCGAGCGCCACCCAGCGACCGTTATGTCGTATTCCTTTCGTGACAGCCAGAACGATGCCGACAATCAGGCCCGCTTCAATGACTTCCCGAAAGACAATGATCAATGCACCAAGCATGTCAGCCGCCCTCGTCCAACTTCTACCCTAAACCTTTCGCCACGCTTTTTCCAGTTGCTCTAATTGACGACAAGGAAGCCTTCGGTCGTATTCTCGTGTTCTTCGTCATAGAAGCGATAGCGTCCCGCTGTCAGAGGCCGCACCTGCAAGGTGATCTTGCCACCGCCGACAACGACCTTTTCGACACGCAAGGTCTTGGACTCGAACTCCGCTGGTGTCGGATCGGCATTGGTTACCTCGATGGTGATCGGCTTACCCGCAGGAACCGCCGGTTCGGCTGGACTGAACTTGTGATCCTTCAGCGTCAGCTTGACCGTCACGGCGTCATCCGCAACAGCTGCAGCTGAACAGGTGAAGCCCATCGCTACAAACAATGACACCAATCCGGCAAAAAGGGCATTTGGTCGGGACATGGATTGATCCTTTCAGAATTCGAATTCGAGCTTCAGATTGGCGCGTTGGCGCGAAAAGTTCGTGAGATCAAGGTTCCGATTTTCCCCGGCAGCGTGACCGGCGACTTCCGTCGACAAAGCCGCCGCCAGCATGATCTTGCCGGTAATCTGGACATGGAACGTCGGGCCGAGATAAAGCGCTTCACCCTGGAAGCGCTTGAAACCGAGGCTGTCAAATTGGGTATAGTACTCAGCCTCACTGCCGACCGTCACCTTGGGGGCTATCCGATAGGCCAGACCACCGGTGAGACCAAACTGGGACGAATTACTCCAGCCCTGCCCCGGTGACTTGGCTATGTCGGGCGTATATTTCAGATTGACGGCTCCGTAGAGCCTGTTGGCGATGAGTTCGGTATCGGCAACCACACCAAACGTCGTGCTGTAATCCGTGATCGGCTGGCCTCCGTCGTCGATACGCGCCCATTCAGGTGAGGCTGTCAGCGCGATGCCAACGGGCGAGCCCGGACCGCGACCGACGAGCAAGTACCGGAATTCAGCCGACAAGCCACTGAAATTGATGGTCGATGTGTTTGCCAGACCATCCGTGCCGACCGTATTCAGGGCACGCGTATGGGCACTGAGTTCATAGCCCCAATATTGCGAGGGAACGCCTTCATACTCGAACTCTTGTTCGAGTGAGGAATAGCGACCATTGCGGCGCTGGAAGCTGGCCGTCGATTCCAGTTCAAAGGATTGTTCGCCCTCGGCGCCGATATCCGATCCCTCGGTGAACCCGAAGAGATATTTCGTCTCAAGCTCATGGTAGGCGTCGGGCACGGATTGCGTCGACGTCGGCGGCGGGATGAACAGTGGATCTGCGTGAGCGACGCGACCAGAGCCAGCACCAAACGCCAGAAACACCGCAACTGTCACGCCCGCTGCGATCGTCCGCCGCTCAGGAACCAGACAGCTGGCCAAGCCCGCAATGATATGCTGAGCTCGTAGTGATGATTTATATTGCATAAATTGCCTCATACAGCAAACGGGTTCAAGGCCCGCCGCCATCACAAAACGCTATAGAAGGTTCGATCCACATACAACAACAATTCGGACAGTTTATAAGCTTTGTAAAAAGAGCCGCATGATTACGTAGCGATACCTTAGTTTAGAATTATTATTATTTAAACTATGCACCGTGATGCGCGGATGCCGATTTCGCTGTCTGATTCATGCACTTTTTTGCTAGATCCTGATCATGATCGACCGGGATCAAGGCAGAATGTTCAGCATTGGATTCGCACCCAAATCGACTTTTGTTGATGATTTTGGTTTGGAATCGGTATGAAATGCCGAACAGCTGACGTGCGAGATGACTGCCTCGTTCACGATCGACCCTGCCGATGTTCGAATACCGATTTGCAAACGACACGGCCCCAGTGAGAGGATTTATAATGCCGACGACCCCGCTCTCCGATGCGCCGGACCTGTGCAAACTTGGCGTAGACGATCTTCGACGCCATTATTCCCGGGGCGATCTGTCACCTGTCGATGTCGCCATGGCTGCCATCGGGCGAGCGGATGCCATCAATCCGAAATTCAACGCCTTCACCTTCATCGATCACGAGGGGGCCCTGATCGCAGCCCAGGAATCCGAGGGTCGTTGGCGGGCCGGAGCCCCCCTGTCGCCGATCGATGGCGTTCCCACGACGATCAAGGACATCGTCCGCATCAAGGGCCGCTCGGTCCGCTATGGCAGCCTGACGTCGGACCCGGAACCTTACGCCGAAGACGCCCCATCCGTGGCCAACTTGCGTGCAGCGGGTGCGGTGATCATAGGCCAGACCACGACACCGGAATTTGGCTGGAAGGCCGTCACCGATAGCGCATTCAGCGGCATCACGCGCAATCCATGGAACCCGGACATGACGCCCGGCGGTTCGTCCGGTGGCGCGGCGGTCGCGGCAGCCGTGGGTGCCGGCGTCCTGCATGTGGGAACCGATGGCGGTGGCTCGATCCGCGTTCCCTGCGCCTTCACGGGTCTCAGCGGCATCAAGCCGACCTTCGGGCGGGTGCCCGCCTATCCGGCAAGCCCGTTCGGCACGGTCGCCCATATCGGGCCGATGACGCGCCGGGTCGCGGATTCCGCCCATATGCTGCAGGCCATGGCCGGGCGAAACATCCTTGATTGGGCACAGGGTCCGGGGGATCTGGGATCGCTCGCCGATGTCGAGGTCAGTTTCAAGGGTCTGAGGATCGGCGTCTGGGCAACCCCGCCATGTGGCTACGTACATCCGGAAGTCGCGGAGGCCCTGTCGGCATCGGTCAAGGCCCTGGCGGCACTCGGTGCCCATCTCGAACCAATCGATTTGCCGTTTGCCGATGTGATCACGGATGTCTTCGAGAAGCATTGGTATTGTGGCGCGGCGGCGCGCGTCGCCAGCGTTCCAGCCGAACGGCGGCACCTGATCGAGGCGGCGTTGCTTGAAACCGCTGCAAAGGGCGCCGCCGTCAGCGCGCCGGAGTTGATCGCCGCCCAACTGAAGCGTGGCGAGTTCGGCACCGCCATGGACCAGCTTCTCGCGAAATACGATCTGGTCATCGCACCGGGAACCGCCATCCCCGCATTCGAAGTCTGCAAGCTTGCACCGGATGAAGCAAAGCTGTCGGAATGGTACCTCTGGGCGGGCTTCACATTCCCGATCAATCTCTCAACCCAGCCAGCCGCTGTCGTCCCGAACGGACAGACCAAGGGCGGTCTGCCGATCAGCCTGCAGATCATTGGCGCGCGCGGCGCGGACGCGAAAGTGCTGGGAGCGGCGGCTGCCTACGAAGCCGCCTTCCCCGACTATTTCATCTGACCGCGAAAGCTAGGCATGACCAGAACCGTCGGCGTCTTTCTGTCGCCAGTCCTCGATCTCAGGTTTCACTATGGCGACGCCTTCGCCCGGCTTGCCCCGCAACTGGACCTGAAACTGCCGCATGAAGTCGACGATCCCGACGCAGTCCGGTTTGCAATCGCCTGGGTGCCTTCGGCGGACGCCTTTGCGCCCTACCGAAATCTCGGGTTCGTGTCCTCCATGGCGGCGGGCGTTGATGCGATCCTCGCCTGTCCGAGCCTGCCGGACGTGCCCGTCATCCGCGTGCGCGATCCCCAGCAGGCCCAGATCATGGCAGGCTATGTTGTGTCCGCCGTGCTCTGGTGGGAGCGACTGTTTCCCGAGCATCTGGCCAACCAGAAGGACCGGATCTGGCATCGCTTCTCAATCCGGCAACCGTCTTCGGCGACCATCGGCATCATCGGCTATGGACTGATGGGACAGGCGACGGCGCTGACGCTGCGGACGCTCGGCTTCAATGTTGTCGCCCAGGTTCGGTCAACACCTGAAAGGATGATCGAAGGCGTGCGGCTTGAAACCGGCCCGGACGCGCTGAAACGTGTTGCTGCCCAGAGCGATTACCTCGTCAATCTCCTGCCGCTGACGGCGGAAACGAAAGGCATTTTTTCAGCCGATGTCCTGGCAGCCATGCCAAGGGGATCCGTTTTCATCAATGCGGCCCGGGGTGGCCAACTGGACGAGGCGGCGCTCATGGCGGCAATGGACAGTGGCCATATCCGGGGTGCGGCGCTCGATGTCTTTGCCGAGGAACCTCTCCCGAGGGACCACCCATTCTGGTCGAACCCGAATATCCTGCTCACCTCGCATGATGCGGCGGAGGCATCGAAAGAGGCGCTTGTTTCGACCGTCGCACGACAAGTTGCGCGCCTCCTGGCCGGCCTGCCGATTGAGGCACCCGTCAGCCGGGAACGGGGCTATTGATCAAGCGATTGGCGCATTGGAGCAATCGCATCGCGCCAATTGCTCTCGAACAGACGTGGCTCTAGGCTAGGCGCGCAATTGGACCGAGGTGCTCGATGAACGCTCACAAGACAGATCTCCAGAGCAGTCACATATCACCGTCGCTGGCCGCACGGCTCGCATGCCGATCGGGCACGATGACGGGACCGACTGCCGGGATAGCGCCGGGCTTCGTGCAGGGCAATCTGGCCATCCTGCCAAGGGAACTGGCCGATGACTTCCTGCGCTTCTGCCATCTCAATCCCAAGCCCTGCCCGCTGATCGGCATGTCCGAGCCCGGATCGCTTGAGGTGCGCACGCTCGGAGCCGATCTGGACATTCGCACCGATCTGCCGCGGTATAGGGTCTGGCGGGACGGTATTCTGGTCGACGAGCCAACCGATGTCAGCGCCTATTGGCGGGACGATCTCGTCACCTTTGTCCTTGGCTGCTCGTATTCGTTTGAAGAAGCACTGATGGCCGATGGATTGCCGATCCGGCACATTGAAGCGTGCTCGAACGTGCCGATGTATCGCACCAACATAGCCTGCGAACCAGCCGGACCGTTTTCGGGACCGATGGTCGTTTCGATGCGGCCCTTCAAGCCTGCCGATGCCATCCGCGCGATCCAGATCACGACACGATTTCCCCGCGTGCATGGCGCACCCGTTCACATCGGACGCCCGGATCTGATCGGGATCAAGGATATTGCCAAGCCGGATTATGGCGAGGCCGTCACGATCCATGACGATGAGATCCCCGTGTTCTGGGCATGCGGTGTAACCCCGCAATCCGTGATCGCCACCGTCAAACCGGCTTTTGCGATCACCCATGCACCGGGTGCCATGTTGATTACCGATGTTCGGAACACGCAGTTTGCGATCATGTAATCGCACGTGCGTGTGGCAATCGACGCTGACTGGAATTGGAGTTGCTTATATGAGCCTTTGGGATTTCTGGATCGACCGTGGCGGCACGTTCACCGACATCATTGGACGTTCACCCTCGGGCGATCTGACCGCCGTCAAGATGCTGTCGGAAAACCCGGGTGCCTATCGCGATGCAGCCGTTGCGGGCATCCGCAAGATCCTGGGTCTGGCATTTGACGCATCGATCCCACCGGACACCATCGGCGAAGTCCGCATGGGCACGACGGTGGCAACCAATGCGCTCCTCGAACGCAAGGGTGAGCCGACGTTGTTCGTCACGACGCGGGGCCTCGCCGATGTGCTGGAGATTGGCTATCAAGACCGCCGCCAGATCTTCGCCAAGAATATCAAGAAGGCGGACCTGCTCTACGCCCGCGTTCTGGAAGTCGACGAACGCGTGCTGGTCGATGGCACCATCGAACGCCCGATTGATCTCGAGGCAGCACGAACCGGGTTCAAGGCCGCGCGAGAGGCTGGCATCACGTCGGTCGCCATTGCCCTGATCCACGGCTACAAATACCCGGCGCACGAGATCGCTCTTGGCCAACTGGTGCGAGAGGTCGGCTTCGGCCAGATTTCCCTGAGCCATGAGGTATCGCCGCTGATCAAGCTGGTGGGGCGCGGTGACACGACCGTCGTCGATGCCAATCTCTCGCCGATCCTGCGGCGTTACGTGGCGCAGGTCTCGGAAGAACTGGACGTGGAGCGATCCGGTGCGCGGCTGATGTTCATGACATCTGCGGGCGGATTGACGTCAGCCGATCTGTTCCAGGGCCGCGATGCGATCCTCTCCGGGCCGGCGGGCGGTATCGTTGGCATGGCAAAGACCGCCGAAGTCGCCGGGTTCGATCACGTCATCGGCTTCGACATGGGCGGAACGTCGACCGACGTCGCCCATTTTGACGGAACCTATGAACGCGCCTTTGATGCACAGGTCGCCGGTGTCCGCATTCGTGCGCCCATGATGCTGATCCACACGGTGGCGGCGGGTGGCGGCTCGATCCTGCATTTCGACGGTGCGCGCTTCCGTGTGGGACCGGACTCGGCAGGTGCCTTTCCCGGACCAGCCTGCTATCGCAACGGCGGACCGCTCGCCGTTACAGATGCCAATGTGATGGTCGGCAAGCTCAACCCGGCCTTCTTTCCGAAGATCTTTGGCCCCGACCAGAACCAGCCGCTCGATGCGACAGGCGTAGCCGATAAATTCGCCGTATTGGCCGCTCAGATCGGCGATGGACGAACACCGGAAGACGTTGCCGATGGCTTCATCCGGATCGCGGTCGCCAATATGGCCGAGGCAATCAAGAAGATATCTGTGCAGCGCGGCTATGACGTAACCCGTTATGCCCTCAATTGCTTTGGCGGCGCTGGCGGCCAGCATGCCTGTCTGGTCGCCGACGCACTTGGCATGGAAACCGTGCTGATTCACCCGTTGTCGGGTCTTCTGTCGGCCTATGGCATGGGACTGGCCGATATCCGTGCGAGCCGTGTCGAGACAGTCGGGCAACCGCTGGATGGCGCATGGCCTGACATGGTTGCCAGCATCGAACGACTTGCCCGGGTCTGTGCATCGGAACTGAGCGCACAGGGCGTTGCAGGCGACAACGCCCGGATCGAAGCAACTGCCCACATCCGCTATGACGGCACGGATACCGCGCTCGATGTTCCCGTTGCGATGGCGGGACTGTCTCCGACCGGACCGGATCAGACGGACGGGTTGCGATCCGCCTTCCTGAGGGCACACGAGGCTCGCTTCGGGTTTGTCGATCATGAAAAGCCGCTCGTGCTCGAAGCGCTATCCGTCGAGGCCATCGGCGGCGCCGCGGCACTCAATGAACCAAATGTTGCGGAGGCCGCCGAAGGAGCGCCAGAGCCTGCCGAAACGTCGCGTTTCTATTCAAACGGTGCCTGGCATGATGCGGAGATCTATCGTCGTCAATCGATTGCCCCCGGCCATGTCATTTCCGGCCCGGCGATCATCATCGAACCCAACCAGACCATCGTGATCGAACCGGGCTGGGCGGCCAGATTGACGGGCCACGATCATCTCGTGCTGCAACGGGTCGTCGCACGTCCGAATGCGGGCGCTGTTGGCACATCGGCAGATCCGGTCATGCTGGAGATTTTCAATAATCTTTTCATGTCGATTGCCGAGCAGATGGGCGTGACGCTGCAAAACACGGCCTATTCCGTCAACATCAAGGAACGCCTCGATTTTTCCTGCGCCGTCTTTGACGCCAAGGGCGAACTCGTCGCCAATGCGCCGCACATGCCGGTGCATCTTGGGTCGATGGATATGTCGGTGCGCGCCGTCATCACCGACAATCCGGTGATCCGCCCAGGCGACGTCTATGCACTGAACGCGCCCTACAACGGCGGCACCCATTTGCCGGATATCACGGTCTGCACGCCGGTGTTTGATGCTGCGGGCCAGGAATTGATGTTCTGGGTCGCCAGTCGCGGTCACCACGCCGACGTCGGCGGCATAGCGCCCGGCTCCATGTCGCCGCTTGCCAACACGATCGAGGAAGAGGGCGTCTATATCGACAACTTCAAGCTCGTCGAAAACGGCCGCTTGCGCGAAGCTGAGCTGATCTCGCTCCTCACCAGCGCGAAATACCCCGTTCGCAACGTCATCCAGAATGTCAACGATCTCAAGGCCCAGATCGCGGCCAATGAACGGGGTGCGGCAGAACTGAACAAGATGATCCGGCATTTCGGGCTGGATGTCGTGCGCGCCTATATGGGGCATGTTCAAGACAACGCCGACGAAAGCGTCCGCCGTGTCCTCGACCGGCTGTCAGATGGCTCCTACGAATACGAGATGGACGCCGGTTGCTTCATTCGGGTGAAGATCACCGTGGACAAGGCTCGTCGCGAGGCAACGGTCGACTTCACCGGCACCAGCCCGCAACAACCGACCAACTTCAATGCGCCGAAGCCAGTCACACGCGCTGCCGTGCTTTATGTCTTCCGGGTCATGGTCGACGACGATATCCCGATGAACGCCGGATGCCTGCGTCCTATTCACATGATCGTGCCCGAGGGCTCCATGCTGGCCCCGCGTTATCCTGCCGCCGTTGTCGCGGGCAACGTCGAGGTCAGTCAGGCGGTGACCAACTGCCTCTTCGGCGCGTTACAGGCGCTGGCCGCCGCGCAAGGCACGATGAACAATCTGACCTTCGGCAATGATCGCTACCAGTATTATGAGACGATCTGTTCTGGTGCGCCTGCTGGACCCGATTTCAATGGGTCTTCTGCCGTCCACACACACATGACCAACTCGCGCCTCACAGATCCCGAGATCCTTGAATCCCGTTTCCCGGTCGTGCTGGAGGAATTCTCTGTGCGGCGCGGATCTGGCGGCAAGGGCAAGTTCCGCGCAGGCGATGGCACCCGTCGCACGATCCGCTTCCGCGAGGAAATGGAATTGGCGCTTCTGACCGGCCATCGGCGCGTGCCGCCATTTGGCATGCTTGGTGGCCTGCCCGGCGAGGTCGGTCACAATCTGGTCCGTCGCCTGGATGGTACGATCGAGGAGCGCGGCGGCTGCGATTCCACGGTTCTGAAGGCAGGCGAAGCCATAACCATCATCACGCCGACAGGTGGTGGTTACGGCGCGCCGTAAACCTCTGCGGCGACGTCTTTCACAAGGCTGCGGAACCACGTGATGACGGGGTCATTGGCACGCAGGTGCGACCAGACCAGCGTCATCGGTAGGGATGTCGCAGCAAGAGGCGGTTCCTTGAGCACGAGGCCAAAGGTATCAGCCAAGCGCGTTGCATAGGCGCGGCTGATCGTCGTCACCATGTCGGTCTTGGCAACAGCCGCAACAGCCGCCGTGAAATGCGGCGTCACGAGCGCGATCCGGCGCGTGATGCCGGATGCCGCAAGCACCCGGTCGATGTCAGACTGGCCATCGCCTACCAGCGCGACGGTCACATGGGCGTAGTCCGCATAATCCGCGAGTTGCCAGTCCTTGTGAGCTGCCGGATGATCCCGGCGCATCACGAGCACCAGGCTGTCTGTGGCAATCGGTTCGCTCATGGCACCTGGGGGCAGTGATGTCGTCGCCAAGGCAAAGGCGAGGTCCAGCTTGCCCCGCTCCATCCTGGCGATCAGATCAGGCCCGTAGGATTCCACCCGCAGGCGGAGTCCCGGCGCCTCGGTTGCCAGCCGCGCCATCAACTCGGGAGCCAGCAGGACGGTCTGGGTATCGGATGCAGCGATGCGGATGATGCGATCCTCGGTTGACGGATCAAACGACGGCTGACGGAAAATCAGCTTGATATCGGCAATGGCCGCTTCAAGCTGTGGCATCAACCGCTCGGCCCGTGGCGTCAGGACAAGCCCCCCCGTGCCGCGCACGAGCAGGGGATCGCCGAGCTCGTCGCGCAATCGACCCAACGCCCGGCTCATCGCCGGCTGACTGAGACCAACGTCATTGGCAGCATGTGTCACATTGCGCCGACGCAACAAGGCGGCAAGTTGCGGCAAAAGGTTGAGGTCAATTCCGGAAAGATTGATATCCTGCATAGAGCCCTCGATCGTCGGAAACGGGCCATAGCCGCAGTCCTGAAGTGCGAATCTGACGTTCTCCATTAATCTGGCGCATCTTACATATACAAACAATGCATTTTTGATATTGTTAAATAGGGCGTATAGGGGTCTCCTCGATCAGATGGAGCACCCACCCATGTCACCTATTTCCGAAACAGTCGATGTTGTCATTTTTGGCTACGGCGCATGTGGCGCGGCAACAGCAAGACGGTTGATCGCCTCGGGGCGATCCGTCCGTGTCGCGCAACGCAATCAGCCCGCAGATCTCGTGACCGGCGCGACATTTGTTGCCGCCGATATTCTTGATTCATCCGCCGTTCTGGCCGCGAGCCAGAGAGCCCGTCAGATCGTCCTGAGCGTCGGGTTTCAATACGATGGCAAGATCTGGCGCGACGTCTGGCCAAGGACCATGGCCAACATTCTTGACGCAGCAGAAGCAACCGGCGCCCGGGTGGTGTTCGTGGACAATCTCTACATGTACGGACCGCAGAGCGAGCCTTTGCGCGAAGACATGCCCCTGACCGATTACGGCCAGAAGCCCGCCGTTCGTGCCGACATTACCCGGATGTGGATGGCTCGACGTGACAAGGTGCATTTCACCGCACTCAGGGCGCCTGATTTCTATGGTCCCGGTGCCGGGCCAATTTCGCATCTGGGCGATCTGGCATTTGGTGCCTTCGCCAGGGGCAAGTCGGCAACGCTGGTGATCCCGCCTGATAGGCAACACGAATTCGCCTATGTGCCGGATATCGCGCGCGCTGTTGTCACCCTGCTCGATGCGCCGGATGACGCCTTTGGGCAAGCCTGGCATGTCCCCTCTGCCCCGACGCGAACCGCCCGTGAGATACTGACATTGGGTGCTGAGGCCTTGGGCGTGAAGCCGAGAATAACGGCCATTCCGCTCTGGCTTTTGCCTGTTCTGGCTCTCGCCATGCCTGTCCTGAAAGGCATGATCGAGATGACATTCGTCTGGGATCGCCCCTACAAGGTGGACCACACGAAATTTGCCAACCGCTTTTGGAATGACCCGACCCCGTTCGAGGTCGGCGCAGTGGAGACAGCACTCTGGTTCCGGTCGCAGCTGGCGCAAAGCGCAGCGTAAGGCTCAGGTACCAATCGCCTCCGGCCGCTTGAACAGGCGCAGGGCGAGGTCACGCTGCTTGGCGTGGTCGACCATCGGGTGGGGATAGGTCTTGCCCAGGATCACCCCGCCTTCAGCCAGTTCCAGAGGTTTGGCGAGCCAGGGCGCGTGGATGGCTTCCGTGGACAATCTGGCGAGTTCGGGGACATAGCGGCGGATGAACTTTGCCTCTGTATCAAATTTCAGCGACTGGCTGACCGGATTGAAGATCCGGAAATAGGGCTGGGCGTCGCACCCCGTTCCGGCAGCCCACTGCCAGCCGCCGTTGTTGGACGCCAGATCAAAATCAATGAGCTTTTCGGCAAAATACCGTTCGCCCCAGCGCCAGTCGATGAGCAGATCCTTGACCAGGAAGCTCGCCGCGACCATCCGCAGACGATTGTGCATATAGCCCGTCTCGTTCAACTGACGCATTGCCGCGTCCACGAGCGGATAACCGGTGCAGCCCTCGCACCAGGCTTGAAACTGGGCCTCATCTCGCGAGAAATCGAGGTCGTCCAGATCAGCCTTGAACGCATGCTCCACGACATCAGGCCGATGCCAGAGAATTTGCTGGTAGAACTCGCGCCAGATGAGCTCATTGAGCCAGGTCGTTGCGCCCTCGCCGCCATGGGCCATGGCGGTTCTGGCCAGCAATCGTGGCGAAATCGTCCCGAACCGGAGATGAACGCTCAGATAGGAAACGCCTTTCACCGCCGGAAAGTTGCGCTGGTCCCGGTAACCGTCGATACGGCCAAGAAAATCCTGAAACAGCACAGCAGCACCATCTACGCCCGGTTTGATGCCCAGGTCCGCCAGATTCGTCCGCTGGAAGCCTAGCGCCTCGAGATCCGGCATCGGTTCCGGCTGACACACCTGCAAGGCAGCCAGATAGGTGCGAACGGGATAGGCCTTGAGCTGGAAGGCGTCGCAGGCCTTCATCCACGCCCGATTATAGGGTGTATAGACCGAGAACATGGTGCCTGACGCCGTCAGGATCTCATCGCGCTCAAAGATCACCTGATCCTTGAAGGTCTCAAATCCGATTCCGTGCCCGTCCATTTGCGCGGCAACGGCCTTGTCCCGAGCGATAGCCGACGGCTCATAGTCCCGATTACAGTAAACGGCACGCACGCCCCGTTCGACTGCGAGCTTCACGATCTCTGTTTCTGCGACGCCGTGACGAACGATCAGATCTCCACCGAGCGCCTGCAATTCTGTCTTCAGGCTGGCAACGGAGCCGTGGATGAATTCCACGCGGCGATCAGCTCGCGGGAGTTGATCGAGTATCACGCGATCAAAGATGAACGCGACAATGACCGGTCCCCCACGCTTCAGCGCCTGATAAAGGGCAGCCTGATCATCAAGTCGCAGGTCCCGTCGCAACCAGACAAGTGTTTCGGCGTGCGAGGGGCGGGCAGATTCCTGGTTGGTGGGGGTCAATGTGCGTCAAGCCTGCATGAGTGAATCTGTTTGTCGTAACACTTCAGCATACGAATTGGGGGACCAATCAGATTATCCGGTGCAAACATTTCAGACCTGCCGCCGATGTTTCCGCAAAATTAATCAAACTTCAAACTCACCCAATCAAGATTCAAATTTATACATTTAAATTAATCGATTTTGTCTGGTTTAAGGGTCTAATCGCAGGCAGCAAAAGGACAAGCCCTGAGATGAAAGCACTCATTGTCGATGATAACTCCACGAACGTTCTGTTCGTGAAACGGCTGGTCGAAAAGATCGACAACTGCGAAGCATTGGGCTTTACGGACCCCTTGCTTGTCGCAGCCCAGTTGCACCAACTCGACTTTGATATCGCGCTTGTTGACTATGTGATGCCCGGGCTTGATGGACTGGGTCTGGTGCGGGCCATCCGTTCGCACGAGCGGCATCGGCTCGTGCCGATCGTCATGATCACGGCAGAAGAAGAGCGGGCCGTGCGAATCCATTGCATCGAGGAAGGCGTCAACGACTTCCTCCTCAAGCCCATCGATCCCGTCGAGTTCAAGGCGCGCGTCCGGAACCTGCTGGCGCTTCATCAGGCCCAGCAGGCTCTCGCGGTCCGTGGTGACGAACTTCAGTTGGAAGTCGATCGGGCCTTGAAGACGCTGGTCCGTCGCGAAGAAGAAATCGTCTGGCGCCTGTCGCGCGCGACAGAAGGGCGCGACTTCGAAACCGGCAATCACATCATGCGCATGGCGACCGTTTGCCGGATCCTGTCGGAAGAATTGGGCCAATCCAAGGATTTCTGCCGATCGATCCAGGTTGCCGCACAGATGCATGACATCGGCAAGGTAGGCATCCCTGATTACATCCTGTTCAAACCGGGACCGTTGACGCCTGAAGAGCGCGTCATCATGCAGTCCCATACAACGATCGGCGAGGAAATTCTGGCTGGTAGCGATGCGCCCTTGATCCGCATGGGCGCTGAAATTGCGGCCTCGCATCACGAACATTGGAATGGAGGCGGTTATCCCCGTCGACTGTCGCGCACCGACATTCCGATCACCGGACGTATTGCTGCTGTCGCTGACGTGTTTGACGCCCTGGTTTCGACGCGCCCCTACAAGAAGCCATGGACCGTGACGGCTGCCCGGGATTTCATCTTCAGCCAGCGCGGCGAACAATTCGACCCGACATGTGTCGATGCATTCATGCGGCGATTTGACGAAATCGCCGTGATCGGAGCCGAAGCGCAGGCAGATCACGAGGCGGTTCGCCCGTCACCTTTACCTTCGGAAAGTTCAGTCTCGCTGGAGCGACGTGCCAGTTGAACTGAGACAAGCCGACTTCACAATCCTGAGCCGGGACTAGCGCCGGGCTCCCGATCAAGAACTTAACCATGAAAAGCGACCCATATTCTCATCGTGATGAACAGCATCCGACGCAATGGGCCAGATGATTAGAATTGGAGACAACCATGATCGATCAGGATCGTCGGGCGGAACTCACAGAAGAATTCGGAGAGGAGTTTTTGTCCGAACTCACAGACGCGTTCTGGACAGATGCCTGGGCCCTCATCGATTTCGGCGTGGAAGCGCAAATCAACGATGATCAGGTCGAATTGCGTAAAGTCTTGCATACGCTGACAGGATCGGCTGGAAATCTCGGGTTTTCAGGGATTTCCAAAGCGGCAGAAGAAGCCAACCAGGCACTGAAACGCGGTGTTCCGCCAGATTTTGGCGAATTGCAGAAAATCATGTTGCGGACAAGCGCTCTGATTTCCGGCAACAATGAACCGCTTGCGTTGTCTGCCTGAAACAGATCCGGCAAAACAAGCGCGGTCTTCGGGACAGGCCTGACGGCGGGCGCCCCTAACCATTGGGAGATTTGGGAGCCAATGGCTGCATTGGATCCTCGCCCGGCGGCGTGACGAGTCGCAGTAACGGTAGATACGCGGAATGCCCGATCGGTCCGAAACCGCCGCTGAAATTGGGTTCAACGGCATCATAAGCGTCCGGGCCCGCTTCCAGCAGTTCGCTGAGCAGATCACGCAAATGGCTTTTCACCTGCAATGGTAGCGTATCTCGCACTGCATGAGGCCCGTTTGGAATGAGTCCGGATCGCCAGATGATGCGGATTGCATGCATATCCAGGATGCCGCGATGCACGAGGTCGTGCAATGGGCCGCGATCATAACCCTCCCCCTGTTCTCCCTCGAGGGTCGACCAGGCAAACGCAGCGTCCACTTTCCTGTCGAGCAACAAGGTCAAGGCGGCATCTGGATCAGCAACCGTTTCGACCCGCGATACAAGCTTCGCGACATCGATGCCCTCGCCTGCGAGTTCACTGACAGGGATCATGTGACCTGCAATCGACCCCTGTCCCGCCATGGCCAACGACCGCCCCTGCAGATCCGTGGCTTTCAGATAGGGTGAGTCGCCGCGTACAACGAGGATGGAACGGACACCAGCCGTGCCGTCGATTGACCTCGGCGCACCGATCGGTTCGATGCAGCCGCAACTGCGCCAGGCGGCTGCATAGGTCGCTGCCGTGTAAACACCGTAATCAATTGCGCGATGGGCGGCGGCATCCACCAGTTCCTGGCCCTTTCGAAAGATTTGCAACTCCACTGGAATTTCGAGCCGGGCAGCAAGGTATGCCCGAAATGGTTCCAGCCGCTCGGTCTCAGCCTTGACCTGCCCGGCTCCAACCATGCCAATCCGCAACCGCAAGACGCCAAACGACTCCGCGCCGTGGGCGCAGCCAAGCGTCGCGCTGACACAAGCCAGAATCAGTGAAGAGAAGACCCATTGCCGCATGAGTGAGGCGTGCGCCGAGGGGAAAACGCTGTCAAGAGACGACTGATCCACCAACTGCCAAGCTGGCCATTCGGGTGCGATCATTCCTCGAGCACAAGTCGGGATCCAGCAATCTGAACTTTCGTAAGTCGCTTCAGAAAGCTCATCCCCATCAGATTGGTCGTCAGCGACTTCGGCGGAACGATCAACGCCTCAACATTTCTGACGCGAATGTTTCCGATGCGGATTTCCTGCAGGGTGACCCGGGCTGCCTTGGTACCGCCGTTTGCAGTGGCAATCGGGATCTTGAAATCTTCGGGATCGGTGTGAAGCCCGAGACGGGTGGCATCCTCGAAACGGAGCGCGACGCTCGTCGCACCCGTATCGATCATCACGCCAACGTCATGGCCGTTGATCATCGCCCGAACTTCGAAATGTCCCCGCGAATCAGCCCGCAATTCAGCAGTCCGGGTCCGATTCGATCGGATCGAGCCGGTGGTTTCGACGGCAGACAGGCCGAAACTGCGATCCGCTGCCAAATCCGGGCGGTCCGCCACAATCGTCTCCAGCCACGGCAGCCAGACTGGTGACAGGAACACCGCAAAACAGGCAAGCAAGATGGTGTACGGTGCTAAACGTCTGAACATTGGATCCGGTCCGCGCGTCAGCAGACTGTATGTGGACGATCCTAACAACACTCTAAGACGCCGCACCCCGAAGCCAAGCCGACGCAAATTCAGGTGCGTCAAGGCGATGGCAGCAAGGTCACTTGGTACCGTACATCCGATCGCCGGCGTCCCCAAGCCCCGGAACAATATAGCCTTTTTCATTCAACCGAGTATCGATGGCCGCGCAGTAGACCGGGACATCCGGATGGCTGGCGCGAATTTTGGCGACACCTTCAGGCGCTGCCAGCAGACAAACGAAACGGATATTCCTTGCGCCGTGTTCCTTCAGCCTCTCGATCGCCGCTGATGCCGAATTGGCGGTCGCGAGCATGGGATCGAGGACGATGACGAGACGGTCACTCAGATCTTCAGGTGCCTTGAAGTAATATTCAATCGCCTGGAGCGTCTCGTGGTCGCGATAGAGCCCAATGTGCGCGACACGGGCCGACGGCACAAGATCAAGCATGCCTTCGAGCAACCCCATGCCAGCGCGCAGGATCGGTACAAAGACCAACTTCTTGCCGGACAAGGTTGGCGCTTGCATGGTCTGCAAAGGCGTTTCGATTGATTTGGTCGTCAGCTCAAGATCACGCGTTGCTTCGTAGCAAAGCAGCAACGAAATCTCGCGCAGGAGTGTGCGAAAGCTTTTGGTCGATGTGTCCCTCTCGCGCATGATTGTGAGCTTGTGCTGCACAAGAGGATGATCGACGACCGTCACGCTGCTCAATGTCATGAATGACTCTCCAACACTCGATACCGATGATGAGCGTGAGTGAGACTAACAACCGTCGGGGCTGCGTAAAGCCGGAACGAGGGATCATCCACCGTTTAATCGACCCGTTTGCCAGATGCGATCGTCGAATGACTGCTATCAGGACATAGATGGCACAGATCGCTCAGGGGGCCTCGACATCCGCACATAAAAGTCCTCTGGTGGACGCTTGTCGAAAAATATGCTGCTCTCCGCGCCGACATGGCGTTCGCGTGATTGGTTGGGTGTTGAATTGGCCGAAGCAGACTCCTCGAAATTGATGAAAGCTGCCGGGCGGCTGCTGACGTCTACTGCGGTGCGCGACCGGGCCCATCGTGTGTTGAATATGGGAATCCTGGGGCAGCTCGAGCATTTTGCGGTCGATCTGCTACGGCTTGACGCAGTTATCGATTACGTGGTGCGCGTCACCCGTTCTAGCTATCCGGATCTATCGATCCCGCCGCATGCGCGTTGGCGTCACTTCGAGACCGGTGAAATCGATCGATGGGGCATGTTGGCGTCGTCTCGCGACTGGACCACAGCGATGCATCTGGGCCGGGCTGCGGTCGATCTCGCCTTCATCAGCGTTCTGCTAGATGGAATTGCTGCGCCTGGCTGGGCCTATGCCGAGGCAGCGACGGGCGAAACCTTTGCTCGTTCGGAAGGATTGGCAATCGCAAGTCTGGTCATGTTCGCAGGAGGTGCCTTTTCTGCTGACCCCTACGATCCCTTCCGCGTTGATGCGCGCGCGCTGGCCGGTCTGACGATTGAAGAACTGGCTGACGGACTCCAAGTGTCCCGGTCAAATGCCTTGAACGGCCTTGAACACCGTTTGGCGATCATCAACCGGCTGGGTCAATACATGGCATTTGAACCCGACCTGTTTACTGTCGATGAGAGCTTGAGGCCGGGCGGCTTGCTGAATTATCTGAACCGCGCTGGAAGCAACGGGATCGTCAGCGCGCCGCTCCTCCTGCAACTCATGCTCAAGCCGATCCACGCCGTTGCCTCGGGTCGCTTTGCTCTAGGCGGTAAGCCTCTCGGAGATACCTGGCCACACTCCCGCCTTGCCATCGGCGATGGAACTGACGGGCTGATGCCGTTTCACCAGACGGGACAGTGGCTGACATACAGTCTTGTTGAACCCCTGGTCTGGTCGGGGTTCGAAATTGTGGATCTGAACGGACTGACCGCGCTGCCAGACGCATGGACCGGCGGGCTGCTGATGGACATGGGATTGATGAAATTGCGCAAGCCAGCGCTTTCGACTGAAGCGCATCAGATGGAGTCCGAGCTGGTTGTCGAATTCCGGTCGCTGACAATTGCCTTGATCGACAAGATTGCCGATGGCGTACGCAAGCGACTTGGCCGTTCAGACGAACAGCTCCCGCTTGCCTGCGTGCTCGAAGGCGGGACAGCGACAGCGGGCAGACGGCTGGCGCGTGAAAAGCGTCCGGATGGAAGCCCTGCCCTGATTATTCTGTCAGACAGTCAGACGCTGTAAACCGTCGCCCGGCCGGGACTTGTCTGGTTTGAGGGGCGGAAAATGAAAACGGCGGAGGTCGCCCCCCGCCGTTTTTTGGCTTTGGTTAGCCTATCAGCGCAGCAGCTGCAGAACGCTCTGCTGAGCCTGGTTGGCCAGCGAAAGGGCCGAAACCGACAGGGACTGACGGGTCTGCAAAGCCTGCGAGTTTGCAGCTTCCAGGTTGATGTCAGCCTGCGTCAGGTTTGCCGAACCGGTCTGCAACACGTTGATCAGGTTGCTGTTGAAATCCTGGCGGGTCTGAACGACCGACAGGTTGGAACCGAACTGCGAAGCCTGGCTGCGCAGCGTTGTGCTGACCGTGTTCAGTGTCGACAAGACCTTGTTCGTGGCATTGTTGTCCGCGAAATTCGTGCTCGTCAGGGTCGACAAGCCAAGTCCGGTCGAGGAGTCCTGAACACCGGTGATCGACAAAGTCGACTTGCCGGTTTCGTTGAAGGTCAGCTGCAGCTGGTCGCCGTTGAGCAGGTTGACACCATTGTAGCTGGAGTCAGCTGCCGTGTTGTCGATCTGCGTCAGGATGGCGTTGTACTGGGCAACCAGTGTGGCGCGCGCTGTCTGTGAGGTCGCATCAGCAACAGGAGCAGCCTGGGCGCCTGCATTGCCGTTGAAGACCGTGTTGGAGCCCGAAGCCGTGCCGCCGACAGTGCCGATCGTTGCCGAAGCCGCGTCATTCGTCGTCGAGACGGTGATCGCGCCCGTTGTCGAATTGATCGTTGCCTGAAGGTTGTTGGCAGCCAGCGCCTTGTTCAGGCCGTCCAGCGTGGAGATCTGACCGTTGCCGGTGCCGAAGGTGACCGTTGTAGCCGTGCCGCCGCCGGTTGCACCGATGGTCAACGTCGAACCTGAGGCGAGCGGGGTTGAACCCGTGCCGATCAGATTTGTGCCGGATGCCGCGATCGCGGTTTCGCTGGTGCCGAGGCCCGAGCTCGTGCCGGCATTCAGGCCGAGCGAGG
>CAIYYN010000065.1 GCA_903930435.1 uncultured Hyphomicrobiales bacterium | reverse complement strand
CCATCGTCCTCAGCTCCGGCACGTCGTCGACCGGTCTCACCATCGGTGGCACAAGCTCGATCCTGACCTCGCTCGGCCTGAATGCCGGCACGAGCTCGGGCCTCGGCACCAGCGAAACCGCGATCGCGGCATCCGGCACAAATCTGATCGGCACGGGTTCAACCCCGCTCGCCTCAGGTTCGACGCTGACCATTGGTGCAACCGATGGCGGCACGGCTACAACGGTCACCTTCGGCACCGGCAACGGTGAGATCTCCACGCTGGACGGCCTGAACAAGGCGCTTGCCGCCAACAATCTTGAAGCGACCCTGAATACCACGACGGGTGCGATTACCGTCTCGACGACGAATGACGCGGCTTCGGCAACGATCGGCACTGTCGGCGGTACGGCTTCGGGCTCCAACACGGTCTTCAACGGCAATGCAGGCGCCCAGTCTGCTCCTGTTGCTGACGCGACCTCACAGACAACGCGCGCCACACTGGTTGCCCAGTACAACGCCATCCTGACACAGATCGACAACACGGCAGCTGACTCCAGCTACAATGGTGTCAACCTGCTCAACGGCGACCAGCTGCAGCTGACCTTCAACGAAACCGGCAAGTCAAAGCTGTCGATCACGGGTGTCCAGTTCGACTCTGCTGGCCTTGGCTTGACGGCACTGACCGCAGGGACAAACTTTATCGACAACAACTCGACGAACCAGACATTGGCAACCCTGCAGACGGCCAGCACAAGCTTGCGCAGCGAAGCCTCAGCGCTTGGTTCAAACCTGTCGGTCGTTCAGACCCGTCAGGATTTCAACAGCAACCTGATCAACGTCCTGCAGACCGGTTCGGCGAACCTGACGCAGGCTGACATCAACCTGGAAGCTGCAAATTCCCAGGCTCTGTCGACCCGTCAGTCTCTGTCGGTGTCTGCTCTTTCTCTGGCCAACCAGTCACAGCAGAGCGTTCTGCAACTGCTGCGCTGATCAAAACTTCTCGAAAGCATCAACCTTTGGCGGCGGAGCGACAGCTCCGCCGCCTCACTTTTTGCCGTAGCAATCATATGAAAATGCAATAACTTATTGAAAAAAATGATAAATTTTAATCAAACCCCGGACATCAATTTGCTCTGGGTTGTGTGTGCATAACCACCGCTTAACCATTTCCCGCTATTGTAAGACCAACCAAGCAATTCGGCCCTCTCACTTGAGCCGCGAACCAGACTAAAGTTCGAACTATCAAGTAAAATCAATGTGTTGCTTTGGGTAGTAGTTTTGCGAGTGGCTTCCGGAACGTTTCCGGATCCCTCGGATCGGCATCGTTCCGGGAGACCTTGAATACCATGCACGCTGGCGCACAAGCATATGCAAGAACGGCTTACGCCGTGTCCAATCCGCGTGACCTCGAAGCGCAACTTCTGCTGAAGGCAGCATCCGGGCTACAGGCCGTCATCGACGGCAAAGCCAAGAACAAGAAGCAGGCGCTCGACGCGCTGAATTACAACTTGCGTTGCTGGAAGATCTTTACCGGCGCCGCGGCTGATCCGACAAATCCGCAGTCCCAGGATGTCAAGCAATATGTGCTCAATCTCGGCGTCTTCGTCATGAGCCATAGCCTCAAGCAGATTTCGCTGCATGATATCAATGCAGAGGACCTGAAGATCCTCGTGAAGATCAACTCGGAACTCGCCGCTGGCCTGCGCGGTTCTTCGCTCTAGCGTCCGCTGAAACCCCTTAACAGAAAACGTCCCGCAGCCTGACAGCTCCGGGACGTTTTCTGTTTCAGGCAGGTCCTTGCACCGGAGCCTGTGTTTATGACCGGAAAACTCGGGCGGGAGGCGGACGCGTCGTGATCCGCGCTCCAACTCCCGAACTCAAGTGATCAGGATCGGCGATCGACGGCGATGCCCCGGGCGCTTGAGATACCGCGCTTGCGAAAGCGCATCTGCGGTCCATAGGTGTTCGGGGCGCGGGTTTTCCCGATTTCGGTTGCGACGTTCCGGATGATGTCCTCAGCGACTTCGCGTGCGGTCGCAAGCACCGCCATGTTGACCCGCAGGAGATTTGCAAAGGACTCGTGGCGCTCCGTCAGCTGAAGCACACGGTCTGGCGGCAGATGTCCGATGGCCACGGCATTCTCCCGAACCCTGAACCTGAGTTTCACGTAACGGGCCGACAGCCGGCTTTTCTCGGCCTGGAGATCACTGGCCGCAAACAAGGCACCCAAGCGGACAAGCCTGGTTTCCTCCTCGATGAGCGCAACGAGACTTTCCACGGCCTCGCTCACTTCCTGCAGGAGGCTTTCGGCCCCCCCCAATGTGCCAATGAGAGGGGCGCTGTCGGTTTGACCGTTGTGGGTGTGTCGATCAGTGAGAACTGGGGAGGCTTCAGTCATTGGGTTGAACGCTCCTGAAGGCGGACGAGGTCATGATAGATCTGCTTCGCCAGTCCGATGCCCCCGGCCTTGGCAAAGGACTTCGAATATTCGTTGATGAGCATGCCGCGCCAGGTTTCTTCTGCCTGGCCGCCGTGGCCGAGGCCCTCGGTCGGTATGCCTTCGAACATCTGGCTGAACATCTGATTGAGGAAGGTTGCCTCGTAGCTCTCGGCGGCAGCCTTCATCTTGGTTGTCGGATCGGTCTTGCTGTGCATCGTATCCGGCAGGTAGTGCGGGCTCGGGGTCGTGGAGGTGAATGCGAGTGTCATCACATCACCTCGATTTCTGCCTGGAGGGCACCAGCCGACTTGATGGCCTGGAGGATCGTGATCAGGTCGCGGGGACCGATCCCGAGGGCATTCAACCCATCGACAAGTTCGCGCAACGAGACGGTGCTTTTCACAACGGCGATCTTGTTCTTGGATTGATCATCGACCGTCACGGTTGTGCGTGGCACGACCGTTGTCTGACCGTTCGAGAACGGACCCGGCTGACTGACTTCGGGACGTTCGGTGACGGTGACCGTCAGGTTGCCTTGCGCGACGGCAACGGTGGATACCCGGACATCCTGACCCATGACGATGATGCCCGAGGAGTCATCGACGATGACTTTTGCCGGAATATCGACGTCCACAGCCAGTTGCTCGATATCGGTAATCAAGTCGACGATGTTGCCGTTGAAGTTCGACGGGATCGTCAGGCGAACCGTTGAGGGATCAACGGGTTCGGCGACCGGCGTACCCATGAGATCATTGACAGCCATCGCGATCCGGCGAGCGGTCGTGAAGTCAGGATTGCGCAGGGACAGCCGTAGACTGTTCATGCTGGCAAGCTTGAAGGCGATTTCGCGTTCGACAACCGCGCCGGACGCAATGCGCGCCGATGTCGGAACACCACGCGTGATCGAAGCACCCTGACCCTGGGCAGAGAAGCCACTGACCGAGAGCTGCCCCTGCGCGGTGGCGTAGATCTCGTTGTCTGCGCCCAGCATTGGTGTGAAGAGCAGCGTGCCGCCCTGCAACGATTTGGCATCGCCCATGGCAGAAATCGTCACGTCGATCCGGGTGCCCTGGGTTGCAAAGGGTGGCAGGTTTGCCGTCACCATGACGGCAGCCACATTGGCCGTCCGCATGTTGGCACCGGCCGTATTAACGCCCAGCTGCTCCAGCATTGCGGTCAGCGATTGTTTTGTCATCGGTGAATTGGCCAGACTGTCGCCTGTGCCATTGAGGCCAACGACGATGCCGTAGCCCTGTAACTGGTTGGTCCGTACGCCTTCGATCGAGGCGAGGTCCTTAATGCGTGAGGCGGCCTCTGCCTGGAGCGTGAACGCTGCCATGAGGCCGATCACTGTCAGGCATTTTGCCCATCTGCTGGATAGAAGTGTCATCATGATACGAGATCTCCCCAAATCTCGTGATGACCAATGCGAGAGCCGTGCCAGCTTGCCGAATTTCAATTAAGCCAATGAAAAATAGAGAAAATATCGCAATATGCCGGACGACTTTACGGGTCCGGGACGCGATCTCCCGGCAATTCCTGCCGGGCCGTTAACCCGAGATTAACCCTATCGGCAAATCCTGCCACTCAAGGGTTTGCGTTAACTGATTCATCATCATTGAGACGGGCCTGGGCTCGGGGACTAAAGATGCGAATTGATAGCAGTCAGTGGATCGGACAAATGCCGGCGCGCGTGAGTGGTGGGCGCACGGGAACTGCTTTCTCGCTCTCCATGCCGACCGATAATCAACCCGCCGCCCGTGCCGCCTCAAGCGCTCCGATGGTTGCGCTGTATGATCTGCAATCGCTCATCGCATTGCAGGCGGCCGAAGATCCTCGTGACCGGAAACGCAAGGCCGTGAAGCGTGGGTTTGATCTGCTCGATGTGCTTGAAGGCGTGAAAATGGATCTGCTGGTCGGATGGGTTGAACCGGACCGATTGGAACGCCTCGTATCGATGCTGGGCAACAAGGTAGAGACCGGTGACGACAAGCTGGATGCCCTGATGACCGATATCGAACTCCGTGCGCGCGTGGAACTGGCCAAGCTGGGGCGCTATCCCGATTGACGCCGGACTTGTCCTTTGTTCCACCCGCGCCTTCCCAACGCGTTGGCAGGCCTGGCGAGACAAGGGGTGCGGTGAAGTGCCTGCTCCTGCTGCTTTTCTGCCAAATCTGACAATTGCTGCAAACTTCGGCGTCTCAGACATTGTATCTATGAGATCACCTGTCTATATTCCGCGCGCCTGAACCGAATTCCGAATACGCGAAGCGGGAAAAAAGCATGATGTCGGTCGAAATCGAAGCAGATTATCGCCCGTCTGAAGACGAGCCTTTCATGAGTGAGCGGCAGCGGATTTATTTCCGCAGTAAGCTTAATCAATGGAAAGAAGACATTCTGAAGGAATCACGCGAAACCCTTCAGCATCTTGCCGATGAAAGCCAGAACCATCCGGATCTAGCTGACAGGGCCTCTTCTGAGACGGATCGAGCAATTGAACTACGGGCGCGTGATCGCCAACGTAAGTTGATTTCTAAAATTGATGCTGCATTGAAGCGCCTTGATGATGGCACCTATGGCTATTGTGAGGAAACCGGCGATCCGATTTCGCTGAAGCGTCTTGATGCCCGACCCATTGCGACCTTGTCGATCGAGGCGCAGGAACGCCACGAACGGCGTGAAAAGGTCTATCGGGACGAATAGACCGTCCGATCACACCCTCGATAAACCGGTTTTGGAGCACAGCCATTGATGGCTGTGCTCCAGTCGTTTTGGGGGTATCTGCAAAGACGGAAAAGGGCGCGAACCCTGGGGAGTGGTTCGCGCCCTTGAGACGAGCGCCCATGGGGAGACGGACGTCGCCAAACCGTGTCACAGGTGTCCGATCACCGGAAGACGGACTGGACCAGACCCGAGTGGCCGGTCACACAGCTCTGTTTCCGGCGGGTAACGGGAAATCGAAATAGGATCTCCGTTCCGCACGACACCAGACTTCTCAAGTGGAAGTCTTCAGGTTCCTCTCGCTGCATTCTGCGCGACTGCCGAGGACAATGTGGTTCCTGGATCGACCCCGACGCGTACATCGGGGTCCGCTTGCGATGACCGGAAAGGATCAGAACGGCATCAGCACGTCGATGACCTGTTGACCGTAGCGTTCCTGCTGGAGGTTGGTGATCTGACCCTTGCCCCCATAGGCGATCCGGGCTTCGGCGATCTTGGTGGAGTCGATTGTGTTGTCTGAGGCAATGTCGGCCGGTCGGATGACGCCGGCGACAATCAGTTCCCGCATCTCGAAGTTGACGCGGATTTCCTGTTTGCCTTCTATCACCAGATTTCCGTTTGGCAGGATCTGCGTGACCATGGCGGCGATATTGGTCGTCAACTGTTCTGATCGGTTGATGGACCCGTTGCCGTCGTTGGTTGTTGTCGAGTTGTTGTTGATGATCGGCGCCGATCCGGAGTTGCTGCCGGCCCGGATGGTTGGCGGGAGGATCGGCGAGATGATTGCGCCGGGCAGGCCGCCAACACTGGCCGAGTCCGTCGAGGCGCGGCTCAGCTTGGTTTCATTGGCGACCTGGGCGGTGTCATTGATCGTGACCCGAACTGTCAGGAGATCGCCAACCCGTTGGGCTCGCTGATCCTTGAAGAAGGTCCGTGAGCCCGCTCGCCACAGAGAGTTTGGCGCATAGGCGATCGGTTCCGGTGGTGGCATCGGCAAGCTGACCGGTTTGTAGCCGGGTTTTGCCGTTGGGTCTTCAATTGCCGCCAGCTTGGGTTCCTTGCCGACAGCATTCAGCCGGTCGAGAGTGCCGTCACAACTGGCAAGCATTGTGGAACTCAGGAGCGTAAGGGCGACGATTGGCAGGCGATGACGCGCTTTCACTGTGGCAGTCTCCCGTTGGTCGCGCTGGCGCTGGTCGCATCGGCAGTTGCCGTGAGAATGCCGCCAGTGACTTGAACCTTGCCCTGGCTGATGACCGTGCCATGGACGATGCGTTTTGAGGTTGGATTAAGGACAGTGATCGACTCGCCCTTGGTGCCGTTGTCCATTGCCGTACCGCGTGCAGTCAGCATGATTCCGGGCAGTTCGAAGACCAGCGTGACGGTGTCACCGCGCGTGACGAGGACTGGCGGGGCGAAGTCAGCCGCTGTAATCGGCTGATCCGGGCGAAGCGCGCGCTTGGCGGCAAGGCCGACGATCTGGCTTGGATCAAGTGGTTTGAAGCTGCCCACCGAGCGTCTTGGTTGTTTGGTGACGCTGATATCTTCCTGCGCGACGATCTCGCCGCGATTGACCGCGCGGGTCAGCGAGGGGACTGCAACCATTTCGGTTGCCGTGCCGCGCAGACGTTCACGATCGACGCTGGTGCCCTTGTCGAAAAGCACGATGGCTTCGAAGCGTCCGGTCACTGGCGAATAGGTCAGGCCCCCCAGATGCATCGGATTGCCCGAGTTGGCATCGGTGTCATGCGGTTCGAGCGGCTGGTCGAAGGTAATTTGCAGCTCGGAGCCTTCGGCGAGATCTGTTTGCTTGATCGCCGCACTCAGGATGAGCCGCTGGATATCATCCTGCGTCATCTGACGTGCTTCATGCGTCACTGTGACCTCTTTCAGCGAGCCAGCATCGGCGTCGTAAAGGCCGGCGGCGCGTGCTGCCAGAACCACCTTTGCCGCCGAAACACTGCCGGTCTTGCCGAGATCGGGCGCGCGGAAGATCGGGGTCGACCCGGTGCTCCCGGCGCCTTCAAACATGTCAGCGACGGTCACGATGTCGGATTTGACGTTGACGTTTGCGCGAAGCACGGGCTTGCGGTCGAGGTCGATGGCATGTCCCGGCGTTGCAGAACCGGCAAATGTCGCAATCACCAACACAACGGCAACAAGGCGAACGCGGTTGAGATACTGGCTCATGGATCAGTCTCCTCAGGTACCGGTTGTTGTGGTTTGCATCATTTCATCCGCGGCCTTGACGACGCGGCTGTTCATTTCGTAGGCGCGCTGGGCGGAGATCAGGTCGGATATTTCGCCAACTGCATCGACGTTGGAGATTTCCAGCTGGCTCTGCAGCAGGTTGCCGAAGCCTTCGTCGCCAGGATTGCCGACGACCGCTGCACCGGAAGAAGCGGTCTCGAGGAACAGGTTGTCGCTCTTGGCTTCAAGGCCGGACTTGTTGATGAACCGGGCCAGCTGGATCTGGCCCAATGTTGACGAGGACGTCGCATTGCCGATCACGGCCTGAACGACGCCTTGCGAATTGACCGTCAGGCCAGTGGCATTTGACGGAATGGTGATCGCCGGATTGACGGTATAACCGTTCTCGGTGACCAGGGTCCCGGTTGCCGAACGCTGGAAGGATCCGTCGCGGGTGTAAGCGGTCCGACCGTCCGGCAAGGTAACCTGAAAGAAGCCTTCGCCGTTGATGGCAAGGTCGGTTTCGTTCGCGGTCGATTCCAGCGTGCCCTGCGACATGATGCGCGGCGTAGCGACGACACGGACACCGGATCCGACCTGGACGCCTGTTGGCAACAGGTTGCCCGATTCCGATGTCTGCGAGCCGACTTGTCGCAGGTTCTGGTAGAGCAAATCCTGAAAATCGGCGCGCTGCTGCTTGAAGCCGGTGGTGCGCATGTTGGCGATGTTGTTGGAAATGACTTCGACGTTCAGTTCCTGGGCCAACATGCCTGAGGCTGCGATATTAAGAGCTTTCATGGGTCAATTCCTTCAAGCGTTAACCTGGCCAAGCGTCGAGATGGCATTCTTGCGCAGATCATCGGTCTGCTTCATCATCGCTGCTATGGCCTGGTAGCTGCGCTGCACGTTGATCATGTTCGTGATTTCGACGACGCCGTTGACGTTCGATTTCTCGATCCGGCCCTGCGTGACTTCCGGCAAGGTGGCTGGCGTCGGGTTCTGGCCGCTGTAGAGGGTTTCTCCGACCTTGATCGGCGGCTGCTTCGGATCGAAGTCGACGACCTTGAGCTTTCCCTTTGATCCCTGGCTGGTCGAGACCGTGCCATCTGCCGCAATCGAGATCGCTCCCTCGTTCGGGGCAAAGCTGATCGGACCGGAATCCGTGAGAACGGGATAATTGCTCTGGTTGACGAGTTGCCCCTGATTGTTGATCGCAAAGGAGCCGTTGCGGGTATATCGCTCGCCTGCCGGCGTCTGCACGGCAAACCAGCCTGAGCCGTTCAGTGCGACGTCGAGCGGGTTGCCGGTTTCCTGTGTCACGCCAGGGCTGAAATCGACCAGGTTCTGGTCGTCAACAACGAAGCTGATCTTACGGTCCGGGATAAGAAAGGACTTATCCTGGGCGACCGGCATCGTCTGTTCCTTGAACACCAGCTTCTGGGCCTTGAACCCGCCGGTGTTGATATTTGCGAGGTTGTTGGCGATCAGGTCCAGTTGCCGCGCAAGCGTGCCCTGTCGCGCCAGCCCAACCAGCTGTGCGTTTTCCATTTGGATAGCTCCCCATTGACCGCCGCAAACTCCCCAGTCCAGGTGGTCGGATCATCCTTTGCACGGGCCGTGCCAGTTAAAAAAATGATTAAAAACAGATAGATAAATAGACAGCACTCTTGCAGCGCGGGGCAGAAACTGCCGTGGCGGATGGTCACTCGGCAATTCTTGCATGGTTTATGAAAGGTTAATGGTAACCACTCGTTAACGATTTGAGAGCTATCTTCTGATCGAGCGAAGCGCAGAATCGCACGCAAGAGGTTGATCAGGCGATGTCAAAAAAGCCGGAAAAGAAAGAAAGCGATGCCGCAGGCGCTGAAGGCGCGGAAGGCGGCAAGTCGAAGAAGAAGCTCATCATCATGGGGGGAGCCGGGCTGGGCGTGCTTCTCATCCTGGGTGGAGCGGGCGCTTACTTCATGGGCCTGTTCAGCAGCAAGCCCAAGGAAGTTGCTGGCGACCCTGCGCATGCCCCGCATGAAGTGAAGCCTGCGATGTTCGTCGATCTGCCCGAGATGGTCGTCAACCTGTCGAGTGTCGATCAGCATGCGACCTTTCTGAAGCTGAAGGTTTCGCTCGAAGTGTCGCAGAAGGAAACGGTCGAGAAGATCCAGCCGGTACTGCCGCGCGTGCTTGATGCCTTCCAGGTTTACCTGCGCGAATTGCGCCAGACCGATCTCGAGGGATCGGCAGGGACGTTCCGGGTGAAGGAAGAGCTTCAGCGCCGTGTGAACATCGCGATCTATCCGGCCAAGGTGGATGCGGTGCTCTTCAAAGAGATCATGATTCAGTAGTGGGGAAGGTCTGTCATGGCGGCCGGTGATGAAGACGATATCAAGTCGGATTGGGGTTCCGCTTTATCCGAACAAAAGGATGAAGACGATTTTGACATGGACGACTGGGGTGCCGCGCTAGCGGAGCAGGGTGTCGTTCAGGAAGAAATCATCGGTAACTGGACGGCTGCTGCCGATGATCCGAGTCTCGATCTCGATCAGGCAACGCGCGGTGGTGATCGTATCCTCAACCAGGAGGAAATCGACAATCTCCTCGGTTTCGATGTTGACGAGCATATCGGCAACGAGCAGTCCGGTATTCGGGCTCTCATCAACTCGGCACTCGTCTCCTACGAGCGCTTGCCGATGCTCGAAATTGTCTTCGACAGGCTTGTCCGTCTGACGACAACATCATTGAGGAATTTCACATCCGATAACGTCGAAGTGTCTTTGGACAGCATAACATCGGTACGTTTTGGCGATTATCTCAATTCAATTCCGCTTCCGGCCATCTTGGGGGTTTTCAAGGCCGAAGAGTGGGATAACTTTGGGATGGTCACGGTCGATTCGAGTCTCATCTACTCGATTATCGATGTGTTGCTGGGAGGAGGGCGCGGAACGTCGCCAATACGTGTCGAGGGGCGGCCGTACACGACAATCGAGACAAACCTCGTCAGGCGAATGCTTGAAATTGTCTTGAACGATGCCGAGCTGGCGTTTGCTCCCTTGTCGCCCGTCAGGTTCACCCTGGAGCGACTTGAGACAAATCCGCGCTTTGCAGCTGTGTCGAGGCCGGCAAACGCGGCAATTCTGGCGGAATTTCGCATCGACATGGAAGATCGTGGCGGCAAGATTGAAGTCTTGCTGCCCTACGCGACACTGGAACCGATCCGTGAACTTCTGCTGCAGATGTTCATGGGTGAAAAATTCGGGCGGGATCCGATCTGGGAAGGCCATCTGGCAACCGAAATCTACGGTGCCGAAATCGAGGTGGATGCCGTGCTGTTCGAGCGTGAAATGTCGTTGTCGCAAATGCTGGATCTGAAAGTTGGTCAAACCCTGTTGTTCGATGTGGGGCCCCAGGATCCGGTGATGCTGAAGTGCGGTGGCGTCACCATGACGGAGGGAGTCATGGGGCGGGTAGGTGAAAACATATCAGTGCGCGTATCGAAGAATTTGAAGAAGCCCAAAATGACTTTCGCGGCCTTTGAAAAGGCGGCGTCGCAAAAGGAGATGCAAGCATCATGAACGGAAACCTAATTTCGCTCGCCGCCGAAGCGCTGGTTGCCGTGTTGCTGGTAATCACGATTGTCTATTGCATTGTATTGAACAGTCGTTTGAAGCGACTGCGGGCTGACGAATCCGATCTGCGGGCAACGATTTCCGAGCTGGTGACAGCAACCGAGATCGCCGAGCGCGCGATCGGTGGCTTGAAGGCCGCCGCCGTCGATTGCGACAAGACATTGTCGGTCCGCATGCGCGAAGCCGAGCATTTCTCGATTGAAATCGCCCGTGAAATCGCCGAGGGACAAAAGGTTCTCAATCGGATCAAGCAAATTGCAACCGCAGTCCGCAAAACAGACAGCGCTGCTGCCGCGTCAATCGAGGCCAAGTCATCAGGCGATGTTGAGGCAAAGGTCGAGCTTGGTAAACCCGACGTTCGCAATTCATTCGCCCGGCTTGAGGAAGTTGTAACCTCGAAGGCAAAAGACACTGGCAAGATTGCAGAAAGCGTCCCAGTTGTTGAGGCGAAGGCTGTTGCCGCGATGCCTGCGTCGCGCTCGGCCGGGCGCATCGACGAGTTGCGTCAGATGGCTGAGCAGGCGCGCGAGCGGCTGAAGGAACTGCGTAAAGTGAACACGGAGAAGGCGGCGTGAAAAACCTGCGGCTCATCCCATTGGTCGTGATTGCGGCGTTGGGCCTCCTGACTTTGAAGGCATTGGATTTTTTTGTTCCCTCGGCGAAGGTCGTCTTGTCGGCCAACGATGATCCGTTGCGAACAGGGTCTGTTGCACCAAACGATCCGAGGCGGTCGAATGATCGTCGGATCAACCTGCTCAGCAACTGGAGTCTTGCGGCTCTGAGTGATCCTGGCGTAGATCCGATTGTGACCGGGAGCGAAGGCGAGGGCGAGAAATCCAAGGAAGCCCCTGAAGTGCCGCCGCCAGCGGCACTGCAAAAGGCAGATGTCCCGGTCAAGGTGTCAAGTGATCGCCCCACCGAAGGGAAGTTGCCGGCGGCTGCAGACCATTCCTCGCAGGATCATCTTCTCGAGCTTCTCGGGCAACGTCGCAAGGAGATTGAGCAGCGCGAGCACGAAATCGATATTCGCGAGGGCCTCCTGAAGGCAACCGAAGGAAAGATCGAAAAGCGCATTGATGACCTGAAGGTTCTTGAGGACAAGATCGGTTCCGGCGCCCAGACGCGCGAGGAAAAGAAGGTCAAGGAACTGGCCGATCTCGTTAAAATGTATGAGTCAATGCCAGCCAAGAGCGCCGCGCGCGTATTTGACACGTTGGACAAGGCTTTGCTGGTTGACATCGCCCGTCAGATGAATCCCAAGAAGCTTGGTGATGTCGTCGCGAAGATGGCTCCCGACGCTGCAGAACGGCTGACAGTCGGGCTGGCAAACCGCAAGACAAGCGATCCTGTTGTCGGTCCAGGGGGGACTGAACTCCCGAAGATCGAAGGCCACGACAGTTAATTCCCAGGACCAGGCAAACGTCTTCTGGCTTGGGATTATTGTGCCGGGGCCGATGAGAATTGGCCCTGCTAGGGTGTTGGTCTGACACGTTCAGGTTTGAATGAAAGGTTTGTCGGAACCAATTAAATCATTTTCGCAAATCAAATAATTTTATTTTTAAATTCTCGCTTTGCATTTCCAATCGATAGACGGCTGGCGGGCTGGGGTCCGGCCTGAATTGCCATGGTATTTCACTTTAGTTCACCATTTAAGCCGCCAATTTAACCACCCATTCACCGCACCTCACTAAAATTCCATTTGGAGTTTGAAGCGTCCTGCGCGTCCTTGCACGCCGAGACGTTCCCAAAGCAGGTTGCAGCTGAACGATGTTCCTTGCCGGACCATCAGACACTGCTGCCACGGTTGAATGGTGTTTGAGTGATGCTTGCATTGCCCCTTCTGCGACTATGCGGATTTATGCGTCAGGTGGCGCAGACATCCCTGCTATCTGGTGCCTTGCTTGTCGCCGCTACGACCGTCCCGACCGTTGCTGCGCCGACTGCTGCCAGCGCGCCTGTCACGCCAGACATGATTGCGGCGCCGGCTATGGCAGAAGCAATCCCGTCAGTGGAGCAGGGCTTTGGTCGGCTCGTGATTTCCTTCAAGGATCGCAATCTCCTGCCGCAATATGTCGTCAAGTCGGCCAATGGCGTTGTTGTGCTTCAGTTCGCTGAACCCGTGAAGATCGATGTTGATCGCGTGCCGTTGACGCTCGGGAACTATATCACCGTCGCCAGGCGCGATCCTGACGGCATGGCGCTGCGATTTGCCCTTGCCAGGCAGGTCAAGGTGAACACGATGGACGCTGGTGAAAAGCTATTTGTCGACCTGCTTCCGACCAATTGGCAGGGGCCGCCGCCGGCCCTGCCGGAGGCCGTGGTGCAGGAGCTGGCAAAACGGGCCGACGCAGCCATCAAGGCTGCACGCGCGGCAGAAAATCTGCGCTTTGGTCTCAAGATTCTGCCCAAGCTCGATTTTCGGGTCGGTCGGCAGCCGACATTTACCCGCTTCTCCTTCGGCTGGAACGTTCCCTTCGACACGCAGATGGCGCGAGACGGCGATCGCGTTTCCCTGAATTTCAACCGCGCCGCCCAGATTGACCTCGGCGATGTACTGGCCGATCCGCCGCCTGGGCTGAAGGAAATCAGTGCCGACAATGACGAGGGAAAGCTCCGGATTGTCTTTGCAATTGCGCCGGAAGCGGATGTACGCGCGTTTCGCGAAGACCAAACTTATGTTGTCGATCTCTCGAGCGGCAAGGAACAAGCTGACCCTCTGGCCGAAGCAGCCATGAAGCCGTTGGCATCGGCGGGCGGCGAAATGGCCAAGCGTGGCCAAAACCGCGTCAATCTGCCGGGTACCGTGTCGCGAACGGCAGCTGCCGAACCAGCTGCTGCGCCGAATGTGCAGACACGCATGGTTCCACTGGCCGAAGGCGAGCCAACCGCTCCGACAAAAATGACCGTTGCAGCGGCTGAGAAGGCATCCGAAATGCCGATGCCGACCGGTGAAGGGCGAGCTGCACCGGCAGCAAAGCCGACACCGGCTGCTGCAGCGGAGATGAAGCCACACGCTGAAAAGCCTGCCGCGATGGCTGAGGCGGCTGCGCCGGTTGACGGTTCATCGGGCACCCATGCGCCACAGGAACCTGCCCCGGCCAAAGCACCGGCGAGCGCGAAGGCCCCCGCTCCCGCCATCGCCCAGGAAGCAGCCGTCGATCCGGATATTCCCAACAATGAGATCATTGGTGGCGGCGAACTTCGACCCGAGGTTCGCGATCCAAACGCTGATATGCCCCGGTTGCTTCGCGCGGAAGCCAAGCGCATGGGCAACATGGTCAGAATTGCGTTTCCGTTCAAGGAGCGGGTCGCAAGCGCGGCCTTCAAGCGGGATTTCAGCTTGTGGCTGGTGTTTGATTCCAAGTTGCCGATCGATATTCGGTCGATTCGCTCCACACTCGGCGATCTCGCGTCAAACGTCGAACTTGGCAAGGTTGATTCCGCCCAGACGGTGCGCATCGATCTGACCCAGCCGGCACTTACCACCATGGGAGCTGATGGCAACAGCTGGGTCCTGTCGATTGGTGAAATGGTTCTGGAGCCATCGAAACCTTTGCTGCTGCGCCGGACATTTCGCAGTGAACAGCGGGGGGTGTTGCAGGCGGACCTGCCAGATGCCGGATTGGTCCACGACGTGCAGGACCCGATTATCGGCGACCATATGTTTGTCGTAACCGCTTTTGGCCCCTCGCGCGGTTTGATGAAGGAGCAGGTCTTCGCCGAACTCGATGCGTTGGGCACGGCGCACGGATTGGCTCTTGTGCCGTTCACCGATGATCTGCTGGTTTCGGTCGAGCACAATATCGTCTCGATTGGCCGCGAAAAGGGTCTGCTATTGTCGCCGGGGTCCGGCAATGACCGGTCAGACGCGCAGATTCCGAGGCTCGATGGTCGGCAGCGCCAGGTCGCCTCGGATGCCGCAAGCTTCTCGGCCACAAACCCTGACGCTTTCAATCAGCATTTACGCGACCTTCAGACCGAAATCACGGAAGCAACGGAGAAGGAGAAGACGGCCAAACGTCTGGAACTTGCCAATTTCTACCTGGGACACCGATTTGCGCCGGAAGCGCTCGGGGTCCTGAGGCTTCTCAGTCAGGAAGAGCCGGGTATCGAACGCGATCCCGGCTTTCTTGTCTTGTTTGGCGCGGCGCAGGCTATGACAGGACGCTTCAAGGAAGCCCGGCAGATCTTGACCAAGCCAGCCGTTTCCGACAGCACCGATGCGGCGCTTTGGCGGACAATCGCCGACGAAGGTTTGCAGAAATGGGATGAGGGGCGCGAAGCGGCGCAGCAGGCAAGCCCCGCGGTCGGTAATTATCCCGTTGATATCCAGGCGATGTTCGATCTGTCCGCAGCGGCGATCTCGACCGAGCTCAATGACTTCGGACCGGCGGAATCCCGTCTTGCCGAAATCGAGCCGGACGAAATCGATCCGGATCTCGCGACGCGCTACGAAGTCTTGCAAGCCCGTATCATTGATGCCTCCGGTCGCCCGGACGATGCGCTGTCGCGTTTGGATCATGCGGCAGCCAGTGCCGATCGGCGCGGCGCCGCAGAGGCCGAATATCGTCGCCTCATCATCTTGCATCGCGACGGCAAGATCACTAACGAGGAAACGATCGATCGCCTGAAGGCGCTGAGTTTTGGCTGGCGGGGTGATGAACTTGAACTGAAGACATTGCGGTTCCTCGCGAATCTCCAGGCTGGAGAAGGCCAATATCGCGATGCTTTCAATTCGATGCGCATGGCCGTTCTGGTCGATAGCAATTCCGATACCACCCGCAAGCTTCAGGACGAGATGAACAAGGTCTTCCTCGACCTCTATCTCGACGGCAAGGCCGATACGCTGCCGCCGATTGATGCCTTGACCCTCTATTACGACTTCCGGGACATGACCCCCATCGGTCGCCAGGGCGACGAGATTGTCCGTAATCTCGCTAATCGCCTGATCGGTGTCGATCTCCTCGATCAGGCGGCGGAGTTGTTGAACTATCAGGTCGAGAATCGCCTGCGGGGCGTCGCGAAGGCGCAGATTGCCGCCGATCTGGCCGTTGTGGACCTGCTCAATCGCAAGCCGCAGGATGCGCTGTCGGTTCTGAACAAGACACGTCAATCGAATCTACCCGCGTCGATCGAGCGCCAGCGACGCCTTGTCGAGGCCCGTGCGCTGTCTGAAGCCGGACGCGGCGAACTGGCGACCGAAATGCTGGGTCAGCTCATCGGCGCTGATGTCGATCGCCTGAAGGCTGACATCGCCTGGAAGGCGAAGGACTGGCGCAATGCCGGAGAGCGACTTGAAACCATGCTCGCCGGTCGCTGGAACGATCCGCTGGGGCTTGATGATCAGGAACGGCAAGACGTTCTGCGGTCGGGCATCGCCTATGCACTTGCCAATGATCAGCTTGCGCTTGATCGCCTGCGCAGCAAGTTCAGCAAGAAGATGAACAACAGTCCAAACGCGCGGGCGTTTGAAGTGGTTACTGCGCCAATCCAGACACAGGGTACCGAATTCAGGGCCCTCGCCAAGGAGATTGCGTCAGTCGACACAATGCGCAGCTTTCTCGATGAATACCGGCAACAGTATCTGACCAAGCCCGCTGTAAAGCCGCAGGCCGCGAAGCCAGCTGTGCCCAAGCCAGGCTCGGCGCAGCAATCGTCTGCCCAGCCCAATCCAAATCAGCTCGCAGAAGCCGGACAGCCTGCAAAATGAGGTCGGGCGTTCATCGGTTGCCATGGACCTGCGACGTCAAAACTGAGTCGATCGTCGGTTGAAACGCGTCAGGGTCCAAAACTCTTGACGAGGCTGCCAGCAACCAGCGCCCAGCCATCCACAAGTACAAAGAAAATCAGCTTGAACGGCAATGAGACCGTCACCGGTGGCAGCATCATCATGCCCATGGACATAAGAACCGACGCAACAACGAGGTCGATGATCAGGAACGGCAGATACAGCAGGAAGCCGATTTCAAAGGCGCGCTTCAACTCCGAAATCATGAAGGCCGGAATCAGGACGCGATAGCTGAGTTCGGTGATGTCCTTGGGTGGCGCTTCCTTGGCCAGGTCCAGAAACAGCGTGACATCCTTCTCGCGAACATGCGCACTCATGAACTCGTGAAACGGTTCGGCTGTTCGCTCGACCGCCTGGTTCAGCTCGATTGATCCGTCGATCAGAGGGCGGATGCCGTCGTCATAAGCCCTCTGGAACGTGGGCTGCATGACGAAGGCCGACAAAAACAGCGCCAGACTGATCATGACGGAGTTTGGCGGTGCCGTCTGCAGGCCCATGGCCGAGCGTAACAAACTCAGCACGACGACCATACGCGTAAAACTGGTCACCATGACGGCGATGGACGGCGCGATGGACAGCACCGTCATCAAGGCGATCAACTGAACCGAACGCTCGGTTACCGAATTGCCCTGGCCGAGACTGATCGAGACATCCTGCGCCCTGGCGGGTTGATCGCTGACGACACCTGTTGCGACAAAAAATGACAGGACAAACAGGACTCCGAAGGCGAGTGCCCGTGCGGTCTTCATGTGTCTGGCGACAAACGTCGAACCAGACGCAGGTGTTTGCAATATGGGCGTTGCGGTCGAGGTCATTTGCTGGGCGTACCGCCGAGTTCCTGCAGCAGTCGCGCCATTTCTTCCTCGAGTTCATCGGTCTTCGACTTGGGAGCCGGTGACTCCTGGGGCAAGACTGGCGGTGCACTGGGCAGAGGCTTTTCCGGTGCGAGGACATAGGTGGGGTTGTTGGATGGGCGTGGCGCGGTCGCCGGTTCCGGTGACGAACGTCCGACAACGGGCTGGGTCGGTGCCAGCGGCTTGGTGAGGAGCTCCTCAAAGGCTGCGTCAGCCTGGTGCAATCCGCCGCCTGCGCTTTCAACCGGGGGAACGGGGCTGGCAACGTCGCGAGGCGCAAATGGTCGAGCCGGTACCGGGCGCGGTGGCACCGGAGGCAAGGTCGGGACAGACTTTGGCTGGACTGAAGTCTCATGTTTCTGCTCAACGGGGGCGACCAGATTAGCCACGGTGAGATCCGAGAGGGCGAGTTCGATCTGGGTCGAGACATCCGTGTCACGAGCCTGCTGAGGCTCCACAAGCGGCGGACGAATGGCCGGAGCCGCAACGCCGCGAGCACCCGGAGAGGCGGGCGTTGGCTGCGCCTGGGGCGGCTGATCGGATTCGCCCCTGTCTGCTGGCGGGGCGGGCAAAATAGACGGGCGACGCATGATGATCTGTGTCGCCACATCCCGGTCATCTTCCTCGAGGTCCGGCAGGGCATGCCTTGGCGGGGGAGGTGCCAGGACCGGTTTGCGCTCCTGGCTCGCATCATTGGCCTTGGCCGCAGCAGCTGCTGACAGAAGATCACCAAGGGACGGGCGGCGAATCTCGGTGTCGCCAGTCGGTGCAGTCACGCCAGCCGTTTGGAGACCCGTGCGCATGTCCTGTGCCGCCGTCTCCTTATCGAGCTTGGAGGCAAGCGGCGCGCCCGCATTCAAGGGCGGCGCTGCTGGAGGCACGGGTTGCTCGGTTGCCGCCGCAACAGCTTGTATCGAGGCTTTTGTCACGCTGTCAGCCCGCACCTGAACGGGCGGCTGAACTGCTTCGGGTACCATCATCGGCGCAGATGCCGACTGGGCCGGCTGCGGAATATAGCGGTCGGGATCAGTTGCCGGTGTGGGGCGACCCGACGCCTGGCCTCCCGGTCGCTGGCCGGCCGGATTTGAGCGCAAGATTCGGCTCTCGATGAGCAAATCATTGGGACCGCCGATCATGATGAGATGCTCGACCTCATCGCGACGCACCAGGACAAGTCGCCGCCGGGCATCCACTTCGCTCGCCTCAAGCACACCGAGGCGCTTGCGGGACTTGGCGTTGGATGACTTCATGCCGGATCCGGACTGCAGTCTGCGGATGATCCAGGCCATCAACATGATGGCAATGAGCACCGCGACCAGGGCAAACGCAAATTGGGCAAGTCGCCCGCCGTCCTGCCCGAAGATCGAATTGAGCCAGTCACGCATTCCAGTATATCCCGTTTCGAATATGTTCGACCGATTCTCTCTTTAGATTACTCTATTAACCCAATGAGGCAAAAATTACCCGGTCACCCCGTTGCTATTAACTGTTTAGTGATGAAATTGTAGCCCAAACCTGCAACCAGCACGACAGACGTGCCGTTCTGACATGAAAATTAACACTTCATTAACCTTATGATCGGAAGATATTGCCCAGAGGATGAAGGGACTCAGGTCCGAAACCGAACAGGGCAAGACATATGTCGATCACACAGTTGCCACTCGTTGATGCGCTCAAGACCAAGATGCGGTGGAACGAGGCGCGTCAATCGGTGCTCGCGGAAAACGTGGCCAATGTTGATACCCCGAAGTATCAGGGGAAGGATCTGAAGGCACCGGATTTCTCGTCGCTGATGACGACGACGGGTGTCGTTGCGCCGCATCTGGCCCCGGTCACAATCGCGATGACGACACCGGGACATATGGCCGGGCGGGAAGTTGATGGCGCTGACGGATTTTCGTTGGGCAAGAAGGGCGATTTCGAGGTTCGGCCGAACGGCAATGCCGTCGATCTCGAAGGTGAAATGGTCAAGTCCAGCGATAACCAGGTCAACTTTCAGGCTGTCTCATCGCTCTATCAGAAAAGTCTCGACATGCTGAAAGAAGCGATCGGCAAGAAGTGACACGCTTTATGGCCGAAGTCGTCGGGTGAAAATCAACGTTAGGAACAAGCCATGGACTTTGATCGTGCTTCCAAGATTGCGGTGTCAGGATTGTCCGCCCAGGCTGGCCGGATGCGCGTTGTGGCCGAAAACATCGCCAACGCGGAATCGACAGCCCGGACGGCGGGTGGCGATCCCTATCGCCGCAAGGTGCCGACGTTCGCATCGCACTTCGACAAGCAGCTTGGGGCCAACACGCTTCAGTTGGGCAAGGTCGAGCTTGATAAGACAGATTTCATTCAAAAGTACGAACCGGGGCATCCGGCTGCCGATGCGAACGGTTACGTCAAGTATCCCAATGTCGATCCGCTCGTGGAGACGGTTGATATGCGCGAGGCGCAGCGGTCTTATGAGGCGAATCTCAACGTCGTGACTGCCACGCGTCGAATGATCATGCAAACACTTGGAATTCTGAAGGCCTGATCTCTTCAGATGCTACTATGAGAAAGGACGACTAAGATGTCGACTTCCGCATTTGCCGCCAACGCCTACAGGCTTGTGCAAGGTCTGGCCACCCGTCCGGATATCAAGACCGCTGCCGAGGTGGCCGCCGAGATCGGGATGGCACCGAATACAGCCACCAATCAGTCTGACTTCGCCGCAATGGTCCGTGATGCCGTGCAGGGTGTCGTGGATCAGGGAAAGGCTTCAGAAAACAAGACGGCTGCTTTCGCCAATGGCAAGGGCAACATCATTGATGTCGTGACCGCTGTCTCTGAAACCGAGGTTGCGATGGAAACCATGGTCGCCATGCGTGACAAGGTGATCTCTGCCTACGAAGACATCATGAAGATGCCGATGTGATCGCAATAGTGTTCGCGATCTCGCCAGGTGTCGAGAATTGGCGGGATCTGTGTCATTCTCAGGCGCAAGACATGATTCGGGGGATTCTGTGACCGGTCCGGAAGTGCTTGATATCGCACGTGAAGCGATCTGGACGATTGTCATCGTCGGCTGGCCTGTCATGCTCGCCGGTCTTGCCGTTGGAATTATCATCGGCCTCATTCAGGCCGTGACCCAGATTCAGGAAGCAACGCTGGTGTTTGTCCCGAAAATCATCACGATTTTCGTGGTTCTGCTTCTGGTATTTCCGTTCATGGGGTCGGTCATGGATGGCTACATGAATCGCCTGATGGACCGGGTGATGGCGGGCGGCTGACTCCGGCCTCCCGTTCAAGGCAGAACGGGATCTTCAGGTTTTACCGATGCTCATTCATATTCTGCCTGAAGTCAGCATCATATACATCCTGATTTTCGCGCGTCTAGGCGCAACCATGTTGTTGCTGCCGTCGGTCGGTGAAACGTCGATTCCCGCGCAGATGCGCCTCGCAGTGGCCTTGTTGCTGTGTCTTGTGCTCTATCCCGTGGTCGCAAAGACGTATCCCACCGGCATCATCAACAATTTGCCGCGTGTTTTCATCTTTCTCGGCGGGGAAATTGCCGTCGGCCTGGCGGTAGGAACTGCGACCCGGATCATCATGTCGTCGACCCAGCTTGCCGGTACCATCATCGCCAATCAGCTAGGCCTCGGATTTGCGCAATCCGTCGATCCCTCGCAGGGGCAACAGGGTGTCCTGTTCGGAAATTTCATGAGCATGATGGCGGTGACGCTGGTCTTTGCGACCGATCTGCATCATCTGGCGATCATGGCTGCCAGTTCCAGCTTCACATTGTTTCCGCCGGGCCAATGGATGCCGGTGGGTGATTTCGCACAAGCTTCCGTCATCCTTGTGGCGGAAGCCTTCAGGGTCGGGATCCAGATGTCGGCGCCGTTCATGGCTTTTGGCCTCCTGTTCAACCTTGGGCTTGGCGTCCTGTCCAAGCTGATGCCGCAATTCCAGATCTTCTTCGCGGCGATGCCACTGAACATTTTTGCGGGGATGGTCCTGTTTGCCCTGCTCATCGGCACGCTGATGCTCTGGTACATGGAGCATGTACGCGACGGCTTCGACCGACTTGTGCCACATTAATCAGTGTCCGATCTGATTCGGCGGAATGGCCCCGGTGTCCGCTCACTGGTGGGAAGTGTTCTGTCGCAGTCCTCGGGATGGTTTCAGCTGAACCTGGGTGTCGGAGTACAGCGCCATGGCCGAAGAAGGCGATGACGAAGACAAAACGGAAGAACCCTCTCAAAAGCGCCTCGATGAGGCGCTGCAACGGGGTGACGTCGTCAAAAGTCAGGAAGTCGCAACTTTTTTCGGGCTGGGCGCGGTGACCGTCATGGTCGCCTGGCTAAGCTCCAGCGTGAGCCGGAACCTGTTTGGTCCTCTGCAGAATATGCTCGATCACATTGCCGATGTGTCGATCGACCATGCCGGACTGACGGGGGTCTATCTGGAAGCGGCCAAGGTTCTCGGCGTCGTGCTGATCCTGCCGCTTCTGCTGTTTGCGCTGGCCGGGATTGCAGGAAACATGGTCCAGCATCGGATCGTGTTCTCGTTGGATCCGCTGATTCCGAAATTTTCCAAAGTCTCGCCGCTGGCAGGCTTCAAACGCCTGTTTTCAATGGACAGTCTGGTCAATCTCGGCAAGGGGATCGTCAAGATCTTCATCGTCGGGATTGCCATGTGGATGGCTGTCAGTCCAGAGTTGAAGCGCCTCGACGGTATCGTTGCCTCCGAGCCGCTCGGCGTGCTGGCGATCACCCAGCGTCTGGCCATCAAGCTCATGACGGCAGTCATGATCGTCATGGCCTTGATGGCGGGCGTTGATTACATCTACCAGCGGCAACGCTGGCTCGGTCGCTTGCGCATGTCGCGTCACGACATGAAAGAGGAATTCAAGCAGCAGGAAGGTAATCCTGAAATCAAGCAGAAGCTCAGGCAGATGCGGCAGGCCCGTTCGCGCAAGCGCATGATGGCCGCCGTGCCGAGCGCCACCGTGATCGTGACAAACCCGACCCACTACGCGGTGGCGTTGAAATACGAAGCCGGAATGGTTGCGCCAAAATGTATCGCCAAGGGCATTGATTCCATCGCACTCAAGATTCGTGAAGTCGGAGAGAAAGCGGAGGTCCCGATTGTTGAAAATCCGCCTCTTGCCCGTGCTCTGCATGCAACGGTAGAGATAGATGCGGATATTCCCGAAGAACATTACAAGGCTGTTGCGGAGGTTGTCGGATACGTCTTGAAACTGAAGAATCGTCGACGTCGCTAGGATTTCGGTGGCTTTGCCGGATTCTGCGATGTCCGTATGTTCTGGCGCAAAATTGACTATGCTGGAAACAGCTGAGAATCGGACCTTGAGGCAGCCGCATGCAGACCAACAAACCGGGGACCAATGCTCCGGAACCGGCAATCGACAGATCGCAAAAGTCCGGCAGCGTGTTGCTGCTTGTGGCTTTGGCAACCGGGCTCGTGTTCGCCGCGATTGCGCTAGCCTTGATGCCGCGACAGGATGCAGCCCCCCTTGTGCAGATTCTGCTCGGCGGATTGGCTGTGGTTGGCGTGATCGCCCTGTTTGCGGGCGCGATTGGTCTCATCCGGGTCGGCGACGCGCCGGATCGTGGGCAGGAACTCTCGCAGACGATCCTGGAGTCGCTGTCGGATGGCCTACTGGTGACCGATCAGGACGGCCGCATCATCTATGCCAACAAGACCTACGGCCAATTGACCGGAGCCGAGGAAGCCAAGGATATCAAGGCAATCGAGCGCATCTTTGCGACCGAGGCCGATGCCTCCGAGCCGGTTTTCCGTCTGGGGCAGGCCGCGCGTGACGGGCGCACGGCCCGCGAGGAGATCCGCACTGTTTCGCCGCTCGGCAGTGCGGACCCTGGCATTCGCTGGTATCGCGTCAGTGTGAAGCCACTGGCTCAGCCCGAAGCCAAGTCGTCGGGAAAGGACAAGCTCTCGGTCTGGTTTCTCGCCGATATCACGCGCGAACGCGACGAGCAGGAAACCAGTTTCCAGCAATTGCAGCAGGTCGTGACGTTTCTCGATCATGCCCCGGCCGGCTTTTTCTCCGCCGATTCCAAGGGCAACATCACCTACCTCAACGCGACACTGGCCGACTGGCTGGGCCGCGATCTCGCGCGGTTTGAACCTGGCACGCTGACGCTTGGCGATATTGTGCAAGGGCAGGGTATCGCCTTGCTTGCCGACCACGGCGCGATGCCGGGCGAACCCAAGACCCGCATCATCGATCTCGACCTGAAAAAGCGCAACGGACAGAGCCTGCCGGTGCGCCTGCTGCATCGCGTGCCGATTTCGGCAAGTGGAACGCTTGGCGACAGTCGTACGCTTGTTCTGAACAGGTCGCCCGGCGAGGACGCATCCGAAGCCCTGCGAGCTGCCGAGGTGCGCTTCGCCCGATTCTTCAACAATACGCCGATTGCGATTGCGTCTGTTGACAAGGAAGGCCGGATCGGTCGGACAAATGCGCCCTTCCTGAAGCTGTTTGGCGTGCTCGCCCGCGATCCCGATGGGCATACGCGCCATCGACTGGCCGAGGTGGTCGTCGAAAGCGCGCGCGCCAATCTGGAGGCAGCGATCAATTCCGCCGCGCATGGGGTGGGTGATATTGCACCGGTTGACGGGGATCTGGTCGGGGACCGTGGCAAGCGGTCGGCACGGTTTTATGTGTCGGCGGTTGAGGACGGGGCGGGGGATGGCGAAGCCGCCATGGTCTATGCGCTGGAAACGACACAGCAACGCGAGCTGGAACAGCAATTTGCCCAGAGCCAGAAGATGCAGGCCGTCGGTCAGCTTGCGGGCGGCATCGCGCATGATTTCAACAATGTCCTGACGGCGATCATCGGCTTTTCCGATCTGTTGCTGTCCTCGCATCGTCCGACCGATCCGTCGTTCCAGGACATCATGAACATCAAGCAGAACGCCAATCGCGCAGCGTCGCTGGTCCGGCAGTTGCTGGCCTTCTCGCGCCGCCAGACGCTGCGGCCGGAAGTCATCCAGCTCGGCGATACGCTGACCGAGCTGCGCATGCTCCTGTCCCGGCTACTGGGCGAAAATGTCGAGCTGAAGGTGGTGCATGGCCGCGATCTCTGGCCGATCAAGGCGGACCAGAGCCAGCTGGAACAGGTGATCGTCAATCTCGCCGTCAATGCGCGCGACGCGATGCCGGGTGGCGGACGACTGACGATCGCGACCCGCAATATCGGCACCGGCGATCCGCTGCCATGTGAAGCGCCGGGCATGCCGGACGGGGATTATGTGCTGATCGAGGTCAGCGATACCGGTACCGGTATTCCGCCAGACATCATGCAAAAGATCTTCGAACCCTTCTTCACGACAAAACCCATTGGACAGGGGACCGGCCTCGGCCTGTCGACCGTTTACGGTATCGTCAAGCAGACCGGCGGCTACATCTATTGCGCAAGCGATGAGGGCAAGGGCACCAGCTTCGATATCTTCCTGCCGAGGCAAATTGAAAGCGCGACCGACAAGATTGAAGCACCGCGTCAGGAAGCCCAGCCGCAAGCGACCGATCTGACGGGATCGGCGACTATTCTCCTGGTCGAAGACGAGGAGGCCGTGCGCGCCTTTGCCTCCCGTGCCTTGCAGTCGCGCGGCTATGTCGTGCACGAGGCGAGCACGGGAACCGAAGCGCTGGCCGTCATGGAAGAAACGGGCGGTGCGATCGATCTGGTCGTCTCCGATGTCGTGATGCCGGAAATGGACGGGCCGACCTTGTTGCGCGAACTGCGCAAGCAGCGCCCGGAACTGCAGATCATCTTTGTGTCGGGCTATGCCGAGGATGCCTTTGCCCGCAACCTGCCCGAGGGCGAAAAGTTCCACTTCCTGCCGAAACCGTTTTCGCTCAAACAGCTGGCGACGGCGGTCAAGGATGCGCTGGGTAAGTAACCGGCGGGCTCGCCGAGGGTCCGCAACACCTTCGCCGCTTCGATCTGACCGATGGAAGACGATACAATGTCTGAGACGCCGGTTTCGATAGCACGCGTGACGTTTGATCCGTCAGATCCGGCGTTCTTCCAGTCGCCCTATGCCGCCTATGATCAGATGCGGCAGGCCGGTCGCCTGGTTCACTGGACCAACTATGGCTTCGCCGCGACGGCGCATTACGATCTCGTGTCCGCGCTCCTGCGCGATCGGCGGTTTGGTCGCGACATCTCGCACGTCATCAATCCCGCAGAGCTTGGTTGGCCCGAGCCTGCCGATCACGTCAAGCCGTTCTATGCATTCGAGAAAGGCTCGATGCTGGAGCGCGAGCCGCCGGTCCACACACGGCTGCGCGGCCTTGTGAACCGGGCGTTCGTGTCGCGGGCCATTGATCAGCTGCAGCCACGGATCGAGCGTCTTTGCGAGGACCTGATCGACGGTTTTATCGAGGCGGGCGAAGCGGATCTGCTCGCCCAATACGCGACGCCGATCCCCGTCATCGTGATCGCGGAACTCCTCGGACTACCGCCCGATGACGCCCCGCTGTTGCTCGATTGGTCACACCGGATGGTGGCCATGTATCAGTTCAACCGGAGCCGGGCGGTCGAGGACAGCGCCGTCGCCGCGACCCGTGACTTCTCCGATTATGTCCGTCAGTTCATCGCCGAACGTCGCCGCCGCCCGGCAGACGATCTGATCTCCTCGCTGATCGCTGCGCGTGATTCCGGTGACCGGCTGAACGACGACGAGTTGGTGACGACAATTATCCTTCTGATGAATGCCGGCCATGAGGCGACTGTCCACGCAATCGGCAATGGCCTGAAAATCCTGTTGGAGCAGCGGCAAAGTGAGCCAGCTCACTGGCTGCGTCTGCTCGATGTGATGGCGACCGAAGAGGGCGCCGCGGCAATCGCCGAAGAAACGCTTCGTCTTGATCCGCCACTGCATCTCTTCACCCGCTATGCCCTTGAGCCCTGCGACATCGAGGGTCAGTCATTCCGGATCGGTGACAAGGTGGGGCTGCTGCTGGGTGCCGCGAATCGCGATCCCGCAATTTACGCAAGACCGGAGGAATTTGATCCCGATCGCTTTCTCACGCGTCCCGCGCCGCCTCAACCCATGAGTTTCGGCGCCGGAATCCACTTTTGTGTGGGCGCACCTCTGGCGCGACTTGAATTGCGATTGGCACTCCCCGCACTGTTTCGGCGGTTGCCCCACTTGAGGCTGAGCACGCAACCCGTCTTCGGTGACACCTTTCATTTTCATGGTCTGACAGCGCTTCCCTGCAAGTGGACCGGCTCAAGGGATGGTGATTGAGAGCCGACGCAAGCGATTCTCCAGATGCTTCGACGCAAGTGCGTTTTTTTACGGTCCAGTGCCTGTATCGGGTGGCTGGAACATTCGAGAAACAAACATGAAAATGACTATTCTAATCAGATAGATAAAAAGCTCTTGTAAAAAAGAACAAAATAAGTACATTAGAAGCCATTGTAGCGCCGCTTTCGGCATGAAATAAGAGGAGCAGACGATGGCTCAAGCAACTCTCCGCCTCGTCGAGGGGAACGATATGGACAAGACAAAGGCACTCGACGCGGCGCTGGCGCAGATCGAGCGCAACTTCGGCAAGGGCTCCATCATGCGGCTCGGCCAGGGCAAGGTGGTGGAGATCGACACGGTGCCGACCGGCTCGATTGGTCTCGACGTCGCGCTCGGGATCGGCGGCTTGCCGCGTGGCCGCGTGGTTGAAATTTACGGCCCGGAATCCTCGGGCAAGACGACGCTCGCATTGCATTGCGTGGCTGAGGCGCAGAAAAAGGGCGGTGTTTGCGGCTTCATCGATGCCGAACATGCCCTTGATCCGATCTACGCTCGCAAGCTCGGCGTCAATCTGGATGATCTCCTGATTTCGCAGCCCGATACCGGCGAACAGGCGCTCGAAATCTGCGATACGCTGGTTCGCTCCGGATCGCTCGATGTGTTGATCATCGACTCGGTCGCGGCCCTGACACCGAAGGCTGAACTGGAAGGCGAGATGGGCGATTCGCTCCCCGGTCTTCAGGCGCGCCTGATGAGCCAGGCCCTGCGCAAGTTGACCGGTTCGATCTCGAAGTCGAAGACGCTGGTGATCTTCATCAACCAGATCCGCCAGAAGATTGGTGTGATGTTCGGCAATCCCGAGACCACGACCGGCGGTAATGCGCTGAAGTTCTATGCGTCCGTGCGTCTCGATATCCGCCGCATCGGCGCGATCAAGGACAAGGACGAGATGACCGGCAACCAGACGCGGGTCAAGGTCGTCAAGAACAAGATGGCACCGCCGTTCAAGGAAGTTGAATTCGATATCATGTATGGCGAAGGCATTTCCAAACTGGGCGAATTGATCGACATCGGCGTGAAGGCTGGCATCGTCGAAAAATCCGGCTCGTGGTTTTCGTTCGAAAGCCAGCGTGTCGGTCAGGGGCGGGAAAACGCCAAGCAGTTCCTCAGGGATCACCCGGAGGTTGCCAAGAAGATCGAGGCAGGGATCCGGCAGAACGCCGGGTTGATCGCCGACAAGATCCTGCCAACCGGAACGGCTGAGGACGAAGACGGACCGGTAACCGATTGACCCAGGTTTGGGCGGCTAAAATGCTGCTCTTTCTGGACAGGACGAGCATCGCCCGCTAAAAGCCCAGAGTCAGTCTGTTTGATCAAAGGGTTTCCATGAGCGGCGTCAGCGATATCAGGTCCGAGTTCTTGGGGTATTTCGCGCGCGAGGGGCATGAAGTTGTTCCCTCAAGCCCGCTGGTTCCGCGGAATGACCCAAGTCTGATGTTTGCCAATTCGGGCATGGTTCAGTTCAAGAACTTGTTCACCGGCGTGGAAACAAGGCCCTATTCGAGGGCGACGACGGCGCAGAAATGCGTGCGCGCCGGTGGCAAGCACAATGATCTTGATAACGTTGGCTATACTGCCCGCCATCACACGTTCTTTGAAATGCTGGGCAATTTCTCGTTCGGCGACTATTTCAAGGAGCGCGCCATCGAACTCGCCTGGGGGCTGATCACCCGGGAATTCGGGCTGCCGAAAGATCGTCTCACGGTGACGGTCTACGCCGATGATGATGAGGCCTTTGGTCTGTGGCGCAAGATCGCCGGCATGCCGGAAGAGCGGATCATCAAGATCGCGACGTCGGACAATTTCTGGCAGATGGGCGATACCGGGCCATGCGGTCCCTGTTCCGAGATCTTCTACGATCACGGCGACCATATTCCGGGTGGCCCGCCGGGCTCGCCTGACGAGGATGGTGACCGGTTCATCGAGATCTGGAACCTCGTGTTCATGCAATATGAGCAGGTGGCTGACGGTAGTCGTTCACGGTTGCCGCGCCCGTCGATCGATACCGGCATGGGTCTTGAGCGTATCGCTGCCGTGCTCCAGGGCGTGCATGACAATTACGATATCGATCTGTTCAAGACCCTGATTGCTGCTTCGGTTGATCTGATTGGCGTAGAGGCGAAGGGCGAACAGCGCGCGAGCCATCGTGTGATCGCGGATCACCTGCGCGCCATGAGCTTCCTGATTGCGGACGGCGTGCTGCCGTCGAACGAAGGTCGCGGCTATGTGCTCCGCCGCATCATGCGCCGCGCCATGCGCCATGCCCATCTGCTCGGCGCGCGCGATCCGGTTCTCTACAAGCTCGTACCGGTGCTGAGCGGCGAGATGGGCCGCGCCTATCCCGAACTGCTCAGGGCCGAAGGCCTGATCGAAGAGACGATCCGTCTGGAAGAAAACCGCTTCCGCCGTACGCTTGAGCGCGGCCTGTCGCTGCTCGACGAGGCAACCGGCACCATGTCGTCCGGGGATGTGCTTGATGGCGCAACGGCCTTCAAGCTCTATGACACCTACGGCTTCCCGCTCGATCTGACGCAGGATGCGCTGCGCCCGCGCGCGATCAGTGTCGATACGGCCGCGTTCCAGGAAGCCATGGAGCGTCAGAAGGCCGAAGCGCGCGCCCATTGGGCGGGGTCCGGCGAGGCCTCGTCGGATGCGATCTGGTACGGCGTCAAGGAGCGCGTCGGCGCGACCGAATTCCTCGGTTACGATACGCTGGCAGCAGAAGGTGTCGTGCTCGCGCTGGTGGCCGACGGCGCCGAGGTCCAGACGCTGAAGGCGGGAATGGCAGGCTCCGTTGTCGTCAACCAGACCCCGTTCTATGGCGAATCCGGCGGTCAGGTGGGTGACAGTGGCGCAATTGCGTTTGACGGCGGCATGTTCCGTGTCGATGACACCCAGAAATACGCCGGTGGTCTGTTCGTCCATTCCGGCACATTGCTGTCAGGCGACTTGTCGGTTGGCAATGCGGCACGGCTCAGCGTTTATGCCTCCCGTCGTGGTGCGATCCGGGCCAATCATTCGGCCACCCATCTGCTGCACGAAGCGCTTCGCTCGGTGCTTGGCGATCACGTCGCGCAAAAGGGCTCGATGGTGTCCGAGGAACGTCTGCGCTTCGATTTCTCGCATCCCAAGCCGATTTCGTCGGAAGAACTGGCGCGGGTCGAAGAGATCGCCAACAAGGTGGTATTGTCCGATGGTCCGGTCGTCACACGGCTCATGGCCGTTGATGACGCAGTCACGTCAGGGGCGCGGGCGCTGTTTGGTGAGAAATACGGCGACGAAGTCCGCGTCGTGTCGATGGGGCAATGGCCGGAAGGCGAGCGCGCCGGACAGACCTTTTCGATCGAATTGTGCGGCGGCACGCATGTGGCACGCACGGGCGAAATCGGTCTTGTGACTGTGCTGGCCGATAGCGGCGTTGCGGCGGGTGTGCGCCGCATCGAGGCCTTGACCGGGCTTGAGGCGCGGCGCCACCTGAATGAGCAGGATCGTCGCGTTCGCGAGCTTGCGAGCCTGCTGCGGACGCAGACATCCGATGTGCTGGCGCGCGTCGAAGCGCTCGTCGAGGATCGTCGTCGGCTGGAACGTGAGCTGACGGACGCGAAGAAGAAACTGGCGATGGGGGGCGGTGGCGCCACAGAGTCGGCATCGGTCGATGTCGGCGGTGTCGCCGTCATGGGGCGCGTGGTCTCCGGCATTGCGCCGAAGGATCTGAAGGGGCTGGTCGACGAGGCCAAGAAGCAACTCGGCTCCGGCGTCGTGGTCTTTGTTGGTGTGGCGGACGACGGCAAGGCCGGTATCGTTGCAGGCGTGACGAGTGATTTGACGGATCGCCTCAACGCCGTCGATCTCGTCAAGGTCGGATCGGAAGCCATGGGCGGCAAGGGCGGCGGTGGCCGTCCCGACATGGCCCAGGCCGGTGGCCCCGACGGTGACAAGGCCGATGCAGCCCTCGATGCCGTCCGCGCCCGGATCGCCGAACTGTTTGCGGCCTGACTTTTCAAGCCTGGCAATACGCACTAAAAAACCCCGACGGATGTCCGTGCGGGGTTTTTGTTTGCAGCAGTCACCAATTCGAGCGTGCAGATGGTTGCCTTGCGTACTCAGGTGCTTGAAGCAGAATCTTGACTCATTTTATCAAAATTCCGCTTCGGCTTTTTAGGGCTATCGATGAAAAATCGATGTGCTTACGCCATCGCAGCGGTCAGATTTTCGGCGACCTTGTCGAGGAAGCCGGTGGTCGAGAGCCACTTCTGGTCGGCACCGACGAGGAGCGCGAGGTCCTTGGTCATGTAACCGGCCTCGACGGTATCGACGCAGACCTTCTCGAGCGTATTGGCGAAGGCGGCCAGTTCAGCGTTGTCATCGAGCTTGGCGCGATGGGCAAGGCCACGGGTCCAGGCAAAGATCGATGCGATGGAATTGGTCGAGGTCTCCTTGCCCTTCTGGTGCTCGCGGTAATGGCGGGTCACAGTGCCATGGGCGGCTTCGGCTTCGACGGTCTTGCCATCGGGCGTCAGCAGCACGGATGTCATCAGGCCGAGCGAACCGAAGCCCTGCGCGACCGTATCCGACTGGACGTCGCCGTCGTAGTTCTTGCAGGCCCAGATGTAGCCGCCGGACCACTTGAGGGCCGAGGCCACCATGTCGTCGATCAGGCGATGCTCGTAGGTGAGGCCACGCTTGGCATATTCTTCCTTGAATTCAGCCTGATAGACCTCTTCGAAGATATCCTTGAAGCGACCGTCATAGGCCTTCAGGATCGTGTTCTTGGTGGATAGATAGACCGGGTAATTGCGGATGAGGCCGTAGTTCAGCGAGGCACGGGCGAAATCGCGAATGCTGTCGTCGAGGTTATACATGGCCATGGCGACGCCGGAACCGGGCGACTTGAAGACTTCCTTTTCGATAACGGTGCCATCTTCGCCGACGAACTTGATCGTCAGCGTGCCCTTGCCGGGGAAGCGGAAATCGGTCGCGCGGTACTGGTCGCCATAGGCATGACGGCCGACGACGATCGGCTGGGTCCAGCCGGGAACCAGACGCGGCACATTCTTGGCGATGATCGGCTCGCGGAAAATGACGCCGCCGAGGATGTTGCGGATCGTGCCGTTTGGCGACTTCCACATTTCCTTCAGGTTGAATTCCTTGACGCGGGCCTCATCGGGCGTGATCGTCGCGCACTTGATCCCGACGCCATGCTTCTTGATGGCGTGAGCGGCGTCAACCGTGACCTGATCATTGGTGGCGTCGCGATTTTCGACGCTGAGGTCGTAATATTCGATGTCGATGTCGAGGTAGGGGAAGATCAGCTTGTCCTTGATATATTGCCAAATGATGCGGGTCATTTCGTCGCCGTCGAGATCGACGACAGGATTGGCAACCTTGATCTTCGCCATGTATTCAGTCCTCGGTTTGGCTGGTGTCCGCTGCGGACGCAGTCATGGGGTGGGCGTGGATGATGCTCATTAGCATGCCGTCATTGGCAGCGCCAAGTTCATCAATGGTCAAAGTCGCGGGAATTTCGCATGTTTGCTGCACTGCAGCTTGACGCAACGCGGTCGCGGTCGCATCCATCCTGCTGAACCCTCGTTCCATGTGTTGTCTGGAGAATGTCTGACGTGTCATCCCCCATCGAGCCTAAGCCCGCCGATTTGCCGGTCATCATTCTTGTCGAGACCCAGATGGGCGAGAATATCGGGGCCGCAGCGCGCGCGATGGCGAATTTCGGATTGACCGAACTGCGCCTTATCCGGCCACGCGACGGCTGGCCGAACGAGAAGGCGAGGGCGAATGCCTCGCGCGGGGAGGGGATTGTCGATAACGCCCGGCTCTTTGATGACCTGAGGGAAGCGACGGCGGATCTGGCCCTGACCTATGCCACGACCGCGCGCCAGCATGATCTCTCGAAGTCGGTCGTCTCACCGGCGCGCGCTGCCGATGACATGTTCAATGCCATCGAAGGGGGGCAGCGGGTCGGGGTCGTCTTTGGCCGCGAACGCTGGGGGCTTACGTCGGATGAGGTCGCGCTCTGCGATTCGATCCTGACGATTCCGGTCGATCCGGCCTATGCATCGCTGAATGTTGGACAGGCCGTGATCCTTGTTGCCTACGAGTGGCGCAAGCGTCTGCTGAATGACGCGGACTGGACGCCATTTCCGGCCAAGGAGCGTTCGCCGCAGGCGTCGAAGGATGAGTTATTCCATCTGTTTGATCATCTTGAAGGGGCGCTCGACGAGGTTGACTTCTTTCGTCCGCCGGAAAAGCGACCGCACATGGTCCGGAACCTGCGCTCGATTTTCCAGAAGGCGCAGCTCAATCAGCAGGAAATCCGCACACTGCGAGGGGCAATTGCGGCGCTGGAGCGTCGCCCGTCACCGCACATGGACCGGCGGCTGGCGCGCTTGCAGGCGCAGGCGGCCCAGCGCGGAAAAGCGGGCGAGAGCGGCGATGGTACCGACTGATCGATATCGATTTCAAGATTTTGACATCAAGCTTTTGCGAATCAACGGAAGATTAACCATCCCCCTGTAGTCATGCTGGCGAGCGGCAGGCACATAAGGTTTTGCGTCGTGTCTGCCGCTCACCCCCTGCCGCATTGTGCAGAGCGGGAATTGAATGGGCGACTTGCCGAGAGCGCGGGTCCCGCTTATGCAGACGGACATGCAGCGCCCTTCAGTTGAAGCTCCGACATCCGATTTTGATGCATCTGCGCAGCCAGTTTGCTTGGGCAACCGGCGAAATCGCATCCTGCTGTTTGATTCCGGGCTTGGCGGCCTGTCGGTTCTGACCGAGGTCGTGCGTGTCCAGCCTGCGGCGGATATCATCTATGTCGCTGATGATGCTGGCTTTCCCTATGGCAACTGGTCCGAGCCAGCACTGGTGGAGCATGTTGTTGAGCTGATGGGTGACCTGATCGAGCGATTTGCGCCCGATCTCGTGGTCATCGCTTGCAACACAGCCTCAACCCTTGTGCTTGCCCCCTTGCGGGAGCGCTATGCGCTGCCCTTCGTCGGCACGGTTCCCGCGATCAAGCCAGCGGCGGAATTGACGCGCACGGGTCTTGTCACTGTGCTGGCGACACCGGGGACCGTGGCGCGCGATTATACGCGGCAATTGATCGATCAATTTGCCCATGAAATCGACGTGACCCTGGTTGGCTCAAACCATCTGGCAGGTATGGCCGAGACGTGGCTCCGTGACGGAGACTTGGACGAGAAGCGGCTTGCCGACGAACTGGCCCCCTGTTTCCGGGAGACAGAGCGCGGGCGGACCGACACGATCGTGTTGGGCTGCACGCATTATCCGCTTCTGCTGGAGGCGATCCGCCGTGTCGCCCCCTGGGATGTGCAGTGGGTCGACCCCGCCCCGGCGATTGCGCGGCGGGTGCAGACGCTGCTACCCTCCATTGATGGCCTGACCACTGCTCGGTCGGGACGCATTGTCTTCACGTCGGGCGAAGAACCTGCGCCGGCTCTTTTGGCCCGACTCCCGGCATTCGGACTGGCGATTTGACGAAATCGGCCGCAGTCCATTTGACATTTCTGTGACTCTGGCCTAGAGACACCGAACTTCGCGGGCCGCACTGGCCCGCGAAGCCGTTTATCGCACCCGTGAACCGGATCGAACGCTCGACCCATGGTTCTGTCGGCGGCAGTTTGCCTGAGGGCATACTATCGCAGAGGAGGGCGCGCTTCTCCGAAACCCCGCCGGGATTGGTTGCGCAAAGCGTGGCCGGTCGGCAAATCAAATTGAGAACGCGATGTCCAAGCGTCATGACGCTAAGTTTAAAATTGACCGTCGTCTCGGTCAGAATCTCTGGGGCCGGGCCAAGTCGCCCGTCAACAAGCGCGAATACGGTCCGGGCCAGCACGGCCAGCGCCGCAAGGGCAAGGTTTCCGACTTCGGCGCACAGCTGAAGGCCAAGCAGAAGCTCAAGGGCTACTATGGCAATATCTCGGAAAAGCAGTTCAAGAAGATCTATCAGGAAGCCCAGCGTCTGAAGGGCGACTCCTCGGAGAACCTGATCGGTCTGTTGGAGCGTCGCCTCGACGCGGTGATCTACCGCGCCAAGTTCGTTCCGACCGTCTTCGCTGCCCGTCAGTTCGTCAACCATGGCCACGTCAAGGTCAACGGTCGCCGCGTCAATATCGCGAGCTACCGTCTGCGCGTCGGCGATGTTGTTGAGGTCAAGGAAGCGTCCAAGCAGCTCGCGATCGTCATCGAAGCCTCGCAGTCAACCGAACGCGATGTGCCGGATTACGTCGAAGCCGATCATGCCAAGTTCACGGCCAAGTTCAACCGTATTCCCGGCCTGCACGATGTGCCGTATCCGGTGCAGATGGAACCGAACCTGGTCGTCGAATTCTATTCGCGCTGATCGTTCTTGGTATTCAGCTTATTCAAAGGCCGGCCTTGCGCCGGCCTTTGTTATTTGACGTGACCAGAATCGATTGGCGCGTCAGAGACTCAGCGCCGTTCTTTGAATCGATTCATGAGCTTGCGGCCAAGGCTCAAAGGCAGCACATCTCCGCATCGGCTGTCACCTTGGCGCGCGCGGCGCGTTGCGACTTGGTTTTCTCGACCAGTCTCCGGGATGCATTTTTGAGAAAACGTTCGACATCGCCGATTTCGAGGTGATCACGGCCCAGAACCAGATGAACAATCGGGTCCGAGAGAATCTCGTCGATGGTGGGCTCGAGCGCCGGGTTCTGCCAATCGGCAGATCGATACAGGGCAGGCGTCAGCGCGGTAGGTAAGGAGGGGCGACTTTCGGTCTCCTGGGGCATGGCAGGTTCTCCTGTTTCGTCGGTACCGTCTGGCTTCCAAGTCAATCCGTGGAACAAGGCGTTCTCAGTCTGATTTCGACGTCTCGTCCAGTTCCACACCTGTGAGTCGGTCCATAGCGGTGAGAGTTACCCCCCTTAGATGGTAGAGTCATGACAACTTCGGTACCAAATTAAGGCGGCAGAACGAGCACCCTCATCCCCTACGATCCGATGGTCTCACCAAATTCGCTCACCCACAAAGCACAAATGCGCGATTGGCAGAGGTGGCGTGAAAAAATTTTTCAAAACTATGAAAAATCGTGAATTTGGTCGGGTCTCGTCGGATCGGGCCAATTTGGCATGGTGCGGGTGTGTCGATGGGAGCAGTGTGATCAGCGGCGATCCAGCAATGAAACTCCCTCAAGCCAGACGAATCTGTCATTGCTTGCCACGAAATGGACGTGGTGTGGAAGCAAATGGGCATGGGCTGGTCGCATGGTTTGATGCCGGAACAGCGTCAGGGTGTCGTATGCGCTATTTGATGTGGTTGATGATCTGGTTGTCGTTTTGCTGCATCGCGCGAGCCGATCCGGTACATGATCTGGTGGGCAAGACCTATCAGGTGGAAACGACACCGGAGGGTGCGGTCAATGTCGCGATTGACTTCAACCACGTGGGGTACGGGGTTGTGTCGCCGAGCCGGATCATTCCCGGCGTCGCTGGCGGCCCGATGATGCGGATCGAGACGCTGGCCGATGCGCGCGGCATCTCCGTGGTCATGGTGTCGGCTTTGCGAGCCCATCTGACGGCCACCGTTGACGAATGGCTGGTGACGGCGGCGATTTCAGCGCCGAAGGTCAGCTCAGACAGCAATATGACCTATGAATGCGCCGGAAATACCGAGTCCTCGGCCTTGGTCCAGCTTGTCTATTACGATGGTGGACCGAAAGGACGCCCTATCCGAAAGCCCGTCGACGCATTTACGCTGGATCGGACCACTGGTCAGCTTGCCGAATTGCAAAAGATGCCGCAGAACTGCAAGGCGACGGAAGATCCATTGTAATGGTTGGCCTGGCGATAAGGACCTGACGGAATGGCAAGACCAAAATCGTCAACGGATGAAGCGGTCATGGCGCAATTGTCGGCGTCGGAGACGCCGATGACGGCCTATGAACTGCTGGCATCCCTGCGGGATGTTGGCGTCCAATCGCCGCCGGTCGTTTATCGCTCGCTTGAGCGATTGGCCAAATCCGGACAGATCCATCGGCTGGAAGGCTTGAATGCCTATTTCGCCTGCCATGGGCACCACCACGGCTCGACTGCGGCCGTCTTCGCGGTGTGCACGCATTGCAAGCGGGTTGAAGAATGGTCGGTCGAGGCGATTGATGCGGCCTTTTCCACGGTTGCCAATCAGATGGGCTTCTCCGTTGAAGGTCGGACCGTGGAATTGCGCGGCACCTGCGCCCGTTGTCGCGGGCTGGCCGCCCCCGAAGCGCTTCCGTCCTGCTGCAGCCACGACCATCATAACAATTGACGGCCCGTCAGCGGACTGACAGGCCATGACAATGTGTTTGCCGACTTTGGCTAAACGGCCCGCGCTTCAGTTATGCACGGGCTTCGTGGATCAGGCGCTGGCCTTCAGCGGGATGCCGGCTTCCAGAAGCGCCGTCTGCAACTCACCTTCCTGGAACATCTCGCGCACGATATCGCAGCCGCCGATGAACTCGCCCTTGATGTAGAGCTGCGGCACGGTCGGCCAGTTGGAATAATCCTTGATACCCTGACGCAGTTCGTCGCTGGCCAGAATGTTCACGCCCTTGAACGGCACGCCGAGGTGATTGAGGATCGCCACGACCTGACCGGAGAAGCCGCACTGTGGCATCTGCGGGACGCCCTTCATGAACAGGATGACGTCATTGGACTTCACTTCGTTGTCGATAAAGGCGTTGATGTCAGACATGGTTGGTTTCCTTTCATCGCCGGGGTCAAGACCCGGCGCTTGTCAAAGTATAACGCAAGTTACTCCTGCGGCGCACTGGTTTTCAAGGCGAGCGCGTGCAACTCACGTCCCATTTTTTCGCCGAACGCGGCATTGACGAGCTGATGCTGCTTCACGCGGCTGAGGCCCTTGAACGCGCTGGAAACAACCTCGGCCTGCCAATGATCGCCGTCGCCGACGAGATCTGTCAACGTGATCTGCGCGTCCGGCAGCGCTGCCCTGATATAGGATTCAATTTCGCGTGCCTGCATCGGCATGGGTCATATCCTTCGAATTGGGCTCAGGCCGCGCTCATATACGCCGGGAACCACGCTTCGTGCCGCTCCCGCAGTGTTGCTACGGAGATGGTGCAAATACCGCTCACCGTCAAGGCCGAACCGCCAACAGTGCCAATGGCCGTCGCCGTAACGCCTGCCGATTTTGCATTGGCCAGGAAGCCGTCCAACTGGTCAGCCGGAACCGTGACGACATAGCGTGCCTGGTCCTCGCCAAACAGGTAGGCGTGCGCAGGCGTCGCGCTGGCGGGCAGGGTGATCGCTGCTCCCAGTCCGTTTGCCATCGCCATTTCAGCCAGAGCCACTCCGAGTCCGCCGTCCGACAGATCGTGCGCGGCGGTAATGTGACCCTGCCGGATGTTGGTGCGGACGAAATCGCCATTGCGCTTTTCCAACGACAGATCGACCGGCGGCGGCGCACCTTCTTCACGTCCAGCGATTTCGCGCAAGTAGATGGATTGGCCGAGCCAGCCCTCCGCGTCGCCAATCAGCACGATTGCGTCACCCGCCGTGCGGAAGCCGAGACCCACTGTCTTTGCGACATCATCGATCAATCCGACGCCGCCAATGGTCGGGGTCGGCATGATCGCCTGGCCCTGAGTTTCATTGTAGAGGCTGACGTTGCCCGACACGATCGGATAATCCAGCGCGCGGCAGGCGTCGCCGATGCCTTTCAGGCAGCCAACGAATTGGCCCATGATTTCCGGGCGCTCCGGGTTGCCGAAATTGAGATTGTCGGTGACGGCAATCGGCAATGCACCGACAGCCGACAGATTGCGCCAGCTCTCGGCAATCGCCTGCTTGCCACCCTCGAAGGGATCGGCGAGGCAATAGCGTGGCGTCACATCGGACGTGAAGGCGAGACCTTTCGGTCCGTCGTGCACGCGCACGACGCCCGCATCGCTGCCTCCGGGATGATGGATCGTGTTGCCGCCGATATAGTGGTCATACTGCTCGACCACCCAGCGGCGGGACGCGAGATCGGGCGACCCGATCAACGTCAGCAAGGCTTCGCCGATGTCTTCGGGTGCGGGCACATCACGCGCGTTGATGACGGGCTTCTTCGGTGTCTCGACGTAAGGGCGGTCATAGATCGGAGCCTGATCGCCCAGATCCTTGATCGGCAAATCGGCCATGACTTCGCCGTGATGCTTCACGACAAATCGCAGCGTATCGGTGGTATGGCCGACGACGGCAAAATCGAGGCCCCATTTGACGAATACCGCTTCGGCAGCGGCGTGTTTGGCGGGGTCGAGCACCATGAGCATGCGCTCCTGGCTTTCCGACAGCATCATTTCATAGGCAGTCATGCCGGGTTCGCGGCAGGGTACGGCATCGAGATTGAGTTCGAGGCCGAGATTGCCCTTCGCGCCCATTTCGACCGCCGAGCAGGTGAGGCCAGCTGCGCCCATATCCTGGATCGCGACGACAGCTCCGGTCTGCATCAGCTCAAGACAGGCTTCCAGCAAGACCTTCTCGGAGAAGGGGTCGCCGACCTGTACGGTCGGCCGCTTTTCGCCCGAGTTCTCGTCGAATTCGGCTGACGCCATCGACGCGCCATGAATGCCGTCGCGGCCCGTCTTCGAGCCGAGATAGACAACGGGTAGCCCAACGCCCTTGGCTTCCGACAGGAAAATCCCGTCCGCCCGCGCGATACCGGCTGCGAAGGCATTGACGAGGCAATTGCCGTTATAGGAGGCGTGGAAATTCACTTCGCCGCCCACCGTCGGTACGCCGAAGGAATTGCCGTAGCCGCCAACCCCCGCAACAACGCCCGACACGATATGCCGCGTACGGGCATGGTCCGGAGCGCCGAACCGCAGCGCATTCATGGCTGCAATAGGCCGCGCCCCCATCGTGAAGACATCGCGCAGGATACCGCCCACACCCGTTGCAGCGCCCTGATAGGGTTCGATGTAGGAGGGGTGATTATGGCTCTCCATCTTGAAGACAACGACATCACCATCATCGATATCAACGACACCGGCATTCTCACCTGGTCCATGCACGACGCGAGGTCCGGTGGTCGGCAGGGTGCGCAGCCATTTGCGCGATGACTTGTAGGAACAATGCTCATTCCACATGGCCGAGAAGATGCCGAGTTCGGTCAGGGTGGGTTCCCGCCCGATGAGCGCAAGGATACGCGCGTACTCATCCGGCTTGAGGCCGTGCTCAGCGACGAGGGCAGGTGTGATGGGCATGGTATTGTTCAACATTCCGGTCGTCCTTCGGGGCGGCAAACGTGTCTCTCTTTTGGACCGGATATCGCTCCGGAACAAGTCCAATGACACGCAGAAACGAGGTGAGATTGCCTGACAAGCCGTACGGTGGTGAGTCCGGGATCGAAGATGAATAAGTCATATCTTCAAGTTGATAGACATATAGTATAATTCAGAAAATAGCATGTATAATATTCAAATATTCATAAAAATTATTTATAATAAATTAAAAAATCAAATTATTAAAGTATTAATAGCAACAATACTAAAACAAGAGATGATTAAATCTCATTTTTTAGTCCGAGGAGTGCCTGATGGTCTCGCTGTCGATACGCAATAAACTCAATGGCATTGCTGGCCTTTTTCTTGTGCCTGTTGCGCTGTTGGCCTGGCAGCTTCTGGATCAAAGCCGCAAGGATATAACCTTCGCGTCGAAAGAACTCGATGGATCCGCGTATTTGCAGTCCGTCTGGCCGATGATGGTTGCGGCAACAGAAATCGATCAGTCCGGTGTCAACGTGCCAATTGCCGCATTTGAATCGCGCGCTCGGCAGTTCGATGCGTCATTGGACACTGCGGAATCGAGCCAGGCCGCGCTTCAAGCTGCCGCTGCCCTGTCCATTGGCGGGCGTGATGACAAGGTCGTCGATTTGATTGCCAAGCTGCGCACGCTGATTGGCAAGACAGCGGATGGCTCCAATCTGACCCTCGATCCCGACCTCGACAGCTTCTATGTCCAGGACGTCGTGACGGTCAAACTGCCCGCAGCCGTTGACCTTGCTGCCGTTTTGCTGGCCAAGCTCCGGGAGCAGTCAGCCACCGCTTCGCTGACAGATGAAAACAAGGCGGATCTTCTGATTCAGCTTGGATCGTTCAGTTCGGTGCTGGATGACGTCAATTCCGATCTGGCGACGGCCTTCAAGGGCAACCCCGATGGTCTGGTCAAGCCGGTGCTTGAGCCGCTTCTCAAATCCTTCAACCAGGTGACCGGTGACTACCGTGACCTCGTTGCCAAGATCGCAACAGATCTGCGGAACGATTCCCTACGCGGAAAGCTCGACATCTCGAACGCTGTCAAAGCCCACGCCGTCGTGCATGAGGCAATAAAGTCCTTTTGGACCGGGGCGGACTCCCAGCTTGAACGTTTACTCGCCCAGCGTATCCAGGGATTTGAGCAAAAGCTGTATTATTCTCTCGGCTTATCGGGACTGGTGGTTATGATTGCAATCCTGGCTGCATCATTGGTCATGCGGGCCATTGCTGCCAAGATCACAGAACTTAATGCCAACGTTCGGGCATTGAAGGATGGAGATCTGTCGACAGTCTTCAAAAGTCATGGTCGCAACGATGAGTTTGGCGTTATTGCCAGCTCCCTTGAAACCTTGCGTGACCAGTTGGCGGAAAACGAACGTTTGCGGCGCGAGCGGGACTCTCTGGATCAGGCGGACCGCGCTCTCCTGGCCCGCCGTGAAAAGATGGCGAGCCAATTCGTGAAAATGATGCAGGACCTGTCAAAAGGGTTTGCAAGCTCATCCAATAACGTTGCCCAGGCCGCCCAGAATTTGTCGGCCACGGCGGAAGAAACGTCCCGGCAGGCGCTGGCAGTCTCAACCGCTGCCGAAAATGCAGCCTCCAATGTGGGCAATGTGGCGTCAGCGACCGAGGAAATGGCGGCGTCGGTGCGCGATATTGCCGGACGTGTCCTCTATTCATCGAACGTGGCAGAAACAGCGGTCAAGGAAGCACAGTCCTCCAGCGAACGTATTTCCCACCTTGCGCATGCCGCTTCCTCGATCGGCGATGTGGTGACCCTCATCAAGGGGATCGCCGACCAGACCAATCTTCTGGCACTCAATGCAACCATCGAGGCCGCACGAGCGGGCGACGCCGGTCGCGGCTTCGCTGTTGTTGCTTCCGAAGTCAAACAACTGGCGGGACAAACGGGCCGTGCGATGGAGGAAATTGACACGAAGGTCACAGAGATCCGCGATGCGACCAGTGCCTCGGTTGAATCGATCAACAAGATCGTCACTGTGATCGCGGAGATGCGCGCGATTGCAACTGCTATATCCGGCGTCGTGGATGAGCAGGGCAATGCGACCAATGAAATTGCGCGCAATTGCCAGAATGCAGCCACCGGCACCCACCAGGTGACGCAGAACATCGCTGGCGTCGGTCAAGCTGCCGAAATGACAGGCGTCGCTTCGACACAGCTGATGTCGCTGTCGTCAGACCTCTCAAGCCAAGCCTCGGAACTTGGCAAGGTTGTGCAGCGATTCGTCAAGGATTTCGCTGCTGCGTGAGTCTCCAAACCTTCGGCCGAGGTTTAATCAACCTCGGCCAATCCCTTCTTGCGCAGCATGGCTGCAGGGCTGGGCATCTTGCCACGGAAGGCCGTATAGGCATCCGCCGGGTCGATCGCGCCGCCAACGGAATAGATGCATTGTTTCAGCTTGGCCGCGACATCGGGATCGAAGGCATTGCCGGTTTCCTCGAAGGCGGCGAATGCATCGGCGTCAAGGACCTCCGACCACATGTAGGAATAATATTCCGATGAATAGCCACCGGAGAAAATATGCGCGAAATGCGGCGCTGCGTGCCGCATCGTGATGGCTCCGGGCAATCCGATCTCGTCCAGAACAGCTGTCTGCAAGGCCATCGGATCCGTGACCACGCCCCTGGTATGGAAAGCCATGTCCACAAGTGCTGAAGCTGTGAATTCAACGGTGTTGAAGCCCGCGTTGAAGGTTCGGGCGGCAAGCACCTTGTCGAGCAGGTCCAGCGGGATCGGCTGGCCCGTGTCCTTATGAACGGCATAGGTTTGCAGGATCTCGGGAACCGTGAGCCAATGTTCATACAGCTGCGACGGCAATTCGACGAAATCGCGTGACACGCTGGTGCCGGAGACGCTCGGATAGGTCACATCCGAAAGTAATCCATGCAGCGCGTGCCCGAATTCGTGAAACACCGTGCGCGCTTCGTCGAGTGACAGAAGCGCCGGTTTGCCCTCAGCCGGCTTGGCGAAATTGCAGACATTGTAGATGATCGGGATCTGCCCGCTGCGGCCATCCGGTCGCGCCAGCTTGTCCTCCACCTGCAAGGAACTCATCCAGGCACCCGACCGCTTCGACGTGCGGCCAAAATAGTCGCCGAGGAAGAGCGCCATAACGTCGTCGTCTGCGTTACGGATTTCGTAGAGGCGGACATCCGGATGATAAAGTGTGACATCGGTGCGTCTCACGGCGCGGATGCCAAACAGGCGGGCGGCGACGTCGAAGCTTGCTGAAATGATGTTTTCAAGCTGGAGGTAGGGCTTCAGCTCACTTTCCGAGAAATTGAACCGCTCGCTGCGGATCTTTTCGGCGTAGTGACGCCAGTCCCACGGCGCAACGGGATGGTTCGCACCTTCCATCGCGATCCGTGCCGCAATGTCGGCTTCTTCGCGCGCAGCCTGACGCAGAGCCCGTTCCCAGACGGTCTTCAGAAGACCGGTTGCGGCCTCGGGCGTCTTGGCCATGGAATTGTCGAGCTTCATGTCGGCAAACGTGGCGTAGCCCAGAAGCTTCGCCTCTTCATCCCGCAAGGCAAGGATCTCGGCGATCAGGCCGCGATTGTCCGTCGGCCCCGCGATTGCACCCCGGTTGACCCATGCCTTGAAAGCCTGTTCGCGTAGATCACGGCGCTCGGAAAACGTCAGGAATGGCTCGATGATCGAGCGCTGCAAGCTGATGGCGTGCTTGCCCGGCGCACCACGGTCCCGCGCCACGACAGCCATGGCTTCCCTCAGGAAGCCGGGTAGTCCGGCAAGGTCTGCTTCATCTTCAAGAACAAGGACCCAGGATTTCTCATCGGCCAGAACATTCTGTCCGAAGCTTGTGCGCAGCGTGGAACTGCGTTCCTTGATGGCAACGAGGCGCGCCTGCGTCGCGTCATCCAGCCTGGCGCCGGAATTGACAAACGACTTCCAGTGACGCTCCAGCACCCTGAGCTGCTCCGCCGTCAGGTTCAGGGTTGCCCGGTCAGTCCAGAGCCTGTCGATCCGGGCAAACAGGGCCTTGTTGATGCCGATCTCGGCGTAATGACGTGATAGCTTCGGCGCTATGTCGCGCTCGAGCGCCTGAATGATGTCATTGGTATTCGCGCCGGACCGATGCCAGAACAGGGCGGACACCCGACCAAGGGCCTCGCCTGCAAGCTCAAGCGCGACCACGGTATTGGCGAATGTCGGCGGTTCCGGGTTGCCGGTGATCGCATCAATGTCGGCAGAATGCAGCGCCATCGCGGTCTCGAAGGCAGCTGCAAAATCGTCATCCCGAATTGCGGCGAACTCGGGTAGCCCGTGGGGTCCGGTCCAGGTCACCAGAGGTGAAGCCAGCAGGTCGGCGGCAGTGATCGGGGCGGCGGCTGTCATCGCGGGCAAATCTCTCAGAGTTGCGGGAGAAGTAAACTGGAGCGCCGACCAGCGATCATCCGGCGCAGCGCCACATCAGGCCGCAATGGTCGCTGCGGCTCGGGTCAGACTCTGGAACAGGCCAAGTCCATCGGTTCCCCCCTGCAGGGGTTCAACCAGGTTTTCCGGATGCGGCATCATGCCCAGCAAATTGCCACGCTCGTTGAGGATACCGGCGATATCATTGATCGCGCCATTCGGATTGGCACTTGGCGAACGCGAGCCCTCTGCGTCGCAATAGCGCAAAACGACGCGCCCTTCGCCCTCGATGCGCTTCAGAGTCTCCGGCTCGGCGAAATAATTGCCCTCGCCATGTGCGATCGGTGAGCGGAAGACCTGGCCGGCCCGATAGGCATTGGAGAAGGCTGTATCGGCGTTTTCGACACGCAGATGCACCATCTTGCACACGAACTTGAGCGATGCATTGCGCATCAGGACGCCGGGTAGCAGACCTGCTTCGGTCAGGATCTGGAAGCCGTTGCAGACGCCGAGCACATAGCGTCCGGCATCCGCATGGCGACGAACGGCATCCATGATGGGCGCACGCGCTGCTATTGCCCCGCAACGCAGGTAGTCGCCATAGGAAAACCCACCGGGCACGACAACAACGTCGACGTCAGGCAGCTCGGTATCGGCATGCCACACCATGTGCGGCGTTACGCCCGACGCCAGCTTCAAGGCGTGCGCCATGTCCCGTTCGCGATTGATGCCTGGAAAAACGACAACGGCTGATTTCATCTGGTGTTCCTTGAGCTCAGGGCGCTCGATCGCTGCAGCACCTGACGGCCCTCAGGCGAGATCGATGCGATAATTCTCGATCACCGTATTGGCGAGCAATTTTTCACAGGCGTCCCTGAGAATCGCTGTCGCCTTGGCTTCATCCGTTTCCGAGATCTCGAGCTCAAAAAACTTTCCCTGACGAACCTCGGAGATCCCCTGGACATCGAGACTCTTCAACGCGCCTTCGATGGCCTTGCCCTGCGGGTCAAGCACACCGGTTTTGAGAGTGACGGTTACACGGGCTTTCATGTGGGGCTTTCTGTTCAAACGAGCGGATAAGATCGGATTGTCCAAGCCGACCTGTCTGCTTGGGCGCTAACATGCGCAGCGTTTACAGGCAAGTCGACACGGAGGCCAGCCAAATTTCCGTGCACGCCCTTCAGTGGAGCTTATGACAGGAAGGCTGGCTTTGTCATATAAATGTCGCATCGGGTCAACCACTTATTGATCATTTTATATTACTATTATTCTGGAGAGAATGCCGCCGCGTGGTTTGGATCGAATGAGTGCGCTGAGTCACCCTTCAAGCATAGTCCGGCATTACGCAGATGACCAATTGGTCACGCTGGCCCGACTTGTCATCGATACAGCGCTGCAACCTATCGTCGAGGCGGGCTCCGGGCATGTGATCGGCTATGAGTCGCTGTTGCGCGGACACCAGAAGCTCGGCTTCAAGTCGCCTATTGACCTGCTGGACCATGCAAGCGCGATCGGTCATCTGATCGGGCTCGAGCAACTGCTGCTTGATCGATCCATCGCCAAATTTGGCTCATTTCAAGAAGCAGCCTCAAAGCTTCTGTTCGTCAATTTTGCGTCTCCCCTGATCGCAGAACACGAGGGTGTCCTCGATCAACTGGTCCTGCAGTTACGACGGCTGAAAATTGCGCCAAGCAGTATTTGCCTTGAGCTCTCCGAACGTGCCGACAATCTGCTCCAGCCGCGATTCAAGGCCTTCACGGAACGACTGGCGCAGCATGGCTTCAAACTGGCGATCGACGATTTCGGTGTCGGGCACGGGGAACTCAGGCTGCTGTCCGAAGTGCCAGTCGATTACGTCAAGATCGATCGGCATTTCATTTCCGGAGTCGACAAGTCGTCCCGCAAGCAGAACGTCATTCGCTATTGCGTGAAAATGGCGCATGTGCTCGGCATCAGCGTTGTCGCGGAAGGCGTTGAGACGGAACCAGAACTTGTCACGTGCCGCGAACTCGGCTGTGATCTGATCCAGGGCTGGATTGTCGCCAAGCCCACAGTCGATATCGGCCAGCTGAAGACAACCTATGCCCACTTGCAGAATGTCGGCGTCCAGAAGCGGCTCTCGCTGCTCAGCGATGAACTTCTCATCCGGCGTGAGATCGAGATGCTGCCGACCCTTTGCGACACGGACAGCACCGATGCGGCTTTCAAGCTGTTTCGCCAATATCCCTTGCAAAGTTTCTTTCCCGTTGTCGACGCAACCGGCATGCCGCGTGGGATCATCCAAGAACAGAAATTGAAGTATTACATCTATCAGCCCTACGGTCGTGATTTGCTGCGCAACAAGTCCTTTCAGCGGACCATCGGCGATTTCGTGACCCGGAGCCCATCGGCAAGTCTGGGATCTGCTGCCGAATTGTTGCTCGATGTCTTTGCAACGAGCGAGAATAACGATTGCCTGATTTTGACGGAAAACAAGTTGTATGCGGGCGTTCTATCGGCGACCTCGCTGTTGCGTATCATCAACGAAAAGCGACTGAAGTCTGCCCAGGAACAAAATCCGCTGACGGGACTGCCCGGAAATCGGTCGATTTCCCAATATGTCAACGAGGCAATCGGCGTTGGCGACTGCGCGCGATACCTTTGCTACTGCGATTTTGACTTTTTCAAACCGTTCAATGATCTCTATGGCTTTCAGCGCGGCGATAGCGCAATCACGCTTTTTGCAACCTTGATGCGGCGACATTTCGATGGATTGGACATCTTTCTCGGCCATGTCGGTGGCGATGATTTCTTCATTGGCGTGTGCGGCGGACGACGCGATCACCTTGAGGTCCGGCTGAAAGGGATTCTCGACGAATTCAGACAGCAGGTCAGTTTTTATTATGCCGATGAAGATCGCGAAGCAGGGTTCATCAAGGGAACCGACCGTTCGGGCAATTTCCGGTCCTATCCCTTGATGCGATGCAGCACGGCTGTGCTCGAATTGCCAGTCGGCTACAGCGCGACCGATTCCGAAGAGGTTGGCAGTGCCATCGCGGAACTGAAGACAAGGTCCAAATCAAGCGATAGCGGGCTCGTATTTGACGTCATGTCAGTTCCGGACTGAAATCAAAAAAATGGCGAAGCGCTCGGCTTCGCCACGATGTCAGAGATCCAGTTTGATGAGGCTCACTGAACGAGCGTCGGCCCGGTTGCGCCGGTCCGGTCGTTGTCATTGAGAATGCCAAGCCGCCGGGCGACTTCCTGATAGGCTTCGAGCATGCCGCCGAGATCGCGACGGAAACGATCCTTGTCCATCTTGTCGCCCGAGTTGATGTCCCACAGGCGGCAGCTGTCCGGCGAAATTTCGTCGGCGAGCACGATGCGCATCATTTCGTTTTCCCACAGGCGACCGAACTCCAGCTTGAAATCAACAAGCCGGATGCCGACGCCGAGGAACAGGCCGGACAGGAAATCATTGACCCGGATGGCGAGCGCCATCACGTCATCAATATCCTGCGGGCTGGCCCAGCCGAATGCAGTGATGTGCTCTTCCGACACCATGGGATCGCCGAGTTCGTCGTTCTTGTAATAGAACTCGATGATGGAGCGCGGCAGCGCCGTACCTTCCGGGATGCCAAGGCGGGTCGACAGCGAGCCGGCAGCGACATTGCGCACGACGACTTCAAGCGGGATGATCTCGACTTCACGGATCAACTGTTCGCGCATGTTGAGGCGGCGCACGAAATGCGTCGGGACGCCGAGTGCGTTCAGTTGCGTGAAAATATACTCGGAGATGCGATTGTTGAGCACACCCTTGCCGTCGATTACCGCGTGTTTCTTGTTGTTGAACGCAGTTGCGTCATCCTTGAAGTGCTGGATCAGCGTACCTGGCTCCGGACCCTCATAGAGGATCTTGCCCTTGCCTTCATAAATGCGACGACGACGATTCATGGGAATGTACCGTGATGTTTTGAGGAAATCCATTGACCCCGAGGTCTCCGCTGGTCTCGTTCAATATCCGGGAAATCTGTTCCCGGACAAGGTGTTTCGGTGTTCCAGTGTGGTGACCGACGGTTTGACTTGCGCGTCTGGATGACGGAATCGTCTCAGTCACCCACGCGATTGTGCGGAACACTATCCGATCGTAACCCGTATAACAATGACACGACCGAAATACGGTGAAGATTAAGACTGAATTGTGCGAAATGATCGTGGTTATTTTGCGATCAGGTCGCAATGTTCCGGTCGTCGGGGACTGGAGATCGGGTGTTGCCGAAAACAGCGTTGGGCGGACTTGACCGCGTCGCCTCGTGCGTCGTACCGATGCTGCAAACATGAGAACATGGATCGGAGGACGTCCGGATGGCTAAATCCTACACATTGGCGCAAACGCTGCGCAGCGGCGAAACGACCTTTCTTGGGTGGGTTGGCAATCCCGATCCGCTGGTCGTGGAGACGATCGCGCGCTCCAGGTTTGGTGCGATCAATCTGGATATGCAGCACGGCTGGCATTCACCGGAAAGCATCATGAACGGCGTTCGGTCTGTTGTTCTCGCCAACAAGGCTGCTGTTGTCCGGATTCCCGTCGGTGACTTTGCCTTCGCCAGCCGCGCGCTCGACATGGGCGCCGAGGCGATCATCGCACCGATGATCAACACGGTCGCCGACGCGCAAGCCCTTGTGGACGCGACCAAATATCCGCCACTCGGCAAGCGTAGCTGGGGTCCGGTGCGCGGCATGACACTGGGCGGATTCAAATCGCCATCCGACTATCTCGCCTGGACCCGCGACAATGTTCTCGCGCTCGCCATGATCGAGACCGTCGAGGCCATCGCCAATCTGGATGCCATCCTCTCGGTTCCCGGCATCGACGGCGTTTTCGTTGGCCCGTCAGACCTGTCGCTGACGCTCTCGGAAGGGGCGGTGATCGATGGGCTGTCACCGACGATCAACCCGACCGTCAGCCACATTCTTTCGCGCGCCAGGGCTCATGGCAAGATCGCTGCGATGTTCGGCATCAACGCGGCTCATGCCAAGTCGCTGGCTGCTGAAGGCTACCAGTTGATCGCCGTTGGAACCGACAACATGTATCTGACCAAGGGCTGTAACGATCTCGTCGAAGCAGCGGGTGGGTGATCTGCCAAAGGCTGCGTCCGTCATCGCGAGAGAAGCGCGGCGATCCAGAACCAGGCGGAGTGAATCTGGATTGCTTCGCTCGCGCTCGCAATGACGAAGGGTGGACGTTAAGTTTCGCCAAACACGCGCCTGAAGATCGTATCAACGTGCTTCAGGTGATAGCCGAGGTCGAACTTGTCGCGGATCTCGGCCTCCGAGAGTGCGGCGCGGACGTCCTTGTCGGCCAGAAGTTCTGTCAGGAAGTCGACGGTTGCGGCGCCATTCACCTGATAGCTGTCCCAGACCTTCATCGCGTTGCGTTGCACGAGCCGATAGGCATCCTCGCGGCTGACGCCAGCTTGCGTCAGGGCCAGCAGGATACGCTGCGAATGGACGAGGCCACCGAGCCGGTCCATGTTGCCCGCCATGCGTTCGGGATAGACGACCAGTTTTTCGATGACGCCAGCCAGCCGGTTGAGTGCGAAATCGAGCGTAATCGTCGCATCAGGCCCGATCATGCGCTCGACCGAGGAATGCGAGATATCCCGCTCGTGCCAGAGCGCGACATTCTCCATCGCGGGCAAGGCATAGGCACGAACCATGCGGGCGAGGCCGGTCAGGTTCTCGGTCAGAACGGGATTGCGCTTGTGCGGCATCGCCGACGACCCCTTCTGACCCGGCGAGAAATACTCTTCCGCTTCGAGCACTTCCGTGCGCTGCAGATGCCGGATTTCGATGGCCAGCCGCTCGATTGATGAAGCAACGACGCCGAGCGTGGCGAAATACATCGCATGCCTGTCGCGCGGGATGACCTGTGTCGACACAGGCTCGGGAACGAGGCCCATCTTGGACGCGACGTGTTCTTCGACTTCCGGGTGAATGTTGGCGAAGGTTCCGACGGCCCCCGAGATTGCACAGGTCGCGATTTCGGCGCGTGCGGCCACGAGCCGTGCCCGGCAACGGGTGAACTCCGCATAGGCTTGCGCCAGCTTCAGGCCAAAGGTCACGGGTTCGGCGTGGATGCCATGGCTGCGACCGATGGTCGGGGTGTTCTTGTGCTCAAATGCGCGCAGCTTGAGGGCTGCAAGCAGCCGGTCAACGTCGGCGATCAGAAGGTCAGCGGCGCGGGTCAACTGGACATTGAGGCAGGTATCCAGCACGTCCGATGATGTCATGCCCTGATGGACAAACCGCGCTTCCGGTCCGACAATTTCGGACAGATGTGTCAGGAACGCGATCACGTCATGCTTGGTCACGCGCTCGATTTCGTCGATCCGATCAACGTCAAACGTCGCATGCATCGCCTTGTCCCAGATCGTCTTCGCGGCCTCTTTGGGGACGACGCCCAAGTCGGCCAGTGCATCTGTCGCATGGGCCTCGATCTCGAACCAGATGCGGAAGCGCGCCTGCGGCTCCCAGAGGGCAACCATTTCGGGGCGGGAATAGCGCGGGATCATGCTGCGGACCTATGATGCGATGACGGAAGCCGGTCCAATAGCAGAGGGCAGGGGGATGCGAAAGGGCAGAGCGGATCGAATATCAAGATGCGTTAGGCCGCGAAGGGTCTTATGCTTTGCAACGGACGGAGTCGGTGTCTGAATTGCGCATGGCGACGTCCCGTGAAAAGGTTAGCCACGTCAGCCGGATGTCAGGTAAAACCGCCTATAGACTGGAGTATCCGGGACATTGACCTGCTTTGTTCGGGTCTGAAGCTTATGCCCAGCTCACCCATCTATTGCCGCCCTGATGATTGATTGAATGGATTATACGCCGTTGGATGCGCCTCTCAGCCCACGATTACGCATTCTGATCCCGATCATCGTGGCGCTCGCCTTCCTGATGGATCAACTGGATTCGACCATTATCACGACGGCCGTCCCGCAGATGGCAAAAAGCCTCAACGCCACGCCCTTGCAGTTGAATGTCGCCATCACGGCCTATGTGCTGTCGCTTGCCGTGTTCATTCCCTTGAGCGGATTTCTGGCGGACCGGTTTGGTGCGCGCCGTGTGTTCATCACGGCCTTGACGGTGTTCACCATCGGATCGGGGCTGTGTGGCTATGCGACTTCGTTTCCGATGCTGATCGTGATGCGGATCGTGCAGGGCCTCGGCGGTGCAATGATGACGCCGGTGGGACGCCTCATCCTGATCCGCAGCTTTCCCCGCTCGGAACTCATCACGGCGATGACCTACATGACGCTGCCGGCCTTGCTGGGGCCGCTGCTCGGCCCGCTGATGGGCGGCTTGCTGACAACCTATCTGTCCTGGCGCTGGATTTTCTACGTCAATCTGCCCTTTGGCATCCTCGGCATCCTGCTCGCCATGCGGTTCGTGAAAGACAGCGCGTCTGATCCGGAGTTGCGCTTTGATTTCAAGGGATTTCTGCTGGTTGGGTCGGGTGTGGCGCTGTTCCAGCTTGCGATGGACAATGTGGGCCAACCTGCCTTGCCGTGGCCTGCGATTGTCGCAATCCTGGTTGTTGCCGTCGCGTTGCTAGTGTCCTTCGGCGTTTATGCGCTGCGAGCGCACCAGCCGGTCCTGAACCTGCGCATTTTCAGAAATCGCGTCTTTGCCGTCGGCACTCTGGCGGGGGGCATTGCGCGTATTTCGATCAACGGGACGCCGTTCCTGCTGCCGCTGATGTTGCAGGTAGCCTTCGGTGAAAGTCCGGTCCTGTCCGGATCACTCGTGCTCTTTGCCAGTGCTGGCGCCCTCTTCGTCCGCAGCTTCATGGGGAAGATCCTGCGGGCATTCGGCTTTGGGCCAGTGCTGGCGACGGCGGCGTTTTCGGCAGCCCTGATTATTGCCGGGTTCGGGCTGATGACGCCGGAAACGCCGCACTGGTTCATCGCCGCCTATGTGTTTGTGTATGGGCTGATCCGCTCGATCCAGTTCATGGGCTCGAATATGCTCTCCTATTCCGATGTGCCCGACAAGGAACTCAGCCAGGCGACAAGCCTGTTCGGCGTGTTGCAGCAATTGACGGTATCGATCGGCATTTCGATCAGCGCACTGCTTCTGGGGCTCGTCAGTGACCATGGCGCGCATCTGACGCCAGACAACTTCCGGATTGTCTTTTTCGCTACGGCGATCCTGTCCCTGTTTGCGATCCCGAGTTATCTGCGTCTGAAGCCCGAGGCTGGTTCATCCGTCAGTGGCTACAAGCGGCATGATCATCTCATCGACTGAGGGATCAGACGGATGGCCTTTCATCTTTTGAGGCGCGGTGAAATCTGTTATCGCCTTCACGCATATGTGCCGAGTGCCAACGTGGCCGAGGAGCGGAGACCCCAATGCAGACGGATGTAATCGTACTTGGCGCGGGAATGATTGGTGTATCGGCTGCCGTGCATTTGCAGCAGAAGGGCAAGTCGGTCGTGCTGGTTGACCGGCGCGGCGCGGGCGAAGAAACATCCTACGGCAATACCGGTATCATCGAACGCGATGCGCTGCTGCCCGTCGCCTTTCCGCGATCCATCCGCGATCTCATCCGCTACGGCCTCAATCTCGGAACCGAAGCCAATTATCATCCGTCGTTTTTGCTGAAGGCCGCGCCCTGGCTTCTGTCCTTGCGTGCCCATACCGATACTGCCGGAATGAAGGCCTATGCAGCGGCGATCGATCCGCTGAGCAGCCGTGCGGTCGAAGAGCATCGGCAAATGGCTGCCGCCGCCGGAGCAGAGCATTTCGTGCGCCGCGATGGCTGGTTGCGGCTTTATCGCAGCGAAGCCGCGTTCAGGGATGCCGAAGGCCTGCTGCTGCAATTGGCGCGGCAGTACAATGTCGATTACCGGATCCTGTCATCGGGCGAAATTGGCGAGATGGAACCGCACTTGAAAACATCTAGCTTTTTCAAGGCGATCCATTGGACAGGCACCGACACGGTGTCCTGGCCTGAAGGCGTCGTGAAGGCCTATGTCGACCTGTTCCTGCGCCGTGGTGGGCAATTCTATGCGGGCGACGCGAAATCGCTGACGCAGGTCGAGGGTGGCTGGCAGGTGACAGCTGGCGGCGGACCTGTGACGGCAAAGGACGTCGTCGTTGCGCTAGGGCCTTGGTCGCTCGATGTTCTGTCACCGCTCGGTTACAAGTTCCCGCTCGCCTCCAAGCGCGGCTATCACATGCATTTCGGCGCGGTGGGAAATGCCACCCTGTCACGACCGATCTGCGATGTGGAAAAGGGCTTCTGCCTCACGCCGATGCAGAAGGGGATACGGCTGACGACCGGCGTTGAAATCGCCGACCGCGATGCGCCTGCGACGCCCCGGCAACTTGAACAGTTAAAGCCGATCGCGCGGGATATTTTCCCGCTGGCCGAAGAGCGCGACGAAACACCGTGGCTTGGCCGCCGACCAGCCCTGCCGGATTCCCTGCCGATTATTGGGGCTGCCGGACGGCATCGGGGGCTGTGGCTTGATTTCGGTCATGGCCATCTCGGTTTCACGCAAGGCCCGATTTCCGGTCGCCTGATCGCCGAGATGATCGCCGGTGAACCAACAACCATCGACGTCTCGCCCTATCGCGCAGACCGGTTCAATTGACACCGGACAGCGGGTTCAGCGGTCTTCCAGCGGCAGGCTGGCGGAATCCTTGATGCCCGCGACGACGATATGCGACTGCACATCGGAGACCAGATTGCCTTCGAGCAGCTTTGTGCGCAGGAATGTGTCGTAGGTTTTCATGTCGCGACTGACGACCTTGATCAGATAATCAACCGCGCCGGTGATCCGGTCGCAGGCAATGACCTCCGGCCAGTCGCGCACGAGTTTGTCAAAGGCGGCCATATTTTCCTGGCTGGGCAAGCCGAGTTTCACGAAGGCATAGGACATGAAGCCAAGTCCCACGGCTTCACGGTCGACGATGGCTGATGTCTGGCGAATGATGCCAGCGTCCTTCATGCGCTTGATGCGCCGCCAGCATGGCGTCTGGCTCATGCCACAGCGTGCCGCAATCTCGGAAATTGCCATTAATGCGTCTTCCTGCAAAAGGCGCAGGATGCGGATATCGCCGATATCGAGGGGGATTTTTTCGACCATACCACTTTTCCAGGATCAATAATTCAAATCTATCGGAATTCTGGAGAAGCGCTATCTGAATACCCCTGCAAACCCGGAAGACCTCACCTGCACAGGATGCGGTCAGGTCTGACGCAATTTTGCAATATCTGCCCAGACCGGAACGAGATCATCCGGCGATGGTGCTGCGGCATGGACGCCGCGCGCGATGGCTCTGGCCAGAACATTTGCCGCAGTAGCGCCGAGTTCGGCGAATTGCATGGCGCTGGCAAGGGGCTGTTCGCCGGTTGCCAATGAAAATACAAGGTCACCATCGAATGGCGTATGGGCTGGGTAGACAGCGCGCGCAATGCCATCATGCGCCATCACGCTGAGGCGTTTTGCCTGCGCCTTGGTCAGATCTGCGTTGGTCGCGACAATAGCGATCGTGGTATTCGCCCGCGACGGCGGCATAGCGGCAGGGTCGGTCACCCGCATCTGGCCCTTGAGCCGAAGGTCTGTCGCGCTGCTCGGCATCGGGTGTGGCAATCCGAGAGCACCGAATTCTCCGTCCAGTTCGAAGGGAGCGGCCCAAAAATGGGGCGTGTCGCCGATGATCACCGTGCCCACGGCATTGACCGCAACGAGGGCTGCGACCACCACGCCAGAAGGAAGCTGCAGCGAGGCCGACCCGAGGCCGCCTTTCAGCGTTGCGGTCGTTGCGCCAAAACCTGCCCCGATGGTTCCCGGGTGAAAGGGATCGCGCGAGGCGTTCGCGGCGGCGGCATAGCCAAGTTCTCGGTACGGCGAAAAGCGTCCCCAGTCCTTATTACCGCCATTCAGCAGATCAAACATGATCGCGCTCGGCACGATGGGCACAAGTGCGGAACCAACAGCAAATCCGCGACCGAGTTCCCGCAACCAGGCCTGTACGCCTCCGGGCGCATCAAGCCCGAACGCCGATCCGCCCGACAGGACCAGTGCGTCGACGCGCTCCACGGTCTCATCCGGCGATAACAGCTCGGTATCCCGCGTTCCAGGCGCTCCGCCCATGACGTGGACACTGGCAACCGCGGCGCGGTCCGGAATGACGACCGTCACACCGGACTTCAATCTGGCATCCTGCGCGTGGCCGACACTGAGACCGGGAATGTCGAGGATCGAATTTGTGGGACCGGGCCGGTTCATTGGGAGATATGCCTTCAAGACGGAAGCGATCAGGACCGGACAAAACTATACGGCAAAACAAAAGCCGCCGCGAGGTTTCCCCGGCGGCGGCTCTGGTCAGGTCATGAATGACCCGATTGGCTCAGATCAATCCTGGAAGTAGCTGATCTTGCCGTCCGCACCTGGCTTCCAGGTGTACCAGACGTAGTCGATCGAGGTGCGGTCGCCCTTCTTGTCATAAGCGATATCGCCGATGACAGTGTGGAAGGTCATGCCGGAATGCATGACGTCTTCGATCTTCTTGTTGTCAACCGACTTGGCGGCTTCAGCAGCCTGGGCAATGATCTGCACGGCAGCGTAGCTGTACAGGGTATATGCTTCAGGATCGAAGTTCTTGGCCTTGAACGCGGCAACCGCGTCCTTGGCGGCCGGGTTGTTGCGCGGATCGGGACCGAACGTCATGAGCGTACCAACAACGCCGGGGCCGCCGATGGTGGAGAACTCATTGTCGGTGATGCCGTCACCCGAGAGCATCTGGATCTTGGAGCCCTGATCGCGCAGCTGACGCAGGATCAGACCACCTTCCGTGTGCAGACCGCCCCACATGAGGACGTCAGCGCCGGAAGCCTTGATCTTGGAGACGAGAGCCGAGAAGTCCTTGTCGCCGATGTTGATGCCTTCGTAGAGAACTGGCTTGACGCCGCCTGCTTCGATGTTCGCCTTGGCGATATCGGCCAGACCCTGACCATAGGTGGTCTTGTCATGGACAACGGCAACCTTCTTGCCTTTGCCTGGACCGGTCAGAACCCAATCCGACCATGCCTTTGCCTGCTGGTCGTCACGACCGCAGGTACGGAACATGTTCGGCAGGCCGCGCTCGGTGACCTTCGGGTTTGTGGCCGATGGCGTGATCGTCAGGATGTTGTTCTCGGCGTAGACTTCCGAAGCCGGAATCGTGACGCCCGAGTTGAAGTGACCGACAACCCACTTGACGCCGTCACCAACGAACTTGTTGGCAACCGACACGCCCTGCTTCGGATCCGAGACGTCGTCGCCGACTTCGAGGACCAGCTTGTTGCCGAGAATGCCGCCCTTGGCATTGATGTCAGCAATAGCCTGTTCGGTGCCGTTCTTCAGCTGTGCGCCGAAAGCAGCGTTGGGGCCCGTGATCGGACCGGCAACGCCGACCTTGATGTCGGCAGCGCTGGCCATACCAGCGAAAGCCATGGATACTGCCAGCACTGTGCTGGTCAAAAGCATTTTCTTCATAGACTTAGCTCCTCTCCATGCAACTACTCGAGCGTTTGCTCATGTGTCATTTGACGGCTGCCACCGATGAATTCGCCAGCAGTCCATCAAGGTCTTTTCCGTTGGTGCCTCTCTGTTCGGAGGTCAACTTCAAGACCAATACGTCCCCTGGTCCGACCGCCTCCGCAATCCCTCGCACGTGGCGGGTCCAAAGCGTCAGGCAAGCCTGATCAGTCCGTCTTCCACCGTCCGAGTGCAGCTTGCCGAAGCGCTGAACCGTCCGGTCGGAGTCTTCCCACGCGCGGTCCGAGAACCTCACGCGTTTCGGTATCGGGACCTCGCCAGCCCTCCCGCAGTGTCCCACGGTCTCAAGCTTGGTCCGATTTCTAACCGGCGCTACCGGTCTTCACCGATTGGCGCCAATCATGCCCAGAATTCAACGGTTGTCACGCGGCTTCACGCGAAATTGCCGGAAAATGAGCATGGAAATCCGTTTATGTTTAAGCGCGCCGCACCCAGCCCGTTGATCCAACGCGTTCAAACATCCAGCGGTATTGGCGTGTCATCATCGATGCACGCGCAGCGCGATATGCCCAGAACGCGATCCCCTGCAGGATGATTTCGTCGACGATGAAATACTGCGGTTGCAAGAGCGTGCGCTGGAACAGGGCAAAATGCAGGAAGCGTACCGCGAAGCCCAACAGAAAAATAAAGAAGGCCGTGCGCGTATAAGGCCGCCACGTCGATGCATTGGCTTTGCCGGTCGCTCGTGCCGCCATGCCGCCAAGGATCAACGTCACGAAGATGAATTCCCAGACGAATGATCCATCGGCACCTTCAAAGATCGATCCGGCAAAACCACCGGCGATCAATTCAAGCCAGGCCTTGGCCTGGGAGCCAAATTGCAAGAGTGCATTCATGGCGTATCTGCGCCTCCATAGGTCGCGGTAATCATCGGCGTACCGGTCAAGGTACCATCCTGCCCAAGCGTTGGACGGTCAATGATGCTCAATGGTGTCCGCCTTCAAGGTAGGCTGCGCGCACTTCAGGCCGTGCCAGCAATTCCTGTCCGGTGCCACTCATCGTGATCAGGCCGTTGACCATCACATAGCCGCGATGGGCCAATTTAAGCGCATGGAACGCGTTTTGCTCGACGAGGAACACCGTCAGCCCTTCAGTTCGATTGAGTTCGCGGATCGCGTCGAAGATCTGCTTGACGATCAGCGGTGCAAGGCCCAACGACGGCTCATCGAGCAGCAACAGTCTAGGCCGTGACATGAGAGCGCGCGCAATCGCCAGCATCTGCTGCTCGCCGCCGGACAGGGTGCCGCCGCGCTGGGTGGCTCGCTCCTTCAGACGCGGGAACAGCTTGAAGACTTTCTCCAGATCTTCGTCGAAATGGGCGAAATTGTCGATGGACGCGCCCATCTGCAGGTTTTCCAGCACCGACATGCGCGGGAATATACGACGACCTTCCGGCGATTGGGCCAATCGCAATCGGGCGATTTCATGCGCCGGTTTCTGCGTGATGTCGATATCGCCGTAATGAATCGATCCTTCACGCGCCCTGGGCGTCCCGAAAATCGTCATCATCAACGTTGATTTGCCTGCGCCGTTCGCCCCGATCAGCGTGACGATCTCCCCCTCGTTGACATCGAGATCGACGCCTTTGAGGGCGATGATATTGCCGTAATAGGATTTAACGCCGCGAATCGTCAGCATTGGAGCAGCCGTATTTCCAGCGAGCGGGGTGACTGGCATCTGAGTCTGGTCGCTCATAGGCCCACCTCCGCTTCTGCACTATCCACTTCTTCGTCTTCGACACCCAGATAGGCAGCGATCACGTGCGGATCATTCTTCACAAACGACGGCGCGCCATCGGAAATCTTGGTGCCGTAATCAAGCACAACGACGTGGTCGGAAATCTCCATGACCACCGACATATCGTGTTCGATTAGCAGGATCGATGTTTTTTCCACCTCGCGGATGCCGTTCAGCAGCGTGTTCAGTTCCAGGCTTTCGCGCGGATTGAGACCTGCGGCGGGCTCATCAAGGCAAAGCAACACCGGCTTTGTGCACATGGCGCGGGCGATTTCGAGACGACGCTGCGCGCCATAGGGCAAATCGCCAGCCGGATCGTCCGCCCGGTCGGTCAGGCCGGTCTTGTCAAGCCAATATTTGGCCTGCTCCATGGCACCGACTTCGGCCCGCCCGTAGCTCTTGAATCCCAGAATGCCGCGCACCGAATAGCCTGAAGCCTTCATCAGGGCGTTGTGCTGGGCAACGAGCAGGTTTTCCAGAACGGTCATGCCCTGAAACAGGCGGATGTTCTGGAACGTGCGCGCGACCTTGGCTTCTGCCGACACCCGGAAATCGGGCAGGCGTTCAAGCAGGAAGACGCTCGGACGCTCGATATAGGGTGCGCCGCTTTCGGTCGCCGCTTCGATTTCGGCATCAATGTCGAGACGCGGATGGATCAGCGCCATGCGGCCTTCGGTCGGCTTGTAAAACCCGGTGATGCAATTGAAGACGGTTGTCTTGCCAGCACCGTTCGGGCCGATCAGCGCGGTGATATCGCCGCGACCGGCGGAGAAGGAGAGGTCGTTCACGGCAACTAGGCCGCCAAATCGCATCGTGAGATGCTCTACCTTCAGGATCGGATCGGATTCCCAACGGGGTGTCATGGACTCGCTCATCCGTGGCCCTCCTTCACGAGGCTACCGGACACGGATTTTAGTTTTTTCAGGAAGGCGGTTGGCGTGCGGGTCGAAATGAGGCCGCGCGGTTTCCAGAGCATGATCAGGACCATGGCAAGACCGAACAACAGCGAACGGTACTGGGATGGATCAAAGTTTTCCCCGAAGATCTGCTTCAGGAAGTCGAGTTCGCGCATGATCTCGAAACCACCGACAAGTGCGATGGACGACACCACGACCCCATAGAGACTGCCCATGCCGCCAAGCACAACGATGGCGAGGATCTGAGCGGACTCAATGAAGGTAAAGCTTTCCGGCGAAATGAAGCCTTGCCGGGCGGCGAAGAAGGATCCGGCAAATCCACCGAACATGGCACCGAGCGCAAAGGCCGTCAGCTTGGTCGTCGTGGTATTGATGCCAAGCGAACGGCAGGCGATTTCGTCTTCGCGCAAGGCTTCCCAAGCCCGACCGACGGGCAGGCGACGCATCCGCAACGTGACGAAGGCCGTCAGCAACGCAAGGGCGAAGATCACATAGAACAGGAACACCGTGCGATAGATCGGCGAGAAGTCCAGTTGGAACGTCATCCACCAGCTATCGGGCGCTGCATGAATGAGACCGCCAACCCAGGGGATAAACATGTTGAACTGGGCCACGAACCCGTTATCCCCCGCCGTGAAGGGGATGCCGAACAGCGTCGGGCGCGGAATGCCTGAGATACCCGCGTAACCGTTGGAAAAATCCACCCAGTTGATGAGGATCAGGCGGATGATTTCACCGAAGGCCAGCGTCACGATGGCGAGGTAATCGCCGCGCAGGCGCAGGACCGGGAAGCCCAACAGAATGCCCCAGAACGACGACAGGATACCGGCTAACGGCAGCAAGACCCAGAACGACAGTCCGAAATTCTTCGCCAGCAGCGCGTAGGAATAGGCGCCCACAGCGTAGAAGGCAACGTATCCGAGATCCAGCAGACCCGCCAATCCGACGACGATGTTCAAGCCCCAGCCGAGCATCACGTAAATCAGGATCTGGATGCCGTAGTTGTCGATCCATTTGATCGACCCCTGTGGGCCGTAGGCATAGAGCGCGGCCAGCGGATAGACCAGCACTGCAGCTATCAGGAATGGTCCGACAAGCGCCGAAATACCGCGTCCGACAGGCCCGGCTCCCGGTGCATTCTGAGCGGCTGTATTGATGACGCCGATGATCGTGGACAGGAGTACGATGCCGCCGATCAGCAGATGCAATGCGCCGAGCGAGACCAGTTCGCCGCCGACCCGCTGGACAATCGTCGGCTCGTAATTCGCCGAACCGACCGTTGTCGCGATGCCGCGCACGATGATATCGCCGAGTGTCGCCAACGACTGGAAGATGCCCGCAAGCGAGCCGCCATTCGCGATCATCACACTGCCAAGCGCCAGCAGGACAGCGCCGCCGATCAACGATGTGATGATGCGAACAGGCTTTGGAAGCAGGAAGATAAATCGCAGGCTGGTGATCATCAGCAAGATGAAAATCAGCAGCGACGGCCGGAAGGCGAGCACCAACTGGTTATCGATGTTCGAGACGGTTTCCAGGCCAATGAACGGGCCAAGCACGCCAATCGACACGGCACCCGCAAACAGGGCACCCCTGAAGGCCGGACGCAGTGACCCTGCCTTTTGTTGGGAAATGGTTGCATCTGTCATTGTCAGACCTTCTCGACTTCGGGTTTGCCGAGGATGCCCTGTGGCATGAAGATAAGGACGACGACGAGGATCGAGAAAGCAGCCACGTCCTTGTAATCGATGGTGAAATAGGCCGACCAGAATGTCTCGATGAGGCCGATCAGCAAGCCGCCAAGAACGGCACCCGGAAGTGAACCGATACCGCCCAGAACCGCTGCCGTGAAGGCCTTCACGCCCGGGGTAAACCCGTCGGAGAAGCTGACAACGCCGTAATAGAGGAGGTACATGGTCCCTGCGACAGCGGCGAGTGCGGCACCCATGACGAATGTGAGGGAGATCGTCCGGTCAACGTCAACGCCGAGGAGTGCAGCCATCTTGCGGTCTTGCTCGCAAGCCCGCTGGGCGCGACCGAGTGGCGTCTTTTGCACGAGATACCAGAATGCGGCCAGCAGAACGACGGTCACCAGCACGATCGCGATCTGCTTGTAGGACAGATTCACGTTGTAGACCGGGCTGTTGATGAGGGTGATATTCTCGGTCAACATTGGCGGCGTTGCCTTGTTGCGAGGACCCTGGGTGACCTGCACGAAGTTCGACAGGAATATCGACATGCCGATGGCCGAAATCAGCGGAGCCAGGCGGAACGATCCGCGCAACGGGCGGTAAGCGATGCGTTCGATCGCCCAGTTCCACAGCGAGGTAATGACCATCGCCGCCACCAGGCAAAGCAGCAGTGCAATGATGATCCAGACCGAGCTTGCCACGATGCCCAAGGCAGCCAAGGCAGACGTAATGATCAGGAATGTGATCAGGGCAACAAAGGCTGACAGCATGAAGACGTCGCCATGGGCGAAGTTCACCATGCCGATGATACCGAACACCATCGTATATCCGATGGCGATGAGCCCGTAGATTGATCCTAAAGTGATACCGTTTATGAGCTGCTGGAGGAATACTTCCATACTTGCCCCGATGCTCCCGACGCCTTTACCAGATGCTGCAATCACACAAGGCTAGTTGCCTCTGTGTCGCTGCCACTCAATTCGACCCTTCACCAGGCTCATCTCGGGTCTTCCCGATAAGCGCCGGTGTTCGTTCCCTGTTAAATTGTTAGCCGGTTATAGGATACCGACCCGTTCGGGGCCGCTGCCCCATTGCCGCCATGATTACCAACACGTTTCTATTTGGCAATTCCCATCGGGATATGTGCAGCATAAAAGACAAAAAATCTCAATGAACAATATTTATCGGAAGAATTTTCCGATTTTGCGCTATCGATCGTTTATTTTGGCTGATCGCCGGGGAGATGCATGCGTCGGCACTGCATTGCAAGAATAAAATGGTCGCAAGTATTTGTAAAATTCCGACAATTGAGAATTGAGGGTGTGTCTGGGGCCTCTACCGTCGAGACGTCCGGCAGCAGGGCCCGGTGTACAGCCGTCGTTTCGATAGGGTCAATGGGTGTTGTGACTGGGGATTGTGGATGTTCCCCCGCAAACGGCAATTGATTTGCATTGTGCAGCCGGGCCACATAGCAAGGAGTGGCGAGACAGTACACTTGTCGGCGTAACAGCCGGTCCTATCTCAGACGCGATTGCTGAACAGGGAAAATGCGAGCGATGACTTCCAACATGACTGCTGGCCGTTCGATGCCGGGCACAATCGATGAGACAGCAGCGCTCCTGGAGAGTGCGGGCTATGTGGCTGACCGTGCGCTCGCAACGGTGTTGCACCTGTCTCTGGCGTTGAAGCGTCCGCTGTTTCTGGAAGGCGAAGCAGGTGTGGGCAAGACCGAAATTGCCAAGGTTTTGGCAGAGACCCTGGGCCGCAAGCTTGTTCGGTTGCAGTGTTATGAAGGGCTTGATCTGGCGTCGGCCGTCTACGAATGGAATTATCCGGCGCAAATGGTCGAGATCCGTATGGCCGAGGCTGCCGGTTCCGTGGATCGAGCCGAGCTTGGTGCCAATATCTTTTCCGAACGCTTCCTGATCAAGCGACCGGTGCTGCAAGCGCTGGAATCCGGGTTGAACGGACCACCGGTGTTCCTCGTCGATGAACTCGACCGGGCCGATGAAGCATTCGAAGCGTTCCTGCTGGAAGTGTTGGCCGAAGCGCAGGTGACCATCCCGGAACTGGGGACAATCAAGGCTGTCGAGCCGCCGATCGTAATCATTACGACCAACCGTACCCGAGAGATCCACGACGCTCTGAAGCGCCGCTGTCTCTATCACTGGGTTGATTACCCGGATGCAGCGCGTGAGTTGCAGATAGTGCGCACGCGGCTGCCGGGCGTTGCTGCGCGGCTCTCGGCGGAAGTAGTTGCCTTTGTGCAGGCATTGCGCCGCATGGAACTCTTCAAGGCGCCGGGCGTTGCCGAGACGCTTGATTGGGCTACTGCTTTGACTGAACTCGACCAGATGGCACTCGATCCCACGGTCGTGTCCGATACGCTCGGTGTTCTCTTGAAATATCAGGATGATATCCAGCGCATTCATGGCTCCGAGGCGCGGCGCATCGTGGATGATATCAAAAAGGATTTGGCGCGCGCCTGATTCATCGGGGCTGAAAATGCCGGTTGCGTGCCCAGGTGCGCATGGCCCGTCATCATGAACAGAACTGGAAACGGTGGTCGCAGTGATCGAAGCCCAGCCAGGTCGTCTGGCCGATAACATCGTTTATTTCGCGCGCGTGCTGCGCGATGCCGGGTTGCCGGTTGGCCCGGCGTCAGTGGTGGATGCTATCAGGGCCGTCGCTATCGCGGGCATCGCCTCACGGGATGACCTTTATTGGACACTGCATTCTGTCCTTGTCACCAAGCGCGAACACCATGTGATTTTTGACGAAGCCTTCAAGATCTATTGGCGAAACCGTCAGCTGGTCGAAAAGATGCTGGCGATGTTGTCGCCGGTTGCACGTCCCGCAACGGCTCCCGAGAAGCCCAAGGCCGGATCGAGCCGCGTCGCAAATGCCATGTCGTCCGGTCGCGACGAGGCGCGCACCATCGAGCGGCCTGAGGTTGAAATTGACGCCCGCATGACGGTCTCGGATCGCGAAATCCTGCAAGGCAAGGACTTCGCCCAGATGAGCGCGGTGGAAATTGCCAAAGCCAAGGAAGCCTTGAAGCGTCTGATGTTGCCAGCTGACGAAGTTCGCATTCGTCGCCTCGTGCCGCGCGCGCGTGGTCGGCTGATTGATCCGCGCGCCTCCATGCGGGCATCGATGCGGGCAGGGGGGCAATTGATCCGTCTCGAACACCGGGATCGCAAGACGATCAATCCGCCAATCGTGGCCCTGCTCGATATCTCGGGGTCGATGAGCCAGTACAGCCGGATTTTCCTGCATTTCCTGCATGCCCTGACCGAAAAGCGCCGCCGCGTTTCGACCTTTCTGTTCGGTACGCGCCTGACCAATATTACCCGTCAGTTGCGCATGAAAGACCCCGACGAGGCGCTGGACGCGACCTCGTCAATGGTCGCTGACTGGGCCGGCGGCACACGGATCGCGACGGCACTTGATCAGTTCAACCGCGTCTGGTCGCGTCGCGTGCTGGGGCAGGGGGCCATCGTGCTGCTGATCACCGACGGTCTCGAACGTGACAACAGCGAGGATCTGACGGAGACGATGGATCGGTTGCATCGCTCATGCCGCAAGCTGATCTGGCTCAACCCGCTGTTGCGTTTCGATGGCTTCGAGGCCAAGGCGCGCGGTGTCCGGCTGATGCTGCCGCATGTCGATGAATTCCGCTCGGTCCATAACCTCGATAGCATAAGCGAGCTCTGTGCGGCGATTTCGGGCGACAGCACTGAGCGGAATAAACGAATTGACCCGCGCGCCTGGCTGAACGCGGTGCAGCGCTGAGGCCAATTAATCGACGACCACCGTCGCGATCAGGCCATCGGCGGCAAGTTCGGGTTGGGTGCAAAGAATCAGATATGGCGCGTTGCCACTGGTGGAATAGGGAAACCGGACTGCAAGCTCGATGGATGTTTCGATAAAGATCGTGTCCTTGGCTGACTGGTTCCAGGCGGCGAGATCAGTATCTGATGCGCTTCGAACGTAAATCTCCGCGCCGGAAATATGGATCGGCATGGCTTGTCCGGTCGTCGTGAATTGCCAGATTTCGACCTCGCCACGTTTGACCACGATGTCCTGACGCGCGGGATCAAATGATTTGCCGTTGATCGTCGCGATGACGCCTGTGGTGCTTGCGCTGTCTCGGGCAACACGCAGTTCGAACTGTCGGCGTTTCGCATCATTCGGCACGCCGAACGGGGTGGGCGCGGGCAGCTTCGACGGCAGTGGACGACTCGCTATCGCATCCTTTTCAGCTTCGAACGCGATGACGCGGAACGGTTTTTCAAAGGAATCGGGAAAGTGCTCGACGTGCCCATCTGTTGCCACATCGATTGCATCAGGTGTTGACAGCAAAGATGTGCTGCCATCGGCGAAATCGACAAGGATTTCAGCCCGTTCGCCGGGTGCGAGGATGAGCGTGTCGATTTCGATTGGCGCTTGCACGAAGCCACCGTCGCCCGCGACCAGATAAAATGACCGTTCGTCATCCATGAACAGGCGAAACACCCGCGCGCGTGCCGCATTCAGGATCCGCAAACGCACGAGGCGTTGTGGCACCTTGAGGAGCGGTTCTATGATGCCATTGACCAGAATCGTCTTCCCCCGGGTGCCGATCAGGGCACTGGTTGCCGTTGGTTGGCCAATGGGCTTGCCATCGGCGTCGAAAGTTGGGTCTTCGAGGATCAGCGGAAAATCATCGACGCCATAGGTGGATGGCAGACCTGAAGTCGCGGAATCCTGATCGTCGATGAGCAGCATCCCTAGGGGGCGATCAAGGCCGGGTGTGTCGGGACGCTGTTCATGATACCAGAGTGTTGCAGCGGGTTGGTCAATCCGAATGGGAACGTCCCATGAGCCGCCTGATGCAATCGACGACAGGGCACCATCGCTGCCCGATTCGATGCGCAAACCATGCCAATGGAGGTTCGTTGGCCGATCCAGCGCATTCAAAAGCCAGGCCGTTATCGTCTCTCCGCGCTTGAGGCGAAGTGTTGGGCCGGGATAGCTGCCGTTATAGCCGACGATCTCCGTCGATTGCCCCGGAATGAATGCGTGCGTGACTGTCTCGACCTTGAGCTCAAGGCTCGCCACGGATGACACGTCCAGAATCGGTGGAATCGGGAGCGGATTTCCGGTGAGTCTTGGCACTACCGTGGGCTTCAAATGATGGCTGGAATGATTGGTTCGCCTCGGTAATTCCTTGGCTTTTGGTGCAGCTTGAACAGCATTCGGCCACAGAAATGCAGTGAGGCAGGCAAGGATGGCGCGGCGGGATAAAGTCATGTCAGTCCTGCAATGAATCGGGCGCTTATGGTTGGGTGGCAGCGCCGACAGACCTTATCTGGGGGGCCAGACATGTTAGCAAGCGCGTGTTGGGTGAAATAGGACCTTGTGCAAGGGGTGGGGCTCTGCCAACCCTTGTCCCCGGATTTTAACAAGCAGGAGGAAACGCCATGATCCATGTTCTCGCCATCATCACTGCCCAGCCCGGCAAGCGTGATGAATTGCTGGCCTTGTTCAATGCCAATGTGCCCGCTGTGCACGCGGAAGATGGCTGTATCGAATATGGGGCCGTTGTCGATGTTCCCTCGACATCGCCTGCCTTCGGCCCGGATGTGTTCGTCGTTGTGGAAAAGTGGTCGAGCCTGGACGCCTTGAAGGCGCACGCAGCCTCATCGCACATGGTTGCCTATGGGGCGGCATCCAAGCACCTGGTTGCCGCGCGTGCGGTGCACATCCTGCAACCGGCTTGAGGTCTGCCCGGCATCGGGGGTCTTGCTTAGTGGTAATACGTGGTGAGGGAACCCATATGTGAACGAAGAGGTCCGTCGTGCATCGTCGCGACGGGCGGTTTGCGCTGGCGAGTTAATGCGCCAGGGCCTATGGAGGAAGCCGAGCCATGACAGTCCACCGGGTGTTACAAGCAGTCAGTCTATCCGCAGCCCTAACGCTGCTCGCGCCTGCAGCCGCTTCGGCGGCCGTCAAGGTCGGCACCTTGCGCTGCGAGGTGTCAGGTGGATTTGGCCTGATTATTACCTCGAAAAAGGAGTTGAGCTGCGGCTTTACCTCTCTGCATGGCTGGCACGAACACTATCGCGGCAGCATCCGCAAGTTCGGCATTGATATCGGCAAGACGGATCGAGGCGTCCTGATCTGGGAAGTCTTCGCGCCGACAGAAGGTTCACGGCGCCATGCACTTGCCGGTGATTATGCTGGCGCGGATGCATCGGTGACGCTCGGTGTCGGCGGCGGGGCGAATGTCCTCGTCGGCGGGTTCGAACGGTCCTTCACGTTGCAGCCATTTTCTATTGAGGGCCAGACCGGCGTTGCCCTTGCCGCCGGGGTCGCCGACATGCATCTGCGATAATCCCGAACGAGAGAATTGCATTTCGGTTTTACGGTCAAGAACGACAGGTTCATTGCTTGGGTTCGCTAGCGGACCCTGTATTTTAGCATTGTGTTTCGCCGCGCGCGAAGCCGGTCACGCGCCCCATGATGCGTGGCCGACCCAGTCGTTTCAAGGAAGTAGCCCATGCATGAGATCCTCGCGTCCATCAACCCGCTGTACTCGTTTGCCGGTCTCGCCGTTGGCCTGCTCGTTGGTCTGACCGGGGTAGGTGGCGGATCCTTGATGACCCCTGTCCTGGTGCTCCTGTTTGGCATCCACCCGGCGGTCGCGGTTGGAACGGATCTTCTATATGCGGGTCTGACGAAGATCGGCGGGTCCGTCGTCCATGCGCGCAACCGCTCGGTTGATTGGCGGATCGTCGGATTGCTGGCATCCGGCAGTGTGCCGGCTTCTCTCGTCGTGATTGGACTGCTCGCGCATTTTGGCCGGGCAAGTGCGACGTTCAGTGCCCTGATTACGGTGGTGCTCGGCTTTGCATTGATTTTGACAGCGGCTGTCCTGTTTCTGCATCGCTGGCTGCTCGCCGATCTGGCTGTGCGACTTGAAGGATTCAACGGACGGAACTCGACTGTCTTGACCGTTAGCCTCGGCGTGATCCTCGGGGTCCTCGTCTCCATATCGTCGGTCGGGGCAGGGGCCATCGGGGGTGCGGCGTTGGTCCTGCTGTTCCCGAAACTGCCGACGTCGAAGGTTGTTGGCTCCGATATCGCCCACGCCGTACCACTGACGCTGGTCGCCGGTGCCGGTTACTGGTGGCTCGGCGCCATCGATTGGCCGCTGCTCGCATCACTGCTGATCGGCTCGCTGCCCGGCGTCGCCATCGGCAGCCATTTCTCCGCCCGCATGCCCAACAAGATCCTCCGCCCGGTCTTGGCTGCAACCCTCATGCTGGTAGGTGCCAAACTCGCACTGTGAGGGGGCCCGGTTTAAATATCTGTGCGTTTGGATCACCCCTCATCCGCCCTTCGGGCACCTTCTCCCGCAAGGGGAGAAGGCGACACAAACAGAGCGTTTTCGTTTTGACCCTTCTCCCCTTGCGGGAGAAGGTGGGCGAAGCCCGGATGAGGGGTAACCGACCTGCTAAAAATATCGGCACCGCATGAGTGAACGCGCACAGATTGCTTCGGTTGTACTTTTAAGATCAACAAGCACAGTGTATTGCTGCATGCACTGAGGCCTGCTTTTATCTCCTGCGAATCGGGAGATCTTTAATGCTCTCACCCCCGAACTACGCGGTTCTCATTTCGGTTTTGGCCGGGATGGTTTCGATCATTCCATGCAAGGCCGAAGAGCCGATTAATCGAGACACAAACGAAGCCAAGGCGCTTTTTGGGGTCGTCAAAGCGGATCTACGCCAGGATGCGTCTCATCGTTGTTCGATTTTGGCAAGCTGGAGCCAGATCCCCATTTCGAAGGACATCGCTCAACGCCGGCTGGGTATCACAGTTCAGGCAGATTTGATTGCGCCGCAGCGGCAGAATGACGATACATCGCCTGCTCAGATCCTTATCGTCCGATGACTTGGTTTGGACAGTAAGGAGTGGCCTTAACCAAAAAGGGCGCAGCTTGCGCCACGCCCTTCTGTATTCCGGTATTTACCTGTTTGGCCTGGATCAGAAGTCCATGCCGCCCATGCCGCCCATTCCGCCGCCGGCTGGCATGGCGGGAGCGTCCTTCTTCGGCTTCTCGGCGATGAGAGCTTCGGTCGTGACGAGCAGCGAGGAGACCGATGCAGCGAACTGCAGCGTTGTGCGAACAACCTTGGCCGGATCGATGACGCCGAACTTGAAGAGATCGCCGTACTCGTCGGTCTGGGCGTTCCAGCCGTAGTTGTCGTCCTTCTGGTCCATGATCTTGCCGACGATGATGGAGCCTTCGGCACCAGCATTGGCAGCGATCTGACGGATCGGAGCCTGGATGGCCTTGCGGACGATGTCGATGCCGACCTTCTGGTCGTCATTGGCGCCCTTCAGCTTCTCCAGCGACTTGGTAGCGCGCAGGAGGGCGATACCGCCGCCCGGCAGGATGCCTTCTTCGACAGCTGCGCGGGTTGCGTGCAGCGCGTCATCAACGCGATCCTTCTTTTCCTTCACTTCAACTTCCGTTGCGCCGCCGACGCGGATGACGGCAACGCCACCTGCGAGCTTGGCCAGACGCTCCTGCAGCTTCTCGCGGTCGTAGTCCGAGGTGGTTTCCTCGATCTGCGCCTTGATCTGTGCGATACGGGCGTCGATTTCCTTCTTCTTGCCGATGCCGTCGACGATCGTGGTGTTTTCCTTCTCGATCGTGACCTTCTTGGCGCGGCCGAGCATGTCGAGCGTGACATTCTCAAGCTTGATGCCGAGGTCTTCCGAGATGACCTGACCGTTGGTCAGGATCGCGATGTCTTCAAGCATGGCCTTGCGGCGGTCGCCGAAGCCCGGAGCCTTGACAGCAGCGATCTTGAGGCCGCCACGCAGCTTGTTGACGACGAGCGTGGCCAGAGCCTCGCCTTCGACGTCTTCAGCGATGATGAGGAGCGGCTTGCCCGACTGGACGACAGCTTCGAGAACCGGCAGCAGAGCCTGCAGGCCCGACAGCTTCTTCTCGTGGATGAGGATATAGGGGTCTTCGAGCTCAGCGCGCATCTTTTCGGCGTTGGTCACGAAGTAGGGGCTGAGATAGCCGCGGTCGAACTGCATGCCTTCGACGACGTCGAGTTCGGTGTGCAGGCTCTTGGCTTCCTCAACGGTGATGACGCCTTCGTTGCCGACCTTGGCAACGGCATCGGCGAGGAACTTGCCGATTTCGGTGTCGCCATTGGCCGAGATCGTGCCGACCTGAGCGATTTCGTCGTTCGAGGTGACCTTCTTGGCGCGCTTCTTCAGATCAGCGACGACGGCTTCAACAGCCAGGTCGATGCCGCGCTTCAGATCCATCGGGTTGACGCCAGCTGCAACAGCCTTGGAGCCTTCCTTGACGATGGCCTGGGCGAGAACGGTTGCAGTGGTGGTACCGTCACCGGCGAGATCGTTGGTCTTGGAAGCAACTTCGCGAACGAGCTGGGCGCCGAGGTTCTCGAACTTGTCTTCGAGTTCGATTTCCTTGGCGACGGTGACGCCGTCCTTGGTGATGCGCGGTGCGCCGAACGACTTCTCGATCACGACGTTGCGGCCCTTCGGACCCAGCGTGACCTTCACGGCATTGGCGAGGATATCAACGCCACGCAGCAGCTTCTCGCGGGCATCAGTTGAAAATTTTACGTCCTTGGCAGCCATTGGCTCTCTCCAGGGTTATGAATGAACGGGATGACGGAAACGGCGATCAGGCGGCCTTCTTGGCCGATGCAGTCGCGTCGATGATGCCGAGGATGTCGCTCTCCTTCATGATGAGGAGATCCTGGCCGTCGATCTTGACTTCGGTGCCGGACCACTTGCCGAACAGGACGCGGTCGCCAGCCTTGACATCGAGGGGAACGAGCTTGCCGCTCTCGTCACGGGCGCCCGGGCCGACGGCGACGACTTCGCCTTCCTGCGGCTTTTCCTTGGCGGTATCTGGGATGATGATGCCGCCGACCGTCTTGGTCTCGGCTTCAATGCGCTTGACGACAACGCGGTCGTGGAGTGGACGAAATGCCATGTTCTTTCCTCCGAGGGGGTACTGCTTCAATTGGAACGCAGGCCCCGTTTCCCTTGCTAGGGTGTGGTCGATGGAATGCGGTCAACGCTCACGTGGTTAAGCCGGTTGAGTAACCCAGCTGGAGCGCTCGCGGCCATGACGTAGTTGGCCCGGTCCATCGTTGCAAGGGGGTGGACGAAAAAATTATCACTCATCGTAAAGAGTGCTAACAATCGGTGACATGTCTCAAGGCAATTTGGTCGTTGTTCAGGCGATGCATTCTGGCGTTAAATGTGTGCCGCTGACAGGCTTGACGGGTTTTCCGCGGAAAGACCCACGGCCCCAAACATCGATTTTTTTATCGTCTAGGCAAGGAACGAAACGATGTCGACACCTAAAAATATCGTTGAGCAGGCGTGCTTGGTGAAACCGGGAGCGACCTATGTCGGCAAGCAGGGCTTTACCTATGGTGCGGGCGTGTCGAGCGAGACAACGGCAGCCACGAAAATCTGCATGAACGTGCTGCCGATGCAACCCGGCGCGCGGGCGAAGGTCCACTATCACAAGGGGATCGAGACCGTCGCCTACATGCTTGAGGGAGAATGCGACGTCTTCTACGGTGACAATCTCGAATACCGGATGACAGCGAAGCAGGGCGATCAGACCTTCATCCCGGCGGACGTGCCCCACGCCCCGTATAATCTTTCGGGTGCTCCCTGCGTGTGGATTGTGACACACTCCTCAGGCCACGATCAGGATGGCATTGTCATGCTGCCGGAACTCGACGCTGTTCTTGCGACCAAATCCTGATCCGGCACCATGACCAGCAATCCGGTCACTTCAGCTTGAACAGCTCCTTGAGATAGGCCGTAATCTCGGCGGCCGCCAGTTCGCGGGCCTCCGGGTCTGCGCCGACTTTCGGATCGAGCTTCACGCATTCGTCGTCATAGGTGAACGGCTTGCCGGTCGCGTCATTGATCAGGACGCCATTGTCGCTTTCGGTCTGGTGACACGCGCGCACGCTTTGGCTCCCCTTTGACACAATCGGCGGATTGGGCGAGATCGGGCCGTCAAACGAATGTTCTGCGTGTGGATATTCGCTCATCTTCACGTCGTGACCGCTGGCGATGAGCCGGGCCATGAACGCCTTGCAGGGGGCAATCGGGTTGTAGCTGTCGACGGTGCCGTGAAAGATGTGGATGGGGCCGGTGACATTGGTGTCATCGCGATAGGTCGTTCCGCAATCGGGGTAAAAGGGCAGATAGGCCAGCGGCTTGATGCCCGACTTGTTCCACATCGCCTGAAACCGGGCCTCACTTGCGTAGAGCGTCGCCTGTCCGCCGCGCGAGAAGCCCATGATGACCACGCGCTCTGGGTCAATGCGCGGGTGCTTGGCGAGGATTTCCAGCGAGTGATAGATGTCGATGATCATGTTCAGTCGACCCAGTACGCGCTGGTTCGCGCTGGTGCCCTGCGGCAATCCCCGCCCGGTCATCGCATCAAAGCTGAAGGTCGCGATGCCGAGGCGGCCAAATTCCTGCTCCCAATAGGGAAAATTGGACCCGATGCCGCCGGATCCGTGCACGAGGACGACGACGGGCAGCTTGCCGGAGGCAGCCGGGATGCGCAACATACCGCCGAGCAGAACCTGCGGACCATGGTCATCGCCGACGAGGAACTGCCTGTCCGGGATCGTGATGGAGGGAATCGCAACCAGTTCGATCTTGGAGGCCCAGTTGATGTTTCCCGTCGTATCCGCCGAGGCGGTGAGTGTTCCGGCCAGCAGCGCCAGCAACCCTGCAAATAGTTTCAGCATGTGTTCCTCCCGAAAGGGCTTCTGCGAGCCTCCGGCGCAAGGGAACCGTAATTCTTCGGCGTTGTCGACCGCTCTCTTGATCTTCCGGCAAATTTTGTCGGACAGCCACACGCCAGACCTTGGCAGCACTCTCGTTGACTGCTGCTAATGCATTGATTTTAATCAAAAAATAAACTTATGCGGCTTGCATGTAGGAGCGCGTCCTGTTCTCATGGGGCGTCGTCCATGTCAAGGAGCATCTCATGAACGCAAGGGTCGTCGATACCGATTTCCGCGCCCAGCTTGAGGGCTACGGGCTCACCACCGCCAACATCCTCTACCGGATGCCTGACCATCCCACACTTCTGCAAACCTTCCTCTGGCAGCGATATGACCTCGCGCCAAAATTCCCCGAACTGGAGAAATTCCTCGATTTCTGGAACCGAGAACTCGATGGCCCCATCCATTCGGTCGAGGTCGCCCATGCCCCCGTCATCGGCCCCGGCGAATGGCGACACGTGAAGGGGCTCTACCGGATGCATTGACCGGGGGGCGGGGAACGTCGTTGTCCTCTGCCGCAACAGAAAACGACGCCTCCCTGCCACACGCCACGACCGGTAACGTCATTGCGAGCGCGAGCGAAGCAATCCAGACGTCGCGAAGATGAGTCTGGATTGCCGCGTCGCTACGCTCCTCGCAATGACGGAGGGTGGTGGCGTCGCGGTCGAAACTGATTTCGGTCCGTTGCCCATTTCCTATTCTTTGTCAGAGGTTTGAGCGACTTGGAAGTTCTAGAGCTGATGAGGTGAAATAATCCCCTCATATCCTCTGCGCCGTTCGCGGAATAGTCTTATGCACGGCGCGTAGCGAGGCGCAACAGCGTTCGCGCAGGTCATCGACATAGTATTCGCCGGCTCCACTGAAATTTCCGAATGCACCTCCTCAAGTGCTCGGCACTGCAGCCCATTTCAATTTAGCTAATATGATCAAAAGTTTGGGTGATCCCAATTTGAGAGTGGAAATAACTTTGAGTCCCGATGGCGGCTTTAAACCGGACCAAACCTGTGGAACGCCGGGATTCCCGCGCGAATGGTTCAACTTGCAAGTGCAGTAAAGGCAAACTATCCTACTGTTAAGAACATCATCGTCACTTCAGTGAGGCCAACTGCATGGTCACCCCGGCCCAGGTAAAACGGTTTCTTGCGCCGTTGCGCGAGCGCCATCCGGAATTCATCTATCATCATCGCACCATCTATTCTCGGGTCGGTGGACACCTCGTTTGGGGTGTCCATCTCGATGGCACCAGCGTGCCTGGTTGCCTGTGTCCAACCCGGATCGTTCATTGCCTGGTTTCCCAGGGGTGTCTCGGCCAGACATGGGTGCCCCAAATGATCAGGCGGGATCAATCAAAAAGTGTCATGTATCAATGGCTTGATCCGGATTCGCATGTTGAGTTTGCCGAAGCCTATGATCTCGAGGCGATTCCGGTTCTGGAGACCGTGCAGACCCTGGCCGACTATGCGAGCCACTCGAGGTCACCGGGTGTTTATGTTCACGCTCCGGGTATTGTGACCGCACGCTACCCGTTGAATATTGCGCTCGGTCGATTTGACTGGGTGCGTGAAGCAACTCCGATTGTTGAAAGCGGTGCCGCAATTGCAACGATGACGGTCCATCCACGAAATCAGAAATTGCGCTCTTTTTTCAAGCGCGTCGCCGAATTCGTCCCGATGGTCCATGCCGATGATCGCAAGGCCATGGTCGCCCTGTTGCACGAACTCGTCCACGAGGAAGTGCGCAATCTCAAGCTCGAGGCCTGGTGGAAGCCCGAGCCATTCCCGCTTGAGGCGATGCTGTGACCTCCCTTCAGATCCCGTACGGCGGTCGCGGGATATTCTGGTGTGCGGCCCGCAGTGCGGCGGACCAGCGTTCGCGCAGGTCATGGAAATAGGGTTCACCCGGCTCGATGCGGTGGATGAGATCGGCGGCGATCTTGTCGCGGGACATGACCATGAGATCGACCGGCATGCCGACGCCCAAGTTTGAGCGCATGGTTGAGTCCATCGAGATCAGGCCGATCTTGAGCGCGTCCGGGATATAGGTCTGGAAATTGACGGAGCGATCCAGGATCGGCTTGCCGTACTTGTGCTCGCCGATCTGGAGGTAGGGCGTGTCCGAGGTTGCCTCGATGAAATTGCCCGCCGAATAGATCATGAACAGTTGCATTTCGCCGCCTGCGATCTGGCCGCCAAGCAACATCGTACATTCGAACGACAGGTTTTTCTTTTCCAGCATCTTGCCGTCGACTTCATAAACCTGCCGGATGGCGCGACCGATCAGCTGCGCTGCCTTGAACATGGTCGGCGTGGTCTCGATCGTCTCGAGTTCATCGGTCTCGGGATTGCGAACCCCCTCGCCAAGCAGGGAAATGACGCTCTGGGTGATCGCCAGATTGCCCGCCGTCGCAATCGCGATGACGCGCTCGCCCGGATGATTGAAAACATGCAGTTTTCTGAATGTAGCGATATTGTCGAGACCGGCGTTGGTGCGGGTATCCGCAATCATCACCAGGCCTTCATCGACGAGGATACCGACGCAATAGGTCATCGCTTCCATCCTTTGCTTGCGCTTCGCCCTTTGCGGGCGGCGGGACCATACAGGCTCAAAGGAACGGGTGCAAACGGTGACCGGGGCACGCTGCACATCTTTGATGGCTCGTTGGTTCTTTTTATCTGTCTGTTTATACGTGATAATTATGTCAACTGGATCCGTGTTTTCGATCCGTTGGAATATAGCCTTTCGTGCGAAAGACGAGCGGCCTGTTCAGTCTGCCATGATGTGGCGTCGGGTTCTGATCGCGGCTTCGCGCACCAGGACTTTTGATGTCGTTGTCAATCCGAAGCCACCCATGCTGGTCGCCCGGATTGGCAGGGCGTCTAGATAATCGAGGCTGCTGGCGAGGCGGACATGCCCTTCGGTCGGACACAGGTCCAGCGTCGGATCAAAGCCGACCCAGCCCAAATGATGGCCGACAAAGGCTTCGGCCCAGAAATGCACTTGCCTTGAGAGGTCCGGCTTGTCGGGATCGAAGACGTAACCGGACACAAATCGCGTGGGCACTTCGAGTTCGCGGGCAGCTGCGATGAACAGGTGGCTGCGGTCGCGTGCATTGCCTTTCAGGGTTTTCAGGATCTTGTCTGTTGTCGGTGCGTTGGTGGCCGGTTCTGGATCTTCGTCAATCACCTCGGATATCCAGCCCATGAGCGCATGCATCGTCGCCAGCGGTTCGCCTGCGCTCGCGGCGCTGATCTCGTGCGCCTTGTCGCGCAGGTCGGCTTCGGCGGAGGTCGCCGGGGTTCTGCGCAGATAAACGGAAATCGGCAGCCGCTCTGGCGTGCCGCGAATGACACCATTGGTCTCTTCCGTCATCACCTCGCCGCTGGCCGTGATTGACAGCGTTTCAATTGAGCCATCGATGGAAAACGTATGTGTCCAGTTGCCATAGGGGTCTTCGACGGGTGTCAGGCGACAGTCTTCGGACACGCTGATGCGCCAGTCATTGACGAATTGCTGGGATGAGCCACGTGGCGTGAGACGCAGGATCTGGACCGCATAATAGGCGGGCGTCTCGAAACTGAACGTGGTCTCATGCGAAATCTGCAGGCGCACGCGGGCTTCTCCCTGTTCGGATTAGGACACCTTCGACCGACATTAAACGAGGTATTGCTCGGTGATGGTGGCGCCAAGGCGATTGTTGGCATCGATGAGGTCCGCCAGGAATTCGTGCAGGCCTGACTGGAAGACTTCCGTGATATTGGCACTCTCGAGCTTGGATGAGGTTGCTCTCGACAGCCTTTGACACGGCCCCTGACGACCATAGTCGCGTGCAAGCAGGTCGAGATAACGCGTGATATTCTCATAGCAGGCCGCAATGGAGCGCGGCATTTCCGAATTGAGGATCAAGAGATCGGCCACGAGCCATGGCTTCAAGTTCTGCCGGTAGACCCAGTGATAGGCCGTGAGCGCGGAGACCGACCGCAGGATCGACGACCACTGGAAATAATCGAGGCTGCCACCGACCTGCGCGCCCGGCGGTAACAGGACGTGATATTTGACATCGATGATGCGGGCGGTGGCGTCGGCGCGCTCGATGTAGACGCCGATGCGCGAGAAATAATAGGCGTCATTGCGCAGCATCGTACGATAGACCGAGCCGTCGAAGGTCAGTGACATCTGCTTGACGAAGCGCAGGAAATCCGAGAGCCGACCGAGATCGAGACCGCGTGACGAATGACTGCGCAGTTCGAGCCAGGCGGTGTTGATGGTTTCCCACATCTCGATGGTGAGCGCGGTGCGCACAGCACGAGCATTGGCGCGTGCGACTTCGAGGCAGCTCTTGATGCTCGACGGATTTGCGCCTGAAAACACCAGAAACTCGACGACATTCTCGGCAGACGCAACATCGTACTGCTGCTCGAAGGCCGTCAGACTGCCGGTCGACAATAGCGCGGATTCCCACTCGTTGGTCGATCCGCCATAGCCCGCCGGTAACGCTGCCAGGCGCGACGCCGCGTCAATGATGCGGGCGGTGTTTTCTGCGCGCTCGATGTAGCGCGAGAGCCAATAGATACTGTCGGCAGTACGACTGAGCATCGGAACAGGGCCTTCAACTGGTGGATCGATAAGTGGATTGGGTTGATTTAAACGGGGTCAACTCTGCGATTGGGTCTGTTGGGTGTGATCGATTTCTTTTGCTGGAGCGGCTGAGACGACCGGTGTCTTGATCTTTGCCTGCGAAGTGGGGAGCACCGGTGGGTCCACGACCCAGGTATCCTTCGTGCCGCCACCCTGGCTGGAGTTCACGACGAGGGAACCGTCCTTCAAGGCGACGCGCGTCAGGCCACCCGGAACGGTCCGCACGCCGTCAGCGCCGGAGAGAACGTAGGGCCTCAGATCGACATGGCGCGGCGCCACGCCTTCCTCGACGAACGTCGGGCAGGTGGACAGTGCCAATGTCGGCTGGGCGATGAATTTTTCGGGATGGGCGCGAACCTTTTCGCGGAAGGCCGCACACGTCGCCTTGTCGGATTTCGGACCAACCAGCATGCCGTAACCGCCGGAGCCGTCGACTTCCTTGACGACGAGTTCCTCAATATTCTCAAGCACATATTTGAGCGCATCGGGTTCGCGACAGCGATAGGTCGGCACATTCTTCAAAATGGCCTCTTCGCCGGTGAAGAACTTGATGATCTCAGGCATGTAGCTGTAGACGGCCTTGTCGTCGGAGACGCCGGTTCCGACCGCATTGGCGAGCGTCAGATTGCCGGCGCGATAGGCCGACATGAGGCCGGGGACGCCGAGCACCGAATCCGGACGGAAGGAGAGGGGGTCAATGAAGTCGTCATCGACGCGCCGGTAGACGACATCGACACGCTTGGGTCCTTCGGTCGTCCGCATGTAGAGCGTGTTTTCGCGCACATAGAGGTCGCGACCTTCAACCAACTCGGCGCCTAGCTTGTCGGCAAGGAACGAGTGCTCGTAAAACGCGGAATTGAATGGACCCGGCGTCAGCACCGCAACGGTCGGATCAGCCGACGCTGAGCGCGGCGCAACGGATTTCAATGTATTGAGCAGTTCGTCTGCGTAATTTTCGACCGGGGCGATGCGATGCTTGGCGAAGAGATCCGGGAACAGTCGCAGCATGACCTCCCGGTTTTCCAGCATGTAAGACACGCCGGACGGCGTTCGCGCATTGTCTTCAAGCACGTAGAAGGTTTCGGCATCGACGCGGACAATATCAATGCCCGCAATCATCACGTAGATGTCGTGCGGCAGCGACAGGCCCTGCATCTCGGGCCGGAAATAGGGGTTCCGATAGACGAGTTCTTCCGGGATGATGCCAGCCTTGAGGCATTCGGCCTTGGAATAAACGTCCTTCAGGAACATGTTGAGCGCGGTTACGCGCTGGGTCAGTCCCTTGGAGAGACGATCCCATTCCGGGCGGGTCAGGACGCGCGGGATGATGTCAAAGGGGATCAGCCGCTCCTCGCCTTCCGCGTCGCCATAGACATTGAATGTAATGCCAATGCGGCGGAACAGGAGCTCGGCTTCATGCTGGCGCTGTCTGAGCAGTTCCGGCGGGGTTGCCGCGAGCCAGGCATTCACAAATTCATATCCGGACCGGATGTCAGATCCGAACGCCGTCATCTCATCGAAGGCTTTCGCCACCATCAGTCGTCGCTCCCGGCATTTTTCAAACGTTTCGGCATAGGCTGCGTCTTGATCCCGTTGTGCTGGACGGCGAGTCCAAAGCAGTTCAAAGCGATTTCGAAGCAGTTTACGCCTGATTTTATAATCTGCATGCCCAGAAATTGATCCGAGTTTGTCCCGGAAATCTAGTGCCTTGACTACTGATATGTCGAATATAGATGCGATTGATGAAATTTTGGGCGTTGGTCGTAGTCGCTGCTCGGCTCACATCAATTTCAGCCCCTTGAGGCTGGCATGCCCGTCGCGCCCGATGATGATGTGGTCGTGCACCGCGATCCCGAGCGGCTTGGCGATTTCGACGATCTGGCGGGTCATTGTGATATCGGCGTTGGATGGCGTTGGGTCGCCGGAGGGGTGATTGTGCACGAGGATGACGGCGGTGGCCGATAATTCGAGCGCGCGTTTGACGATCTCGCGCGGATAGACGGGCGTGTGATCAACGGTGCCCGTCTGCTGGACTTCATCGACGATCAGGCCGTTGCGCTTGTCGAGAAACAGGATGCGGAACTGCTCGCGGGTCTCGAACGCCATTGCGGTCCGGCAATAGGTGATCACTTCGCTCCAGGAGCCGAGCGCAACCTTCTTGCGCAATTCGCCTTTGGCGATACGCTGACCGGCGGCGAAGATCAGCTTCAGATCGGTGGCGACAGCCTCGCCCACGCCCTTGATCTCGAGCAGGCGCTCTTCCGGTGCTGCAATTACTTCCGCGAACGAGCCGAATTTGGCAATCAGGGTCTTGGCCAGTGCCTTCACGTCGCGGCGCGGAATGGACCGGAAGAGGACGAGTTCCAGCAATTCGTAGTCCGGCAGCGCCTCATGCCCGGCTTCGCGGAACCGCTCCTTCAGACGTTCGCGATGCCCGAGATAATGCGGTTCGGGCGGGGTGGCGGGCTCGAAAGCAGCCGATTTCGCCTTGGGCGAACTGCTCGCAGGAGGGCGGCTTGCGCGCTGATCGTCAAATCCCCCCATGGTTGCGCCCTTCTTTCCACCGACTGTGATGAGTCCGCGCCAGAATCACGGTTGGATACGTCAACTGTTGGTGGCAGATTAGCGCTTTAAGCTGATGGGGTGAAGGGCTGACATGGGCATTCGATCAGATAGGTCGTCTGGTTCCGTCAGATTTCAGGCTTGCATGAAATGCACGCGATCCTTGCCAGCGCGCTTGGCGTCATACATGGCGCTATCGGCAAGCGAGAGCAATTCTTCTGCATTCAGGCCGTTTGGCTGTCTGGCTGCAATGCCGACAGAGACGGTTTGGCTGCTTGGCTGTCCATCGATCTCGACAGGACGGCGGACCGCCGACAAGATCCGGTTCGCAACTTCAAATGCGGCTTTTTGGTCGATCGGACTTTCCAGCAACACAATAAATTCGTCGCCCCCCATGCGGGCAACGATGTCACAATTGCGCACGCAGTCTTTGAGCGATTTGGCCACATGACGCAGAACGTTGTCGCCTGCCTCGTGACCGAAGGTGTCATTGACGGACTTGAGGTCGTCAATATCGACAAATAGCGCAGCGCAGGGTTCGTTGCGGCCATCAGCGTCCATGAGGAAGTCACCCATGCTGCGCTCGACCGATGACCTGTTATCGAGGTCAGTCAAGGCGTCGCGCGTAGAAAGCCGGTGCAGTTCCTTGTCGCGTTCGACCTTGCCGGAAATATCTTCGAGTTCCAGTACGAGCCGCGCGACGTCGCCGCGTTCGCTGCCGAGGATGATCGAGAGCGTCGCGTCGCAGAGGATCTGGGTGCCATCCTTTGTGCGGATACTGATCTCACCTGACCAGGTTCCGGAATCCGCGACATGGCTGAGCAGGTCTTCAAACAGATGACCAGTGTCAGCGGTGCCAAGCTGGTCGATTGGCAGGCTGATCAGTTCATGCCCGGTATACCCGGCCAGTCGATTGCAGCTTGCATTCGAGGAGAGAATGCGTCCCAGTTCGTCGGTGACAAGGATGGCCTTGTTGCTGGCCTCGACGATCTTGGCCGACCATTCGAGGTCCCATTGTGTGCGTTTCAGCTCTGTTATGTCGGACGCAAGGACAGAAAACCCGCGCACGACGCCTGAAGCATCAACATCGGGGTTGTAATTGACAATAGTGACTCCGCGCGAGCCGTCAGGCTTCCTGATCTCGCGTTCGAAGCTGATTGCTTCACCAGCCAGAACGCGCTGCATATAGGGAAAATTCTGCTTGAAGACGTCCGGTCCGAGCACATCGCGAATATGGATGCCGAAGAGTTCGTGGCCCGGCTTGCCGAACCATTGTTGATAGGCAGCATTGGCATATTGGCAAATCAGATTGCTGTCCCAATAGACTATTAAACCAGGGATTGAATCGAGCGTTGACAGGAGGAGCCGAATGTTGAGGCCATGATTGCCAGCCGCCACTCCGTCTGTGTCGGTCCGCATTGGGGTAATCCTCCCGAGGTCTGAAGCGCTGCGATGCTTTAGGTTTGAAATATAAATATTTGAATAAATGCTAACTTAAAATGAATATCAATATTGGCTTATTCTTGCTCTCATTTTCATGGCTACACAGCATGTTGTGTTTCGTTTGGTGATTTTGTCTAAATGTCGGGATCACATGATCGGTCTTATGAGCAGGGACTTCAGGCGCGAACTCTGATGCATGCGTCTGATTTTGCAAACATTTGATCGACTTTTCGCTTCTTGCAGAGACATTTCGAGACTGAAAACAGTCTCTGTCCCAAGCGCTGAAATCATGTCGGCTATGCGCAGTCTGGTTTGTTCCTGACGGGGTAAAGGCGTCGGAGGCCATCAGTTCGTAGTTCAGTAACTAGCGGTATGGTTGCAAGTCGTATAACTAATCGAATTACATTCAATTATGAAAGCCCCTCGAAATAAAGGACCTGAAATGTGGTACGTCCGTTCAATCAGTCGGGATTCTCTGCTGGTTGCTTCAATCGCAGGCGTCAGCGTCAATGAACTGGATCCGGTTCTTTCCTGACCGTTTGGCCCGGTACATCGCACTATCGGCCAGTCCGATCAACGCGTCTGCAGTTAGTCCGTCGGGTTGCCGAATTGCGATGCCAATCGATGCAGACGGATTATACGAATGTCCATCGAGTTCGACGGGCTGCTGGATCCGGGATGAAATCCGTCGCGCGATTTCCTCGATGGTGGCTTTGCCGGCGAGATTATTGAGCAAGACGACAAATTCGTCGCCACCCAGTCGCGCCACAACATCACTTTTGCGGACGCTTTCCGTCAAGCAACTCGCCACGTGCCGCAGGACTGCGTCGCCTGCTTCGTGGCCAAAGGTGTCGTTCACTGTCTTGAAATCGTCGAGGTCGATGAAGAACGCGGCGCAGATCCCGCCTCGCGCATCGGCATCTGCAAGGAACTGAGCCATCTGATGCACAAGCGAAAACCGGTTGTCCAGATCGGTCAGTGCATCGCGTGTTGCAAGCCGCTGAAGTGCCTGTTCGTGGGCCAGTTTGTCGGAAACGTCCTCGAACGCCAGTACGAGCCGCGTGACATCGTGGTGATCCCGACCATTGACCAGCGAAAACGACGCTTCGCAGGAAACCATATCGCCTGTCTTGTTGCGGATCGTGAGTGCACCATTCCATGTTCCGTGATCAAGACGTCGTTTGAGCAGGGTCTCGAAGAGAGCCTCCTCGTCCTCCCTCGCCAGCCGGTTGACCGATGTGCCGACCAATTCGGCAGCGGCGTAGCCTGTCAGGCGCACGCAACAGGCGTTGACTGACATGATGATGCCGCCTTCATTGGCGACCACGACGGCCTTTTTGCTCGCTTCGATGACCCGGGCTGACCATTCCAGTTCCCGTTGCGCCCGCTTCAGATCCGTGACGTCTGCCGTAAACACTGAAAATCCTCGGACCATGCCGTCGAGGGCATAGTCAGGACAATACTGAACAACAATGATTGCCTCGGTCAGGTCAGCCTTGCGGATGCTGCGCTCGAACCGCACAGATTGGCCTGTCAGCGCTGCCTGCATGTAGGGGAAGTCTTCTGCGAAGGAGTCGTGATTGAGGAGATCTCGACTGCTTGCTCCGATCAGCGTGCAACTGTGCGTCCCAAACCAGTTGGAATAGGCGGCATTTGCGTAGCGACAGACAAGGTTGCGATCCCAATAGGCGATAAGTCCGGGAACAGATTCAAGGATCGAGAGTAATAGTTTGACATCGGGCTCATCAGCCCGAACTTCTGCAATGGCAGCGACTCTTGTTGCGTTGGTCAACATTGACGTTATTCCTCTCGAACGTAAGTCGAGAGAAATCGTATGTTCGAGATGTGAACGATATTCTATCCTGTATCGTGAAAAGGGTCCGTATTTATTTGATAAAAATGAACAATTACAAATTTAACTTAAAGTATAGGGAGGTACCGTGTAGCCTCGCGGCGAGAGGGTGAAAATCTCGCAGCCGGTCTCGGTGACACCGATTGTGTGTTCGAATTGGGCGGACAGAGAGCGATCGCGCGTCACGGCGGTCCAGCCATCCGAGAGGACCTTGACGTTGTAACGACCGAGATTGACCATCGGTTCAATGGTGAAGATCATGCCCGGCCTGAGCTGCACGCCTTCGCCGCGCATCCCATAATGCAGGATATTCGGCGCGTCGTGAAACAGTCGGCCCACGCCATGGCCGCAGAAATCACGGACCACTGAACAACGTTCGTGTTCCACAAAAGCCTGGATGGCATGGCCAATGTCACCCGTCGTCGCGCCCGGCTTGACGACCGCGATGCCGCGCATCAGCGATTCATAGGTCACCTCGACGAGCCGTTCCGCCGCGCGCTTGACGTCGCCGATCAGGTACATTCGCGAGGAATCGCCGTGCCAGCCGTCAAGGATGTAGGTCACGTCGATGTTGACGATGTCGCCGTCCTTCAGGGGCTTTTCATTGGGAATGCCGTGGCAGACGACGTGATTGATCGACGTACAGCAGCTCTTGGTGTAGCCGCGATAATTGAGCGTGGCAGGCAACGCGTTGTTTTGCATGCCGAAATTATAAACGAAGTCGTCGATTTCCTGCGTTGATACGCCGGGCTTTGCGAGATCGACGAGCAGATCGAGACATTCCGCCGCAAGGCGTCCAGCCGCCCGCATGCCCGCAAATCCAGCCTCATCATAAAGGCGAATCTTGCCGGTGTTCTTGAGGGGGGCGGTCGCCGCGTCTTCGTACATTGCCATGGAATCTGCTGGTCCTGAGAGGAGTTTTGTCGAGTTATAATCACTTCCGGCGCAGATTTCAGCGGTTAAATGTCAAGATAGTCAAAAAGTGCATCTGCCAGTCATGTCGATATCTGATCGACAAGCGGAAGGGTGCCGATGATCAGAATCTCCTTCGGGCTGACCGAGCACATGCAGATGATCACCTCGACACCAGCGGATCGGGCCTGATCGAATTCAAGTCCATAGTCCGGATCAATGTCGCGGGCGATCGTGAACCGGGTCGCGGATTGAATCTGCACGAGATACAGCATGATGGCTCGGTGGCCGCTTTGCACTTCCCCAACCAGTTCCGTCAGATGCTTGGCACCGCGCGTTGTGACCGCGTCCGGGAATTCGGCGAGGCCCGGCGTTCGACACATCGTGACGCTCTTGACCTCGACGTAGGCTCTGCCGCGCGCGGGGTCTTCAAGCAGGATGTCGATGCGCGAATTCGTCCCGTATTTCACTTCGCGCCTGAGATTTGAGTAACCCGCGAGCCCCGGTATCGTACCATTCGCCAGGGCTTCTGCGACAATCGCATTGGGTCGGGAGGTGTTGACGTTGACCCATCCGCCATGCGCTTCAACCAGTTCCCAGGAATAGGCCAATTTTCGCTTGGGATCATCTGACCTCGACAGCCACACCTGCGCGCCGGGCGTGGTCAGTCCAAGCATCGAGCCGGAATTGGCGACATGCGCGGTGATGATCTCGCCCGACGCCAACCGGCAATCCGCGAGAAAGCGCTTGTAGCGTTTGATGAGCGTTGCGGACACAAGAGGCGGCAATTGCATCTTTTACCTCGATGTTGCGCCGTAGCGCAGCGGATACGGCTTCAACAAGGTATGGGCGAGAGCCACCTGAAGGGTCTTCGGAATTCCGCCAGCCACCGAAATGGTGATCAGCTCCGGCTCATCGATGCGCTGGAAATAGGGGGCGAGCATGCGTGCGGGATCGAGGGCGAACTGCGGCTCGGTGATGATGACGGCGTCCTCGCCGAGTAGCGTCGTCTGGTCCGTCAGAAAGGCAAAGCCACGCGCGTCCTCATTAAAGACGGTGACAGCGGGAAGGGGTTTGACGCCCTCGGATGCGAGCGCCGACGAGATACGCGCGGCCTCAAACCAGCGTGGCGTCGCGATGAAGCGTCCAGCATTTGCCCCCAGACCACGCTCGGTCAAGGCTGCATTCAGGCCCTTCCAGTCGGAGGCTTCATTGAGCAAGGGCGTGATAATTCCGGCACCATCCACCATTCCGGGAGTCCTCAGCAGCCAACCGGCGACGCTGCCGGATTGCGTCAGGCCGATAACAGCAACAGCCACCAAGGCGAGAAGTGCTGCGGAGCCTCGGGCGAGCCAGATCGGCCACCGACTGCCGTTGGCCACGACCTGAGCGACCATGGCCCCGAGGATGGGGAAGGCGAAGAGCCAGCCAGGCATTGGCCAGTGCGGCAAGCCACGCGAGCCAAACAACGGCAGGACCGTGAAGAGGATGGTCGCTGGCAAGCTGAGTGACGCCAGAAACCAGACTTTTTCCCGGCTGCCCGGTTTGTTGAGCCACTTTGGTTTTGTCGCCAGTCCCCGGACAAGCGCTGAGATCAGGAGAACCAGCGTCCACGGCAGGAGATAGGCTGCTTCGCCCGCCAGCATTTGCAGGACATGGACCGGGTAAAGTCCACCTTCGACATGACTGCGGCCGGTCTGGAACGCTATGGAAATCCAGCCATGTCCGGCGTTCCACCAGATAACTGGCGAAAAGATCGCCAAGGCGATGATGCCTGCGATCCAGGGGGCAGGGCGTGTCAATTGCGGACGATGGCGGGTCGAAACAATGAAGACGACAGCGCCCGCCGCAAACAGGAACGCATGATATTTCGACAGGCAGGCAAGTCCGAACAGGACACCCATCAGCAACCAACGTCGCGCCGTCGTGCGGGGATCGTGTTCGTTGAACAGAATATCGGCGAGCACCAGGGCGGATGCTGCGAGAAACAGGTCAACGGGGCCATCCGGCACGATCCACGATCCGGCGGACGCAAAGAAGAATGGGCTGAGCGTCAGGAAAACCAGGCCCCACAGACCCGCCATTTCGCCGAGAAGCCGTCTACCAAGCGCAAAGATCAGCCAAGACGTGCCGGAAAACGCCAGAACGAAGGGCAGGCGGATCAACCAATGCGGCGCATCGAACCCGGTGAGTGTTTCCATCACGCCAGCGGTCCAGAATGCAATCGGCGGGTGATCAAAGAATGACCACTGGAACTGTCGCCCCACTGAGACCGCATAGGCTTCATCGATCCCGTAATCGAGCCCGGCGGCCAAGATCAATCGAGCGATGGTCGACACGAGAATGACGGCGACGGCCACCCTTGTAGCGTCAGACGGTTGGGTGCGCAGGTTCTGCTGGGGATAGTGGGACATCCGGACTCTATGTGATGATGACGGGCAGGTGATCTGCCAGCGACTTGAACGGCGGCGATCTTGGGGGGTGAAAGCATCAGGGAGTCAAGTCATGCGCGGCAAGCCGTGCCGCAACCCTCTTTCCTTCCCACCGTGGACCTGTAAATCTGCTTACGGGTTTGAGGTGGTGGATTGGTATGGTCATCAAGCAGTTTCTCTATCTTGTTGCACTGGCGCGCGAAGGCCATTTCGGGCGGGCCGCCAATGCCTGCAACATCTCGCAGCCGACCCTGTCAGCCGCCATCCGGGCGCTTGAGGACGAACTCGGTGTGCTTATCGTCGAGCGCGGTCATCGGTTTAACGGGCTGACACCAGAGGGCAATGTGGTCCTGGACCATGCCCGACGCATTCTGGCTGACTGCGACGCTCTGACGCAGGAACTCGCTGATTTGCGGGGTGGATTGTCCGGCAAGCTGCGCATCGGCGTGATCCCGACGGCCTTGCCTGTCGCCTCGCTGATGACCACGCCTTTTCTCGAACGTCATCCGGCGGTGAATATTTCCATTTTGTCGATGACCTCGGACGAGATCCAGCGTCGCCTCGATGATTTCGAACTGGATGCCGGTGTAACGTACCTTGATGTCGAGCCGATCGACCACGTGCGCGCCGTGCCGCTCTATCGCGAGTCCTATGTGTTTCTGACGGCAGCGGATGGAGCCTTTGCAGACCGCGAGTCCATCAGCTGGGGCGCAGCGGCGGAAACGCGACTGATCCTCTTGACGCCCGACATGCAAAACCGGCGTATCATCGACTCCGTCTTTCGCTCAGTCGGCAAGACCGTGCGGGCTGAGATCGAAACCAACTCGCTGCTCAATCTGACGACCCATGTCGCCGAAGGGCCATGGTCGAGCATCGTGCCGACACCGCTCATCGACATGTTTGGTCTGCCTGAGGGCGCAGTGGCCTTGTCCCTCATTGAACCCGAAGCGGCCCGTACGGTGGGCCTGATCATCCCGGACCGGGAACCTGCCTCACCGCTCGCGCGCTCCCTGTTTGCGCTTGCGCCGAGCCTCAGTATCGATTCGACTTTAGTCGACAAGGCAGAGCGTCGGCGGACGATTTGGCACGATCCAATTTTATAAAACAGCTGAAATAGGGTTATTATTTCCTCAAAATGCCGTTTGATAGAAAAAATCTATGAAATGTTCAGCTATTTCGATTTGTGTCTGAAATATTTTTGAGTCAGTGTAAAAACGGAAAAAACAAGGCGCAACCCGATCAATTGAAATGACCGGGTGCTCTTGTTTGCGTAGGTCGGGGGGACGATGACGGCACAAGTGAGTTCTGGAACGGCAGCCCGCTGGAATGACGCCGTTGCCAAAGACATTATCGACGCGCGCCGTAGTGAACCGGGTGCCATGTTGCCGATATTGCATGATTTGCAGGAAGCCTTCGGATACGTTGACCAGAGCGCGGTTCCCGTCATTGCCGACGTGCTGAATGTTTCACGTGCCGAAGTCCATGGTGTCATCACCTATTACCATGATTTCCGTCATGCGCCCGCAGGCAAACATGTCCTGAAAATCTGCCGTGCTGAAGCATGCCAATCGGTCGGCTGTCGCGACCTGATTGCGCATGTCGAGCAGAAGCATGGGCTGGAACTGGGCAAGACGTCGCCTGACGGGTCGATCACGGTCGAAGAGGTGTTTTGCCTCGGCAATTGCGCACTGTCGCCCGCTGTCTTGCTCGATGGTGAACTGATCGGTCGGGTCACCATCGACGACATCGACCAGATCATCGAGACCGCTGCGAGGCCAGCATGACCATGCGGATATTCATTTCGAAGGATGCAGCTGCCCTTTCCGTCGGCGCCGACAAGGTCGCCAAGACGCTATCGGCTGAATTGGCCAGTCGCGGGATTGCCGCGGATATTGTCAGGACCGGATCGCGCGGGCTTTTCTGGCTGGAGCCGATGGTGGAAGTCGCCACTGCTGCCGGTCGCATTGCCTATGGGCCTGTAACGTCTGCTGACGTCGCCTCGCTTGTCGACAGCCTGACAGCCTCGGGCATGCACCCGCTCTGCCTTGGACCGGTCGATGCGATCCCCTATCTGGCGAAGCAGGAACGACTGACGTTTGCCCGCGTCGGCGTGATCGATCCGACATCGGTTGCCGACTACATCGCGCACGGCGGATACGAGGGTCTCGAAAAGGCAATCGCCCTGTCGCCAGCTGATATCGTTGAAGAGGTGACCAAATCCGGTCTGCGCGGACGTGGCGGGGCAGGGTTCCCGACCGGCATCAAGTGGAAGACCGTGCTCGGCGCGTCTGCCGACCAGAAATACATCGTCTGTAATGCTGACGAAGGCGACTCTGGGACCTTTGCCGATCGCATGATCATGGAAGGCGATCCGCTGCTCCTCGTCGAAGGCATGACGATTGCCGGTCTCGCGGTCGGTGCAACGCTTGGCTACATCTATATCCGCTCCGAATATCCGCACGCCTTCAGGGCGTTCCAGACAGCAGTCGATGCGGCCCGCAAGGCCGGATACCTCGGGGCATCCGTTGCCGGATCCGGCAAGGCGTTTGATATCATCGTCCGGCTGGGTGCCGGTGCCTATGTCTGCGGCGAGGAAACAGCGCTGCTGGAGAGCCTTGAGGGCAAACGCGGCATCGTGCGTGCAAAGCCGCCGTTGCCTGCACTGAAGGGCCTGTTCGGCAAGCCGACGGTGATCAACAACGTACTGTCGCTCGCAGCCGTGCCGCATATTCTGGCGGATGGTTGGAAGACCTACGCTGACTACGGCATGGGCCGGTCACGCGGCACATTGCCCTTCCAACTGGCTGGAAACATCAAGTTCGGCGGCTTGGTCGAGAAGGCGTTCGGCCTGTCGATCCACGAGGCGATCTACGAATTCGGCGGCGGGACCCGGTCCGGTCGACCGGTCCGTGCCGTGCAGATCGGCGGGCCACTGGGTGCCTATTTCCCGTCAAGCCTCTTCGACACGGCACTCGACTATGAGGCGATGGCGGCGAAAAAGGGCATGTTGGGTCACGGTGGCATCGTGGTTTTCGACGACACCGTCGATCTCGCAGCCCAGGCCCGCTTTGCCTTCGAGTTCTGCGTCAAGGAGAGCTGCGGCAAGTGCACGCCGTGCCGGATCGGATCGACGCGCGGCGTCGAGACGATCGACCGTATCCTCGCGGGTGAAGATCCCGCCAAACCGCTGGCGCTTGTTCGGGACCTCTCGCAAACCATGCTCGACGGATCCCTGTGCGCGATGGGCGGACTGACGCCTTATCCGGTACTGAGTGCAATCGATCATTTCCCTGAAGATTTTCAGCGCGGCTTGACCCGCGTGGCGGCAGAGTGAGGCAGATATCATGGGCTTGATCCAGGAAATCGATTACGGCACGCCGATCCGCGTCTCCGAGAAGATGGTAACGCTCGAGATCGACGGCGTTTCGGTCACGGTGCCGGAGGGCACGTCGGTGATGGCTGCGGCCATGTCGATGGGCACCGCCATTCCGAAGCTCTGCGCAACTGACAGTCTTGAACCGTTCGGTTCCTGCCGTCTTTGCCTCGTTGAAATCGAGGGACGACGCGGCACGCCCGCCTCCTGCACCACGCCCGCCGAAAACGGCATGAAGGTCAAGACGCAGACGGATCGTCTTGCCTCCCTGCGCAAGGGCGTGATGGAACTGTACATCTCCGACCACCCGCTCGACTGCCTGACGTGTGCCGCCAATGGCGACTGCGAACTGCAGGATATGGCGGGCGTCGTCGGCTTGCGCGAAGTGCGCTACGCCGAAGGCGACAACCATTTCGATGCAAAGCACAAGGTCGAAAAGGACGAGTCAAACCCCTATTTCACCTATGATGCCTCCAAGTGCATCGTGTGCAATCGCTGCGTTCGCGCCTGCGAGGAAACGCAAGGGACGTTTGCGCTGACGATTGCCGGACGCGGGTTCGAGAGCCGTGTGTCGCCCGGAGGCACCGACTTCTTTTCCTCCGAATGCGTCTCCTGCGGTGCCTGCGTCCAGGCATGCCCGACCGCGACGTTGCAGGAAAAATCGATCATTGATCATGGCCAGCCGGATCATTCCGTGGTCACGACCTGCGCCTATTGCGGCGTTGGCTGCTCGTTCAAGGCCGAAATGAAGGGCGATAAGCTCGTCAACATGGTGCCCTACAAGGCAGGTAAGGCGAATGAGGGCCATTCCTGCGTCAAGGGCCGCTTCGCCTATGGCTATGCAACCCACAAGGACCGCATCACCAAGCCGATGATCCGCAAATCGATCACCGATGAATGGCGCGAAGTGTCGTGGCAAGAGGCCATTGGATATGCCGCGAGTGAATTCAAGCGCTTGCAGGCTAACTACGGTCGCGATTCCGTGGGCGCGATCACGTCGTCGCGATGCACGAACGAGGAAGTCTATCTCGTCCAGAAACTGGTCCGTGCCGGGTTTGGCAATAACAACGTCGATACCTGCGCCCGTGTCTGTCATTCGCCAACCGGCTACGGCCTGAAGCAGACGTTCGGGACGTCTGCCGGAACGCAGGATTTCAAGTCGGTTGAATATTCCGACGTGATCCTCGTCATCGGTGCCAACCCGACCGATGGGCACCCGGTGTTTGCCAGCCGCATGAAGAAGCGGCTGCGCGCCGGGGCCAAGCTGATCGTTGTCGATCCGCGCCGGATTGATCTGGTGAAGTCGCCCCACATCAAGGCCGATTATCACCTGCCGCTGAAGCCCGGCACCAATGTCGCCATGGTCAATGCACTGGCGCATGTGATCGTGACCGAGGGCCTGATCAACGAAGACTTCGTGCGCGAGCGCTGCGATCTCGATGCTTTTGAGGCCTGGGCGCGCTTCATTGCGCTCGAGCATAATTCGCCCGAGGCAATGGAAGCCTCGACCGGCGTTCCGGCAGCGGATGTTCGCGCTGCTGCACGGCTCTACGCGACCGGCGGAAATGCAGCGATTTTCTACGGATTGGGCGTGACCGAACACAGCCAGGGATCGACCATGGTCATGGGCATGGCCAATCTGGCGATGGCGACCGGCAACATCGGGCGCGAGGGCGTCGGAGTCAATCCGCTACGCGGCCAGAACAATGTCCAGGGCTCCTGCGACATGGGCTCATTCCCGCACGAGTTCACCGGCTATCGCCACGTCTCCGATGATGCGACGCGCGAGATCTTCGAGAAGATGTGGGGCGTGGAGCTGTCGGATGAGCAGGGTCTGCGTATCCCCAACATGTTTGACGAAGCACTCGGCGGCGGCTTCAAGGGCCTTTACGTGCAAGGCGAGGATATCGCCCAGTCTGACCCGAACACCCATCATGTGCAGGCATCACTGAAGGCCATGGAATGCATCGTCGTGCAGGACCTGTTCCTGAACGAAACGGCACGTTATGCGCACGTCTTCCTGCCCGGATCGTCGTTCCTGGAAAAGGATGGCACCTTTACCAACGCCGAACGCCGCATCAATCGTGTGCGTCAGGTCATGGCACCCTTGTCCGGCAAGTCGGAGCTGGATGTGACTATCGATTTCGCCCATGCGCTCGGCTATGCGATGCCGCGCATGGCAGCAGCAGAGATCATGGACGAGATCGCTGCCGTGACCCCGAGCTTTGCCGGTGTCTCCTACGACAAGCTCGATAAACTGGGTTCGGTGCAATGGCCGTGCAATGAGGCTGCGCCAGAGGGGACGCCGCTCATGCACGCCGACCGCTTCGTGCGCGGCAAGGGGCAGTTCGTGGTCACCGAATACGTGGCGACAGAAGAACGCGTCAACGCACGCTTCCCGCTGATCCTGACAACGGGGCGTATCCTGTCGCAGTATAACGTGGGTGCCCAGACGCGCCGCACGGCAAATGTCGACTGGCACGAAGAAGATCTTCTCGAAATCCATCCGTTTGATGCCAGCGAGCGTGGCATCGTCGATGGCGATCTCGTCGCGATCCATTCCCGGTCGGGGGAGGTCTCCTTGCGGGCCAAGGTGACGGAACGCATGCAGCCGGGTGTCGTCTACACAACGTTCCACCATCCAAATTCGGGTGCTAATGTCATCACAACCGACTTTTCGGACTGGGCGACCAATTGTCCGGAGTACAAGGTCACGGCAGTCGAAGTTCGGCGTACGAACCATCTGTCAGGCTGGCAATTGGAAGACGCAGAAGAGGGCATTTCGCTGCGCCGGATCGCCGGTCATATGTCCGAAGCGGCGGAGTGAAGCCCATGTCAGCTGAGGGTTTCCAGCACGATCATATCGGCAAGCTTGTGCGTATGGCCAATCAGATCGGCGCGTACTTCGACAGTCAACGGGAAGAAGTGCGCATCCCAGGGATCGCCGAGCACATTGGCCAGTTCTGGGAAAAGAAGATGCGGCGCGACATCTATCAGCACCTCGATCAGGGTGGCGACGGTCTGATGCCGACCGTCATCGCTGCGTTGCAGATGTTGCGGACGACGGATAAGGCATTCAGAACTGAGTCCAAAGTCTAATAGAAGAATTTTAGTGCCGACACCTAATGTGGAATTGAAGACAAGAGAAAGAAAACAATCTGTTGTTCGTGATGCTTAACGAGAGCCAATCGGACATCAGCCAAGTAAATAGTCCAGCTGCTTGAACAGTGTGGATGGGGGAGAGTGATCATGACTGCACAAACGATATCGGAATCCTCGGGCGGTTGGCTTGAACGCGAGAACACGATTGCAAAAGCGGGGTTCAATCGCTGGCTGGTTCCGCCAGCGGCGCTTGCGATCCATCTCTGCATCGGCATGATCTACGGGTTCTCCGTGTTCCTGCTGCCGCTGTCACGCGCGATCGGTATATCGAAGGCGGTCGCTTGTCCGGCGGATTCGACCATTCTCACACGACTTTTCGCCACGTCCTGCGATTGGCAGGTGGCCGATCTCGGGTGGATTTTCTCGATCGGTATTGTTGTGCTCGGCGGTTCGGCAGCCTTGTTCGGCGGCTGGCTTGAGAAGCACGGACCGCGCAAGGCGGGTGTTGTCGCTGCCCTGTGCTGGGCGGGTGGCTTCCTGATCTCGGCTTATGGCATTTATATCCACCAGCTCTGGATGCTCTGGCTCGGATCGGGTGTGATCGGCGGCATTGGTCTCGGTCTTGGCTATATTTCGCCGGTTTCGACACTGATCAAATGGTTCCCCGACAAGCGCGGCATGGCAACTGGCATGGCGATCATGGGTTTTGGTGGCGGCGCGCTGATAGGGGCTCCGCTCGCCAATAACCTGATGACGAATTTTGCCAGTTCGTCGTCGGTCGGTGTCTGGCAGACGTTCGTTGTCATGGGCATCATCTACTTTGTCTTCATGATGGGCGGAGCGCTCGGCTACCGTGTGCCCCCAGATGGCTGGCAGCCGGAGGGCTGGAAGCCGGTCGCCAATACGTCCGGTCTGATCACATCGCGCGACGTCGATCTGAAGGATGCGCACAAGACGCCGCAGTTCTGGATGATCTGGATTGTCCTCTGCTTCAACGTTTCGGCGGGTATCGGCGTTTTGGGTCTGGCTTCGCCGATCTTGCAGGAAATCTTTGCGGGCAAGCTGATCGGTGCGCCGGACGTTGGGTTCCTTCAGCTTGACGCTGGCCAAAAGGCAGCGGTCGCCGCGATCGCCGCCGGGTTTGCCGGGTTGCTGTCGTTCTTCAATATCATTGGCCGGTTCTTCTGGGCGTCCATTTCCGACAAGATTGGCCGCAAGTTGACCTATGCGACCTTCTTCGTGCTTGGCTGCATACTCTATGCTAGCACGCCAACGCTTGCGCACAGCGGCAACAAGGCACTGTTCGTGCTCGCATTCTGCATCATCCTGTCGATGTACGGCGGCGGCTTTGCAACAGTGCCGGCCTATCTGGCCGACATGTTTGGTACCAAATTCGTCGGTGCTATCCATGGGCGCTTGCTGACGGCATGGTCAACGGCAGGCATCCTTGGACCGGTCGTCGTGAACTATATCCGCGACGCTCAGATCGCTGCCGGTGTCGAGCGCGCGTCTGTCTATGACCGGACGATGTATGTGTTGGCCGGCTTCCTCGTCATCGGTTTTGTCGCCAACCTGCTTGTCAGGCCGGTTGCTGAAAAGTGGTACATCAAGGGTGACAAGTCCGGCCCGTCAAAGGGTGCCGCCAAGGCGACAGGCGGTTCCTTCGGGATCGGGCTCGGCGGGTTCTCCGTGCCCGCGATGATTGCCTGGGTCATCGTTGGTATCCCGATCATTTGGGGAATTGTCGATACGCTGAAAAAGGCATTCATCCTGTTCAGCTGAGCAGCGACGGATCAATCCCTGACCCTGAATGAGGCCGGCTGGTGCACCCAGTCGGCCTTGTCCGTTTGTGTTCGGCCATGCGAGGTGATCCGGTTCCGACGCAAGTCGGTACAAAGGCGATGATGTGCGTTCGATACAAGTTTGAAAGCGATGCGAATGAATGTTCGCTCCACTGTTGATTTTTGCAGTGCAATATCATAATATGACGATATCGTCAGGTTCGATCATGTTCGGAAAGCGTCACGATGTGCGACCCGTTAAATGGACGAAATCTGGTTTTTTCAGTGAAATGAATGCGTTGATGAACGGGATGTCATGACGGACCTTGTCCTTGACCCACCACAGGCCGATGAACCCGTGGCATTGTCGCGCAGGAACCATATCCTCGCTGCGGCTGCTGCGTGTTTCGCGCGATCCGGCTTTCACGGCACCTCGATGCATGAGATCTGCCAGGAAGCTGCGATGTCGCCCGGTGCGCTTTATCGCTATTTCCGGTCAAAGGATGAAATTATTCAGGCGATTGCCGACGCAGACCGGGATCGCAATCGCGCCATATTGACGCAGGGCTGCGATGGTGTCGGGTTCATCGATCGTACCGTCCACATCGCCCTGACATTCTTGCGCGAGATGGCACGCCCCGGCGCTGCGGCGCTCTTGGCAGAAGTCATGTCGGAATGTTTGCGAAACTCAGCCATCGGCAATCGGTTTCGGGAAAATGAGCGCGAATGTCGGGCCTTTTTCCGGCAGTCGATGGAAGAGGCCGTGGCCTCGGGCGAGATTGAGGCTGTTGCCGATTTTGACGCGACGATGTCTTGCCTGATGGCAACGGGGGAAGGGCTCGTGTTCCGGATGGCCTTTGATCCGTCGCTGACAATTGACCAGGTTGAACCTGTGTTGCGCTTGATGGCGCTGGCGCTGTTCAAGCCTGCGGCCCCTTCAGGGGGCAACTTTACATAACTTAACCGTTTCTGTGGGATAACGGCAATCGTCGGATCCCAGACTGACAAGGGTTTCGGTGCCCTAAACCTGCTGGATTGAACGATCTGCCGCCTGTGATCTGGCCGGTCATGACGACGTGAAGGACGAAATGATGTTGATGCGGTTTCTGGGGCGCGGCTTTGGCCTGATCCTTTTGGCGGTCGTTGTGATCGCAGGCTACGGCTTTGTTTCGGGCGATATCATCAAGTGGCAGCCCATTGCGGCCAGCTACATGACGGAGGCGCGCGCGAAAGTCGACGAGCTGCGCAAGCCGAAGCCCGTGGAACTTGTCACCAGTGAGAAGCCCCCTGCAATCACAGTGTTTCCGGCCAGCAAGCGCGAGGTCGTTGAAACCGTCATTGTGACAGGATCGCTTGTCGCGGAGGAAGAAGTCGTCGTCGGTGTCGATGTCGACGGACAGAAGATCGTCGAACTGAACGCCGATCAGGGCGATATCGTCAAGGCTGGTCAGGTGCTCGCCCGTCTGAACCGTGACTCCCTGGAAGTGCAGCTCGCTGAAAATGATGCCGCACTTGCAAAGTCGGATGTCGCCATTGCGCAGGCCGAGACACAGGTGACCCAAGCAGATCTGGCGTTGACCGATGCCAAGACGACGCTGGATCGCACCACGCCGCTTCAGGCCAAGGGCTATGCAACGACATCGTTGCTGGATACCCAGACGATTGCGCTACGCACTGCACAGTCCCGGCTTGAAAATGCCCGCGCTGGGCTGGATTTTGCGAACGCCGACCGCAAGACGCTTGTTGCTAGCCGTCAGGATGTGCTGCTGAAACTGTCCAAGACGGAATTGCGCGCACCAACCGATGGTCTGGTTCTCGTACGGAACGCCAAGCTCGGCCAATTGGCCTCGGGCGCTGGTGATCCCCTGTTTCGCATAGCGCGTGACAGCAAGATTGAACTGGACGCCGAAGTCAGTGAAAGTGTTCTGCATCGCCTTGAGGTCGGTCAAAAGGTCCAGGTCATGCCGTCGGGCTACAACTCATCGGTTGAGGGGACTGTGCGGCTGGTCACGCCTCAGGTCGATCAGACAACGCGGCTTGGACATGTCCGGGTTTCGCTCCCGCTCGACAAGGGCCTGCATATTGGTGCCTTCGCAAGCGGCCAGGTGGTCACGGCTCGCCATGTCAATATTGCCTTGCCCTTGACCGCCATTCAGGTCGACGCGCATTCGACGACGGCGCAGGTCGTCAAGGATGGACGCATCGAAACCCGCAAGATTGCGACTGGTATTCGCGGTGAGGGGCAGATCGAAATCGTGTCCGGCATCTCGGAGAACGAACTGGTTGTCCTGAAGGCCGGCACATTCGTCCGCGATGGTGACCAGGTCACACCGATTGAAACAAAGACGACGGCGGCGGCTGCTGGAACACTGGAGAACCGCACATGAATTTTTCATCGTGGGCGATCCGCAACCCGGTTCCGCCGATCCTGCTGTTTTTCGTCCTCTGCGTGCTCGGCATCATCAGCTTCATGGGGCTGCCGATCACGAAGTTTCCGAACATCGATATTCCGCTGGTCAAGGTCCAGGTGACCGATCAGGGGTCCGCGCCGTCCGAACTGGAATCGCAGATCACCAAGAAGGTCGAAGATGCGATCGCGGGCGTTTCCGGCGTCGATCACATTCAATCGGACATCTCGGACAGCGTCTCCAACACAGTTGTCCGCTTCAAGCTTGAAGTGAACTCCGACCGTGCCTTGAACGACGTCAAGGACGCGATTGCCAAGATCCGCTCCGATCTGCCGCGCACCATCAACGAACCGATCGTCCAACGGCTTGATGCTGAAAATCAATCCATCGTCACCTATGGTGTCGCATCGCCGGGTATGACGATCGAACAATTGTCCTGGTTTGTCGACGATGTGGTTGTTCGCAACCTGCAGTCAACGAAAGGCGTATCACGCGTCGAGCGCAATGGTGGTGTAACGCGCGAAATCCAGGTGCTGCTGGATCCCGACAAGCTCAGGGCGCTCGGCATTACGGCGGAAAGCGTCAATGCGCAGGTGCGCGCCACCAATCTCGATACATCGGGCGGCAAGGGACAGATCAACGGTGGCGAACAAGCCATCCGGACGCTCGCCGGAGCCGAAACAGTCACGGCGCTGGCAGACACGAAGATTGCGATCACGGGCGGTCGACAGGTCCGTCTGTCTGATCTGGGCGAAGTGCGCGACAGCTGGGTCGAGCCGGTAAGCTTTGCCCGGCTTGATGGCAAGCCCGTCGTATCGATGTCGATTTATCGCGGCAATGGCGCTAGCGACGCGACGGTGGCGCGACTCGTGGATGCGCGCATCGCCAAACTGGCCTCGGCTTACCCGGACGTGGCCTTCTCCAAGATCGACGACGGCGTCTATTCGATCTATGGCAATTTTGAATCGGCCATGCAGTCGCTGATCGAAGGCGCAATTCTGGCCGTTATTGTCGTGTTTTTGTTCCTGCGTGATCTGCGTGCGACGATCGTCGCCGCGATTGCGATGCCGCTGGCCGCGATCCCGACCTTCTGGGCGATCAGCGTACTCGGGTTCTCGCTGAACCTGATCAGTCTGCTGGCGATCACGCTTGTGACGGGTATCCTCGTTGACGATGCCATCGTCGAGATCGAAAACATCGTCCGCCACATGCAGATGGGCAAGACACCCTATCGGGCGGCGATGGAAGCAGCTGATGAAATTGGCCTGGCGGTTATCGCCATCACCATGACGATCATCGCCGTGTTTGCGCCGGTGTCCTTCATGGGCGGGATTCCCGGGCAATATTTCAAGCAATTCGGTCTGACGGTCGCGATTGCGGTCTTCATTTCGCTGCTCGTGGCGCGACTGATCACGCCGATGATGGCGGCCTATCTGTTCCGCAGCGCTGGCCACGAGCATGTCGAAGAAGGCTGGATCATGCGGTGGTACACCGCCGCGCTTGGCGTGACGCTGCGCTGGCGCTGGTTGACCCTGATCGCGGGGATCGGCTTCGCCTGGGTCGCCATTTCGAGCGCCAGTTCCTTGCCGCAAGGCTTCATCCCGCCCGACGATCAGTCAAGGCTCGTGACCTCAATCGAACTACCGCCGGGTGTTTCGCTCGACGAAACCGCGCGGGTGACGGACGCCGCGATGCGAGAACTGAAAAAGATCCCCGAGGTCAAGGATGTGTTCGTTCTGGGCGGCACGTCGCCGACAGGGACGCTGGAGCTGCGTCGGGCACGATTGACGGTTCACCTTGTGCACAAGGATCAAAGGTCGCGCAGTCAGAAGCAGGTCGAAGCCGACGTCAATCGTGTGTTGGCTGAGGTTCCCGATATCGTCTATTATTTCGTGAATGATCGCGGCGAACGCGAGTTTACGGTCGGTATCCAGGGTGATGACGGTCGGGCAGTGAATGACGCGGCGTTCTTCATCCAGCGCGAGATGCTGAAAAGCCCGATCTTCTCGCATGCTACGGCCACAGCGGCCTATGACCGACCGGAAATTCGGATCGTTCCCAAGCTTGATGAAGCCGCCGACCTCGGCATTACTTCTGACGCCATATCGAGCGCCATCCGCGTTGCGACGTCTGGTGACATTGACGCCAATCTGGCCAAGTTCAAGCTTGGTATCCGGCAGATCCCGATCCGTGTCGAAGTCAACACAGCCTTCAGGTCGCGCGCGGCTGATCTGGCTGCGATCCGCATTCCAACTGCGAAAGGTGGTTCGGTGCCGCTCGAAGTCGTCGCGGACATCACCTATGGCGTCGGGCCGTCGTCGATTGCGCGCTGGGATCGCGAGAAGCGTGTCGTCGTCGGCAGCGCCATGGCCCCCGGCCATGCGAGTGGCGAGGGAAGTGCGTTTATTGACAAGTTGTTGAAGGAGCATCCGCTCCCCCCCGGTGTCCATCCAGCCAATACCGGTGACACCGAGATCCAGGCTGACGTGTTCACGGGCTTCGCGCAGGCGATGGGCGCGGGGATCATGATGGTGTTCGTGGTCCTGATCCTGCTCTTGGGCAATATCTTCCGGCCAATGACGATCCTCGCAACCTTGCCCCTGTCAGTGGCCGGTGTGGTGATCGCGCTTCAGGTGACCCAGAACCCGGTTTCGATGCCAGTCGTCATCGGCATCCTGATGCTCATGGGTATCGTGACGAAAAACGCCATCATGCTCGTGGACTTTGCCGTCGAGCAGGAAAAGCACGGCATGGGCCAGCGCGAGGCGATCATCGATGCCGGTCGCAAGCGTGCCCGTCCGATTGTCATGACGACCATCGCCATGGTGGCCGGCATGATGCCTGCAGCCTTTGGTGAAGGCGAGGGCGGTGAATTCCGTGCGCCGATGGCCATTGCGGTGATCGGTGGCCTGATCGTCTCCACCGTGCTGTCACTGATCTTCATCCCGTCGTTTTACACGATCATGGACGATCTCGGCCTGTTGGTCGGTCGCGTCCTGACCTGGATGATCAAGCCCAATGCGCCGGATGAGGGCAAATGGCATGGTGCCAGCAGCCATGTCCTGGCGCGCGGCCACGTTGATGCCGAGGCGGTCCCAACGGATGAAAATAGTCCGACCGATCAACGCCCGCACATTGTTCAGGCAGCAGAATAAGTGAGCGCGCGGAAAGCTATCCGCGCGTCTCGTCACATCGTCTTTTCAAACAATTGGCGGCCGATCAGCATGCGGCGGATTTCACTGGTACCAGCGCCGATCTCATAGAGTTTGGCATCGCGGAGCAGGCGACCGGTCGGGCTGTCATTGATATAGCCCATGCCACCGAGCAGCTGGATCGCATCAAGTGCCACCTTGGTTGCGGCTTCGGCTGCATACAGGATTGCACCAGCGGCATCTTCGCGCGTGGTCTGTCCGCGATCGCAGGCTTTGGCGACCGCATAGACATAGGCACGCGCTGAATTGAGCGCGACATACATATCGGCCACCTTGCCCTGAACCAGTTGGAACTGGCCGATGGGCTGACCGAATTGTTCACGCTGATGAATATAAGGCATGACGACATCGAGCGCGGCCTGCATGATCCCGAGTGGACCCGCCGCCAGTACCGACCGCTCATAGTCGAGGCCGGACATGAGCACGTTCACCCCCTTGCCAAGGGCGCCGACGATGTTTTCCTCTGGCACTTCGCAGTCCTGGAATACCAGTTCACCCGTCTCCGAACCGCGCATGCCGAGCTTGTCGAGTTTCTGTGCGACGGAAAAGCCCGGAAAATCCTTTTCGATCAGGAAGGCCGTGATGCCCTTGGGGCCAGCATTCACATCGGTCTTGGCATAGACAATCAGCGTGTCGGCTGAGGGCCCATTGGTGATCCAGAGCTTTGACCCATTCAGCACATAGCGGTCGCCCTTCTTGTCGGCCCGCAGCTTCATCGAAACCACATCCGACCCGGCGCCCGGCTCCGACATGGCGAGCCCGCCGAGATGTTCGCCGGAGACCAGTTTGGCGAGATAGCGCGTCTTTTGCTCAGGGGTGCCCCAGCGCCGCAACTGATTGACGCACAGATTGGAGTGCGCGCCGTAGCTCAAGCCGACTGAGGCCGACGCCCGCGAGATTTCCTCCATCGCGACGCAATGTTCGAGATAGCCGAGCCCTGACCCGCCCCATTCCTCCTCCACGGTAATGCCGTGCAAACCCAGTGCCCCCATTTCCGGCCAGAGATGGCGCGGAAACCAGTCCTCGCGATCAATCCGATCGGCGATGGGTGCGATCTTATCGGCAGCGAAACTGGAGACCGTATCCCTGAGCATGTCAGCGGTTTCGCCGAGACCAAAATCAAACATCGGGGATGAATTGCTCGCCATGGCGTCCTCCGGAGATTAAATGAACATTTGTTTTTTTCTTAGCATGTGCTAGCCATATCGGCAACAATGACGAAAGTGGAGTACCCATCCGCGTGGCACGTACCAAGGGGTCTGTTGGCAGTGAAACCGCAAGCCTGATCCGCGCGACCGCGATCCGGCTGATGGTCGAACATGGCTATGAGGCCATGACCTTGCGCCAGCTGGCGGAAGCGGTTGGTATTCAGGCAGGCTCAGTCTACCGCTATTTTGGTGCGAAGGATCGCCTGCTGGCCGATATCATGATCGGGCATATGGAGACCGTGCTCAACGCATTGCAAGCGCGATTGGCTGGCGTCGAGGGACCGCTCCAACGGCTTGAGACATTCGTTGACTTCCACATTCGCTATCACATTGAAAAGCAGGCGGAAGTCTTCCTGGCAACAATGGAATTGCGCAGCCTGTCCGATGAGGCGCGCATGCGTGTGCTGGCGTTGCGGCAGGCCTATGAAACGCTGGTCAGCACTATTCTCAGCGAAGGCATGGCTTCAGGGATTTTTGCCGTTCGGGACGCAAAGGTCAGCAGTTTTGCGATCATTGGCATGTTGACCAGCGTCTGCCAATGGTATCGGCCCGGTGGTCGACTTGGTCCTGATGCGATTATTGCGATTCATCGCGACCTTGTGCTGCAAGCCGTCAGAAAGTTGGATTAAGATCGATAAGCGCCCGAAACGAGACGCAGATCTCGATGGAACGTGGAGGAGATACAGATGACAGCAGGTTCGAACACACGCACCCATTTGCGCGCCGCCGGTGGCAAGTCGCACGTCATTGGGGAGACAACGCCGCCGCTGTGGATCAGGACGATCCCGGAGGTCTTCGCCGAGACCGTTGCCGCGCGCGGTGATGCCGATGCCGCGATCTTTCCCGAACACGGCATTCGCTGGAGCTGGCGCGAATTTGGCGCGATCGTCGAGAGGATTGCCGCCGGGTTTGTAGCGCTCGGACTGGAGCGCGGTGACCGGATCGGGATCTGGTCGCCCAATCGCCCGGAATGGCTCGTGACGCAATTTGCCTCAGCGCGGGCAGGCCTCATTCTGGTGACGATCAACCCGGCCTATCGTGTAACCGAGCTTGAATATGTGCTGAACAAGGTCGGCATCAAGGCGCTGGTGGCAGCGGAAAGCTTCAAAACGTCGCGCTATCTCGACATGATCCGGCAACTGGCACCGGAACTGGAGACCGCGACGCCTGGCCATCTGCATGCCGCGCAACTGCCCGCCTTGCGCATCGTCGTTCGCACCGGCGACACCAAGTCCCCCGGCTTGATCAATTTCTGGGATATCGCCAAACGCGACACGCCTGAAACCCGCGCGGAACTCGAAGCCCGAGCGGCGATGATGAGGCCGGAGGATGCAATCAATGTGCAGTTCACATCAGGCACGACCGGTGCTCCCAAGGGCGCGACCCTCAGCCATGTGAATATTCTCAACAATGGTCGTTTTGTCGTCGCCCGCATGAACTTCGGCACCGACGATCGCCTGGCGATCCCGGTGCCGCTCTATCACTGCTTCGGTATGTCGATGGGAACGCTTGGCTGCGTCTCGACGGGATCGACGATGGTTTTCCCGTCTGAAGGGTTTGATCCGCTCTCGACGCTCCGGGCGATTGCCGACGAGCGCTGCACCGCCGTTTATGGCGTGCCGACAATGTTCTCGGCGATGCTTGACCACCCGGACTTCGCCAGTTTTGACACAAAGTCGCTGAGAACCGGCATCATGGCTGGCGCACCATGCCCCATCGAGCTGATGAAGCGGGTCGTGTCCGACATGGGCGTTTCGGAGGTGACCATCGCTTATGGGATGACCGAAACCAGCCCGGTTTCATTCCAGAGCCATACGGACGATAGCCTCGAACGCCGCGTGACGACCGTCGGCCGCGTCCATCCCCATGTCGAGGTGAAGATCATTGACCCCGTAACTGGCGCCATTACGCCGGCTGGCGTTCAGGGAGAAATCTGCACGCGCGGCTATTCGGTCATGCTCGGCTATTGGGATGATCCGCAGAATACGGCGGCGGCAATCGATACCGATGGCTTCATGCACACAGGCGATCTCGGCGTCATTGATGCCGAGGGTTTCGGCAATATCGTCGGGCGCGTCAAGGACATGGTCATCCGTGGCGGCGAAAACGTCTATCCGCGCGAGGTCGAGGAATTCCTCTATCGGCACCCCGCCGTGCAGGTGGTGCAGGTGTTTGGTGTGCCGGATGCGCGCTACGGCGAAGAACTCTGCGCCTGGATCGTGCTGCGACCCGGCCAGTCGGCGACCGAGGACGAGATCAGGGCCTTCTGCAAGGACCAGATCGCCCACTACAAGATCCCGCGCTACGTGCGGTTCGTGGCAGAAATCCCCATGACGGTCACTGGCAAGGCGCAAAAATTCCGCATGCGGGCGGCGATGCTCGATGATCTCGGGATTTCGGAACTGAAGACGGCTTGATTGCTTCGCTCAGCCGACAAAAGTCGGTCTGGATGAACCGGCAGACCAACGGGCCTTGTCTGTTGATTTTTGCCATCATTCGGTCGCAGAATAATGACATTCGTCTTGTCGACAGCAGAGCGCGCGCCCATATGCGCAGCGTCGCAAAAGACGATGATCAGAACAGGAGCTCGCCATGTGGATGAAGTCGATTGGTCTGGCTGCCATGCTTGCGACTTTCAGCATCGCAGCAGCGTACGCGGATGAACACGCCTATGCGCGAACCGATACAGTCTTGCGGTCGGAACCGGAATCCTCCGCGCATGTTGTTTCGAGAGTCCCGGCAAATGCGGAGCTGCGCATCGGTCATTGCACTGACAACTGGTGCTATGCCCATCTCGGCGAAAAGTCAGGCTATGTTAAGGTCGCCGTGCTCGATTTCGAGGACACAGGTCACACTGTGATCGAGCGCACCTACGTCGAGCCGACCTATGTGTATCCGGGGCCCTACTATGGTCCGGGCTTCTACTGCTGCGGACTGGGCTGGCATCGGCCTTACTGGCGTCGCTGACCCCCGGGGTGTGAGATCAGCGTATCCGGCGCACATGCTCCGGTGTTAATTCCGCGATCGAATTGATACCGAGCATCGCCATGTTGCGGTCGATCTCGTCCATCAGCAGCTTGATACCGTGCTGGACGGCCTCCTGTCCGCCGATGGCTGCCGCAAACATGAAGGGGCGACCGACGAAGACGAAGTCAGCCCCAAGCGCCAGCGCTTTCAGCACATCGGTGCCGCGCCGAACGCCGCTGTCGATCATGACGGCCATATCACCCGAAACCGCCTTGATCTCCGGTAGCACGGTGAGCGGTGCAATTGCATGATCCAGCTGGCGTCCGCCATGCGTGGTGATGAAGATGCCGTCCACGCCATGTTCACGCGCCAGGATCGCATCGCCTGCGGCCAGAATGCCCTTGATGATGAACTTACCCGGCCATTTCCGCCGGATCGCCGCGACATTTGCCCAGGAGAGGCGGTCGCGATGTTGCGTATTGCGTGCGAGGTTCCTGGCAAACAGCGGTGGCCCACGTTCGGCGTCCATATTCTCGAAATAGGGCATGCCGGATGTCATCATCGTGCGGGCGAGGGTGCCGATGAGCCAGCGTGGGTGGGTCGCGCAGTCGAGCGCCAATCGTGGCGTGACCACGATGGGCGTCGAATAGCCGTTGCGGACATTGTTTTCCCGATTGCCGAGGATCGGCACGTCGACGGTCAGCACAAGCGTGTCGAAGCCCGCCTTGGCGACGCGCTCGACCATGGCGTCAATTCGCGTCTGATCGCCCGGCAGATAACCCTGAAACCACGTAGTCGCGCCTGCCGGGCGGACATCTTCGAGCCGGGTGAGCGAGGACGCGCTGAGGCATCCCGGAATATTCGCTGCTGCCGTTGCCCGCGCCATCACGCGGTCGCCGTCATAGGCCGCAATCGCGGCACCGCCCATCGGCGGAATGCCAAAGGGGGCTGCATAGGTCCGCCCGAACAGCGAATGCGCCTGCGACCGTGCCGACACGTCGATCAGCGTGCGCGGCACGAGCGCGTAATCCGCATAGGCCGAGCGCGAGGTTTCAAAGGCCGTGCCCGTTTCAACCGCGCCGGAAATATAGCCATACAACATGCGCGGTAGATGCCGCTTCGCCGCCTGCTGAAAATCATCCAGCGCCAGCATCGACCGCAAATGACGCGGCAATTCGCGCGCCGTCCGTTGGTAGCTGATGCGCCCCAGCGATGGTGCAGCCTTGGCGTCCGACATGTGCGTCTCCGGTCTGTCCGGGGTTTTTCCCCGCATGACGTGTGGTTGCCAAGGGTATAGCAGCGGGAGAGAAGCCGCGCAAATTGGGGGGGATTGCTCAATCCGGAATGCCGAGGCTATTTTTGACTGCAGGAGTGATTTTTCATAGCTGAATGGAATCGATATGAATTTAAAAAGTATTATATTGGCTGCGATATATGTTTTTTTGATTTCGGGGACTTTGCTGCTTTTTTGGGCAATATCAAATATAGCTGCAGATGAAATTGTGTTGCCTGGATTTGTATTCTATTCCGTTTTTAATTTTATTATTTTCTCTACGCCTTCATTGTTGTCTATTTTTTATGCTTACAAATTGAAAAATGATAAAATTGCTATTTCGATTTATTTATTATTTGTAATTTATTGGTTTTTCGATATTTATTTTAAATATAAAGCGAATGATTTTCGATGCACTTTTTGGCACCAAGGCGAATTATTGTGTCCTGCGTTTGATTCAGTTATCACGCAATTGGTTTTGTTTGATTTCGCGATTGTCCTTCTTGCTGCCTCTTCAGCCACTTTCCTAAAACAGTATAACAAGCCACCGAAAAATGATCACTTCCGTTTAGCAATCTTTCTATTGTTGGTTTTAGTGGTCGACTGGCTTCTTATTATCTGGGCGGTTTGACTTAGAGCAAAACACGTAAAACGGGATCCTTGCAACTGAACTTAGTTCGATTGCACTTTTATCCTCAGTTGACTCTGTCCCTGTTGATCAGTCTGCAATTTGATATGTCGGACGGTTGTGACACGGATCGCCGCGCTTCGCTCGCGATGACGGCGGCTGGATGTGTATCCGATAATGCACTCTGTCATCCCGGCGGATGCCGGGATCCAGCCTTTGTCAGTTCGACAGCAATACGCACAGGCGTGACGTTACCCAGATGGATCCCGGCATCCGCCGGGATGACAGGCGGGGGTGTTGAACACGCGATGAAAACGAAGGCCTGTGATTTCGGGATTGTCAGGGAAGGGCGAGGCCCGCCAGCACCGCCGCCTTCAGGCAATCCAGAGCATAGGCCCCAATCAGGATGCGAAGCCGGTCATGTCTATCGGCCAGCACACCACCCAGCGGCAGGAACAGGATCGTTGTCACCGACGTCGCGGCAGAGACAATTGCAAGCCATGTCGTGGAATGGGTTGCGTCCCAGGTTACCCATGAGAACGTGATGGTCTGCACGAAATACGTGATCCACGACGTGACGGAACCGATCGAATAAATCCGAAAATTCCGATCTGAGAAAGCTTCGCCGATGCCACCTAATCGTTTGGCCACTGATCCTCTCCCATCGTACGCGCGTTGAGAATAGCCGCAAAGCGTTGTTTGTCGATGGAAATCAGGCGAGATTGAGTGGATCGCCGCGCTTCGCTCGCGATGACGGCGGCTGGGCGTGAATCCAATAACGCACCCTGTCATCCCGGCGGATGCCGGGATCCAGCCTTTGTCAGTTCGACAGCAATACGTACAGGCGTGACGTTACCCAGATGGATCCCGGCATCCGCCGGGATGACAGGCGGGGGTGTTGAACACGCGATGAAAACGAAGGCCTGTGATTTCGGGATTGTCGGGGGAGGGCGAGGCTATAGCCGCGCGGCGCACCCATTGTTGTTCACGGCATCAAGATGGGCATTGATCGCCCAGACGCCAAACCGCGCTGCCTGTTCGGCACGAAGTTGATACCCATGTCTTAGGTACAAACAGTTACCTATGTCTCCGGGTTGGATACGCAGTCACCTGGTGCGGACGACGGGACTCGAACCCGTACTCCCAGAGAGAGGCAGATTTTAAGTCTGCTGCGTCTACCGATTTCGCCACGTCCGCTTGCCCGTCGCGTGTCTTATGCCACCCCGGACAATCGGGCTATATCAGGAGAGGTGGTGAAGTGAAAGCCATCAACCCGCGTTCTAAACGGTTTTCCGCGACGTAAACGCCCGTGTCGTATAGGGGAAAGTGACGGCATGACCAGCTGAAAGTTCTGGCGTGGCGGCGATGAGGTCGGCGATTTCGGCGCGGATGCGGGCCTGTCCCTCCGGCGGCATGGCGGCGATGAAGCTGACCGACATCACGCGATCAACGACGACATTCTGCACCGATCCCGTGTGACCGTGCGGAAACTCGGTCTCCTCCAGCGGGGTGAAGCCATCCGCCGGGAAGACAGTCCGCCAGGCACCGGTGTGGAAGCGCGGCGCATCGCCCTCATGCGGCGTCATGATATCCGTCAAGGCCTTGACCCAGGGCGTACTTTCATCGCGGACATTCCAGATCAGCAGCAGGTGACCACCGGGCTTGAGGACGCGCCGGATCTCGGCCAGCGCCGCCGCAGATGCAAACCAGTGGAAAGCTTGCGCGCAGGCGACGAGATCAACCGATTCGTCCGGGAGCGGGATGGCTTCGGCGGTTCCGGCATGTGCCTCGACAGTGCCCATTTGCTGCGTGAGTCGTGCCAGCATGTCGGCGACCGGCTCGACCGCGATGACTTGCGCACCGGTCTCAACGAGCCGCCGGGTGAATTTGCCGGTGCCCGCACCGAGATCGAGCGCGACTGTGCTCGGACCCACGCCAAGGGCAGTCTTCATCCAGTTGACGATGGCATCCGGGTATTCCGGGCGGCCAGTCGCATAGGTCGCGGCTTCGGCTGAAAAACCGTGTGCTGCTGCCGGGTGAATGGCGGACATCGCGCACCTCCATCGGGTGATTGATCAAAAAACAGCCCCGAAACGGCGCTTCGGGGCTGTTGAAATCGGTTAGTCAGGCATTGCCGAGATTTATTCTTCGGCTTCGCCGTCTTCCTCTTCCATGGCAGCCTTATAGTCCTCGACGAATTCTTCTGCACCATTCTTGGCATCGCGCAGCATGTCGTCGATTTCCTTGCCGAAGCGCTCGAGTTCCATCTTCAGGCCAGTGACGCTCGGCTTTTCGACGGAGCCCATATAGGTTGCCATCTGCATGGAGACAGCCAACTGCACGAGCGTGAAAATCGCGGTTTCCTCAGGAACCTCGTTTTCCTCGACATAGTCGAGAACGATGTTCTTGATTTCCTCGGCGTGGGCTTCCTGCTCCTCGTCGAAATCGAAGTCTTCGGGTTCTTCGTGCTCGGCCATGTGGCGCTCCTTGTGTGATCCGCGGACGTGTCTAGCTGCTAATGGTGTCGATTGGAACACAGCGCCGTGTCAAATATGCGCCTGAGGCGGAAAAAGATCGGAACTGTCACATCAACGCGCCGCGTCCGTGCGTGCGCCTGTCTCAGGCCCCGCCATCCTTGATCGGCGGCTGGAAGCTGAGGCCCATGTCCCAGGGGAAATAGATCCAGGTATCCTGACTGACTTCCGTCACGAATGTATCGACCAGCGGACGCCCCATCGGCTTGGCGTAGACGGTGGCAAAATGGGCGCTTGGCATCATGTCGCGCACGAGCTTGGCTGTCTTGCCGGTATCGACGAGGTCATCAACGATCAGGATGCCCGCTCCTTCGCCGCCGCCGAGCGCGATCAGATCCGGGTTGACGGATTTCAGGACCTGTAACTCGCCCTGATTCTTGTAGTCATGGTAGGAGGCGACGCCAACGGTCTCGATGACGCGGATATCGAGTTCGCGCGCAACGATGGCCGCTGGCACCAGTCCGCCGCGCGTGATGGCGACAACGGCGTCCCAATGTCCCTGACCTGACAGACGCCACGCCAGCGCGCGCGCATCACGGTGGAACTGATCCCAGGAAACGGGAAAGGCCTTGGGCTGTGCTGGCGAACTCATGTGCGTCTCGTCCTGGCTGTCCCTGTCGTCGCAGGGTCCGGATATTGGGGAAGCTGTGATTGGTCTCAAAAAGCGGATCAGGTGGCTGGCGTCAATCCCGCGACCATGTCGCGCACCGCATTTGCCGCCTCTGTCAACATTTCGGCAGACCGGGCGCGGACGACGAGGTTCGTGCCATAGCGTGTCCCGTCGTGATAGGGGTAGGAGCCGATAATTGTCGCAGGATAGGCTTTCTGGATCGCCCCGAGCGGTGCAGCGATAATGCCCTCGGGCAAGCCCGCAGGAATTGTCTCCGACAGCATCTTGGTGCCGGTTTTGAGGGTCGGTGCGACGGCGTCCATCATCGACTGGAGGACAGAAGGAACACCCGCCATCACATGCACATTGCCGATGCGGAAACCCGGTGCCTTGGAGACGGCATTCTCGATGAGGTCCGCGCCAAACGGGATGCGTGCCATCCGCAGGCGGGCTTCATTCAGTTCAATGCCGCGTGGCGCATAGTGGTCTTCGAGAATCTTGACGGCGCGCGGGTCATGATCAATCCCGACGCCGAACGCCTTGGCGACCGAATCCGCCGTGATGTCATCGTGGGTCGGGCCAATGCCGCCGGATGTAAACACATAGGTATAGCGTGCGCGGACTGCGTTGATGGCCGCAACAATCTCCGGCTCCTCGTCCGGGACAATGCGGACTTCCTTCAGGTCGATGCCGAGCGCGGTCAGATAATCGGCGATGAAGCCGATGTTCTTGTCCTTGGTTCGCCCGGACAGGATCTCGTCACCGATGATCACGATCGCCGCCGTGACGATCTCGTGAGTGCTGCTATCCTCAGTCATGCCGAGATCTCCGCGATTGACGTGTGAGGTTAGGTAACGCAAGCGCGCTGCGGTCTCAAGGGGATATGCTGGCTGCGGCGCAATTGGCCCTAGGCCGACCGCCAGGCATAGATCCAGTCCTGCCGCGCCAACGTCAATCGGGCGGGCAGGGCCCGGAGCGCCGTGTCGCGCAATGTCGCGGCGAGCGCGCTCAGGTGATAGATGCGACCGTTCGCGGCGGCCAGATCGACAACGGCGCTGACGCGTGGTTTGCGCGCGGCCTCATAGGCTTTCAAGGCCAACGGCAGATCGCGTTCGCTGACCAGCGCGCTGGCGAGAACTTCGGCGTCTTCAATGGCCATCGCTCCGCCCTGAGCCGCGAATGGCAGCATGGCGTGAGCGGCATCACCAAGCAGCGTGATGCGACCGCGCGACCACTCAAAGCGCGGGTCGACAGCAGCGAGCGCCCATTTTGTCCAGGTTTCGGGCTTGCGGAGCAATTCCAGCGCCGCCTTTGGCCAGACGGTTGATCGACCCGCTCCCAATTGTTGCAGCATCTCGTCCCGCGTCGCGGGGCTGGCCCACGATTCCTCGGTCCATTTTCCCTCGGTCACTGCAATCAGGTTCAGCGTATCGCCGCCGCTGATCGGATAGTGCACCAGGTGGGCCTTGGGTGACATCCACACGCATGTGACCCGGCGGACGGAATCCGGCACGGCATCGATCGGGATGGTGGCGCGAAAGGCGATGCGGCCCGAATAGCGCGCTGGCCCATAGCCGAGAACTTCGGTGCGAATCGCGGAATGGACCCCGTCAGCACCAACAAGGGCGTCGGCTGTGAAATTCCGACCATCGGCTGTTTCAATCTCGACGCTTTCGCCGGTGTCAAAGATCGAGGAGATCGCCACGCCAAGGCGCACGTCGATATTGGGTCTCGATCTGGCTGCCTTCAGCAAGGCTGCCTGAAGATCCGCGCGATGAATGACCATGTAGGGCGCGCCGTAACGCGCGGCGATGCTGGCCCCGAGCGGCAGCGACGTGACTTCGCCGCCGGAACGCGTCGAAAAAATCCGGATGGAATCGGGGTAGACGGCGCGTGCCCGCAGATCAGGCCCGAGATCCTGATCAATCAGGATCCGCGAGGCATTTGGCGAGAGCTGGATCCCTGCGCCAACCTCTGCCAACTCGGAGGCACGTTCGAGCACCGTCACCTGGAAACCGGCACGCGACAACGTCAGCGCAGCCGTCAATCCGCCAATTCCGGCACCGGCAACGATGATATGTCCGTTATTGCGTGTCATTTGGCCACGCCCACGCTCTCAACACAGTTCAAATAATCCTGATGCATTGAGAGCCCAAACCGTGCGTCTGCTCAATTGGCAGTTCGTCGGGGGTCAGGCGGCGTGCGACGACGGATTGGCCGAGGGCTGGTAGAGGCAGTCAGCCGGATCCGACTCATTTGCCTTTAGATGGTGGTCGAGAACGTACAGCGTCGAGCAATAGGGGCAGACCTTCTCATGATCGCCGCCCATGTCGAGGAAGACATGCGGATGATCGAAGGGCGGACGTGCACCGACGCACATGAATTCATGCGCCCCGATCTTGATGCTCTTCAGGCCGCGATCATTGGCGAAATGGGGAACAACATGGTCGGCCATCGAATGCCTCTTCAGTTTCAATGATAGGATTGCCCCGGAGCATACCGATCCAGGCAATGATTTGGTAGGGGGAAAATGGCGCGGCGGGAAAGGGTTGCTGGTTTGGGTGCCTTGCCTGCCATCTCAACCGGTCCAGCCCACTTCCAGAAAGACCGGCTCTCTCCACTGCACTTGGCGCATGGCCTTGAGCGCCATGCCCACATAATCGAGGAGAGGGGAAGCGAGATCGCTGAATGGGTAGAAGGCAAGATCTACGCATTTCTCAGGTTCTCGGTTGACAGGCATTCCCGAGACGACCGTCGACAGGAAAAATAGATCAATACACTCCCTGTCAGATGTCGTCCTGTGCATCGTCGCCCCGAGCTTCCATGCGTTAGGCGGAATCATCAGACCGGTCTCCTCCCGAAGTTCGCGACTAGCCGCAACAGTCACGCTTTCACCAACGTCCACATGACCCGCCGGGACCGACCACATGCCGTCTGCGTAGCCCGTGTTCTGCCGCTGCATCAGGAGCAGTTCATCGTTTCGACGAACGACGCAATAGACCGCGAGGAAGGGCCTCTGCCGCCTTATCTGCTCGGTGTTCATGGGGTTGAACTCGGTAGCTATTTGGGTTGCAGGGAATCATCGATAAATCCTAAGTGGCGGCCAGATATTGTCCAGATTGATTTGCATATTGAGGGTGCTTGCGACCGGCCAGCAGCTAAAGTTTGCTGCTTTCGTTCGTCCGGTCCTTTCTTTAAATAGGCTTCAACGGTGCCGGCCCGTCCAGCGGGATTGGCGTTACTTTGGGTCAGAACCGACCTGAAAGACGGAGATGACATGCAGACCTTCCAATCTGACGGCGTGACCATTGCCTATCGTGAAGCCGGAGACCCGACGGCGCAGCCGATCCTTCTGATCCACGGGTTTGGATCGACTTCGGAAGTCAACTGGCTTTACACAGGTTGGATGGATCGTCTGGTCAAGGAAGGACGTCGTGTCATTGCGATTGATAATCGCGGGCATGGCAACAGCCAGAAGCTCTATGAGTCCGCGCTCTATGATCCTCGCGACTATATGGCCGAAGATGCGCGCCGCCTGCTGGACCACCTTGATATCTCGCAGGCTGATATCATGGGCTATTCGATGGGTGCGCGAATCTCTGCGTTCCTGTCGATCAATCATCCCGACCGTGTGCGCTCGGTGACCTTCGGTGGGCTTGGCCATGGCATGGTCACGGGCATGATCAACGCCGAGGATATCGCGCAAGGACTGGAAGCCGAGACCGCGCAAGGTTTGACCGGCTCAGCCCGGACCTTCCGCGCCTTCGCCGAACAGACCCGCGCGGATCGGCTTGCGCTGGCTGCCTGCATGCGTGGGTCACGTCGCAAGGTTCCCGCCGAAGACCTTGCCAAAGTCACGATGCCAGCGTTGATCGCCATCGGCACGAAAGACGATCTTTCAGGCTCTGGCGCTGACCTCGCGGCCCTCTTGCCGCGCGCTGAATTGCTTGAAATTCCGGATCGCGACCACATGCGGGCGGTCGGTGACAAGGTCTATATCGAGGGAGTCGTCCGGTTCCTCGAGCGGCGTCCCTGAGATTTTGATTCATCGAGCTCGCAAACTGATTCAAGCTGATTTGAATATGATTCAACGGGCTGGCAAACTGATTCAAGTCCATCAGAAAGTGATTCAACTTGAGTCGTTTTTATCTTTAATTCAGAGAGTTGCGATCGTTTTTTCTCTTGAATTGTGAGGTTTTCAATCGGGCTAGCGACCGATGAAAACAGGCGGTCGCTTTTCCAGAAAGGCCGTTCGGCCCTCTGCGTAGTCGATACTCTCATAACAGGCGTCGGTCAGCGCCGCCGCCTTTACCAGACTTTCAGGCGAGGGATCATGCGCCAGTCGGTCGATGGCGGCCTTGGCGGCGCGGATCGTCATCGGCGCATTGGATGCAATCGATTGAGCAAGCGTGCGGACGCGCGCACTCAGCTCATCCACAGGAACCACTTGGGAAACGAGACCCATTCGAAGCGCTTCGTCAGCCTGTACCCGGCGCGCCGTGAAGAAGAGATCCTTTGCCGCCGATGCGCCTATGGTGCTGACGAGATCGACCATGCAGTCGGGTGGGTATCCAAGACCCAGCCGGGCTGCCGGGATACCGAAGATCGAATTGGCTGCCGCAATGCGCAGGTCGCAGGCAAGCGCAATGCCGACGCCGCCGCCAAGGCAGGGACCGGCTACCATCGCGATGGTCGGTTTGGAGCAGCCCCGGATGGCCCTATAGCCGCCCGCATTCGCCTCTTCGTAATGCCGCGAACTCTCGGCATCCTGTCTGACGTCAGCAAATTCCGAGATGTCTGCCCCTGCAACGAATGCCTGATCCCCAGCGCCGCGCAGGATGATCACCCGTACATCCGGGTTCGAGTCGAGCTCTGCGATGGCCGCACCAATGGATTTCCACATCGCGAGCGTCAGCGCGTTCATACGGCGTGGGTTGCTGAAGATCAGGGTGCCGATGGGACCGTCGGTCTCGATCAGGATTTGCGCATCTGCTGCTGTCATGGGATGGCCTTGGGTTAATGTGCTGAGCGTAGCGTGAGATGAAGTTGAGCTGGTAGGGGTCCCCCAGTCAATTTGAACCTTTGGCAAGAAGGCCCGGCTGCTCACTTGCGCGTGAACCCATCTGGGCGGGGGCCTCTGCTTATGGTACCATTCTATCACCTGAGGCCTTGAACCTCAGGCCTTGGAGGTCACATGCAACAGAAGCCACACAATCAGGCGGCTCAGCCGCTTGCGTTCGATCCGATATGGCTGCGCGTCCGCGCGGAGGCCGAAGAAACAGTCGCTCAGGAGCCGGCGCTTGCCAGTTTCATCTGGGAAACCGTGCTGAACCACGACCGTCTGGAAGACGCTGTCGTTCATCGTCTTGCCGAACGGCTGGACCATCCGACTGTCCGGGCGACCTTGATCCGGCAGACGTTCGAGGAAGCCTACCGCGATGAACCCGAGATGGGTGACGTGCTGCGCGTTGATCTTCAGGCGGTCTATGATCGCGATCCCGCATGCAATCGCTACATCGAGCCAATTTTCTATTTCAAGGGCTTCCACGCCATTCAGACCCATCGGCTTGCCAACTGGCTCTGGCGTCGGGGGCGTCGCGATTTCGCCCTCTATCTGCAGAGCCGCACGTCTGAGGTTTTCCAGGTCGATATCCACCCGGCAGTACCGCTCGGGCGGGGCGTGTTCTTTGACCATGGCACCGGAATCGTGATCGGCGCAACGTCGGTGATTGATGACGATGTTTCGATTCTGCAGGGCGTGACGCTCGGCGGTAACGGCAAGGAACTGGGTGATCGCCATCCCAAGATCCGGCGTGGCGTCCTCGTCGGTGCCAATGCGACGGTGCTGGGCAATATCGAGATCGGCCAATGTTCAAGGGTCGCAGCTGGCTCGGTCGTTCTGAAGGCGGTTCCACCCCGGATGACGGTAGCAGGTGTGCCTGCCCGGATTGTGGGTGAAGCGCCCGACTGCGATCAGCCGTCGCGGGCGATGGACCATGTTCTGCCCGATTTTCCTGAATAAGTGTGTGTCCAAGTTGAAGTACAAGGTCTGTATGACGTGGAACTCCGGCATCGCTTTTGCCGGGGTTTTTTTACGAGTCCGGGTTCAAGGGTGATTTGTTTCCTGTGCGTGTATGGTTTCTGGCCTTTGACGGGTCGGGGACTTCGTGCGATAGCCACGGGCGAACCTTGGAGTGATCGAACGCATTCGATGTGCGATCACGCCCCGTCACATCGGCTCATGCCACGCGAACCCGGAGAGATGACTTTGGACAAGCAGGAAATCACAAAGCTGCAAGCCTACATGCGCTTGAAATTCAAACTGCCGGAGATCCGGATCGTCGCGCGCCCCAAGAAGAACGATTCTGCCGAAGTATTTATCGGTGAAGAGTTTATCGGCGTGATCTATCGCGACGATGAGGACGGCGAACTCTCCTGGAATTTCCAGATGGCCATTCTGGAAATGGATATCGACGGCTGATCAGGGGAGCAATTCCCCGGCCACAAGTGATACAGCACCTGTCACGCGAATGGTTGGATTCGGCTCATCCTGACGAGCCGTCCAACATGTCCGAAAGCAGTTCATCCGCTCGGTCGCGCAGCTGTCTCCAGGTAGCCAAGGCTGAAATGGGAAAGCGGATCGTCGCGATCAGATGCTTTCCCAGCCGTATCTCGCGCAGGCACGTCAATGGCGGCTTGCCCTTGTCGGGCGGAAAGCACAGCGCGGCAAAAGGATGAACCGACCCCGGTTCAAAATAGAGTTCGTCTCCCTCATAGGATGTTCCAGCCAGAAAATCCCGCCGGAGCAATCCCTCGGGTTCGCCAGCAGCCGGCGCGCTGCCAGGCATGCTTGTCTGGTATGAAGCCAGGAATCGTTGATAGACGGTTGCAATGCGATCTGCGGTATCGAATTCCGTTTCACGTGGTTCGATCGCAATGAAGACAAGGCGTCCATCCCGCGATGTCGTATTGCGGGCGGGATCATTTGGTGCCAGCGGCAGCATTCCTGGCCACGACAGTTCCAGTTCAATTCGGTTATAACTGCCCGATTTCCGTTGGTCGGAAAAACGGAGCAATTCGGCTGCGACCGTCAGCACGTCCTCGCCGATCCTGACGGTGACGGGTGTTGCTCCACTCTCCGGCGGGGTCCCGATGATCCGCTCGAGGCCAATTCCCGAGACGAGCAACGCAGTCATGGCGGCGATCGTGAGAACGGAAATTCCGGCCAGCGCGGCGACTCGAAGTTTGGACAGGTTTGACGCCATGTCTGGGTTCCGGAGATAACCGCCGCAGGCGCAAAGATTGGCTCGGGGGGGGGGCACTCTGTCCCCGCCGACTCGCAGGCGGACCAGTATCGTTAACCAAGTGTTAAAGTCTCTTTGCAGCCGACGCAAACGACCACGACAATTGCTCGACTGCATGCTAAAAACTTTACCAGTTGTTAACGAGGGGCGTACTTCCCATGATGTTTCAGTTCGCATTGGCGGCCTATGCCGCTGCCGCCGGTTTTGTCGCCGCAGGCTTTATCGGAAGCCTCTATCAACTCCTGACAGACCAGCCGCCGAAGTTTTCCGTTGAAGCAGACACAATCCTCAAAGGCATCAGCTGTGCCTTTATCTGTGTTTTTGCGGGACCGTTCATCATCATGCGTCAGGCGATCCGCGGGCGGATGATCGAGAACAGGCCGTTGGGATGGCTGGCTGCAAGCGCCGCTATCGCAGCCGGATGGAGCCTCTGCTCCGGAATTATCGTTATCGAATTTGCTCTCGCGGTAAACGATACCATTGCCTGATCAGGCTTCTCGTGGTCAGCCAAGCGTTTGGGAAGCGACAACATGCCACTCTATGAACTCGATGGCGAAGCCCCGGAACTGCCCGCAGCAGATCAACATTGGATTGCCCCGACCGCCGTCGTGATCGGTCGCGTGCGGCTCATGGCTGACGCAAGTGTCTGGTTCGGTGCCGTGCTGCGGGGGGATAACGAGTGGCTGACCGTCGGTGAGCGGTCAAATATTCAGGACCTGGCGATGATCCATAGCGACATGGGCTCGCCCGTCACCATCGGTTCTGATGTCACAGTGGGACATTCCGCTATCCTGCATGGATGTACGGTGGGTGATGGCAGCCTGATCGGCATGGGAGCAACACTTCTCAATGGGGCCAAGATCGGGAAAGGCTCGATCGTCGGTGCAAATGCCCTCGTGACTGAAGGCAAGGAATTTCCGGATTATTCCCTGATCGTCGGTTCGCCCGCAAAAGCAATCCGGACGCTGGATGCCGACGCCGTTGCGCGGCTTCTGAAATCAGCGGAAGGCTACGTCAATAATCACAGGCGTTTCCGGTCGGGCCTCAAGCAAATCGGTTGATTTAACTCCTGAAGAAAGGAGTGGTCGACGCTCCGGGGGAAGCGCCGACCACCTGCGGACCCGGTCCATCTTGGCGGGGACGGAGGTATGGCCAGGCCCGCAAACTGCAATTCTTATTCCCCCAGCGTCATAAATCGCCTGGCGACCCCGGTGACTTCGACCACTGCCAGGCAATTCGTCTGAATAGGGAAGGTGTCCACCTGCAGACCCCTCGATCTATTTGGTGAGAGGTCTAAAGCTCAATTGAGAGACAGGTGTTCCAGAGCTGGTTTCTGTGGACCGCAGCTCCAATTCTGTGGAGTGCTGTAATCAATACCTGTAATAATTTTATTCGCATGTAAGGTGATCGATAAAATGCGAATTGTTTTTGCAGGAATTTTTTTGAATTATGAAAATTGAATACAAAAAATTATACAAATAAAACAGATAGTTCTGAAAAATATATTTGAATTTATTTGTGAAGAACCAATCTCTGAATATATTGTTCTTGACTGAATGGTTAATGTTCGTTGAACATATCTGGTTTAGTGGTCTTCTATTGGGTTTTTTGAAGGAAGAACAGTCGCAAGGGCGTTTGCGCGCTAAACTGGCTGCCGTCAAACTGATCAGCATGCGACAGCGACGAACTATCTCGGGGCCATCACTTCAAAATGCGACTGTCGTCGTGGTCAGGAGTCGAAGTGGAAGGCAATCGATTCCGGGGTATGGACCGTCGTGAATTCCACGGCAACGCCCTCATCGAAATGCCGCACGACCTGTGCCCGGACGGGTCCAAGCAAGACAGGTGTCCCGATGCTTGGCTTGTCGACAACCGCAATAGCCGCACCGGACAGCGATATATCGATGATCCTGCAACGCAGCTTGCGTCCATCAGGCAATGTGACTTCCTGGAATGGCTTGACCGGCGTAAATCGTTCGTGGCGACGATCTTCCGGCAGGTTCAACACATGACGATTGGCGAGCCAAGTCAATTGCGCCGCGAGCTTTTCGCGTTTGCGCTGGGTGGCTTCAATGGTCATCGCAAAGCCGCCGTCGATCGGGCGGACAAATCGACCTTCCACGCGACCGATATAATCGAGGTAAGCAACGATGCGCTCGTTGCTGGCGCCTAGGGCAGGGGCGATGAGAGCAACACCGCCCGGCGACATGTTAACGACTTGACACGGAAACTCGCGCCGGTCCTCCAGCATATAACGACCGAGAATGTTCAATTTTACGCGCTGAAACCGACGCCGGTCTTGTTTCCCAAATGGTAGCAGGCGCACTGCCGCCAGGTTCGCGTTGTATTTCATGTTACCCTCGGTCGCTGGTTCGCCTGACGCGATTGCCCAACATGATTAAAATTCTAACCAAAGGTCGTTAACGGCTGGTTGCGTGCGCTCCGAATTTTTGAGTGAAGTTGAGGAGGGCGTTGCGGGCTCGACTTCGTTTCTGTGCGCCGAAAGGCGTGAGTTCACTCCTTGCCGCCATTGTAAACGGTCAGATGCTGAACCTGACGACTGAAGTTCGCGGTGATCACATTCCCGTTGCCCTGAAAAATAGGGTCAGCAGTCTGTCTGGTTACCTGAGGCAAGCCACGGATGCCGCGCAGAGGCGGCAGGTCAGCGCTATGCATCAACCCGATGGGCTTTTCATCGGGCCATATGAGGCGAAGGCTGGCGACGCTCTGCGACATGATGGGGTGCACGCCGATCCAGAACGGATCATCCATCGGAACAAGCGAACCAAGAATACGTGTGTAGCCTTCGTTGCGCTGTTTGAGAGGAAGCAGCAAGGCTTCCATGGGGAGTTCCCGCCCGTGGTCGCTTTTGCCGACAACGCCCATCACGGTGGCGGCCGCGTCTTCGGTGATCGCCGAAAGCATCGTCTGGACCGCTTCGCGATCCTTTTTTGACCAGAAATCGTTATAATCCTTGCCCTTCATCTCGCGCCCGAAAAGCGCGCAGACGCGAGTTCCTGCCAGGCGGAAGCGGAATTCGCGACGGGAAACGACCTCGAGTATGAACGTGTGCCCAAGCAAATGACGAATGTCTGCAGGCTCGATCTCGCTGCGGTCAGGCGCGGTGCGCCCACGGCGCAATTGTTGCCAATAGGCATAGAGATCACGTGTTGCCTGGTGTTTCATACGCATCGGGGCCCCCATTGCCCTCACATCCAACTCGTTACCATCAACTCAAGTCGGTCCCTGTGACGTCACCCGCTGGTGGCCAGCTCACAAGCCCGATAGAACTGCAATACGATCGCCGAAAGTGCCAATCGTTACTGAAGCATTAAGATAGCAGGCTTTGCGCCATCTGTTTTGTCCCAATTCGGGACATTGAAGATACGGTTAATTCATCGATGTCACGAGGTGTCTGCTGATCCATGATCGGTCGTGACACCGGGCCGGTAACGTGCATGATGGGAAATGAATCGAGCTTGCTGAGCTGAAATCCGCCTCGGTCATACCGAAAAATTGAACCCCATCTGGAGGAATGACGACGTCATGTCGACGGATCTGAAGCGGACACGCGAGCCGATCTTTAATCTTCCTCCAGTCGTATTTGTAAGTGTGCTGGTCATGGTGGCGATACATGTCGCCCGCATGTTATTGACCGAAGACCAGGACGATCTTTTGATCGGTTATCTTGCGTTCGCACCGGAGCGATATTTTGAAAACGCCGGAGAAGATGCTGTGTGGCCAGGGGGGCTATTATCTGAGCTTGTGTCCCCGTTTACGTATGCATTATTACACAATGACTATCTTCATCTGATCTCCAATTGTACTGTCTTTGCCGCGATTGGCAATCATCTTGCCCGACGGATGACTGCCGTGCAGTTTCTCCTGTTTTGTCTGCTCATGGCGCCGGTGTCTGCAGTCGGACAGCTTTTGATTGCCGGTTATCAGTCTGCGCCGGTCGTTGGGGTCTCCGGGGTTATTTGCGCTATGCTCGGCGCAATGGCACGGCTCATCCCGGAGCGAAAGTTACTGGACTGGTACGATCGTGATGAAAGTGTCTCAAATTCGGACAGCCCGGTGCTTGACACTGTCGGCGAACTTCGTCCGGTCGCGCATCGCCTGTCGGGCGAAGGCGGTCGTCGGACACGGGTCCCTGTCGGCATCGCACTGCGCGATCCCAGGGTGATCCGCTTCATACTTGGATTCGGTGTGCTCAATGTCTTGCTGGTATTTTCGGCGCCAATATTGATCTCTGGCGGGGCTAGCGTGGCCTGGATGGTTCATATCGCTGGTTTCATTGGTGGATTTTTCCTGTTCCCCTATTTTGACGGGGGTCAGCGCTGACGCCAACGACGCCGGAACTCATTATCTTGCTAAATTGTTCAGGCAAGACTTGCGGGCTGATGGAAGTAACAGCATCATGACGGTCTGCCAGTCCTGCTTCTGCACGGCTGGGGCCTTTCACCGACAGTCCGAAAACGGACGCCGATGGCAAGGGGTGCAAGATTAAACTTGGACCAATCGCGAGCCGGGGAGGAAAAGGCGACATCCGCCAGCCGATTCCGATCCGTTCAAGATCAATGAGATCGGGAGGTTACCAATGACTGTTTCCAGCATTTTGGGCCAAAAGGGTCGCCAGGTCATTACTGCGCGGGCCGAACAGACCTTATCCGAAATTTGCGAACTTCTGACCACGAACAAGATCGGAGCCGTCGTACTGACTGACGGCGACATGCGGATTCAGGGAATTCTCTCCGAGCGCGACATCGTTCGCGCAATTGCCCAGGAGGGGGCCGGCGTCTTGTCGACACCGGCATCCGGCCAGATGTCACGCAATGTGATGACGGCCAGCGAGGGCGATACGGTCGATGCGGTGATGTCGCGCATGTCTGCCGGACGCTTCCGCCATATGCCCGTTGTTCGGGATGGCCGCTTGATTGGCGTTGTCTCGATCGGCGACATCGTCAAGCGCAAGATCGAGCATGCAGAGCGGGAAGCAGCCGAAATCAGGGCGTATATTCATACCTGAGCTTCACCGAGCCGAACGCCAGACGGCTATTTGTGGCCGTGTGGCGTGCAGTAGACCGCTGTCGGGTCAAAGTGGGGCTCTTCCCTGGTGACGAGCGTTGCAGTCGCAGCCTCGCCGCCGATCGGAATGCTGCGATAAAAGCAGGAGCGAAATCCGCGATGACAGGAGGCACCGTGCCCGTCAACGGTGACCTTGAGCAGAACGGCGTCCTGATCGCAGTCGATCCGCAATTCCTGGACGCGCTGCAGGTTGCCGGACGTCGCCCCCTTGACCCAGAGTTCGCCGCGTGACCGGCTCCAGTAGGTCGCGATGCCGGTTTCGATCGTCTGGGCCAATGCGGCCGCGTTCATGTGGGCCAGCATCAGGACCGCGCCATCCACGGCATCGGTTACGATAGCCGTGATAAGGCCGTTCGCATCGAAACGGGGCGTCAGTTGATCCCCCAACTCAAGGGCATCGTGATCGCCAGGCTTGGCAAAGGTCGTGGACGGATTGATCGGGTCGCTCATGCCGGTTCAGTTAGGCGTTCGGCGGTCTTTGGTCAACCGCTCGTGCCCCTGAGTGTACAAATCAGGTGCCGGGTGCTTCGACCAGTTCCGGTGCGCCAGAAGTAGCACCTTGGACCTCGCGGTCGTTCGAGGCGAGATCGGCTATCACCCGGTAGCAAGTGGCGAGCCCGGCTGTACCGAAAATCAGCATGCCCAGCGATACGCCGAGGCCGACACCGATCGGCCCGCCATATTTCGCGCCGAAATAGGCAAAGGGCATCGTTCCGAGGGTCGCTCGGCCCCAATTGAAGACCGTCGAGAGCACGGCGAAACCCAGGTTATTGAACGCCGCATTGGCGACGAACAACGCGCCCAGGAACATGAAGCTTCCGGCCAGATAGTTGCAGAAGAAACGAACGATCAACACGCCTTCGTCCTTGAGACTGAAGAGCGAAACCAGTTGATCCTGAAGGAAAAACAGCACAGCCCACATGGAGAAGACATAGCCTGCGGTCAGCAACATGCTGTCGGTGACGGTGCGTCGAACCCGGTCATGCTGATGCGCGCCGAGGTTCTGGGCCATGACGGGACCGACCGATCCTGACAGGGCGAATAATCCCGCGAAGGCCAATGGAACGAGCCGATCAACCACGGTCCAGCCAGCGACGGCATGGTCGCCGAATTGGGCAACCGTTGACGTAGCGAATGCGTTCGCAAAGGGCGTGGCGAGATTGGTCATAATAGCTGGGAGGGCAATCGTCATGACGACGGGCACATCGGCAAGCGCCCGGCGCATGGACGGCCAGCGGATCATCTTGTGGATGCGAACAGCGCCGTAAATACCAACGGCCAACAGGACAAACCGGGACAAGACGGTCGCGATGGCCGCGCCGGTCAGTCCAAGGTTAAGGCCAAAAATCAGCAGGGGATCGAGGCCCGCAAGCGCAATGGCCGCAACGAGTGTGACATACATCGCCCGGCGCGCATCACCGACGGCGCGCAACACGCCGGACATCGCCATGCCGAGGCCAAGAACAGGCACACCTGTGATCGCGATTTGCAAAAATCCCACGGCGACGTCGTGGGTTCGCCCGGTAGCCCCTAAAATACTGACCACGCGCGGGAGATTGGGCCAGAGGATGCCCGTAATCAGCAGCATGACCACGATCATGAACAGCATGCTTGATCCGGCAATTTCGCGGGCCCGGTCACGATCACGCGCTCCGATCGCTCGCGCCGTCAACGCTGTCGCAGCAATGGTGATACCGATGGCGACGGACACCAAAAAGAACAGAACCGCCCCACAATAGCCCACCGCAGCCGACAACACAGGGTCGCCGAGACGGGCAATATAAAACAGATTGAGGAAATCGACGATGAACAGTGAAATCAGCCCGACAAGGCCCGTTCCGGTCATCACCACGACATGACGCATGATCGAGCCATGCGTGAAAGCCGGAACGAAGCGTTTGGCAGAACTTGAAGGCTGTGTGTTGCTCAACGGGTCTTTCCAGTCGCGACGTCTAGAAGATGGGTCGCGATCAATCTTGATGAGGCGACGGTCAATAGCCTTACGGCAACCAAGCCAAAACACATGGTTTTGACCCGGTGTTGGCAGGTGTGCCCCTAGGTTAGCGTATCCCGCGTATCAATGTCATGAACTTCACCTGCTCCGCAGGGTCGCTCTTGAAAATACCAGTGAACAGGGTGGTGATTGTCGATACGCCTTCTTTTTCGACGCCGCGCATCGCCACGCACATGTGAGACGCTTCGATCATGATCGCCACGCCTCGTGTTGCGCCATTTTCCTCGATGGCGGCAGCGATCTGGGCGGTCAAGGCTTCCTGCGTTTGCAGGCGGCGGGCAAATGTATCGACAACGCGCGCGAACTTTGACAGCCCGATCACGCCGCGCTTCGGATAGTAGGCGATATGGGCCTTGCCGACGAACGGCACCATGTGGTGCTCGCAATGCGAATGAAAGGTGATGTCGCGCAACACGACAATGTCGCTGTACCCTTCGACTTCCTCGAAAACCGTATCGAGGTAATCATTCGGGTTTTCGCCATAGCCCTTGTACAAATGCTCGTAGGCCTTGACCACGCGCTTCGGCGTATCGATCAAGCCTTCGCGATCCGGATTGTCGCCGGCCCATTTGATCAGGGTCCGTACAGCCGCTTCCGCTTCTTCGCGCGACGGACGCCGCTCTTCGTCAAGTTGACTGCGCCGATACAAATTGACGATGGCATCCATCGGAAACTGCTCCTTCGTATCGTTCATCAGTTTGGAACTCCCGCACCCCGAACGACCCCAGATATGGGACTATTAAACTGTTTTTCCAGCGGTTGAATGCGCAAAATTCAATTTTGCTCAAACCAGACAGTCTTACGGCTGACGAAGGACGCTGGACCACCTATATACGCGTCTTAACGCCTTTCGGTAAGGGCACCTTGCGACCGGTTCTGTTCGCGGCCCACCGGAGCCCAACGGGTGATCCGATGATTGATGATATCTACAACAAGACGATTTTGGAACTGGCTGGCAATATCCCGCGTCTTGGCCGTCTGGCCGCGCCTGACGCAACAGCAACTGCCCATTCCAAACTTTGCGGCTCGAAGGTTACCATCGACCTGAAGATGGACGGTGATACCGTGACGGATTTTGCGCATGACGTCAAAGCGTGCGCCCTCGGGCAAGCCTCGTCGTCGATCATGGCGCGGCAAGTGGTTGGCGCAAAGGCCTCTGAACTCAGGCAGGTTCGCGATGCCATACGGCGAATGCTCAAGGAAAATGGCCCGCCGCCTGAAGGCCGCTTCGCCGATGCGCGGTTTCTGGAACCGGTTCGGGACTACAAGGCGCGTCATGCCTCCACGATGCTGACGTTTGACGCGGTCGTTGACGCCATCGATCAGATCGAGGCAAAGCGCCACGCGCTGTGAGCTGCACGGCATCTGTCTGGTCATCACTGAGATCATGGAACAATTGCGATGTGCCGACAGTGTGACCAGCAGCCAGTCCGCCCATCTGACTCGCGGACTTCGCTCGGACTTGCGCATACGTCATGGCAGATCATCGTGGCACGCGGCCTGATCCGGTTTTACAGGCTGACGCTGTCATCGGTACTTGGCCGGACATGCCGCTATTTGCCGACATGCTCCGAGTACACGGAAGAGGCTATCGGTCGTTTCGGACTTTGGGCCGGTGGCTGGGTCGGGCTCATGAGGATCTTGTCGTGCCAGCCATGGGGTGGTTCAGGCTACGATCCGGTTCCCGACGCGCTTCATGCCACGTATCGCTGGTGGCGTCCCTGGCGCGGACGTCCAACGGCCCGCCCCCCGCAATAGCTGTCCACGAAGCCGATCACGTGCTCTTCGACGCAACCCGCGTCACCACGCGATCCCACGCCGCCTTGATGTCCGCGACATAGGGGTCCTTGTACGGCATGTCTTCGTTCTTCTTGTGCACGAGCATGGAGGCATTGACCTCGAACACGACGAGCCGTCCCTCTCGGTCCAGTCCGCAATCGATGCCGAAATACTGGAGGTCATAGCTGTCGGCGATTGCCCTGAGGCCGTCATAATTGGCTGGCGAGAACACTGACTGCGGGTTGGCAAGAAAGGCTTTCTCCTCGTCCTGCATCCATTGGTGATGGATCATGTCCGTGTTGACGTGGTGGACCTTCCACGTGTTGCCAATCGCCAGGTGATAGGGCCAGATGCCGCCATCGACAAAAATGAACCTGTATTTTCGGAAGTAGCCGTCGCTCGACTGATAATCGATGTAGTCGATCAGATAATGATCCGCGCCCGGGTGCTCACCGATGAATGCCGACAAGGACGCCAGATCGGCGATCACCTCGAAATCATCGCCGCCATGCGTACCTGCTGGTCGCGCCAGGATCGGGAAGCTGGATGGCAGATAGTCGACCAGATCGTCAGGTCGAGACGGAGCATCCGCCGGAATCCGGACCGACCTTGGCACCCGGACTTTCGGCAAACCGCCCAGTCGTTCCGCCACTTTTTCGCGCGTTGTAGCCAGGATTTCACGGGGATGATTGATGATCGTGCCGCCAAGCTGGTCTGCCAGCTGAACTGCGTCCGGCAAGACATCGACGGCCTGATCGGCATCTGAAATCAGGTTCACGACGATGTCGCCGCTTGAGCGCAGCAGGGCGAGATCATGCGTCTGTCCGGGCAAAACCGTGTAGGTGTTCGTATCGTAGGGCGTGGAATCAAACAGATATTCCGTCGGTGTGTTGCCGCCGAAGGGCGCATAAAGCGCCAGAACCGTGAAATCGGGCGGAAACTTTGCACCCGACCGCCTAATGAGCGGTTGCAGCTTCAAGGCGTCTAGATAGGAGGCGCGCGCAGCATCGGTATCGCCCGTCGTCTGCCTGAGGCTCGCGACCCAATAGAGACTGTCGGCATCGTTTGGTGCCAGGGAAACGGCCGTTTCGAAGGCCTTCAGGGCTGCAGTCGCCAACCCCGTCGCATGCAGATATTTGCCAAGGAGGTTCCAGGCCTGCGCATTGTCGGGCACATCCTTGATCAAATCGTCGAGTATGGGCTTCACGATCACCCACTGCTGCATCGTGACGAGCGCATTGGCGAGATTCAGTCGTGTCGCCAGATGCGACGCGTCAATATCAAGGGCCTGCACGTAATAGGGAATTGCATCGTTTGGCCGGTTGCGGCGCTGGAACAGATTGCCGAGATTGCACCAGCAATGGACAAGGCTTTGATCGATCCGGAGAGCCAGCTTGTAGTGCAACTCGGCGGTGGCAAGATCACCCAGATCCGAGGCGGCGTTGGCCAGCCGGAAATGCAGATGGGTCACATCGCTGGTGACGGCTGTATCACCGAGCGCCTCTGCTGCCGCAAGGCCCGACTGGAACGCCGTCAATGCGCCCGCCAGATCGCGCGTGCGGTACTTTTCAAGCCCAAATGCCAGCCAGTCGGATGGGGCTTGCAGCGCTTCGGCGGAAACGGCTTGTGCAGCAGTTGTCATGGGCACCCGGCAGGAGGCTGAACTCGGTTCGAATCACACCAGCGAGTGTGCACGGGCGCGCGGATGTTCGGCAAGCCGTGCTCACGTGCAAGTGCGACTGATTGCAGGGCTTTATCGGGCTTGCCTGCGTCCGGTGGACAGCACCTCTTCTCCCGACTATAGGGAAGGCGTCCATCGACACGGCTTACCCGGAGAGTTGCCGGGAGTGAGCAAACCGGAGCCTTATATCATGATTTCACTAACTTTTCCCGATGGTGCCGTCCGCGAATTTTCAGCTGGCACGACCGGCCTACAGGTGGCCGAGTCCATCGCAAAGTCGCTCGCCAAGAAGGCAATCGCCGTCAAGCTCGATGGCATCCTCAGCGATCTGAGCGATCCCATTGATGCCCCTGCCAAAATCGAGTTCGTGACACGCGAAAGCGCCGAGGCGCTGGAAATGATCCGGCACGATTGCGCGCACGTCATGGCCGAAGCCGTCCAGGAACTGTTTCCCGGCACGCAGGTGACCATCGGACCGGCCATCGAAAATGGTTTTTATTACGATTTTTATCGCGAAGGCCAGCCGTTCACCGTCGATGATCTTCCGGTGATCGAGGCCAAGATGCGCGAAATCATCGCGCGCAATGCGCCTTTCACCAAGGAAGTCTGGACTCGCGACGAAGCATCCCGCGTCTTTGCGGCCAAGGGCGAAAAATTCAAGGTTGAACTGATCGACAGCATCTCCGCCGATCAGACAATCAAGATCTACAAGCAGGGTCAATGGTTTGACCTGTGCCGTGGGCCGCATATGGTCTCAACCGGCCAGATCGGGACGGCGTTCAAATTGACCAAGGTCGCCGGTGCCTATTGGCGCGGTGACAGCAACAATCCGATGCTGAGCCGCATCTACGGCACGGCGTGGGCCTCTGACAAGGATCTGGCGGCCTATCTCACCATGCTCGAAGAGGCCGAAAAGCGCGATCATCGCAAGCTCGGTCGCGAGATGGATCTGTTCCATTTTCAGGAAGAAGGCCCCGGCGTCGTCTTCTGGCACGCCAAGGGCTGGTCGATTTTTCAGTCATTGGTCGCCTATATGCGCCGTCGCCTTGCCGGCGATTATATGGAAGTCAACGCGCCGCAAGTGCTCGACAAGTCCCTCTGGGAAACCTCGGGCCACTGGGGCTGGTACAAGGAAAACATGTTTGCTGTGCAGTCGGCAGGTGAAGAGGCGGAGGACAAGCGTGTCTTCGCCCTGAAGCCGATGAACTGCCCGGGCCACGTCCAGATTTTCAAGCACGGGCTGAAATCCTATCGTGATCTGCCGATGCGACTCGCGGAATTTGGTATCGTGCACCGTTATGAAGCCTCTGGCGCGATGCACGGCCTGATGCGCGTGCGCGGTTTCACGCAGGATGACGCGCACGTCTTCTGCACCGACGCCGACATGGCCGCCGAATGCATGAAGATCAACGACCTGATCCTCTCGGTCTATGAAGACTTCGGCTTCCAGGAAATCATGGTCAAGCTGTCGACCCGTCCTGAAAAGCGGGTTGGGTCAGATGCTCTCTGGGATCGAGCCGAAAGCGTGATGACCGAAGTGCTCGAAACCATCGCCGCCCAATCCGGTGGCCGGATCAAGACCGGCATCAATCCCGGTGAAGGCGCATTCTACGGGCCAAAGTTCGAGTACACGCTGAAGGATGCCATCGGTCGTGAGTGGCAATGCGGCACGACTCAGGTCGATTTCAACCTGCCGGAACGCTTCGGGGCCTTCTACATCGCTGCCGATGGCTCGCGTCAGGAACCGGTGATGATCCATCGTGCGATCTGCGGCTCGATGGAGCGGTTCCTTGGCATTCTGATCGAGAACTTTGCCGGACATTTCCCGTTCTGGCTGGCCCCTGAACAGGTAGCCGTTGCAACCATTGTCTCTGACGCTGACGATTACGCCAATACGATCGTTGCCAAACTGTCCCGCGCCGGGTTGCGGGTGACCAAGGACCTGCGCAACGAGAAGATCAACCTCAAGGTTCGTGAACTCTCGCTTGCCAAGATCCCCGTGATCCTGGTTGTCGGCAAGCGCGAGGCCGAAGAGGGCAAGGTCGCGATGCGCCGATTAGGCAGCCAGAACAATGTGGTGATGGATTTCACCGAGGCGCTGGCAATCCTGAAAGACGAAGCTATTCCGCCGGACGTCCGGCGTCAGATGGCAGAGGACTGATCGAAACGCACGTCTGATCGACTCTGGCGGTGCCAGATGGTGGGTCATCCACCGTCTGGCATTTTCATTTTGTTTGTATTTTGTTCTTGTTTTTTGGTACACCTTCAGGTAGCATTCGGTTGTCATGAACGGGTAATGCAGCACTGTCTGACGCGCGCGTTGTCAGGCTGCTTTGGGTCAATCCACTTCTATCGATTATCGAAATCGAGGTCTTATGCTGCCTGCTGGTCTTTTGCTGCTGTGTCTTGATGTGGTCTGCTGTTACCACGTCGTCCGGTCGGGCCGTGAACTGTACTGGATGTATCTGATCATTATCTTCCAGCCTCTCGGCGCGATCATCTATCTGGTTGCGATCATTTTGCCGGAATTTGTGTCCGGGCGCGGTCGCAGCCTGGGACGGGCGGCGCTCAAGGTCGTTGATCCGGCACGGGCCTACAGGGAAGCCAAGGCGCTCGCTGATGAGTCTCCGACCGTCTATAACCGCATGGCAATGGCCTCGGCGGCAGCGGATCTCGGCCATTACGATGAGGCGGCGCATGTCTACGCTCTCTGCCTCGATGGAATTCATGCAGATGATCCTGCCCTCTTGCAACGCTATGCGATCTGCCTCGTCGAACTTGGCCGGTTCCGCGAGGCGCTGGTGATCCTGCGGCAGCTTGGGGATTTGGGAGACGCGGGCCGCACATCAACTGCGGCATTGCTCATGGCCCGCGCGCATGACGGGCTCGGTGCGCTTGATGACGCCGACACCGCCTATTCATGGGCCGCCGAGCGCCTGACAGGGATCGAAGGTCTGGCGCGTTACGTCGATTTTCTGGTCCGTTGCGGGCGACTACCCGAAGCCCAGGACCAACTCGCGGTTCTTGAAAAGCGATACAACCGGTTGCCGCGAGCGCACCGCCGAGAAGCAAGCCATTGGCTCGATCTCGCGGTGAAGGCTGTCAAATCGAATGCGTCAGCGTGATCTGCTTCTGGTCGTATGTTGCGTCTGCGCCACTAAATCGGTTTCATTTGCTGCCATTGATGGACGGTAGCCGCTAGTTTGTCAATTTGGTTGTAAATTGGTTAGTTGTGTGTTTTAAGGATTTATTAAAATCAGGGATACTGGGACGCATTATTGTGATCTCTGGTTTTGTCGTTTGGGAGGAGAGTCGCATGTCCGATGTCAACGTCGCAAACCAGCCTTCAACCACGCCACCGCCACCGTCAAAGCCCCTCGGGTTCCTTCAGGACTCCACTGGCAACTTTTCATCGACGCGGCTTGCGTTTCTGGTATGGGCCATCGGTGTATTGGCCTGCTGGGCGTACGTCGTTGTCAAGTCACTCGCTTTGCCGCCAATTCCCACTGAGGTCGTGACTGTTCTCGGTATTCTGATGACGGGCAAGGTCGTCCAGAAATACACCGAGCAACAGCAATAACGGGGCGATGACCGATCGGCGGCGACCGCCGTCACACGTCACTTGCTTGGGCTGACCGGGCTTGCAGGCTTGGTCGCCTGCACCTCGATTTCGCGGTTATACCCGGACTCGACTGAGAAATTGCGTGTGTAAACCTGGTCCTTGTGCCGAGCGACGACGGAGTAGTCGCCTTCGGCGAGCACCAACTGGGCAAAGGTCCCTTCGCTTTCGGCAACCTGATCACCGGCAGGGGTCAGGATGATCCAGTCCACGTTTGTCAAGGCTTCGCCGCCAATGTCCGTTACCAGTTTCAGCGTGATTTCCGCCGCCTTCTGATAGAGGGTGGCTTCGGTCAGTTTGCCCGGCACGACATGCACTTCGGCGCGGACAATTGCATTGGCTGTCCCGTAATGGCTGACAATCTGGTAGGTATCGGCGTTGAGACGGATCACCTTGTTTGCAGCCGCTCCGATGACGAGCGCCTGCTTGTCACCGCCCGAATCTGCATCTTTGGCGAAGACGTCAAACGTCAGCTTATCTTCGGGGATGGCGATGTCGCCCGTCAGGAGCGCATTCAGCTTGACGCCTCCGGCATTGAGGATCAGCGTTTCCTTGCGCAAGGGCTGGTTCAATTGGATCTTTGTCGTTGCGCCCGCTCGTCCATAGGCCGCGTGAACAATATACGTTCCCGGCGCAAGGCGGAATTCGGCGTCGCCTCCGGCAGATGTCGCGACGAGCTTCATTTTTGTGTCGACATCGCCCTCGGTCGCATCGCGGAAAATCCGCCAGACGAGCCCGGATGTGATTGGCGGGCCATCGTCGGTGATAATCGCACTGAGGCTGAGCGTCAGGTTCGGGAGCACGACTTCGGGCGAGGCTTGCGTAGCGGTTGTCGGAGTCGTGGCTGCTGGTGGCGTTGGCGCTTGCGTTGGTGGAGCCGGTTTCATGGCTGCGGGTGGTTCGCCCGCCGAGCCTGGTGTTGGCGATTTGGACTGAGCATAAGCAGAGTTCAATAGGCCGATAGCCGGGGCGATTGCCAGCAGCGTGATGAAGAAAAGGCATACTGCCGAGCGATCAATTTTCATTCTAAATCCCATCGCAGTCGCGCAAATTCTAAGGCCCAGCTTAGCTGATTCGTTGGCTTATCTCTGACTATAGGACCAAAAGTTCAAGGCAATTTGGCGGAAGGTCGCGGCAAATTTCCGGGGCGGTCGCTTTCTCCCGCGATTGCTTTCTGTGGCCGTTTGGGGGATTGAAGGTCGGGCGCCTGATTTCGCGCGCTCTGTCAACTCCGAGACAACATGCTGATGATTGATGCTCTGACACTTCTTGAAACCCGACGCACCATTTCCTCGGTCGCACTGGCCGAGCCAGGACCCGACCAGACCCAGATCGAAACACTGATCCGCATTGCCTCCCGTGTTCCTGATCACGGCAAGCTGACACCCTGGCGCTTCATTCTGTACCGGGGCGACGGACGCGCCCGACTGGGCGAAACATTGGCGCAGATTTTCGCGCGTTCCAATCCTGATGCGCCGATTGTCCGGCTGGATCTGGAACGAAACCGGTTCTCCCGTGTCCCGCTGACGGTCGGGATCATTTCGCGCGCTGCGCCGCACGCGAAGATCCCGGAATGGGAACAGGTACTTTCTGCCGGAGCAGCGGCCATGAACCTGGTGTTGGCTGCACATGCGATGGGGTTTGCCGCGCAATGGCTGACCGACTGGTGTAGTTATGACCCGGATGCGGCAAAGGTTTTGGGTGCCAGGGACGGCGAACGGTTCGCGGGACTTGTCGCAATTGGCACGCCGACCGTTCCGCCTGTTGACCGGCCACGCCCGGCCTTTTCCGATATTGCGACCGACTGGGAGGGCTAAGCGATGTTTTACGAGCCGCATAAACGCGACAAGTCACTGCTGCCGCACGATCCGTTCAAGGCCATCGTCGCACCACGCCCGATTGGCTGGATTTCCACACGCTCGCCGGAAGGCCTGATCAATCTCGCCCCCTACAGCTTTTTCAATGCGATTTCCACCCGTCCATCACTTGTCATGTTCTCATCTGAGGGACCCAAGGATACAGCTACGGCTGCCGAGGCCTCCGGCGAATTCGTCTTCAATCTCGTGACCTTCGACTTGCGCCATCACATGAACGCTACTTCGGCGCCGCTGGCGCGAGGTGTCAGTGAATTCGAGCATGCAGGCCTGACCGAAGCCCCCAGTAACCTGGTGAAGGCTCCACGTGTGCTCGAAAGTCCTGCGGCGCTTGAATGCAAGGTCGTCGAAGTCTATCGGCCACGCAGTCTTGCGTCTGATGATGCGGGCGTGATCATGGTGATTGGCGAGGTTGTCGGCGTTCATATCAACGAGGCCTTCATCAAGGATGGCCGGTTTGATCTTGTCGCCGCCGGAACCTTGATGCGCGCCGGTTATGCTGATTACGTTCGCGCCGAAAGCACCCTGTCGATCATCCGGCCAGAAGGCGGCGGCGGAACGGACGGGGCGAGTGCCTGAATCAGGAGCGAGCACCAGACATGGCGGCGTTGATGGCCGCAATGTCTTCCGCTTCCGTTGTGACAGCACCGTCAAAGCCATCAGCGTAGGCCTCGCCATAAATGGCGATCGCCGACCGGGTTTCAGACTTCGTCTGGTTATCGAATAGCGCGGCGACCCCGGCGCTTGCGGCGGCGACCAGAAATTGTGCGCGCGCCCAGGCGATTGGTGCCCGCAGGTTGCCATCGGTTGTCCGGGGCGAAATCCCCTGCATGTCCGCTGCAAGCCGCTCTGCGGAAAAGATTAGACCGGCCAGACGATGCGATGCACCGCGAAAGCTTGACAGCGCCATGGCGGAACGGGCCGTATCGGCTGCTTCTGCAATGATTTTGATGCTGCCTTGCATCACGCCGTGAACCGCCTCTTCGACGGATATGCGCGCATCCAGGCGCGTCAGATCATGTCCGGAAAGCGCTCTAGGCAAGACAACGCCGTCTACGCCAGTGGAAATCACCGAGCCTAGTACAGAGATTGCCCGTGGCTCCTCAATTGCGGGAAGCCGGGCATAGAGCTTGGGGCGTTTGGCGGCTGGTTGCCACTGACGCAAAATCCCGAGGACAATGCCCAGGTGATCTGCAACCGCATCCACGCTTGCCTCTGAGATGTCAAGAACGATGCAATCCGCCGACCATGTCGCGTTTTCTTGGGGGAGGGTGGTTATGCCGGCCAATCTGTCTGGTGAAATCAAAAACAAAGAGCGCATGAACGAGCATTCGTGGTTGTGGCGGTGTTTCCGGATCACGCACTATCGCAGGTGTTCTGTGACGTTTCTATGAAGGATGTCTTATTCGTCAAATCAGATGCCCGGGCGCTGTGGAAGTGTGCATTGACATGCAACGCGATAAACCCCGAAAAGCGCACCATTCAGGGAATTTTAACGAAATTTTTACCATTTGGAGATGAAGGTTAACAATCACTAAAGAGCGCCGATCTGGTCGGTCATTATTCGCGTTGAGGATCACATGCAAATTGGCCTGTCGTCATTGCCTGATCGCGCGCCTGATCCGACGAACACCGATCCCGGCTCCCATACGAGCGGCCCCGGTTTCGATCGCCTGATTGCGGCTGCGCAGGCTGAAGCGGACAGGCGCAAGGCAATCGCCGACCAATCCGGGGCCAGCGCAGATCAGTTCAGTGAGCAATCCTGGCTTCAGATCTTCAAGGCCCACGGCGCAGAAATTGGCTTCGGAGCTGTCGCGGGTAAGATTGTCAAGGATTCGCATGGGCAGTTGACCGTCGCAGACCCTGCACTGCGCGCCAAGATTTTGAATTATCGCGGCGATAATCTGGTTCGTTCCGTGATGGCGGTGAAACGGGCGTCTGATTCGAAGGCTGCTTTGAATATAGAACTCGGCAGGCAGGCGAGCGATGGCGAGCTGCGCGCCGCCGAAGTTGTTGGACCGGCGGCGGCTGCAAAATTGATCGCAACACGGCAGTCAACACCCTATGCCTCTGCTGCGATCGTTGCGCCGGACGCCGCATTGGCCAATCGAGCCACGTTCTTTCGTCCGGACGGGTCTCCGCAGACGGTCAATGAAGTTCTGGTGAAGTTGATGAAACCGGCTGAGTCCGCCGCCGGAGCTGAGGCAGCAAAGGCTGCCGTAACGGGCCTTTCAACCGCCCTTGGCGGAACCGTGCATCCGGCATCCGATCTGATGTCGCAGGCGCAGACCGGTCAGTCGATGGACAATCCGGCAGCCAAGCCAATCGGCTTTGGTGCAGCCGCGACATTGCCGACCAGCGCTCCAAAGGCGAGGGTTGCCGCTGCGCCTCCGCCGGATCTCCCGCTTGTCTCCAAGACCATCGGTAATCTCTCGATGCCCGGAACGGCGAGGGGACAGGCTGCGCCGACGGGTGGCAAGGTAACCGGCTGGCGGGCACAAATCGGCGGCGAAGTCACAAACCAGATCGAACATCCGGAATCCGTTGTGAACCACGCCCCAAGCCGCGTGACGATTCCTGCCCCAGACACGCGCCAGCGACAGCCCATTGACCAATATGCCACATTTGCACCGGAGCAATCGGTCGCACCCGTGACCCAAACGCTGGGTCCTCAACTGGTCAGGTCGAGCGGTTCTACTCAGCCGATTTCGGCGGTCGCATATGCGCCAGCGGTACCGGTTCAATCGACGCAACCCGCACAAACGCAGCCCGCAGCGGTCCAGACAGCGCTGGCTCAGTCGGTCCCGCAAGTCGCGACGACACCGATCCTGATTTCGCCAACCCAGGTCCCGTCGGCCCAGCAGACGCAAGCGGTGCAATCGGCATCCGCTCCCGTTCCGCCACCCGCTGCTCAGCCACTCCCGGCCTTGGTGGCCGGAATTCAGCAAGAGCCGACGTCCGCGTTGCCGCTGCTTCCAATCGAGCAGAACAACGCGCCGCTCCAACTCGGAAATCCGCCCCCTGCGGCTCCAGCGACATCGCAGGCTGCAACTGAACCAGGGCCCATTGCTCCGGCAGTCGAGATTGCGCCCGCCCCGCCAAGCCGTCCCAGCCGGTATGGACCCGCAGCCTACCAGCCTCCACGTTTGCCACAGTCGGGTGTGCTGGGCTATGCGGAGCCGACGCCCGCCTCGGACATGCCTGGTCTCTCTGAGGCTTCCTCAGCTGGCATTCGCCCAAGTCGGTATCTTTCAAGCTCTGCAGTGGCCACGCAACAATACGCCGCCATTGGCAGGTTGCAAACACAAGCGAGCCAGCCGCTACCCCAACCTGTAGCGCCCGCCGCGACTCCCCCATCCATCGTTCAGCCGCAGGCGGCTGTCGGCGTCGATGGCACGCCTCTCCTGCCACCCGTTCCCGGGCCAGCCGGATTACCGCCTCTGACAGCCACGGAAGCGCTGGCAACGGGTGGCCCCAACACGGCAAGTCAGTCCAATCAGCAAACCGCCCTGTTCAGCGGCATGAAACCGCTTGATCTGGCACCGACAGCCTTGACGCCTCCGCTTTCACCCGCGCCAATCACATCTCCTCCGCAGCCTGTTGCCCAACGGCAAAGGCCGAGATTGACGCCGCCATTCTCCAGCGGTCGATAGTCGCGCGTTGAAATAGCGTGTCAGCCATCGTCATATGGTTGACCAGTTGTTTCTTTTTGTGGTGAACCAATCCTTAAGTCTTGCCGTGCAGGATATCCGATATGACCTCATCCGAGGCGATGATTTCGGACTGTCCAGGTGCGGTGAGTGGAATGATTGTCGAACAGTTTCTCACATGGACGCAGACTGCGTCGCTTGAATCGCGTGTAAAGGCAACGGCTGCACTGGCTCGCGCCTTTCTGGTGTCAGAGATTGATGATCATGACCGGGAAGCGCTTGAGGCGACGTTGACGGTGCTCCTCGATGATCCCGCCCCCGAAATTGCCGCTGCCATCGCCAAGGTAATGGCGCCATCACGGGCGGCCCCGCGCCACCTGATCCTGGCGTTGGCTGACGGACCGCCGGAAGTTGCTGAAATTGTTCTGGAACAGTCTCCAATCCTGATAGAGGCTGAACTGGTTGACTTCCTTGCCAACGGCACCCCCTCGGGGCAGGTGGCCATTGCGTCGAGGCAGTGGCTTTCGCCGGGCGTATCGGCAGCACTGGCAGAAGTCGGCGAACTCAGCGCATGCACCACCCTCGCCAATAACCCGACAGCGTCGATCCCGGTCTACAGCCTGTTGCGGCTTTGCGAACGTTTTGGCTCGGACATCGATCTTCAGGATGCCCTGCTCCAGCGTGCCTATCTGCCCATTGAGGTTCGGCATTCCCTGCTGACGGAAATCGCGGCGTCACAAGCGACGATGTCTCTTAGTCAGACCGGTCTGGGCGGTGATCGTGCCCAGGTTATTGCCGCCGAGGCCAAGGACAAGACGACGGTCCAGATAGCCGCCGCTGCGAGTGCCGAAGACTTGCAGCGCCTTGTCGAGCATCTGCGGACGACAGGACAATTGACGACAGCCCTCCTTTTGCGGGCTGTGACGTTAGGCTATGTCCGGTTTCTGGCGGAATCGCTTGCCTTGTTGACGGGATTGTCGAGATCTCGGGTCGAAGGCCTGATCGAGGAGGGCCGGGAGGGGGCTTGCGCTGCCTTGCTGGCGAAGGCAGGACTTCCGCAGCGCGTGTTTCCAGCGTTCATCGCTGCCTTGGATGTTCAGCGTGAACTCGCGGCTGAATACGGATTCCGAAACCCGTATTATGCGGATGATCACCGGTTCGCAGCCAGGGTCATCGAGCGTGTTTTGACGAAATGTCGCGAGAACGCAATTGCTTCTGAGGATGATCTGATCCTGTTGTTACGCCGGTATGCAACCGAGGCAGCTCGCGACGCTGCGCGGGCGATTGTCGCCGAAATCCAGAAGCGGCCACCGTTGTTGCTGCCCGCACCCGGACAAGTCGATGCTGACGAACTCATTCTGGTTGCCGACGATCAGGAAGTTCAGGCGCCAGATAGCGAATCGGTCGAGATCGAATGGGAAGACGAGATCCGCGTCGAGCCGCCTATGCACGTCGAAGAATATTCCGTGGCGTTCCCGGTCTACCCGGAAGCCCGGGCCGCCTGAGGCTGGCGGCATGAACCGGGCAGGCCAGCTTCTCGCACCTCAATCGCGATTATAGATATCTTCGTATCGGATGATGTCGTCTTCCGCCAGATAGCTGCCGGATTGGACCTCGATCAGTTCCAGCGGGATATGGCCAGGATTTTCCATGCGATGGACAGCGCCGAGCGGAATATAGATCGATTGATTTTCCGTCAGCACCTTGACCGTCTCGTCGACAGTCACGCGAGCGGTACCGGAGACGACGACCCAGTGTTCGGACCGATGAAAATGGCTCTGCAGCGATAATTTTGAACCGGGATTGACCGTTATCCGTTTCACTTGATAGCGGTCGCCGAGATCAATCCGCTCATATGACCCCCAGGGTCGATAGCTGCGAACGTGCTCGATTGCCTCGGATCGCTTCTGGGCTGTCAGTTGTGCGACCAGCTTTTTCACATCTTCGCTGCGGTCCTTGGACGCGACCAGCACGGCATCACGGGTTGTTACGACGACAAGATTGTCGACACCGATCAATGCCGTCAGGATATCCGGTGAATTCACATAGGAATTCGTTGACTTGACAAAAATCGCATCGCCTTGCCCGGCATTGCCGTCCGCGTCTTTGTCCGCCAGTTCCCAGATGGCGTTCCAGGCACCGATATCCGACCACTGGAATGTCGATGGCACGACGGCTGCAAGCGAGGATTTCTCCATGACGGCATAATCGACGGACTTGCTGACGGCCTTGCCAAAGGAGTCGACATCGAGACGCAGAAAATCGAGGTCGCGGCCAGCGCGTTTAACTGCGTCTGCCACCGGTCCGGCAATATCAGGCGCCAATCTCCGGACTTCGGACAGAAATACCTTGGCCCCGAACAGGAAATTGCCCGAATTCCAGAGGTAGCCCTCCGTGACGTATCGTTCGGCGGTCGCGGCGTCCGGCTTTTCGACAAAGGCATCGATCGCCACAACACCATCTGTCCCGGTAATCGCTTGTCCCGGACGAATATAGCCATAACCTGTTGCAGGTGCGGTCGGGCGGATACCGAATGTCACAATCCTGCCTGCTCGGGCACCGCTCAGGCCGCGATGCACATGAGCGAGGAAATCGGACGTATTGGGAATGGCATGATCTGCCGCCAGAACCAGAACGATTGCCTCTGGATTCCTCTGGGCTGCGATCTCTGCAGCGGCGGTGATCGCGGCGCATGAATCGCGGCGCATGGGTTCGAGAACGAGATCGGCTCTCACACCTGCGGCTCGGGCTTGCTCTGCGACCAGAAACCGGTAATCCGATCCCGTGACAATGATCGGCCTGTCAAACTCCGGTCCCGTCACACGCGCAATCGTGTCCTGGAACAGGGACTTTCCGCCGGAGAATGCCAGGAATTGTTTTGGATAGCTCTCACGCGATGCGGGCCATAGCCGCGACCCAGAGCCACCGCACAGGATCACCGGAATTATCGTGGACATAGGCAATGAACTCCAAAATAACTGCTAACAACTTTCATCCGGACGCCGACCGGAAAACGCTTTGTAACGGTTATTCAAAGGGTCGCAACGGGCGATTTTGCCTATGTGATGATGTCAGGCGCCGAAATTCAAGCCAGCGATCCGATAAAGTCCTCGGTGACGGTCGTCAGCCGCTGCGCAAGTTTGTCAGCGATGGCATTCGGTTCGTTCTGGATGGTCTCATTGGCGATTGCCCTGACCGCCTGGGCATGTTGGCCCACGAGCTCGGCCGGAATCCGCGAAGCCGGTTTCACCGAATCGAGCAAGCGGCAGAGGCTTGCCGCCACCTGACCTGCGGCGGGAAAGCCAAGCGTCGCTGCTTGCCCTTTGATGTCGTGGGCACGACGATAGAGATCTTTCCGCTTGGCTTCATCAAAGTTTGAGTCCACGCATGCCTGCCACGCAGCCGTCAGCGTATCGATCTCGGTGTCCATCCAGCCAGCGAATGTCTGCGACATTTCAGCCATAGCGGCCTCTGCTGCAGCAACCGGGTCAACATCTCCTGGTCGCGACCGCCGCTCCTTTGCCTTGCGGCGCAAGTCGACCTTCGGCGAGATGATTTCCGCATCGTCGCCAATATCAAATTCGTCTACCAGCTCATCGCTTTGAGCTGCGCTAGCAGCGGCTTTGGCGGCCATAGGACACTCCAGGTCAAATCAATGGTCTGCATCTTCTCGCATATCATGACCGTCGGGCTTTAAATTTTCGTTGCCATCTGCGCGGGATCAATTTCAAATCACGAATTAGTAGTGAAATTGCTCATCCAGAATGCGTTCTTCCCAATTGTGATCAAGGTCAAACATGATGAGGCTCTCAGCCCGACGATCCTGCCGCACGACGACCTCCTGCACATCCCGTATCTCGCTGTGATCGGCTGCGGCGCTGACGGGGCGCTTTTCAGGCTCCAGGACTTCAATCCTGAACAAAGCCCTGTCAGGCACCAGAGCACCGCGCCAGCGACGGGGGCGGAAGGGGCTGATCGGGGTCAGGGCGACAAGCGGAGCCCCAAGCGGAATGATCGGTCCGTGTGCCGAGAGATTATACGCCGTTGAACCGGCCGGTGTTGAGACGATCACCCCATCGCACGCGAGTTCCGGCAACCGGATGACACCATCGATGGAAATTTTCAGCTTAGCCGCCTGATAGGTCTGCCGCCAGAGCGAGACCTCGTTGAAGGCGCGAGCCTCGGACTTTTGACCATCAAGGCCAGTGACCTCCATGATCAGAGGACGCATTGACGAGATTTCGGCGACTTCGAGACGTGACAAAAGGCCTTCGACGCGGAATTCATTCATCAAAAAGCCAACGGTTCCGCGATGCATTCCGTAAATTGGCTTGTTGGAATTGACATATTTGTGCAGCGTCTGAAGCATGAAGCCGTCGCCGCCGAGCGCTACGATCACATTGGCTTCCTCAGGGGTAAAGGAGCCATAGGTGTCTGCAAGCCGCTGCCGTGCGGCTTCGGCTTCCTCGGACTGGCTCGCGACAAAGGCGATCTTGTCAATGCGGGGCCGCGACTTCTCAATCATGCCTAGCTTCTTCACCGGTCAATTCAGGAATTCCACGACTGCTGCGCTTATCACGCGTGGCCAATAAACAAAAGCGTGGGCTGCCGTTTGTCACCGCAGCTGTCTCTCTAGTTAGAAGCAGGCTTGGCCACGACAACAGGGTCCAGCGGTGGGATGGCGCGCAGGTAGGCCGCGATTGCATCCCGATCAGACTTTGGAATGTGACCCAGATTGCCGACCACTTCCGCCATCGCCCCTCCGGCAAAGTCGCCATCCGGCGTCATGCCGTTTGCGAGATAATCCGAGATATCGGAACTTGACCAATTGCCCAGAGCCTTCGGCGCGGGCGTGATATCAGGCGTTCGGCCATTTTCACCGTCGAGAACAGGTGCCCCGGCCAGCCAGCGGGTGAGATCCGGTCCGCCGATCGCGTTGCGCGGCGTGTGGCATTCGCCGCAATGGCCCGGACCCTCCACCAGATATTGTCCGCGACGTGCGTCCTCAGAGGCATTTGCAAGGGCGACAACCGGTTCCGTTTTCAGGAACAGCAGCTTCCAGAGTCCAAGACCACGCCGGATATTGAACGGAAATGTCAGGTCGTGATCGGCAACGTGATTTGGGACGGCGGGCAGTGATTTCAGGTACGCGGCCAAATCAAGGGCATCGTTCATCTCAAGTCGGGCATAGGACGTGTAGGGGAAGGCCGGATAATAGTGTTGGCCGTCCAGTGAAACGCCGCGCTTGACGGCATTGACGATATCGCCAATTGACCAACGCCCTATGCCAGTGTCGGGATCTTGCGAGATATTCGGTGCCCGGAAGGTTCCAAAGGGCGTTTTGAAGGCCTGACCGCCCAATAGTTTCAGGCGATCAGCATCCTTGGCACCTTTGGCTGCATGACACGACACGCAGCCGCCAATATTGAAAATGCGTTCACCGTTGGCGAGATCCGGCTTGTGACTGGTGATCGCACGCGCCAATTCGGTCGACGTGATCGGCGTCGGGATCGTGAGATACCAGAAGCCGATCAAGCCGATCAGTCCGAGCGCAAACAGGGCGAGGAAACCACGTTTCATCAGCTTGACCTCGTTTCGCCCTGGATTTCGAAACTTGTCTGTGGTCCGTCCACTGCAGGGCAGGTGAGGCTGGTCACAGACAATCACTCTCTGGTCAATTTGCGATCAAGACTGCGGCTTGCGGTAAGTCTGGTGACAACCCTGACAGGTCGGTCCGATGGCCGCGAGCGCGGCCTTCACACCATCGACATCCTTCGGGGGATTGGCAGCCTGAGCGTCTGCCGCTGCAATGAACTTGGCGAGCGCTGCCTTGAAGCCTGCATTGTCGGACCAGATTGTATCCTTGGCCTTCGTGTCTCCCTGATCGGAACCCACCGGGAACAGGTCGGCAAAGCCAGCCGCTCCGTGCAAGGACTCGAGTGCCTGTTTGGCTGCGGCGGCATCGAAAGGTGCCTCGCCCTTGGCCATCTTGGCCAGAGTGCCGATCGCCGCACCATTGGACTTCATCATGGCCTTGCGCGCGACAATCGGGTCCGATTGCGCGATGGCACCAGCTGCCATTGTCATAACGAGGACTGCCGTTAATGCGAACTTCTTTGAAAACACCATGGTTCGTTCCCCTCGATTTTAAACCAGTCGCTTGTGCGGCCCAGCCCGGACAGGCTTCGATGTGACCATATCGCGACCATGCCTCAAGAAGCGATATCGAATCCACTCACGCCTGTGTGATTGTGCGTATTTGGCCAAAGCTAAATGCGAACGGGCCTGTTTATGGAAGGCAGGCCAAATTCGACAACCAGAGTCGCAAACCAACAAGACGACTTCCATGTCTTTGTGCGCTATGGAGTTCATCCAGATCTCGATATGGTTCGTATCGTTCCGATGAGACGATCACAGGCCGGAGTACAGCCGTTGCATTTTTCGTTCGTATCGCTGCTTCGCCAAGCTTTCGCCGCCAACGCAGGTTGGCCGCAACAATGGCGCAATCCCGATCCGAAACCGGCCTATGATGTTGTCATCATTGGCGCGGGTGGACACGGGCTGGCAACCGCCTACTACCTGGCTGCCGAGCATGGCATCCGTAACGTGGCGGTGGTTGAACGCGGCTGGCTTGGCGGCGGTAACACAGGCCGAAACACCACGATCGTTCGCTCGAACTATCTCTGGGAAGAATCAGCGGGCCTTTATGACCATGCGCTCGATCTCTGGCAGGATCTGAGCCAGGTGCTGAACTATAACGTCATGTATTCGGCGCGCGGCGTGCTCATGCTGGCCCATACCGTGCACGACATCCAGGTGTCACAACGCCATATTCATGCAAACCGGTTGGCCGGGATCCAGAATGAATGGCTGACGCCGGAGCAGTGCAAGGAATTCTGCCCGCCGCTGAATATTTCCAAGAATATCCGTTATCCCGTTCTCGGCGGGGCATTGCAGCGCAAGGGCGGCGTCGCACGTCATGACGCGGTTGCTTGGGGCTATGCGCGTGCGGCCTCGGCGCTGGGGGTCGATATCATCCAGAACTGTGAAGTCACGGCGATCCGTCGTGATGCCTCAGGTCGTGTCGAAGCGGTCGAGACAACGCGCGGAGATATCAAGACCAGAAAGATTGGCATCGTCGCTGCGGGGCACACCTCCGTTGTTGCGGGGATGGCGGGCCTGCGCATGCCTCTGGAGAGCTATCCGTTGCAGGCACTTGTCTCCGAGCCGCTGAAGCCGGTTTTCCCGACGGTCGTGATGTCGAACACGATCCACGCCTATATCTCCCAGTCCGACAAGGGCGATCTGGTGATTGGCGCGGGTACCGACCAATATGTGAGCTACAGCCAGAACGGTGGCCTTTACATCGATAATCACACGCTCGAGGCGATCTGCGAATTGTTCCCGATGTTCCGCCGTGTCCGGATGCTGCGCAACTGGGGCGGCATCGTCGACACGACGCCCGATCGTTCTCCGATCCTCGCCAAGACGCCGGTACCGGGTCTCTACATCAACTGTGGCTGGGGAACCGGTGGCTTCAAGGCAACGCCGGGATCGGGCCATGTATTCGCCCACACGATTGCCAAGGACGAACCGCACCCGATCAACGCGGCCTTCACGCTCGAACGGTATCGCGATGGCCGACTGATCGATGAAGCTGCCGCCGCTGCTGTCGCACACTGATCCATGCTCGGCGCTCCATGCGCGCCCGTTGAAAACAGACCGGATATCACATGCTGCTGATCAAATGCCCCTATTGCGGGGAACGCCCCGAGATCGAGTTTCGCAACATGGGCGAGGCTCACGTCCTGCGCCCGACACCATCAGCGAGCGATCAGGACATGGCGGAATTCCTCTATCTCAGGACCAATCCGAAGGGCCTGATCGCCGAGCGTTGGCGGCATATCCACGGCTGCGCCCGTTTCTTCAATGCGATCCGCCACACAGTCACCGACAAGTTCGTGACAGTCTACAAGACCGGCGAACCCAAGCCGGATCTTGCGGCGCTTGCCGCCGAACTCGCAGCGCGCGCCAATGCGGGAGCATCGTCATGACGGGCAAGTTTCGCACCCCGACCGGAGGCCGCCTGAAGCGCGGCGAGACGATCAACTTCACCTTCGACGGCAAGCCCTTGCAGGGCTATGCGGGCGATACGCTCGCCTCGGCGCTGCTGGCGAACGGCATCCACCTGATGGGCCGGTCGTTCAAATACCATCGCCCGCGTGGCGTGATGACCGCAGGCTCGGAAGAGCCCAATGCGCTGGTGCAGGTGACCCGGGATGATGCGCGTGCGACGCCGAACTTGCGCGCCACGCAGGTCGAGCTTTACCAAGGCCTCAGCGCCGAAAGCCAGAACCGCTGGCCGTCGTTGGCGTTTGATGTCGGTTCGATCAATGATGTCCTGTCGCCGCTGTTCGCCTCCGGCTTTTACTACAAGACCTTCATGTGGCCGCGTTCGTTCTGGAAGACGGTGTACGAGCCGCGTATCCGGGCCGCCGCAGGTCTCGGCAAGTCACCGTCCTTGCCCGATCCGGACCGTTATCAGCAGCGCTACGCCCATTGCGATGTGCTCGTCATCGGTGCCGGACCGGCGGGTCTGACGGCAGCGCTGGCAGCGTGCGAATCCGGTGCGCGCGTCATCATCGTGGACGAAGGTACGGAATTCGGCGGATCGCTCCTGACCGATACGGACGCAACCATCGACGGAAAGTCGGGCTGGGATTGGGCATCAAGCATCATCATGATCCTTGGCCTTTCCGACCGGGTCACATGCCTGACCCGCACCACGGCATTCGGTTATTTTGCAGACAATATGGTCGCGCTTGCCGAGCGCGTGACCGATCATCTGGCGTCACCGGGCGATCATCTGCCGCGCGAACGCCTCTGGCAGGTGCGCGCCAAGCAGGTGGTTCTGGCGACCGGCGCGCTTGAACGGCCCATGGTGTTCCCGGAAAATGATCGTCCGGGTATCCTGCTGGCCGATGCGGCGCGCTCCTATCTCAATCGCTATGGCGTCAAGGTCGGCAACAAGGTCGTCGTGGCGACGGCGACAGACAGCGCCTACATGGCGGCAATCGATCTGAAGAAGGCTGGCGTCTCAATTCCCGTGATCACCGACCTGCGACCAGAAGGTGGACCGCTGACGGCGGTGGCTCGGGCCGAAGGCATCCGCGTCGAACTCGGCGCGACCATCTGCGATACGTTTGGGCGACTGCGCGTCATGGCGGCGACCATCGGCAAGGTCAGCGCTGATGGCGCGATCTCCGGAAAAACCGAGACTTTGAACTGCGACAGTGTTCTGATGTCTGGTGGCTGGACGCCGACCGTGTCGCTGTTTTCGCAGTCACGCGGCAAGCTGGCCTTCGACGAGGCAACCGAGACGTTCCTGCCGGGACGCGCAGCGGAAGCACAGGTGTCGGTTGGTGCGGCCAACGGAACATTCGAACTGTCCGCCGTGCTGAATGATGGTTATGCCGGCGGCGAACTGGCTGCCAAACGCACTGGCCTGTCGACGATGGGGGCCAAGACATTTGATGCGACGACGCGCTCAAGCGCGGGCGGGCATGTTCTGGGTGCGTTGCCGCACAATCGCAATGCATCGCGGGTAAAGGCATTCGTTGACTTCCAGCACGACGTGACCGCCAAGGATATCAAGCTGGCCGTCCGAGAGGGCTTCCGCTCAATCGAGCACGTCAAGCGCTACACGACGACCGGCATGGCAACCGATCAGGGCAAGACCTCGAACCTGAATGCGTTGGCTATCGCGGCCGAGCTGATCGGCAAGCCGATCCCGGCAGTCGGCACCACGACGTTCCGCATGCCCTATACGCCGACCACTTTCGGTATCATGGCGGGTGTCAATCGTGGTGAACTCTTCGATCCCGTTCGCAAGACACCGACACATGCCTGGGCCGAAGCGCAGGGCGCGGTTTTCGAAGACGTCGGCATGTGGAAGCGTGTCTGGTATTTCCCGCAAGCCGGTGACCATTCCATGCACGATGCCGTCGCGCGCGAAGTGAAGGCCGTGCGCGAACGTGTCGGCCTGTTCGATGCATCCACGCTCGGCAAGATCGAAGTCGTTGGACCGGATGCGGGCGAATTCATGCATCGCATGTATACGAACCCGTTCCTGAAGCTTGAGCCAGGGCGCTGCCGCTATGGCATCATGACCCGTGACGATGGCTTCGTCTATGACGACGGCGTTGTCGGGCGTCTGGCACCCGACCGGTTTCATGTCACGACGACGACCGGCGGCGCGCCGCGCGTGCTCGCCCATATGGAAGACTATCTCCAGACCGAATGGCCAGACCTGACAGTCTGGCTGACCTCGGGCACCGAGCAATGGGCAACGTTCGCCGTGCAGGGGCCGCGCGCCCGCGACGTGATCGCGCCACTGGTGGAGGGAATTGATCTCTCTGCTGAGAGCTTCCCGCATATGGCAGTTCGTGAAGGCCGGATCTGCGGCGTGCCGACGCGGCTGTTCCGCATGAGCTTCACGGGCGAGTTTGGCTTCGAAATCAATGTGCCAAGTGATTATGGACGCTCGGTCTGGGAAGCGCTATCCGCACGCGTGACCGAGGTCGGCGGGCTGCCCTATGGCACCGAGGCGATGCACATCCTGCGCGCTGAAAAGGGCTACATCATCGTCGGGCAGGAAACCGATGGCACCGTGACACCCGACGACGTCGGGCTGTCCTGGGCCGTCGGCAAGTCGAAGCCGGACTTCGTTGGCAAGCGCGGCATGATGCGTGCCGATCTCGTCGCTCAGGGGCGCAAGCAGCTGGTCGGGCTCGAAAGCGCGGTCCAGCTCGAAGAAGGTGCCATGATTACGCCGACGGATACTCCGCCGAGGCGCACCCATGCCATCGGCCATGTTACGTCGGCCTACATGTCACCGACCTTGAACAAGCCTATTGCGCTGGCCTTGCTTGAAAACGGCCGCGCCCGGACCGGCGAAACGCTCTATGTGCCGATGCCGACGGGTCCGATCGCTGTGATTGTCGTTGATCCGGTGTTCTATGACAAAGAGGGAGACCGCCTCAATGGATAATGCAGCACGCGTCAGCGCCTTCGATGGCCTCGCCGCATTCGGCAAGACGGGTCGGTTTACACTGGATCCACTGCCATTCAAGTCGCGCTTCATCTTCCGTGGCTCGGAAGCGGCAGCCCACGATCTCGGGCTTGCCTTTGGCGCGGAGCTATCCCGCGTTCCGCTCCGCGCGCATGAAAATGCCGAGAGTGGCCGCGCTGCGCTCTGGCTTGGGCCCGATGAGTGGGAACTGATTGGCCGCGAGGATGATCTCGACGCGATGCGTCAAACCGTCGAGCGTGTGGTCATCGAACCCCACAGTCTCGTTGACGTCAGCCATCGCAATACCGGGATCACCGTGCAGGGTGCCAAGGTCGAGTTGGTGTTGAATGCGGCAATCGCGCTCGATCTGCACATCTCGGCCTTTCCGGTCGGCATGTGTACCCGGACGCTGCTCGGAAAAGCCGATATCGTGCTGTGGCGGCAGGGGCAGGCGACATTCGTCGTTGAATGTTTCCGGTCATTCCTGCCCTATGTCCACGCCTATCTCGAAGAAGCCGCGCGCGAATTCATCCGAAAATAATGTCGGCAATGAACTGAACGACACCGTCAGGGCAGGAGTTCCCATGATCAGCGTGTTCGACCTCTTCAAGATCGGCATTGGCCCGTCGTCGTCGCACACGATCGGGCCGATGCGGGCGGCGAACAGCTTTATCTCCGGCCTTGGTAGCAAGCTCGCGTCCGTCGACCGCGTCGAGGTCCGGCTCTACGGATCGCTTGCCTGGACGGGCAAGGGCCACGCGACGGACAAGGCAATCATACTCGGTTTGGCAGGCAATGAGCCAGCCCGCATCGACCCCGATGACGCCGACCGGATACTCGCCGATATCATGACAGCCGGACAAATCGAACTGGGCCGCTGTCATCTCGTCAAATTCGACCCGGCGTCCGATCTCGTCTTTGACACTGATACAGTCGTTACCAGCCATCCGAACACGATGACCTTCGCCGCCTTCGATAAGGCTGGCGACATGGTGGCCGCCGAGACGTGGTTCTCGATTGGCGGCGGCTTCGTCGCACGCGAGGGAGATCCGATTGCCCATGAAGGCGGCGATGTCAGCCTGCCGTTTCCGTATCGCTCGGGCCGCGATCTTCTTGCGATGTCCGGCAAATCCGGCCTGACGATTGCCGAGATGGTGATGGCCAACGAGGTTGCCCGGCGTCCGCGCGAGGAGGTCGTGGCTCACCTGGATGCGGTCTCGGGCACGATGTTTGCCTGTATCGAGCGCGGCATGCGCGGGCAAGGCATCTTGCCGGGCGGGCTGAAGGTGCCTCGGCGGGCGATGGCGTTTTCCGAACGCATCCATGCCGACAAACACCGCAACTCGCGCGCGCCGCATGAAATCATCGACCACGTGAGCCTCTATGCGCTGGCCGTGAACGAGGAAAACGCGGGCGGCGGTCGCGTGGTGACTGCGCCCACCAATGGCGCGGCGGGTGTCATCCCGGCAGTGCTGCGCTATTACCGCGACTTCATACCCGGTGCGGGTGCCGAAGGCGTCCGAACCTTCCTGCTGACGGCAGCCGCCATCGGCGGACTGTTCAAAATGAATGCCTCCATCTCGGGTGCCGAAGTCGGGTGCCAGGGCGAAGTCGGCGTCGCCTCGTCGATGGCCTCAGGCGGGCTGGCGGCGGTCCTTGGCGGAACCACCGCCCAGATCGAGAATGCCGCCGAAATCGGCATGGAGCATCATCTCGGCCTCACTTGCGACCCCATCGGCGGCCTTGTGCAAATCCCCTGCATCGAACGTAATGCCTTCGGGGCCGTGAAGGCCATCACTGCAGCTTCCATGGCGCTACGCGGCGACGGCACCCACAAGGTCAGCCTCGACGACGTGATCGTCACCATGCGCGAAACCGGCCGCGACATGGCGTCCAAATACAAGGAAACCAGCCTCGGTGGCTTGGCTGTGAATGTGACTGAATGCTAGGGTTTTGAGTTCGGTGATCGCTGTTGTGGCATGTGACGGCTTCATAGCCGGATGCTCGCGGACTACATGTTTTCAAGAAATAATTTAATTATATGAATATTTTATGCCCCGTTCATTGCAGGGTATTAGATGCAACTTTTAATCACGATCTAATTGGTTGTATTCAAAATATTCTAACAACCAAAGTTATCCCCGTCTCCTAAATCCGATTTATACTGGGCTCCGGCTTTTGATGGAGACCGCTGATGCTGAGTTTTGGACGAGATGCGAATTTGGCAGAGGGTGTTTGGAAGGGCAGGATTAGCCGCGCATTTGCTTTGCGGCTCTTAGCTGAAGAGCGTGCTGAGGAACGACGTCAAGCGCTTGATCGTAAGTACGATGATATCGTCCACCGCGTCCGGGACCACGAGGCCCTGACCGGCAAGCCATTTCGTTATGGCGAATTCGATACCCTGAAATGGGTCGGGCAGCCGCGCTTGCCCTCAGGCAGCGTCGGTGCGGGCGAGTTCACCTTCGGTCGTGAAAGCGAAGGCATTCCTGCTGAAGTACCTGCCGGGTATATGGACCCGGAACCGGGCAAACATTCTGTTGTGCTCGAGGATGAAGAGAAAAATGGTGGGCATACAATAAGACGGCACGTCGGCAGGACAGCAACGAACCTAGTGGGAGCGATGCTTTTGATAAACCAAGGTCTCGCAAAAGTAGGCAAAATTCACCCGACGGAAGGCTCGTTCACGGATGTGCGGACCGCCAATGACCTCGTCAATCGTGTGCTTGCGAACAATGGCCCAGCCATTGATGATGTCATCAGCGGAAAGTCGGACAGAGCCATTTTAAAGCAACGATTTGGCTTCCCGACCGGTCAAGAGGCGCATCAACCTGACGTCGATACACTTCCCTATATACGGAACACCTACAACGTCCGCGTCATTATACTGCCTGATCCGCGTCGCGCGCAAGGTTTCAAGATTTTGACCGCTTATCCAGCGAATGAATATCCAAACGAGGTTGAATAACATGACGCCTGAAGATGCATTCACTGTTCTCATGCAATCATTTGACGTGCACGATCATTTGGAGAATCCAGAAATGACGTTTGGTGACTGGATTTCGTTCACGATCAAGGAGTCACTGAGCCTCAAAACGCGGCAAGGATTAAGAAGGTATCTCGATCATTTGCTTGGTGGCAGCTACTCGGAACAGCAATTGGCGAAAATGTATTATGCAACTGGTCCGACCTTGCACTGCGCCAAGGGGACCGTCGGGGCTTTTTTGAAAGAAATTCGCGATAAGCTTTGAGGCCTTATGTTGTCAACCTGATGGAAACTGACGATTGGACCTAACCCTGAAATCTTAGATCAGCGTCACGGCTCATCCCGTGTTTCAGCCATTGCGGGCGCGGGATTACCGATTTTTCGACTGAGCACGCGTTCAGCTATCGCCCGCGTTGCGGGGTTTTCCTTCGCCCACTGTTTGAGCGTCCATGCCGCGTGGGAGGCGGCAACGACGGCCTTGCCCTTGATCGACAGCCCGCGTTCCCAGGCAAAGAGCGGGTTCTTGCGCGCAGCAAAGCGGGTCTTGTAATGCATCCAGCCGACGCCGATGTCGCCGTGGCTGTAGCCTTGCTCGATGGCCCGTTCGAAGATCTTCGTGAACAGGATCAGGCCCGGCGCATAGGCATTGCCGACGGAGTTATCGATCGCTGAAATCACAGTCGAGAACTTGCCGCCGCGATCCATCATGTAAATGTAAGCCGTAAAGGTATCACCCACTTTCAGTCCGACGATCCGGGCGGCCCGCTCGGGTTCCGGCAGCAGTGCCATTGCCCGGTAAAAGGCCGCGACCTCTGGTTCGTTGAGGAGATCGTCGCGGTTCAGGTCGGTAAAGCGCGACTGCCGCAGGGCGATCATGGCATCGAAAGCGCGTCCGATATCGTCGGGGCTCTCGAACGTGTGGACCGAAATACCCTCTCTCCGGGTCAGCTTGCGCCATTGCTTCTGATAGGCCTTGTAGGCTGAGGTCTCCGCAACAAATCCCGGGGCGTCAGCGGTCAGTTCAACCGGGAAGGTCTCGTCCGCCGAGGATCGGCACCCCTTCAATCCATTGAACGGATTGGCAACTCCGAAGAGGTCGCGCTGCATTTTGGTCAGGGAGATGATGTCCGCCGACGGCAGACTGGCGATGAGGGCCGCGATGAGCGAGCGCAGTGTTGACGCCGAACGATCAAGGCTTACAGACAGCAGCGGCTGGCAGGTATCGCAGAAGGCGTGGCCAAGGTACTCGATGACTTCAAGGCCGCGGTGTGTTCGGATCTGAAGCGGGAAAATCGCCGCTGGTTCCCCTGTTTGAAGATCGGTCAGGGTGACGATCACCGGCGCTGCTGCAAGTCGTCCAAGCAAATGCGTCGCAAGTCCATGCTGCCAACTGTGGGACTGGAAGACGGAAGAAACGCCGTGCGCCTCAAGAGCCGCCCAGTCTCGGGAGAGTGCTGCTTCATCAAGGGTATGCGCGACGGTCGCAGTAAAGCGCGCAACGTCGTCGATTTCGTCACTCAGTGTCACAGCGTCATATCCCAGGGCGAGTCGCAGAACTCCCATTGCTGAAATCATATCAGCATCTGCGACCACCGGAATGGAATTACGAGACGCGCTTACACGCATTGCGCCACCGCTCGGCATTCTGCCTCGAAACTGGGTTCTTCCGACGGGCACGATAGGAGGCGCAATTTAACAAAGCGGGAAGGAACAAAGTAAGGACGCCCCGAAGATTGGGCGGGCAATTTAAATCAAATTGTCTTCTCTCAAAAAGAACCAGCACAGTCAGATCAAAAAAACAGGGCGCTCGATGGCGCCCTGCTTCTCAAAGTATATGCGGATCGATCAGACGCTGTAATACATTGCGTATTCGATCGGATGCGGCGTCATTTCGTAGCGCATCAGTTCTTCCCACTTCAGTTCGATGTAGCTCTCGATGAAGTCGGCATCGAACACGCCGCCGGCGGTGAGGAACTCGTGATCCTTCTTCAGCGACTCCAGTGCTTCACGCAGCGAGCCACACACGGTCGGGATCTTCTTCAGTTCCTTGGCGGGCAGGTCGTACAGATTCTTGTCCATGGCTGCGCCCGGATGGATCTTGTTCTTGATGCCATCGAGACCGGCCATGAGCATCGCGGCAAACGCGAGATAGGGGTTCGCGGTCGGATCGGGGAAGCGGACTTCGACGCGCTTGGCCTTCGGCGAGGTCGCATAGGGTATGCGGCAGGAAGCCGACCGGTTACGGGCCGAATAGGCCAGCAGAACCGGAGCTTCGTAGCCCGGCACGAGGCGCTTGTACGAGTTGGTCGACGGATTCGTGAAGGCATTCAGTGCCTTGGCATGCTTCAGGATGCCGCCGATGTAATAGAGGCAGGTCTCGGAGAGATCGGCATACTGGTTGCCGGCGAAGGTTGGCTTGCCGTCCTTCCAGATCGACTGATGCACATGCATGCCCGAGCCGTTGTCGCCAAACACCGGCTTCGGCATGAAGGTTGCCGTCTTGCCATAGGCCTGCGCGACCTGATGGATGCAGTATTTGTAGATCTGCATCTGGTCGGCCATCATCGTCAGCGGATTGAACTTCATGCCGAGTTCATGCTGGGCCGAGGCGACTTCGTGATGGTGCTTTTCGACGGAAACGCCCATCTTGGCCATCATGGCAAGCATTTCGCCGCGGATGTCCTGGCATGAGTCGATCGGGGGAACCGGGAAATAGCCGCCCTTGGTCTGCACATGGTGGCCGAGGTTGCCGGAGTCATAGTCGGTGTCGGAATTGATCGGCAGTTCCGGATCATCAACCTGGAAACCGGTCTTGTAGGGCGAGACCGAATATTTGACGTCGGAGAAGATGAAGAATTCGGCTTCCGGGCCAACGAAGATCGTGTCGCCGATGCCGGTTGACTTGAGGTAGGCTTCGGCCTTCTTGGCGATGCCGCGCGGGTCGCGGTTATAGCGTTCGCCGGTCGACGGCTCGAGAATGTCGCAAACGAGGACAAGCGTGGTCTGCGCGAAGAAGGGATCGATCGACGCTGTCGTCGGGTCCGGCATGAGAATCATGTCGGATTCATTGATGGCCTTCCAGCCAGCAATCGACGAGCCGTCGAACATTGTGCCTTCAGCGAAAATGTCTTCGTCGATCATGGTGACGTCGAAGGTCACGTGCTGCCATTTGCCGCGCGGATCGGTGAAGCGCAGATCGACGTACTTGACGTCTTGATCCTTGATCAGCTTGAGGACGTCTTTTGCTGTCTTCGTCATGGGAACGTTCCCTTTTCAAGGTTGGCTTTTTCAATTTTTTGATGTGGCCTGACAGTCACTTGTCGCTACAGGCTTGAAACAGGCCTGCCGAGAACGTCCGACGTCAAGCAATGCGATAGTTCGATTTAGTCGATTCAAATCTCTGTCCCGACCCCTGCGTCAGAGCGGGTCAGATCGCGTCCAGGCCAGTTTCGCCCGTACGGATACGAACGGCTTCCTCAACGTTGGACACGAAGATCTTGCCGTCACCAATTCGCCCGGTCTGTGCGGCCTTGCGAATGGCGTCGACGGCCTTCTCGACGAGATCATCGGGAAGGACGATCTCGACCTTTACCTTCGGCAGGAAATCCACGACGTATTCCGCGCCGCGATACAGCTCCGTATGGCCCTTCTGTCGGCCAAAGCCCTTGGCTTCGGTCACAGTGATGCCCTGAAGGCCGACCTCCTGGAGCGCTTCCTTCACTTCATCCAACTTGAAAGGCTTGATGATCGCCTCGATCTTCTTCATTGCCCTTGGTCACTCCGGAGATGTGTCAGCGCAGGATCCGATCGAACCGCTACGCGCCCTTAAATCGTAACCATAAGTCTTTAGCACGTGGCGTGCCATAGGGAACCCCCCGGCGACACCAATTAGGTATTTCGCAAGCACGAACCCCCATGGATGATATTGGCGTCGTTCCTTTTTCGGAGCAAGGGCATCGAGAATATGCAATTGCTCAAAATTAAGGCGATTGATCGCCGCATGTCCTGATTCTGGTGGCGTATAATTTGGCGCATAGCATCGATAACTTAGCCAACTCATTCATGACCAGACGATCCCGGGAGATGCAACGTGCATGAACTCCTCAGTCCCGCTGAAATGACCAGGGCCGACCGGATCACGATCGATGCCGGCACACCGGGCATTCAGTTGATGGAGCGGGCAGGACGGGCCGTTGCCGATGCCGTTGCCTTCGCGCACCCCTTGGGAAGTCGCGTGCTTGTTGTTGCCGGACCCGGCAACAATGGCGGTGATGGATACATTGCCGCCCGGATCTTGCGCGAGCGCGGGTATCGCGTCGACCTCTGGTCGCTCGTCCAGCCCAGCATGTTGACGGGTGATGCGGCTCTCGCCGCCACCCGCTGGGCAGGGCAGATCATGGTTGCTGATCTGTCGGGCCTGATCGCCATGTTGCGGCGTGCAACTGTCGTGATTGATGCGCTGTTTGGAGCCGGGCTATCGCGTGATCTCGATGGACTGGCCAAGGAAACCATCCTCTCCATCAACCAGTCCGAACGACCCGTTATCGCCGTCGACCTTCCGTCGGGGATCGATGGCCTCACCGGTCAGGTTCGTGGTGTCGCGATCCGCGCCGCGACATCGGTCACCTTCTTTCGCCGCAAGCCGGGACATCTTCTGTTGCCCGGACGGGACTGCTGCGGACCGGTCATTGTCGCCGACATCGGCATCCGAGCCTGGGTCTTACGAGAACTCGGCATCGCGACCTTTGCCAATGATCCCGCGCTTTGGCTCGATTCCATCGAAGTCCCGAGGCTCACTGACCAGAAATATGTGCGTGGCCACGCCCTTGTCGTCTCCGGGGGGATGCTGACGACAGGTGCGGCGCGCCTTGGCGCGATGGCGGCGTTGCGGGCCGGAGCGGGACTTGTCACGGTTGCCTCGCCGCCGGACGCGCTGGCCGTTAATGCGAGCCACCTGACCGCCGTCATGCTGCGGTCGATGGCGAATGCAGGCGAACTGGACGGAATCCTGTCCGACCGCCGGTTCAATGCCGTGCTGATTGGTCCGGGAGCCGGGGTTGGTGAAGCAACAGCCGAACTGGTGCGGGTTAGCCTGTCCCGCCAGCGCAAGGTCGTCATTGATGCCGACGCGCTGACATCCTTCAAGGATGATCCGCAGGGCTTGTTTGGGCCCATTCTCGCGTCGGGCGGCCAAGCGGTCCTGACGCCGCATGCGGGGGAGTTCGCGCGCCTGTTTCCGGATCTGGCGGAGGCGACGGGCCGACCCAAACCGGAGCGGGCGCGAGCAGCGGCCCGGCGGTCCGGGGCTGTGGTGATCCTGAAAGGCGCTGACACCGTGATTGCTGCGCCTGATGGTCGAGCCGCGATCAATGACAATGCGCCGCCGGATCTTGCAACAGCGGGATCAGGTGACACACTCGCCGGGATCGTCACCGGTCTGCTGGCGCGCTGGGCTCCGCCTTTCGAGGCAGCCGCAGCCGCTGTCTGGATGCATGGCGAGACAGGCAGATTGGCCGGTCCGGGCTTGATCGCGGAAGATCTCGCATCTCACATCCCACAAGTCCTGCGGGATCTCTATGATCGCAAGAAGCGGTTGGCATTGCCCGTAACGGAGACCGACGACGACCCCGTCGACGTCGGTGGTTCCGACTAAGAGTTGAGGGCAACCGTGCATCCTATCTTGCCAGCGCGCCTTGCCTCGCTTAACAAGGCTGCGATGCGGACGTGGTGGAACTGGTAGACACACTGGATTTAGGTTCCAACGGCGCGAGCCGTGGGGGTTCGAGTCCCCCCGTCCGCACCACTATCGGCTCAAATCCACATTCCGGCTGGATTACGTCGACAGGTCTGCCGCCATCCGCTGGAAAACCTCTTGCCAGTCGCCGCGTCGTGATTGCCGATAGAGTCGCATGGTGGGATACCAGGGGCTGTCGGTTCGCTCCAGCAACCAGCGCCAATCCGGGATCTGTTTCAGGGCTAGCCAGGTTGGCCGTCCGAGCGCACCGGCGAGATGGGCGATGGACGTGTCTGAGGTGATGACAAGGTCGAGATTGGCCATGACGGCGGCTGTATCGACAAAGGCGTCTGGTCCATTGTCGAAGTCGTCGCCGAGCGTCTCGACGTGCATGCCCTCCGGCAAGCTTGCCAGTTGCTCCAGACCGTGGCGCTTTTGCAGCGAAATCAGGCGGACGCCGGGAATGCGGGCAATTGGCTCGAACATGCGAAGCGGGATCGAGCGTCCGATGTCGACGAGACCCTCTGGATTGCCTTGCCAGGCGATGCCGATCTTCAATCCTTGTGTTCCAACGTGGTCCTGCCAGCGGGCGACCAGGTCGGGTTCAGCGGCGAGATAGGGAACCGCTGCGGGAATGGTTTCCAAAGTCGTGCCAAGGACAATCGGCAAGTCCAGCAGGGTGCACTGGACATCATAATGCACGGTGTCGAGACGATCGATGACCCGCACGTTGGTTGTCTCGGATCGCTCGTTGAAGGGCTTGAACAGGCGGCTAAGCACCTGACGGGTCATCAAGGTCACATGAGCGCCCATCGCACCGATCAGCGGCAGGTAGCGAATGAACTGGATGACGTCGCCGATACCCTGCTCCTCGATAACGATGAGCCGCTTGCCGGCCAGATTTTCGCCTGCCCAGAATGGAACGCCGCTGACATAGGGTCGGCTGCCCGTTTCCTTCAGGTTGAACCGATGTGCATACCCGCGCCAGCCCGAAGCAAGATCACCGGCCAGCAATTGCACCAGGCTCTGGCTGAACAATGTCTCCTCATTGGTTCCATCCAGCGCCAGACTGCGCTCGAATGTCTTCAGCGCTTCATCGGTTTGACCGAGTTCGTGCAAGACGACGGCATAATTGTTGAGGGCTTCTGTATAGGATGGACGCATGGCAAGTGCGCGGATGTAGTAGTCCTTTTCCTCTTCAAACTGCTGCTGCATGCGCAGGGTTTGCCCATAGTTATTATAGGCTTCGGGATAATCGGGTTTGAGCTTTATGGCCTGGGTCAGGTCGGCAAAGGCGTCGTCGATGCGGCGCGCTGTCTTGAAGGCGAGGCCCCGATTGTTCAGCGCCTCCGGGTACTCTGGCCGCAATGCAATAGCTGCCGTGTAGCTGTCGATTGCCTCCTCGGTGCGTTTCAAATCGGCAAGTGCGACGCCGCGGTTGTTCAGCGCTTCGGGATAGTCCGGCTTGTAGCGCAGAGCCAGATTGTAGCTGTCGAGTGCTTCCTCCGCGCGTTTCAGGTCCTTGAGGACAACGCCGAGATTGTTATAGGCTTCCGCGTGATCAGGCTTGATCGCTACGGTCCGCTCGTAACTGAGCTTGGCCTCTTCCAGGCGCTTGAGTTCCTTCAGGGCGTTGCCCCGATTGTAGTAAGCATCGACAAAGCCCGGATTGGCGGCGATGGCCTGATCGCAGCAGGCGAGTGCCTCCTCTGCGCGTCGCAGCTCAAGCAGCATGACGGCACGATTATTGTTGGCTTCGGTATAATCGGGCTTGAGCGCGACCGCTTTTTCGTAACAGGAGAGCGCCTCGGCTAACCGGCCAAGCTTCGCCAGAATGTTCCCCTGATTTGTCAGTGCAATCGGCATATGGTGATTGGCCGCCAGAACCTGACGGATCAGTTTCAGCGCTTCATCGTATTGGCCCTGCTGGGTCTTCAGGACGCAGAGCAGGTGTTTTGCATCGAGGTTATTGGGCTGGGCCTTCAGGATCGCCCTGTAATAGACTTCCGCTTCGTCCAGCTTGTCGTTCTTGTGAAGCTGGGATCCCTCTGAAAACCATGCCCTCAACGTGGCCTCCCTGTCTTTCTGGGTCGGAGGCTGAAGCTTGAGTGATGCTGAAGATGCCATCGCACTGATCCCGTATACTATCGATCTGGCGTGAGCGAGGACCAGCCAGCGGGCGCAAAGGGTCGGTACCCGGCCTGTTGAACCCGGACTGCGCCACCGAAAGGTCACTCACGAATCATGTGCCTGAGTTTATCGCCTCTTGGGGCGAGGGCCTAATTTTGCGCAGGCAACGGACAAAAAATGTTGATCGAATTCATTGATTATTCTGGTGATCCATAATGATTAAAAATCATAGTTTTAGTGTCCAAATACATTTAGCTTTTGATATGTGAAATCATCTTGGCTACACAGGCTGGTTCTATTTTCAAATTTGATTGTCGCCACAGTCTAAAATAAAAAAAGGAGCCAGAAACCCGGCTCCTTCTTTGTCTTTTTTGATCCAGGTCTCAGGCCGCGACGGACGCGCTGCCCGAGGTTGGAACACTTGCGATCGTCTTGAGGATCTGTGAAGCGATCTGGTAGGGGTCCCCTTGAGAATTGGGGCGGCGATCTTCCAGATAGCCCTTGTAGTTGTTGTTCACGAAGGAGTGCGGAACGCGGATCGATGCACCACGATCAGCCACGCCATAGCTGAACTTGTTCCAAGGAGCTGTTTCGTGCTTGCCGGTCAGGCGCATGTGATTGTCCGGACCATAGACGTCGATGTGTTCCTTCCAGTTCTTGCCGAAGGCTTCCATCAACTTCTCGAAATACTCCTTGCCGCCGACTTCGCGCATATAGGCGGTCGAGAAGTTGGCATGCATGCCCGAGCCGTTCCAGTCTGTATCGCCGAGCGGCTTGCAATGGAATTCGATGTCGATGCCGTACTTTTCCGTCAAACGGAGGAGCAGATAGCGGGCGATCCACATTTCGTCGGCGGCGCGCTTGGAGCCCTTGCCGAAAATCTGGAATTCCCACTGGCCCTTCGCCACTTCGGCATTGATGCCTTCGTGGTTGATGCCAGCGTAGAGGCACAGCTCAAGATGCTTTTCGACGATCTCGCGCGCGACCGAACCGACGTTCTTGTATCCGACGCCCGTGTAATAGGGGCCCTGCGGAGCCGGATAGCCCTCGGTCGGGAAGCCAAGCGGACGACCGTCCTTGTAGAAGAAGTATTCCTGCTCGAAGCCGAACCAGGCACCTGCATCGTCAAGGATGGTGGCGCGCTTGTTCGATGCATGCGGCGTGACGCCATCCGGCATCATGACTTCGCACATCACGAGAACGCCGTTCACCCGATCCATGTCCGGGAACACGGCAACCGGCTTCAGCACGCAGTCTGACGAATGTCCTTCGGCCTGCATGGTCGAGGAACCGTCAAACCCCCAAAGCGGCAGCATTTCCAGCGTCGGGAATGTATCGAACGATTTGATCTGGGTCTTGCCACGCAGATTTGGCACGGGCGTGTAGCCGTCGAGCCAAATGTACTCCAGTTTATACTTTGTCATTTCCAACCTCTCGTTGGTTTTTTGAAACAGCAGACTTGCTCAAGCCTGATCGCCGACCTCTTGCTGTGCATCATGGCCAAGCGGTCAAAAACCGATTTGGGTGAAAGCACAAAGCGTGCCAGTCGCGGTGTTCCTGTCGGATTTGGGTCGCAAAGTGTGCAGTGCGGTATGTCAGCCCGGTGATTTGCTTAAGAAATCAGCAGTCGGCTGGTAAAAACACGAACCGCGATGAATTGATGGGCAGGTGCGCGCTGATGCCAGGACGCTGGTGGCTGCCAAATGATGAGAAGAAAGGCAATAGCAAGAATGAGCAAATATTCGCCAAATGCTGATTTTTTTTAAGGCAAACTGAACAAATGGCAGACAAGTATGTATATGTTTCATGACGCATGTTTGCGTGAGACATAGGAGAGTCGTGCCAATGCCTACGATTGCTCACACCGGATCCGCCGTGATCATTCCGTTTCCCGTTCGTTTGCGCTCAGCGGGAGCGACCTTTGATAAGCCTTTGACGACTGTCGACGTGAAGACCCGGATTTACGATGCCGCGTTCTCGTCGAACTGGTACCATGAGGCCGCTGTCGAGGACGCAGGGCGTAATCTCGATACCTGAACTGATATGGGATCTTCGATGCCGGAACTTGGCAGCGGAGAAATGCAGTCGTCATATTAGACAAGGCGCATTTGATCGCGCTGCGTTCGTTTTTGTGACTTTGCCGCCCGGTAAAGAGTGCGGATTGCTCCTGTTTTGACCCGATTAACTTGCCATCGGGTAATAACCGGGGTGCGAACGCCGTTTGAAGCGAACAATTCCGCTATCGCGAGCGCTTTCCCTCTTGTCCTACCACCTTGTTCGTGGCTATGAAGCCGGTCCGTGGCTGCGCTGAGCGATTTCTCGCTCGGACAGTCGTTTATTGGGTGTGGGAAGCCGTGGGATGCGCGAGGTCAGCGCACCGGGGTTCACCTGCCTCGAGAGCCCAGATCGACATCGAATTCATAGACCCAACCAGGACTCGTTTGCCATGCAGGTAACTGAAACCCTTTCCGATGGCCTGAAGCGCCAGCTCTCCATCGTCATCCCGGCTTCCGAGCTCAACAAGAAGCTTGATGCCAAGCTGGACGAGATGAAGACGAAGGTACAGATCAAGGGCTTCCGTCCTGGCAAGGTGCCGGTCTCACATTTGAAGCGTCTTGCCGGGCGTCAGGAGATGGCCCAGATCATTGATTCATCCATCAGTGACGCAATTCGTGAAGTTGTTGCAGAGCGCAAGGAGCGTCCTGCGCTCAATCCGGATATTGCGCTCGTTGAGGGAATTGATGGCGAAAAGCTGGTTGCTGGCGAGGTTGATCTGGCTTTCACGGCAACTTACGAACTGCTGCCTGTTTTCGAAGTGGCGGATTTCAGCGCAATCGAAATCGAGCGTCCTGTTTTGCCGGTTGATGAAGCCGAGGTCGAGGAGCAACTGAGCCGGATTGCGGAGGGGTCGCGGTCCTTCGATGAAAAGGCTGAGGGCAGCGCGGTTGAATCGGGTGATCGCGCCACGATCGATTTCGTCGGAACCATCGACGACGTCGCATTTGAAGGCGGCACTGCGGAAGACGTGCCGCTGGTGATTGGTTCGGGCCAGTTCATCCCCGGGTTTGAAGAGCAGTTGATCGGCGCGAAGGTTGGTGACGACGTAACCGTGTCCGTCGATTTCCCAGCTGACTATCAGGCCGCCAACCTGGCCGGAAAGCCCGCCAAGTTCGCCTGCAAGGTCAAAAAGATCGAAGTCCCCGGTGAACTCGTTCTGGATGACGAGTTCGCCAAAAAGGTCGGCATTGAATCGCTCGACAAGCTCAAGGAAGCCATCCGCAGCCAGATCGAAGGTCGCAATGCCGGCATGATCCGCTCGAAGGTCAAGCGCCAGCTTCTCGACAAGCTTGATGCGCTTTATCAGTTTGACCTGCCGGAAAAGCTCGTCGAAGGTGAGTTCGAGCAGATCTGGAAGCAGACGACCGAAGAACTCGAGAAGGCAGGCAAGACCTTCGCCGATGAAGACACGACCGAAGAAAAGGCCCGCGAGGACTATCGCAAGATCGCGGTTCGTCGCGTCCGTCTTGGTCTCGTCCTCAGCAACGTCGGTGAGGCCAATGCTGTCCAGGTGACCGAGCAGGAAGTCAGCCAGGCGATTGTCGCCAAGGCTCGTGAGTTCCCCGGCCAGGAGCGCCAGGTATTTGACTTCTACCGGTCGAACCAGATGGCACTCGCCAGCCTTCAGGCTCCGATCTACGAGGAGAAAGTTGTTGATTTCATCCTCAGCCAGGCCAAGGTGACGGACAAGCCGATCACCAAGGAAGAGCTGCTGGCCGACGTCGCCGACTGATCCCTACTGCCGGGATCAGGAATGGGGCCGTCAACGGGCTGATTCGAGATCCAGGTTCAACCTGAATTCACCAAATGGAGGGGTGAGATTGCTGAGCAATCTCGCCCCTTGTCTTTCCGGGCACGAAATTTTTGCCTCGACTGCACGTTTCTCGCAGATGCCCGCCACAGGCAGGCCAGCCGTGCAAAGCTGACGGCCACAGGCGGGATCGCACCCTGTGCGAACTGCGAGAAAAGAGCGTTGTGTCAAAATCTTGAGGGAAGTTCAGGTCCTCGAAACCATGGTGCCGCTTTTCAGGTGAAACGGACATTTTTTGTCTGTGCGGAAAGTCTGTGTTTAGGTTCATGCGTCAGGTTGTGCGAGTTCTCGAGGTGTGCCCCCTTTCGGAAGCGCCTTACGTACCATATGTATCACGCTACCCGTTGCTGACTGTGTTGACACGCTGAAGCACCCGCCAATGTACTTTTAAGGAACTGCGATGAAGGATCCCGTGGACGCTTTTTCGATGCTCATTCCGACCGTGATCGAGACGACAAACCGGACAGAACGCGGTTTCGACATCTTCTCGCGCCTGCTGCGTGAACGGATCATCTTCATTACCGGCCCGATTGACGACAACGTTGCGACGCTTGTGTGTGCGCAGCTGCTGTTTCTTGAGGCGGAAAATCCGAACAAGGAAATCTCGCTCTATATCAATTCTCCAGGCGGCATCGTGACTGCCGGTCTGGCGATTTACGACACGATGCAGTTCATCAAGCCGGAGATCACGACGATCTGTATCGGTCAGGCAGCTTCGATGGGATCGTTGTTGCTGGGCGCCGGTGAGAAGGGGTCGCGCTTCTGCCTGCCGAATGCGCGCATCATGCTGCACCAGCCATCAGCCGGCTTCCGTGGCCAGGCAAGTGACATCCATTTGCATGCTCAGGAAGTTCTGTCCCTGAAGCGCCGTCTGAACGATATCTATGTCAAGCACACCGGCAACGACTACGCGATGGTCGAGACCGCGCTGGAGCGCGACAATTTCATGACGGCTGAGCGGGCCAAGGAGTTCGGTCTGATCGACAATGTGATTTCAAGCCGCGCGGCACTTGAAGCAGGCAATTGATCGCTGTCTGCTGCATGGCAAGTCGTTGAAGTCTATATGCAGTGATCGAAAAGATCCCCGGAAACCCAGAGTCCTCCGGGGATATCTGCCAAACGCAGTGGTGCTCCGCGCCATTAACTTAACCTTGATGTTTAACCCAGTAGCATCTTGCTTTGGCTTCTAGGGTTGACGACCATCGATTTCTCTTCTCAAATTCAGTAGACACTAGCTGATGAGAGATGGATTACGACGAAGCGCGAAGGCGCTGAACTCAAGAGGTGAGTGGGGCAGCGACGAGTCGCGGCCCGGCACCGAAGACGAGGACGACGATGAGCAATAACAAAGTCACCGGCAGCGACTCAAAGAACACGCTTTACTGTTCGTTCTGCGGCAAGTCGCAGCATGAGGTTCGCAAACTCATCGCTGGACCGACGGTTTTCATCTGCGATGAGTGTGTCGAACTGTGCATGGACATTATCCGGGAGGAGAACAAGTCCTCGCTGGTGAAGTCGCGTGACGGTATTCCGACCCCCAAGGAGATCCGCAAGGTCCTCGATGACTATGTCATCGGTCAGGATCACGCGAAGAAGGTCCTATCGGTCGCGGTTCACAATCACTACAAGCGCCTGAACCATGCCTCCAAGAACAATGACGTCGAGCTTGCAAAGTCGAACGTTCTGATCGTTGGACCTACGGGTACCGGCAAGACGCTGCTGGCTCAGACACTGGCGCGCATTCTGGATGTGCCCTTCACGATGGCTGACGCCACAACACTGACCGAAGCCGGTTACGTGGGTGAGGACGTCGAAAACATCATCCTGAAGCTGTTGCAGGCGGCAGATTACAATGTCGAGCGCGCCCAGCGCGGCATCGTCTACATTGACGAAGTCGACAAGATCAGCCGCAAGTCCGACAATCCCTCGATCACAAGGGACGTGTCCGGCGAAGGCGTGCAGCAGGCGCTCCTGAAGATCATGGAAGGCACTGTCGCGTCTGTTCCGCCGCAGGGTGGTCGAAAGCATCCGCAGCAGGAGTTCCTGCAGGTGGATACGACGAATATCCTGTTCATCTGTGGCGGCGCATTTGCTGGCCTGGAAAAGATCATCTCCGAGCGTGGACGCGGTACGTCGATTGGCTTCAAGGCCGTCGTCAAGTCACCGGAAGACCGCCGCACCGGTGCCCTGTTCCGCGAAACCGAGCCGGAAGATCTGCTGAAATTCGGCTTGATCCCGGAATTCATCGGCCGCTTGCCGATCATTGCGACGCTTGAAGATCTTGACGAGGAAGCGCTGGTCAAGATTCTCACCGAACCGAAGAACGCATTGGCACGCCAGTATCAGCGGCTCTTCGAGATGGAAGGAGTCGAACTCGTCTTCCATCCGGAAGCGTTGAAGGCGGTTGCCCGCAAGGCGATCGAGCGCAAGACTGGCGCACGTGGCCTGCGCTCCATCCTCGAAGGCATGCTGCTCGACACGATGTTCGACCTGCCAGGCCTGAAGGACGTGAAGGAGATCGTGATTTCGCCTGAGGTCGTCGATGGCAAGGCACGTCCGCTCTATACTTACGAGGAAGCGCGTCCAGAAATGGCAGCAACTTCGGCCTGAGTTAAGGTGTCTTCGTAATCCGGGCTTTATTTTGGTTGTGGGGAGAGGTTCGACCGGGATCTCTCCCCTTTTCCGTTTGTGCGACGAATCGAAGTTTGTTGAAGGTCGGACATGTCACTTTCGTGTCTTAAAATGATGAACTCATCATGGCGTAGAAGCTATATCTGGCCTTTCTCTCTCCTAAGCCATTCGGATCAAAGCCTAAATTCAACTTGCTGAAATAGTGTGGGGAGTGTGCGTCTTTTCCTTGACAGGGAGGGGGGTGGGCTCCACCTAATGAATGAAATGATGTCGTGAGCGGTCGTCATGTGCCAATGGTGGGCATGGGGGTTCGGCTTGGATCTTGGGTGGGTGCGTTCGTTATTGAGCGCGTGCAGGCAGGAACGACACAAAGCGCGATCTTGAAAATGGTTCCTGACCCATTTCAAGGTCAAGCCCAACTGGGGAACAAGTCATGGCTGGCAGTAAGAAGTCTGGTTTGGCAGGCGAAGTGTATCCGGTACTCCCGTTGCGGGATATCGTTGTGTTTCCGCATATGATCGTGCCGCTGTTCGTGGGGCGCGAGAAGTCGATCCGTGCCCTGGAAGAGGTCATGAAGGCGGACAAGCAGATCCTGCTTGCGACACAGAAAAATGCAGGCGACGATGACCCGCAGACGGATGCCATCTTCACCATCGGTACGCTTGCGAGCGTGCTTCAGCTCCTGAAGCTGCCCGACGGCACCGTGAAGGTGTTGGTCGAAGGTGCGACCCGTGCCGAAATTCTGAGCTTCACCGATCGCCAGGATATATTCGAGGCGCGTGCGCTGCCGGTTCCTGAAGATATCGGGCCGAAGGTTGAGCTCGAAGCTCTGGCGCGCTCGGTGGTGACCGAATTCGAAAATTACGTGAAGCTCAACAAGAAGGTGTCGCCCGAGGTTCTGGGCACTGTGACCCAGATCGAGGATTATTCGAAGCTGGCCGACACGATCGCTTCGCATCTGGCCGTCAAGATCTCAGAGAAGCAGGATCTTCTCTCGATGAATTCCGTCGCCGAGCGCCTCGAAAAGGTGTTGTCGATGATGGAAGCCGAAATCTCGGTTCTTCAGGTGGAAAAGCGCATCCGGTCGCGCGTCAAGCGCCAGATGGAAAAGACCCAGCGCGAGTATTACCTGAACGAGCAGATCAAGGCGATCCAGAAGGAGCTTGGCGATCAGGAAGACGGTCGAGACGAGCTTGTTGAGCTTGAGGATCGCGTCAAGAAGACCAAGCTGTCCAAGGAAGCCCGTGACAAGGCCTTCGCCGAGTTGAAGAAGCTTCGGCAGATGAGCCCCATGTCGGCTGAAGCGACCGTGGTTCGCAACTATCTCGACTGGCTGCTGGCATTGCCGTGGGGCAAGAAGTCGAAGCTGAAGCAGGACCTGAATTTTGCCCAGGGCGTGCTGGACGAGGACCACTACGGGCTTGAGAAGGTGAAGGACCGCATCGTCGAGTATCTGGCGGTACAGTCACGCGCCAATAAGCTCAAGGGTCCGATCCTGTGCCTCGTTGGTCCGCCGGGTGTTGGCAAGACATCGCTGGGCAAGTCAATTGCCAAGGCGACCGGTCGTGAGTTCGTGCGCATGTCGCTTGGCGGCGTGCGCGATGAAGCCGAAATTCGGGGCCATCGCCGGACCTACATCGGGTCAATGCCGGGCAAGGTGTTGCAGTCGATGCGCAAGGCCAAGAAGGGCAATCCGCTGTTCCTGCTCGACGAAATCGACAAGATGGGCATGGATTTCCGCGGCGATCCGTCTTCTGCGTTGCTGGAGGTGCTCGATCCCGAACAGAACCAGTCGTTCATGGATCACTATCTGGAGGTCGAGTACGACCTGTCGGACGTGATGTTCGTGACCACGGCCAACACGCTGAATATTCCGGCGCCGCTCATGGACCGCATGGAGATCATTCGCATCGCCGGTTATACCGAGGATGAGAAGGTCGAAATCGCCCGCAAGCATCTGCTGCCGAAGACGATGAAGGACCATGGCCTCGTGGAGGGTGAATTCACGGTCACCGATGAAGCGCTCTATCAGGTGATCCGCCGGTATACGCGTGAGGCTGGCGTTCGTAACCTTGAGCGTGAACTGGCAACGCTGGCCCGCAAGGCCACCAAGGATCTGGTTCTGAAGAAGGCAACGAAGGTTGAAGTTACGCTCGACACGCTGGAAGCCTATCTCGGCGTTACCAAGTATCGTCACGGGGAAGCCGAACTGGAAGATCTCGTTGGCGGCGTCACCGGCCTTGCCTGGACGGAAGTCGGTGGCGAATTGCTGACGATTGAAGCTGTCATGATGCCGGGCAAGGGCAAGATGACGGTCACCGGCAACCTGCGTGACGTGATGAAGGAATCGATTTCTGCTGCGGCGTCCTATGTCCGGTCGCGGGCTGTCGATTTCGGCATCGAGCCACCGATGTTCGACAGGCGCGATGTCCACGTTCACGTGCCGGAAGGGGCGACGCCAAAAGACGGCCCGTCCGCCGGTATCGGCATGGCGACTGCCATCGTGTCCGTGATGACCGGCATTCCCGTTGCCCGCGATATCGCCATGACCGGCGAAGTCACCTTGCGTGGCCGCGTCCTGCCGATTGGCGGGTTGAAGGAGAAGCTGCTGGCGGCCCTGCGCGGTGGCCTGAAGCGTGTCCTGATCCCGGCCGAAAATGCCAAGGATCTCGCCGATATTCCAGAAAACGTGAAGAGTGGAATGGAGATCATTCCGGTCAGCTTGATGGAAGAGGTGTTGAAGCACGCCCTCGTGCGGATGCCGGATCCGATTGTCTGGGAAGAACCGCCGGTCACGGCGTCCAAGATCAGCGATGAAGACGCATCCGGAATCACGGCACACTGAGCTGCTTTGTCCGTTGCCATTCAAGCCCTGCGATTCCGGTCGCAGGGCTTTTTCATGACGTGTTTATCCCTGTGAAAGTCTGCCCTGAAAAATACGTGAAATTCGCATGTTTTTGGCTGTTGGCCCCATTATCCCTCTTGCGAAATGCGTGAAATCGGGGCTTTTGGGCGGTTGTGGATGAAGGCTTCAGATTCCGTCTATCGCCTGAAGCCGATGAATGATCTACACAAGTCCAATCCCAGCAGGTGCGGGCAGGTTTTAAAGGGATCGTACAGCGACTTCTCTAATCCGCGCCTAGCAGTGTTCCCAGTCATGGGAGCTTCGACCCGAGATGAAAAGGAAATGACGATGAACAAGAACGAACTGATCGCAGATGTGGCCACCAAGACCGGCCTGACCAAGGCTGCAGCTGGCGAAGCCGTTGACGCGACGTTCGAGGCAATCTCCTCGGCGCTCTCCAAGGGCGATGAAGTGAAGATCGCGGGCTTTGGCAATTTCGTCGTGGCCACCCGCGCCGCCTCAGAAGGCCGCAATCCGCGTACCGGCGAAGCCATCCAGATTCCAGCCCAGAAGGCGCCGAAGTTCCGCGCCGGCAAGGGTCTGAAGGACGCCGTCAACGGTTGATAGCCGACGGCCTTGAACGTTTTCCTGACCCAAGCGACCCCGTAGCGATTTGCGCTGCGGGGTTTTTATTTGACCTCAGGCACGTCCGGGCAAACGAACTCACCCCGCCCGCAATAAGCGCACGCCGTCTTCGCGCTCAAAAAGGTAGAGCAGGACGCGCAACGCTTCGGCACGGTCGCCGGTGAGATCCGGGTCTCTGGCAAGCATGAGGCGTGCGTCGTCTCGCGCGACTTCCATCAGGTCGGCGTGAATATCGAGCCGCGCCAGCCGAAAACCAGGCATTCCCGACTGTCTGGTGCCGAGCAATTCGCCACCACCGCGCAGCTTCAGATCTTCTTCGGCGATCCGAAACCCGTCCTCGCTCTCGCGCATGATGGCGAGCCGCGCCTTCGACACCTCGCCCAGGGGACCCTTGAACATCAGCAGGCAGGTCGATGGCTTGTCGCCGCGCCCGACCCGTCCGCGCAACTGGTGCAATTGGGCCAGTCCGAAGCGTTCGGCATGTTCGATGACCATGATCGTTGCATCGGGCACGTCGACGCCGACTTCAATCACGGTCGTCGCTACCAGAACCCGCGTTGTCCCGGTCTGAAAATCACGCATCGCGGCATCTTTTTCCTCAGGCCGCATCTTGCCATGGACGAGACCGACGATGGGGCCGAGCAGACGTGTGAGGTCGCCAAACCGCTCGGTGACTGCCGCAAGGTCGACCTCGAGCGATTCATCCACGAGCGGACAGACCCAATAGACCTTTGCCCCGGTCGCAAGCGCTGCACCGATCCGTTCGACCACTTCGCCTATCCGATCCACGGAGACGGTGCGCGTCTCAATCGGGCGGCGACCGGCGGGCTTCTCGGTCAGGCGGGAAGAATCCACATCCCCGAAATAGGTCATCATGAGTGACCGCGGGATGGGCGTGGCGGTCATGAGCAGGAGGTCGGTATCCCGTCCCTTGGCGGCCAGGCGCAGCCGCTGCTGCACGCCAAAACGATGTTGTTCATCGATGATGGCGAGCGTCAGATCGTGGAAGACGACTGGCGTCTGGAAGAGAGCATGCGTGCCGACCACGAGATTGATTGCGCCGGATTCAAGCCCAGCCAGAACTGCTTCCCGCTCGCGCCCCTTTTCCCGGCCTGTCAATATGGCGATCGACAGGCCTGCGGCTTCAGCATGCGGCGCGAGTGAGCGATAATGCTGGCGTGCCAGCAGTTCCGTCGGCGCCATCAAGGCAACCTGTCCGCCAGCCTCAATGGCTGTTGCCGCCACCACGAGCGCGACGACGGTCTTGCCTGAGCCCACGTCGCCCTGCAGCAAACGCAACATGCGATCTTTCGAGGCCATATCGGCCCGGATCTCGGAAATCGCACCTTCCTGAGCACCGGTCAGCTTGAAGGGCAGGGCAGCGACCAGTCGTGCGCTGATCTGTCCGTTGCCGACGCGCTGTCGCTTGGGTGCCTGTCGCATGTCGCGGCGGACAAGGGCGAGCGCGAGCTGATTGGCGAGCAATTCGTCGTAGGCAAGGCGGGCAAGGGCGAGGAGTTCGCGCGGGCCATCAATGGCTTCGGGGCGATGCAGCGACCGTATCGCCTGACCGAAACTCGGCCAGTTGCGTTTTGCCAGCCAATCCGGGTCCTGCCATTCGGGCAAGTCGGGCAAGTGGTCCAGCGCATTGGCGATGCTCTTGGCGAGCATTCGACCGGTCAAGCCTTCGGTCAAGGGATAGACCGGCTCGATGGGAGACGCGCGAGCGAAATCCTCGGACGTCAGGATCAGATCCGGATGCGGCATCTGTGGCTGGCCATTGAACCATTCCACCTTGCCGGAAATGAAGCGCCGCTCGCCGACCGGCAGCGACTTGCTGAGATAATCCCCCTTGGCGCGGAAGAAGATCAGCGCGATTTCGCCAGTCTCGTCCTGTGCATAGACCCGATAGGGTTGGCGCGAGCCAACTGGCGGGGCCTTGTGCCGGTCAATTCGCGCATCAATGGTGACAGTCTGACCTTCAGCTGCGCGTGCGATGCCGGGCATTGACCGCCGGTCAATGATCCCCGTCGGTGTATGAAACAGGAGGTCGACAACTCGCGCGCCATCCGGGCGGTCAAACAGCCGATCATAAGCGGGCAGGGTCTTGGGACCGATGCCGCCGAGGCTTGTAACGGATGCAAACAGAGGCGTTAGAATCGCTGGACGCATGGACTGAAAATAACCTGGTCGTTTGGGATTGGCATGTCACCTGAGGCGTATTAGCCTCTCCCGTCAAGAAGGACGCGATGATCCTTCAGTGCCATGGGGAGTGTCAGATGTTTTCACGCCGTTTGTTTGTAGCCTGCGGGCTTTGCGCAATCACGGACTTTGTCGCAACCGCCGCCGATGCGCAGAATGCGACCATTGTTGCGCCCGATGGCGTGAAGCGGACCATTCTGGAGCGCATGGACGCGCCGACCGCCGGGTATGAGATCCTGTCGATGCGGGTCGAGATGCCGCCGAACTATGTCAACAAGCGCCATTTTCACCCTGGCATCGAGACGACCTACATCGAGGCAGGCACGAGCATTTTCACCATCGATGGCCAGCCCGCCCGCAACCTGAAGGCTGGCGACACCTATCAGGTGCCCAATGCGCTCATCCATGGTGCGCTTGTTGGGCCCAGCGGCATGACGCAAATCGCGGGCTATGTCGTTGAGAAGGGCAAGCCGCTGGCGACGCTGGCACCCTGATCAATCACTTGAATTTCATCACCAACATCATGGCACCACCAGAGATCAGTCCCCAAAACGCCGGTCCGATTGAAAGTGCCGAAAAGCCGGATGCCGTGGTGAGAAAAGTGATGATGGCGGGCAGGCGTTCGTCCTCTTTCGACAGAGCCGAGGCCAAGGCCCCTGCCATGCTGCCCATGAGAGCCAGACCCGCCACCGCCTGAATGAGCAGGGGCGGGGAGGCCGCGATGAAGGCTGATGCGAGACCGGCTGTCAGTCCGAGAACGAGGTAGGTAACGCCTGCTGTTGCGGCGGCAACCCATCGCTTCGACGGATCCGAGTGCGCTTCCGGGCCTGCGCACAAGGCTGCTGTGATCGCCGCCAGATTGATTGACTGGCCGCCAAACAGCGCGATCACGCCGCTGGCGAGACCTGTCGTCACAAAGATCGGCGCGACATCGGGATTGTAGCCATTGAGGCGCAGGACCGCGAGGCCCGGCACGTTCTGCGATGCCATCGTGACGATGAACAGCGGCAGGGCAATGCTGGTAAATGTCGACAGGTTGAACGTCGGCGCGACGAAAATGGCTTGCGGCGCAATATGATCAAGCGCGCCGTGTGCCAGCCGCGTGGCGAAAATCACAATCAAGGCCGTCACGACCACCGCAATCGGAACCGCCCAGAGGCGCGCAAATCGCACACCCAAGGCCCAGATCGCGATGATCGGCAAGGCGAGCATCGGCTGCGCTTGAACCGCCTGAACCGGCGCAACGCAGATTTCAAGCAGCACGCCAGCAAGCATGGCGGACGCGATCGACATCGGGATGGACGACACCAGCCGCCCGAACGGTCGGTAAAGCCCTGCGATGACAATCAATCCGGCAGCGACGATGAACGCACCCACGGCAGCCGGGAAGCCGCCTTCCGGCATGCCGGTCGTGATGAGAAGGGCCGCGCCGGGGGTCGACCAGGCAATCGAGATCGGCATACGGAAACGCCAGGATAACCCGACGCCACATAATCCCTTGATGACGCACAACGCCAACAGGCCAGAGGCTGCGATCGCAGGCGTTGCACCCGCACTGATCAACCCCTTCAGGACGATGGGGAACGCCCCGGCAAAGCCGACAAGTGCTGCCAGACACCCGGCAAAAATCGGGTGAATCAAGCTGGAGGATGGTGCGACTTCGGCTGACGACTGTCCCGCGCTCACGGAAGCCGTCCAATCCGCTCGATCAGGAGATCATAAAAGCCCGCGGCATCGATATCGCGCAGGAACGTCGCATTGGCAGGACGCTTCGAAACACCCCACCAATCGGCGACAGTCATGCCGGTCGTGAACTCGCCCTTCAACTCAATCGAGACATTGATCTGGCGACCCGAGAAGAGATCAGGCTTGAGCAGATAGGCAATGACGCAGGGGTCATGCAGGGGCGCGCCGAGCCACAGGTATTTGGCGAGATCAAAACGCTCCGAAAATTGCAGCATTTCCGATACGGCGGTGCCCGATTTGTTGCCGAGGGCAGCGAACCGCTTCAGATGCTGATGCGTGCATAGTGCGCGATGTGTGACGTCGAGTGGTATGAACGTCAGTTTCACGCCGGATTTCAGAACAATGTCAGCGGCTTCGGGGTCCACATAGACATTGAATTCGGCGGCTGGCGTGATGTTGCCAACCTCGAAATAGGCCCCGCCCATCCAGATGATTTCCCGGATCTTCGCGACGATGTCAGGAGCCTTTTGAATCGCTGAGGCGATATTGGTGATTGGTCCGAGCACGCAGAGCGTCAGGTCGCCGGGCTCAGAGGCCCTGAAGGTTTCAACCAGAAAATCAACCGCATTGAGCGCTTCCGGCTGCCTGACTGGCGCAGGCAGATTGACGCCGTTGATGCCCGTTTCGCCGTGAACATGTTCCGCCGTGACCGGCTCGCGTGTCAAAGGACGCGCGGACCCCGCGTAGACGGGAATGTGCGTGCCACCGCCGAGTTCCAGGATCTTCAGGGCATTTTCCGTCGTCCGCCAGAGCGGAACGTTGCCCGCCACTGTCGTGACCGAGCGGATGTCCAACTCGTCAGGTGAGGCGAGCGCCAAAAGGATGGCGACCGAATCGTCCTGACCCGGATCGGTATCGATGATGATCTTGCGACGACTGGGGATCTTGGCCATGCGTTCGTTTCACTCACTCAAATCGATCAGATATGGATCCGCTTTCGTTCAGCGGCCCTTGGCGGCACCGACCTGCATGGCCAGCAAGCACAGGATCTCGAACATCAGCGTCGCGGCCACGAGAGCCGTGTTACCAGTTTGATCAAACGGGGGCGAGACTTCGACCACGTCGGCACCCACGAGATTGAGTCCCTTAAGGCCACGCAGCATCTGCTGCGCTTGCGCTGGCGTATAGCCGCCAACTTCCGGCGTGCCGGTGCCCGGCGTATAGGTCGGGTCGATGCCGTCTACGTCGAACGAAATATAGGTTGCGCCTGATCCCGCCACGCGATGCGCCTCTGCGATCACGCCTTCAACGCCAATCTCGAAGAATTCCTCGATATAAATGATACGGACGCCCTGAGATTCGGCCCATTCGTTGTCGGCGAGATCATAGAGGCCGCCGCGAATGCCGATCTGGATGGTGCGCTTCGGATCAAGGATGCCTTCCTCGATCGCCCGACGGAACGGCGTTCCGTGTGTGTATTTATATCCACCAAAATATTCGTCCCATGTATCGGAATGGCTGTCGAAATGCACCATGCCGACGGGGCCATGCTTCTTGGCGACGCCTCTGATCAAGGGAAGCGAAATCAGATGATCACCGCCAGCAGCCAGCGGCAGCGTTCCGCGCGCGCTCAATCGGGTCGCAAAGTCTTCGATCCGGGCAATCGAGTCCATCAGATCCGCCGGATTGGTCGGGGAATCGCCGAGATCGGCAACATTGGCGAGATCATAGGGATAAATCCCGTGCACCCGGTGCGCCCGACGCATGAGCGAAGATTGGTCCCGGATCTGGCGCGGTCCATGACGCGGACCGGAGCGGTTGGTGACGCCCTGATCAAATGGCACGCCAAACAGGCCGATTTCGACATCGTTGATCCTCGGATCATCGTCCCGAACGACCGGCAGACGCATGAAGGTGGCGATATCCGAAAAGCGCGGATAGGGGTTCATCAGGAGAGGCTGGAAATGTTTGGTGTTTGACACGATCAATCTCCGTCGGGGACATGCCGCTTTTGTGCCATGAAATTTGCTAGGAGTCTCGGGGCATGCTGGTTGCAGCCATCATGCAGGAATGACAGGGCAACAAACCGCACTAAATTGCTTTATTTACAGGCAAATGCACGTTTTTCTGCCCGCCGACAAGGATAACAGATGCCTGACTTGACTGATGTCGTTGCCCAGATCGCGCGCGATATGGCCCGAGCCGAAACGCGCGGGACTGTCGCTTCTTATATTCCGGAGCTTGCAAAGGTCGATCCGCGCCAGTTCGGCATTTGCGTGATCGATCATGACGGCAAGGTACATGCCGCTGGTGACGCGGATGTGCCATTTTCCATTCAATCGGTCTCGAAGGTCTTCACGCTGACGATGGCCCTGGGCAAGGTGGGTGATCAGATCTGGACCCGTGTCGGTCGCGAACCCTCGGGCAATCCGTTTAACTCTATCGTACAGTTGGAGCGGGAGGCCGGAATTCCGCGAAATCCCTTTATCAATGCAGGCGCGATCGTCGTATCCGATATCCTGCTGGAGGGGCATAAGCCGCGCGAAGCCATCGGATCGATCCTTAGCTTCGTGCGGGACCTGGCTGACGATCAGACAATCATCGTGGACAGTGCCGTCGCCCGGTCCGAGACCCAGACGGGGTTTCGCAACGTCGCCCTGGCAAATTATATGCGTGCATTTGGCAATCTGCAGAATGCGCCGGAACTGACCCTCGGCGTCTACTTTCATCAGTGCGCGATTTCGATGTCCTGCCGACAGTTGGCAACTGCCGTCCAGTTTCTGGCGCACGATGGATTCAATCCGGCGGTCGGGCGGCGTGTGGTGTCGTCAGAGCGGGCGCGACGTATTGCCGCACTCATGTTGACCTGTGGACATTACGACGGCTCCGGGGATTTTGCATTCCAGGTCGGCATACCGGGTAAAAGCGGTGTGGGTGGCGGGATTATTGCCGTTGTTCCGGGAAAGGCAGCGATCGCGGTTTGGTCGCCGGGTCTGAACAAGGTCGGCAATTCGCTTTTGGGGGCCGTTGCGCTGGAGCGGCTGACGCGTGCGATGAACTGGTCGATTTTCGCATCACGCTAACTTTCAGCAACCTCGCCAGAGATAAATCCGTTTCGTCGAATGTGGCAGTTTTTTGAAAAAAGCCGCTTTCGAACTGGCATGCATCGTGCTTTCATATTGGGCATGTCACCAAAGGCGGCAGTCTGACAGGGCTGACTGACGAGGTTTCATCGACCGGAACAGGTCGCAAGGCGATAAAAGTGTGCTGTGGTTTTTGGAGAGCGACATGAAGAAGAGTAAAATATGGGCAGCGCTCGGTTTGGCGATGGCCGGACTCCTCGCAGGCCAGGCGGATGCCAAGGAGTGGAAGACCGTCCGAATTGGTATGGACGCAAGCTATGCGCCCTTCGAGAGCGTCGATTCCAAGGGTGAAATCGTCGGCTTCGAGGTCGACTACGCCAAGGCGCTGTGCGCGAAGATGAAGGTCACCTGCACCTTCCAGAACCAGGACTGGGATGGTGTCATTCCGGCGCTTCTGGGCGACAAGTTCGACGTCATCTTCTCCAGCATGAACATCACCAAGGCGCGCGCTGAAAAGGTGTTGTTCTCCGACTTCTATTACGCCACGCCGCCAGCTTTCATCACGACGAAAGGCAACAAGAGCGACGATATCAGCCCGGCTGCTCTGAAGGGCAAGACGATTGGCACGCAGTCCTCGACGATCCACGTCAATTACCTCGAGAAGTTCTACAAGGACTCCGAAATCAAGACCTATCCGACGCAGGACGAGGCGAACCTCGATCTGGCAAACGGTCGTCTTGATTATGTGACCGCCGACAGCATCGTGCTGCAGGAATTCGTGAACACGAAGGGCAAGGATTCAACCCGCTTTGTTGCGCTTTATGCCCGCGTTCCCGAGATCCATGGTCCAGGCGTCGGCGCGGCGTTCCGTCCCTCGGACACCGACCTGAAGGACATGTTCAACAAGGCGATTGCGGAAGCGGACGCCGACGGAACCTTCAAGACCCTCGAGAAGCCCTACTTCTCGTTCGATATTCGCGGCAAGTAAACCGAACTCGACCTGTCCTGGCAATCGTTTGCCAGGACAGGGTATCTGGACGGAACCGGGGCGGTCGCGATGGTTTGGTATGATCTCTTGTTCGGTCCCAATGGATGGTCCGGACTATTACTGCAAGGCGCCGCAGTGACCTTGGCGCTGGCCGTTGTCACGATGCCGTTCGGTTTTACAGGTGGCCTGATTGTCGCCTTGGCGAAGATTTCGGCATCGCGGACCATTCGCACATTCGCCGATGCGTTCACGACATTCTTTCGCGGTATTCCCGACCTGCTGGCGCTTTTCATCGTCTATTACGGCTTGCAGGCAATCATTGACAAGATTACCCGATTGGGACTGCCGCATATCGAATTGAGCGCTTTCACGGCAGGTGTCATTGCTCTGGCCGTTGTCACCGCTGCTTATTCAAGTGAAGTCTGGGTCGCCGCGCTCAAAGCCGTTCCAGCCTCACAGGCAGAGGCCGGGCGCTCGCTCGGCCTCGGACCCAAGGTGATTTTCTTGAAAATCATCCTCCCGCAAATGTTGCGGATTGCCATTCCCGGTCTCAGCAACATCTGGACGATCCTGCTGAAGGATACGTCACTGATTTCCACGCTCGCAGTGCTTGATTTGTTGAGAGCGGCGTTTACCGCCAGCCAACGCACGACCCGACCGCTACTGTTCTATTCAGTTGCAGCAGCAATCTACCTGATCATCAGCATCATGGCCACGATCGTCCAGGCTTATCTGGAAAAGCGGATGAGAAAGGGAATTGCCTGATGTTACAGACGCTTCAATCGCTGGCGGGTTTTGTCGTCAACATCCCGATCCTTCAAGAATACGGCTATCGCATCTTGCTTGGTATTCGCATGACGCTGATCGTCGTGTCGCTATCTTGTACGCTGGGATTTGTGCTTGGGTATTTCATTTGCCTCGCCCGGATGTCGCGTTTCCGCATCCTGTCTGGCTTCGCGCTTGCCTATATTACGTTTTTTCGCGGGACGCCGCTGCTTTGCCAGCTCTATATCGTCTATTACGGCTCGGGCGACTTGCGTCCACAGTTGCAGGATCTTGGATTGTGGACCTTTTTCAGGGATGCATTCTTCTGCTGCATCCTGACATTCACGATGAATACCTCTGCTTATCAGGCGGAAATCTTTCGTGGTGCGATCCAGTCGGTTTCCCGAGGTCAATCAGAAGCGGCCAAGGCGCTTGGATTGAACCGAATTCAGACGGCCGGACTGGTCGTGATGCCGCAAGCGCTTTTGATCGCCTTGCGGCCCTTTGGCAATGAATTGATCGGCATGATCAAGGCCAGTGCATTGGCAGCGATCGTGACATTGCTCGACCTTATGGGGCAGACGCGCTTTGTCTTTGCCCGTACATTCGATTTTTCCGTCTATCTCTATGCCGCCCTGATCTATCTCACGATGGTCGAGATCATCCGGCGGATCTGGGATAAACTGGAATTGCGGCTGTCGCGCCATATCCGGCCACGTTTCGAGGTGCTGGCCAAGGAAGAGGCCAAAGCCATCACCATCGAAACGTCGATGCCGTCCACTTAGGCAGCCTTCACTTCTGACAGGAAGGCTTCGACCGCATTGCGCAAGTCGGACACATCTGATCCGAGGCTACCAGCGACAGAGTCGAGTGCCCGGACGGCTGAATCCACTGCGCCCAGCCGCTGGGCCACGGCACCGACGGACTCGCCTGCGACACCTGCGATTTGAGCAGCTCGCGTCACGCTGACATTGATTTCACGCGTCGCCGAGGCCTGCTGCTCGATGGCGCCGGAGATCGCGTCGTTGGCATCGCGCATCCGTCCCATTGTGCTGGCGATGTTTTCCATGGATGCCGTCGTGCGATGCGTCGCTGACTGGATCGCACCGACCTGCGAGGAAATGTCTTCCGTTGCGCGCGCGGTTTGCGATGCGAGCTGTTTGACTTCAGAAGCCACGACGGCGAATCCACGACCTGCTTCTCCTGCTCGTGCAGCTTCGATTGTGGCGTTCAGGGCCAGAAGGTTGGTTTGTTCGGCGATTGCCCGGATCAACTGGACGACTTCGCCGATCTTGCCGGCCGTTTCAGCCAGGCCGGACACGTCGGTTGATGCAATGTCAACCGCAGTATTCGCCTCCTGGCTGATCGTGACGGCAGCTTCAGTCTGGCGGCGGATTTCGCCAATTGCGGCGTTCAGTTCCTCGGTGGCCCCAGCAATTCCGGTAACACTGGTCAGCGTTTGTCCTGTTGCCGTCATGGTTTCCTGCGCGCTGGCAGTCGCACCATTTGCTGAATCGCCCACAGTCGTCGTTGCTTCGTTGATCGAACCGGAGCGCGTTTCAACTCGGGCAATCACCTGGTTTACAGCAGACTCGAACGCGTAGAGGGCTCGCTCCATGCGCTCGCGCCGCGCCGAGTCGATTGACAACCGGGTGTTTTCTTTTGCTTGCATCTGTCTGCGTTCGGACAGGCTGTTGCTCAGACGTTCAATTGATTGGGCAATCAGTCCGATCTCATCGCCGCGCTGCAAGAAGCGCGCTGTAGCTGGATCACGCTCATCCGCGAGGGCTTCGATGCCGTCTGCCATTTGTTTCACCGGCTTCAGCATCCTGAGGAGCAAAACATAGGTGGAAATCGAAATCAGCACCGTGAACAGCCCGAAAATCAGGAGGATGGACTGAACCTTCGCCGCGTAAGCGGCTTCCGCGTCGGCCAGAACGAGGCCCGCGCCGATTGTGCCGATGGGCTTGCCGTCAGGGGTAACGATCGGGACATAATGGGCCAATCGAACGATGCCCGTGATTTCAATGCGATCCGTGATTGCTTCTCCGCGGCGCGTTGCCTGAGCGATGGCAGCATTGGCGGGAATTCGCGTCCCGGTCTGTCGCTTCCCGTTTGCGTCGAGAACCGACGACGACGTGCGGATCAGGTCTCCTGTCGCGGGGTCAATTGTAAAAAGCGAGGAGCCACCAAGCGAGTGGTCGACAATTCGATTGTCGCCTTCCTTCGGCAATGCAGTCGCAATGATGCGAACAGGGGTGCCATCGGCAGTTGTCTCTAGCTTTCCACCTTCGAGACCAAGCTCTGCCGATTTCGCAATGACAAAGGATCGCGTTGCAAGATCAGCGGCGTTCACCTTATCGGTGTCCCAGCGTGCAAGATTGATTTGCAGGATAGCAAACCCCGTTGCGAACAAGGCCATCAATGCGGCGGTCATAAAGGCCGTTTTGGCAGCAAGACCCATTTTTGAAACAAAGCCCATTATAAGTCCCTTTGCATTTTGATTTTAAATGATCATTGTTATTTTCAATTAAAATGGTCTTAATGCCTTAACCATAAGCGGAATTAATTATTTGGCGCGGAGTTCTTTTGTTCGACTATCGGCCCTGCAGGGGATGACATCCCTTCGTCTGCACAATTTCGTCCGCATGGAGCATGGCTCATTTTTACGGTCCCACGGGCGCTGACTTTTACAGCATCGAACGTTATATTATGAGCGAAGAATGACGCGCGCGCCGTGGCGCGGCGGCGCTAGTGCTTTCATGGGGACCAATCGAATGTCGACGACCATTTCGAGTGACGGACTTGAGCCTCGACGCAAGCGTGCCCTCTATCAGGCGTGGCATCGTGGCACCAAGGAAATGGATATTCTGCTCGGTGAGTTTGCCGACGCACATATTGCGACGCTGTCGGTAGCCGATCTGACTGATCTTGAGGTCTTGATGGATGAGTCAGACCGAAATTTGTTTTCATGGATTACGGGGTCGGAAGAACTGCCAGCTGAGAAGCGCTCCCCCGTATTTTCGCAGATTGTTGCTTTCCATGATGGAAAATACGCACGGACCAATCAGGCAAGGATGTAGATCGAATGTATCCGGGAACCGGGCAGCCCTGAACCGTGTTGCCAACTGGAGGCTTATGTTTCCATTGCTTTCGGCGGCATGAAGCGGGCTATCAACGGTCAACGGCTTTAACCGGGCAGGCGCTGGGTGTGACGACCGAAGTACGCCGGTGTCTCTTTGAACATCATCACCAAAACCCGACCTTGCTTTTGTCGGATACTCCGTTTGCCCTAAGGCAAAATGGATCGAACTCGTCAGGATTGACTGCGTGACCCTCTTCAAGTCCCTTTTCGCAAAAGCCGCCCACGTGACGCTTGCCTCTGTCCCGGATGGATTGGAGGGGCTTGCGATTGGCGACCTTGCCCGCGCAGAGGGTCTGAAAGACGGCAAGCCGTCTCTGATTGTCATTCTGCGTGATGCGGCTCGTCTCGCGGCGATGGAACATGCGCTGGGCTTTTACGCGCCAGACATAGCGACAATCGTTTTCCCGGCGTGGGATTGCCAGCCCTATGATCGCGTGTCGCCCAATGCCGGAGTCGTCGCGCGTCGCATGACGGCGCTTTCACATTTGGCCAGACCTCGGGAGCAGAAGAAGCCGATTGTGCTTCTGACAACGGTCAACGCGGCGATCCAGCGGGTTACTGCGCGTGACATCGTGGCTGCTGAGACGTTTGCGGCTGCTCCCGGCAATCGCGTCGATATGGCAGACTTGACAAAATGGCTGGAGAACAACGGTTTTTCGCGAACATCCACAGTGCGGGACACCGGGGAATACGCGGTGCGCGGCGGAATTCTGGACCTCTTTGCACCAGGCTCGGAAGCGCCTGTGCGCCTTGATTTCTTTGGCGATACATTGGAATCAATCCGGCGCTTTGATCCCGAGACGCAGCGCACGACCGCCCAGCTAAAGCGGCTGGAATGGGTTCCGATGTCCGAGGTCACTCTGGTTCCCGAAAGCGTATCCCGGTTTCGACGCGGCTACATGGCGGCCTTCGGTGCGGCTTCGCGCGAGGATGCCCTTTATGCCGCGATTTCAGACGGACGCCGCTACGCTGGACTGGAGCACTGGCTGCCCTTGTTCCATGAAAAGCTGGAGACGTTGTTCGATTACGCGCCAGACGCACCCGTCCTCACCGATCCGTTGACCAATGAGGCCGTCGTCGAGCGTTGGAAGGATATCGAAGATCACTTCGAGGCGCGCAGGGAGGCGCTCGGTGTCAAGCAATCCGGCGTCGTGCCGTATCAACCCATCGTACCGGCTTCGCTCTATGTCAGCGAAGGTGAATGGAACGCGGCGCTCCTGGCGCGCAACACGGTCGCAATCTCCCGGTTTGCGCTTGCCGAGCGCGGCCCGGCCATCGTGGACCTGGCAGGTCGTGCCGGGCGGAGCTTTGCCGAGGAGCGCAATGCCGGCGACGTCAACGTCTTTGACGCCGTCGTTTCTCACATTATCGACCGGTTTGCAGCCAAGAAGCGGGTGGTCCTCGCCGCGCATAGTGAAGGGGCGCTTGATCGTCTGGCCCAGGTGCTCGGTGATCACGGTTTGAAGGCAACGCGCCGGGTCAATGCTTTCGCCGAGATTGATGTATTGCCGTCCGGTGTTGCCGGGCTCGCTGTACTGCCAATCGAAGCCGGTTTTGAGACGACGGATCTGGTCGTGCTGGCCGAGCAGGACATCCTTGGCGACCGCTTGATCCGATCCAAGCGGAAACGGGCGAAGGGTTCTGAATTCCTGACCGAAGTTGCCGGTCTGAATGAAGGTGACCTGGTCGTCCACGTCGATCACGGAGTAGGGCGCTTTTCGGGGCTGAAGACCATCACGGCGGCTGGCGAGCCGCATGATTGCCTCGAAATCCTCTACCATGGCGATGACAAGCTCTATCTGCCGGTCGAAAACATCGAGCTTCTCTCGCGTTATGGCTCCGATGAAACCGAAGCCCAGCTCGACAAGCTTGGCGGTGGTGCATGGCAGGCCCGTAAGGCCCGCATGAAACATCGCATCCGTGAAATCGCGGAAGGCTTGATGAAGACAGCCGCGCTGCGTCTGATCAAGCAGGCGGATGTGCTGACGTTGCCCGATGGCCTCTACGACGAATTCTGCGCGCGCTTCCCGTTTGACGAGACAGATGATCAGTTGGCCGCCATCTCGGCAACCTTCGAAGACATGGCTGCGGGTCGACCAATGGACCGCCTTGTCTGCGGTGACGTTGGCTTCGGCAAGACCGAAGTCGCGTTGCGTGCAGCCTTTGTCGCGGCTGCGAGCGGCAAGCAGGTTGCCGTCGTGGTGCCGACGACATTGCTCGCCCGTCAACATTACCGGACGTTCGCAGAGCGGTTCAAGGGATTGCCATTCAACGTCGGCCAACTCTCGCGCCTTGTCACCAGCGCTGATCTCGCGGCAACCAAGGCCGGACTCGCTGACGGCAAGATCGATATCGTCGTTGGCACCCACGCAGTCCTCGGAAAAGGCGTCGAATTTCGGGATCTCGGTCTGTTGATCATCGACGAGGAGCAGCATTTCGGCGTGAAGCACAAGGAGCGCCTCAAGGAGATGAAGGCCAACGTTCATGTGCTGACGCTGACGGCCACGCCGATTCCAAGGACGCTGCAACTGGCGCTGACGGGGGTGCGCGAACTCTCGATCATTGCGACGCCGCCAGTTGATCGTCTCGCCGTGCGCACCTTCATCAGTCCACGTGATCCCCTGACCATCCGTGAAGCGCTGCTGCGCGAACATTATCGCGGCGGGCAGTCGTTCTTCGTCGTGCCGCGTGTTTCGGACCTCGCGTCGCAGAAAGAGTTCCTGGCACTCACCGTCCCGGAGGTGAAGGTGGCGGTTGCCCATGGCCAGATGGCGGCGGGGGAACTTGAAGACGTCATGACAGCATTCTACGAGGGCAAATATGACGTGCTTTTGTCGACCACCATCGTGGAATCGGGTCTGGATATTCCGACGGCCAATACCTTGATCGTGCACCGTGCCGACATGTTCGGGCTTGCCCAGCTCTATCAGCTGCGTGGACGCGTAGGACGCTCGAAGGTGCGCGCCTATGCGCTCTTCACCGTGCCTGCCGACAGGCCAATCACGGCGACCGCCGAACGTCGCCTGAAAGTCTTGCAGAGCCTTGAAAATCTCGGCGCAGGCTTCCAGCTCGCCAGTCACGACCTCGATATTCGCGGTGCCGGTAATCTCCTGGGCGATGAACAATCCGGTCATATTCGGGAAGTTGGCTACGAACTCTATCAACAGATGCTCGAAGAGGCCGTCGCCAGCCTCAAGGCAGGCGTTGACGAGATGCCGAGGGATCAGTGGTCGCCGTCGATTTCCGTCGGCACGCCGGTTCTCATTCCCGAAGTCTATGTGGCCGATTTGAGCTTGCGGCTGGGACTCTACCGGCGGCTGGCGGATCTGGATTCTGCTGAGGCGATCAGCCAGTTCGGTGCCGAGATGATCGACCGCTTCGGACCGTTGCCCGAAGAAGTCGAGCACCTGCTCAAGATCGTCTACATCAAGTCACTGTGTCGCAAAGCCAATATCGAGAAGATTGATGCCGGTCCGAAAGGCATTGTGATTTCGTTCCGTGAGCAGCATTTCGCGAACCCACCTGGATTGATCAAGTTCATTCAGGAAGAAGGTTCCCTGGCCAAGATTCGTCCGGACCAGAAGATCGTTCTCATGCGCGACTGGCCCGGTGCCGAGGATCGTCTGAGGGGCACGGCCGTCATCCTGACCAAGCTGGCTCAGATTGCCGAAGCGAAGGCCGCTGCCGCCATGCCGGATGCCAAGGCCGTCGCGCGCATGATGGACAACGGCGCGAAGCCAGGGCAGGGCGCTGAAGGATCAGGCAAGGCTCCAGAGGCCTCAACCACCAAGTTGCGCCTCCAGGCAACGCCTCCGCCAGCTCCGCCGCCGCAGACGCCGCGTGGCCGCTATCCCTCGCTGTCGACTTTGAAGGGCGGACCCGCTCGGAAGGGGCCGCGGAATTGGGTGAAGTGAGGGAGACACCATTTCCATCCGCCAATTATGTGCGACCATAGTTCAATGGGGGGCGGTTATTTCCGCGACTTGCCGAGGGGTTGCACAACACCCAAATGAAAAGGCCCGGCAAATTTGCCGGGCCTTTTTCAATAAATCCATCCACTTGGCCCAATTCGGGCAAATGGCGGGAGCGACGGGGCTCGAACCCGCGACCTCCGGCGTGACAGGCCGGCGCTCTAACCAACTGAGCTACGCCCCCTTGAAGCCGCTGACCAGTGAGACCGTCTGGCGTCGGGGTGGGGGTCGTTTAAGGCGCATGGCCGACCTTGTCAAGCGCTGATGATCAGCATGCCCAAGATTGTGACAGACAGATATCATTCCGGTCAAAAATGGGACGAAGGATGTTGTCCGAATCCCTTGCGTCGGTCACAAGGGTGGGCTAATCGTCGCTTGTGTGCGGTGCGAAAGATGCTGTGACCGTCCGTGAGTCGGATCGCAGTGTGATTTGAGCATTACGGAACTGCCTGAAGGACTTGGTGCCACCTATGTGGTCTCAGGACCTCGGCGGCGAGCGCGAGAATCGCTTTGGAAAGAGGTCGACAATGTTGCAAGACCTGTTGAAAGAATATGCGCCGATCCTAGTTTTCCTCGGCGTATGCGGCTTTATCGGTGTGGCGTTGCTCGTTGCGCCGTTTATTGTCGCCTACAAGCGCCCCGATGCTGAAAAATTGTCTGCCTATGAATGCGGTTTCAATGCCTTTGATGACGCACGCATGAAGTTCGATGTAAGGTTCTATCTCGTATCGATTCTATTCATCATCTTCGATCTTGAGGTTGCCTTCCTGTTTCCGTGGGCGGTGAGCTTCAAGGCTGTGGGTGTATTCGGCTTCTGGTCAATGATCGTGTTTCTCGGCGTTCTGACGCTTGGCTTCGTTTACGAATGGAAAAAGGGAGCGTTGGAATGGGATTGAACCAGCCAACCAACACGCTCGTGGCGCCGCAGCCGAAGGGGATCATCGATCCCGCGACCGGCAAGCCGATCGGTGCCGATGATCCCTATTTCCTCGAAATCAACGCCGAATTGGCGGATAAGGGATTTCTCGTTGCAGCCGCTGATGATCTCATCACATGGGCGCGCACTGGCTCGCTGATGTGGATGACCTTTGGTCTGGCATGCTGCGCCGTTGAGATGATGCAGGTGTCGATGCCGCGTTATGACGTCGAGCGGTTTGGCTTCGCACCGCGTGCGTCGCCACGCCAGTCGGACGTCATGATCGTCGCTGGTACGCTGACCAACAAGATGGCTCCGGCGCTCCGCAAGGTCTACGACCAGATGCCGGAACCGCGTTACGTGATTTCCATGGGATCATGCGCAAACGGGGGCGGCTACTACCATTATTCCTATTCGGTGGTCCGTGGGTGTGATCGCGTGGTTCCTGTGGATATCTATATCCCGGGATGCCCACCAACCGCAGAAGCTTTGCTCTACGGGGTTTTGCTGCTGCAAAAGAAGATCCGCCGCACAGGCACTATCGAACGCTGAAAAATACATATCGACTTCGACGAATCGCGGTCATCCGATCGCACCATCCGGATAAAAGGCGTCATGAGCGAGACTCTTGAAGAGCTGGGTACATACATTGCGGAGAGCCTGGGCGGAAAGCTGAAGGGCTGGTCGCTTGGTGTCGATATGCTGGTACTTGATGCTGAACGCGATGCGATTATGGAAGTCGTGGCGTTTCTCCGCGATGATTCGCGCTGCCGCTTTGTGAATTTCACCGATATCGCCGGTGCAGATTACCCGGCTAGGTCTGAGCGCTTCGATGTCGTCTATCACCTCTTGTCGCCTTACAAGAACCGTCGCGTTCGGATCAAGGTGACAACGGACGAGGTAACGCCGGTTCCGTCGATCACGGATGTGTTCAAGGGGGCCGACTGGTTCGAGCGCGAGGCCTGGGATCTCTACGGCATCCTGTTCACCGGCCATCACGATCTGCGGCGCATCCTGACCGACTATGGTTTTGACGGACATCCCCTGCGCAAGGACTTCCCGATGACCGGGTTTGTCGAGGTCCGTTACAATGAAGAGCAGAAGCGCGTGGTTTACGAACCGGTGCGGCTGAACCAGGAATTCCGCAATTTCGACTTCTTGAGCCCCTGGGAAGGCACAGACTATGTGATCCCAGGCGACGAGAAGGCCAAGGCGAACTGAGCAGTACGAAATCGAGCGTTGGGCAGGACTGATTATGGCTGAAGCCGAGATCCGGAACTTCAACATCAACTTCGGACCGCAGCATCCGGCAGCGCATGGTGTGTTGCGCCTGGTGCTTGAGCTTGATGGCGAGGTTGTGACGCGCGTCGATCCGCATATCGGCTTGCTGCATCGCGGCACCGAAAAGTTGATTGAAGCCAAGACCTATATGCAGGCGGTGCCTTACTTCGATCGGCTCGACTATGTCGCGCCGATGAATCAGGAACACGCCTTCTGCCTGGGCATCGAGAAACTGCTCAAGATCGAAGTCCCCAAGCGCGGACAATTGATCCGCGTGCTCTACTCGGAAATCGGACGCCTGCTGTCGCACATTCTCAACGTCACGACGCAGGCCATGGACGTTGGTGCCTTGACACCGCCGCTCTGGGGCTTTGAAGAACGCGAAAAGCTGATGGTGTTCTACGAGCGTGCTTCGGGTTCGCGGATGCATGCGGCCTATTTCCGCCCAGGCGGGGTGCATCAGGACATTGACCAGAAGCTGGTCGATGACATCGGCAAGTTCATTCCGCAGTGCGCCAAGACAATCGCTGATCTGGACACGCTTTTGACGGGAAACCGGATCTTCAAGCAGCGTAACGTTGATATCGGTGTCGTGAGCTTGGCGGAAGCGTGGAACTGGGGCTTTTCAGGCGTCATGGTGCGCGGTTCTGGTGCGGCCTGGGATCTGCGCAAGTCGCAGCCTTATGAGTGCTATTCCGAACTCGAATTTGATATCCCGATTGGCAAGAACGGCGACTGCTATGATCGCTACCTGATCCGCATGGAAGAGATGCGTCAATCGTTGCGGATCATGGAACAATGCGTCGCGAAGTTGTCATCAGCAGAGGGCAAGGGACCTGTATCGTCGAGGGATGGCAAGGTGGTTCCGCCCAAGCGGCCTGAAATGAAACGGTCGATGGAAGCCTTGATTCATCACTTCAAGCTTTACACCGAAGGCTTTCATGTTCCAGCCGGAGAGGTCTACGCTGCTGTCGAAGCGCCGAAGGGTGAGTTCGGCGTCTATCTCGTCTCGGATGGCACCAACAAGCCCTACCGTTGCAAGATCCGCGCACCGGGCTTTGCCCATCTGCAGGCCATGGATTTCATGAACCGTGGCCATATGCTGGCTGACGTTTCGGCGATTTTGGGTTCTCTGGACATCGTGTTCGGTGAGGTTGACCGGTAACGCTGAACTGAACCTGATGTGTTTGGGCGATCTTCGTCGTCCGTAACTGAACTTTTTTGGGTCTATCGACGATGAGTGTTCGCAGACTAGCTCCAGATGCGGTTCAACCCGCCAGCTTCGAATTCCGGGGCGAAAACGTTGCGTGGGTTGAGGCGCTGATCGCCAAATATCCGCCGGGCAAGCAGGCGTCTGCCGTGATCCCGATGATGATGCGTGCGCAGGAGCAGGACGGTTGGGTTACCAAGGCTGCCATTGAATGGATTGCGGCCAAGCTCGGCATGGCCAAGATCCGTGTGCTGGAAGTGGCGACATTCTACACGCAGTTCTTGCTGGCGCCCGTCGGTTCGGTGGCGCATGTACAAGTGTGCGGCACGACACCCTGCATGCTGCGCGGCTCGGACGAGATCCTGTCGATCTGCAAATCACGCATCCATCTTGATCCGTTTCATGTCTCAGACGACGGCAAATTCTCCTGGGAAGAGGTCGAGTGCCTTGGTGCCTGCGTCAATGCGCCGATGGTCGCTGTCTTCAAGGATACCTATGAAGATCTGACGCCCGACAGCTTCAATGCGCTGCTGGATGGGTTTGCCAGCGGCAATCCACCTAAGCCGGGTCCGCAGAACGGGCGGCACGGAGCCTTGCCAGAGGGTGGCGCGACCACGTTGACCGATCCGGAGCTGTACAAGGGTGCCTATCTCGTCAATCTGCTGAAGCAGCCGACTGTGGCCGAAACACCTGCCGCGGCGGTCGCTGAAGCGCCGGCACCAGCCCCTGTCGCTGCTGAAGCGGCGACACGTGCTGCCGCTGAGACACAGACGAAACCTGCCGCCAAACGCGTCCGCAAGCCCAAGGAATCAGGTTCAGACGGCGGAGCGGCGGAATGATGACTGGCTTGACCATGCGCACGTCCGAGCCCGGACGAACGGCAGTTCAATCAGACCTCAGCCGGTCGGTGGTGACTTTTGTGGGATATTGGCTGAATAGCGGGACCAGATATGCTGCACGATAAGGACCGCATCTTTACGAATATCTATGGCCTAGAGGACAAATCCCTCAAGGGCGTCATGGCGCGTGGCCATTGGGATGGCACCAAGGCGATCCTCGACAACGGGCGCGACTGGATCATTGACCAGATGAAGGCCTCAGGTCTGCGCGGGCGCGGTGGTGCAGGCTTCCCGACGGGCCTGAAGTGGTCGTTCATGCCAAAGGTGAACGACGGCCGTCCTCACTATCTCGTTGTGAATGCCGACGAATCGGAACCGGGCACCTGCAAGGACCGTGAGATTCTCCGCAACGATCCCCATACGCTGGTCGAAGGTTGCCTGATCGCGTCTTTCGCCATGGGTGCGCATGTTGCCTACATCTATGTGCGTGGCGAATTCATCCGCGAGCGTGAGGCCTTGCAGCGCGCGGTTGACGAGGCCTATGAGGCCAAGCTGATCGGCAAGGACAACATCCACGGCTATCCCTTTGATCTCTATGTGCATCATGGCGCAGGGGCCTATATCTGCGGTGAAGAGACCGCGCTCCTTGAGAGCCTTGAAGGCAAGAAGGGTCAGCCGCGACTGAAACCACCATTCCCGGCGAATGTCGGCTTGTATGGCTGCCCGACGACCGTGAACAACGTCGAATCGATTGCGGTGGCACCGACCATCCTGCGGCGTGGCGGCGCGTGGTTCGCGGGCCTCGGCAAACCGAACAACACAGGCACGAAGCTGTTCTGCGTCTCCGGCCACGTGAACAAGCCCGCAACCTTCGAAGAAGAAATGGGCGTCACCTTCCGCGAAATGATCGATAAACACTGCGGCGGTATTCGGGGTGGCTGGGATAATCTTCTGGCGGTCATTCCGGGTGGCGCGTCTGTGCCGCTTGTGCCTGCCGACCAGATCGCTGATGCCTCCATGGACTTCGACACTTTGCGTGGTTTGGGATCGGGTCTCGGGACCGCCGCTGTGATCGTGATGGACAAGTCGACGGATCTGATCCGCGCCATCGCGCGGTTGTCGGCCTTCTACAAGCACGAGAGCTGTGGCCAGTGCACGCCCTGTCGCGAAGGCACCGGGTGGATGTGGCGCACCATGGAGCGCCTCGTTCGCGGTGATGTGGAAGTTCGTGAAATCGACATGCTGTTCCAGGTAACAAAGCAGATCGAGGGACACACGATCTGCGCCCTTGGTGATGCTGCGGCCTGGCCAATCCAGGGCTTGATCCGCCATTACCGGCCGTTGATTGAAGAGCGGATTGCCACGCGCAAGTCTGGCGCTTTCGCCCAAGCTGCGGAGTGATTAGCGTGAAGCTTGACGGCGTGCAGGATCGGCTGGATGTGACGAAAGCGGATCTTTCGGGGTCGTCGGTGAATGACGCGAATTTTTCCGGTTGGAACCTTGAGAACGTCAACATGTCTGGCTGGTCGATCGAGGACGCCAATCTCTCAGGCTGGCGGGTTCAAAACGCCAATCTGTCGGGTCTCAGGTTGAGCCAGGCAAATTTGAAGGGTGCGACGATTGCTTCCAGCCGAATGGAGGGGATGACGATCGACGGTATCCTTGTCACAGAGCTTTTGGCCGCGTATCACGCAGCGCAGCATAAACTTTCGGAAGGTGGCGCGGAAAGCGCCTGAAGCGGGATTAGGTATGGCTAAGATCAAGATCGACGGCATCGAGATCGATATCGCCCCCGAGGCGACGCTATTGCAGGCAGCTGAGGCGGCTGGCGCTGAAGTGCCGCGCTTCTGTTTCCATGAGCGGCTTTCCGTGGCTGGCAATTGCCGCATGTGTCTTGTCGAAGTGAAGGGCGGTCCGCCGAAGCCGCAGGCATCCTGTGCGATGGCCGTCAAGGACCTGCGTCCGGGTCCCAATGGTGAGCCACCGGAGGTTTTTACCAAGACGCCAATGGTCAAGAAGGCGCGCGAAGGCGTGATGGAATTCCTTCTGATCAACCATCCACTTGATTGCCCGATCTGCGATCAGGGTGGCGAATGTGACCTGCAAGACCAGGCGATGGCCTATGGCGTTGATTCAACGCGCTATCAGGAAAACAAGCGCGCGGTTGAAGACAAATACATCGGTCCGCTCGTCAAGACCGTGATGACCCGGTGCATCCAGTGCACGCGGTGTGTCCGTTTCACTGCCGAAGTGGCTGGCGTTGGCGATCTTGGCTTGATCAGCCGTGGCGAAGACGTCGAAATCACGACCTATCTCGAAACGGCGATGGCTTCCGAGTTGCAGGGCAACGTCGTCGACCTCTGCCCGGTTGGTGCACTGACCTCCATGCCTTATGAGTTCACGGCGCGTCCGTGGGAGCTGACAAAGACAGAGTCGATCGACGTCATGGATGCGCTCGGGTCCAACATCCGGGTCGATACGCGCGGTCGTGAGGTCTTGCGCATTCTGCCTCGGATCAATGAGGCGGTGAACGAAGAGTGGATTTCAGACAAGACCCGTCATGTCGTGGATGGTTTGAAGACACAGCGTCTTGATCGGCCCTATGTTCGGGTGGGTGGCAAGTTGCAGCCGGCCAGCTGGAACGATGCGTTCGCTGCGATTGCCGCAAAGATGAAGTCGGCAAAGGCCGAGAAGATTGGCGTAATCTCCGGTGATCTCGCCAGTGTCGAAGAGCTCTACGCATTGAAGCTGCTGGCAACATCGATTGGCGTCGCCAATATCGACGCTCGCGTTGATGGCACGAAGCTGCACCCGAAATACGGTCGTGCATCCTACCTATTCAATGCCACTGTCGCCGGCATCGAGCAGGCTGACGCCGTTCTGATTATCGGGGCAAATCCGCGCAAGGAAGCCCCAGTTCTCAACGCCCGTATCCGCAAGCGCTGGCTGAAGTCCAAGCTGCCGGTCGCCGTGATCGGGGAACAGGCCGATCTGACGTATAGCTATGACTATCTTGGTGCAGGCCCGCAGAGCGTGACTGCTCTGATCGCCGGCGATGCCAAGTTCCTTGACGTTCTCAAGGCGGCGAAAGCGCCGTTGGTCATTGTGGGGCAGGGTGCCTTGACGCGTGCGGATGGCGCGGCACTGCTCGGGCTTGCAGCCAAGCTGGCCGAGAGCCTGGGTGAAAAGGAGGGCTGGAATGGCCTCTCCATTCTTCACACGGCTGCTTCGCGCGTTGGCGCGCTCGATCTCGGGTTTGTGCCGGGCGAGGGTGGTCTCGATGTTGCCGGCATGCTGGCACCTGGCGCGCTGGACGTGCTGATCAATCATGGTGCGGATGAAGTCGACGTGCCGGCTGGCGCATTCGTCGTCTACATCGGAACGCATGGCGACAAGGGCGCCCATCGCGCAGATGTGGTGCTCCCGGGGGCAGCCTATACCGAGAAGTCCGGGACCTTCGTCAACACCGAGGGCAGGGTGCAGCTCGCCAATCGGGCGGCGTTCCCGCCGGGTGATGCGCGCGAAGACTGGGCCATTCTAAGGGCGTTGTCGGATGTTCTGGGCAAGCGGCTGCCATTCAATTCGTTGAGTGAATTGCGTAGCCGCCTCTATGCCGAGTACCCGCATCTGGCCCAGATAGGGTCTATAGGGGCATCGGACAGTGCAGACCTGAGCAAGATCTCCGCGTTGGCCGGAGAAGCGTCAGACGCACACTTCCAGAGCACGATCGGCGATTTCTATCTGACCAATCCGATCGCACGGGCTTCGAAGACGATGGCAACCTGTTCAGGCCTCAGGACCGAGAGCCTGTTGCAAGCGGCAGAATGAGGGAGACGTTGAAATCATGACCGAATTTTGGTCGGGCTTCCTTTGGCCTCTCATTATCATGCTGGCAGAATCGCTCCTGATGCTGGTGCCTCTGCTGATCGTTGTCGCCTATGTGCTGCTGGCTGACCGCAAGATTTGGGCATCCGTCCAGATGCGGCGTGGTCCGAACGTCGTCGGTCCCTGGGGGCTGTTTCAGTCCTTTGCGGATCTGTTGAAGTTCATCCTGAAAGAGCCTGTCATCCCGTCTGGGTCGAACAAGATCATCTTCGTTCTTGCTCCTTTTGTGACAACGCTTTTGGCGCTTGCAGCCTGGGCCGTGGTGCCGGTTGCTGATGGTTGGGTGATTTCAAACATCAACGTGGGCGTGCTCTACATCTTTGCGATCTCGTCGCTCGGTGTTTACGGCATCATCATGGGCGGCTGGGCTTCAAACTCGAAGTACCCGTTCCTGTCGGCGCTCCGGTCTGCTGCGCAGATGGTGTCCTACGAAGTGTCCATCGGCTTCGTTATCATCACGGTGCTCTTGTGCGCAGGGTCGTTGAACCTGTCGTCGATCGTCATGGCGCAGAACACGCGCGGGCTTGGTGGGCTCATCGGCTTGCCCTGGTTGAGCTTCCTCAACTGGTACTTCATCCCGCTGTTCCCGATGTTCATCATCTTCTTCATTTCGGCTCTGGCTGAGACCAACCGGCCTCCGTTTGACTTGGTCGAAGCCGAATCCGAGCTGGTCGCTGGGTTCATGGTGGAATATGGCTCGTCGCTCTACATGATGTTCATGTTGGGTGAATATGTTGCCATTTGCACTATGTGCTCGCTGACGACGATCCTGTTTCTGGGTGGCTGGTTGCCGCCGGTGGCGCTGCCGCCATTCACGTGGGTGCCAGGCATCGTCTGGTTCCTGCTCAAGTCACTTATCGTGTTTTTCATGTTTGCCATGGTCAAGGCGTTCGTGCCGCGCTATCGCTACGATCAATTGATGCGCCTGGGCTGGAAGGTGTTCCTTCCCATCTCGCTGGTCAGTGTCGTGGTCGTGGCCGGTGTCCTTGAAATCACTGGCTGGGCGCCCTGAGGGATCATTGACATGAAACTGGATCAAGCCGCCAAGTCTCTGTTCCTGAGCGAATTCGTCTCGGCTTTCTTCCTGTCGATGCGTTATTTCTTCGCGCCGAAGGCAACGCTCAACTATCCCTTCGAAAAGGGTCCGATCAGCCCGCGTTTCCGGGGCGAACATGCGCTGCGACGGTATCCGAACGGCGAGGAACGGTGCATTGCTTGCAAGCTGTGCGAGGCGATTTGCCCGGCGCAGGCGATCACGATCGAAGCCGGTCCACGCGGCAATGACGGGACCCGTCGCACGACCCGTTATGACATCGACATGGTGAAGTGCATCTACTGCGGCTTCTGTCAGGAAGCCTGTCCGGTGGACGCCATCGTCGAAGGCCCGAACTTCGAGTTTGCGACCGAGACGCGCGAAGAACTCTACTATGACAAGGAAAAGCTGCTGGCCAATGGAGCGCGCTGGGAGCGCGAGATTGCCCGCAACATTTCCATGGATGCGCCTTACCGCTAATCGAAGCCGGGTCTGCCCGGTTTCCAACAAGACAAAGGGTTCGCGATTGGCGGGCTTCAACTGACGGGCCGGGTATCCGGGGGTACGAAATGATATTGCAAGCGATCTTCTTCTATATCTTTGCGTTCGTGACGGTTGCATCATCCTTCATGGTGATCTCGTCGCGTAACCCTGTGTATTCGGTGCTGTTTCTCATCCTCGCCTTCTTCAACGCAGCCGGACTGTTCCTGCTTCTGGGTGCCGAATTCCTGGCGATGATCCTGGTTGTCGTCTATGTGGGCGCGGTCGCGGTGCTCTTCCTGTTTGTTGTCATGATGCTGGACGTCGACTTTGTCGAACTGCGGCAGGGCGTGCTCCAGTATCTGCCGGTTGGCGGAGCGATCGGGATCATTCTGCTCGTCGAGCTCGTCATGGTACTGGGGGGGGCGGTCATCGACCCCGGCGCACTGGCTCACGTTCCGACGCCAACGCCGTCTGGCCTCTCGAACACGCAGGCGCTCGGGGAAATTCTCTACACGAAATATGTCTATTTCTTCGAGGCATCCGGGATGGTGCTTCTGGTTGCGATGATCGGTGCGATTGTTCTGACAATGCGCCACAAGGTCGGCGTCAAGCGGCAGGATATTTCAGTGCAGGTTGCGCGCACGCCGGCAACGGCGATGACGGTTGTGCAGGTCAAGTCAGGCGAGGGCTTGGCTGGCTGAGGTCTGAAATTTGGTTTGCGGCAGTCTGACTGTCGCTAGGTAGGCAGGAAGCGCGTCCGGGATCCGGATGCGTCAATGGAGCGGGTGCTGTCATGGAAATTGGATTGTCGCACTACCTGTCGGTGGCAGCGATCCTGTTCACACTCGGTGTGTTCGGCATCTTCCTCAACAGGAAGAATGTGATTGTCATTCTGATGTCGGTCGAACTGATCCTCCTGTCGGTCAACTTGAATTTCGTGGCCTTTTCCCACTTCCTCAACGATTTGACCGGTCAGGTGTTTGCCTTGCTGGTGCTGACAGTTGCCGCTGCCGAAGCCGCTATCGGCCTCGCCATCCTCGTCGTCTACTTCCGCAACCGTGGCTCGATCGCGGTTGAGGACATCAACATGATGAAGGGTTGAGCCGCCTATGTATACGGCCATTGTCTTTCTTCCGCTTCTCGGATTTCTGGTCGCCGGCCTTGTGACCTTGTTGAACCACAAGCTGCCCGTCGATGACGGCCATGCGCACGGTCATGGTCATTCGCACCATGACCATGATGACCACGCGCATGACAATCATGCTCATGACGATCATGGCCACGGGGATCATGGCCATCACCATGAGGATCCGCCGGGCACGAAGTTCGCGCAATATGTGACGACTGGCTTCCTGATGGCGGCAGCAGTGTTGTCCTGGGTCGCTTTCGTGCAGATTGGCGTTCTCGATGGCCACGCGCTGCACATTCCGCTGTTCACCTGGATCTCATCCGGTGAACTGACAGTCGATTGGTCGCTGCGGATTGATACGCTGACAGTTGTCATGCTGGTGGTCGTCAACACGGTCTCGAGCCTCGTTCACCTCTATTCCATCGGCTACATGTCGCATGATGAGCACAAGACGCGCTTCTTCGCGTATCTCTCGCTGTTCACATTCGCGATGTTGACGCTGGTCACGTCAGACAATCTCCTGCAGATGTTTTTCGGCTGGGAGGGCGTCGGTGTTGCGTCCTACCTGTTGATTGGCTTCTGGTTCAAGAAGCCCTCGGCCAATGCGGCAGCCATCAAGGCTTTCGTCGTCAATCGCGTCGGCGACTTCGGTTTCGCGCTTGGCATTTTCGGCGTCTTCGTGATGTTCAATTCGATTGATCTTCAGACGATCTTTGCGAATGCGTCGTCCATGAAGGGCAAGGAAATCGTGTTCCTTGGCGCGCATTTCGACGCGCTCACCTGCCTCTGCCTCTTGCTGTTCATGGGCGCGATGGGTAAGTCGGCCCAGTTCCTGCTGCACACATGGTTGCCTGACGCAATGGAAGGCCCGACGCCTGTGTCGGCCCTGATCCACGCCGCAACAATGGTGACGGCGGGCGTGTTCATGGTTGCGCGCCTGTCGCCGCTGTTTGACAATGCGCCCTATGCCTTGGCAGTGGTCACATTCGTTGGTGCGACAACGGCGTTTTTTGCCGCGACCGTTGGCCTGGTGCAGACCGACATCAAGCGTGTGATTGCCTATTCCACCTGTTCGCAGCTTGGTTACATGTTCGCTGCCTTGGGCGTTGGTGCATACTCCTCCGGCGTCTTCCATCTGTTCACGCACGCCTTCTTCAAGGCTCTGTTGTTCCTTGGAGCCGGGTCGGTGATCCATGCAGTGTCCGGTGAACAGGACATGCGCAATATGGGCGGGCTGAAGGATAGGATTCCGCTGACCTACTCCATGATGATTATAGGCACGCTGGCGCTGACAGGTGTCGGTATTCCGTTGAGCCAGTTGGGTTTTGCCGGGTTCAATTCGAAGGATGCGATCATAGAGGCGACCTACATGGCGCATGGGTTCTTTGCGCCCTATGCCTTCTTCCTTCTGTCGATCGCCGCGCTCTTCACGTCTTTCTATTCATGGCGCCTGATCTTCCTGACCTTCTTCGGCCAACCGCGTGCATCCAAGGACGTTATGGATCATGTGCATGAAAGCCCGGCTGTCATGACCATCCCGTTGATGGTCCTGGCCGTTGGTGCGGTCCTTGCCGGCATGGTGTTTACCGGCCTGTTCCTCGGATATGGGCATGAGCCCGCGCATGTCGTCGAGCACTGGAACGAATTCTGGAAAGGTGCGATCTTCGTCAACGCTGACAATCACATCCTGACAGACGTGCATGAAGTGCCCGTCATTGTCAGCTTCGTGCCGTTCCTGGCGATGGCGATCGGATTTGTGACGTCCTACTATTTTTACATCGTCGCACCGGGCACGGCTGAGCGACTGGCGGAGTCTCTGCCGGGCGTCTACCGGTTCCTGCTCAACAAGTGGTACTTCGACGAACTCTATGACATCCTGTTCGTTCGCCCGGCCAAGAGCCTTGGTCGCATCCTGTGGAAGGAAGGCGACGGCGCGATCATCGATGGCTTGGGTCCTGATGGCGTGTCGGCCCGCGTGGTTGGTATCACCGCGCAGGTGGTGCGTCTGCAGACCGGATTTGTCTATCACTATGCCTTTGCCATGTTGATTGGCGTGGCTGCGCTTATTACCTGGATGCTGTTCGGGGGAACTCACTGATGGCGGGCTGGCCCTTGCTGACAATCGTTACCTTCCTGCCGTTGGTAGGTGTGTTTTTCATTGCGCTGATGCGGAGTGAAGACGCGGTGACACAGCGCAACATCCGTGTCGTCGCGATGGTGACGACGGTGTTCACGTTTCTGGTATCGCTGCTGATCCTGAAGCAGTTTGATCTCTCCAACCCCGGCTTCCAGCTGGTCGAAAAGACGAGCTGGCTGGGTGGATTGTTCAGCTATCACATGGGCGTAGACGGGATTTCGGTCCTGTTTGTGATCCTGACGACCTTCATCATGCCGTTCTGCATCCTCGCCAGCCAGTCGGTAGACAAGCGGCTTCGCGAATACATGATTGCGTTCCTGGTTCTGGAAACGCTTATGATCGGTGTGTTCACGGCCCTGGATTTGATGCTGTTCTATGTGTTCTTCGAAGCCGGTCTCATCCCGATGTTCATCATCATCGGCGTTTGGGGCGGTCCGCGTCGGGTCTATGCGAGCTTCAAGTTCTTTCTCTATACATTGCTTGGATCGGTCCTGATGCTCGTAGCGATGCTGGCTATGTATGGGGAAGCAGGCACCAGCGATATCACGGTGCTGTTGAGCCATCCGTTCCCGGCGGCGATGCAAACTTGGCTTTGGGTGGCCTTCTTCGCGTCCTTCGCGGTCAAGATGCCGATGTGGCCAGTTCACACCTGGTTGCCTGATGCACACGTCGAGGCGCCGACGGCAGGGTCCGTCATTCTGGCCGGCATCCTTTTGAAGATGGGTGGATACGGGTTCCTTCGCTTCTCGGTGCCGATGTTCCCTATTGCGTCCGAGATGTTTGCGCCCTTCGTCTTCACGCTGTCGGTCGTTGCGATCATCTACACATCGCTCGTGGCCCTGGTTCAGGAAGACATCAAGAAGCTCATCGCCTATTCGTCCGTTGCGCACATGGGCTATGTGACCATGGGCATCTTCTCGATGAACGTGCAGGGGATCGAAGGCTCGATCTTCCAGATGGTGAGCCATGGCTTCGTTTCATCGGCCTTGTTCCTCTGCGTTGGCGTCGTCTATGACCGCATGCATACCCGCGAGATTGCGGCCTACGGCGGGCTGGTCAACCGGATGCCCTGGTATGCAGTTGCGTTCCTGATCTTCACGATGGCCAACGTCGGGCTTCCCGGTACCTCGGGCTTCGTTGGCGAATTCCTGACGCTGTTGGGAGCCTTCCGGGCAAACACCTGGGTCGCGTTCTTCGCGACATCTGGCGTCATCCTGTCGGCGGCCTACGCGCTGTGGCTCTATCGCAAGGTTGTGTTCGGTGCGCTCGAAAAGCCGAGCCTCAAAGGCATACTCGATCTCTCCCTGCGCGAGCGTCTTATTCTCTATCCGCTGCTCGCAGTGACGATCTTTTACGGTGTTTACCCGACGCCTATCCTGTCAGCGACGGCGGCTTCCGTTGAATCGCTGGTGACCAAATATCAGGCCGCGATCACCTCGCTGCATCATGTGGCCCTCCTTGCCAACTGATGTGACGATCTGATCATACGTGCTCATATGACTTGAGGAGCGACCGCTCGTGGCACTCTATCCTGACTTTCTTCCCGTATTGCCTGAGATAGTGCTGGCGTTGTCGGCGATGGCCCTGTTGATGGTCGGCGTCTTTGGCGGAGCGCGTTCGGCAGGTCTGGTCACGGCGCTTTCACTCGTGGCGGTTATCTTTGTGATCGCGCTGCTGGTGCTCTCGCCGCATTACGGGACGACCTTTGGCGGGGCGTTTGTCGTTGATCCCTTCGCGCGGTTCATGAAGGTTGTTGCACTCATCGGTTCGGGCCTTGCGTTGGCGATGTCCACGCGCCCTGCCAAGCGCGACAAATGGGGTAGCTTCGAATATCCGGTGCTCGTGCTGATTTCGACGCTCGGCATGCTGATGATGATCTCGGCGGCCGATCTGATTTCGCTTTATGTCGGCCTCGAACTGCAATCGCTGGCGCTCTATGTCATCGCATCCATCGATCGTGACAACGTGAAATCGACCGAAGCCGGTTTGAAGTACTTCGTGCTCGGTGCCCTGTCCTCGGGCATGTTGCTGTACGGGTCATCACTCGCATATGGGTTCACTGGACATACCGACTTCGCAGGTATCGCTGCGGCTATCTCGGGCCATGAGTTCTCCCTCGGTCTGACATTCGCGATTGTGTTTATTCTTGCCGGCCTTGCGTTCAAGATTTCCGCAGTTCCGTTCCATATGTGGACCCCAGACGTCTACGAAGGCGCTCCGACCGCCGTGACGGCATTTTTCGCCGGTGCCCCAAAGGTCGCAGCAATGGCATTGATCGTGCGCGTCGTGTCGGGCCCGTTTGCAACGGCTGTGCATGACTGGCAGCAGATCCTCGTATTCATCGCACTGGCTTCGATGGTGCTCGGTGCGTTCGCGGCAATTGGCCAGAACAATATCAAGCGCCTGATGGCTTATTCCTCGATTGGCCATATGGGTTACGCGCTTGTCGGACTATCTGCTGGCAGCGCGGCTGGCGTGTCCGGTGTGGTTCTCTACATGGCAGTTTATCTGATCATGACCGTTGGTGTTTTCGCCTGCATCCTGTCGATGCGGCGTGGCGGGCAGTCTGTGGAAAAGATCACAGACCTCGCGGGTCTCTCGAAGACCAATCCGCTGATGGCGTTTCTCCTCGCGATGTTGATGTTTTCCCTGGCTGGCATCCCGCCGTTGGCCGGGTTCTTTGCAAAGCTCTACGTTTTCCTTGCAGCGGTGCAGGCCGGTCTTTTTGTCGTGGCGGTGATAGGCTTGGTGTCCAGCGTGGTTGGTGCCTTCTATTACCTGCGGATTGTCAAACTCATGTATTTTGACGATCCTGCCGGCGAAGCTTTCGAACCCATGTCGTGGGAACTCAAACTCGTCCTCGGCGTTTCCGGTGTGTTCGTTCTTGTGTTCGTCGGCTTCGGTGACAGCCTGGTAACCGCCGCAGGCGTTGCTGCAAAGACGTTTTTCTGATGGACGAAGCGCCTGTTGTCGCGACTGAGGTGGGTCGCGGCTATCGTCTGCTATCGTACAAAAGCATTGGATCGACAAATTCGGCTGTGATGGAGCGGTTACGCTCCGGCGATCCCGGGCAATTGTGGATCACTGCAGCGGAGCAGACAGCAGGTCGCGGCAGGCGAGGCCGTGTTTGGACGGCTCCGCAGGGAAATCTCTCGGTCAGTCTCGGGATCTTGGTGGAAAAGCCACCTGCAATGGCAGCGACGATTGGTTTTGTCGCAGGTCTTGCCCTCAAACTGGCCCTTGATGATCTTTTTCTACGGGCTGGCCTCGAACCAGCGCACTCGGCGAAAACCGGAAAACTGGCGTTGAAATGGCCAAACGATATCACGTTGGGTGAAGCCAAACTGGCCGGATTGTTGCTGGAAGCTGAGCCGATTGGTGCTGGCCGACTCGGTATCGTGATAGGCTGGGGTGTGAATGTTGTTGCCGCGCCGGAGGGTTTGCCGTATCCAGCGGTAGCGATCAGAGATGCCGGTATTGATATCACCGCCGCAATGGTTCTCGCCGGACTTGTCGAACAATGGCCACAGCTCTATGACATGTGGAACCAGCCAGATGGTTTTGACGTCATTCGGAGCCGCTGGTTGTCGCACGCGCGAGGACTTGGTGAACGTGTCACCGTGACGCTTGGGTCCCAAGTTATGTCCGGCACCTTCGAAACGATTGATGCGGACGGGCGTTTGATACTGAATGATGATAGGACTGGTCGGCACGCAATCGCGGCCGGCGATGTGCATTTTGGAGCGGCGGCGACAGCACGCCGGGAGGATTGATATTGGCGAAGCGACAGTCGGGCTCACCCGAACTCGTGTTCCTGCCGCTCGGCGGTGTGGGCGAGATTGGAATGAATTTGAGCCTCTACGGGTTTGGACCGCCGCATAATCGCAAGTGGTTGATGGTGGATCTCGGCATCACGTTTGCCTCGGAATTCGATGAGCCTGGTGTCGACGTGATTTTTCCGGATATCTCGTTCATCGAGCGGGAAAAACACAATCTCGTCGGGATCGTGATCACGCACGCGCATGAGGACCATTTTGGCGGATTGATCGATCTCTGGCCGCGACTTGGCTGTCCGCTGTTCATGACACCGTTTGCTGCAGGTCTGCTTGAAGCCAAGCTGGACGCTGAATCGCATGCGCCGGAGATCCCGATTCATCGGTTTACGGCAGGGGATCGCCTCGAACTCGATCCCTTCGATGTCGAGGCCATACCTGTTGCGCATTCCATTCCCGAATCGACAGCATTGGCGATTCATACGCCGCTGGGTGTCGTTGTTCACACAGGTGACTGGAAAATCGATCCCACGCCGGTCGTCGGCTGGATCACTGATTTTGAACGGCTGACTGAGCTTGGATCCCAAGGGGTTCTGGCGCTTGTTTGCGATTCCACCAACGTCGTGCGCGAAGGCAGTTCGCCCAGCGAGCGCGATGTGGCCAACACATTGACCAAGTTGATCTCGGAAGCACCTGCTCGGGTGGCCGTGACGACATTTGCCTCCAATATTGCCCGCTTGCGGGCTGTAGCCGAAGCAGCGCAGGCAACCGGTCGCAGCGTTGTCGTGATGGGTCGGGCGATGCGCCGCGCTATTGATGTCGCGAGCGAACTCGGCATGTTTGATGGCGTTCCGGAATTTCTCGATGAAGACGCTTATGGCTATCTGCCCAGAGACAAGGTTGTCGCGCTCATGACGGGCAGCCAGGGCGAGCCACGCGCTGCTCTGGCCAAGGTGGCCTCCGGTGAACACAAGAACATCGCACTGTCGCCCGGCGATATCGTGATCTACTCCTCTCGGACGATACCCGGAAATGAAAAGGCGGTTGGCGTTGTGGTCAATGGCCTGGCGAAGCAAGGGGCGTCGATCGTGACGGACCGTGACGCGCTTGTGCACGTCTCCGGTCATCCGCGTCGAGGCGAACTGGTGCAGATGTATCAGGCGGTCAGGCCGCAAATCGCCATACCCGTCCATGGAGAGGCCCTGCATCTTTCCACCCATGCCCGGTTCGCAAAAGCGCAGGGCGTCCCGGATGTGATCCAGTCGGTCAATGGCAAGATCGTGCGTCTGGCGCCGGGGCCTGCGGGCGTGATCGGGGAAGTCACGGTCGGCCGATTGTTCAAGGATGGTCGCTTGATCGTTGCGCCCGAAAAGTCGGGGGTCAAGGAACGACGCAAGGCTGGATTCGCAGGCGTGGTGGTTGCCTCAATCGTGCTTGATGATCGTGGGAACGTGGCGGTCGAGAGCGATGTGGTGTCGATTGGCGTTCCGGAGTTCGACGCCAAGGGTGTGCTCTTCGACGATGTTGCCATCAGTGCGATTGAAAATTGTCTGAAGTCGATGCCTGCGGCGCGCCGTCGAGACCATGACGCAGTTGCTGAATCCGTATCGCGCGCGGTGCGATCGGCCATCAACGAACGTTGGGGCAAGAAACCGATCGTCGAAGTCCTGATCGCAGAGGTCTGATCGTCCATAAGTGGCCATCCTTCGTCGATGGTCGTCTTGCACAACGATCCCGCCAAGCCTATCCAAAAGAATTGGCTGTCTTGGCGGGATTTTCTGGACGAGGGGTGAAAGATGATCGGTCGTCTCAATCATGTGGCTATTGCCGTAAGGGATTTGGCAAAGGCGTCTGCGAGCTATCGGGACATGTTGGGTGCCGAGGTGACGGCGGCCGTCGACCAACCTGATCACGGGGTCCGGGTTGTCTTCGTCAACCTGCCCAATACGAAGATCGAGTTTCTTGAGCCTCTCGGCGAGAATTCGCCAGTCGCCAAGTTTCTGGAGAAAAATCCGGACGGCGGCATGCACCATGTCTGCTATGAAGTAGATGACATTATCGCCGCACGTGATCAGTTGAAGGCAGCAGGTGCGCGGATTATTGGTTCCGGTGAGCCAAAAATCGGTGCGCACGGAAAGCCGGTTCTGTTCCTGCATCCCAAGGATTTTCAGGGCACACTCGTTGAGTTGGAGCAGATATGAAGATCGGTACAGCGATAGCCATCTACTTCCTCATCTGGTGGATCGTGCTGTTCGTCACGCTGCCAATTGGCGTTCGGACTCAGTCTGATGAGGCCAATATCGTGTCGGGCACCGAGCCCGGAGCACCGGTTTCACCGATGTTGCGCAAGAAGGCTATTCTCACGACGATGATCTCCACGGTCATCTTTCTTGTCTTCTGGGGTATCCGCGCATCCGGCGTTTCGCTGGAGATGGCCTTGAAGGCAATGCCGTTTTGAAATCACGTTCGTTGCTGGTGCCTCGCTAGACTATAAATTGCTTTCAATAAACTCGGATTTTCATTGCCAGACTGACGCTTTCCCGCTGTTCGTGTGTGAAAAAATTGTGCATTGCACACAACCAAAAATCAGTCACCTCGGCATCATTTGGAATCCCGGCAAAGCTGGGAATTGCGTGCGGTATGGTGAGTTCAGGCTTGGCTTGAAGACAGGCACGCGCATTTTTTGCAATTTATCGCAGCATTGCGATGAATCTCTCCCAACCAACGAACGCAGCATTTCGTAAGTGCCTAATTTTATTGTGAAAAAATATATTTCATTTCGAATTTATATATGAATGCATGTGTTGGGCGAGACGGCGAACATTTGTCTAACAGGAGGTGTGCTGACTGCTATTGAGGCATCCCTGTCCGACATGATGGCGGTTCACATCATTCTTTCGAGGTTCAGTATATTGCAATGCAGCAAAATAGATGTAAAAAAAAGCAAGGCTATAACGCCTTGCTTTTTCGTAGTCACGCGTCTTAACCCCTGTTCATATTTACTTGGCTCCTGACAGCTAAGTAAACTGCGGCTGCGACATTAGATGTGCGCCCAGGGTTGTTCCTCCCAAGACTTAGACCGCGATTTTGGGGGCTTTCGCATTCTGCGCCAAAGGACACACAACGCTTCCCTCTTGTAGATTTGACCTTATCGTGCCTTTTCGCGGTTGTCATCATTTGCAGCACGTTCCGGATCAAATTTTTTGCAAAAAATTGATCTGGGGGGCAAAAATGATCGTAGCGGGGTCAATTATTCCTTAAGTGACTGTTTGTGTCGTTTTACGTCTATCTTGTTGCCCAAAAAAGGGGCGCTTTTGGATGGCCAAAAAGCTGATCCCGCGCCCATTTGAGCGAAGCAGAACACGATATTGAATTCCGATCACCAAATGGTCGCCGATCCCGCACTCTGAGGCTTGTATTTGGTCGAAGCTTCGGCTTTGTGTTTGTTCCTGAATCGGGAGAGCACGAGCGCTGTTCCGTCTTGTTGATTTGAAGAGGTCATGATGCGTCTGTCGCGCTTTTTTCTGCCCATCCTGAAGGAAAACCCGAAGGAAGCTGAAATCGTGTCACATCGATTGATGTTACGCGCGGGCATGATCCGCCAGCAGTCGGCAGGGATTTACTCCTGGCTGCCGTTGGGTCTTCGGGTTATCGACAAGATCGGGAAGATTGTCCGGGAAGAGCAGAATCGCTCGGGCGCAATCGAGATCCTGATGCCGACGATCCAGTCCGCCGACTTGTGGCGTGAGTCTGGCCGGTATGAGGATTATGGTCAAGAGATGCTGCGCATCGTCGACCGGCACAAGCGCGACATGCTCTATGGTCCGACCAACGAGGAAATGGTAACCGAGATTTTCCGGTCTTCCGTTCGCTCCTACAAGGATTTGCCGCTGAACCTTTATCACATTCAGTGGAAGTTCCGTGATGAGGTTCGTCCCCGGTTTGGCGTCATGCGCGGGCGCGAGTTCCTGATGAAGGATGCCTATTCGTTTGACGTTGATCAGGAGGGCGCGCGCCGTGCCTACCAACGCATGTTTGTTGCTTACCTCCGGACATTCGAACGACTGGGATTGAAGGCCATCCCGATGAAGGCGGATTCCGGGCCAATCGGCGGCGACATGAGCCACGAGTTCATCATTCTGGCGTCGACGGGTGAAAGCCAGGTCTATTGTGACCGTGCGCTCCTCGAGATGCCTGTGCCGCCGGAAGATACGGATTTTGAGGGTGATCTGAGCCCGATGGTCAACGCATGGACATCGCATTATGCGGCGACGGAAGAAAAGCACGATGAGGCCGCGTTTGCGCGTTTGCCGGAAGCAGCACAGGTTTCAGCGCGTGGCATCGAAGTTGGTCATATTTTCTACTTTGGCACGAAATATTCTGAGCCGATGAATGCCAAGGTGACAGGAAGTGATGGTGTGGAAAGACCCGTGCACATGGGATCCTATGGGATTGGCGTGTCGCGTTTGGCTGCTGGTATTATCGAGGCCAGCCATGATGATGCCGGAATCATCTGGCCGGACTCGGTGGCGCCATTCGATATCGCCCTGATCAATCTGAAGGTGGGCGATCCCACAACAGATGCCGCCTGTCTGGATCTTCTCGCCAAGCTGGAAGCTTCCGGAAAGGATGTCCTTTACGACGATACCGATCAGCGCGCCGGCGGTAAATTTGCCACAGCCGACCTGATCGGTTTGCCCTGGCAGTTGATCGTTGGACCCAAGGCCTTGGCCGAGGGGAATGTCGAACTGAAGCGGCGGGCAACCGGCGAGCGTGAAATACTCTCGCTTGACTCGGCGTTGGCGCGACTGACGGCACCGAGGGCGTGACAGGAAGCCGTGAACGAAAAAGTCAAATTCGCTTGCAAAACGTGGTTGAGTCCGTCGGCATAATGGCAGATGGGGCGTTCGGAGACCTTCGAATTATGGCAATCGACGAGACCCAACCGGTCGGTATCAAGCCTTTCGCTCAGCTGGAGTGGATGATCGGCTGGCGGTATCTGAAGTCCCGCCGTCGGGAGGCGTTTATCTCGGTGATTGCCTGGACGTCGTTTCTCGGGATCATGATTGGTGTTGCGGCGCTGATTGCTGTGCTTGCTGTGCTCAATGGGTTCCGCAGCGAGATCCTGGACAAGTTTCTCGGGCTGAATGGCCACATCCTGATTCAGCCGACCGCATCTGCCTTCACCGATTTCAAGGATGTTGAAGAACGGATCAGCAAGGTCAAGGGCGTCAAATACGTCATCGCCTTTATTGATGGTCAGGCCCTTGTTTCCGGTTCCGGCGGATCAACTGGCGCGCTGGTGCGCGGCATTTCGGGTGATGATCTTGGCAAGGTCCAACTGGTATCAGGCAATGTGAAAGCTGGTTCCCTCTCCACATTTGACGACGGAAACGGAGTAGCGATCGGATCGCGGCTGGCGCAGACACTTGGTGTTCGGATCGGAGATCAGATCACGGTGGTCACGGCACGCGGCAATATTACGCCGTTTGGCGTGACGCCCCGGACCTGGTCGTTTCCTGTGATCGCCATCTTCGAGGTTGGCCAATACCAATATGATTCGAGCTTCGTTTATATGCCGCTGGCACCTGCGCAGGCCTTCTTCAATCAGGATGACAAGGTAACGGCAGAAGAAGTCTTCATCGATGATCCCGAGAATGTCGATCCCATGAAGGGGCCGATCCTCGAGGCTGCCGACCGTCCTGTGTATGTCACCGATTGGCGGCTGCGCGATTCAACGCTCATGCAGGCCCTCGAAATCCAGCGCAATGTGGTTTCGATGATCGTCGCACTGATCGTTGTCGTCGCCGCCTTCAATATCATCGCTGGCCTGACGATGCTGGTGAAGGACAAATCTCGCGCCATCGCCATTCTAAGAACGATGGGAGCTACCCGTGGAACGATCATGCGGATCTTCCTGATTGTGGGCATGGCCATCGGGACGGCAGGCACCCTCGCCGGGCTCGGTGTCGGGCTATTGCTGAGCTATTATATTGAAGAGGTCCGTCAGTTCCTGTCGTGGATCTTCAATACACGGCTTTATCCGCCTGACATGTTCCTTCTGTCCAAGATGCGCGCGGATGTTCACATCGATGAGACGACGGCGGCTGTCATCATGGCTCTCGTGCTAAGCTTCCTCGCGACTCTCTATCCAGCCTGGAAAGCCGCAAAGCTCGATCCTGTCGATGCGCTGAGGTATGAATGATGACGGAGATGAATGTCACCGAGACCGACAGCACGGTTGAAGCCGGTCCCCTTGGACCGGATACTGCCGGGTCCGCGATCGCATCCACAGTGGCGCTCAGGCTCGAAAACATTGTGCGACGCTATAAGGAAGGCAATGGAACGCTTGACGTTTTGACAGGTGCCAATCTGGAAATCCGCTCAAGCGAACTGGTTGCGCTGGTTGCGCCATCGGGTGCAGGCAAGTCGACGCTGCTGCACATGGCCGGGCTGCTGGAACGGCCCGACAGCGGAGAAGTCTATATCGGGAACAGGGCTGCCGGGAAGCTCGGTGACCCCGAGCGCACGTTGATGCGGCGGCTGGAAATCGGGTTTGTCTATCAGTTCCACCACCTGCTTCCGGAATTCACCGCGCTGGAAAACATCATGCTTCCTCAGATGTTGCGTGGTTTGACAAAGGCGCAGGCGTCCGAGCGGGCGAAGCAACTGCTCGATTATTTGAAGCTGGGTGCTCGGGCCAGTCATCGCCCGGCAGAGTTGTCTGGCGGTGAGCAACAGCGTGTCGCAATTGCACGCGCGGTTGCAAATGTACCGAAGCTTATTCTGGCTGACGAGCCGACGGGCAACCTCGATCCGAAGACGGCGCATTACGTCTTCGATGCGCTATCGGCACTCGTCCGGGCGTCTGGCCTGTCTGCCTTGATTGCTACCCATAATATGGAACTGGCCGAACGCATGGATCGCCGGATCACCCTGCGCGACGGCAAGGTTGTCGAACTCTAAAGCGCCGGGACGACCCTGCCCGACCAACGGGTAGGGCAGGGTCGTCCCGCGCGATGCTGGACCTTACCAGACCCCGATGTTGGGCAAGCTTGTCCAAGGCTCCGCAAGCGGCAGCGCCCCGCCTTTTTGCAGGATTTCAATCGAAATCAGGTCTGGTGAGCGGACAAATGCCATGCGGCCATCACGCGGCGGCCGGTTGATCGTCACGCCTGCGGCTTGCAGCCGCTCGCATGTCTCGTAGATATTGTCGACTTCATACGCGAGATGCCCGAAGTTGCGCGCTGTGCCGTAATCCTCCGGGTCCCAGTTATAGGTGAGTTCCACCAGTGGTGCGTTGGTCGCACGCGCAGTTTCGAGGTCATCGGCTGCAGCCAGAAAGACGAGCGTGAAGCGGCCCTTTTCGTTTTCCATCCGCCTTGTCTCGATCAGGCCGAACTTGTTGACCCAGAAGTCGAGACTTTCCTCGAGATTGCAAACCCGAACCATCGTGTGCAGATATTTCATGCGTTTCGTCCTCTGATACTGTGGCCACCAAGGCCGCTGTTGTTGATTTTGATCGATTCTGACGCGCGACCAGCTTCATGCGCTGTGTAAAACAACGGGCCAGTCGGCGCTTGTAAACCTGTGCAAGTCCCCCGTACGGCATTTTTATGCAATTAGCTGAGGATGGCCGTAAAATAAGGGTAGCTGCAGCAAAGTCGAGTGTTATGCTTGGTTAACCGAGAATCAGCCGACTCGGTTTGCAGGTAATCCGCAATCGAGAGATGCGGAACGTGATACGAGTTTCGGCCTTATTTGGGGGTAGTCAGGTATGGGGGCCAAGATCACACCGGACACCCGTCCCTTGGACGAGGTCAACGAAGAACAAGCTGTTGATGTCATTCAAGTCGCCGGATCAATCAAATGGTTCGACGTTGCCAAGGGCTACGGATTCATTGTTCCTGACAATCATTTGCCCGACATTCTGTTGCACGTGACCTGTCTTCGGCGAGATGGGTTTCAGACGGCGTATGAAGGCGCGCGTGTGATCGTCGAAGTCCTTGATCGCCCGCGCGGTCTGCAGGCCTTGCGCATTTTGCACATGGACGAATCAACGGCGGTTCATCCATCCCAGATGCCGCCATCGCGCACGCACGTCCAGGTGACGCCAACCAGCGGCATCGAGCGCGTGATTGTCAAATGGTTCAATCGCATCAAGGGTTTTGGATTTGTGACGCGCGGTGAGGGGACAGAAGACATCTTCGTCCATATGGAAACGTTGCGGCGCTATGGCCTGACCGAATTGCGACCTGGCCAGACGGTTCTGGTGCGATTTGGCGATGGACCCAAGGGACTGATGGCGTCAGAAATTCGCCCCGACGGCGTTGCCCATATTCCCTCATCCCATTAACCTTAATGGTCGCGACGAGAACGCGGCCATGGGTATATTTTTATATGGACTTGCGGCAAACCGCAGTTTAAGGCCCGTCAGATCTCCTGCGTCCTTGTCGCTGAAAGTGAGATCTGCATGTTTTTAGGGCTGAGCGGTTTCATGACTGATCATTGTTTTGCCTGGATCCGTCGGAGTGTGCTGAACCTGCTCGTGGGTTTGGCGCTGGTTTTATCGGTTATTGCCCTGACGCCACTATCGGTCGCCAGTGAGCCGGGGCCGACAGAGCCATTGGCGATCACGACATCGCTGGGATCAGCCAATTTCAATGTTGAAATCGCCGATACGGAATCGTCTCGCGAGGAAGGGTTGATGTATCGCCCGGCCTTGGCGGCTGACGCCGGGATGTTGTTTGATTTCAAGTCGACCAAACCCGTGTATTTCTGGATGAAGAATACTTATGTGCCGCTCGACATGATCTTTATTCGGGCTGACGGCACTGTTGCTCACATTGCCGCCGGTGCGACGCCGCTTTCTGAAAAAACAATTTCGTCTGAGGGCCCTGTGCGCTTCGTCCTGGAAGTCAACGCTGGAACAGCAGCCCGCATTGGACTGAAAGTCGGCGACAAGGTTGTCAATCGCTTGATGAAGCCGAGTGCTGGCTGATCAGGTCCGGACGTCGTCGTCATGGCTTTTGTACGCTGCAATCGATAACCAGCCCGTTTTCGATCCCGCCGGTCAGGGCCTGCAACTCGGGTGGCAGGACGCGTTGTGACGCAGGCACGCGAGACAGGGCGGCTGCTGCTGCAGACGATAGTCCGGTTGGCGTAAAAAGCTGCATCCGGCAGCCTTTTGGCGCTCCCTCCAATTTCACCGGTTTGTCTTTGACGAAACTCATGGCCACAAAGTATTCCGGGTCATAGAGAGCGATCGTGACCGGTCCGTTGTCAGTCCTGATCGGAGATGTCGGGGTCACAGTGAAGCTCAAGGTCAGTCGTTCGCCGTCGTCGCTCAGCTTCTGGTCAGAACCATCACCAAACGGCACAAGCTTTCCGTCCAACCGGATAAACGTGAAAAACCGGTAGGGTGCCAGTGCGTGAATATTCACCCGCGCAAGTGCCACCAGCGAGTCCGATGTCAGCTTTCCATTGCTGAGGTGGCTGAGACCCTGTTTCGCATAGGCAGAAAAGGGCTCGTCAAATTTCCAGGTGTTCCGGATTGCCGAAATTGTGCCGTCCTTGTCAAAGAGCACCTCCGCCTGTGCATCGACAAGCACATGCGGATGGGCCCATGCTGCACCGATGAGGCTGACGTTAATGGCGGCTATCAGGAAAAGACGACGCATTGTCCACTTTCGGGCTGACCTTCACATCGCCATCGTCAAACAAGGATGCGGCGGGTTTGCGGCAGCGGAAGTGCGCACCACCTGTAACCCGCCGCCATCTCTGGCCGATTGTGCTTAGCCGCGACCGATGAAGGGCATGTTGGTCGCCATCACGGTCATGAACTGCACATTGGCGTTGAGCGGCAAATTGGCCATATGCAACACCGCATTTGCCACGATGCCGGCATCGATTGTCGGCTCGACTGCCATCGTGCCATTGGCCTGCGGAACACCGACCGCCATCCGTGCCGTCATTTCGGAGGCAGCATTGCCGATGTCGATCTGGCCGCAGGCGATGTTGAAAGGCCGACCATCGAGCGACAGGGTCCGTGTCAGGCCCGTAACAGCATGCTTGGACGCGGTATAGGCAATCGAGCCGGGACGCGGCACATGCGCGGAAATGGACCCGTTGTTGATGATGCGTCCGCCCTGCGGCTCCTGCTTGCGCATGAGACCAAATGCATAGCTTGCGATCAGGAAGCAGCCGTCCAGATTGACCGACACAACCTTGCGCCAATCTTCGAAGCCGAGATTATCCGCTGTCGTGGGCGGTACGTTGGTGCCGGCGTTATTGAACACCATATCCAGGCGGCCAAACGTTGATTCGATTTGTGAAAAAAGCGCCGTAACTGACTCAGGTTGCGTGACATCTGTCGATACGGGCAGTGCCTGGCTTGATGCGTCCCCCGCGAGTTTGGCCGTCGCCTCAAGCTCCGCGATCCGCCGACCGGCCAGAACGACGCTCCATCCGTCATTCAGAAACGCCAGCGCCGTACGCCGACCAACGCCGGACCCTGCTCCGGTCACCAAGGCGATTTTTTGTGACATTTCCGTCCCCTTGTTGAAGCGCGCCGCAGTCGTCGTGTGCGCTGAAGCGTCGCTAGAATGCACGAGGTTTGTCCTATAGCATTTCCCGCGATCAGTTCAGTGCCAAAATGCGTGCAAACCACCTATGCCCGCCGACGGTTCATCTCATGTTTTTCAGACCGTGGCCGTCGGCCCGAAGATGGGCTCGAACGATCTCCGCAGGACAACATCCACTTCGGCCATGCTTGCGGTGATTCCTAAATCAAAAAGGCTGGTGACACCGTATCCGGCGATTCCGCAGGGAACGATTCCCTGAAAATGGCTCAAGTCCGGATCAACGTTGAAGGACGCTCCGTGAAAGCTGACCCATTTGCGCAAGCGGATACCGATCGCCGAGATCTTGTCTTCGGCGGGCAGATTTCCCGCGAGCATTGGCTTGTCGGGCCGCTCGATCCACACACCGACCCTGTCTTCGCGCCGGTGTCCCCGCAGCCCGAACTCCCAGAGGGCGTCGATCATCCAGGCCTCGAGCGCAGCAACAAAGCGCCGGACATCCTGCTGGCGCGCTTTCAGGTCCAGCATGACGTAGATCACGCGCTGCCCCGGTCCGTGGTAGGTATATTCACCGCCGCGTCCCGTCGCATACACCGGAAACCGGTCCGGAGCCAGGAGGTCCCTGGGATTGGCGCTGGTGCCAGCGGTGTAGATGGGCGGATGCTCGACGAGCCAGATACATTCCCGAGCGCTGCCTTCTGCGATGGCCGCGACCCGCGATTCCATCGTGGCCAATGCGCTCGCATAGTCTGTCAGCCCTTCGCTGATGAGCCATTCGACGGCGACGTCATCGGCACGCTGAAACTGGTTCGTGTCAGACAGTTCGGCACGCGGACGCGGTCGATCCAATGGAGCGACGCTGATCCCGTTTGATTGTCCCAATTCAGGACGCAAATCTGCAATCTTTACCATTTGCTAACCAATTTACCGGTAAGTCTTTCTTAAGAGATTGCGATGGTCGTCGTAGTCGTAAACAGGGCGAAAAGCATGACAGAGACACCGTTCGATCATATCAATATCGATATCTCCGTGCAGCTTGGTAGCGCGCTTCTGCCAATCCATCAATTGCTGCGCATGGGTCGCGGTGCGGTCATCGGGCTTGAGACGCGTGACTCCGAAGAAGTGGAAGTCCTGGCCAATAATGTGCCGGTGGCGCTCGGACATGTCGTTTTGCGGGGCGATCGCATCGGAATCGAAATCCGCGAAGTGCTTTTCCGCAGCCCCGCGACACGACCGCGCGAGCAGGTCAAGCGGGTGTGAGGCCGCTTTTCTTGGCTGCAATCGGGATTTTCGCGGGTGCCATTTGCAGTGCGAACGAAATAAACGTCGAGAAACGTCATTCATTTGTCGTTCGGGCTTGAACCACCAGACTCGATTTGTTATGAGCGCCACTCTGGACACGGGGTCGCACGAACCCGATGTGCTGATGACGTATTCGCGGCCATGGCGGAATTGGTAGACGCGCTAGCTTGAGGTGCTAGTCTGTAACAGGGTGGAGGTTCGAGTCCTCTTGGCCGCACCAAATTTGGTGCTGAAACGTGAGCAGGGACCAATCGGGTCTCGGTTGGTTGTTGAAGCTCGATACTCATCAAGTGGCATGCGTTGCCGGGGTGAGGGCGTTTAGCTCAGAGGTAGAGCGGCTGCTTTACACGCAGCGGGTCGGGGGTTCGATCCCCTCAGCGCCCACCATCTAAATATTTGAAATAAATAAAGAATTTAGAAAATAGGTCCTGCGCGAGAGTGGTTTCTTGACTTCGGCCGCTGCCTAGTAATCACCTGATAATCACCAGATTGGCCGATGGCACGGAGCGGTTTGTCTATCGCTGTGCTCTTTATGCCACGCTTGTCCGTTCGTAGCCGGAAGGGAAGTGCCCGCCTTTATGCTGCTTCGCCGCTGATTGGGTCCATTGACACCTGGAGACATTGGGCCATCGCAGGTTCGCAGTGTTGGTCTCCGACAACAATCGAGAGCCGTCAGGCCTGGGTTGTTACGGATTGAGTGATGGCGCCAATACGATGCGTTGCCCTCCGAAGGCAAAGGTCACAGGTTCGAATCCTGTCGGGTGCGCCAATTATTTCAATAAGTTAGACCAAAATTCTTCGATCCACTGCGGCCGTGACTCACCAAATACTCACCAAAAAATTTCTTGTTGTGGCGTGGATTCGGCGGTCAGTGGACCGGCGGCATGGCCTTTGGCGTCGGGTTTTCCGAAACAGGAGCGGCCGTCTCATGGCTTGCTGCACCATAGTGTGCGCGCGGGTTTGAGAGGCAGAGTTGGGCGGGAAGGCCCGTGACGAGATCGGGTTCGAGAGAGAGGCTCGCGAACGCTCGTCATGGGAGTTTCCGTGATGGAGAAGAATTCCGGTTCCGCCAGCCGTACGGATGTTTATGCCCGTGTCACCGCCGAGATCGTGGCGGCAATTGAAGCCGGCGTCGGCGAGTTCAAGATGCCCTGGCATCACGATGGGGCTGCCGCCGCCCGCCCGACGAATGTGTCGACCAGCAAAAGATATCGCGGCGTCAATACACTGGCGCTATGGGTAGCGGCATTGAGCGCGGGTTACGGCAGCGGACTTTGGGGAACGTATCGTCAGTGGAGTGCGCTGGGTGCCCAGGTCCGCAAGGGCGAGAAGGCGACGACCGTCGTTCTCTGGAAGGAAATGCGCGCTGCGGGCGACCGTGATGATGCCGGTCATGAGGATGACGAAACCGACCTGCGCCGAATGTTTGCGAAAGCGTTTTCGGTTTTCAATTTGGCTCAGGTCGACGGCTATGCGCCCGATGCTGTTCCGATTCTCGATGAGGCAGAGCGTCTCGATCATGCCGAGGTCTTCATCAAAAATCTAGGGATCAAGACGATAAGCGAAGGGACCGCGGCCTTCTATCGCCCGTCGACCGACACTGTGGTCATGCCGGCGTTCGAGCGCTTTCGCGATGCTGCGTCATTCTATGGCGTCTGGCTGCACGAATGTGGGCATGCATCGGGGGCAAAGCACCGGCTTGATCGGGATCTGTCGGGTCGTTTCGGTTCTGAGGCCTATGCGTTCGAGGAGATCTGCGTTGAGATCCTGAGCGGGCTGGTGCTCGCCGACCTCGGCATCGCGAATCATCCGCGCCCCGATCACGCGTCGTATATTTCATCGTGGTTGAAGGTCATCAAATCCGACTCCCGAGCGATCTTTACAGCGGCGAGCAAGGCGCAGCAGGCTGCCGACTGGATGCATGCGCAACAGCCAATGGAGCAGGTCCGGGCGGCCTGAGGTTTTCATCAAACGCACAAACCCTGAAAGGCGGCAGTCCGGCAATCCGGGATGCCGCCTTTCAGCATTTACGATTCTGCGGATCTGGAACTACCCGGTTTTTCGTTTGTCAGGATTTACGGAAATCCGGGTCTCAGATTTTGCCGTTTTACCCGGTTCCGGATCGTCGGCTCTCAGGCTTTCCGGCGTTGCGGATGGCCTGGAGCCGAGAGAGCGAGAGGTGGGCTGAGGATTGTTCGCGGGTTTGAGGTCGAGAGAGAGGCTCTTGGCGGCCCGCTACAGGATCTAGCTCCATGACCCAGGCTTCCAAAATCCATCTCAGCGCCTCGCGCGATATTCCGTTCAACAAGCTCGTGCTTAGCCAGTCGAACGTCCGGCGTATCAAAGCCGGTCTCGCGATCGAGGACCTCGCCGCCGACATCGCTCAGCGCACGCTGCTGCAGAGCCTCTGCGTCCGCCCCATGCGTGACGCCGATGGCAATGAAACCGGCATGTTCGAGGTGCCTGCCGGTGATCTGCCGACCGAGAGCAAGACGCTCTGGGATCGACTGGCCAACTTCGATGATACAACCCGCCTGTCGCTGCTCGCCCATTGCATTTCGTTCGGCGTCAATGCGGTGCAGGAAAAGGTCGACCGCTATTCCGGTAGTGCGATGCGCCGGCGGATCGCCGAAGCCGATCGGCTTGCCCGCGCCGTCCGCCTTGACATGGTTGAAGCCGGCTGGCGGCCAACCGCCGACAACTACCTCGGACGAGTGCCGAAAACGCGTATCCTCGAGGCGGTCATGGAAGCCAAGGGATTGGAGGCAGCCCGGCGGATCGAAGGTCTGAAAAAGCCGGACATGGCCAAGGAAGCCGAACTGTTGCTCGAACGCTCCGGCTGGCTGCCCGAGCCGCTGCGCCCGATCGGCATGGAGAGCAGCGAGGCCAAATCCCTCGCCGCGGCCGAAGACGACGACGAACAAGCCGGAGACCTGGATGGCCCGGTATCGGTCGCTGCGGAATGACTGAAAAGTTGCGGAGCGGTCCGTCCGCCTCGCTTTAGTCGCCAATCGTTCCAGTGAGCCCGGCCCCGCGCCGGGCTTTAGCCTTTTTGGGAGCAAGCCCATGATCATCCACGCTTATCTGCTCGACGTCGCGGCCGCGACGCTCAAACCCGTCACTCTCGATTCCGCCAACACGCTGGCCGGGCTTTACAGCCTGATCGGCTGTTCTCTCGTCGACATTGTCCGCATCGGCGACAGCCACACTCTCTATTGCGACGATGAAGGCCTGACTGACGGTTTGCGCGGTTTCACACTGCTCGATGGCCACGCCGCGCCACTGGCCGGCAATCTGGTCATCGCCGGGACAAATGCCGAGGGGGAGACCACCAGCATCACCGAGCCGCTTGAGACCTTCGCTGCCATGCTGAACGTCGTCCGACCGGTACTCTATCCGATCTTCGAGACCGTCGATATGCCCGGCGTTTTCGGATCCCGGGTCAGAACGTTCAGCGCCCGCCTCGAGCGGTCTCGTCCTCAGATCGTTGGCAGGTGCAACGCGCCCGCCTCGGTCTGACGACCCGTCGCACGAATGGTCGGAAACGGCGGCAGATCGGCCATCGACCATCCGCCTCACCATAATCAATACTCAGGTCGCCGGGCATAACTTTCCAGCGTCGGCCTGGCTCCTCCCAACACGTCCAGCACCTGGGGCTCGTCTCACTGAGGCGGGCCCCTTCTTTTTGGGATCGTCCCATGGCAACCGACATTACAGATCTCGCCCGAAGACTGGCGCGCGAGGCCGAACCCGTCTGCCGACACTATCTCTCCAACGGCCGCCGCGAAGGCCAATATTGGCACGTGGGCGACATCCGCAATACACCCGGTCGCTCACTGTTCGTGCGGCTGACTGGACCAGCCGCCGGCAAGTGGCTGGATGCGGCAACAGGCGACCATGGCGATCTCCTCGATATCATCCGGGTCGCCTGCGACCTGGAGGACTTCCGCGATATCCTCGGCGAAGCTCGACGTTTCCTCTGCCTTCCGACTTCGGAACGCCAGCAAATCCCTGACATTTGCCTGCGACGGGCGTCTCATGGATCTCGCGACGCTGCCCGACGGCTCATCGCTGCCACAACGCCGATTTCGGGCACAATCGCCGAAGCATATTTGCGGAATCGCGGCATTACGGATTTACGGATGTGCGAGGCGCTGGGGTTTCATGCCAGATGCTTCTACCGCCCGGACGATCAATCCAAAACCCAGACTTGGCCGGCGTTGATCGCCACCGTGACCGATCTTGGCGGCGCGACCACTGGAGCACACCGCACCTGGCTCAGTCTGGACGGCACGGACAAAGCGCCGGTCGAATCACCACGGCGCGCTTTGGGTGACCTGAGGGGGCACGCGGTCCGTTTCGGTGAGGTGCAAGACGTCATGGCGGCGGGCGAAGGTATCGAGACGGTGCTATCGCTTAAAATGGCACTCCCCAAAATGCCGCTTGCGGCAGCACTCTCTTCGTCCAATCTCGGCCAGCAGCTGCTGCCTACGACGTTGCGCAGGCTTTACATCCTGCGCGACAATGATCCCGCCGGTGAACGCGCAGTGGAAACACTCGCAGCCAGAGCGACGGCACAGGGGATCGAGGCTATCGTGCTAGTCCCGCGCCTTGGCGACTTCAATGACGATCTCCGCCAATTCGGTCTCGACGTTTTCCGATCAATCCTTCGGGCCCAGCTCGCGCCAGGCGATACCATCCGCTTCCTGGACGTCGAGATGCAAGCCTCACCTAGCGCGTGACGCCGATAGAGCTCGCTTCAACTTTCGGTCACCGGTCGATCTCCTGAGCTCGAGAGCGCCGCGTCCCCGGCCTTCTTGAGAGGGCGACTGAACGGCAACCGTCCCGGATCGGCAATGGCGTCCCTCGGCTATTTTCCGCCGGCGGACAAGCCGCCTTTGCATCGCGAAACAAAATAGCCGCCTGCCGCCATCCTCCGCTGCGCTTCGGCCCTTCCATCCAGAATTCCAGGGTGCTGATCCGCGCCGACCGCCGTCGTGTGTCGCCATGAAGGCCGCGAGGGACGCGGTTCTCAAGCGAAGGATCACCCCGATGATGACCGATGATGAAACGTTCGAGCTCCATCACACCGCTTCCCCGACCGCCCGCGTGCTCGACGAGCTGCAACTCCACGCCTATCGCCCCTTCAGCGACGAACTGGATCCCCGCCCCCTTCCGGACGGCAATCGTCTCGCCGGCGCCATCGCCGACATCTTCGATGCCTTCGTCGCCAGCCTCTCTGATACCCGCCTCGAGCCCGATCTCGAGGACCTCCTCTGGTCGACAGTCAACCTCTTCCATCGCGCCACCGATCGGATCGAACGCGAGCTGGACGACAACGAGCAGGCGCACCGCCGCAGCCAGAGCGAACAGGATGGCTCCGAGGTGAAGTCAGTCGAGTTGGAGCGCCTGACAGCGGTGGGGCAGTCCATGATCGAGCGCCGCAACGCTTTCGAACTGATGCGCGATACCGCCGCCGAACTCTTCGAGCACCAGACCGGGTCGTCCTGGCGGCCACGGGCCGGCTCGAAGGTCAGCCATCGGACGCTCACCTCAGCGATGATCGACAGCCGCGATTTCCTCGCCGCCCGCCGCAGGGCTGAAGCACAGGTGCTGATGCCCCCGGGGCCTAAGGTCGCAATCACCGGCGGGCTCGAATTCAACGACTATCGGCAGATCTGGGACCAGCTCAACAAGGTCCACGCCAAACACCCGGACATGGTGCTGCTGCACGGCGGCAGTCCGAAGGGTGCCGAACTCATCGCCGCCAAATGGGCCTGCGCCCGCAAGGTGCCGCAGATCGTCTTCAAGCCCGACTGGACCAAACACGCCAAGGCGGCCCCCTTCAAGCGCAACGACCAGATGCTCGAGACGTTGCCCATCGGGGTTCTGGTATTCCCCGGCACTGGCATCCAGGACAACCTCGCCGACAAGGCTAAGAAGCTCGGCATCCCGGTCTATCGGTTCGGGAGCGGCGGCGCGTGAGCGCCGCACGATAGCGCCCCGCGTCTAGTGTTGGCCGTAAGCCAAAACCCCGCGCTGCCGGTATCGCGCGTGGCGTTTCCTACCTTTGTGCCGACGCGCAATCCACGGCGTTGCTTCTCAGAGCCTGCCGGTTGCCCTCAAACCTTCCATCACCTCACGGATACCAAGTAACTCGAACTTAGCCGTAAAGACGTGTTGAAAAATATGCAGAGCGGTCAAACCAATCTGCGCCGTGCTCTTCAACGCATGTTGAACCACAGTCACATCGTTGCTAATTGCGAGTGCAGTCAGCCCAGTTTGCCCTTCATCCTCGTCCATGTGCATAGCGCTGAACGCCGCATGCGGATTTGGATGCCCCCCGAAATCCACGGTACGTTCATAACTCTCGTCGAATATCTCGCCGAGCCTAGCGTCGTGGCGCTTCACGGCAGACTTCACATCGGAAATTCTAAAGGCATCCTTTTGGGCACGCTTGTCAGTCGGATTGACATGCCGCCGCAGCCAGACATCCTGAAGCGCCGCATTGTCATGGATGAGCAGGGCATAGCCTGCGTATTCAAGGACCGAGCGCAGCATGACGAACACTTCGGTTACTTGTCCCGCCAATGCCATTCCGGCGGCGGTCTTGAACGCATACTGGCACCGCAAGAACAGTATGCCCCCCATCACGGGTTGCGGGTTTACCAGATTGGCGCCGCCCCTTACGAAGCAATCATCAATAGTCTTGATTATGGCATACCAGTCCGCGTGATTGGATTGGTTTGCCAACTGGTTCGAACGAACCATTTCAAGAAATTTCGCAAGAGTATCTTCGACATCTTTCATGCCCACAGCTTACGCAAATGTAGCCGCCAACGCAAAGCGCTAACAAGCCGAGGCCATTGTGTTGGCATCAACTCGACCGAGATCAGCCCTCAGAAAGGCGATCGCACACCGTCGCGGTGAAAATGCCCATATTTCACGAACTAACGTCGATCGATTGGCACGTCTCGGGTTTCGACATGCGCATACATGATCCGTCATGGCTGCTAACGAAGCCCCCCCGCGCGATCCATTGCGCTGATCCTTGGTCCGGCCGAGAGCCTGACGCCATCAACCCGTAAAGGGTCGGACTACGCAAAGCTGCCGCCGCTGTGGCTTCGCCTACGCGGTGATTGCGGTCCTCGGCCGAACACATCGGGCGCCTGTCAGCGGGGGATGGTCCTCCGCTTCGCACAGGAGCCGGATCGACGTCCCTCAACGACGCTCACGCCTTCGCCTTCAGCCTCGCCAGTTCCCTGATGGCCAGCATCGTCATCTTCCGCGCAGGTGACGGCACCCTCTCGGTGACGCCCGCCGCCGAATTCGACGGTGACGCCGAGGTCGTTGCCGAAATCGACCCCTTCGCCCCCTGACCGGGGGCGATGCCTTCGGAAAGCGGAAACCCCGTCGGTTTCCGCTCCCGCCTTCGCTCACCTTCGGCTATACTGATTGACGTGCCGTGGTGGAGGTGGGGGCGCAACCGTCAGACCTTTATCTCACGGAGACCACGGCCATGATCATCATCGGCATCGTCATATCGATAGCTGCGATCGGCGTATTCTGCCGGTTGCTGTTTACGCTCGCCGTGTTCGCGCTGCCCTTTTTCGCCGGCGTCACCGCTGGAACCTGGGCGTTTCATACCGGCGCGGGCTGGATCGGCGCGATCTTCGTCGGCATGATTGCGGCCGGCCTTACGCTTGGCGCCGGCCAAACCCTGCTGGCGATCGTCCGTCCACTATGGGCACGGTTCTTGATCGCACTGGTCTTCGTGGCGCCCGCCGTCATCGCGGGCTATCATGCCACCCACGGCATCGTGAAACACACCATGCCGTCCGAAACCTGGCAGTTCATCTTCTCAGGTGTCGGCGCACTCGCGGTCGGCGCCACAGCCTTCACGCGGGTAGCGGGAATGGCGGCCACCGGCCGATCCAGCCAGACCCTCGCACAGGCCTGAAAGTCTCCACGAAGCTCCGTTGGCGGACCAGAGCAGCAAAGAACCTCCCCGCCTCATCTGTGAACGGTGGGAATGGTGCATTGAAGCTCGGATCGCCAGGTTCGGCGGCGATAGCGCAATTTGCACGTTGAAGCGGTTGGACCGGAGCGCTGGATTCCAGCATCAGCCGAACAGCCCCTGAGCGGGGCGTTCTCGGGCGGCGGCGATAGGGATGATGGCGTATCGAAGCCTGCCCGGGGGAGACCCATAACCTTGGTGAGGTCTCGCGCTTGACGGCTTGAAGACTGCGGGATGTCGCCATGGTCTCCGTTTTCTCGTCACCCGGCGACCGCTCCAAACGGCCTCTTCAATGGACTGATCTGACCGAAGTCCGGCTTCGCCTCGACCGCCTATGCCGCAACAGCGCATCGCAACTTTCTTCCCCTGGGGGACCACCCCTCGCGATAAATCGCGCGGGGACCCCGGTCCGCCCATTCCTCGCAGGACAAGAAAGCCGCTCTCGCGCCGTCCTTCGCTTCGCTGCGGCAGCAAGCTGTGCGGCGTCGGTCGCCTCCGGCCTCTCGATCGCCATCGAGGCCGCAATGGTGCGGGCTCGGACAGGAAAATCGGAGACTAAAATGGCGACCATCGGCACCTTCAAGAAGACCGGCTCGAACGAATTCACCGGCGAAATCGTCACTCTCTCGGTCCAGGCGAAGAACGTCCGGATCGTCCCCGAAACCAGCCGCTCCGGCGACAACGCCCCCAGCCACCGGGTCTACTGCGGTAGAGTGGAAATCGGCGCAGCGTGGTCCAAGCGTTCCAGCGAGAACCGCGATTATCTGGGCCTCAAGCTAGACGATCCCAGCTTCAACGCTCCCATCTTCGCCAACCTCTTCGACGACGAAGACGGCGAGGGTTACAGTCTCATCTGGTCACGCGGCCGCAAAGCCGGCGAATGAACGCAGGAACGCCCGGCCCGGGTTCGCCCGGGCGGGGCTTCTCGTCAGCGCATCCTCGGCGCCTTGGCTGGCGCTGTCAGGCCTTCTGTCGCGGCTAGTTCATCCGACCGGACTAGCTCCATCGGCTCGGAGCCAAGCGCCGTTGCCAAGTGAAACAGGCTGATCACAGTCGGGTTGCGCCGTCCGCGCTCAAGGTCGCTGACATATTGCTGGGTGAAGCCGGACGCCTCGGCGAACTGCTCCTGCGTGAAGCCTTTCTCCTTGCGAAGTCGTCCGAAATTCCTGCCAACCAGCTTGCGCATATCCATACCGCCAGGCTGCGGCACTACACACTATGAGGTTTATCTCCTATAATATGTATCGGTCGAGGCGGCATTCTCACGAACGTGCGGTTCCGTGTCGTTTCACGCATAAGGTCATGGAATAGAATGCTCTTTTAGGGCATAGTCACGAAAAGACGTTGGTCTGACAAATGCCGAAACCTGCATCCCCGATTTCTGATCGTGCGCCGACTGACAGCCAACTGACGCCCTACGACGAGGCGCAGGCGATCACTTATTTGCGCCTGCTCGACGCTGAGAAAGCCGGTGCCCCCTGGCAGGACGTGGCGCGGATTGTTCTTGAAATAGACCCTGTCGCCGAGCCGGAGAGAGCGCGGATTGCACACGAGACTCACCTTGCAAGAGCTGGCTGGATGACGACGACAGGCTACCGCCATTTGCTGGCCAAGGGCCGGTAGCAATCCGGTCCGGCGCCACGTCCATGGGCATGAACTCGTGATGCCCTGAGTGCATCAGGTGATGACGTTGCCCAAACTTCACAACCGCCGCCAATTCCCCGAAATTCGACGACCCGACGTCCAAATCAGCAATGATATGGAGACAAGAGGGTCATGGCGGATCCGGACTGGCAATCATCAGACAGTTACGAACCGCTGAGATCGCTCGATCGCATCGGCCTTGCCTGGGAATTCTTGCGACGCAACCCGGGCTACTGCCAGTTCTTTGATCGCATTCGGCGCAGAGCGCGAAAATCCCTCAAGACGTCCGCCTCCGCCGCGCCGGAGGTCGCGGTAGATCCCCGCTGGGGCCTGGCGTTTTGCTGCAGATCCGAGGCTCGGCGCCTGGCAGCAGTCTGTCTTCTGGTCGCCAGACGTGCTTGGAACCATTGTACCGCTTGCCGTCAGCCACGATGATGGCACCCGAAAGCCGCAAATCCGACTCTGCGATTTTCCTGATTTTGTTGTACGCGGCGCGATCGACCGCTGGCATCTGATGATGCGCCACGACGGCGTTGAGCATCGGGCCTGGTTCCGGGACGCGCCAGATCGAAACGCCGCTTATGCACCTCTGCTCCCTTTCGACGACGCGTTTGAGGTCCGCGCTCATGCCGCAACACGTCTTTGGCGAACTCTTTCGGGTCGTCCAGCCGGACCCGATTTCAGGCCGCTCCCTGAGCAAAAGCACACCCGGCTTTTGCAATCACTCCAGGCACTCGACGGCCACCTACATGGTGCAGATTATCGCCAAATCGCGATTGCGCTCTTTGGCTTAGGCCGGATCGCAGACCATCCGTGGAAGACGTCCTCCTTGCGCGATACGACGATCCGGCTTGTTCGGACGGGCGTGCAGATAATGCACGGCGGCTATCTGGATCTTCTGCGATTTCAGTGATTTGCGGAAGATATTCAGGCCAAGGGGTGGCGAAAACAGCACCCCCGTTTTCACCATCCCCCCTGACGGCCGCGCTCCGCCACACTTGCCCTCGATCCGCCGATCAATCCGATCGGGGACATTGACGGTGAGGAGATATCTGATGGCCGATCCCATGGCAGGATTTCCGCCGCGCTTCCTGCGCACCCCCGAGGCCGCCCGCTTTCTGGGTCTTTCCGGCCGGACGCTTGAAAAACACCGCACCTATGGCACAGGACCGCGCTATTCGAAGCTCGGCGGCCGTGTGGTCTATGCACTGACCGATCTGCAAGCCTGAGCCGATCGCGGCATGAAGGCCTCGAAATCGGATCCCGGCAATGGCGACGTTCTGCCGGCCAAGCGCCACGCGGCGATTTCGCCAGCCTATGGCAACGGGCGGCAGGCCGATCACGGTTCCCGCCGTGGCGCGCGGTGACGGCCGATCATGACACAGCAGAGCGCATCCCGGCCGCAAGACAGGCAACTGGATCTTTTCAGGGCCCGACCGGGCGACATGGCGCCGCGCGATGCGCGTGATCTCATGTCCTATCCATTCTTCTCGCTCGCCAAGTCCCGGCGGGTGGAACCGATCGATTTTAGACAGGGCGATGTGACCATCCGCGTCGAGGCGACACTCGACCACGGCATGGCAACGATCTGGGACGCCGATGTGCTGATCTGGGCCGCCTCCCAGATCGTCGACGCCCGCAATCAGGGTCTCTCGACATCGCGCCTGATGACAGCGACGCCACATGAGATCCTGACCTTCGTCGGGCGGGGTACCTCGGTTCGCGACTATCTCCGCCTCAAGGCCGCCCTCGATCGGCTCCAATCGACCACGATCGCGACGTCGATCCGTCAGGTCTCCGAGCGGCGCATGCACCGCTTCTCCTGGATCAACGAATGGAAAGAGCGGGCCGACGCCAGAGGGAGGCCGCTCGGGATCGAATTGATCCTGCCAGACTGGTTCTATGCCGGCGTCCTGGACAACACATTCGTCCTGACCATCGACGAAGCCTATTTCGACCTGACCGGTGGGCTGGAGCGATGGCTCTACCGCCTGATCCGCCGCCACGGCGGGCATCAGCCCGGCGGCTGGAGCTTTGACATCGAGCATCTCTACGCCAAATCCGGCAGCCTCTCCCCGTTCCGACGCTTCGGCTTTGAACTGCGCGCGATCGTCCGGGACCAGTCTCTACCCGGCTACGAACTCGGGTTTATCGGCGACGCCAACGCGCGCGTCCTTCTCACCTTCAAACCGAGCAAGGTGAGGGCAATCCGTGCCGCCGATGGCTCAAGCTCGGGGCGTCCAAGCGCTGGGGATAAGCTGTGAATCATCTCGTGCCATCAGGAACGGCAACTGGCGTGCTTTCAGGAACGCCGGAGCCGTGCTTTCAGGAACGCTTATCGGTCATAAGCTTTTACCCTGAAACACTAATTCGCGCTCCTAACTTATCTAATAGTGAATCTAACCTGTTTTTAGAGACGCGCGCCCCTGTGGAAAACTCCCCGCCACAGGCAAGTTCAGCCCCTCAAATTGACCCTCCCAGGCGGCCTTCCTCGGCCGGCAAGCGGGGTCAAGTCAGAACGAGGGAGGAGGCGCCATGATCGTCGCACTCCTCAATCAGAAGGGCGGCGTCGGCAAGACAACGCTAGGGCTCCACATCGCCGGCGAATGGGCTCGGCGGGGAGAGACCGTGTCGCTGATCGATGCCGACCCACAAGGCTCGGCGCTCGATTGGTCGGAGCAGCGTGCCCGTGAAGGCCTCCCAAGGCTCTTCGGTGTCGTTGGTCTCGCTCGCGACACGCTGCACAGGGAAGCGCCAGAGATCGCGGCAAGCGTCGATCATGTCGTCATCGACGGACCGCCGCGTGTGGCCGGCCTGATGCGATCGGCGCTCATCGCCGCTGATCTCGTGTTGATCCCGGTCCAGCCCTCGGCTTTCGATGGTTGGGCCTCGGCCGAGATCCTGCGGCTGATCGGGGAGGCCAGGGTCTTCCGGCCACAGCTCATAGCCCGCTTCGTGCTGAACCGATGCGGCGCTCGCACCAACATCTCGCGAGAGACTGCCGAACTCCTGGCCGACCACCAACCGCCAGTTCTGCCGACACTGATCGGTCAGCGGGTGGCCTTCGCGGAAGCCGTGAGTTCCGGTCGTCTGGCGTTTGAACTGGACGACGACAGCCTCGCCAGTCGTGACATCGCGGCACTGGCGAAGGCCATCAGCGGGCTTGCGGAATGAGTGGGCCTGGATCCACTCGCCGGCCGCCAGCCGGCTTTGCCAAGCGTCCCGGGACGGAGACAGGCCCAACGCCAGAGGCCTGGGTCCGCGAGCCCGAGGTCGGTCAAGTCAGCGTGCCGCCGACCAAGGCCGAACTGTTCACGGCACGGCTGACGATCGACATCACGCCCGAACTCCGGGGCCGCATCAAAATCGCCGCGTTCCGGCGCGGCCAGACCGTCGCCGACATGTTGCGCGCATTGCTCGCCGATGCATTCCCCGATTCCGACATCTGATACCGCAGGAGGATCCAATGACCGATCATACGGACGTCGAACTGTATTTCGACAAGGGTAAAGCCGAACGCTGGATCCGCTTCGGCCGGATCAGGGCAATGCGCGTCATCGATAGCAAGCGCAAGGTGGTAAGTTTTGCAGCCGGCGACGTCTTCGCCTACGTCCGCTGGGCTGCGAACGAATATGGCACCATCGCATCCCGCATCGATATTTTACGCGCTCTGGCACCACATGAGCCATTCTCGACCGTGCCCGGCGTTACGCCCGGCGGCGAGATCCTGCTGCGGATCGTCACCTGGGCTAAAGTGCAAAAGGTGTTCGCGGCGATCGACGCCGTCGAGGCGCTCGGCTTCGATCCGGCCGAGATCGCGCCCGACCACTGGCGCCAGGTGCACAATCGGATCTCGGGCGGCCAGGAGCCGAGACCCTATGCCCGGGACCAACAGCACGCGTGGCTTCTGCGACGCCAGATTGACAGCGGATCCGCGCTGGCCAACGGCGTCCAGCATGACGGAACCCGCTCCGGCATTGCTATGCCCAAATCAGGGGCATCGTCATGACCGCCTCCTCAATCGTGCTGACAATGCTCGGCGGGGTCGGTGCCATCGCGGCCACAGTCACGATTTCGCCGACGCCCTGGCTGATCTGGAATGCATCCGACAGCGTGCCTGTCGGCCTCTACGTCACCAGCGCCGTCGACACGTTGGACATCGGCGATCTGGTCGTCGTTCGCGCGCCGAGTAGCATCGTCGACTTCATGGCGACACGCGAGATCCTGCCGGTCGGCATTCCGCTTCTGAAACGCGTCGCCGCGCTTCCGGGTCAGGTTGTCTGTCGATCGGACACAGAGATCACCGTTGATCACGTCTCGATCGGGAAAACGCTCACCTCGGACAGCAAAGGCCGGCCGCTGCCGGTTTGGAGCGGCTGCCAGACTGTCGGTCCGGGTACCATCTTCCTGATGAACTGGCAGTCCCTGAACTCATTCGATGGACGGTATTTTGGCCTGCTGTCCACATCCGCCGTGATCGCAAAGGCGGCTCCGATCTGGACCTTCGACGATCGGGGGGAGTGACGGTCATGGATCTCGCCACCCTCGTCACGGCCTGTTCCCTCAGTCTTGATCCGAAGCTCGTGCAGGCTCTGGTCTGGCACAATAGCCGGGGATCGCCCTGGACCATCGGACACCTCAATGAACCACTACCGCGTGTCTTTTCATCGAGCATTGCAGCGCTCGCGGATGCACGTCGTACGCCGCCGGACCAAGCGCTTCGCATCGGTCTTTCAGGCGTCACTGTGAGAGCTGGAGCCGTCAACGCAAACATCCTGGAGCCCTGTGCCAATCTCTCGTCGGCGACCTCTGAAATCGCCAGACTGTCCAGGGAGTGTGCGAGCGATCCGGCGGTTCAAAGCGATGCGATCGGATGCGCGATTGCCCGGTTTCGGGGGACAAAGATCCGGCCCGACATCCGGTTTGCGGAAGCGGTGATGCTGTCGTTAGCGAAAGGTGATGTGCCGAACTTCGACATGCCGGAGGACGCAAAACCCTCAGACGGCTCGCAGGATGAGCACGGTCCCAGAGCCGAAGTTGATGTTCAACGAACCTCGCCTGAGCGTCCGTCGAACGATCGCCCGACGGTGGGTTCGACGGCGGAAGATCTGTCGCACGATGATCGACCCATTGGCTGGGCGAGCGGAATTTTTCCTTCGAGGTCACCGGCGCCAATGCCTAGTCCGATTGGTCCAGAAACCGCCCCCTATCATCCAATAGCCGGTGGTCCTGTGGATACATCGGATGCACATCCACCGGCAGCAAAACCTTCGGGCGGGCAGCTGTTCGTCCCTCTGTCCGGGCGCTGAACCTCATCTCGACGCTCCCAAGTCTACTTCACACACCAGCGCGTTCCAGAGTGTGAACTGCGGAGGAGAAGGTCGAGGAGGAGGACGGCAAGATAAAAGCCGCGAGGTGCGGACGGTCGGTCGGGAGGATTTTGGCAATGAAATCAGATGACCGACGTGAGGTCGATCATCAACCCGCAGCCTCTGCCGCGGCCCAAAACCCAAAGTTTTCGCCGGATTTCGCACCTCTCAGGAGGACAGCCAATGAACCGCGATGATGATTTCCGCGTCCGGCCAGGGCGGGCCAAATCTGGCGGCGGCCAGAAGCTGAAGCCCTTCGTCAACCAGGTCATGTCGGCCGTCGAGCGGGCCGGTGGCAGGCATGGTTCTCGCGGCCGTTCCTCAACGTACAGCTCCTTTGGACGTGGACGATCGGCGAGCTTGTCCGCGTCTCGTCAACTGACTACGCGCGCTCGACGTGTCACCGTCAAAGCCAGGGTCGTCCGCCAATCCGGAACACGTGGCTCGCTGAAAACCCATCTCGCCTATCTCGGCCGGGACGGCGTCACACGGGACGGCGAACGCGGACAGCTTTTCGATGCACGTGTTAAGGAGGCCGATGGTGCCGGCTTCGCTGAGCGTTGTACGGACGACCGACATCACTTTCGGTTCATCGTCGCCCCGGAAGACGCTGGCGATCTCGCCGACCTCAAAGCCTTCACCCGCGACCTGATGCAGTCTGCGGAACGGGATCTCGGCACACGGCTTGACTGGGTTGCGGTCGATCATTGGAATACCGAACACCCCCACATCCATGTGCTCGTCCGCGGCGTCACTGACGATGGCTCCGATCTCGTCATCTCGCGCGACTACATCCGCGAGGGGTTTCGTGCCCGTGCGGAAAATCTGGTGACGCTGGAGCTCGGCCCCCGGAGCGACCGGGACGTGGCGCAAGCGATCGCGCGTGAGGTGGAAGCCGATCGCTGGACCAGGCTCGATCAGGCCCTGACCCGCGAAGCTGCCCAGCACGATGGTGTCATCGATATCCGTCCGGATGGCGCGAGCGCCGCCGATCCCTATCGCCTGCAAAAGATCGGACGGCTGCAGAAACTTGAGCGGCTTGGTCTCGTAACGGAGACGGCACCCGGTCGTTGGCAGCTCTCCGACAAGGCCGAGACCACCTTGCGGGACCTTGGCATCCGCGATGACATCATCAAACGCATGCATCGCGGTTTGACCGATCAGGGGCTGGAGCGCGGCGTCGAGCAGTTCGATCTCACCGGCGAGACCGGCACGGGACCGATCATCGGCCGTCTGGTCGCCCGTGGTCTCGACGACGAACTCACAGGCACGGCCTTCGCAATCGTCGATGGTATCGACGGGCGAACCCATCACATACGGCTGGCTGACCTCGGCGCCAGCGGCGACAGCGCGCCCGGCTCGATTGTCGAACTCCGGCGCTTCGAGGATGCGGGGGGGCGTCAGCGGGCAGCGCTCGCGACGCGATCTGATCTCTCGCTCGACCAACAGATCGGCGCGACAGGTGCAACCTGGCTTGATCGCCGATTGGTCACGCAAGACAGTTCTGGACACGAAGACACCGGCTTCGGTGCTGAGGTCCGGGCGGCGATGGAGCGTCGTGGCAGTCATTTGGTGGGGGAAGGACTGGCGCGCCGCCAGGGTCAGCGTCTAGTGCTACAGCGGGATCTCATCGACACCTTGCGGCAGCGCGAGTTGGGCGCAGCCGCTGCCGATTTATCGAGGCAAACAGGACTTTCCGAGAAGCCCTCGGTATCAGGCGTCTACGTCGCCGGCTCATATCGGCAGCGTCTGACGCTCGCCTCGGGGCGCTTCGCCATGATCGATGACGGCATGGGGTTTCAATTGGTGCCCTGGACCCCGGCACTGGAAAAGCATCTCGGGCGTCACGTGGCCGGCACTTTGCGACATGACGGCGGCGTCGATTGGTCGATGGGACGCAAACGCGGTCTCGGCCTCTGACCAAGGAACTGGTGACCAAACTGGCCGAAACAGTCCATCGGTTCAGTCCCGCGACGTCAGCTTCAGGTGCTTCGCACGTTGATGCAACGCAATCCCCCGTTTGACTGCTGCGAAAGTCTCGACAGGTAGAAAGCCCCAGGCGAAGACATCCGGCTTGTCACGGGCAATAGGGCGCAAGTCGTACCCCGGCCAGATGAACCTGTTGAGTTCGCGCGTCACGATCCAGGAGGGCTGGTCGTCGAGCCCAAGTCGCCGTTTGGCGCCCGATGGCAGCTCGACGGCGTGCTCATCGTCGGGGCGGGAATGCGTGATTGGCGCGACGTAGACTTTGGTGTCGCCATCGTCGTCGGTTGTCGCGACCACGATGGCGCAGGGACGGGCCTTGCGTCCCTCTTCCGCTCCGGCCTGATGCTGCTCATGCCAAAGATACGAATAGCAGATGACCAGACCCGGTGCCGGATTGGGCAGGCTCATGTTTTATCCGACGGATCGAGGCTGTAGCGGTGCTCTTCGGGAATGTCCGCCGCCTCGATCAGCGCCAGTTCCGCGTCGCTCAAGTCAGCCGAGGCGACAGCTTCCCGCTGCGACTGCTTCAGCTCATGGAATGTCTTGGCCGAGACGATGTAGACCGTCTCGCGGCCATATTTCGTCACCTTGACGGGCTCGGCCAGCGCAAGATCATGGTAGGTGCCGAAATTTTTCTGCACGTCGGTAGCCGTGACAACAGTGGACATCGGTGATCTCCAATCCATATGTTCCGTAACATATGGATTTTGGCGACATCGGGCAAGACCGCAAAATGATGCTGTCGCCAGACGGGTGCCAAGTTTGGTACCGCGGGATGCCCTGATTTCGGTCGAATGATACGGCCCTCGATATTCGCCGCACTATCACTACACGGTCATTGCGCGAAGAGGCCGCCGAACGCGCGATCGCCTCCCGACAGCTCTTGCACGCGGCGGAAGACATCGGACCTTTGGCTCCAAACGCCATCGGAGCAAGTCCTTTGTCCGCCACCAAAATCCTCTGGGGTCAGATCCTCGTCGTCTCGTTGGTCGTGCTTGCCACCACCTGGGGCGCAACGGAGTGGGTCGCCTGGCGGCTCGGGTTTCAGCCGGAACTTGGCAAACCCATCGCTCAAGCCTTGGGGCTGTCGATCTACCAGCCACCGGCGTTTTTTCTCTGGTGGTACTGGTTCGACGCCTATGCACCAGAGGTCTTCGCCGAAGGCGCCTTCATCGCCTCATCCGGCGGATTTGCCTCCATCGCCATTGCGATCGGCATGTCGGTTTGGCGGGCACGGGAGGCGAAATCGGTCGCCACCTACGGCTCGGCACGGTGGGCGACCCCGGACGAGATCCGCGCAGCCGGCCTGTTGCGCGACGATGGTGTCGTCCTCGGTCGGCTCGCAGGCGACTATCTCCGCCACGATGGGCCAGAGCATGTGCTCTGTTTTGCCCCGACGCGTTCGGGCAAAGGCGTCGGCTTGGTTGTGCCAACGTTGCTGACCTGGGCTGGTTCAGTCCTCGTCCACGACATCAAGGGCGAGAACTGGTCTCTGACGTCGGGATGGCGGCAGCGCTTCGGCCGGACCCTGTTGTTCGATCCGACCAATGCGAACTCTGCCGCCTACAATCCCCTCCTCGAAGTCCGCCGCGGCGACTGGGAGGTGCGGGACGTCCAGAATATCGCCGATATCCTTGTCGACCCGGAAGGCGCACTCGAGAAGCGCAACCATTTGGAAAAGACCAGCCACTCGCTGCTGGTCGGCGCGATCCTGCACGTGCTCTATGCCGAGGCGGACAAGACCTTGGCCGGCGTTGCCAACTTCCTGTCCGATCCGCGTCGTCCGATCGAGGCGACGCTCGCCACCATGATGTCCTGCCTCCATCTGGGCGACCGGCCACACCCGGTCGTGGCTTCCGCCGCGCGCGAGCTCCTCAACAAGTCCGACAATGAGCGATCGGGCGTGCTTTCGACCGCCATGTCGTTCCTCGGGCTCTACCGCGATCCGATCGTCGCTGCCGTCACCCGAGACTGCCATTGGCGGATCGCCGATCTCGTCGAAGCCGAGCGACCAGCCTCGCTCTATCTCGTCGTGCCGCCGTCAGATATTGCCAGGACCAAGCCGTTGATCCGACTGATCCTCAATCAGATCGGTCGGCGCCTGACCGAGGAACTGTCACCTGAATCGCGCCGGCATCGGCTTCTGCTCATGCTCGATGAGTTTCCCGCGCTCGGCCGTCTCGACTTCTTCGAGTCTGCGCTGGCCTTCATGGCCGGCTATGGTCTCAAGAGCTTCCTGATTGCCCAGTCGCTCAACCAGATCGAGAAGGCCTATGGGCCAAACAACGCCATTCTCGACAATTGCCATGTCCGCGTCGCCTTCGCTACCAATGACGAGCGGACCGCCAAACGGGTATCAGATGCTTTGGGCACGGCGACTGAGTTGCGTGACAGCCGCAACTATGCTGGCCATCGGCTCGCCCCTTGGCTCGGGCATCTCATGGTCAGTCGGCAGGAGACGGCGCGGCCACTTCTGACCCCTGGTGAAATCATGCAATTGCCGCCGAGCGATGAGATCGTCATGGTTGCGGGAACGCCGCCGCTCCGAGCGAAAAAGGCGCGCTACTTCGAGGATCCCCGACTGCAGGAACGGATCCTGAAGCCGGCGGAACTCGGGCAACCGAGCACGCTGACGAGACCAACCGACTGGAGCGGAGATCTGCCATCTGCTGTCGGCGCCGTTCTGGATGGTTCACCAACCTCCGCGCCCGAAGCCGACGACCCGGCCAACAGCGGCATTCGTCGGGAGCCGGAGTTGCCCGAACACGAGGCGATTGATCCAAGTCCGCTGCCGGCCGCGGACGAGTTCAGCTCATTGCTCGATGAGCCTGACGAAGATGCCGTCCAGGCGAAGGCCCTGAACCGGGTCGCGGGTCTTGCCCGTCAGGTATCGCTCGATCCCAACGATGGCATGGACCTCTGACAATGAGCCGCAAACGCCGCCTGTCAGTCTATCTCGACGTCGATGTCATGAAGTCGCTGGAGACGCTCGCCAAATCCAGAACAAAGCCCAAATCCCTGGTCGCTGAGGCAGCCATCGCCTCGTTCCTGTCGCCTGACGACGCTGAGACCCGTGAGGCGGCGATCTCACGGCGCCTCGATCGCCTGTCGCGCCAACTGGAGCGGCTCGAGCGCGACATCGAGGTCTCCAACGAGACGCTCGCCCTGTTTGTGCGGTTCTGGCTGACGGTCACACCGCCGCTTCCGGCCGAGGCTCAGGCAGCCGCGCAAGCGAAAGGCAAGGAGCGATACGATGGGTTCATCGAGGCGCTCGGCCGGAGGATGGCCAAGGGCAAGTCATTGCGAGATGAACTGCACAGCGATGGCTAGACTGCCGTCTCCCTGTCGTCGCACGCTACAACGCTACGACTGATAATGCCTTGTTGCAAAGACATATTCACTGCCTTTTCTACTCATCCCCGGTGAGGATCGCGTTGCTCGCGATCGCCCAGCTCATCCGGGGTGGCCAGTGGCAAACGATCAGGCAGCAACAACGATCGAACGGACGGCACGGGGCGCGCGAATGCTGCGGACCGCGCTTGGACCCGTGATCGCCCAGTTGCTCGACGATGTGACCGTCGTCGAAGTCATGCTCAATCCCGATGGTTGGCTGTGGGTCGATCGGCTCCGCGACGGCCAGGCCGACACGGGCGCTCGGCTATCAGCAGCAGATGGCGAGCGGATCATTCGGCTGGTTGCCCATCATGTCGGGGCGGAAGTGCATGCCGCGTCGCCGCGTGTCTCGGCCGAACTTCCTGAAACGGGTGAACGGTTCGAAGGTCTGTTGCCGCCGGTCGTTGCCTCACCTGCGTTTGCTATCCGCAAGCCAGCGGTCGCCGTCTTCACGCTCGCCGACTATGTCGAGTCAGGCATTTTGCGAGCGGAAGAAGCCGAGGCTCTGCGCAAGGCGGTCGCAACCCGACAGAACATTCTGGTCGCCGGCGGCACCTCCACCGGCAAGACGACGCTGGTCAATGCGCTGTTGGCGGAAGTCGCAGGTGGATCGGACCGCGTCATCCTGATCGAGGATACCCGCGAACTGCAATGCAAGGCCCCCAACCTGGTGGCTCTCCGGACCAAGGATCGCGTCGCCACGATCGCCGATCTGGTTCGCTCGTCACTGCGGCTCCGGCCCGACCGGATCTGTGTCGGCGAAGTCCGTGGCTTGGAAGCACTTGACCTCCTGAAAGCCTGGGGTACCGGCCATCCCGGTGGCGTCGGTACCATTCACGCCGGCACCGCGATCGGCGCGTTGCGACGGCTTGAACAGTTGATCCAGGAAGTCGTCGTCACGGTCCCGCGAGCTCTCATTGCCGAGACCGTCGACGTCATCGCGGTCCTTTCCGGCCGGGGATCCGCGCGGCGATTGTCTGAACTCGCCTTCGTCGAAGGACTTGGGACCAACGGTGACTACCGGCTTGTTCCCGCGTTCTCCGTGGATGGCACGCGCGGGTTCCCCGACCGTCAAACCAATCTCGCGCTTCAAACCTCTGGAGATCACACATGATCCATCATTTCACGCGGCTTCGGTCCGCCGTGTCCGCTCTCACCCTGTCCGCCTCCGTCATCTTGATCACGACCCCGGCCTTTGCAGCGGGATCGTCGATGCCATGGGAGGCGCCGCTGCAAAAGATCCTCGATTCCGTCGAAGGTCCCGTCGCAAAAATCATGGCGGTGATCGTCATTGTCGTCACGGGACTGACGCTCGCGTTCGGCGACACGTCGGGCGGGTTTCGCCGGCTGATCCAGATCGTCTTCGGCCTGTCGATCGCCTTCGCCGCCTCCTCGTTCTTCCTCACCTTCTTCTCGTTCGGCGGCGGAGCGGTGGTCGGATGAGCGAGACCAACAGCCGCGACGCGCTTACCGGATTCTTCGCACCCGTCCACCGGTCACTGACCGAGATCATCCTGCTTGGCGGCGCGCCGAGAACGGTGGCGATCGCCAACGGCACGCTCGCCGCAGCAATCGGGCTCGGCCTCCGGCTCTGGATCCCAGGACTGATCATCTGGCTGATCGGTCACATGGCGGCGGTCTGGGCCGCCAAGCGCGATGGGCAATTCGTCGACGTCGTCCGACGCCACCTGCGCTATCCCGCGCATTTGCAGGCTTGAGGAGCAGAACCCATGTTCAGTCTCGCCGAATATCGCCGCCAGTCGCAAGGCCTTGCCGACTACTTGCCGTGGGCGGCTTTAGTCGCACGCGGTGTTGTTCTCAACAAGGATGGCTCATTCCAGCGGACGGCCCGGTTCCGGGGACCGGATCTCGATTCGGCAACACCTTCAGAGCTGATCGGCACGACGGCCCGGCTCAACAATGCGCTTCGGCGCCTCGGCTCGGGCTGGGCGATCTTTGTCGAGGCACAGCGCAATCCCGCAAACCACTATCCCGACAACCGGTTCCCGGATCCCGTCTCGGCGTTGGTCGAGGCCGAACGCAAGGCGCAATTCGTCGAGGAAGGCGCTCATTTTGAAAGTACGTATTTCCTGACGCTCCTATGGCTGCCACCAGCCGAGGACGCCTCGCGCACCGAGAACTGGCTCTACGAGGGGCGGTCTGGTGCCGGCATCGACGCCCGCGACTGGCTCGACAGTTTTGTCGATCGCTCCGACCGGATCCTGCAACTGATCGAGGGATTTGTTCCGGAAGTCGATTGGCTCAATGACGCAGAGACGCTGACCTACCTGCATTCCTGCATCTCGACCAAGCGACATCGGGTCCGCGTGCCCGAAATCCCCGTCTATCTCGATGCCATCCTTGTCGACGAGAGTTTTACCGGCGGGCTTGAGCCCCGTCTGGGTCGGCATCACCTGCGCACCCTGACCATCACGGGGTTCCCCACAGTGACTTTCCCAGGGATCCTCGACGAGCTGAACCGTCTGGCGTTTCCCTATCGCTGGTCGACCCGCGCCATCCTCCTCGACAAGTCCGACGCGGTGCGCCTCCTCACCCGCATCCGCCGGCAATGGTTCGCCAAGCGGAAGTCGGTCGCCGCCATCCTGAAGGAGGTGATGACCAACGAGGCCTCGACACTCCTCGATACTGACGCCGCCAACAAGGCGGCCGACGCCGACGCAGCGCTGCAGGAACTCGGGTCGGATGCCATCGGTCAGGCCTATGTGACGGCGACGATCACGGTATCGGACGAAGATCCCGCACGAGCCGACGAGAAGCTGCGTCTCGTCGAGAAGCTGATCCAATCCCGCGACTTCACCTGCATGATTGAGACCGTCAACGCGGTTGAAGCCTGGCTCGGATCCTTGCCCGGGCACACCTATGCCAATGTCCGTCAGCCCCCGATCTCGACGCTCAATCTTGCGCACATGATGCCGCTGTCGGCGGTCTGGGCTGGGCCAGAACGCGACGAGCATTTTGCCGCGCCACCGCTATTCTTTGCAAAGACGGAAGGGGCGACCCCATTCCGGTTCTCGATTCATGTCGGCGACGTCGGACACACGTTGATCGTCGGCCCGACCGGTGCCGGCAAGTCGGTTCTCCTCGCCCTCCTCGCCCTGCAGTTTCGCCGCTACGAGAACTCGCAGATCTTCGCATTCGACTTCGGCGGATCGATCCGCGCCGCCAGCCTCGCCATGGGAGGCGACTGGCATGATCTCGGCGGCGCGCTCTTAGATGACGCCGCAGAACCTATAGCCTTGCAGCCGCTGGCGAGTATCCATGAGCCAGCCGAGCGGGGATGGGCGGCGGATTGGGTGGCAAGCATTCTGGCACGCGAGGGCGTCACCATCGACCCGACTGCCAAGGAGCATATCTGGACGGCGCTGAATTCCCTCGGCACGGCACCTGTTGCCGAGCGGACGCTCACAGGCCTCGCCGTCCTTCTCCAGTCGACCGCCTTGAAGCAGGCGCTGCGTCCCTATTGCCTCGGCGGCTCGCATGGCCGGCTGCTCGATGCCGAGATCGAGCGGCTTGGCGATGCTGAGGTCCAGGCTTTTGAGACTGAGGGGCTGATCGGCACCGGAGCCGCGCCGGCCGTGCTCGACTATCTCTTTCATCGCATCGAAGCCCGGCTCGACGGCCGGCCAACGCTGCTGATGATCGACGAAGGTTGGCTTGCGCTTGATGACGGCGGCTTCGCCGGGCAGTTGCGCGAATGGCTGAAGACGCTGCGCAAGAAGAATGCCTCCGTCGTCTTCGCCACCCAGTCACTTGCCGATATCGAGACGAGCCCGATCGCTTCCGCCATCATCGAAAGCTGCCCGACACGGATTTTTCTCCCGAATGAGCGGGCGATTGAACCGCAGATCCTGGCGACCTATCGCCGGTTCGGGCTGAACGATCGCCAGATCGAGATCATCGCTCGAGCGACACCGAAGCGTGACTATTACTGCCAGTCCCGTCGCGGCAACCGCCTGTTCGAACTCGGGCTCGGCGATGTAGCACTCGCCTTCTGTGCCGCGTCATCGAAGACCGACCAGACCGCCATCGCCGTCCTTGTCGCTGATATCCGAGCTGAGGCCGGCAGCACAGGTTCGTCCGCGCCCGACAGCTTCGCCACCCGTTGGCTCCGGCATCGCGGGCTCCGATGGGCCGCCGACCTATTGCCGCGCATGGCGTTGGCGGAGAAGGCCATCGAGCAAGTCATCGATCCATCCCTCAATTCACTCTCGCAGGAGGTCTCATCATGATCGCCCGTTCGCTCCGTCGCGCCCTTCTGGCCGGTAGCCTGCTTATCGCACTGCCGATCGCTCCGACCGTCGCAGGCATCGTCTTCGACCCCTGGAACTATAGCCAGAACCTGCTGGAAGCCGCCCGCGCGCTCGAGCAGATCCAGAACCAGGTGGCCTCGCTGCAGAACGAAGCCCAGATGCTGATGAACGAGGCGCGCAACTTGCAAAGCCTGCCGGACTCAAGCTTGCAGTCGATCAATCAGTCGCTGACCCGCACCCAAAGTCTGATCACTCAGGCTCAGGGCATCACCTTCTCAGTCAACTCGGTCGAGAGCCAATATGGCCAGCTCTACTCGGGCGCTAGCCTGTCGTCGTCCGATCAGGCCCTCGTTCAGGCCGCCCGAAGCCGCTGGCAGAATTCAGTTTCGAGCTTTGAGGATTCCCTCAAGATTCAGGCTGGTGTCGTTCAGAACCTCGATGCGACGAGGAGTTCGATCTCCTCGCTTGTGACCTCGAGCCAATCGGCGGTGGGAGGCCTGCAGGCGACCCAGGCTGGCAATCAGCTTGTTGCCCTGCAGACCCAACAATTGGCCGATCTGACAGCCGTCGTTGCCGCCCAATCGCGTGCGCAGGCAATCGAGGCAGCACGGACCACGGCCAATCAGGATCAGGCGCGTGTGCAGTTCCAGCGGTTCCTGACACCGGGCACGGCCTCGACATCGACCACCGTCCAGATGTTCCACTAAGGGGCCGAACCATCATGGATTTGCCGATCTTCGTTCGCGGCTTAGCAGTTGCAGCCCTCGGGATCGCGGCAGTCGCCGCGATCCAGGCCGTCGCGCGGAATAGCCGGGACGAAGCGGGCGGTTTTGTTGGACGGGATACATGGACAGTACCATCGGCATCGGCGGCGCTGAAGCGCTGCAATGATCTCGGCCTCACTGCGGCGACCGACGACGCCTGCCGCTCTCTCTGGATGGAACACCGTCACCGGTTTTTGGCGCCCACCAAGCCCGAAGTGCCGACTGTACCCGGGGTGGCGCCATGAATGGAACTGGTGTCATTGATCGCTTCCTCGATACTTTCACCCGCTACATCGACAGCGGTTTTGGTCTCATCCAGGGCGATGTCAATTGGCTCGCCTCGACCCTGATCGCCATCGACATCACCCTTGCCGGCCTCTTCTGGGTGCTCGGCAACGAAGGCGATGTCCTGGCGCGCCTGATCCGCAAGACGCTTTATGTCGGGTTCTTTGCCTGGATTCTGGGGAATTTCAACGATCTTGCCCGGATCGTTTTCGAGAGCTTTTCCGGGTTGGGGCTGAAGGCCGCAGGCTCCGGCCTCTCCGTCTCGGATTTCTTGCGGCCGGGCAAACTGGCACAAGTCGGCCTCGATGCCGGCCGCCCAATCCTGACCGCCGCCGGCGAACTGATGGGCTATGTCTCGTTCTTTCAGAACTTCGTCCAGATCTTCGTGTTGCTGATCGCCTGGCTGATCGTGCTCATCGCCTTCTTCATCCTCGCCGTTCAACTCTTCATCACGCTGATCGAGTTCAAGCTCACCGTGCTCGTCGGCTTTGTGCTGGTGCCCTTCGCACTCTTCTCCAAGACGGCGTTCCTTGCCGAAAAGGTGTTGGGCAACGTCGTCGCGTCGGGCGTCAAGATACTTGTGCTCGCCGTCATCACCGGTATCGGCACGACGCTGTTCTCCCAGTTCACCTCGGCGACCGGTGCCGATCAGCCAAACCTCGATGACGCTCTGTCGCTCGTCCTCGCCGCACTTGCGCTTCTCGGCCTCGGGATCTTTGGGCCCGGCATCGCAACAGGTCTGGTCTCAGGCGCGCCGCAGCTCGGCGTCGGCAGTGCGGTCGGCACCGCTACCGTCGTCGGCGGGCTTGGTGCCGCAGCGATCTCTGGCACGGCGGCCGTCGGTGGGTTTGTCGTCGGCGATGGTCGCAACCTGTTCGGTGGATCAACTGGCGCCCCGGGCGGTGGCTCTGGAGCCGGTGGTTCATCGCCGCACGATCCTGATGGGGCCCCCGACACGCCCTCGCCAAAGCCGGCCCCCGCCTGGGCCGAACGGATGGTCGGACCTGGCTCGTTCCAGCGCCATGTCGCCACAACCAGCCAGGCGCTCAAAGCCGCTGACCGTCCGGGTGGCTCCGCCTCGATTTCTCTTGCCGAGAAGGATCGCCCATGAACCCCTTCCGACGTGCCTCCGTCCGCTACGGTCGAACGCCCGAACCCGAGACGCCCTATCAAAAAGCAGCCCAGGTCTGGGACGAGCGGATCGGCTCGTCCCGCGTCCAGGCGCGCAACTGGCGCCTGATGGCTTTTGCGTCTCTGGCACTTTCAACAGGCATGGCCTCGGCCCTCGTCTGGCAATCGACCCGCGGCACGATTGTGCCCTGGGTGGTCGAGGTCGACAAGCTTGGCGAGGCACATTCGGTCGCACCCGCTACATCGGACTACCGCGCCTCCGATCCGCAGATCGCCTGGCACCTCGCCCGCTTCATCGAAGAGGTCCGCAGCGTGCCGGCCGATCCGGTCCTGCTGCGCCAGAACTGGCTTCGCGCCTACGACTTCGTCACCGACCGCGGTGCCGTCGCCCTCAATGACTACGCTCGCACTGACGATCCCTTCGCCAAACTCGGCCGCAGCCAGATCGCCGTCGAGGTCTCCAGCGTCATTCGCGCCAGCCCGGACAGTTTTAGGGTCGCCTGGACCGAGAAGCATTTTGAGAACGGCGCGCTCGGTTCAACCGAGCGCTGGACCGCGATCCTCACCCTACACCTCGCCCCTCCCACCGATGCCGACCAGCTGAAGAAGAACCCCCTCGGCATTTTCGTGCACGCCCTCAACTGGTCGAAGGAGCTCGGCTGATGCCATCTCGCACCCTCATCCTCGCTCTTCTCTCGACCATCTCACTTGCCGGCTGCGCGTCGAGCGAATGGAAGCCGCCAGAGATTTCCTATGACGACCAACCGGTGCCGACGGTCCTGCAGTCGGACCCGCCGAGCCCCGTAAAAATCGTCGAGGTCCCAAAGCCGCTGCCGTTGCCAGGGCAATTGAAACCCTTGGCCACCAGGACAAAAGCTGCCCCGGAACCTGTTGATCCGACCCAGCGCGTGACCAAGGCGAATGAAGCCGCTCGCGTTCAGCCAACCCGCGATGGCTATCTCAACGCTGTGCAGGTGTTCCCCTATTCGCCGGGGGCGCTCTATCAGGTCTATGCCGCGCCGGGTCAGGTGACCGACATCATGCTTGAGGCAGGCGAGAACCTTGTCGGCTCTGGGCCGGTCGCCGCCGGCGACACCGTACGATGGATCATCGGCGACACCGAGAGCGGCGCGGGCACAGCCAAACGCATCCACATCCTCGTCAAACCGACGCGGCCCGATCTGACCACCAATCTGGTCATCAACACCGATCGGCGCACCTATCTGATGGAGCTCCGATCGACCGAGAAGACCTACATGGCCTCGGTTTCCTGGACCTACAGCCAGGATCAGCTGATTGCGCTGCATCGGCAGAATGTCGAGGCTAGTGCCGCGATGCCGGTCGCAAGCGGCGTTGATGTCTCCAGGCTGAACTTTCGCTACACGATCGAGGGCGACAATGCACCCTGGGCACCGCGCCAGGTGTTCGATGATGGCGCAAAAGTCTACATCGAATTCCAGCGTGGCATAGGACAGGGCGAAATGCCCCCGCTGTTCGTCATCGGCCCGGAAGGCGGCGCCGAACTCGTCAATTATCGTGCCCGCCAAAACTACTACATCGTCGACCGGCTGTTTGCAGCGGCCGAACTCCGGCTCGGCGGCGAGCATCAACAGAAGGTCCGCATTGTCAGGACGGATGGGAGGCCGCGATCATGAGTGGCGCGTCCAATGACAAGGGAATCGAGGCCCAGCTTCGCCTGAGGCCGGACCGTCTTCCCGTCACCCGTTTGTCGCGCAAGGTTCTGTTTGGTCTTGCTGGCGTCGGCGGGATGGCTGTCCTCGGCGCGCTCGTCTATGCAATCGAGGCGCGCCGCAGTGAGCCGGCGCCAAAAGAGCTCTATACGACAGGCAACAAGACAACGGCTGATGGCCTCGCCACTCTGCCGAAGGATTACAGCGGCATCCCCAAGCTGGGTCCGCCTTTGCCCGGCGATCTCGGCCGGCCGATGTTGCGGGCGCAGGACGAAGGCAAGCCAGTCGTAGTTCCCAATATGGTGCCGGCGGCGCCTGACGCAGCACAGCAGCGTCAGGCGCAGGAGACAGAGGCGGCGCGAACCAGCCGCCTGTTCACGCAAGTTTCAAATGTCGCGCGGACAACGACACCAGTCCCGGTCTCGGCCACTCCGACATCGCAAGGTCAGCCCACCGGGTTGTCGTCGATCGATGGACCGGCGACAGGGCAGCAGTCCCTCGATCCCAACGCCTTGCAAAACATGCAGGATCGCAAGACCGCATTCCTGAGCGCGCCCGTCGATCGCCGGACGGTGAGCGATGACCGACTCAGCAGCCCGCCTAGCCCATATGTGGTGCAATCCGGCACTGTCATCCCGGCAGCGTTGATCACCGGCATTCGTTCGGATCTTCCTGGCCAGATCACCGCTCAGGTCACTGAGAACGTCTACGATACACCGACGGGACAGTTCCTGCTGTTGCCACAAGGTGCGCGCCTGATCGGCACTTATGACTCCGGCGTCGCCTTCGGTCAGAGCCGAGTGCTGTTGGTCTGGACCCGCGTTATCCTGCCGAACGGCAAATCCATCGTGCTGGAGCGCCAGCCCGGCGCCGACACGGAAGGATACGCCGGCCTTGAAGATCAGGTCGACTACCACTGGGGCAACATCCTAAAAGCGGCGCTGGTCTCGACACTGCTCGGCGTCGGCGCCAACGTCGGTCAGAGTTCCAACGAGAGTGACATCGTCCAGGCACTGCGTCAGAGCGCGTCCCAAAATGCCAATCAGGCCGGCCAGCAATATGTGCAGCGGCAAATGAACGTTCAGCCGACGCTAACGATTCGCCCGGGGTTCCCCGTGCGCGTCATCGTCACCCGCGATCTGGTGCTGGCACCCTATGGCAGCTGACCAAAGCCGGCGACAATGAGGACCTGATCTATGGCCAAACTGAAACTCGAGGCTATCGAGGACGATCGTCCCGTCAAACTGACGATCGAAATGCCGGCAGCAACGCATCGCGATCTCAATGCCTATGCTGAGATCCTCGGCAGGGTGAGCAGCACTCAAGCTATCGATCCGGCGAAACTCATCCCACACATGCTAGCGAAGTTCATGGCGAGCGACCGTGAATTTGCGAAGCGACGGCGAGAACGGAGACCTGCACAACACGACGACGCCATCGTGGGCAAGTCGCCACCGACCGATCCAGCCCAATCGAAGTTGAGATCCGAGCAGAGAGATCAGACCTTCGATCTCAACTCGTCGGAACCTGATGCCTCACGGTCGTCGAGTATCGTTTGATGCAATCCCGACGCACTGGCTCGCCCAAGTCCGTCCAGAAGCGCGCTAAAGTCGGGACCAGGGGCGTCCGCCGACCACAGGGCCGTAACGCCGATCACAGGAATTGTTGGTTCGACGCGCAGTATCTTGACCGCCGCCGTTGGAGGCTCGGCCGGAGGATTGGTGAGTAGTCCGATCCCCATTCCCGAGGCGACCAGCCCGACGAGGCTGCCAGGTGTGCAGTCGTGCGATGTCAGGTTGATACTTTCACCCAGAACCTGTCTCAGTTGTGCGACGCCTTCCGTCGCGATGTCTGCAGTTGCGACATTGATCGAATAGTTAGCAAGGCGAAGATGATCAATCGTGTCGCCATCATCGCGCCAATCACTTGGAATCGCGGCAAAGATATCTCCAACCAGAAACCGCCGAACGGCAATCCCTGTTGGCAGTTCCCGCGCGCGGATTAGGCCAAGCTGAACGGACCCTTCCAGCACCGCCTCGACGATTTGGCAGGCGTTCCGCTCAGTCAGGGCGACCGGCAGATCAGGAGTTTCCTCCCGAAGCGCCGTCAAGATGGGCTGGATGTGGTGGATCGACAGGGCCAGATCCAATCCCAGTACAAGCCGATCGGTCTTCGTCGGCAGGTACGATCGCGCCTTCAGTGAAAGTCCGTCGACAGCGTCAAGGATGGCGACGATTTCGGGCGTTATATGTTCGCCAACCTGCGTCAGCTTCGCGCCGGTTGAGCGCCGATCGAAAAGCTTGGCTCCGATGCTTTCCTCAAATTCTTGAATGCTGCGGCTGACCGCCGATTGCTGCACGCCGAGTCGTTCACCCGCGGCTCGGAAACTACCCGCCTCGACGACGGCGATCACGTGACGCATCTGAGGTAGAGAGACCGCCATCAACCGCCCCATTTGCTCAATTTTCGCACCGAACCATGTCGGACTATTTGAACAGTTTGAGGATCTAACGTGGCAAAATTTTTATGTGGCTGACAATGTAGAACAGTTTTTACATGTTAATTAAATTTTTAATAACTTAAGATGTAATTTTTCGCATTTTAGAGTCGTTTGAATGGTTACTAAACTCGAGATTGTAAATTACTTCGCAACCAACGGCTCCGCTGAGCCGACGACAGGGGCGGTTTCCACTCAATCGAGCAATTGGTCAAAGATGCTCGCACCCAGGTCAGCTACTTGCGTAGTTCCCGAGCCTGTCCCGCAAACGCATTTGCCGCATAACAACAGTGGGGCTGCGTCGGCGCTCGGTCCCAGCAAGGCCCGACCGATCAGCCGCTGCGGGGGAGACGCCGAATGGACGATCCCTACAAGACGCTCGGCGTTTCCCGCGATGTCAGCGACAAGGATATTCGGCGGGCCTATCTAAAGCTTGCCAAGCTGCATCACCCCGACCTCAATCCGGGCAATGCGGCGGCCGAAGAGCGCTTCAAGGGCATTACGGCGGCCAATGACCTGCTTTCAGATTCTGAACAGCGCGGTCGATTTGATCGCGGCGAAATTGACATGTCCGGCCAGGAACGGCCGCCACAGCCGACCTACCGCGATTTCGCCGACACCGACATGGGCCGACGCTACAGCCGGGGTCCAGCCAATTCCGGCAACTGGAACGCGGACAGTCTGAACGACATATTCGGATCGATGTTTGGGGAGCCTGACCCCAGGCGAAAGATGGCAGGCGAAGATACGCGCTATGCGCTCAGGATCGCGTTTCTGGATGCAGTCAACGGTACGACACGCCGACTGGAACTGCCGGATGGCGCCAGCGTGGATGTGAAGATCCCGCCGGGCGCCGACGAGGGACTGCACCTGCGGCTGCGCGGCAAGGGCAGCGCGGGACGCAACGGCGGCGCGACGGGCGACCTGCTGATCGAATTGCATATTGAACCGCACTCGATTTTTCGCCGCGACGGGCAGAACCTGCAGTTGGATCTTCCGGTAAGCTTTCGCGATGCCGTGCTCGGCGGGCAGGTCGAGGTCCCGACGCCGCTCGGCCCCGTCCTGATGCGTATCCCGGCCCACTCCGACAGTGGTGCGAAGCTGCGGCTGCGCGGGCGTGGCGTGCCGGCCCACGACGGCCAGCCGGCGGGCGATCTCACCGCCACGCTGCGCCTCATGGTGGGCACGACAGATGCCGCGCTGGAAGACTTCCTCCGCGGCTGGACACCGAACCATTCCTCTGACCAGAGCCGGACGATGGAGGCAACCCCATGATCAACATTGATGTTCTCGTGAATGAACCGCGAAGCCCGACCCGTCCGGATCTCGAGCGCTGGATCGCCAATGATTGGGTCAGGCCGGTTGTGGACCGGGAGACCTTTCTGTTCAGTGATATCGACGTTGCCAGAGCGCGGCTGATTCTGGAGTTGCGCGATGACCTCGGGGTCGACGAAACGGCACTTCCGGTCGTGTTGCTGTTGCTCGACCAGATCTACGACCTGCGACGCCATCTGCGATCGGTCGCGCGCCCGGTTGGACCGGACGCGATCGATCTGCGCCGGCTTGTGTTCACGCCTAGCGGACGTTGTCCCGATTGCCGTTGGACCGACTGAGGTTGAGATCCACTTGCACTTCCGTCAGGGATGGCGATCGACCCGCGTTCGATCTGCCGCGAGGTATTTTCCGGACCTGGCCGAGCGTGCGGGACCTAGCGTCCCAAACGTCCGACCTTGGCTGTCGGTGACCAGATCGTGGATGGCGCTATGGTCGCTGCCGTAGACCATGCCGTCGATATTGGCCCAGGCATTTTGGGTTCCGTTGTTTTCGACGATGCGGGCTCTGGCGCCGTTTGCGATGAGGGCCCAGATTCGATGGACATGCATACAAGGTCCTCCATAATTGGCCATGGTCACGAGACGGGGAAGGGCACCTGTCGTTGATTCAGTGCGCCAATCAGGCCTCGGCGCTGCTGCAGTGGCCGTGTCTTTGCTGCCGACAATCGGCCTTCCAAGCACCAATGACTTTTGATCACGTCATGCCGTTGTGCCGAACGGCGCCATTGCGAGCGGGTCGCGAAGATCGTGTAATGCGAAGAAGGCCTTATAGAGCACCCGGGGATCATGGCTGCCCTTGTAAACCGGTGGCGGCGGACGATCGAGCTTGAGCAGGGCGTTGACCGCCGTCTGCGCCGAGCGGATCGAATACTCGACGGTGAAGACCACATCATCAGGCATTTCGCAGAACTGACCGATGAAGGCCAGATTGCGCGTTCCGGCAGGCACGACGGCGGGCCGGTCGCCCGCCTCGCGCGGCATGAACTGGCTGGTGATGAAAGGCATCATGCAGGGAACGCATATGCACGAGCTCAGAATGGCGTCCGATTCCGCCTTGATGGCCAGATGCCCGAGGATCTCGGTCATGATTTCACGGCCGGAACACCTTGACATCGGCTTTTTCACAAAGTCGCCCGGCTTGTCGACGGCCAGGCCATACCCCCAAAAGACGGACACATCCTTTGGCTGGCCAATGAAATGCGGTTGGTACGGAATCACGATCGATGCGAGCCAGCCAGAGTCGGGGAAAGTAATGAGACCGCCCTCACCGGGGACATTTCCAGTCCGATCGCGAACCAGCGTCAGGAAGGTTGCATCATGCAAGGTTGTTGTGAACGACACCCATTTCGACTGGTCGACGTGGTCGGCAAAAACACTCGGTCGCCCGAAGGCAGGACGATCCAGGGCGATCTTTTCCCAGAGCCCCCATGATCCGTTGGTTGACGAATCGGCGGCAACCGGTGGCCTGTCCATCGTGCCGAGGCTTGACGCCTCCGTCATCGAGCCGAGCGTGATCAGCACCAGATCATTGAGACCGACCGGGATGCTGCGCGGTGAACCAGCCTTGAGACAGTCGATGCGGGTTGGTACTAAATCTCTGTGATTATTTGCGAATTCGATGCCGATCACTGTCGAGTTCATCTCGAAGACCACGCCGCGCTCGACGAGCCATGCCTCAAGCGGACGGACCAAGGAATCATACTGATTGTAGACAGTTCGCATGATGCCCTGGAGACGTTCAAAGCCGTCGACCATATGGGAAAACCGGACAAGATAGCGTTTGAACTCGACCGCGCTGTGCCAGGGCTGGAAGGCAAAGGTGGTGCACCACATGAACCAGAAGTCGGTCTGGAAGAACGACGGATCGAACTGGTCAGCAATCCGGCTGCGCCCAAGCATGTGCTCCGGCTCAATGGCCAGCCGTTCGATTGTCAGGATGTGACGCTCGCTCAGTCCGAATTTCGGGGCGGTCTGCCGCTGTCCGTTGCGAAATAGCCGCGATTTTGACGATGTATGGATCGTCTCATTCCAAGTGAGAATTTCGTCGGTGACGGTTCGACTGTGATCGAGCGTCGGGATTGAGGCAAACAGTTCGTAGGTGCAGACATATTTGCTTTCGAACATGCGCCCGCCGCGCAGGACGTATCCGCCCTCCGGCGAGCCAGCCCCATCGAGACTGCCTCCGAGCCTGTCGAGTTGTTCGATGATTGAAATATCCTGACCGAGCATATCGCCGTCACGGATCATGATCGCAGCTGCTGCCATGGAGGCAATACCGCCGCCGACGAGATAGGCCCGGCGATGTGGTCGAAGCGTTGAACCGGTGTCGGGTGGGGCAATGGGGGCGAGTGATATCGGCATTGTTTAACTCCACAGGCTCAATTTAACCGCGTAGAAATCGCGTCGGCGTGCCAGTCTTTTGACCAGAATGCGGTCACGTATTGCTACGTGGCGGTCACGAACGAACCAAAGATAGTTCATCTCAACGCGCCGCCGGCAGCCCCGGCATCTACGCAGGGCCATGCCCGGCGGCGGGATCAGAGAAGGGCGCAATTTTAATGGGAGATCAGTCGCGAATGACCTTTGGACGGGCAATTTTCCGGAAGATTCAGGGTGCATGGAAAATTATGAAAGTTTGAATTGTGGCCGCGTTTTTGAATGTTGCCGTATGCGCTCCGGGCTCTAATCAAGCGTTTCCTTGTAAAACCAAACGGCGACCGTGACTGTAATTCCCGTGAACAATGCGATTGGCCAGAGATCAGGCACGATCTCAACCCACCCGTTTCCTTTGAGCAACATGCCGCGCACGATGCGGATGGCATGGGTGATCGGAAAGACCTCGCCCGCCCACTGAGCCCAGACGGGCATGCCACGAAACGGGAAGATGAAGCCCGAGAGCAGGAACGACGGCATGAGTGTGAATTGGGCCAGTTGCGTCGCCTGCATCTGGTTTGTTGATATCGTCGATAGGGTCACGCCGAGGGCCAGATTGCCGCTCATGAAGAGCCCGAGCGCCAGAAGCAGCAGCGGGATCGAACCCCGGATCGGCATGTGGAAAAACAGCGCCGAGGCAATCAGCACTAAAGCCGCCTGCGCATAGCCGATCGCCAGATAGGGCGTGATCTTGGCGATCATGACCTCAAGCGGCCGGATCGGCATCGCCAGCAGATTCTCCATCGTGCCGCGCTCGCGCTCCTTGGTGATGGAAAGCGTCGTTGCGAACAGCGTTGAAAACGTGAGGATGATGCAGATGAGGCCCGGGACGATATTGAGAACCGTCAGCTGTTCCGGATTGTAGCGGGCGTGGACGACGAACTGGAAGGCTTGGAGCTGCGGCGAACTGCGCACGATCGCGGGCAAGTCGCGCTGCAGGTCAGCGCCGAGCGAGGCAAGCGCCGCTGTCGCATTGCCGATCGCGGACGGATCGGTCGCGTCGGCGTCGACAAGGATGGACGGTGCCTCGCCGCGATCGACCGCGCGGTCAAAGCCGGGTGGGATGTCGATGACAAAGAGCAATGTGCCCCCGGCCAGTCCAGCTTCCGCTTCGGCCTCGCTTTGGAGTGGAACAATGTCGAAATAGCCGGAATTCTTCAGTGACGCGACGATGGTGCGTTCGTATTTGGAGTGATCCGTGGACAGGAGACCTGTCGGCAAGTGTTTTGGATCGGAATTGATCGCATATCCGAACAAAAACACCTGCATGATCGGGATGAGGATCAGGATTCTGAGCGTCATCGCATCACGCCGGACCTGAATCCATTCCTTGGCGAGGAGGGCAAAGAGGCGCTCGAACGAAAATCCGGTCATGGCGGGCCGACCTTCGCACTCAGCATGTGAATGAAAGCGTCTTCGAGCCGAGGCTCTACCTCGGTCCAATGCAGGTCGCCGGCTGTTGCATGGAGAGCCGCGGTCACGGCGCTGCGATCCGTGCCTGCCACATGCAGCGAGCGGCCGAAGACCGCTGCGGCCTCGATGCCTTTGGCCTGGCGCAGGACCCGGGCAACGGTATCGATCCCGGCTCCGCTGCCGTCAAATGTGACGAGACCTGCCTGCCGCGTCACCTCTTCGGCGCTGCCCTGGACAACAATATGGCCGTCGGCCAGATAGACGATGCGTGAGCAGCGCTCGGCTTCGTCCATGTAGTGGGTGGACACGAGGACGGTGAGACCCTCGGCCGCCATGTCAATGATCAGATCCCAGAACTCGCGGCGGGCAAGCGCGTCGACGCCTGACGTCGGCTCGTCGAGCAGCAACAGCTCGGGCCGATGCATGACGCAGGCCGCAAGCGCCAGCCGCTGCTTCCAGCCGCCAGAGAGCTGCCCCGCCAACTGGTCCCGCCGGTCGACCAGCCCCATACGCTCCATGATATCGACGATGACTTTCTTCCGCTCAGGCGTCTCGTAGACCCGCGAAACGAAATCGAGATTTTCGAAGACGGACAGGTCTTCGTAGAGGCTGAATTTCTGTGTCATATAGCCGACATGCCGGCGGATCAGGGCAGCCTGGGCGATGATGTCGAAGCCGATACACGTGCCCTGTCCCGCATCCGGCACCAGCAGACCGCAGAGCATGCGGATGGTCGTGGTCTTGCCGCTGCCATTGGCACCGAGAAAGCCGCAGATTTCACCCTTGGCCACCTGCAACGTCAGTCCCTCGACGACCTGTCGTGTCCCGAACCGCTTGCTCAGTTCGCGAACGTCGATGACGGCGCCGGTCAAGGCCCGTTGCCTTGTTGGTGCGGGCGCACGGTAACGGGTTGGCCGGGATTGAGCAGCACTGCACCCTCGATTGCCGGCCGGGCCTCGGCGAGAAAGACGAGCTTGCCGCGCGTGGACTCGCTGTAAATCACCGGCGGCGTAAACTCCGACTGCGGCGCGATAAACGAGATTTTTGCCTTGAGGTCGGGTGGACATGTGTCGCAGAGCAGCGTGACGTCATCACCCGAATGCACATGCGGCAATTCCGGCTCCGGAATAAAGAAGCGAACGAAGATATTCGCTGGCGGCAGGATCGAAACGACGGGCGCGCTGGCTACCAATGTTTCGCCTGGGCGAGCCAATACATCGGCTATGACACCGCTGACCGGCGAAATAACATGACGCTGGGCAACCCGCCATCGCGCCATGGCAAGTGCTGCGCTTGCGGCCTCGACAGCAGCGGATTGTGTCCTGATTTCCCCATCTCGGCCGAGCGGTGATTGCGCCTGTTTCAGCACGGCCTGAAGTCCCAGCACTTTCGAGCCTGCAGATCGCAGATCCGCTGCTTCCTGGTCGACCAGTTGGTCTGTGACGTAGCCCTTCAAGAGGAGCTTTTGATTGCGGGTGAGATCGGACTGTGTCTTGTCGCGCGCGGCGACCGCCTCGGCCAGATTGGCATCGGCCGCAGCGATTTCCGTCGGCTTCGACGGGCTCTTCAGGTTGGCTAGCTGATCCAGGGCTGCGCCGAGTTGGCGTGCAGCCTGATTGGCTGCATCGGTGTCAAATGTATCGTCCTGGTCGAACAGCGAGGCGCCCTGAAGGACCCGGTCTCCGCGCGCGACGTGCACGGCGGTGATCAGCCCCTGTTGGGTCGGACCGGCCTTGACGTAGTCAGCTTCGGCGTAGCCCTGCCATTCGACGAGCACCGCTGGACGGCTGCGGAGAAAGAACCACCAGACAGTTGTTCCGATCACAATCAGAAGCAACACCCCCAAAAGGATCCGCATCGGCGTCCACTTAACGGTATTTTCCACCATTGAACTAATTCCGCCGTGCCGTCATCGTTTTCGCCGAAGTACAGAGACAATCTCAAGCGACGAGCGGTGACGTCAAAGCTGTCGGCACGCCGGAGTGAAAGGCGATGTGGTCAGGCTTGTTGCTGGCCAGGATGGCTTTCGCGCGGCCCAGCGCGACGTCACTGCCGTGGGCCATGACGAGGAATCCATCTGTATTAATGGCCGTCTCGTATTTGAGCACGCTGTCCGTCGGAATCCCGAGGCTATAAAGCCCCGCGCCGATCACGCCCAAGGTCCCGACCACAATCGCATTCTCGATGCCGGCCGCAATGATAGTGGCAAGGCCACCCAGGACGACCACACCACCAATCAAGGGGACGGTCAGGAAAAGACCGCCAAAGAACAATCCCCAGAGGCCGCCCCACATTGCACCTTCCGCGCCCCAGAACTTTATCCGATCGCCGGTCGAATAGAAGCCGGTAACTGTTTCCTCAACCGAATAACCTTTGCCGACAATGCTGAGGTCCTTGATATCAAAACCACCTGCAGCCAATGCCCTGATGGCCGTTTCGGCCGCCTTGTGATCTGTAAAGACGGCGACGAGAGATCCACGATTTTCCATCTGGGTGTCCTTTGGCTAAGCAGCTATGACGATGACGTTGGCCGTGGTCAGGCGGCAAAGCCGCTGACTCAAAACGTCGCCGATAATCTGAGTGGCAGCCTATCCTACAGCGAAAATCGGAGGGCAGCGTCGGGATATACTTAGAGCGATCAAAGCATCTACGCTCATTTACGTAACGTCACTGTCGTGAGCGTCAGCGGTCAGGCGGCGGAGCATGGCTGGAAAGAATTGTCGGAGTTGCGTATATTCGGCGAACCAGCCTAGGCTTTCGCCGCGATATCGATCTTGCTTCGACGAATTGCCATCGAGCCACTTCGGCCCATCTGAAATTATCTGTGGCGCAATCAGCCGTACACAGAGCTTGTCACCCGAACTCGTCCGGCAAACGGCTTCAGATCGCCTTTCCCACTAGCGATCCTATTGCAGCAGTGGCGGCCATTGCGAAGGCACCCCAGAAAGTCACTCTAATGGTGGGTCGAAGGATGCCGGCCCCGCCGACGACTGCACCGATGGCACCAAGTGCGGCCAATCCAACGAGTGAACCGCCTGATACTACCAGACCAATCCGCGTTGCTGGTGCAAAAAAGGTGATGCCGACCGGTATTGCTGCGCCGAAGGTGAATGTGAGCGCCGACGTGAAGGCTGCCTGGATCGGGCGAGCCGTCAGTTGCGTGGACATTCCCAGCTCGTCGCGGGCATGGGCGGCGAGCGCCCCATCCGCCATCAACTCTGAAGCAACTCGCCGCGCTAAGGCTGGTTTGAGCCCGCGGTTGCCATAAATTTCTGCAAGCTCATCCAGTTCTCCGGAGGGGTCATCGGAAAGTTCCCGGCGCTCACGGTCTAGGTCCGCTGTCTCCGTATCGGCCTGAGAACTCACGGATACATATTCGCCGGCCGCCATCGACAAGGCCCCGGCGACAAGTCCCGCCATTCCCGCAATGATGATTTCATGATTAGACGTTGAGGCAGCAGCAACGCCGACAACGAGACTCGCGGTCGAGATGATCCCGTCATTCGCTCCAAGGACAGCCGCCCGCAGCCAGCCGATGCGTCCAATCAGGTGATGTTCGGTTTGTCTTACGGGCGGCGCGATTAGCCGTTCCGCAGACGTTGGGTCCAAGTCTGTCATTCATGAGCCTGCCAAAGTTGACGCCTGTCCACTCGAATTCGGCGGGCGTCGACGGGGTACCCGCCATCACGTATTTGCGGCCACACATCTCGTCCAAGTCCATTTTTAGGTTTGGTCGCCCCAGATCGGCAGAGTCGGAAACTACCCGCCAGAACCGTGAAACGCGTTCGAAAGCAAAAGTCGGGAAGCCTCCGCGCCTTCGGCTCCTGCTCACAATTTGGATCAAGCACCCGCGTCATTCGAGTATCCTGGGATGGTTATGTGGAACCGCGCCGGACAGTCGCGCGGCACAGCGACGGCGGGGGATCCAAAGAAGTTTGCGGGTTGAAGGGCACTTCATTCTTCTAGACAATGTTTCAAATAATTCGAAATATTAGCGAATTTATTTTTGGCAATTTACAGCCAACAGGTACTTTCCGAAGCTATTGAAAGCCGCGCTCGCTCAGTAAAAACGCGGTGGGCGTCGATTGGTATTTCGTCAAGCAGCCAGCTCGATCATGCAATTTAGCAAGGTTGACTGATTTGATAACTCAGCACCAAAGATTAAAGGAAACGTCAGGAACAAGATGGTTTTGGTCGGAACAATTCTGGCAACTTCGGTTGTTTCCCTTGCCTACGCCCAGACTGCGACGACTCCGGCTGCAACGACCGTTGTGCCGATGGTCAAGCCGGCGGACGACACCACCGTTACACCGTCGAAGCCTGTGGTTTCGGCGGCCAGTGTTCAGGAGACGGTGGTCATGCTGCCGCGCCAGGCGTCAGGTCAGACGCTGTCCAGCACGATCGTCGGTGCCAAGGTCTACGGGATGTCCGATGAGAAGATCGGCGATGTGAATGATCTGATCCTCAGCAGCGATGGCTCGGTCGTCGGCGTCATCGTCGGTGTCGGAGGCTTTCTCGGAATGGACGAAAAGAAGGTCGCTGTGACCTACGCCTCAATCGTTCAGACGAAAGATTCCAAGGGTGCCCGCCACCTCGCTCTGCATGTCACGAAGGAAGCTTTGAAGGCAGCCGTCGCCTTTGAACCCGCCAAACAAGGCTAACCCGTCGGATAGGGCAAGTCTTGCCCTATCCTTTGATCTCAACGCGGCTTCGGCAAATGTCCTCTTGCCGAAGCCTGGATTGCCCTCAATAGTCGGCGGTCGCAATGTGCTACAACGGTGCTCCGAAGATCGCCGCGGGTGGCGCTATTGAACGCTGATCAACGTTCGAAACCGTCCGGCGCGCTCCGCGTCGGTTTGTGAAATTCAGGTGGAGCCGATTGAACTTCGCGCTGTTTACGAAGGGCGTGTTTTGCTGGTCGGAAATTCCCGATCAGGTTTCAAAACTTCATTCGCGACGGGAGGCATCGTCGAAAATATGCCACGCGATTTTGAGTATTATCGCCCGGACTATTAGCGCGAACAACCGTCACCAGTGATTGGAATTTGATATGCACTGTCGCCCCAGGGTTCTGATCGTAGAAGACGATGTGCTGATAGCTGATTTGACCGAAGAATTATTGACTGGAAATGGATTTGAAGTCTGTGGTGTTGTCAATTCGGTCAAAGATGCACTGGATGTTGGTAGATGGCAAGCGCCAGATTTGGCGTTGATCGACTACGGGCTGAAGGATGGTGAACGAGGAACAGAAGTCGGAACCAAGCTCCGTGAGCGAAGTAAATTAGGGATTCTATATGTAACTGGGCAAAATTCTTTGAGTTTTCTGCAGGATGCGATCGGCGAAGCTTACCTTGTTAAACCCTATTTATCCATTGACCTCGTATGCAGCCTGGAGATTGTGTTAGGACTTGCACTGACCGGAAAATTAAAACGTTCCTTGCCGCGTGGATTACAGCTTTTGAGTTAGCTGAATTATATCAATTGCTGCCGATGTCAGAGCGAAGCTAGGTCGCTGTCAGGCATCAGCCCTTTGCCGCGTTACTGACCGAGACGGGGAATTGCGGACCGCACTGACCAGTGCCGCGAATGTCCGAACAGCAGCCAAGACCGCCTCGAGTCGACGGTTATGGCTGCCAGCGCCAAGGATGTCCCGCTCAACATGCACATCACGCTACGCCGGATGATCTGATCGCAATTGGTGTGCGTCGTCACGCACACAGGTAAATGCCGATGCTGCACGGCTTGATCACCAGCCCCTACTGTTCAGGCTTCACTGTTTGATGGCCGCGCATCGGTCGGGGATTTTTTGGGCGACATTTTGCACTGGGGATCCACGAGTGCTTTTCGGCTTCGGTTCGAAAAAATGCGCGCCGTTCAAAATAGCTGCCGCCGCAGCAGTCCTTTGCCAGGTGACCGGCTTTCAGGAGGCGATATGCAAGATTTCGACACACGGGATGGCGCTTCCGGGCTCAAGTTGGACGGGCACCAGCCAGGCAGCAACTCACCAAATCAACATTCCGACCCGGCCAACGGTTCCGGTGCGTTGCCGCATCGCTCCATCGAACCCAGCATCGACGAACTGGCGATCAATACGATTCGCACGCTTGCCATGGACGCCGTCGAGAAGGCGAACTCAGGCCATCCCGGGGCACCGATGGGCTTGGCTCCGGTTGCCTATACGCTTTGGCAGCGGTTCCTCAGGTTCGATCCGGCTAACCCGAGTTGGCCGAACCGCGACCGCTTCGTCCTTTCGAACGGACATGCGTCGATGCTACTCTACGCGATCCTGCATCTGGCAGGCGTTAAGGCAGTCGATGCGGTTGGCGAGCCGACCGACGCGCCAGCTGTTTCACTTGATGATATCAAGGCGTTCCGCCAGCTCGGCAGCCGCTGCCCGGGACACCCGGAGCATGGCGTCACCGCTGGCGTCGAGACGACAACCGGTCCGCTGGGGCAGGGCTGCGCGACGAGCGTCGGCATGGCGATTGCCGAGCGTTGGGTGGCCAAGCACTTCAATCGTCCAGATATCGAACTGTTCAATCACGACACCTACGCCATTTGCGGCGATGGCGACATGATGGAAGGCAGCACCAGCGAGGCTGCGTCGCTCGCCGGGCACCTGATGCTCGGGCATCTGTGCTGGATCTACGATAGCAACCGCATCACCATCGAGGGCCATACGGATCTTGCCTTCAGCGATGATGTGGCAGCCCGGTTCCGGTCTTATGGCTGGAACGTGCTTCATGTCGGCGACGCCAATGATACCGGGCGGATGGCTGAGGCTATCGCGGAGTTTCGCCGCACGCAGTCGGTGCCGACGCTGATCATCGTCGAAAGTCACATTGGCTATGGCGCCCCGCACAAGCAGGACACCAGCGCGGCCCATGGCGAGCCGCTTGGGACGGAGGAAATCCGTCTGGCGAAACGCCATTATGGTTGGCCGGAAGATGCATCCTTCCTCGTGCCCGAAGGTGTCATGGCGCATTTCGATGCCGGCATCGGCACTCGCGGGCGGATGCTTTTTGCAGCCTGGGCCGACCATCTCAAAGCCTATCAGGCAAAACATCCGGATCTCTATGCCGAACTTAGCCTGATGCAGGCGCGTGAGATTCCGGTCGGCTGGGATGTGGATCTGCCCAGCTTTCCGGCCGACGCCAAAGGTCTGGCGAGCCGCGACGCCTCGGGTAAGGTGCTGAACGCCATCGCCGCCCGCATCCCATGGCTCATTGGCGGCTCCGCCGATTTGTCGCCATCGACCAAGACCAACCTCACATTTTCAGCGGCTGGTAGCATTGAGGCGTCAGCCTTCGTCGGGCGCAATCTGCATTTCGGTATACGCGAGCATGCTATGTGCGCGATGGTCAATGGCCTGGTGCTGTCGGGTCTGCGCGCATTCGGGTCCACCTTCCTTATCTTCTCCGACTATCTGAAACCGGCGATCCGGCTGAGCGCCCTGATGGAATTGCCGGTCATCGGCATTTTCACCCACGATTCGATCGGGGTCGGCGAGGATGGTCCGACGCATCAACCGGTCGAGCAGTTGCTCGCGCTGCGGTCGATCCCCGGCCTCATCGTGTTGCGGCCCGCTGATGCCAATGAGGTCGTCGAAGCCTGGCGGGTCATTGCTGGCCTAAAGCATCGGCCCGCCTGCCTTGTTCTCAGCCGCCAGTCGCTGCCGACGTTCGATCGCCAACACTTTGCGTCTGCAGCTGGTGTCGCACGCGGTGGCTATGTGATGACACCCAGCCGTCACGATACCCCCGAGGTCATCCTCATCGGCACCGGCAGAGAGGTTTCGCTCTGTGTTGCCGCCTACGAGGTACTCGACCGCGAGGGCATTTCGGTCCGTGTGGTAAGCATGCCCTCCTGGGAGTTGTTCGAGGCGCAGGATCAAGCCTATCGCGACCAAGTGCTTCCGCCGGACGTGACCGCCCGCGTATCGATCGAGGCCGGCTCGGTGATCGGCTGGGATCGCTATGCTGGCGTCACAGGGGCCAAGCTCGGCATGCACACATTCGGCGCTTCCGCCCCGCTCAAGGATCTCCTCACCACATTCGGCTTCACGCTCGATCATGTCCTGACCGCCGTCCGAGACCAGATTGCGCTGACCAGGGATCGACAGTCATGAACGCATTACAGAAATTGAACGACTGCGGCCAATCCCCCTGGCTCGACAACCTGAGCCGCACGCTGGTGGCGAGCGGCGCCCTGGCGGCGCTGATCGACCGCGACGGGCTGAAGGGGATAACGTCGAACCCATCGATCTTCGAAAAGTCGATCGGGTCTGGCGATACCTACGATACCGCGTTTCGCGCCTTCCAGGCCGAGGGCGATCACAGTGCTACAGACATCTATGAGCATCTGGCGATTGCCGATGTCCAGGGCGCGGCGGACTTGCTTCGCGACGTCTATGGTGAGACCGAGGGGCGCGATGGCTACGTCAGCCTGGAATGTTCGCCCTATCTGGCCAATGACACTGAAGCGACAATTAACGAGGCACATCGGCTGTGGCGGGCGGTTGGCCGGCGCAATCTCATGGTCAAGGTGCCGGCGACGCCGGCCGGGATCCCCGCCATCCGCCGCCTGATCGCGGCGGGCATCAATATCAACACAACGCTGCTGTTCTCGATCGAGGTCTATGAGGCGGTGGTCGAAGCCTATCTTTCGGGCCTCGAAGACCGGCTCGCCAGAGGCGACAATCTCAGACACATCGGGGCTGTCGCGAGCATCTTCGTCAGCCGGATCGACGTGAGCGTCAATGCCCGGCTCGACAAGCTCGACGACAAGGGCCTTGCCGACCGGCTGCATAACAAGATCGGAATTGCCAATGCCAAGATGATCTACGCCCGCTCGAAGACATTGTTTTCAGGAGTCCGCTGGCAGAAACTCGCGACCGCCGGAGCGAGAACGCAGCGACTTCTGTGGGCATCGACCGGCACCAAGGACCCGGCCGAAAAGGACACGCTCTATGTCGAGGCGCTGATTGGCCGGGATACTGTCGACACAATCCCGCCGGCGACGATGGATGCGTTCCGCGACCATGGCGTGGTGGAGGCGAACACGCTTGAGGCCGATCTCGCTGGCGCCCGCACCCTGCTCACCGAACTTGGGCGGGTCGGGATTTCGCTCAAGTCCGTTTGCGACGATCTTCTGGTGCAAGGCGTCAAGTCCTTCGCCGATGCTTTTGACGGACTGCTCAGCGCCGTCGCCCATCGCCGCCGCGTGCTGATGGACGGCGAGGCTCTCCGTCAGGAGATTTTCCCGGGATCGGTGGCCTTGTCGAGTGCAATGGCCACCGAACTGGACCATTGGCGCACCCGCGGCGATATCCGGCGACTGTGGCAGGGCGATGCCACGCTCTGGACAGGCAATGACGAAGGGGACTGGCTCGGCTGGTTGACGAGTGTCGAGCGCGCGCTCGACGACACCGACCGCATCACGCATTTTGCTGAAAAACTGCGTCGTGCGGGAACCAGCGACGTCGTTCTCCTCGGCATGGGTGGATCGAGCCTCGGCCCGGAGGTTCTGGCGACCGCATTCGGGCGTTACGCCGGCCGGCCGCGGTTTCATCTCCTCGACAGCACCGACCCGGCCGAGATTGAGGCCATCGATGCGGCGATCGATCTCAAGACGACGGTGTTCATCGTCTCCTCCAAATCCGGCACCACGCTGGAGCCGACGATTTTCCTCGATTATTTCCATGGGCGTGTCGCCACTCTTGTTACGTTGCAGTCGGCCGGCAGCCACTTCGTCGTCATCACCGATCCCGGTTCGCCACTCGACCGGCGGGCGCAGGAGCTGCATCTGGCTCAGATTTTCCATGGCACACCGGCGATCGGCGGACGTTATTCCGTGCTGTCGGCGTTCGGGCTGGTGCCGGCCGCAGCCATCGGCGTCGACATCGAGCGCCTCCTCACCACGACCCGGCCGATGCTGCGGTCATGCGGGGCGGATGTGCCGCCGGCGGACAATCCGGGCGTCCAGCTCGGCGTGTTCCTCGGCGTGGCGGCAACGCAGTTCGGCCGCGACAAGGTGACGATTATCGCCTCGCCCGGCATCGCCGCGCTTGGCCCCTGGCTCGAACAGCTCATCGCCGAAAGCACCGGTAAGGAGGCTCGCGGGCTCATACCGCTCGCCGGCGAGATGCTCGGGTCGCCGGCGGTCTACGGCGATGATCGGCTCTTTGCTTACATCGAGCTCGACGACGACCGGTCGCCTGCCCAACAGGAGCTGATCGAGGCGCTCAAGTTTGACGGCCACCCGATCGTTCACATCAAGGTGAAAGACATCTGGCATCTGGGTCAGGAGTTCATCCGTTGGGAGATTGCGACCGCCGTTGCAGGTAGCATCATCGGCATCGATCCGTTCAACCAGCCGGATGTCGAGGCGGCCAAGCTGAAGACGTCGGCGCTCGCCGTGGCTTACGACCAGACCAATGAACTTCCTGTCGAAATTCCGATTTTCCGGGAAAATGGCTCGGCCCTTTACGCCGATCCGGGCAATGCCGACGAACTCGGACGGCACAATACGCTTGCAGGATATCTGCGGACCCATTTCGAGCGCGTGGTAGCCGGAGGGCCGTCGGGCGACTATATCGCCGTTCTCGCCTATATCGCACGGACCGATGCGACGACGGCGGCCCTAACATCGATTTGCGGGCAGTTGCGCGACGCAACACGGGCAGCCACCTGTCTCGGTTTCGGACCACGCTTTCAACATTCAACCGGACAGGTATTCAAAGGAGGCCCGAACAGCGGCGTCTTCCTGCAGGTCACCTGCGATGATCCCATAGACATCATCGTCCCAGGGCATGGTTACAGTTTCGGTATCGTCAAACGGGCGCAGGCCAAGGGCGATTTCGATGATCTGGTGGAGCGCGACCGTCGCCTGTTGCGCATTCACCTGCACGACGTCGACGCCGGGCTCTTGGATCTCGCCCACGCCCTGACCACCGCCTTCAGCTGAACCAGAACCCGACAAGGGGAAACATATGCAGATCGGTATGATCGGACTTGGCCGCATGGGCGGCAACATGGCCCGCCGTTTGATGAAGGCCGGCCACGCCTGCGTCGTCTACGCGCGGAAACCGGAAACCCGTGAACCCTTGGCGAAGGAAGGCGCAATCGCCGTCGCTTCGCTCCCCGGGCTCGTCTCGGCGCTCGGAAGCCCGCCGCGCGCCGTCTGGCTGATGCTACCTGAGGGAAAGACCACTGAAGACACGGTTCTGGCGCTCGCCGATCTGCTCGCGCCGGGCGACATGATCATCGACGGTGGCAATTCTTTCTACAAGGACGACATCCGTCGCGCCAAATTCCTGTCGGCAAAAGGGATACACTACGTCGATTGCGGCACCTCCGGCGGTGTCTGGGGCATCGATCGCGGGTATTCGATGATGATCGGCGGCCCCAAGGCGGCGGTCGACTATCTCGATCCAATCTTCTCAAGCCTGGCGCCGGGCAAGGGCACGATCACGCCAACTCCTGGCCGCGACAAGGCCGATCCGCGAGCCGAACATGGCTATATCCATGCCGGCCCCAATGGGGCCGGGCATTTTGTCAAGATGGTTCACAATGGAATCGAATACGGATTGATGCAGGCTTATGCCGAAGGCTTTGATATTCTCAGAAACAAGTCGTCGGACATTCTGCCGAAGGACGAGCGCTTCGAACTGAACCTGCCCGATATCGCCGAAGTCTGGCGGCGGGGCAGCGTGATCGCGTCATGGCTGCTGGATCTGGGTGCGAGCGCCTTGATCAAGGATCCTCAACTCGACGGTTTCTCTGGCTTTGTCCAGGATTCCGGCGAGGGCCGCTGGACCGTCGAGGCCGCAATCGAGGAGTCCGTGTCGGCTACGGTCCTGACGACAGCGCTGTTTGCTCGCTTCCGCTCGCGCCAGGAGCATACGTTCGGCGAAAAGATGCTCTCGGCCATGCGCTTCGGCTTCGGCGGCCATGTAGAAGGCCAGGAAACGACGGATGCTGGTGCCAAGCCTGAGGCCTCCAGACGCCCGCCTCAGGTCCGGCGGACGGCCGCCGAATGATGGGTCGCCCCGAAGGCCAACCGGGCGCGCAGAGCCGGCGTCCGGCTCCCGCCGACCCTTGCGCCATGGTGCTATTCGGTGCCACCGGCGATCTCACCAACCGGCTGGTCGTTCCGGCGCTCTATAATCTGGCCCGCACCAATGTGTTGCCAGCGCAGTTCAGTCTGATCGGCGTTGCACGCGCCGATCAGACGACGCAGAGCTGGCGCGACCAGCTGCGTGCGGCGCTGCAACGATTTGTGGACCGCACTCCCGATGCCAAGCCGATCGACGATCGGGTCTGGCAACGGCTTGCAGACACTCTCGTCTATGTACAGGGCGACCTGACAACACCAGATCTCTACAATCGGCTGCGCGCGTCGATCGAGGCAACCGCGCGCGACCATGGCACACGGGGCAATGCCATCTTTTATCTGGCTGTCGCCGATCGTTTGTTCGGGACCCTGGTCGAGCAGCTTGGCCGGGCGAAGTTGCTCGACTAGGTCGCCGGGGGCCACGAAGGCGACCGCTTTTGGCGCAGGTTGGTAATCGAAAAGCCGTTTGGCCACGACCTTGCCTCTGCACGCGATCTCGACGCCCACGTCGCCAACACGGTGGGCGAAAGCCAGATCTTCCGCATCGATCATTTTCTGGGAAAGGACAACGTCCAGAGCATCATGGCGTTTCGCTTCGCCAATGGCCTCTTTGAGCCGATCTGGAACCGCGACCGGATCGATCATGTGCAGATCACCGTCGCCGAGACCGTCGGCGTCGAAGCGCGCGGAGCCTTCTATGAGGCGACAGGCGCCTTGCGCGACATGATCCCGAACCATATGATGACGCTTCTGTCGCTGGTGGCGATGGAGCCGCCGGTCGGTTTTGCCGCCGAGACGGTGCGCTCGCGCAAGGCCGACGTCTTCGCGGCCATGCCGGCGGTCAATCCGGCACTGGCGGTCCGCGGCCAGTATCTGGCCGGCACCGTGGCCGGAAAGGCGGTTGCCGCCTATCGGGACGAGCCGGAAGTGGCGAAAACCTCGGATATCGAGACCTATGCGGCCCTCGTCTTCACCATCGACAACTGGCGCTGGGCGGGCGTTCCCTTTTACGTGCGCACCGGCAAGCATCTGGCGCAGCGGTTGACGGAGATCGCGATCGAGTTCAAGAAGGCGCCCTATGCGGCCTTCGAGAATACGTCGCTCGACAGTCTGCAGCCCAATTGGCTTGTGCTCCGGATCGCTCCAGACGAGGGCATCTCGCTGCAATTCGGTGTCAAGCAACGGGGCCCGGCCTTCGCCCTGAAGGCCGTCAAGATGGATTTCCACTATGCCGACTGGTTCGAGAAGGAGCCAAACGTCGGCTAAGAAACACTGCTCTACGACGTGATGATCGGCGACCAGACCCTCTTCATGCGCGCCGACATGGTGGAACAGACCTGGCGGATCGTGCAGCCGGTTCTGGATGCCTGGGCCGGATTGGCAGGCGACATTCCGGGCTACGCCTCTGGCAGCGATGGACCAGCAGCGGCGGCAAATCTCATGCAAGGCCACCGCACACGATCATGGCGCGCGCTCACTGAACCGGACGAGCCAAAACCCTGACGGCCCCAAAGCTCCAGTCGGGGCGTCGCCTGTGTAACTTCCGAGCCTGTCGGGGGATGGCAGATCTGAGTTAACGTCGGGCATGCCCTGTCCGCATTGGGGCAGTCCACGCCTGCTCGACAGGCCGACGCGAGGAACCCCCAAGTGAATGCTCCCAATGCCAAAGCCAAGTTCGCGAGCGATGCGCACAAACCGGCAAGGCCAGATGCGCCGCCGCTGTCGTCCGAGGAACTCGCCCTGATGGATGCCTATTGGCGCGCGGCGAACTATCTCTCGGTCGGTCAGATCTATCTCTACGACAATCCAATGCTACGCGAGCCGTTGACTCAGGCGCATGTGAAGCCGCTGGTCGTCGGCCATTGGGGCACGACCCCGGGGCAGAACTTCATCTACGTCCACCTTAATCGGGTGATCAAAGCCCACGACCTCGACATGATCTATATCGCCGGCCCAGGTCACGGCGGCCCGGCGCTGGTCGCCAATACCTATCTCGAGGGATCCTACACCGAGATCTATCCCAATATCAGCCAGGATGAGGCCGGGCTAAAGAAGCTCTTCACCCAGTTCTCCTTTCCCGGCGGCATTTCCAGCCATGTGGCGCCGACAACGCCCGGATCGATCCACGAGGGTGGCGAACTCGGCTATTCGCTCAGCCATGCTTTCGGAGCGGCGTTCGATAATCCTGACCTGATCGTCGCCTGTATCGTCGGCGATGGCGAGGCCGAAACCGGGCCGCTCGCGACCGCCTGGCAATCGACCAAATTCCTCGATGCGCTGACCGACGGCGCGGTGCTGCCGATCCTGCATCTAAACGGCTACAAGATCAGCAACCCAACGGTTCTCGCCCGCATCGAGCCGGAGGAGATCGACCAGTTCTTCCGGGGCTGTGGCTGGGCGCCGATCTTCGTCGAGGGCGACGATCCCGCCACCATGCACCAGCTGATGGCCACTGCGCTCGACAGTGCTGTCGCCGAGATCAGGAGGATCCAGGCGACCGTCCGCAAGACTCTGGTCGCGACGCGGCTGCGCTGGCCGATGATTGTCCTGAAGTCGCCTAAGGGCTGGACCGGGCCGAAGGTCGTCGACGGGCTCGCCATCGAAGGCACGTTCAGGGCGCATCAGGTGCCAATCATCGTTGATACCGCGCACCCCAAGCATGTCGCGCTGCTTGAAGCCTGGATGAAATCGTATCGCGCCGAAGAGCTATTCGATCAATCCGGTCACCTGAAGCCCGAACTGGCGGCACTCACCCCCAAAGGCGACCGCCGCATGGGCGCCAACCCGCATGCCAACGGCGGCAAGCTGTTGCGCGATCTGCACATGCCCGACTTCCGCCGCCACGCGGTCACGGTCCCCGCGCCGGGCGCCGTCGACGCACAGGACACGATGGTCCTCGGACTGTTCCTGCGCGACATCATCGCGCTCAACCGTGAAAATTTCCGCCTGTTCGGGCCGGATGAGACGTTGTCGAATCTGCTAGGCGCCGTCTTCGAGGTGACGGACCGGCAATGGGATGCGCGCGAGATCGACGGCGACGAGTTTCTGGCGACCGCCGGCCGCGTGGTCGATTCCATGCTCAGCGAGCACCAATGCCAGGGCTGGCTGGAAGGATATCTACTGACCGGTCGGCATGGGTTGTTCAACAGTTATGAAGCCTTCATTCGCATCGTCGATTCAATGTTCAGCCAGCATGCCAAATGGCTGAAGGTGATGAAAGAACTTCCTTGGCGCGAGAGTATCGCCTCGCTCAACTATCTGCTCGCCTCCCATGTCTGGCAGCAGGATCACAATGGTTTTACACATCAGGATCCAGGATTTCTCGATCATGTCATCAACAAGAAGGCCGACATTATCAGGGCTTATCTGCCGCCCGATGCAAACTGCCTATTGTCGACCATCGATCATTGTCTGAGGACGCGGAACTACGTCAACGTTGTCATCGCCGGCAAACACGCGCTGCCGCAATGGCTGACCATGGATGAGGCCGTCGTCCATTGCGCGGAAGGGATCGGCATCTGGCAATGGGCGAGCAACGACCAGGGTGGCGAGCCCGATGTTGTCATGGCCTGTTGCGGTGACACGCCGACGCTGGAAGTTCTCGCCGCAGTGTCGATCCTGCACGCTGAACTGCCGGACCTGAAGATCCGCGTCATCAATGTCGTGGACCTACTGAAGCTACAGTCAGCCAGTGAGCACCCACATGGATTGAACGAACTCGACTACGACTCCCTTTTCACCAAGGACAAGCCCATCCTGTTCGGGTTCCACGGCTACCCGTCGCTCGTGCATCGCCTGACGTATCGCCGCACCAATCCGAACATGCATGTGCGCGGTTACAAGGAAGAAGGCACGATCACGACCGCTTTCGATATGCGGGTGCAGAACGATCTCGATCGCTTTCATCTGGTGCGCGATGTGGTCGATCTGCTGCCCGGCCTCGGCAGCAAGGGCGATTATCTGAAGCAGATGGTTCGCGACAAGTTGGTCGAGCACAAGCTTTACATCAGCACTCACGGCGAGGACCTGCCCGAGATCCGCAATTGGCGCTGGGAGTCCCTCACATGACATTGATCGAAATCGCACAGAAATTGGTCGGCCAGCGGAAAGGCATTCTGGCCATGGATGAAAGCACGGCGACCTGCAACGAGCGACTCGAGAGTGTCGGCGTTTTGCCAAGCCCAGAACGACGGCGGGCGTGGCGGGATCTGCTCGTCACCACGCCGAACCTCGGCAACTGCATCAGCGGGGCCATCCTGGTTGACGAGACAATCCGTGAGACGGCGCTGGACGGAAGGCCTTTCGTCACCGCGCTCGACGAGGCCGGCATCATCTCCGGCATCAAGGTCGACATGGGCGCCAAGGACATGGCGGCCTTTGCTGGCGAGAAGATTACCGACGGGCTCGACGGTTTACGCGCACGATTTGCCGATTATGCGGAGCTCGGGGCACGGTTTGCCAAATGGCGGGCCGTGCTGTCGATCGGTGGTGGCCTGCCGAGCCGTGGCTGCATCGAGGCCAACGCGCATGCACTCGCGCGCTATGCCGCGCTGGCGCAAGAAGCCGGGCTGGTGCCGATCGTCGAACCCGAGCTGCTGATGACGGGTGACGATTCGCTCGAGGAGTGCGGCCGCATCACCGAAGCTTTGCTGCGCAGCGTGTTTGAGCAGCTGAGCCTCGGCCGCGTGGCGCTCGACGGGATGATCTTGAAGCCCAACATGGTGCTGCCAGGCCTGAAGTGCGCTACGCAGGACCCGATTGATACCGTCGCTGGAGCCACCGTCCGGTGCCTTCTCAGGGCCGTTCCGGCGGATGTCGCCGGCATTGCCTTCCTGTCCGGAGGGCAGACCGGCGAGCTGGCGACCGAAAGACTGGCCGCCATCCGGCGCATCGCCTCCTTGCCAGGAAAGGATCTGCCTTGGCCACTGACATTCTCGTTCGCACGCGCAATCCAATGGCCGGCATTGCAGATCTGGGCCGGTCATGACGCTAACGTATGGCGCGCGCAGGCCGCCCTCTTCAAGCGCGCCGACTGCAATCGCGCTGCGCTGGTGGGGAACTACGACGGCGCAATGGAACAGCATGCCGCCTGAACCGGGGATGGACCGAGCATGACCGAGCACTATCCGGCGCCATTGCGCCTCTATGTCGTTCGCCATGGCGAGACCGAATGGGCGCTCACCGGCCAGCACACCGGACGTTCGGATATTCCCCTGACCGCGCACGGAAAAGACGAGGCCCGAGCGCTGAAGCCCTGGCTGGCGCATATCGGCTTCGACCATGTCTGGGTGAGCCCGAGACAACGCGCGCGCGACACGGCTGATCTGGCCGGGCTCGGGTTTGGCGCACAGATCGAGCCCGATCTGGCCGAATGGGACTATGGCGACTACGAGGGGAGGACGTCCGCGGATATCCGGCGGGAGCGTCCGGATTGGTCGATGTTCAAGGATGGCTGCCCGAATGGCGAAAGCCCCGCCGAGGTGTGCGGCCGAGCCGACAGGCTGATCGGACGATTGACCGACCTCAGCGGCAATATTGCTTTGATTTCTCACGGAGAAATAGGTAGAGCCCTCGGCGTCCGCTGGATCGGCTTGCCATTTGTCACCGGCGAGCATTTCTCGTTTTCGACAGCGTCGGTGTCGATCCTCGCGTTCAAGCAGGATAAGCCTGACGTTCGGGTGATTGAGGTTTGGAACGTTGGGCCAGCGCTGTCTGCGGGCCCTCAATAAGTTGGCATCGCTCCCTGACCTCTGAGTTCCGACCGTGCCGCGAGGGCATCATGTCTCAGGCCGATCGGAGAATTGCCTCAAACGCAATGGCGTCAAGGCTTGCGCCGCCGACCAACGCCCCATCGACATTCGCGAGTTGCAGGATGTCTCGTGCATTGTCAGGTGTCACCGATCCGCCATAGAGGATATTAACTGATAGACCTTCGTCGCCAAACCGTGCGACGAGCGCTTGGCGGATGCGGGCATGAACAGCCTCGATTTCCGCCGGCTCCGGCGTCAAGCCGGTTCCTATCGACCAGAGCGGCTCATGTGCCACGACCGTCGTTTGTGCCGTCAGCCCGTCGGGCAGGCTGCCGTCCATCTGATCATCGAGGACCGTGCGCGTGCGGCCTTCAACCCGCTGCCTTTCGGTCTCGCCAATACAGACGATTGCAAGCAGCCCAGCAGCCCAAGCTGCCCTTACCTTGGTCGAGACCTGCTCATTCGTCTCACCATGAAACCGACGGCGTTCGGAATGTCCGAGGATCACGGCGCTTGCCCCTGCATTGCGGCACATATTGGCGCTGATATCGCCGGTATAGGCCCCGGAAATGCCGGCATCGCAAGTTTGGGCACCAATTGCGATACGGCCGGCTGCCAGTCGCGCGGCCAGCGCCAGCAAAGTTGCCGGCGGGCAAATCAAACAATCGGCCTGGGGTGGCGAAGCTGCGCAGGCCACCGCGATCGTCTCGATCTCGACCAGTTGGGCGAGAAGGCCGTTCATCTTCCAGTTTCCTGCAATCATCGGTCGCATCGATTGGCTCTCCGTCTTGCCGCAAGGCTCATACTGTCAGGTTGGCTGGGAAGTTCTGTGCACATCCGAACAGCTAGTCAGCCGGGCACTGTACTGGCGAACAGCTTTGCAATCGCGTCCTGCGCTTCAGACTGAATTTCTTGTAAATGCGCCTCGTCGCGGAAACTTTCGGCATAAAGCTTATAGATATCTTCGGTGCCCGACGGTCGGGCCGCGAACCAGCCGCTGGCGGTTACGACTTTGATGCCGCCGATCACAGCACCATTGCCCGGTGCCGTCGTCAGCGTCGCCAGAACCGGCTCCCCAGCAAGTTTCGTCAGACCGAAAGCAGTGGGCGTGAGAGCGGCAAGCTGCTCTTTCTGCTTGGCCGAGGCCTTGGTGTCGACCCGCGCGTAGTATGGGGTGCCCAGTTCCTCGGCGAGTTCATCATAGGCGCGCCCCGGATCGCGCTTTCCAGTCGCCGTCATCTCCGCCGCTAGTAAACCGAGAATGAGACCGTCCTTGTCGGTTGTCCAAACCGAGCCGTCGAGGCGCAAGAAGGCGGCGCCAGCACTTTCTTCGCCGCCGAACCCGAGAGCGCCGTCAAAGAGTCCCTCGGAGAACCATTTGAACCCGACCGGCACCTCGATGAGCTTGCGTCCGAGTCTTTTTGCCACTCTATCGATGATGCCGCTTGACACGATCGTCTTGCCGACCCCGCAATCGGCACGCCACCGCGGCCGGTGCATGAACAGGTAGGAAATCGCGATAGCCAGAAAGTGATTGGGGTTCATGACTCCTGAGGACTTCGTCACGATGCCGTGTCGGTCGGCGTCGGTGTCATTGGCGAAGGCGATGTCGAACGTGTCACGCAAGCCGATTAACCGCGTCATCGCATAGGGTGAGGAACAATCCATGCGGATCTGACCATCCCAATCGGCGGTCATGAAACGGAAAGTCGGGTCCACCGCATCATTGACGACAGTGGCGTTGAGGCCGTAGCGCTCGATGATCGGTGCCCAGTAGGGCTGGCTCGCCCCTCCCAGCGGGTCGATGCCAATATGAACGCCAGACGATCGGATGGCCTGCAGATCAACAACATTGGCGAGATCGGCGACATAGGCCGAGATATAGTCATGTCGGTGGAAATGAACCGACTTGAGCGCGCGGTCGTACGGGACCCGCCGGACTCCGATCAACCCCGCTTTGATCAAGGAGTTCGCTGCCTTCTCGATCCAGCCCGTCACATCGGACCCGGCTGGTCCGCCGTTCGGCGGATTATATTTGAATCCGCCGTCACGCGGGGGATTGTGCGACGGGGTGATGACAATGCCGTCGGCGAGCCCGCTCGTTCGCCCGCGATTATGGGTGAGGATGGCATGGGAGACCACCGGCGTTGGTGTGTAGTGGCCGGATGTGTCGATCATGACGTCAATGTCGTTGCCGATCAGGACTTCCAGCGCCGTTGCCAGCGCGGGTTCGGAAAGCGCGTGGGTGTCGATCCCGATGTACAGCGGCCCGTCGACGCCCTTCATCTTCCGATGCTGACAAATGGCCTGCGCAATGGCCAGAATGTGGGTTTCGTTAAAGGCATGATCGAACGACGAGCCACGATGCCCGGAGGTACCGAACGAAACGCGCTCGGCCGGGATGGCCGGGTCCGGCCGACCTGTGTAATAGGCCGTGACCAGTTGTGGCACGTTGACGAGCCGCTTCGGATCGATTGGCTTTCCGGCACATGGGCTGATGTTTGCGGTCATGACTTTGAGCCTTCACGGGCATCGGGTGCGGATGGGGCGGGGCTGCTCATCCGAGCACGATCTCCAGCCGGTGCATCTGGCCGTCGTCGTTGAGGGCGAGCTTGAACGGACTGACCTCTTGAGCTGCGCCATCGAGGGTCGCCGAGGCGATGCCGCGATTGACGCCTGCGCTATTGTCGACATGGATCGCGTAGGTCGCTGCACCGTGGCGATAGCGGATGTCGAAACCCGGCCAGTGCCGGGGGATGCACGGATCCATCCGGAGCTGTCCGGCCTCCAGATGAAATCCAAGGATGGACTCCAGCCCGGCTCGATACATCCAGCCCGCGGAGCCCGTGTACCAGGTCCATCCGCCGCGCCCAACGTGGGGTGGCTCGGAATAGATGTCGGCGGAGACCACGTAGGGCTCGACCTTGTAGCGATCGACGGCATCCGGCGTCAGCGCATGGTTGACGGGATTGAGCAGCGAGAACAGCGAGCCGGCCCTGTCGCCATCGCCGAGCATAGCGTAGGCGATCACTGACCAGAGGGCGGCATGGGTGTATTGGCCACCATTTTCGCGCAAGCCCGGCGGATAGGCCCTGATATAGCCCGCGTCGAGCCCTCCGCTGTCGAACGGCGGCGTGAACAATAATGCCAGTCCGTCGTCCTTGCGAACAAGCTCCTTGTCGACGGCCTGCATCGCCGCCTGCGCGTGCGCGGGGTCACCCACGCCAGAGATGACTGCCCAGGATTGGGCGATGGAGTCGATCCGGCACTCGAGACTGTCCTCTGAGCCAAGAGGAGTGCCGTCGTCGAAATAGGCGCGGCGATACCATTTGCCGTCCCAGCCGCTTGCCTCAAGAGCATGGCCGAGATCGGTCACATGCGTCTGCCAGGCCTCCAGGCGTGCGCCGTCCACGCGATCTTTTGCCAACGGCAAAAGGCCCTGGAGGGTCGCGGCCAGGAACCAGCCGAGCCAGATGCTTTCGCCCTTGCCGCCGATGCCGACCCGGTTCATGCCGTCGTTCCAGTCGCCCGTGCCGATCAGGGGTAAACCGTGGCTGCCGACGCCAAGGCTTGCATCAAGCCCGAGTGCGCAATGGTCGAAGAGGCTAGCGGAAATGGCCGAAATCGTCGGCGGGAAATAGGCTTCAGCTGCGCCGTCCTTCAGCGCGGCTCCGTCGAGAAATGGGACCATCTCGTCGAGAATGCCGGTGTCACCGGTCACAGTCACATAGTGGCTGGTGACATAGGCCAGCCAGACGCGATCGTCGGAGATCCGCGTGCGGATACCGCTGCCGGTCGTCGGCAGCCACCAATGCTGCACGTCGCCTTGCGGAAACTGGCGCCCGGCGGCGCGCAGGATCTGCGCCCGCGCCAATGCAGGCCTCGCCACGCAGAGCGCCATGACGTCCTGCAACTGATCGCGAAAGCCAAATGCGCCGCTGGCCTGATAGAAGCCAGCACGCGCCCAGACCCGACACGAGAGCGTTTGATAGAGGAGCCAACGATTGAGCATGATGTCCATCGCGCGGTCGGGCGTCTGAACCTCGACACTCCCCAGCGCCGCATCCCAAAATGCCGCGACCTCGGCAAACTTGGCGTCGAGGTCTGCTTCCCGGTAGGTCCCCACCAAGGCCAGCGCTTCGGCCGCTGTCGCAGTCTGTCCGAGAAGGAACGTCAGGTCGATCGTTGCACCCGGCTCAAGCGTCAGCTGCGTTTGCAATGCGCCGCAAGGGTCGAACCCGGCCCCGATCGTTTTGGGCAATGGTCCATTGCCGGTCAATGCCGCCGGGCGATCTAGCGACCCATGCCGGCCGACGAACGCCTTGCGGTCGCCGGTCCAGGATTGCTGACGGCCGCCCATGTCCATGAACGCGACGCGCTGGCCGAAGGTCGGGTTCCACGGGTTGCGCCCGAAAAGGGTTGAGGTCGCTTCGTCGATCTCGGTCACCACGAAGGGCGCGGAGGCTGCGCGGCCGGCGCCTAGAACCCACTCCACATAGTTCGTGACTGACAGGCGCCGTGTCCTTTTGGAGAGGTTCAAAATCGTCAGCCTGGAAATCTTGACCGGATCGGCGACGGGCACAAATTGCGTCAGCGTCAGCGATAGCTCATGAGTCACGTGCTCGAAGCGGCTGAAACCCTGGCCGTGACGGGCCACATATTGCGTGCCCTGTTCACGGATGGGCAAATGCGTCGGACCGAAGACCTCACCCGTGTCCTCATCGCGCAGATAGATGACGTCGCCCGGCGCATCGCCGACCGGATCATTCGACCATGGGGTCAGCTGGTTCTGCTGGCTGTTCAGCGACCATGCGTAACCGCCGCCGTCGGACGATACCTGAAAGCCGAACTCCGGATTGGCGATCACATTGATCCATGGTTGAGGCGTCGAATGATCGGCCGTTGCAATGGTCACATATGTGCGCCCGCCTTCGCCGAAGCCACCGGTTCCGTTGCTGAACTCCAGGGCGCCGACGGACGGGAGGCTTGCGTCGGCGGGCCTGGTTGCCGCGTGGCGGTGCGGTGCGGGCGTCGGCGCGGGCGCTGGCTCCGGTGCGTGCCGGAGCTGCTCGCTTAGCATGCCGCGATGACCGAACAGCACCACACGCGCCGCTGTCAGCAGGAGGGCGCGGACATCCTCCGCAATGAGGTCGGCGCGCAAGACGAAAATATGCGCGGGATCCCCGGTTGGTTCCGTCGACCGGCGGTTGCCCCTGACCAGCGCCTCCAACCCTGTCTGAAACTCCTGCACATATGTGGACGGCTGCTCGTTCAAGATGACGAGATCGAAAATCAGTTGCTTCAGTTGGCAGAACTCGTGCGCCAGCAGCAGTTCCCTGACGATGGTCATGTCGGTCGAGCGCACGATCTTGATCAGCAGAATGGGAAAGTCGCCGGATATGCCGACCGTCCAGAGTTTGGGGACCGCCCCTTCGCCATGCCGCAGGATGCGCGAGCCGGCGCGCATCGTCGGGTCGAGATAGATCATCCGGTTGGCGAGTTGCTGGAATGCATTGGCCTGGCCGGCGTTGATCCCGAGCTGATGCAATTGCACCTGCCCCTGGGTCCAGGCCAAAGAGGTGGCGCGCCCGAAGGCCTGAGGTTCCAAATGCTGGTCGACAAGATGCAGCACCGCATCGCGCGATGACGCGACCAGCGTCCAAAAGGCGACACGCACCGTGGTCGATGGCGGCACTTGCAACCGGCATCTGAGGCTGAAGATCGGGTCCAGCACTGCTCCGACCGTCCTGCCCATGGGCGCGTCATCGACCAGCGCAATCGGCGCCCGGATGGTGCGCCCGCGCCCGAGGAACCGCATGCGGTCGGTCTCGAAGTCGGTTTCTCCCAGTGTCTCGCCTTCGATGATGGCAACATGCGCGGCCCAGACGGCCGACTCGCCGGGCTTGCCGAGACGTCGCGTGGCAAGCAGCACGCCTCGGTCGGCGACGAACTCGGTTTCGACGAACAGCTTGGAATAGGCCGGGTGCACGTCGTCTGAAGCCGGCAACGCCAGGACAATCTCCGCATACGAGGTCACCTCGATTTCGCGGATGCCGCCGTCGTCGTTGGTCATCGAGATCCGGCGGACCTCTGCATCATGTTCGGAGGAGACGGAAACTTCGAGCACGGTGATGATCGGCCCGTCACTTCTGGTGAATTCCGCACGGCCTTCGGAAAATGCCACGCTGTATCGATCCGGCTCGACGCCAGTTGGCTGGTAGCCGGCCGACCAGACCTTGCCGCTTTGCCGGTCGCGCAGGAATGTATAGCTTCCCCACGGATCGCAGGTCGTATCCTCGCGCCAGCGCGTCAAGGCGGTATCGTGCCAGCGACTGAAGCCGGAACCGGCGGCGGTGATCATGACGGTATATCGGCCATTCGAGAGGAGATGGGTGCGCGGAGAGACCGAATGCGGTGAGGCAAACCGTCGGAGCGTCGAGGTCGCGGTTTCGTCCGCGATGGTCTTCGCTTCAGCCGTCTCGAGGATGGGGCAGAGCAGGGCGATATCACGCGGGACCGGTTCCTGCAGGACAAGCTCGGTCGCCGCGATCATCGGTTCGGCATGGAAGCGGCGACGTATTGTTCCCGCCCCGAGGACGTCGGCGATGGCAACGATACTCATGCCCTGATGGTGGACCATGAAGGCCTTGATGATGGCGTAACGGTCGCCCTCGGGGAGGCGCGATCTGGTGAAGTCGACGGCATCGTAAAAGCCGTAGCGCCCTTGTGCACCGAGCGCTGCCAGCGCCGCGAAGTTCTTCACCGCAGCCGTCGGCGCGATCGTCGCCGCGAGTGCGGTCGCATAGGGCGCGATGACTGTATTGTCGCCCAGGCCATGCTTGAAGCCAATTCTGGGAATGCCAAAGCTCGAATATTGATAGGTGAGATCGATGTCGCGTGCATTGTAGGTGGATTCGGACACACCCCACGGCACGGCGCGGGATTGTCCGAAGGCAATCTGGGCCTTCACGATCTCCCGGTTGGTCGCGGCTATCAGGCTCATGGGCGGCTCGCGCAGGACCAGCGTCGGCATCAGGTATTCGAACATCGAGCCGGACCACGATACGAGTGCCGCGCTGCCGTCGACCGGTATCATCCCCCGGCCGAGCCTTTGCCAGTGATCTACCGGCAGGTCGCCTTTGGCGATCCCAATGAAGCTCGCTAACCGGGCTTCCGACGCGAGAAGATCATAGGTGTTGGAATCCGGCAGGCTCTCAGCAACTCGATAGCCGATCGACAGTTGCCCCCGCGACGGATCGAGGAGGAAGCCGAAGTCCATGTCATCAAAGAGCCGCCGCGTGAGATCCGCCAGTGCTAGGCAGCGCTGAGCAAGATCACGCGCGGCACTGCCGGACTGGTTCAAGCGCGCAAGTCTGACCTGGAGGTCGGCTACATCTGTCCCTGCCGAGGCGCCGTTCACGTCCAAGTCGCCCGCCAAGCCGGCGCAGATGTCGGCGATGCTCAGAAGCGTCGGCATCGTGGCGAACCGCGCGGAGAGGGCCGGATCCGACGCTGCCCAATCCGTCCAGGGCGCAAGCGTCCGCAGCGTGTCGCAATGATCGCGGGCGGCTGCCGCCACGGCGCCGGACCAGCGATTTGCCTCGGCGCGGACCGTCTCGTCCGGGGTGGTGCGGTCGATGGTCGTTCGCACCAGAGCCAAAAGCGCCTCCGACTGCCCGACAATTTGCTTCAGAAGCTGCGCGATCCGCACCGGGGTGACAGCCTCCATGTGCAGCGTTTCGGCCAAGGCATCGATCGCGGCGAGCAACGTCGTCAGTTCGGCCCGCTTGGGACCGCCCAGGGTCGGTTTCAGGGTGGTGCGTAGCTGGATGAGCGCATCCTCGATGCCCGGACGCCAGTTGGCCTCAAGGATCGGCCGCGCCAGAAAGTCCTTGCAGGTCGTCCAGACCACGACGAGATGACCTGCCAGATTGCCGCTGTCGACTGCGGAGATGTACTTCGGCTCCAGCGGCAGGGCATCGAGCGTTCCATACCAATTGTAGAAGTGGCCCCGGTGGCGCTCGAGGTCTCGCATGGCATGGAGCGTGGCCTCCAGCAGATCGATGGTCCTGCCGCGACTGATCCAGCCAAAATCGCTTGCGGCGACGATCGAGAGGAGGTGTAGCCCCATGTTGGTCGGCGAGGTGCGATGAGCGACGATCGGATTGGGGTTTTCCTGAAAATTGTCCGGCGGAAGCATGTGGTCGGCCGGCGTGACGAAAGTCTCGAAATACGACCAAGTTCGCCGTGCGATGGCTCGCAGCGCCTGCCGGTCTGGCGTCGAAAGCACCGACCCGATGGCGCCCTCTGCAGGCCGTGCCAGCCAGACCGCCAGAGCCGGTGCGGTGAGCCAGACAAGCGCGATCGGACCGGTCAGCGCCAATGCCTCTGGCTTCAGCCAGGCACTGAGGCCGATCATCGCCCCTGTGAGGCTGAGGCCGCCGCGCATCTGCCAGTATGTGGCGGCGAGTGTCGGCTCTGCTCGATCAGGCTGCGTTTCGGGCCTGATCTGTTTAACCAGAGGCCAGCCTGCCATTGTGCTCAGGATCATATGCGCGGTCGACCACGCCCGTTGAGGAAGAAACGCTAGCTGGAGTCCGAAATCAGCCAACGCCAGTTGCAAGTCGGCTGTGCCCCGCAACAGGCGAAGGCGCATGGATTGATCTGGCAGGGCAGGGACGAGCCTCGTCAGGACACGCAACAGCCCGGGTAGGGCGAGTGCGGCAAGCACCAGCATCGTCCACCAGCCGGCGGGCTCCGGCCGCAGCATCCATCCGACCGCGAGTGCGGCCAAACAGCAGGGCGCGACCAACGTTCGGCACGCCTCGCCGACCGTCCGCCATCCCGGCCGAATGCGGCAGATCGCCCACAGGCGGTTTGTGTCTTGGTCGGTAGCATCGGAGGCCTCGGACCATGTCCTCGGCGGCGCAGCGAAAACGACGATGTCGGTGGCGGCGAGTGCTGCCGGCTCGGATTCTGTCCGAGGCAATGCGTGCGCTCCGTCCGGAGGTACCAATCCATCTGCCGGGAGGAGAGCCACGTCACGGATGCAGATGTCGCCACAGAAGGTCTGGGAGCGATTGCTGAGTTCGCGCCCGCGACCTGAACTGGTCATGATCGCCTTGGCAGCACTGAGATGCTGGAAGCGCGTTCCCTCGCCCTTGAGCGGCATGGTGGTCATGATGATTGGTTGTACGCTGACTGATCGTCCTGCCGAACGGGTGGGGCCGGCCCCATGTGTCGGATTGAGCGGATGCGCAATCTTGCCGATGAGATGACGCACCGAGCCAAGCGGCAACCTTGTATCGGCGCCGAGGCTGATCAGATAACGGATGCGGGCGGGCGCACCGGTGGCGCTCTCATCCGAGCTTGCGAAGCCGGTCCCGTGCGCACCCCTCAGCCAGCGGGCAAGAGCATCCCGCGTTTGGTGTCTGTTGCAGTGCAATTGAGAAAATTGGCTCGGATCTCGCGTGATCAGCGAGAAGCGGTCACGACCGGCCGGTTTTGCATAGCGTCGATTGAGCTCGTTCAATCCCGCGACTGCCGCCGCCGGCAAGCTTTGGCCGGATGACTTCGGCCAATCCACGAGCAGCGCGAAGAAGAGACCTGCTTCGGAATTGGCGAGATAGGCGACCTCAAGCTGGTTCAAGTGCCGGTCAATCGCCGCTGGTGCTGCAATTTTCCCGGGCAATACGATCAAGGTTCGCATCGAATCCGGTACGCCGTCGCGCAATTCAAGACCCGGCAGAATCCGGATGCGCGGCGGGCGGAACCAGGCAGATGCTAAAGCGTCTGCCACGGCGACCGCAGGGCCGAGCGCCGCCACACAGAGAAATCCAAGTTCGAGCAGGGGGGCGTGTCCGCCGCCTCGGCCAACCAGCCAGATCGTGAGAGCTAGCGCAACCACACTCATGAGCCCCGCCTGCAGGCGGACCGCCCAGCGCTCAACCGTCTGGCGCGCCCGCTTCCAGAGCGGCTTGCTGTAACCAAGCTCCGCCTCGAAATCCGGACGGCCGGCCGCAATCAGCCAATAGCCCGGGTCGGCGCGCGGATCGGTCATTGGATCGCGCGGCAGTTTCGTGCCCGCGTCCGGTTGGTTGGCCGTTGCGACCGCGCGCGTCGCTACCTCGGTCTCGGGGTGTCCGGACCAGTGGGCAATATTGGCGATAGCACGTCGGTAGCGACTGCGCGTCGGCAGATCATTTCGGTCGAAATGTCCGCCTGTCCGCAGCACGGCGTCTACGCGTGAGACGCTCTCGAACAGCCCCTGCCAATCGAGACTCGCCATCAGGCGCATGCTGGTAATGATGTTCCGGCTCGTCAGGTTGGCGGCGCCCTGCCGCTGTTCTTCCTCGCGCAGCAGCGCGTTGGTCGTGGTCGACTGCGCTGCGAGGGCCCCGTCTAGCCAGGCGAGCGCGGGAGCCACGCGCGGATCTTCATCCCGCAACTGCGCGGAGAGTTGCACCGCGAAGGCGCGCGCCAGCGGCTGCGCTGCGGGGGAGAGAGCGCCCTTGGATGTGTCGCTTTCGTCAGGCTCAAGAAGGCGCTTCACCATCGCGTCCGCCTCGTCGCGTGCCATTTGGTCGGCGCGAATTTCGCTGGCCAGCCGACTGAGACAGGCCACGAGCACGACCCTGAGTGCGATGGCGATCGTCCAGATCTCGGCAGTCGCAAGCGGAAGGACGTTCTGGTAGGCATCGAGATAGTGTTGCAGCCCCTCCCGATCGACATGGCCGTCAGTGTACTCGACGTAGCCCCACACGACGCCCAGGATGCGCGGCTCGCCCCGCAATGGCCCATCGGCCATGAGCGGCAGACGACGGTTCCCGATCTGGGCGAGTTCGCCTTTGGCCGTTTGAATCTGATCTTCCACAACGTGAAAATTGTCCGCCAGCCAATCGGCCGCCGGAGTAATCGCTCGACCGGCTGTCGTGGCGGCCAGCGTATCGAGACAGGCGCGGGTCAGCGTCCGCTCATTGCGGAGCAGGCGGCGCTCGACCCGTCTGTCGTAGCGATCCCAGACGACACCGGACTGGTTTGCAGCGGCGTTTTTTGCGACCAGTTCGATGTCGCTGCCGACGAGATCGCGACCGAGGGTCCCGTCAATAGCCCAGGGAGATATTGGATCTTCGTCAAATTCCTGATGGCCAGCGAGGCCCTCGCCAAAACGGCGAATCACCCAGGCTCCGGCTTGCTGCAAACTGCTCTTCAGCCGTTTGTCCCAACCCGGGCGCAATGGGAGCGGTGCCGATAATTCAGGGTCCAAATGATTCATGCGTCATCCAGTTGGCCACTGCCGGCCGACTCCGGTCTGGCTGATCATCGTCACGCGGCGCTGACATCAAATGTTACGTTGCAGCGTCCCAACGGCAGTCACTTTAAAGTCCGAAACATCGATGCAGGCAGGGTCGGAAACTACCCCCGTTGGCGCCTTGAGACCGAGCGTGCAAGCCGGTGATGCAGCGCAACGCGGATCATCCATCTTTGACAACTTCGAGCGGGTTGCCCTTGGTGAGGTGGACATCCATCGCCGGCGCGCCAATTCGGATGCCCTGATCGGCGAAGACAGTGGCGATGTTGACCAACATCCGAGATTTCGCTTCGGGCATATTGGCGAAAGTGTCGATCTCGAAAGCGAGTTCGTAGAGGATGACGGCGTCCTGAAACGCGCAGGCGCGCGCCTTCGGCTTGCTTGCCAAGCTGTGACCTTTGATGCTCGCCGCAGTGAGTAGCGCCTCAAGCACGCGCGCCGGCGCCGCAGAGATATCGACGGTAACGGGAAGCGTGCAATAGTGAGGCACGCGCGGACGGGTATGGTTTGTCAAAATGGCCTTGGACGCGAGGCTATTGGGAATGACGATCATGTCGTTCGCCAAGGTCCTGATCCGGGTGGCGCGCCAGTTGACCTGCATGACCTGACCGGAGACAGTGTCGGATAACGTGATCCAGTCGCCGGCGGCAAACGGCCCTTCAATATTGATCGCAAGGCCTGCTATCACATCTCCCAGCGTGTTCTGCAGTGCGAGACCGAGGACTATTGCCACTACGCCCGAAGTTGCGAGGAACGTCGATACCGGTTGCTTGAAGACGGTACCGATGATGCCGATGAACGCTAGGAAATAAATCAACCCCGACGCGAGATCGGCGAACAGACGTCGCGCATGGGGCTCGTCGTTGTTAGGAAAAAAAGTCCGTAGCAGAAACAGATCGAGCAAGCTTTTCATCAGCCAAGCGCCGAGAATCCACCATGCGAACCCAAAGAGTTCCACGGGCAGGCCAGCCCCACCGGGGGAGGCGCCAAATAAGAACTGGCCTAACGGATTATTGACTCTGGGAAATGCCGCGGAGAGAAGCGCCAGAACGGCGCCGCCGCCGAACAGCGATCGGTAAGCGCGCAATTTCGGCGCTATCGCAGCGGCGAACAGACCGAGGGAAATAGCTAGAAGAATGATCTCGATCCAGCCGTACATTGGGCGTCGCATCTCATGAGCGTGTGTCAGATCGGTTCCATCTTTCGGGCCTATCGGGTCATGGGCACCGTATTTCAATGGTCCAACCGTGATCGCGGTTGGCGCGGCCTTCGTCATGCCAACCGGTCATCGCAAGGCCCTGACGTGGAACATCCGGTGATCCAAGCGCCGGGTGGCCGCCAGGATCTCCGGTCACGCGGCGAGTTTCTTCGCCGTCTCGGCGATACTGCGACCCTGATAGCGGGCGCCCGCGAGTTCATTGTCGGAAGGCTGCCGAGCTCCGTCACCGCCGGCAATGGTGGTCGCGCCGTAAGGGCTGCAGCCCGTGACTTCAGTCAGCGTCATCTGGCCGGCGAAACCGTAGTCAAGGCCAACGATCACCATTCCGAAGTGCAGAAGATTGGTGATAACCGAGAAAAGCGTCGTTTCCTGTCCGCCGTGCTGCGTGGCGGTCGAGGTGAAGGCACCGCCCACCTTTCCGTGCAAAGCCCCACTCGCCCATAGTCCGCCAGCGGAGTCCAGGAAACTCGCCATCTGGCCACCCATTCGGCCGAACCGTGTCGGCACGCCGATAATGATTGCATCATAGCCGGCGAGATCGTCGACATGGGCGATTGGAGCTGCCTGATCGAGCTTGAAATGTGCGCTCTTGGCGACGTCCGCGTTGACGGTATCGGGGACGCGCTTGAGATCGACGGTTGCCCCGGTCGACCGGGCACCGTCGGCAACCGCATGGGCAAGGGTCTCGATATGGCCATAGGCCGAATAGTAGAGAACGAGGACTTTGGTCATGACAGGCTCCTGATGTTGTGAAGTACTCAGATTTTCCGCGTGTATTGGGGAATACCGCCGGACGGTTGCCTTGCGGCATCCTGCCCGGCACGTTAGCGACGCCGGACCTCGCCGCCCGCGCCGCCTTCGTTGACCCAATCGCTGATCTCCTCGAGGAGGATCTCGGTATCGGCAGTGGCCTGAACGGGCGGCAATCCGACGTTCGTGTCGGTACGAGCCCGTTCAGTGCGAAGGCTGGTCAAAGTGAGGAGCTTGCGCGGTTGGACTTCTCGGGTCATCGAAGCACCACATGAGTTGCGCGGGACGGGCGCTTGCGGCCAGTGCCGGTAAAGGATGGCGTTGTGTCGCTGCTGATCGTCGATCGAGATGGGATGAGCATCGGCGGGTCTCCTGTTCGTCTGTTTCCATCGTCGACACACCGAGCACCGAACCGACTGTTGCAGACGTATTCCGGCTTCGATCGCGTAAGACGACTCAACTTGATCAAACCGAAGCCGCATCACGGGCTGGTTTTGGAGGAGGCGTGATTAGCGCCGGTAAGCTGGCCTTGACCGCGAGGCGGTCGAGACCGACGCTGATTGTCCGTTGGTACCAGTTGATCCCGGTTACGTGGGACGTGGCAATCTCGACGTGCTGACCCGGCCACCAGTTGCGGGTCTTTGCGGCGATCGCCTGGATGCGCCAAGTGGCATCGTCAATGACGAAGTCCTCCAAATGGCCGATTTCGCCATCCGTGGCATGGAGATGATAGCCGATGACCGCCGACACGCTGCGCAGGTGCAATTGCTCCTGCAACTGCTCGCCAGTCAGCATCATCGGTTGATCCTGCCAACTTGAGCCGAGTTCCGGTGATAGGCTGCCCCGGTCGTTCGTGGGCACCAACGCACCTACGCCAAAGCCAGTCGTCCAATAGGGGCTCCAGCCGTAATGGTCGTAAAGCCCGGTCTCCATCTGCCTCGAAATCGGCTGGTGGGCATCGATATCCGGACTGTCCGCAACCCGAGCGCGGGTCACGCTGACCGCCAGTTGACGCAGAGACGGATTGATCTGCCCTAAAGCCGAGACCGGCAGCAGCACATGACGTTTGCCCGTCCAACTGCCGGTCGCGACCACCAGCCAGCGGATAGACCAGCTCGAATCGTCGAAGAACGCGTCGCTGACCGTCCCAAGCAAACCGTCAGTGGCGGCGATGTCGAAGCCGTTGAGATCGGATGCATTACGCAGCATGGTGAAATCCTTGTTGAGGCCAGTGGCGGTGCGGGGAGCCTCCGCACCGCGCCAGGTGCCGGGTACGGAAGGCTGGATCAGCGGCTGATGCTTCGAGGACCTATCGCTCGGCGCCATTGCGCCCTTGGTGAGGCGACAGATCAATTCGCCGCCTTTGCCGGGTCATTCGCCATCCAATAGGCGTCGACCAGTTTGGCTTCGTCGATGAAATGGGCGTCGGTCAGATGCTCGTTCTTGGAGACCAGCGGCGCGGCGGCGATCACGGTCTTGCTCGAGTTGAGCACCAGGGTGTGACCGATTGGCGTGATCTTGAAATCGCTCCAGGGAACCGGCACGTATTTCTCGTCGATCCCGAATATGCCTCCGCGCCCAATCACCAGATAGACGATCTTGGCTGAACCGGGCGCCATCACGATGTCCTCCACGGTTCCGAGCGCCTCATCCTTCAGGTTCCGCACGCTTGATCCGACCAGTTGATCTGACCGGAAGACGGTCTGGTCTCCGACAACGGAAACGGCGGCCGCAATCTGCATTTGCCGCCAGTTTGCTCCAACGGAGACCGCCAGTTTGCCGGTGCGCATGTCGCTGATATATCCGGAATAGATTTCCTTCGTCGTCGCGAGCACATCCTCGCAGGGCTGCTGCTTGCCGTGGCGTGCCAGAATGGTCGCCCCCGATAGGAGAGTGCGGATTTCGTAGCCTGGACGGGCCGACTGATAGCCGATCGGCACGCCGATATTGGCATCAGGTCCTCGCGCATAGGTGCCGTAGCCCGACATCGGATACCCATTGCTATAGCCGCTGTCTGTCATCCAGTAGCCGTCCTGCTCCATGACAACACTGAATTCCCGGAGATGGGTGAGGCATGGTTCCGCCGGCTGAACCCCTGCAGGTTGTTCGGAATCGGCCTTGGGCGTGGGATCAGCCGCGAGCAGCGGAGATGCCAGCAAACAACAGATCGTGGTCCCCACGGTGCCGAACATGAATTTTTTGATCATCGTAATGTCTCCCGAAGTGTTGTGCGACAGACCGCCATGGCGCGGCCGATCCTCAGAAAAGGCTCGATTGGGTCGTCAAAGCAGTTGGCTCAACAAGCGAGCCGTCGGGCAAAGTTGATCCCCGGATGTCATTGCGGCGGCGCGCTCCTGACTCCAGGTGTACGGAACGGGTTGGCGGGCTGATACGCGCCGGAGCGGCAAGCGCTGACGTCGTTTGGAGCATGTTGCGGGAAGAGCTGCCAGCGACGGAAACTACCCTGATGCCTCTCTTGTCTCGCCAGTTGGAAATAAGCCGAAGGCAAACAACCGACGGTGCCGGCTAAACTCATTCCCGGCTTGATCAAACCAATGGCAGCGCAGGGTATATTCCGATCCTTTGCCACGATATCGCCCAAGAGTTCCGGTGTCGGCTCACGCCCCTTCGCACGGCGTGTGGATCCACTCGGGTGCTATCACCCGACACTCACGATTCCGCGCAAGAATACGCGCCGAAAACGATACGCATGCGGCCCAGAGGTTACTTACGATGCATCGGTCGACGCAAATTCAGGCCCGATCGAAGCAATGCGCGCGATGGATCCGTGCGCAGAAAATCAGGCCGTGCGCCGACACGCCAACTCGATGCGCGATGCTGCCGCCGTCTTAAGCGCCGAAAGGAATTCCGCCATGCTCGTCGTCCATACTGCACTGCACGGTTACACTATCGAGGCCACTGACGGTCGGCTCGGCACCGTCGCAGACTTTCTCATCGATGATCGCAGCTGGCAGTGCCGCTGGCTGGTGGTCGATAACGGCAATTGGCTGAGCGGTCGCAAGGTCCTGCTGCACCCATCCGCCCTCGGTCGTGTTGATCACGATCACAAATTCATCCCGGTGAACCTGACGCAGCAAAAAGTGCAGGACAGTCCCGGCCTCGCTGAGCACCAGCCTGTTTCGCGCCAGTACGAGCTTGGCCAGTATGAGTATTACGGGTGGGATCCGTTTTGGGGCAGCAGACTTTACGGTTACTCAGAAATGGGCGAGTTTGCAGGCCCACCGCGCTATTTTGGCGGTCAGAACTTGTCCCTATCTGCCGATATCCCCCGACATGTGACGGATGCTTCGCCGAACCTGCGAAGCCTAGCAGAGATCTCCGGTTATACCGTCCATGCAACCGATGGTGATATTGGCCATGTGGAGAATATGCTTGTCGACGATTCCAGCTGGGGCGTGCGCTATCTGATTGTTGACACAAGCAATTGGTGGTTTGGCAAGCGGGTGCTGATGTCGCCCTTCGCAATCACCGACATCAGCTATGAGACGGGAACGATTGCCGTCAATGTCACGCGGTCCGCCGTGAAGGGGAGCCCGCCTTGGGACCCGATCGATCTCATTCATCAGGACATGCAGGAACGGCTGCACAGCTACTACGGTTGGCAGGGCTACGGGTGGTGAAGCCGTTCTCCGCCGAATAGCTTGCATCGATAGCAAGCTCTGATCGACCTGCATCTAGCACCGGACTGCATTCTGCCCAACCCCTGCCGTCGATCCCCAAGATGAATGGGATGGCCTAGGGCATGCCTCCTTATGGGTGAATACCGAATCTGCGACGGCCATCGCCAATGTGCCATCTTGCAACCGAGCCCGACAGGACTGCGTCATGTGCGGTTCTGGCCAGTGACGAGACCGATGTTGTGCCCTCAGCAACTGGAGCAGAAAATCATGTCATTTGATTTTTCCTACTATGCGATCACGCCGATCTTCCTCCTGATGGTGATTTGTCTGTGCGCCGCGATCCGTATTCTGCGGCAATACGAGCGGGCAGTCGTCTTTACGCTCGGCAAGTTCGAGCGCGTCAAGGGACCGGGACTAGTGCTGTTGTTTCCGTTCATCCAGGAAATGGTCCGGGTGGACCTTCGTATCCAGGTGATCGAGATCCCCAGCCAGGATGTCATCAGTCGCGACAATGTTTCGATGAAGGTCGATGCCGTTCTCTATTTCAACGTCATCGATCCCGAAAGGGCCATTGTCAATGTGCAGGCTTATCAGCCGGCAACCAACATGCTGGCCCAGACGACGTTGCGGGCTGTGCTCGGGCAGCATGACCTCGACGAAATGCTGTCCGATCGCAAGAAGCTCAGCACCGATGTTCAGAGCATTCTCGATGCGCAGACCGAGACCTGGGGCATCAAAGTCAGCAATGTCGAGATTCGCACCGTCGAACTGGGCGAGAACATGGTCCGCGCGATCGCCAAGCAGGCGGAGGCCGAGCGAGATCGACGGGCTAAGGTGATCCACGCGGAAGCCGAGTTCCAGGCTTCGCAGACGCTAGTCAATGCGGCGCGCATTCTCGGCAGCGTGCCGGCGGCGATGCAGTTGCGCTACCTTCAGACGCTTGCCGAAATCGGTGCCGAGCAGAATTCCACCATCGTCTTTCCCATGCCGATCGACATCATCAAGCCATTCCTCGATCTGATGCAGGCTCAGGAGGACAAGGCCAAGCCGGCCGGCACCGTGATCGGCAACGGAGTTTCCATCCACGCTTAGCCGAAGAGCGTTATGACGGCCGACTGAGGGACCTGCCAGCTTTGTCGGGCGCGCATGCCCAACGGGTCGGTGGCTGCTCATGGCATCCCTCCCGTCCCGAGTACTGGCTATCGCCGGCCGCCGATCGGAAACCAAGAGTGATCAAGCATGCGCGGCAAAATCGTTGTCTTCAACTCCGGCTCCACCAGCGTGAAGTTTGCCGCCTATGCCGTTGATCGGGCCGGCTCTCTGTCGCTGCTCTGTCGCGGTCGGGTCGATAGCATGCAAGGTGACCCGCATTTCGTCGTCAATGATGCGACTGGAAAGCCGTTGGAGGCCCACGAATGGGGCGACGGCCATACAATAGATCACAAAGCCGCTTTGAATTTTATCATCACATGGATTGAAGCCAATCTGACCGGTACGGCCGTCATCGCGGCGGGCCACCGCATTTTACTCGGTGGATCCCGCTTTTCAGGGCCCGTCAGGATCAATGCGGATGTCCTCGCCTATCTCGACGATCTCGTAGCTATGGAACCATCGCACCAGCCGTTCAATGTGGTTGGCGCGCGGGCCTTTGCCGAGGCTTTTCCCGGTCTGCCCCAAGTTGCCTGCTTCGACAGTTCGTTTCATCGAACGATGCCAGAAATCGCGCAGACCTGCGCTCTCCCGGCTGATATTCGCGATACTGGCGCCAGGCATTGGGGCAACCACGGCATATCCTATGAATACATCAGTCGTCAGTTGCCGAACTTCGCACCGTCGGCGCACCGGGTCATCGTTGTGCATCTGGGTGGCGGGGCCAGCCTCTGCGCTATGCTCGACGGCCGAAGCGTTGAGACATCAATGGGGTTCGGTGCCTTGTCCGGCCTGCCGATGGCGACCCGTTCGGGCGACATACCAGCGAGCGTCCTGTTTTACCTGCTGCGGCGCAAATTGGTCGATGACGTATCGCTGGAGAAGATGCTTTACGAACGCTCGGGATTGCTCGGGCTGTCCGGCTTCAGCGGCGACATGCGCGTTTTGCAGGTGAGCACCGACCCGCGCGCAGTCGCTGCCGTAGAGCAGTTCGTCTACGCGATGACGAAATATGTCGGAGCCTACGCGGCAGTCCTTGGTGGGCTGGATGCCTTGGTTTTCACCGCCGGCATCGGCGAACACTCGGCTCCAGTCCGCGCCGCGCTCTGTGCAAAGCTCTCTTGGCTGGGAGTGAAGCTAGACGAACAAGCGAATCTCACGCACTGCCCACGCATTTCGGCTGCAGACAGTGCCGTATCTGTTTGGGTCATTCCGACCAACGAAGAGCTGATGATCGCGCAGCACACGCTGGATCTCACGCCGACAGAATGATAGCGGCGGCGAATACTGATCGGCGTCCGTCGCCATAATGGATATGCCGGCGACGGACCTTCCCCCTTGCAGCAATCGGACGCGACAGTTTTTCGCGAGATGCCGTCAGGTCTCGGCGGAAAAATCGAGCACCACGCGCGCTGCCACGTCGCCATGCTGTAGCCGGTCGAAGACCTGATTGATGGCCGAGAGCGGCTGCAGCTCGATCTCCGCCGTCACAGCCCCATCGGCCGCAAAGGCGAGACATTCCGCCATATCCTTGCGATTGCCCACAAATGAGCCTCGGACGGTGATGCAGTTGGCAACGACATCGAACAGCGGCATGGCGAACTCCCCCGGCGGCAGGCCGACCAGCACGCAAGTGCCACGCTTGCGTGTCATGCCGACACCCTGCTTGAACGCTGGCAGGGACGGGGCCGTGATCAGCACGCCGTGCGCACCGCCGGTCTCCTTCATCACCGCCGCGACAGGGTCGCCCGATTTGGCGTTGACGGTGAAGTCGGCCCCAAGGCGTGTTGCCTGTGCCAGTTTTTCGTCGTCGATATCGACCGCACAGACGTAGAGCCCCATCGCCTTGGCATATTGGATCGCCAGATGACCAAGCCCGCCGCAGCCCGAGATCGCAACCCATTCACCCGGCCGCGCGCCGGTCTCCTTTAGGCCTTTGTATGTGGTGATGCCGGCGCAGATGATCGGTGCGGCATTGATCGCCGTAAGCCCCTCGGGGATGTGGGCGACATAATTGGGATCGGCCAGGATATATTCGGCAAAGCCGCCGTTCTTGGTATATCCGCCGAATTCGGCCTCGGAACACACCGGCTCGAAGGCCTGCAGGCAATATTCGCAGTGACCGCAGGCCGAATAAAGCCAGGGTACCCCGACGCGGTCGCCTTCCTTGACGGCGGTGACGCCTGTGCCGAGCGCAACGACGATACCGATGCCTTCGTGGCCCGGAATGAAGGGCGGCGTGGGCTTCAGCGGCCAGTCGCCGCGCGCGGCATGCAGATCGGTGTGGCAGACGCCGCAGGCCTCCGTCTTGACCAGAATCTGACCCGGGCCGGGCGTCGGAATATCCCACTCGCGCAAGCTCAGCGGTTTGCCAAACTCGGTGACGATAGCGGCATGCATCTTCTTGGCCATGATAGCCTCCGAGGGTTCGGCCATCGCCTCCGCTTGCGCATTTTGCACAATCATGGGTGGTGACCATCGCGAATTTATATTCAAATGTGCCGAGCCTCTGGCGAGGCGCGCCAGGCATCGTGATCAATTGGCGGCAGGCGCTGATCCGGTGGTGAGTGCGCTATAGTCCGCCGATGAAATGCCGGGCAACTTGTTGAGGAAGGCGACCAGTTGCCAGACGTGCTCGTCGCCCTCGGAAGCGCCGAAGGCTGGCATGGCCGTCATTTTGATGCCATTGTGGATGAACTGGAAATTCTCTTGTGGATCCGGCTTGCGGTTGGCGCGGAATAGATCCGGCGGCAGCGGGTTAAGTCCGACCGCAATGTGCGTCGGCGCGACTCCGGGCGCGCCATGACAGACCGCGCAATTTTGCGCGAAGAGCCTGCCTCCGGCCATGATCGTATCCGGTTTGTCGAGGCCCTGAGGCACCTTGTTGGCCCCCATCCGAGCACCGACCGAAGCATCTGACGTGGCATGGATCACCCATGCCAAATATGCGTTGTCGGGCGTCGACGCCGAGACATCGTAGAAGCCGGAATAGACAAATGCGGCTCCGCCGACGACTCCGAGAAGAACGAGGGCCAAAAGCGTTTTGATCACGGTCGTCAGGTCATGCATGACAGTACTCCTGTTCGCGCGAGTTCATGGCTTCATGAAATGGCTCACGTCAGTAAGAATGGACGAAAGACAGAGTCACGCCGCAGCCGGCAAGCCAAGGCCGCGCACGGCCTCGATCATTTTGATCAGGACAGCCTGGGCATCGCCATAGACCATGTTGCAGTTGTCGCCGTAGAACAGGGTGTTGACGATGCCGGCATAGCCTTTGCCCTCGCCGCGCTTGACGACAAAGACCTGCTTTGCCTTGTCGGCATTGAGGATCGGCATACCGAAGATCGGCGATGTCTTGTCCGATCTGGCCGCCGGATTGACGACATCGTTGGCACCGATCACCAGTGCAATGTCAGTCGTGGCGAAATCGGCGTTGATGTCTTCGAGCTGGAAGATCATGTCGTAGGGGACGCCGGCCTCGGCGAGCAGCACGTCCATCTGTCCGGGCATGCGGCCGGCGACGGGATGAATGGCAAATTTGACGTCGACACCACCGGCCTGCAGCAGTTTGACGAATTCATAGAGCTTCTGTTGCCCTTGCGCGACGGCCAGCCCGTAGCCCGGAATGATGATGACTTTCGCCGCATAGCGCATGGCGATTCCGGCATCGCCGGCTTGCGTCGGTTTCAGCTCGCCCTCGATGGCGCCCTGCTTTTGCGCCGGGGCGTCGCCGAAGTTGGTGAAGAGCACGTTGGCGATGGACCGGTTCATGGCTTGCGCCATGAGGAGTGTCAGCAACATACCGGCGGCACCGACCACCATGCCGGCGATCATCAATGCCGGATTTTGCAGCACGAAGCCTTCCAGCCCGACCGCGAGGCCGGTGAAGGCATTGTAGACCGAGATCACCACCGGCATGTCGGCGCCGCCGATCGGCAAGGTCAGCGCGATGCCGAGAATGAGCGCTAGCACAAAGAAGGTCGTGATCATCCCCGCGACGCCGACCTGCGCAATGGCTCCGCCCGAGGCAAGGAAGAGGATGCCGCCGCCGATGACCAGCGTTGCCAGCACGATCAGCGCATTGACCCAACGCTGCCCCTTGAAACGAAGGGGATGATTGAGGATGCCGTCGAGTTTGCCCCAGGCAATGAGCGAACCCGACAGCGAAACAGCGCCGATCAGCGCTCCAAGCAGGGTCACGCCCAGCTGCGTGAGGCCATGTGTTTTGCTGCCGTAAAGCTCCACCGCCGCGATCGCGCCGGCCGCGCCGCCACCAAGTCCATTGTAAATGGCGACCATCTGCGGCATTGCCGTCATGGCCACACGTTTGCCGGCGACCCAGGCGATGCCGCCGCCGATGGCGAGGGCGATCAGGGCAAGCGCGATATTCATCACCAAGAATGGCTTGGCGGCGTCATCCACGCTGAAGATATAGAGAAAGCTGGCGACCACCGCGACCGCCATGCCGATACCTGCGACCTTGATCCCCGAAGGCGCCGTCACCGGCGACGACATGCGTTGCAGCCCATAGAGGAACAGGATGGCGGCGGCGAGGTCGACCACACCGATGGCGAATTGCGCGTAAGTCGTCAGCATGTTCAACCCTCAGCTCGTTTTGGTGCGATGGGCGCGGGCATGCGCCAGTTTCGGCTTCGATGCCCCGCCGAGTTGGAACATCGCCAGCATCCGATCGGTGACCGCATAGCCGCCGGCGGCATTGCCGGCGCCGAGCAGCACGGCGAGAAAACCGAACACCTGCTGCTGCAGCGAGGAGGCATTGAGGAGAGCAAAGATGCCGCCGACCACGACGATGCCGTGCACGAAGTTCGAACCCGACATCAGCGGCGTATGCAGGATGGCGGGCACATGGCCGATGATGACCCAGCCGGCAAAACCGGCGAGCATGAAGATGTAGACGGCGACAAAGCCGCTGATGTCGATGGCGAAATCCATGGCGAGAGTCCTTTCGGGGAACGTCAGGCGACTTTTTTATGCGGCGGTTTCGGTGGCGAGGCCGGCGCTTTCGGCGGAGTCTGATGCGACTTGAGCTGGCCCGCGTGGGTCAGCACGGTGCCCGACAGGATCTCGTCGTCCCAATCGATGGTGATGACGTTGTCCTTGAGCATCAGTTCGAGAAGGTTGGCCTGGTTTTTCGAGTAGAGGCTCGACGCGTCCTCGGCGAGCATCGAAGGCACATTCAGCGGCGCGACGATGGTGACATGGCCGACGCGGATGGTCTCGCCGGGGCTGGATGCCTCGCAATTGCCGCCACCTTCCGCCGAGAGATCGATGATGACGGCGCCCGATTTCATGCCTGCGACCTGATCCGTGCTGATCAGCTTCGGCGAAGCCTTTCCGGGGATGGCGGCCGTGGTGATGATCAGATCTGCGGCCTGGATATGTTTGGTCAGTACGGCTGCGACCTTGGTCCGCTCCTCCGCGTTCAATTCGCGCGCATAGCCGCCCTTGCCCGTCGCATCGATGCCAGTATCGACAAAGGAGGCGCCGAGCGACAGAGCCTGTTCACGGGTATCGGGGCGCACATCGTAACCTTCGACAACCGCGCCGAGCCGGTGGGCGGTGGCGATGGCCTCGAGCCCGGCGACGCCAAGGCCCATGACCAGAACTTTCGCCGGTCCGATGCCGCCGGCAGCCGTGGTGATTTTCGGGATGACCCGGGGCAGATGCGTCGCCCCCAGCATCACGCCGTAATATCCGGCGAGCGCCGACTGGCTGGACAGCGCGTCCATGCCTTGAGCCCGCGTTATCCGCGGCAGGCGTTCCATGGCAAAGCATGTGATCTTCTTTTCGATCAGATGCTTGACCAGTTCTGGCTCTTTTCCCTCGTAAATGAAGGAGATCAGCACGGACCCTTCCTGCATCGCATCGACGACGGCGATGTCGGGAGGTTGCACCGACAACACCACGTCGGCGCTGCCGACCAGGGTCTTGATGTCGGCGATCTCGACGACGTCTGGATAATCCGCAGGCAGCAGATCGACCGATGCGGCCGCGCCCGTCTGCATATGGATACGCGCGCCGAGCTTCGTTAGCTTCAGCGCGACTGCCGGCACCAGCGCTACGCGCCGTTCATTCGGTCGCGTTTCCTTCAGGACAGCAACGTTGACGTACATGAGTGGGCTCCGGGCAACGGTTGACGTCTAAGGGGATTGGCCCGGCCGGATTGGGGGGTAATCCGGCCGGGGCTGGCGAGGGGAGCCCGAAGAGCGCTACCACCGTCGCAACTGGTTTTGGGAGACACCGGAATGCCGAGTGACCGGTCAGACCGGAGCGCTCATCGAAGCGGTGCGCACCAGCTTCTTGTTGACGAACGCCTGAATGCCCATGTCGCCGAGTTCTCGCCCGTAGCCGGAGTTCTTGATGCCGCCGAACGGCAGTTCGGCGTCGGACCAGTTGATGTTGTTGATGAACATCATGCCGGTATCGACCGCGCTCGCGACGCGCAGTCCGCGGGCCTCGTCCTTGGTGAAGACCGAGCCGCCGAGACCGAAGTCGCTGTTGTTGGCAAGCGCAATGGCTGCCGCTTCATCCTTGACGCGGAAGAACATGGCGACCGGTCCGAAGAACTCATCACGGAAGGCCGGATTGTCGGGCTTCACGTCGGTCAGGATCGTCGGCTGCATGAACGCACCCTTGCGGTTGAGGCGTTTGCCGCCCATCACCACGGTCGCGCCATGGGCAATGGCGCCGTCGACCTGGCTCAGGAGACCGATGAGCGCGCCTTCGCTCGACAGCGGACCGAGGGTGGTCTTTTCATCCAGAGGATCGCCAGCCTTCAGGGCGGCAAGCGCCGCCTGAAACTTGTCGAGGAACTGATCGGCAATGGCCTCGACCACGATGAAGCGCTTGGAAGCGCAGCATGTCTGTCCGGTGTTGTACATGCGGCCCCAGACCGCCCATTTGATCGCGTGTTCCAGATCGGCGTCTTCCAGCACGATGAACGCGTCGCTGCCGCCGAGTTCCATCGACGAGATCTTGACGTTCTGCCCGGCGCGGGCCGCGATGGTCTTGCCGGCGTCAACGCTGCCGGTCAGGGCGACGCCCTTGATGCGCGGATCGTCGATCAGCCTGTTGGACTGGACATGGGATATGAACAGATTGGTGTAAAGCCCGGCGGGAGCACCGGCGTCGGTCAGCAGTTCCTCAAACAGGATGGCGCAATGGGGCACATTGGCGGCATGTTTCACCAGCATCACGTTGCCGGCCATGAGGTGGGGGCCTGCAACGCGGGCGAGCTGATAATAGGGGAAGTTCCACGGTTCGACGCAGAAGATCACGCCCATGGGACTTGATTCCATGTGGGCGCCGCCAACTTTGGGATTTAGCTTGACGGGGGCGAGGAATTTCTCCGCATGCTTGGCGTAATAGTCGAGAATGTCGGCGCTGAAACTGACCTCGCCGCGCGCTTCAGTGATACGCTTGCCCATGTCCAGCGTCATCGCATGAGCGAAGACGTCGACCTTGCTGCGCAGGATTTCAGCCGCCTTGTGGATAATTTTGGCGCGTTCGGCATATGACTTATGACGCCATGTCTCAAAACATGTGCTGGCGTGGGCAAGTGCCTGCTCCAACTCGGCGTCGGTGATGCTGGGGAAGGACTTCAGGACTTTGCCATCGAATGGATTGATGCTCTGGTAGGCCATGGGAGGTATCCTCATTTCACTGCACGAAAGACAGGCAGGACGTCTGCCTTTAGGCCTCGACGACGACCTTCAGCGCACAGGCGAAGGGATTAAAGCCACCGTGTTTTTTCATCGAAGCGGCAATGGTGTGGCACCGTAGGTCCGTCCAGACCGCGACGCCCCGCCGCAAGAGGTGCCATGACAGAACCGTCCAACGCGTCATCCAATGTTAGGCGACGGCAGTTGCGACGCGTCAGCGTCGGAAACTACCCATCGGCCCAGGTTCTCCAGACATTCCGGCGGTGCCGCTCGAAAACACCGGCGCATCAATTGTCTCTTGCCGAGAGTGACAAAGTCCGAATGATGGAAATTATCTACTGGCCTTCCGGCGCCTTTATGCTCGCCGAGGCTGGCTTAAATTTCCGCGCAAGTCGGAGGACTTTGATCAACCAAGACATGGTCAGCCCCTGAACAAAGATGGAGAATGCCACCACCGCGAAGGCGGCGATGATGATCGCCCCCTTTTCCGGCACGGACTCCGGTATGGCCAGCGCGAGCGCGAGCGCCAAGGCGCCCCGCAGGCCACCCCAGACGAGAACATGTTGATGACGGATATCGACCTTCAACGAGGAGCGCGTGAACAAGGCGCACAATGGGTAGACGGCTACGACCCGCCCAATGATGACCAACACGACCGCCAACGCTGCCGCCAGCGTGAACAAATGGTCTGCCTGACTGGCCTCATGCGCGCCAATAAGAATGAAGACAACGGAGTTGGCGAGGAAGGCTGCATATTCCCAAAACGAAAGGACGTGCTCCCTGCCGGAAACAGAGATGTATCGGCCCGACAAGCCAACATTGCCGACCACCAAGCCTGCCGCCAAGGCTGCAAGAACACCCGACATATGAACGTTTTCCGCGAGCAGGAATGAGCCATAGGCGGCAATCGTCGTCAGGGTGATCTCGACCCGATGATCCTCGGTGCGACTTGCTATCAACAGCGCGGCGCCAGCCACGAGAGTGCCGAGAGCCAATCCGCCGACCACCATCCAGAGCAATGACCCTGCCATCGAACTGATCTGGGGTTCTGCACCGTTTGCGACGGACACGAGAATCGCAAAGGCGACGGCCGCGGCTCCGTCATTGAGCAGACTCTCGGACTCAACCAAAATATTAAGCCGGGTATCGACTTTCAGCTCTTTGAAGGCGGCTACGACTGACACGGGATCGGTAGCCGCAATCAGCGATCCAAACAGCATCGCGCCCAGCCAACCCCATCTCGCAGTCACATGCATGCCACAGGCAATCACGACGCCTGTCAGAAGCACGCCGGGAAAGGCGAGCGTCGCCGTGACGGGCAGCTCATGCTGGAGCGGTCGCCACTTGAGCTGCAACGCCGCTTCGAAAATCAGGGGCGGCAGCAGCACTGAATAGATGAGATCGGGCGACACAGTCAGGTCTATCGATCCACCGAACAATGCCAGGCCAACGCCAGCGGCAACCAGGCCAACGCTATAGGGCAGCCGGAGCCGGCGAGAGATGATCGCAACAGCACAGGCAACGATGAGGATGAGACCGAGTTGGCTGACCGACATATGCGCTCCTGAAGTGAAGTGTGCTGGATCACCATGATCCGCGCCACAGACGCTAGCTAACGGAAACGTAGTTTCCGAACCTGTCGGCAGGGGGGCGATATTTGCTAGGTCTTACAGGTTGACCTGGGGCTGATAATCCCCGCCCAATGAGGGGCCATGTCGATGCGCGTCAATTCACCGTCAGAGCCGCCGGACCTGTCGATCTCGACGGAAGATGTCTGTTGCATCATCTCAATGGCGCGCCAGTTCGATGCCAAGGATGAAGTCACCGAACCGAACCCTGATTCCAACCCGACCGACGACGGGGAGGTTGCGATTCTGGAGGATCATCGCGATGATCCCGTCGAGGCGGAACTCAAGACGTTCATCCATGACCTCAATGTCGACGACCGGATCGATCTGGTGGCACTCGTTTGGCTAGGGCGCGGCGATGCGGATATCGATGGCTGGAGCGAATTGCGGGCTGAAGCAAACCGGAACCAAGCGAAGAACACCGCAACTTACCTGCTTGGAATTCCGCTGCTGTCGGACTATCTCGCCGAAGCGCTGTCGCTCTTCGGTCGATCTTGCGACGACGTCGACGCTGATCGGCTCTAACTCGCCGCGCGCTCATCAAATTTTCCGCTTTCAACGGGCCAGGCACCGTCAACAGGGTTGGTGGTCTTCGATCGCCTTGATCTTGGCCAATCGGCGCTTGTGGCGCTCCATTCCGCTGAAACGGGCGGCAAGGAACGCTTCCACCAGATCCAGCGCCAATGCGGGCCGAGTTACCCTGCCACCGAGGCAGATGATATTCATGTCGTCATCCTCTACGCCCTGTCGGGCCGAAAACAGATCATGTATTAGCCCGGCACGGGCACCCGCAATTTTGTTGGCCGCGATCGATGCGCCGACACCGCTGCCACACAGCGCCACGCCGCGGCTGATCTGGCCGGAGGCAACCGCAGTTGCCAGTGGAATGACGAAGTCAGGATAATCGTCGCCCAGGTTCATTGAGAAGGCGCCGAGGTCGAGAATCTCAACCCCGGAGCGGCGCAGGGCAGCGCTCAGAACCTCTTTGAGTTCGAAGCCGCCGTGATCTGCCGCAATGCCGACACGCAAGGATCCTTCTGCTGTCGACTGTTTTTCCAAGGACTTTGCCAAAATTGCTTCGGCTGCAGGCGGGGCCAATTCGGAATCCTCATAAGGGGAGTCGCTCAGGCAGAACGCTTCGAATCCCGCTATGTCGCTCGCTCTCTTGCTACGCTTCACTTTGCCGGCCCGCGTCGGCTCGGACCACTCGGAGCTCCGACCGATCATTCGATCAGGCCTGTGCGTATTGCCTGAAGCTCTTTTTGACGCTCGGTGTTCACCTCGGGATAGTGCATCTTCAGGCTGTCAAGGGTATCAAGAACGATTTGAGAGACGATCAACCGCGTGTTGTCCTTGTCATCGGCGGGGACGATGTACCAGGGGGCATCGCTAGTGCTCGTGGCGCTCAAGCATGCCTCATAGGCTTTCCGATATTCGTGCCAGTACTTCCGCTCTTCAATGTCGGCGGTGCTGAATTTCCAGTTTTTGTCGGGTTCATCTATTCTATCCAGGAACCGCTTGCGCTGCTCATCTTTCGACAAGTGCAAGTAAAACTTCACGATTCGGGTACCGTTTGAATGCAGATGCCGCTCCAGATCATTAATCGACCGATAGCGCTGATGCCAGAATTTCGCGTCGTCATCTTCGGGATCGCCCAATGCTTCGGCCGTCAACAGCTCCGGGTGAACGCGCAGAATCAACACCTCCTCGTAGTAGGACCGGTTGAAGATGCCGATCCGACCGCGTGAGGGCAGATCGCGTGTCGTTCGCCACAGAAAATCGTGCTCCAGTTCGGCGGTGCTGGGGTGCTTGAAACTGAACACTTGGCACCCCTGCGGGTTGACGCCAGACATGACGTGCCGTATCGCGCCGTCCTTCCCAGCCGCATCCATGGCCTGGAAGATCAGAAGGATCGCATGGCGGTTGGTCGCATAAAGCAATTGCTGCTGGTCGCTGAGTCTTGCTACGTGGCTCTCTAGTATCGACTTATAGTCATGTTTTGACTGAGCGACTGGATCGACCGATGTTGGATGCTTGGCCAGGTCGACTTCGTCGCCCTGGTTGACACGATAGTGCCTGGTGTCGATTTTCACTGTGTCGCCCCTTCAATCATGACTTATTCAACCAAAGATAAAAACCAGATATATTTTGGTCGGGTGTGCCATCTTCTGTATATTGGTGGATTGATGTTTAGTTGAAACTACGCCTCGCCAAGAATTTCGTCGGCCTTGCGATCGATCTGGGCCTTTTCGGCCGACGATAGATTTCCCTTGTTGAATTCTTCGGCAGCGCGGGCCTTGGCGTTGCGCGCATGGCCCGCGTCAGGCATCGGATAAGTCCGCTCGTTTGGCAGGCCGAAGACGTCATCCGCCAAAGCTTTTCGCTTTTCTGTCGACAATTTAGCCACGATCAGCTTCCTCTTGCGTGCCGCGACAATCATGCTCGTGGCGCGAATTTGACATTTGAGTCCCCGGTGCTGCAAACTCGCTACTCAAATATCAAATTCAAAGATCCAATAGAATCAAACGATTGCTAGTTGTTCTTTGATTCCAGCATTTGCTCTCAACCCTGCATCAAGGGATGCAAATGCTGGTATCGAACCACTTGGCATGATCAATTTTGTCCGCGTATCCAGTGCCGACGATCCGAATATCCTCGGCCCAGACGTGTCGTCCAAGTCTCCGGGTTCGGCGACGGCGCGACGATAAGCTGAATGGTTCGGCGGTAGCTCAAGACCGCTCTTCCGACCGAGGTATACGTGGCAAAATTGCTGCTCAACAGCCTCGGATACTAGCCAGCCGGCAACGAACCCTCGGATGCGAGCCATTCGTACGTAGCGGTCATGCCGAGAAACTGGAACGCGAGCAACCAAATTCTATCTCCCCGCTTGCGCGCTCGATTTGAGTAAATTCCGAGCCTGTCCTCAACCAATCCATGTCGGTCACCATAGAGGCTGCTGGAGGACGGACATGAATTCGCCAACTCGGTTCGAGCACAACGATCTCGCGCTTCTGACACCCGCCCAAATGGGCGAGGCTGATCGTGCGGCCGAGGCGGCGGGCATCAGCGGGACGACGCTTATGGAGACTGCGGGCGCAGCCGTAGCAGTGGCGATCGGCGAACGCTGGCCAATGCGCCCGGTCACGGTCCTGTGCGGCCCAGGCAACAATGGCGGCGATGGCTTCGTTGTCGCTCGCCATCTCGACGCGGCCGGATGGCCGGTGAAAGTGGCTTTGCTCGGCGAGTGCGAAAAACTCCATGGTGAGGCTGCCGGTGCCGCCAGCCGGTGGAAAGGCAAACTCGCGCCATTTACCCCCAACTGCCTCGACGGTGCTGGAGTGATCGTCGACGCGATTTTTGGCGCCGGGCTCTCACGGCCCTTGGATGGCGAAGCGGGCATCCTCGTTGAGGCGATGAAATTACGTCGCACGCCGATTTGCGCCGTTGACGTCCCAAGTGGCCTCGATGGCGCATCAGGGATGGTGCGCGGCATAGCTGCGTCGGCCGAACTGACGGTGACCTGCTTCCGCAAGAAGCCTGGGCATCTCCTCTATCCGGGACGCGGGCTGTGTGGCCAAATCGTCGTTGCTGACATCGGTACGCCGCTGTCAGTTCTCAACGCGATCAACCCGAACACATGGGAGAATAGTATGGGCCTTTGGCTGGACGGCTATCCATGGCCGGAGCCCGAAAGCTACAAGTACCAGCGCGGTGGAGTCCTGATACTCGGTGGAGCGGAGATCACCGGCGCCAGTCGCATGACAGCGCTCGCCGCGTCCCGTGCCGGCGCAGGCATGGTGACACTCGCTGCACCGAAAGCCGTGTGGAGCGTCTACGCCGCATCTCTGACCAATGCGATCGTGCGCAGCTTTGACGGGGTCTCGGGCTGGCAGGCCCTGCTCGAAGACAAACGGCGCAATGTCATCGCGATCGGACCTGGTGCTGGCGTCGGAGCGGCCACACGACAGAATGTCGTCGCTGCACTGGCGACGAAACGGGCGACCGTGCTCGATGCTGACGCGCTGACGTCTTTTGCCGAGGCACCGGAAGATCTGTTTTCAGCGATCTGTGGCCCCTGCGTGATAACCCCGCACGCGGGTGAGTTCATGCGGCTGTTTCATGTCCAGGGCGACAAGCTTGAGCGCGCTCGTGCGGCCGCCAAGCAGTCCAGGGCTGTCGTTGTGTTCAAGGGTCCCGACACCATCATCGCCGCGCCGGACGGGCGTGCGATCATCAATTCGAATGCGCCAGCCCAACTCGCGACCGGCGGCAGTGGGGATGTCCTGACCGGCATCATCGCGGCGCTGCTGGCGCAAGGGATGGCGGAATTCGAGGCCGCTGCGGCTGGCGTCTGGCTGCATGGCGCGGCGGCGGCGGAATTCGGGTTGGGGCTGGTCGCGGAGGACCTGCCCGGTATCTTGCCACGGGTGCTCCAGAAATTGAGGGCGTATTCAGATGCCTAAGCAGATGGCCGCCACACGACCAATGCCCTCGGCCGCAAGGCCGGCGAGATCAAGGATCAGACGATGAGGGCAATGGTGCTCAACAAGCCGGGCATGCGGCTCGAATGGACGGAATTGCCCGACCGCCAGCCTGGCGCTGGCGAAGTGCGGGTGAAGGTCCTCGCATGCGGTGTCTGCCGCACTGATTTGCACGTCGTCGACGGAGAGTTGCCAAATCCGAAATCCCCGATCATCCCCGGCCACGAGATCGTTGCCCGCATTGATGCGATCGGACCAGATGTTGTTGGGCTGGCCATGGGTGAGCGGGTCGGAATTCCTTGGCTGGGTCATACCTGCGGCGTCTGTTCCTATTGCGCGGAGCAGCGGGAGAATCTCTGTGACGCGCCGCTCTTCACTGGGTTTACGCGTGACGGCGGTTTCGCGACGGCGGTCATTGCAGATGCGCGGTTTGCATTTCCTCTCGGCGAGACGGGCAGCGATGTTTCGCTGGCGCCGCAGCTGTGTGCGGGATTGATCGGCTGGCGCTCCCTGAAGATTGCTGGTGAGGGCAAGCGAATTGGAATCTTCGGGTTCGGTGCCGCCGGCCATATCGTCGCCCAGGTCGCCAAGTGGCAGGGTAGGGAGGTCTTCGCTTTCACGCGGCCGGGGGATTCCGGAACGCAGGCCTTTGCACGGACCCTCGGCGTTGCTTGGGCGGGCGGCTCTGACGAAATGCCCCCGGTGCCGCTCGACGCGGCGATCATCTACGCGACTGTGGGCGATCTCGTTCCTCAGGCACTCAGGGCTGTTCGCAAGGGCGGCCGCGTGGTCTGCGCCGGCATCCACATGAGCGACATCCCCAGCTTTCCCTACCGAATCTTGTGGGAAGAGCGGCAATTGCTGTCGGTCGCCAACCTCACCCGGCAGGACGGCCTCGATTTCCTCGGCCTCGTTCCGAATATCGGCATTGTCGTCAAGACGACGGTCTACCCGCTGCAGCAAGCGAATAAGGCATTGGACGATCTGCGGGCCGGCAGATTCGATGGCGCGGCGGTGCTCGTGCCGTGATATTTGCGCCGGCGCGATAGACTGGTGGCTCACAAACATCAGGCCGACTGACATCTCAGGATGATAACAAGTATTTCTCTTTACGCTCAGTATAAATACTTTCAGTACATCCACAAATATTTGCAGCCCCTCATGGGTATTTGCCGGCGCTATCCGTCAGATGCAACAAGTATATTTTAGAATATTGGCTCATTCAGCAATCGTCATATCCATGATTGCTAGGCTAGTAACCTTCCGAGCTACAACCGTCCCAAATGCGGGCGCTATAAACGGAGATAAAAATGTCAACAGACAGTGACCTGCAAAAATTGGTTTTGTCCGAACTGGCTTGGGAGCCGAGCGTGACCGCTGGGCATATCGGCGTCACGGCGAAGGCCGGTGTCGTGACACTTTCCGGACACGTCGAGAGCTATGTGCAGAAGTTCGCGGCCGAAAAGGCCGTGCGGCGCGTCAAGGGCGTCAAGGCCGTGGCTGAGGAGATCGAGGTTCGTCTCCCGTCCGGCGCAAGCCACGCAGACGATGACATCGCGTCCGCCGCGGCCCATTGCATTGCATGGGACGTGGCACTGCCACGTGATGCGATCATTGCCAAGGTTGAAAAGGGGTGGGTGACATTGACCGGTCAGGTTGGATGGCACTACCAGCAGGAGGCGGCCGAACATGATGTTCGCGGACTGCATGGCGTTATTGGACTGACCAACAGCATCACCCTGAAGCCACGCGTCAATGTGGCCAATCTCAGCGACGACATCATGAATGCCATGGGGCGCTCGTGGTTCTTTGACAAGGAAACCGTTCACGTCCGCGCCAATGGGGGCAAGGTCACCCTGACGGGTACAGTGCCGAGTTGGTATGATCGTGAACTGGCGGAGACGACAGCTTGGTCTTCTGCCGGCACCACCGCAGTCGAAAACGATCTCGCCATCGTTTGAAAGTACATTCTTTCAACGATGTGACAACCAACGGACATCGCCCAGCAAGTCCGCGGCGATGTCCGTTGGTGGGCGAGGACCGGATGTTTTGCGCATGTCGAGCGGCCCAAGACACTCATTCAATGAAATCAGACTCGCCTCATCGCTGGATCTAATCCCGATGAGGTCAGTGTTGCAAGTGTGCCCTGTTCTGACTGATTGCGTCAGGTCTCTCGACCCCTCGTCTCAGATCGACAGGTCTGCTGGGGCAAATCGATCGAACGAGGATCACACAGATGAAAAATCGAATTCCAAATAAGTCACCCAATGCCTTGTTTGAACCGGTGCAGGCGGGGTCGCTAAAGCTCGCCAATCGCATTGTCATGGCACCGTTGACCCGCAACCGGGCTGGTCCCGGCCTGATACCAGGGAAATTTGCAGTCAAATATTATGCCCAGCGAGCCACTGCCGGCCTGATCATCGCGGAGGCCACGCAAATTTCGCCTGAAGCGCAGGGATATGCGGATACGCCCGGCTGTTACAGCGACGAACAGGTTGCGGGCTGGAAGCGGGTAACCGAGGCGGTCCATTCGCGAGGCGGTAAAATCGTGGTGCAGCTTTGGCATACGGGCCGGATCTCGCACACCAAATTCCAGCCGGGCAATCGCGCGCCGGTCGGCCCATCCGCCATTCGAGCCAACGCCAAAACCTTTCTCGCAAGCCAGGGCTTTGTCGATGTCTCGATGCCGCGCGCACTTGAAACATCGGAAATCCCGGGGATCGTGGCCGACTTTCGCAATGCGTCGGCCCACGCCATCGAAGCTGGCTTTGACGGCGTGGAGTTGCACGGCGCTCACGGCTACCTGCTGGACGCTTTCTTGCGCGATGGTACCAACCATCGAACCGACGCATATGGCGGCTCCATCGAGAACCGCGCGCGATTGATACTCGAAGTGGCGAGCGCCTGTGCCGAAGCGATCGGATCCGACCGGCTCGGCGTGCGGCTGTCGCCGGTGTCGACAGCGGGCGACTCCCACGACAGCAATCCGCAGGCCCTGTTTAGCCATGTGGTCGAGAGGCTGAGCCCGCTTCGTCTTGCCTATCTCCATGTGGTCGAGGGGGAAACCGGCGGATCGCGCACCAGCCTGCCATTCGACTACGATGCTTTGCGAAGCCGGTTTGACGGGATGTGGATGGTCAACAACGGTTATGACCGCCAGATGGCGATCGAGGCAATCGCGAGCGGCCGTGCCGATCTGGTGTCGTTCGGCCGCCTGTTCATCGCAAATCCCGATCTTGTTGAACGGTTTGCCCAAAATGCTCCGCTTAACGCGATTATGGATCCGGCGACGCTCTATGGCGGGGGCTCGCATGGCTACACGGACTATCCGGCACTGGGGGAAAGTGTCCTCGCAACGGATGCGGTCGCCTAACGGGGCATGGGGCGTAAGCTACCAGACCGGGTGTCGCCGCGGATCGAGTCAGAATCGACCGCGGCAGGAGGCCATCGGGCCTGAAAGCTGCCTTTGGAGTCGTCGTATGGTGACCGGTCCATAGGTGAGTGTATCCCGAGACTGCCGCGTTCGCGGTCGTCATCTTAGGGTTCGTAATGATTGCCGATTCGGCCCACTCGTCAGCCCAAAATCCGCCACTCGACGAACCGTCCGGGCTGACCATGGCTGAGGCCGGCACGCGCCTCGCTCGGTTCGGGGTCAATACGGTGACCGAGGCAACGCCATCGCAATGGCAGCTTGTCCTTGAGAAAGTATGGTCACCGGTTCCCTGGATGCTCGAAGCGGCGATCGTGCTCGAACTCTGTCTGCAGAAATTTGCCGAGGCGGGTATCATCGCGGCGCTCCTGCTCTTCAATGCGATCATCTCCCTGGTGCAGGCGGGGCGCGCCCAGGGCGTGCTCAAGGCACTGAAGTCCCGGCTGGCCCAGACTGTTTCCGTGCGGCGTGACGGCGAATGGCGGATCGCCCTGGCGACGGACGTCGTTCCCGGAGACATCATCAAGCTCTCGCTCGGCGGGATCGTCGCCGCAGACGCCCGGATTGTCTCCGGCAAACTGCTGTTGGATCAATCGATGCTGACGGGGGAATCGCTCGCCGTCGAAGCCTCGTCCGGCGCGCAGACGTTCGCCGGCACTCTGGTCAGACGGGGCGAAGCGATAGCCGAAGTCACCTCCACGGGCATCCGCACCAAATTCGGCCGGAGTGCCGAACTCACACTCACTGCACAGGCCGTGAGCTCGCAGCAAACGGCGGTTGTAAGCGTTGTGCGCAACCTCGTCGTCTTTGCCCTTGCCTTCATCGTCGTGCTGGCGATCACGGCCTCGACGATGCATCTTCCGCTATCCGCGATCGTGCCCTTGCTGCTGACGGCGGTGCTCGGGTCCATCCCGGTTGCGCTTCCGGCCACATTCACATTGGCCGCGGCCATCGGTGCGAAGGCATTGGCAAAAGTCGGCGTGCTGCCGACGCGGCTCTCGGCTGTCGATGAAGCCGGGACAATGGCGGTACTTTGCGTCGACAAGACCGGGACGCTGACCCAGAACCGTCTTGCCGTCGCAAGCGTCCATCCCGTAGCTGGAGTTGAGACGGCCCGGGTGTTGAGTTTGGCAGCACTCGCCAGCTCAGAAGGCGGACAAGACCCTGTCGACAGTGCCATTCGCTCCGCCGTCGGAAATCCGGCAAGCGATGTACCCAGACTGATCGCATTCGTGCCGTTCGACCCGGCCGTGAAGATGTCCGAGGCGACAGCAACCGACGCGCAAGGCGCACGCATGCGCATCGTCAAGGGAGCCTTCACGGTAGTCAGTGCTCTCGCGCCGCCCGAACCGGACGCGGCGACCGCGGCTAAGGCGCTCGAAAGCGAGGGCTTGCGGGTGCTGGCAGTGGTGGCCGGGCCGGAAGGCCACCTCAAGCTCATCGGGCTGATTGCGCTCAGCGATCCGCCCCGTGCCGATTCCGCCGCCCTGATCCGTGATCTCCACCAGCTTGGTGTGCGCACGGTCATGGTCACCGGGGATGCGCCGACCACCGCTCGGATCGTTGCCAATGAGGTCGGACTGACGGGGGAAATTTGTCCTCCCGACGCTTTGTCCAGGACTGTGCAGCCAGCATCCTATCCGATCTTCGCCGGCGTTCTGCCGGAAGAGAAATTCAAACTTGTCAAAATGTTCCAGTCCGCCGGTCTGACCGTCGGCATGTGCGGCGACGGCGTCAATGATGCGCCTGCGCTGCGCCAGGCGCAGATCGGGATCGCGGTGTCGACTGCCACCGATGTCGCCAAATCGGCTGCCGGCATGGTGCTGACGGAACCCGGCCTCTCCGGCATCCTCGCGGCCGTGCGGGAGGGGCGGACGACTTTCCAGCGCATTCAGACTTACACCGTCAACTCGATCACCAAGAAGATCGTCACGGTCCTCTTCCTGCTCGTTGGCCTTGCCATGACCGGCGGGGCGATCCTGACGCCGCGATTGATGGTGATTGTGATGATCGCAGGAGATTTTCTCGCCATGTCACTGACGACCGACACCGTGATCGCATCGCCGCGACCAAACGTCTGGCGGATCGGTCGGTTGACGATTGTTGGCTTTGTCTTGGGTCTTGCGCTCCTCGGATTTTGCTCTGGCGTGCTGGCGATGGGCGTTTTCGTCTTGCATCTGCCGTTGCCAGCCCTGCAGACGTTGTCCTTTGTAACCCTCGTTTTCGGTAGTCAGGCGATGATCTACGCGATCCGAAGTCGCCCCACTCTCTGGAGCCCCCGACCAAGCCTCTGGCTGGCGGGTTCATCGGTCATCGATATCGTGATCGCCTCGGCCCTCGCAATGATTGGTATTGCGATGGAACCGATCTCCGCTGCCCTGATATTGGCGATACTCCTGGGTTCGGGTCTCTTCGCAGTCCTGCTTGGCTGGATCAGGCAGCAGGCGTTCCGGCGGTTAGGGATTGACTGAACCGTCTCGCGACGTTGGTCATCGGACGTTGCGGCCAATGCCGAGTTCAGTCGGTTCCGAGACGGCTGGCAGTCTCTCCGGCTGCCAGTTCGATCACTTCTGCCGTGATCTCCTCCTGTCGCACTTGACGCTGCCGCGCCTGCAGCGATGCCATCTGCCGCTCGACTTGCCCGCGCGCTGCGGCCATGGCCTGCATGCGCGCTTCATTCTCGGCGGCGAAGGCATGCAGCGCAGCGCGACAGAGCTGGGCGTGCAGATAGTCCGCAGTCAGCGAGCGCAACAATGTGTCGGAAGGTAGATTGATGAGGGGCGGCGTTGCAGTCCCGGGATGCGGAAACAGGGTGAGGTCGACCGGAAACAGTCGGCGGCGCTGGACTTTGGTCCCCTTTCCCGGCGTCCATTGGCTGAAGATGGCGTCCAACTGGCCGATTTTGCCCCTGGCGATCCTCTTGTAGAGCGCTGTGGCAATCGTGTCGGCGAGCTTGGGTACGCCCGGCGAATGGGACGGCATCGCTGTCGTCCAGCCCGCCTCCATGTCCCTTTCCGCGATCGCGATACGCCCGCGTGTGCCCACGAGGAAGAGTTCGGCCGTCTTCAGATCCGGACCGGCCGCGTCGAGCACGCGCGCGCTGAAGGCGCCGGCAAACCCCTGTTCGGCGCAGAACAGGACCAGCGCCAGCCGGGGCGGGCGGCGATCGGCGGGAATGGGGGCGACTGGAGCGAGGGCGACGACCTGCCCGATGGCGGCGGCAAGAACAGCCGCGTAACTGTCAACGGCAGCCAATTGGGTCCGCGCCTGTTCGGCACGGGCGGCTGCGATGCCGCGCATGGCATTCACAACGGACCCCAGTTGATGGATGCCGGCTATGCGGTCGGTGATTTCTGCCAGCCGTTCCGTCATGGCTTTGTCGCCGTCGCGGGTTCGGAGGCGGTTGGAGCGGGTACTACTTTCCGGGCAAGTGCCTTGAGGACGGTCACCAGCGTTTCCTTGCCCTTGTCGTCGAGCTCTCCCGCTTCTTGAACGGTTCGAACCACATCGGCGGCCTCCGCATCGAGCGCCTCGGCCAATCCCTGCCGAAAGGCCACCACTGCGGCAACCGGGACCGGATCAAGCAGCCCGGACTGCACAGCGAGCACGAGCGCGATCTCGTCGACGAGGCGCAGCGGCGATTGTTGCGGCTGTTCCAGGATGGCGCGAATGCGGGCCCCTCGGGTGAGTTGCTGTTTCACACGCTGATCAGGCATGCCACCGAAACGGGTGAAGGCTTCCAGTTCGAGGAACTGCGCATAGTCGAGCCTGAGCGTATCGGCCACATCGCGCAATGCTTTGGCTTGGGTCTTGCCGCCGACACGGCTGACGCTGGTGCCCACGTCCACCGCCGGTTTCTGGCCCTGGTAAAACAGCTTGGTATCCAGCACGATCTGGCCATCGGTGATCGAGATCAGATTGGTCGGGATATAGGCGCTGAGGTTGCCGGCATCGGTCTCCGCGATCGGCAGCGCCGTCAGCGATCCGCCACCCTTGGCCTTGGACAGTTTAGATGCCCGCTCCAGCAATCGGGCATGGACATAGAACACATCGCCCGGATAGGCCTCGCGCCCCGGCGACTGTCGGGTCAGGAGCGCGATCTCCCGATGAGTGGCCGCGTGTTTCGAGAGATCATCGATCACGATCAGCGCGTGCTGACCCCGGTCGCGAAAATATTCTGCCATGGTCATGCCGGCAAAGGGAGCGATCCATTGCAGGCCCGGGGCACTGGCCGCGCTCGCCACGATAATGATGCAGCGATCGGCGGCGCCTGCCGACAGGATCGCATCGACGGCCCGGCGTACGCTGGAACTCTTCTGCCCGATTGCGACATAGATGCAGATGATATCGCTGGAGCGTTGGTTGATGATCGTGTCGATGCCAATCGTGGTCTTGCCGATGGCACGGTCGCCAATGATCAACTCGCGCTGGCCTCGTCCCAGCGCGAACAGCGCGTCGATGACCACGAGCCCGGTCTGCACTGGCTGGACGACCAGATCCCGGTCGACGATTTCGGGTGCCGGGCGCTCGATCGGATCGCGTTGATCCGACGCGATCGGCCCCTTGCCATCAAGCGGGCGGCCGAGCGGATCGACGACGCGACCAAGCAGCGCCGGCCCCACGGGCACGCGCACCACCTCGCCCGTGCCCCGGACCGTGTCGCCGGCCTCGACGCCATCGCCGTCATCGAAAAGCACACAGCCGATGCGATCTGCATCAAGCGTTTGAGCGAAGCCGAATTGTCCGCGACTGAATTTCAATAACTCGTCGAGGCTGACGCGCGGCAGTCCTGACACAAGGGCGATGCCATCGGCGGCATGTTCCACACGGCCGATATCCAGCGCTTCGGCCCCGAGTGATGTTGCAGCGAGCCTTGCCTTAGCAGATTTGGCCCAGGTCTCGGCGAAGGCCGGGCTATCAACCTCGGTCTGAGGATCAGGCGTGCCGTTCATGCTGAAGCTCCGCCTGGATCTTGATTAGATCCGCCTGCCAGCTGTTGCCAACCGTGAGATGATCGCCGCGCAGCTCAAGTCCCGCGATCAGGTTCGGATCGGTTGAATAGGTGACGGACACCGGACCACCAAAGGCCGCGCCGATTGTTTGGCTGGCGTGAGCCTGCTCTGTCGCATCGAGCGGCGTCGCGCTCACCGCGTCGAAGGGCGTCGTTTTCGCCCTGGCCGTCTGCCGCGTTTCCTCCGGAAGGGCGGCAATGGCCGCCACCAGCCAGTCCAGAAACACCCGCTTGACCTGCGGTCCGTCGAGCCGCGACGCCAGCCGACGTGCGATCTCGACGGCGAGAACACCGGAGCGCTGGCCCCAGGCCTTTGCATCGGCCTCACTTTCGGCGGCGATCCGGGCCTTGGCGGCGGCTTCGAGCGCGGTCACCTGTTTAGCGGCTTCGGCCAACTGGCTCGACCGTATCTTTGCGGCATCAGCGTGCGCCGCCGACTGGATCGCCGCGCGTTCAGCCGCAAAACCGGCGCGCGTGCTGGCGATCTCGGCAAGCGCGGCGGCGGCCTTCAACGATGACGCCTTTGCGTCGACCAGCGTCTTGTCGGCGAGCGCCCGCCGTGCGGTGATTATCCCCGCGATCGGGTGCCAGAAGAACCGCTGCAGCAACCAGATGAGGACGATGACATTGATCGTCTGCAGGCCGAGCGTCCACCAATCGAATGTCATGGCGTCACTTCAGCAACGGATTGGCGAAGAGGAGCAGCAGCGCGACGACCAGACAATAGATGGCCATGGTCTCGATCATCGCAAGGCCGACGAACAGCGTGCGCGAAATGGTGGCGGCCGATTCAGGCTGCCGGGCAATCGCGTCCATGGCGGCTGCAACCGCGCGGCCTTCGGCGAGAGCCGGGCCAATCGCACCGAATGACACGGCGATTGCCGCCGAGAAAATGCTGCCTAAAGCCAGCCAGTTCATGGCGTACCCTTTCCTGTGACCGGAGTGGGAGGGGCGGGAGCCAGCCGGGTTCCAACGGCGCCCGAGATGAACACCATCGCCAGGACGGCGAAGATGTAGGCCTGGATCGCGCCGATCAGCATATCAAGCGCCATCAGGGGAACCGGTACGAACAGGCCGGCAAGCGACAGAACGATGGCGATCATGAACACGCCGCTCATGACATTGCCGAACAGGCGAATGAACAGCGAGAAGGTGCGGGTGATGCTCTCCAGGATATTGAGCGGGATCATGATCGGGCTCGGCGTCGCGAAGGTCTTGAGATACCCACCGACGCCGCCGGCGCGCACGCCGAACCAGATCACCGCCAGGAACACCAGCAAGGCAAGGGCTGCATCAGTCTCCAGATGGGCTGTCGGCGGTTCGACGCCGGGGATCAGCGAACTCCAGTTGGCGACGAAAATGAAGACGAACAACGTGCCGTTGAAGGCGCGATAGGGCGCAGGCGGCACTGCCATGGTCTCGCGGACCTGGTTGTCCACCGTCTCGACGAGGAGTTCGAAAACGGACTGCAGCTTCGATGGCGCGAGGGTCAGGTGCCGGGTTACGAAGGCGCTGCCGGCGATGAGGACCAGCATGATCCCCCAAGTGGTAACGACGCCCTGCGTGATCGGCACCGGGCCGAGGTGAAACAACGGTGTGCTGGCAAGCGGCGAGATCATGGTCTGGTTCCCCTGACGTGCCGGACAATGACGATCTTGGCGAACAGAATCCCGAGCGCAGTGGCGAGCAACGGCACTGGACCCACCAAAGTTGCAGCGACGAGCGATCCGACCAGCAGGCCGAGCCGGGCGATCGTCAACACCGCCGTTGCTGCCCCATGGCCAGCCTCGGTGAGCCACAGGGTCGTGCGCAACAGGGCGCGGAAATAGAAGGTACCGACAACGGCCCCCAGACCGATCCAGCCAATCAGTTGCGGCAGATCCGGCCAGAAGTGAAAGCCGCTCGGCGACATCGAACTCATGCGCGTTGTATCCAGACCCAGGCCGACCATGCGCCAAACACCGCTCCGAGCATGATGAGCGGAGCCGTCCAGAACAGACCGCTGCCATAATGACCATCGAGCCAACGTCCCAAGCCTAAACCTATGAGGATCGGTGCCACCACGATCCAGCCGAGAACCCCGATTTGCGCCAGCCGCCGTCCGACCGGCGGCTCACCTTCGCGCTGCCAGTCAGCCTCACGCTTGCTGATCCGGCGCGTGTTCTGCACCATCGGGTCATCGGGAAGCGGGACCGGTGGTTCATCGGTCATGCCCAGGTCGCTCCGCTGCCGGATCCGGGAGGCTGGAGATGCGCGACGATCTTGCGGATAGCGTCCAGTTGCAGCCGTGCGCCTTCAAATCGTTCGACACGCTCAGCCTCCAGATCGGCCTCGAACCGCGCAATCACCTGCCGGTCCAAGACTCCCAGATCGTCCCCAGCCACCGCCACCCGCGTGGCGATGGAAATTGCATTGCCCTCCGCCACCGACAGAACGCCATTGCGGACGGCACAATAGTGTCTGCTGCCAGTGGCGCTCGTCCATCGTACGACCGTCGTGGCAAGCGTGGTCAGAAACGGCGCATGCCCGGCGAGGATGCCGAAGCTTCCCGAAGCGTCTTCGGCCCGCAGTGCCGTCACGCCGTCTTCGTCGATCACCACGTCAAGCGGCGTCACGATTCTCAGCTTCATGGGTGCTTCTCCCCTTTGGTCGCCGTAGCTTCCTTAGTCCGCGCTTCCGCCAGATTGCCGACCATGTAGAGGGAGCTTTCCTCCCAATCGTCTGTCTCGCCGGCCAGAATGGCTGTGCAGCCGGCGAGCGTATCGGCCCGGCTGACACTCCGGCCGGGTTTGCCGGTGAAAGCTTCGGTGACGACGAAGGGCTGGCTGAGGAACCGCTGCAGCCGCCGTGCCCGTTTCACCGTGAGCCGATCCTTGACGCTGAGTTCCTCGACGCCGAGGAGCGCAATGATGTCCTGGAGATCCTTCAGCCGCGCCAGAGCTTCCCGCGTCTCTTCGGCCACACGGTAATGATCAATGCCGACGACGAGCGGATCGAGCAGCACCGACGAAGACGCCAAAGGATCGATGGCCGGGTAGAAGGCCTGGCTGGCAAGCGCGCGGGACAACATGATCATGCTGTCCATGTGGCCCGAAATGGCCGTTACGGCCGGATCGGTAAAATCGTCGGCGGGCACATAGACCGCCTGGATCGCCGTCACGGCGGCTCCGGCAACCGATGCAATCCGCTCTTCGAGCAACGCCACTTCGGTCGCCAGTGTCGGCTGATAACCAACCCGAGACGGCAACCTGCCGAGCAGGCTCGACAGTTCACTGCCGGCCTGGACGAAGCGGAAGGCATTGTCCATCAACAGCAGCACATTCTGGTGCTTCTGGTCGCGAAAATATTCGGCGATCGTCAGCGCCGTCAGTGGCACCCGCCAGCGTGCGCCAGGCGGCTCGTTCATCTGCCCGTAGACGAGGACGGTCCGAGCCAGCACGCCGGAGCCCTGCATGTCGGTGAGGAGCTCGTGGCCCTCGCGGGAGCGTTCGCCAACGCCGGCGAAAACTGAGATCCCCTTGTATTTCTCGACCATGGCGTGGATCAGCTCCATGACCAGCACCGTCTTGCCAACACCGGCACCGCCGAACATCGCCGCCTTGCCGCCCATCGCCAAGGGGGCCAAGAGGTCGATGACCTTGATGCCGGTCTCATAGAGGGTGGTTGCCGAGGTCTCGTCCTTCAGCGCGGGCGGTATGTTGTGGATGCTGCGGCGTGGCGTATCAGGCGGGAGATCCGGTCCCCGGTCACGCACGGCCCCGACAACATCGAGCAATCTCCCCAGCACCGCATCCCCGACCGGGACCGACACGGGCGCGCCGGTGGAGTGCACGTCGGTGGCACGGGCAAGACCCGAAGTGGCTTGCAGGGCGATACCACGGACTGTCCTCTCGTCCACATGGCCGTGTACTTCAAGCATCAGCATCTCCGGCCGATCCCATGCGACCATAAGCGCTGTGTTGACCGCCGGCAGTCGTCCAGCAGAAAAGCGGACGTCGACGACGGCACCTCTGATGGCGATGACCTTGCCGGTGAGTGGAAGAGCAGACATTTGGATTCCGTTCGCGTGTTTGCTGGCCTGCCAGGTATTCCGCGTCCAGAGAAGCCGCGGTCGGAGGAGGGGAGGTTCGCTCATCTGCCGTCGGTGCGGCAGGAGCGGGAAATACTCAACGCTGAAAAAAAAGGGGGGCGGCACTCAATCCGGTTTGCGATGGTCCGATGCTACGGGATGGAGCAGGGCTCTAGTCACGCGCCAGCGCAACCACCGGATCAAGCTGGGCGGCGCTGCGGGCCGGCAGATCGACGCAGGTGTCGCGATCAGCATGGACGGCAAGGGGTCTTGGCGGGACAAACTTCTTCGTCGGCACGGCTCTGGTGGTCAGTCAAATACGAGGAGGTCTACCTCCGCGCATACGCCACGGTCGCCGAGGCCGGCGCCTCGTTCGGCCGCTATCTCGGCTGGTACAACGGTTCACGGCCTCACTCGAGTCTTGACCGGCGGGCTCCGGATCAGGCCTACTTCAACAACATGCCGCTCGTCGCGGCGGCATGAATGAGGCGGGAATCCACTTAACGAACCGGCCCTGACTGTTCAAATCAGTGAGACCACTTCTGCCTCCAGTACATCAAGCGAACAGGTGCCCTCGTCGAGATCGATGTTCGTCGTTAGCACCGGCGCCTTGAGATCGGTCGGAACTGGATTAAGGTCGTATGCCGGCGAGAGAGACCAGCCCGCTTTTCCCAGCCATAGGAAACCGTGATTGCGGAGGTGATCGTCGACATTGGAAATCAGCGCATTGAAGACGGCGTCGGTTTTTACTCGTTGGTATGTATTTTTTGTTTGCCGTTTCAATGGCTTATGATCGAATTAGACAATAGAATGGGCTTTCATTCTGTGCAGCCGTAAGGATCATTTCTTGGAACAGTGTTTGGTGCCCGGCCCATCGCGCTCGATATAATGGACCCGATAGCTTCTGACGCCTTGCGCAATGGGTCATTGTCGAGATGGGCGTATCGCGCTGTTGTCGCGGATTGGGTGTGACCCAGCAGCTTACCGATAATGGGCAGTCCCATGCCGCTGCCAGCGCCGAAGCTCGCAAAACTGTGACGGAGATCATGGATGCGCAGACCTTCGAGGCCGGCGGCTTTTGTCACAAGCGCCCATGGGCGCTTCAGATCGACACGCGGTTTTTCAACAGTTCTGCCGTCTGCGTCGATTATCACATCTCCTGGTATCACGTAGGCGTTTTTACGCGGAAGTGACGTGAGAACGGCGATCGCAGGTGCGTTCAGGATAATGGTCTTTTTCCCCGTTTTACTGTCGGGTAGAAATAGCAAACCCCGCTCCAAATCAACATGGCGCCATTCGAGACTAAGGATTTCGTTCAACCGAGCCCCGGTCAGGATCAATAATCGAATAGCCGCAGCGGCTTCCGCCCGAATGACAGTCTTCCTGTTTTCGGGTCTTGGTGCATGTTTCACATTCTTCGTCGGATCTGGCGTCCATTCGATGCCATCTGTCTCAGCGCGCCGGATCGTCTCTCCAAGTCGGGATAATTCATCGCTTGTCAGAAAGCGCTCGCGGCCCTGTTCTTTGAATTTATCCTGGAGCTGGCAAGGATTTCTGATTCCCTCCGGAAAAATTTCCATTCTGATTGCCCAGCTGTAAACAGCACCGAGAACCGTGACGCAGCGGTTTGCTGTGGTCGGTCTGTCTGCTAGCTTACGATGCAGTGAAGCAATGTCTTGTCGCGTTATACTTCTTGAATCGCGAGTACCAAGACTGGGAATTATATGGCTTCCAAACAAAAATGAGTACAAACTTACCGTCCGTGGCTTTCGCTTTAAACGAACGTGCTCGTCCATATAGCGTTGGATGATACGATCGAGGCGGAGTGTCTCTGTCCTTTGTTGCTGCGCTAAGGCAGATGCTTGCGCCGCCGCCGCTAATTCCTCCTCCTCGATTTTTGCGGCATTCTCGTCGATGCCGTCGTTGCCTTTCCGAATGAGTTCTTTGGCTGCTTCACGCGCGCGTTCGACAGTCCAAGCGCCAAAATTACCGATAGTCGTGCGGCGGAGCGTGGCCGACCGACCGGAGCCGATCCGAAATTGGGCGACGAAAACCTTTTGACCATTTGGGTTCACCTTGAGGCCAAATCCCTTCACCGCGCCATCCCCGGCATCCCAAATGAAGTAGTATTTTTCCGACGGCGTCGCCCCATCGACCGAGCGCTTCGTGAGCTTTTGTCCCATGTCACAACCTGCGATCTTCCGAATTGGCCATCGATCTGGTAATCACCGAGTAATCACGCGGGCGGAAGCTCCCGGCGGCGATGGCAAAGAAGGTAGTAGGCACATCGTTATGAATCAATGTGTTATCGTAAAATCGGATATTCTGGCGTACAATCTGTGGAATGTATAACGTAATTTACACGCAGCGGGTCGGGGGTTCGATCCCCTCAGCGCCCACCATTTGATTGAAACAAATCAAATTCTTAGTTCAAATTATGATTTCAGCACGTTGCTTTTGCTGTGAACCTGTCATTCTTCTGTGAGATGATAACGAAGTGCATCGCCATAACGAAGCGTTTGGCTGTATCGCGAGACGTCTGGAGGGATCTCATGAATGACGCTTTGGCAGGCATGCGTGGTAGTCTGTTGGCCCTAGCGATCGGCGCGAACCTGTTTTTCAACACGCAAGCCGCGTCCGCCGCCGATCCGGATGCACTCTGGAAAATCGTGCATGAGAAGTGCGTTGTTGCGATAGCGCCTTGCGCGGTTGTCGATCCGGCCGAACATGCTGCGGTTCTCAAGGATCGCAATGGCGTCGCCCAGTTCCTGCTGATTCCGACCGACAAGATCACCGGTGTCGAGGATCCGGCCTTGCTGAAGCCGGAAACCCCGAATTTTTTCGCGGACGCTTGGGACCATCGTGACCTGATGCAGGCCAAATTGCCCAGCCCGATCCCGCAGGATGCCATCAGTCTGGCCGTCAATGCACAGACGGCCCGTAGCCAGAATCAGCTGCACATTCATATTGATTGCCTCAGCCCGGAAGCCCGTGCAGCGATCAAGGCGCAATCCGGTAGCGTTGGCGCCGAGTGGGCACCCCTGGCAGCGCCGGTTGCCGGGCACCTGTTTCTTGCCCGCCGCGTCGAGGGTGACTCCTTGCGCGCGTTCAATCCCTTCCGTTCGATCGCCGCGACATTGAGCGATCCGGCTGCTTCGATGTATCGGCGGAATGTCGTGATCGTCGGAGCTGATTTCACCAGTGGTCCGGGTTTCATCGCGCTGACGGACGACGCACCGGCAGTGCCGATGGGCTATGGTGGTGGTGAAGATGTGCAGGATCATTCCTGCGCTGTTGCCCGGCCTTGACATTCCGTCACCCCCGAAATGCATCAAGATGATTGCAGTCGCGTGGTTCCGCGCTATGTGCCTGTCTGCCAAGCAGGCAGCGGCCTCATTAGGTAGTTGCACGAAGGGTCAGGTATTGCCGATCCCGCGCGCTATGCCGACACGGTCTAGCATGTTAATGCATGGCGCTTCACGGATCTTGTGACGGAGATGAATCGGACGATGCAGACGCCAGAGACCTCAGGTCCTGAGCCGGCGACAGTGCCAGACCCTATTGCGGTCGGTCGGATTGCGCGCGGTAAGTTTTCGCAATTCAAGCGCATTCTGACACCAGATCGCCGGATTTTGACGGTGCTTGGCGTGCTGATCGTGGCGCTGTGGCTGTCCACCGGGATTTATAAGGTGCAGCCGGACGAAAACGGAGTCATTCAGCGTTTCGGCAAGTTCACCGATATCACCGGGGTCGGCTTGCACTATCATTTGCCATATCCGATCGAAACCGCCCAACTGCCCAAGGTCACCAAGGTCAACCAGTTGGCCATCGGGCAGGCGTTGGGAGCCAGTGGCAGTCGCTCGAGCAACCAGATGCTGACCGGCGATGAAAATATCGTCGAGGCCGATTGCACCGTGTTCTGGCGGATCAAGGATCCCGCCCAATATCTGTTCAAAGTCAATGATCCCGAGGGGACACTGAAGGTCGTGGCGGAAAGCGCGATCCGCGAAGTTATTGGTCGCAATCCGATCCAGTCGGCCATGTCCGACAAGCGCCAGCAGATCGGCGAAGATATTCGCAGTGTGCTGCAAAGCCACCTTGATGACTACCAGGCCGGAATTCTGATCACGCAGGTGCAGTTGCAGCGAGTTGAGCCGCCGCCGGCCGTGATTGACGCATTCAATGATGTGCAGCGTGCACGCTCGGATCAGGAGCGCGCGCGCAACGAGGCGGAAGCCTATCGCAACGATATCTTGCCCCGCGCACGCGGTCAGGCCGAGAAGATTGTGCAGGAGGCCGAGGCCTACAAGGCGCAGGTGGTGGATCTCGCGCAAGGTGAAGCTGCAAGTTTTCTCGCCATTTACAAGGCCTACAGACTTTCGCCCGAAGTCACGGGCTGGCGGCTGTATCTAGACGCAGTTGATGAGATCCTGCATCGGGCGTCACGCGTGATCGTGGATTCATCGGGCAAGGGGCTATCCAGTGTCCTGCCGGTCATGCCGATTGATGCACAGCGCTCGCCACTCTTGTCAGCTCCGGCTCGCGCCGCTCCCGGCAATCAGGCTGCGCCCGGCGCGGCCAGTCCCGATCAGGTCCCCGCCCAGACAGGAGTTGCGCCATGAGCCGCCGATTTCTGACCGTTGTGGCCCTGTTCATTGTGGCCTTGCTGTGGATCGCATCTGACACGTTTTTTGTCGTGTCGGAAACCAACCTGTGTCTGATTGTTCAACTTGAAGGACCGGTCGTTGTCGTGAGCGAAACGGGCCTGCACACAAAGCGGCCGTTTGTCGACCAGCTCGTTGTCTTTGATCGGCGATTGATGCCGTTGCAACTGCCGATCGAGCAGGTGATTCTCGGCGACCAGAAGCGCCTTCAGGTCGAAACATTCGCCCGCTACAGGATTTCCGATCCGCTCAAGTATTATCAATCCCTGCGAACCGTCGAACAGGGCTCACTGCAATTGATGCAGATCGTGTCATCTTCGACGCGTCGTGAGCTTGGTCAGGTGAAACTGGCGACGCTGTTATCGAGCGATCGCGAACAGGTGATCGCCAACATCCGGCGTGGTGTGGCGGCCAGGGCCGAACAGCTTGGCGTTCAGATTGTCGACGTCCGGATCAGTCGCGCTGACCTGCCGCCCGAGACGAGCCAGTCGGTCTATGATCGCATGAAGTCGGAGCGCCAGCGCGAAGCCAAGGAATTGCGGGCGCAGGGGTTCGAATGGGCGCAGCAAATCCAGTCGCGCGCCGACCGTGATCGCACGATCATTCTGGCCGAAGCGACCCGCCAGTCGAAGATTACGCGAGGCGAGGGTGACGGACTGGCCAGCACGATCTTTGCCACAGCGTTTGCCGAGGATCCGGCCTTCTACGAATTCTATCGGACGCTGATGACCTATCGTCTAAGCTTGGCCGATTCTGGTCCGATGCTGGTGCTCGGTCCCGATTCTCAGTTCCTGCGTTATCTGGGGTCAGGTCCGCGACCCCAGGCCGCGTCGCCGCTTTCAGCGGTTCCGGGCGCAGGGGCCCAGAAGACCGGTTTGCCAACGGGTCTATCGACTGGTGAACCCGGAGTTCAGCCGCTCGTGGCGAAGTAGCGGGGACGCCGCATGGAATTCCAGACGTACGTCTCATGGATTTCGAGCCCGGTACAGATCGCCTTTCTTGATCTCGTGCTCGGCGCAGATAATGCCGTGATTATTGCCCTCGTGTGTCGGACCTTGCCGCGAGATCAGCGCGTCAATGTCATGATCGTCGGCACGGGGGCTGCAATGCTGCTCCGGATCGTTCTGACAGCGCTGACCGGGGCGCTCATGTTCGCGCCTCTATTGCGTCTTTTCGGCGGTCTGGTCCTGATCCTGATCGCGGTCAGCCTGACGGATGAACTCGACTTCGGCCCGATGGCAGAACCCGCGACTTCCGAGCCCGCGAAACCGAGGGACAAGCAGGTGGAGTCCGAAGCATTCTGGGATGCGATCCTGCTCGTCGTGCTGGCTGATGGGCTGATGAGCCTCGACAATACGGTGGCCTTGGCAGCCGTCGCCGCAGGAAATCTCGTCTATCTGATCCTCGGTCTGGCATTATCAATACCAACGCTTGTTTTCGGAAGCTGGCTACTGACAGAACTTCTGGGAGCAACACCCTTTCTCGCGCCCGTGGCAATGGGCGTGCTAGCCTGGGTTGCGGGTAGCATGGCCGTCTCGGACCCCTTTGTGGAACCTTGGGTCACGGCAAATGCGCCAGCACTGCACTATGGCGTGCCGATGGCGTCTGTCATTCTGGTGCTCTTCAAGTCCGCGTTCAAACCTGTTGCTATCCCGGTTCAACTTGTCGCCGACCGGGATGTAATTGCGTCGGAACCCGAGACATCTGAGCAGCTGGCGCCGGACGCAAAGACAGACGCGCGGAGCAATGCAGCTACGACGACAAGAGACCCTCTGGACCCCGTTGTAACGGGAAGTGAAGCTGCTACGGCGCTCGATGCACCTGACGAGGGCGAGATTCCACGCAAGAGGCCACCCGAAGAGCGCCTCGTAATGATCGGGCTATTTGCTCTGTTTGCGATTGCCGCCGCGATCATGTCAGCCGCCATTTATCTGGGTGGTGCAACGTTCTGAAGGCCTTCGCCGGTTGCCTCGGTTGGCAACGGCCAGCGTTCTGGAGGCGTAACGGTATTTTACAACCGAAGATCGGACGCTGTGGATCAACTCGCCCATTGACTTCTCCCGAGCGATCTGTGGACATATGATGAACAATCGAATCTCGGGTCAATCGCACGTCGAACGGGCCTGACGAATTTTGAAACAGTGTTTGCGCGCCATGTTGGCGTCGAGGACTGCAGGTCGTTGATGTCGCCGCGTTCCACGATTGTTTCGGATCCAGCAAGCCATGCCGCGTCGACCGTGTCCGAGCGTGACAGGTTGGCGCGCCTGTACGAAGGCTATCGCGAACGGCTCCTTGATCTCACCAATCGCAATCCACTTCTGAACAGCCGTGTGTCACCGGGCCGTCGCTCTCGTCGTATGGTGCAGATTGTGAATGTTGCGCTGGAGGGGGTCTATCAGGCACTTCGCTCGGATGACGCATCGCCGCTCGATATTGTGCCGTTGCCCGACGTGCCTCATGTACCGCCCGACGAAATGACGGAGGCGTTCATCTCTGCCTTCGAGCATGCCCGACTGACGGAACCAGATTATCTCGCCGCAATGGCTCTGCTGGATGCCGATTCTGACAGTTCGGATCTCGCCCTGCATGAAGCAGATGAGGCGCTGAGGCACAAGGTTCGCTCTGAACTTGGGCTGCCGGATCGCACCAAGGCAAAGGCGCCTGATCCAGAAGAACACGCCCGGCAGCTTGGCATAAATCCCGGTGCGGACCTCGAATTGCGAGATGCGGCGTCGCCGGAGGGGCCGATCCTGTTGCGCAGTTTGCTCTACGCAAACGAGTTGGAAGAGATACTCGATCGCATCATCGATCACACACGGCTGTCTCTTCAGGAAACAGCTGTATCGACGCTTTATCTGGCGTTCGGATTTCTGGAGCGACCGGACCCGGGTGCCGACGGCAAGATCTTGCGTGCGCCACTGCTGCTGGTCCCGGTGCGGTTGGCTGTGCGAAAGGTCGGCGGGCGTGACGCTTTCGGCGTAACAGCGCTCGGAGCTGCCGAATCCAACCTCAGTCTCCTGAAACTCGTGGAGCGTGATTTCAGGCGCGCGCTGCCCCGTTTCGAACCCATTTTGCGCGAGAGCCAGACACAGGATGGCGCGCAATTCGATGCCATGGATGCCTTTGGCACGATCGGAGGCTATTTCGACGGCGTCAGCCGATCCATCGAAGGCATGAAGGGATGGCGCATCCGGCCATGGCTGGTGCTCGGGTCCTTCGCATTTGGACGGCACCAGATTTATCATGATCTGCAGGCCGATCATTGGCCTGAATGGCCGTCGGATCATCCGCTGGTGCGAACGATCCTGGCGGGGGCAGAACGTCCGGGCAATCCGTCCGATTTTGCTGCTGCACCCGATTTTGACGTTGACCGTCCCGAGATCGAACGCCTGGTTCCACACCTGATTGTCGATGTCGACTCGTCACAACATCAAGCGCTTGTGGATGTTGCGCGTGGCCAGAACATGGTCATCGAAGGACCGCCGGGCACCGGGAAATCGCAAACAATCGCGAACATGATTGCCCATGCGATCGGCGAGGGAAAAAGGGTCATGTTTCTGGCTGAAAAGCAGGCTGCCCTCGAAGTGGTCCGCCGCAAGTTGATGGACGCAGGTCTCGAGCCATTCTGTTTGCAACTGCATTCAGAATCCGCAGTTCCAAAGTCCGTCATTGAAGCCCTGAAGGCTCGGGCTGAGCTTGGCTGGGGGAGAGCCAAAGACGCCGTCAGGCCACCGGATGCTGCGCTCCTTGAAGCGCGCCAGTCTATCACCGGCTATTTACGTGCGCTGCATGAGCCTCTTCCCGATGGGGAGACGCCCTTCAGGCTCTTCTGGCGGTCCCTTCAGGCGTCTCATGGCCAGGAAGCGGCTTGCGACGCTCTTCGCCAAAGCCTGCCCGCCAGTGACGACGGTCCGGACCTCGAACAATTACGGGCCCAACTTGGGGTAATTGATGTCTATGCGTTGGCCGCAGGCGAATTCGAAGCCCGTCATGGATCTCTTGCCGCATCGCCGTGGAGTCGCGTCGGACTGAATGAGATCGCACCCTATGATTTTCAGAAACTGCGATCCATGCTCACCGTCTGGCGACAGTCGATGATCGAAGCTGTGGCGTTGATCCGCGAAACGGCTGACTACGGGTTCTCGACATTGGCCGGTCTCAGGCAGTTGGTGGAGATTGATGCGCGTCTCGGCTCGCCACGAGGCGGCGACTACATCGGAAAATTCGCGACAGTCAGCCTTGAGATAGCAGCATCCGCCCTCGCCATTCGAGCCGAAATTTCGACACTTGAGGCGCGGATGGCGAGAACACCGGATCTCGTGTTGAGCCCGAGGATTGCCACGGCGCGTGCTGCCGAGCTTGTCGCGTCGCGCTTCGGCGATGCGGTTGCGGACCGTGTTCCAGCTGATCTCAGCCGGGCAATCAAGGTCCGTGTTGCCGAGGCCCAGGAGTTACTTGCCGCTGTATCCGGATTGACCGCTGCGCTCGACGTGATGGGTGTTGATCGCTCCCCGCCCGCCGCGGTGTTTCATGATGTGGCCCGCCTGTGCCGGGCACTGGCGTCCATGCCGGCCAGTCGCAGGGCAATACTCTACCAATACCGCGACGTCGATCCGCAGCATCTCGCTGGCGCTCAGAGACGGATGAAGGATCTGTCGGATGCCGTCTCCGACTGGCGACGCCACTTTCCAAAGATCGATCTGACCAATCTGCCGCCTGTGCAAAGCTTGCGGCGATTGGCGGACTGGATGCGTCAGGGGGCGGTCGCCCGCCTTGCCGGAGCGTTCAGCGGCGAAATCCGCGAGAATAAGGCGCTGCTTGCATCACTGACGGACAACAGCGGCGGGTTTGCGCCCAATCCGGCTCTCATCGAACAATTCGCCGTATTCGTCGCATTTTGCGATGCCTTCGCCAATGACCCGGTGTTGAAGACTCAATTCGGGACGCATTGGCAAGGGCTTGCAACGCCGTTCTCAGACATCGAGACGTCGATTGCGCTCCGGCGTGCGTTTCGTCAGGCCGTAATTGCCCTATCTGCCTCGCCTGATGACGCTGGCGCGATCCTCGATTCTGTCTTGGGTCTGTCCATTGATGAGAGCAAGGTCCTCGCAGGACTGTCCGCGAATGCCGAGCGGTTTCTCGCAGTACCGAGTGCAGTTCATGCGCGCTTGAAGGATGCAACACTCGGATCTGCCATCCCGGCTATTGAAGCGGAAATCCGCGCTGCTGCGACCCTCGAAGATTTTACAGGCGATGCCGTTCTGATGAGCCTTGAGCGGCCGCTTTCAGTCATTGCCGACTATCACACCTGTCGAGAACAACTGAACCAGCTCAATGAAACGCTGCTCGAACATGCGGATTGGCCCTTGATCGGTCATTTGCTCGATGGCGGCGATCCGCTTGAAGCGCTTGCTGCGGTGGACTGGCTCCAGGAACTCCGTGCCAGCGGTTTGCCTGAAGCCGCCATCGCTGCCCTCAGTGGCGGAGATGCGTTCGATGAGCGGAACAGGCTTGGCCATATCGTCAAGCGGGCTGCAGGCGTTCTCGAACGGCTCGCCCAACATTCGGCGCTGGCCGAGCAGGATTTTGGGTCCTTCCATTTGAACGACGGAGACCCCTCGGAACTGTTGGCGCAAATTGACGGCTTGATTGCCCATCACGGCCAGATAGGGGATTACCTTGTCTTGCGACGTTTGAAACTGGACCTGGCCGCTGAGGGGCTTGGAGCGTTTCTGGACGTAGCGGAGCGATTGCAGGTATCCCCGGCAGAACTGCCGCAGCTCTTAGCAACGGTGATTGCCAGAAGTCGCGCGGATCAAGCGAGCCGGGTGCCGCAACTGGCTCAAGCCTCCGGGATCGAAATGGATGTTCGGCGCAAGATTTTTGCCGACCGTGATCGCAAGCGCTTTGCCGTAGCTCGTGAAGATATCCGTGCTAGCCTGATCTCCCGGCCAGAGCTGAAGCCGGTACCGGGCAACAATTTCGGGCCGAAAGCGACGTGGACTGAACTGTCCCTGCTCAACAATGAATTCGCGAAATCTGGCCGCCATCTGCCAATTCGCTCGCTTTTCATGCGAGCCGGGCGATCAATCCAGGCAATGACGCCCTGTGTCATGGCTTCACCCATCTCCCTGGCGAAATTTGTTCCGACCGGGGTGACCTTTGATCTTCTGGTGATTGATGAAGCGTCCCAGATGCGGCCCGAAGATGCCTTGGGAGGACTTTTGCGCGCTCGCCAGGTCGTCGTTGTCGGTGATTCACGGCAGCTTCCGCCGACGGATTTTTTCAGACGGGCGGAAGTCGCCGATAATCCCGCGCTTGTGGATGAGGATGAACTCGACGCGGAATCGATTCTTGACGTCTGTGCCCGCAGTTTCTCGACCGTGCGAAGACTCAAGTGGCACTATCGCAGTCGGTGTGAAAGCCTGATCGCCTTCTCAAATCGGGAGTTTTATCGGGATAATCTGATCACGTTTCCGAACTGTCGGCTTGAGTCATTTTCAATCGATCTTGTTCGGGTCAACGGAACCTACCGGAATCGCCGCAATCCCGACGAAGCTGTTCGCGTGGCAGAAGAAGCCATTCGGTTCATGCGTGAATTTGCGCTGAGCGAACACCCGCCCTCGCTTGGTATCGCCACACTCAACATCGAGCAGCGGGACCTGATCCGCGAGGAAGTCCGACGCATAGCCACCGGTGACGAACTGGTGGCACAGTACCTGGAGCGTCTGGAGCAAGCGGGGGAACCCTTTTTCGTCAAGAATATCGAGATGATTCAGGGTGATGAGCGCGATTATGTGATGATCTCGCTGGTGCGTGGCCCGGCACCCGACACGGGCACCATTGCCCAGAACTTCGGTCCACTGGCTGGTCGTCACGGTGCCCGGCGACTGAATGTGCTGATCACGCGGGCAAGGCTGGGCATCGGATTGTTTGCCTCGCTTGGATCGACCGATATTCGAACGAGTGAAGCAAGTCCGGCGGGCGTGCAGGTCCTGAAGCGGTTCTTGCACTACGTCGAGGACCGGGGGCGGACAGCTGCCGCATCAACATCTGAGGAACCGGATAGCGACTTTGAACGGGAAGTTGCCGATCGGTTGACGGCGGCCGGTTTCAAAGTCGCGCTGCAAGTCGGCGTGTCCGGCTATCGGATTGATCTGGCAGTCTATCATCCGGATCGCCCCAACTCGTTCCTCGCTGGTATCGAGTGTGATGGCGCCACCTATCATTCGTCAACATCCGCTCGCGACAGGGATCGCTTGCGAGAGGAGGTCCTGCATGGGCTTGGTTGGGAACTGATCCGGGTCTGGTCTACCGACTGGTTTGCCAACCCGGACGAGGAGACACGTCGCCTTGTCCGGCGACTGGATCTTCTGCGCGTTCTCCCGACTCGTACCGGCATGGGTTATCGCTTTGGACAAACTGCCCCTTGGGAAGACGGTCAGAGGTATCTCGCCCACGTCGCTACGGGACAAGAAGGGGTGACGGCGTCGACTGAACAATTGGAATTGGATCTGGATAGCTTGCCTCCGATGACCGTTCCGCCAGATGAGGCAGTCAGGTTCGTTGATGACCCGGCCCGCGAAATTTCGCAAAACGAAGGCAATTTCCCCGTCACGGTGACGCCAGAGGAAGAGATTGGCGGATTCCAGGAAGCTGAAACGCCCTATCAGGTCGATATGGGCTGGCCAGTTAATGCAGTCGAGCATGAAGAGATCTGGGATATCGACAAACTGAAGGCGGCGCTTGCCATGTTCCGGGAAGCTGAAATCTACCCGGCTCGACCCGGCGCTGACCGGCAACGCTCGATCTTGCGCCCGAGCATGATCGAGACGCTTGTGAATGAACGCGTTGTGGAACCGTCAGAATGGGCAGAGAAAGTCCCGGCTTATCTGAGGCTCGCGACCGATCCGGCGGAACTGCGCTTTCTCGGATCCATCTGCAAGGTCATCGCGCGTCTCGGGTGATCGTGGCATCAAGATAGGATGTGATTGTAGACGGCGTAGAGCAGATAAGCGCCCATCGCAAAGCGATAGATCACGAAAGGCCAAGCCGAAAACCGTTCAAGCACCCGCATCAGCGTCCAGATTGCCACGAATGACGAAAGGGCCGCAGTAAACAGGCCAATCGACAGCACGCTCCAGGCCTCGACCGGGATATGAGCCTTGTAGAGTTCGTAAATCTCCTTGCCTCCAGCACCGATGATGGCTGGAATGCCGAGAAGGAAGGAATAGCGGGCTGCTTCGTCGCGCTGAAATCCAAGACCGAGGGCCATCGTCAGCGTCGAACCTGAACGGGACACGCCAGGTATGAGTGCGCCCATTTGTGCAATGCCGACAAAAATCGCGTCGCGAAGGCGCACCTCCGTGATGTTGCGCTCGTGGCGCGCCGTCAGTTCGGCCCAGGCCAACAGGACAGCCATGACAACGCATGATCCGCCGATGACCCATAGCGACCGCAGGGGCGAATCGCAGGTGTTGAGACGTTTCGCCAAGAGTAACCCGGCCAGCACGATCGGTATGGAGCCGAGAACGATGCCAACGGTCATGCGCAGGTAGGGAGAGCGGAAATCCCGCCGCCAGAGTGCGACGAGGGTTCCGCCAGATAACTCGGCGACATCGCCCCAGAAATAGCTGACGACCGCAAACAGCGCAGCCATTTGCATGGCCGCAGAAAAAGCCGAACCAGGATCTGGCCATCCAAGCAAGGCGGGCACGATGCGCATATGCGCCGTCGAGGAAATCGGGAGAAGCTCTGACAACCCCTGAATGATACCGAGGGCGGCAACCTTGGCGTACCCAAGTGCCACAAAACCTGTATCGATGCCTTCAGTGCATGTTCCGGCCATACCTAGAATCCCAAGCAATTACATTTCTGCCCGACCTGAGCCCAAGCTCCATGGATAACGCATGCGGAAGCTGGATGCGAGAGGGGCCGAATAGAATATCTGAATCGACAGGGTTTTTAGCGTCAGGAGAGGTGAGAGGGCTCGCTGTTCGCGTGATCCGCCAGTCGTCTATCCGGGTGGATGGACGGGTGACAGGACCTCGGTTCGCGACGGAAACCAATTGGACTGGAGACGCCTTTGTTCCGCGTGGCGTGGGGAGACCATAGCCCTTTGGCGACATTGCTTGCCCGTCATGAAAAGCCTAAAACGAAAGCGGGTAGGCTCGAAGGCTAGGGAACGCAGGTCGTCAATATGTTCAAGAAGATCCTCATTGCAAATCGCGGCGAGATTGCCTGCCGTGTCATCAAGACGGCCAGGCGCATGGGCATCAAGACGGTAGCGGTTTATTCCGACGCAGATCGTGACGCCGTGCACGTCGAGATGGCCGACGAAGCGGTTCACATCGGGCCTGCGATCGCGGCAGAGAGCTATCTCGTTATAGACAAGATTGTCGACGCTTGCCTCAAGACCGGTGCCGAGGCCGTGCATCCGGGTTACGGATTTCTGTCTGAGCGCTCGGCCTTTCCAAAGGCGCTAGCTGAAAAAGGAATCGTTTTCATCGGCCCGAACCCTGGCGCAATCGATGCCATGGGCGACAAGATCGAATCAAAGAAGTTCGCCAATGCCGCCAATGTGTCGACCGTGCCCGGCTATCTGGGCGTGATCGAGGACGCCGAGCATGCCGTTCGGATCGCGGGCGAGATCGGCTACCCCGTCATGATCAAGGCGTCAGCGGGCGGCGGCGGCAAGGGCATGCGCATCGCCTGGTCTGATGCCGAGGCACGTGAGGGCTATTCGCTGTCAAAGGCGGAAGCAGCGGCTTCATTCGGCGACGATCGGGTGTTCGTCGAAAAATTCATCGTTGATCCGCGCCACATCGAAATTCAGGTGCTTGGCGATAAACACGGCAACGTCATTTACCTCGGCGAGCGTGAATGCTCGATCCAGCGCCGAAACCAGAAGGTCATTGAAGAGGCACCGTCGCCGCTGCTCGATGAAGCCACACGACGCGCGATGGGCGAGCAGGCCTGTGCGCTGGCGCGGGCAGTTGGCTACGACAGCGCAGGCACCGTGGAATTTGTCGCCGGTCAGGACAAGTCGTTCTTCTTCCTTGAAATGAACACGCGTCTGCAGGTCGAGCATCCAGTGACGGAACTCATCACAGGCATTGATCTCGTCGAGCAGATGATCCGGGTCGCCTATGGCGAGAAGCTGGCGATCCGGCAGGCGGATGTAAAGCTCGATGGCTGGGCGGTCGAGAGCCGGATCTATGCCGAAGACCCCTTCCGGAATTTCCTGCCGTCGATTGGTCGCCTGGTGCGGTATCGCCCCCCGGAAGAGGGCTTCGATGGCGAGATCACCGTTCGCAATGACACGGGTGTCGTCGAGGGCTCGGAAATCTCGATGTATTACGATCCGATGATCGCCAAGCTGGTGACACATGCCCCGACGCGGCTGGAGGCGATTGAAGCCCAATCTGCGGCGCTGGATGCTTTCATCATCGATGGCATCCAGCACAATATCCCGTTCCTGACCTCGCTGCATGCTTCCGAGCGCTGGCGCGAGGGGAGGCTGTCAACGGGTTTCATCAAGGAAGAATATCCGGATGGCTTCCTGACGAGCGAGGTGGATGCCGAGGCGAAGCCGTTGCTGGCTGCTGCCGCGCTGGCGATGGAGGTCGTCCGCCAGAGCCGCCTCGACGCCTTGCCGGGGCGCCTGCGTCCGTCGACGGCTACGTTGGCCAGGGATTGGGTCGTCAAGCTGGACAAGGATTACATCCCGGTCACAGTCGATGAGGGTTTTGCTGATATTCCGCTTGAGCTTGATGTCGTCATTGGGGATGCCGCCGAGCCGGTGACGATTTCATCGCGCTGGGTTCCCGGCGATCTCCTGTGGTCGGGTGAAATCGGCGGTTCGGCGCTGACTGTTCAGGTGCGTCCGATTCCGAACGGCTCCGAATTGCGCTATCGCGGGATCTCCGTGAAGGCGCAGGTCATGTCGCCGCGCATCGCCAAGCTCGATCAATTGATGCCAGAGAAGGCGCCGCCGGACACATCGCGCTTTCTGCTCTGCCCGATGCCCGGATTGATCGTCTCGATCGATGTGGTCGAAGGCCAGCAGGTCAAGGCGGGCGAGATGCTGGCAATCGTCGAAGCCATGAAGATGCAGAACGTGCTGCGCGCAGAACGCGACTTGACGGTGAAGACAATCAAAGGCAAACCCGGAGACAGCATGGCGGTGGATGCCGTCATCATGGAATTTGCCTGAGACCGATTCTTCAACCTGACCCGAAAGACAGTCCGATGCGTGCAGCCTGGCGTTGGTTTGGCCCGAATGATCCCGTGAAGCTGGACGACATTCGGCAGGTCGGTGCCGATGAGATCGTGACGGCTCTCCATGATGTGCCTGCGGGGATCCCTTGGACCCCGGAGGCCGTAGCCGAACGCAAGGCTTTGATCGAGACCACGCCATCAAGCCTTAAACCACTCAAATGGACCGTGGTTGAGTCCATCCCCGTACACGACGACGTCAAACGCGCCGCTCCGGGCCACGAGCGGTATGTAGACGCTTGGATTGCCTCATTGGAAGCGCTGGCTGCGAACGATATCCGGGTCATCTGCTATAATTTCATGCCCGTGCTCGATTGGACCAGAAGCGACCTTGGCTGGCAATTGCCTTCTGGTGCCAAAGCCTTGCGGTTTGATGCCGATGCAATTGCGGCATTTGATCTCTTCATCTTGCAGCGAGAGGGTGCCGAGGTCGATTGGGACAGCAGCACCCGGACACGCGCAGCGGCACTTTTTGCTGACATGTCACCGGCTGCGCGGGCACAATTGACGGCCAATATCATCGCAGGTCTGCCAGGTGGCATGACCGGAACGCACACACTCGAGACGTTTCGTGCTGCCCTTGACCTCTATCGCACCATTGATCGCAAACTGCTTCGCGCAAATCTGATCCGGTTTCTGGAGCGCGTTGTGCCGGTTGCCGACCAGCTCGGTGTGAAGCTCGCGATCCATCCGGATGATCCGCCGTTTGATCTCTTCGGCTTGCCGCGCTGCAACTCGATCATGGCCGACTTTGACGAGTTATTTGCTACGGTGCCGTCGCGCTCAAACGGGATCACGTTCTGCGTTGGCAGTCTGGGTGTCAGACCTGACAATGATGTGCCCGGTCTGGCGTGCCGTTATGCGGACCGAATTCACTTCGCCCATCTGCGCGACACGTCGCGTGAACTATCGGGCTCGCGGACATTCCACGAGGCAGAGCATCTGCAGGGCGGCTCGAACATGGTCGCCGTCGTCGACGCCTTGCTGAGCGAAGAGCGGCGCCGCGCGGTCGCGGGCGATGAGTTGATCCCGTTCCGGCCTGATCATGGCCATCAGATGCTGGATGATCTCGGCAAGACGGTCAATCCGGGCTATTCCTGCATTGGCCGGATGAAAGGCTTGGCGGAAATTCGGGGGATCGAAGCCGCCTTGTCCTATGCGGCGACGCGCGGCTGACGGGATTCGGCTGTGGTCAGCTGCGTGAGTCTGCCGGACTGACGGTGTAGAACGCAAAGACAACGTGCAGGCTGACAAGTCGTGACGCCGGCTGCCTCTTACCTTGGAGTGGCGACTGCTGCAGCTCAATTTCAAGAATAGGCTCAGCGCGCCCGCGTGCGAGTTGATTGCATTGATTGATTGCCACCTGTCCAACAATTGACGTCATTGGTTTTCAACATATCAAGTCGTACAAGCGTCAAATCAATGTCGTAGACAACGGCCTGTGTCGAAGAGATCGAGACGGCACTTCCTGGTCTGGTCAAACCGACATCCCTTCTCTATTTCCAGCGTTGGAAGTTTGTTCGCGGTTTGCCGCCGATGCGCTGATTTCTCTCATCGTTCCGCATGTTCGCGGATAAAAGACTGACCCGTGCTTGTCGGAAGGTACCCGATAGCGAGCACATCCGGTTCGAGGCTCGAATGACCGTAAACTTGCCAAAGGACAGCCTCGCCAATGTGACGACAATGCCGGAAGGCGTGGGCGCACAAACGTCCGCCGATGTCCTGTGGCGTACATTATTGCAGGCGCGCGCTGGCTTGATGTCGGCCGAGTGCGCGCATGTGCCGGTCTATGGCCCGCTCGTGGCCGACGGACCAGCCAACCGGCTTGTTATCGGGCAATTCGGGCAATCACTCGATGGCCGGATTGCGACCCCGACAGGCGAGTCCAAATATCTGAACGGGTCCGGCGGATTGGCGCATCTTCATCGCATCAGGGCACTCGTGGACGGTGTTGTTGTCGGTGCGTCGACGGTCGCTCTGGACGATCCGCTGTTGACGGTCCGGATGGTGCAGGGACCAAATCCGGCGCGTATTGTGATCGATCCTAATGGGCGAGTGTCGCCGAAAGCCCGGCTATTCGCCGAAGACGGGGCACGTCGTGTTGTTGTGACGAGCACGACAAGTCACGTGTCGTTGCCAGATGGTGTTGAAATCATTCGGCTCGATAGCGTCGACGGGAGACTGTTGCCCATGGCGATTGTAGTCGCCTTGGCCTCAATCGGTCTGAAGCAGCTCTTGATCGAGGGTGGGGCCGATACCGTCTCTCGCTTCTTGCAGGCCAACTGCCTTGATCGGCTCCATGTATCTGTCGCGCCTGTCCTGATGGGGGCAGGGCGGTCTGGCCTGAACTTGCCAGAGTGCATGTCGCTCGCCGATTGCCTGCGCCCACGGATGGATGTGCACAGGATCGGCGACGATGTCTTGTTCGATTGCGAATTTGAACGGCGGGCGCAAACCTGATCGTGTCAGGAGGCCCAGTTTTCCTTGAACTCGCCGTAAAGCGTCACGCCACCGCACGCGAAAATCGTCTGTCCGGTGATATACTTGGCTTCGTCTGACGCCAGGAACGCGAAAACCGGGGCGATGTCGGAAGGCATTGCGGCATAGCCCATCGGTATGTGACTTTCGACGATTGCGCGGGCCTCCGGGTTGTTGATCCAGGCAGCGTTGATATCTGTTACAACTGCGCCGGGTCCGACCGCATTGACCCGAATATCACAATCGGCAAATTCCAGAGCAAGCGTCCGCGTCAGGGCGCCGAGCCCCGACTTGGCCATCGAATAGGCCGCATAAGTCGGCTTCGGAATGATTTCGTGCACGCTCGTCGTGTTGATGACTGTGCCGCCGCCGGGTCGGGACAGAAAATGAGCGATGGCCGCGCGTGACGCTATCGCAGCACCGATCAGGTTGACCGATAGAATGCGTGTCAGGGTATCAGCGTCGAAGCTGTCGCCACGCGTCTCGGACTGGATACCAGCATTGTTGACGAGAATGTCCAGCCTGCCGAAGCGCTCCAGCGTGATGTTCATCATCGCTTCGATAGACGCTTCAGTTCCGACATCGGCATCGACGTGAAAATGGGGACGATTGCCAAATCCGCGCGCTTCGTCGGCAGACTGGATCGCGGCCAATACCTCTTCGGCGGCTTCCTCATCGCGATAGTGGTCAATGGCGACGATAGCCCCTTCAGCTGCAAAACGTTCCGCGACAGCACGTCCTATGCCTCGTGATGCGCCGGTAATCAGCGCAAACTTCCCCTTCAGGCGTGGTGAAATGATCGGGTGGCTGGCAGCGGCATTAACGGACATGGGCATCGTTCCTCGGTATCGTATTTTCTGGCTCGGATCGCTTACTCTGTGACAGTCGGTTGTCAATTTGCAGCTTCCGATCAACTTTTATCGCAAATGGGTCGCATGGCTCCAATGTTGAATCTCAATTCCCCTTGGAAGGCGATTCCCCTATTGGAAGTCTGGCCTATATCAAAGTGCGTCTGTACGACACTTTGATGCAAGATCCGCGCTGCGCCATTTGAACGGAAGTAGACCTTGATGCAATCAGAATTACCCGTTGCCGGTGGCATCGTCAGCCCGAAGGATCAGATCAGGATCGTTGTCGGCGTGCTGCTCGTGATGAGCCTCGCCGCCCTGGATCAGACCATCGTCGCGCCTGCGTTGCCGGTCATTGGCTCCGCCCTGGGTGACGTTCAGTATCTGACCTGGATCATCTCGATCTACTTTCTGACGGCCACGGCCGTAACGCCGCTTTATGGCAAACTGGCGGACATCAACGGTCGCCGGGTGGTCTTGATGGTGGCTGTCGGGATCTTCGTTGTTGGTTCGATCGCCTGTGGCATGTCACAGACGATGTTCTGGTTGATTATTGGGCGTGCAATCCAGGGTCTGGGTGGCGGCGGACTGATTTCGCTGGCGCAAACTGTGATCGCCGATGTCGTCAGCCCGAAAGATCGCGGCAAGTACATGGTCTATATTTCGGCCATCTGGGCGTCGGCTTCCATAGCCGGGCCAGTGCTTGGCGGCGTGTTCGCGCAACATCTGCATTGGTCGATGATCTTCTGGGTCAATATTCCACTGGCAGCCTTCGCTGTCGCGATGACGTGGAACACGCTCAAGCGATTGCCAATTGTTCACCGCCCGCACAAGCTTGATTTTCTGGGCGCGGGCCTTGTGATGCTGGCGACAATTGCCTTCCTGCTCGCGTGTACATGGGGCGGGACGACATACCCCTGGGGCTCGCCTGTGATCATCAGCTTGTTTGCCGCAACCTGTTTGATCTCGCTCATCATCGCGCGTCACCTCAAGGTAACGCCCGAAGCCATCATCCCATTGCGCGTGCTGAGCAACCCGTCTGTCAGCTACTCAACGCTTTGCGTGTTCTTTTCCATGGCTGGCTATGTCGGAATTTCGGTCTACTCGCCGCTGTTCTTCGAGATGGTCTACGGGGCGGATTCATCCGCCGCAGGCCTTTCGCTTGTTGCGTTCATGATCGGAACGGTCATCGGGGCGAATGTCGGTGGTCGCTACATGAGCCGGGTAAAAAGCTACAAGCAACTCGTTCTGGCCGGTGGAGCCGTTGGCGTCGTTGGCATGATGATCTTGGCCATGAGCACTGGACTTTTGCCTTACTACGCGGTCGAGCTTTTGATCTTCGTGTTCGGTGCCGGGATCGGTATCCAGTTCCCGGTGGCGACGATTTCGATCCAGAATGCTGTCGAACCCGCTGATCTGGGATCGGCGACCGCGACGCTCTCGTTCCTGCGGTCGCTCGGCAGCGTATTTGGTGTTGCTGCGCTCGGTAGCGTGCTTCTCTCATTCAGTGTCGTGCAATCGCTTGGTGAAGGCGCGCACGCAACCACGCAAATGCGCACGCCGGAAGCGATGGCCGCCGCCGCGCATGCCTTTTCCATCGTGTTTTATGTTGCAGCCGGGTTCATTGCGCTTGGGCAATCGCTGTTTGCGTTTGTTGTCGAGAGGCCGCTGCGTGGACGTACGCAGATGTCGGCTCAGCGTGAGGTCGCGGTCGAGCCCTGACCAGTGATGAACAGGCGGTAAGCAGAACCCCCTGCTGACGACTTGCCGTTTGAAATATCTCCGTTGCTTCTTGCCCAATTGCCGGTCTAATGGCCGACATTGGCGGGACGCAGGAGTCGTTGCATGGCTGAACAAGATCACGAAAAGCCCGGTCGATCGCAGTCGACATGGCTCAGGCTATGCAAGCGGATCTTGCTGTCGCCGATCACGCTGTTGATCTTGATCTTTTTTCTGCTGGAAGACCTGTTTCTCACGCTGCTCCGACCGATCGTCCGGGTTTTAGGACAATTGGCGCCATTCTTGGCGATCGGGCGCTGGTTGCGCGCCTTGTCTCCCTATCAGGCCCTGTTCGCCTTCCTCGTTCCTCTGGTGCTTCTTGAGCCAGTGAAGGTTTTCAGTCTCTTCTGGATCGGTATTGGCCATTTCGTCAGTGGCGCACTTCTGCTGATCGGATCTTACGTCCTGTCGCTGCTGATCGTTGAACGCATGTTCCATGTCACCCGCGACAAGCTGCTGTCGATTGGTTGGTTTGCGTGGTGCTTTGGCTTGGTCATGGGCGTGCGAAACTGGGCCTATGCGCGTTTGCGCTCGTCGTTGGTTTGGCGACTGACGTATCCAGTTTTCCTGAGAGCCAGCCTTTTTGGTCGAATGATCATAGCCCGCTGTGTGACCTGGCTTACACGGCTGTACCAAGCCATCCAATAAATGTTTCTTGAATTCACTTTTTTCGGATGGAATTTGCGCCGGGAAATTTCATTTTGAAATATCTATCTCTTTTTTATGCAAAAATGCGAAGCCTGATCTTGTTAATGGGTGAGTTCAAATAGTCAGGACTCTGTGAGATAAATCGATTTGATCTTTGCGCCACCAGAAGCGCGAGCGGAGGCCGCACATGAGCGGCTTTCGAAGTTCCAATGTTGCCGGGACAGGAAAGTGACACCGCCATGTCTGACACGTCCGCTCATGCATCAGCCTCGCAGCCGGGTAATACTGGCGTAGGGTCGGTGGTCGGGGGGAAACCCGCCTCGCTGCCACGAGAAGGCCAGACGCTGGATTTCAGTCGATCCCACTTTTTATCGGGTATCGAGGCGCTGGCGCTTCTCCCGGTGCTACAGCGGGTCAGGGATCAGGCCGCAGGCTTGAATACGGCAGGCTTTGTGTCTGGCTATCGCGGATCGCCGCTTGGTGGCCTTGATCAGACCCTTTGGGAGCAGAAGGAGCGGCTCGCCGATTTCCATGTGACGTTTCAGCCGGGCATCAATGAGGACCTGGCAGCAACGGCGATCTGGGGCACCCAACAGGTCGGCCTGTTTCCCGGTGCCAAATATGACGGCGTCTATTCCCTCTGGTACGGGAAGGGGCCGGGCGTTGATCGTTCGATGGACGTCTTCAAGCATGCCAATGCTGCGGGCACGTCGCGCTTTGGCGGTGTACTGGCTGTCGCTGGTGATGATCACGGCGCGAAGTCTTCAACGTTGCCGCACCAGAGTGAACAACTCTTTGCAGCGGCTATGATGCCGGTCCTCAATCCGGCTGGCGTGCAGGACTATCTTGATTTTGGCATTCACGGTTGGGCGGTCTCGCGCTATTCCGGTTGCTGGATCGGACTGAAGGCAACAGCCGACACCGTCGAGAGTGCCGCCTCCGTCTCCATTGATCCGCATCGTGTGAAGATACTGCTGCCAGACGACGAATTCCCGGCTGACGGGGTCAATATACGTTGGCCTGACGCACCGATGGATCAGGAATATCGCTTGCAGCGCTACAAGGGCTATGCGGCGATGTCCTATGCCCGGCTGAATGGCCTCAATCGTCTGGTGATGAATAGCCCCAACGCCCGTCTCGGGATCATCACGACGGGCAAGTCTTACCTCGATGTCCGGCAGGCGCTCGCCGATCTCGGCATAGACGAGCAGTTGGCAGCTCAAATCGGCCTGCGTGTTCTCAAGGTCGGCATGAGCTGGCCACTCAACTCCGAGGATGTGCACGACTTCGCGCAAGGTCTGGAAGAAATTCTGGTGGTTGAGGAAAAGCGCCAGCTGATCGAGTATCAGCTGAAGGAGCAACTCTATAACTGGAGCGAGACTGTCCGCCCGAGGGTCATCGGCAAATATGATGACAAGGGCGAATGGACACTGCCCCACGTCGAATGGCAGCTGCCGGCAGCCGGCGAACTGTCGCCATCGCTGATCGCACGGGTCATCGCAACGCGACTTGGCCGGTTCTACACAAATGAGCGGATTCAGGCGCGGGTCGCCATGATCGAGGCGAAAGAGCGCGCCATGAAATCCACGCATCTCTCGATCCCGCGTACTCCGCATTACTGCTCGGGCTGTCCGCACAACACCTCTACGCTGAACGTACCGGAAGGAAGTCGCGCGCTGGCTGGCATCGGATGCCATTACATGTCGCTCTGGCTGGCGGACGGTCACACGCAGACATTCAGTCAGATGGGCGGTGAAGGCGTTGCCTGGGTTGGGCAGGCCCCGTTCACCGAGACAAGGCACGTGTTCGCCAATCTCGGCGACGGCACCTATACCCATTCGGGATTGCTCGCGATCCGCCAGGCGATTTCCGCCAAGGTCTCAATGACCTACAAGCTACTCTATAATGACGCTGTAGCCATGACCGGTGGTCAGCCACTCGAAGAAGGTTTGACGGTTCCGGCAATTACTCGGCAGCTTGATGCCGAGGGTGCAGCAAAGATCGTCGTTGTCACCGATGAGCCGGAAAAATATGCGGGCAGGACCGATCTGGCGCCGGGTGTGACTGTCCATCATCGGCGCGAACTGGACGTTGTCCAGAAGGTGCTTCGCGATATCCCCGGCGTGACCATTCTGGTTTATGACCAGACCTGCGCTGCGGAGAAACGTCGGCGTCGGCGCAAGGGCGAATATCCTGATCCGCTGAAGCGCGTCTTCATCAATGAGCGCGTCTGCGAAGGCTGTGGCGACTGTTCCTCGAAGTCCAACTGCATGTCCGTCATCGGGGTCGAGACCGAATATGGCTTGAAGCGCGCCATCGATCAGTCGTCCTGCAACAAGGATTTCTCGTGTGCGGAAGGTTTTTGCCCGAGCTTCGTGACGATTTATGGCGGAAAGCCTCGTCGCGGGAAAGCGATGGCGGGCGGAGATGGCTTAGCTCACCTGCCGGACCCGAAACTGCCTGAGTTGACAGAACCCTACAATATCCTCGTCACGGGTGTCGGAGGGACCGGGGTCGTGACGATCGGACAAGTAATCGGTCGCGCTGCGGCAGACGAGGGCAGGGGCGTGACGGTTCTTGATATGGCAGGGCTCGCCCAGAAGGGCGGTCCGGTCTGGTCGCATATCCGCATCGCTCCGCATCCCGATGACTTGCAAGCGACGCGCATTGCCATGGGCGAAGCAGATGTGATTATCGGCTGTGACGAGGTCGTGGCAATTGCCGATGACACGCTGTCCCGGATGCAGGCTGGCCGAACGACTGCCGTGATCAACTCCGATGTCTCCATCACCAGCGATATTGTCCGCCGCTTCAGGGCACAAGGCAAGACCGGCGACGCAAGTCGCTACGTCGATCCGGATGCCCGCGCCCGCGAGATGGAGCGGCAGATCGTCGATACAGTCGGGGTTGATGGAGCTGACTTTATCGCGGCAACACGGCTTGCGACGAAGCTCATGGGCGACAGCATCGCGACCAATGCCTTCATGCTGGGGTACGCCTGGCAAAAGGGACTTGTCCCTGTCGGGCATGCTGCCTTGATGACAGCCATCGAAATCCAGGGGGTTGCTGTGTCCGCGACAAAGGCGGCTTTCCTCTGGGGCAGACGTGCGGCTCATGACCGGGCCAGTGTTGAGGCCGTCGCCTTGCCTGCTCGGTCCAGTCCGAAGCCGGAAGAAACATTGGAAACGCTCGTCCAGAGCAGGGCAGCCGAACTCACCCGGTATCAGGATGCTGCCTATGCTGAGCGATTTGTGCAACTGGTAACGAGGGTGGCATCGCGCGAAACCGAACTCGTTCCGGGTTCAACCAGCCTCGCCCGTGCGGTGGCCAAGGGCTATTTCAAGCTTCTGGCCTACAAGGACGAATACGAGGTTGCCCGATTGCTGACGGACCCGGGATTCAAGGCGAAGCTCACCGATGCCTTCGAAGGCGATTTCAAGGTGGTGTACAATCTCGCGCCGCCAATGCTCACGAAGCCCGATGTCACAACGGGCAAGCTGCAGAAGCGCGAATTCGGGCCATGGCTGGAGCCAGTTCTCAAGGTCCTCGCGGGCCTCAAGGGGATAAGAGGTACAACGTTCGATGTCTTCGGATATTCGAGGGATCGCAAGCTGGATCGTGCCCTGATCCGTGAGTACGAAGGACTGGTGGCTCAAGTTATTGACGGCCTGACGGCTGAGAATTTAGCCACCGCTGTCAAGATTGCGGCGATTGCGGAGGATATTCGCGGATATGGTCCTGTCAGGGAGACTTACGTAGCCAAGGCACGTGCACGCGTCGCTGAATTGTTGCGGTCATTTCATCAGCCGCAGGCGCTTGCTCTCGTTGCTGCTGAATGAACATGATCTCGGCCAGTGCTTACCGTCGGTTTTTTTGCCCGACGGGCTCTGTCTGGGTTTGTTGATGGATCAGATATTCAACCTTAGATGGTAGTTGTAGCCAAAATTCTGATCGATGACGATCTGGATTAAGTCTTTGCTAGTTAACTTGGCCTATTCCTGTCCCTGACGTTTCACGCGGGGATTTGTCCTTGGTACGCACCATCAGCCTGAACACGAAGCTGGTTACCGGCTGCATGCTGATGCTTGCATTCTCGCTGATGTTGTCGGCCAGCCTGCTGTTCATGTATGGCAACTACTACCTGAGAACCAGCCGCGATGTGATGCTGCTGACGATGTTCAAACAGGTGCTTGTCGCTGCAAGCGATATTTCATCCGAGCGGTCGCCCATCAACATTTTGCTCGGCCTCGAACCCGAGACAGAAAGTGACGCAAGGCGGGAGCTGCAGACACTCCGTCAGGCATCAAACGCTGCTTTGGACATGATCACGCAGCCCGTTACCGATGGCGTCAGTCTCTCGCAGGATCAGGACCTGGTTGCCGCCATTGATCGTGTGCGTAAGGCGCTGGTCATTGGACGGGCCGATATTGACGCACTGATTGCCTTGCCCCGGGCGCAGCGGTCGGCTGACAAGATCATGCAGGGCATGCGGGATATGTTTCTGGCTGCTGATCTGGTTCGGCCAATCGCGGTGGGGGCTATCGCCAAGATCTCCGCAGAAGATGAGTCGCTGGCGGGCCCCGCGATGACCGCTCAGATGCTCGGCGAACTGCGCGACTACAGCGGTCGGCTGATCGCCCAGATGATTCCGTTCGTTTCAACCCGCGTTCCGCTGCCGGATGCTTTCGTGTTCGATCTGGTGCGAACGCGGGAGCGGATACTTGAAGTCTGGCAGTTGGCAGGTCGCCAGGGTGGGCTCTACGCTGGAGATCGTCATCTCGGGATACTTCGGCAACAGATCAACGCGCGCTTTTTTGGTCAGGGCCTGCAAATCATTGACCGTGCGGCAACAACCGGACGGATGACGGGTGCATTCGGGATTTCGGCGGAAGAATTGGGTGAGCGCTACCTGCCCACGCTTGAACCGATTGAACAGTTGCGCACTGGCTTCCTTGATGCAGCTCTGAACAAGGTCAGCGAGGAACGGTTCAGCGCACTTATCTGGCTGGTTGCCATGAGCATCACGGCTGGCTTGTTGATCGCAGCAACATCCGTCCTCATTGTTGCGGGGCGATACTATGTCTTGCAGCCGCTCATGATGGCCTCAGATCACATTGTCAATCTGTCCAACGGGGAAGCAATCGGCGAACTTGTCAGTCCCACGAACTCCCGCGAGATGCTGAGGCTGTTTGATGCGCTTGAAGGTTTGCGCATCATCCTCAGCGAACGCGAGCAGCACACCGAACGTTTGAAGGTCTTGTCGGAAACCGACGGTTTGACTGGCCTGATCAATCGGCGACTCTTTGACCGGATCGGTCATGGCGATCCCGAGTTTGACGAGATGTCGACGGACGTTTCTGTCATCATGATGGATCTCGATCGGTTCAAGGGGATCAACGACACCTATGGCCATCTTGCCGGTGACCAGGTGCTGAAACATGCTGCAGCCATTGTCCAACGCGTGTGCAGACGGTCAGATCTGGCGGCTCGCTATGGCGGCGAGGAAATCTCCATCATTGTTTTCGAGCCCGATGAATGGGTCGCGATGAACGTTGCAGAGCGGATCAGGGCCGAACTTGAGGCAAAGCCTGTCATCACGCCGGATGGTCGCCGCATTTCCGTGACCGCCAGCTTCGGCGTGGCGCATGGCAAGCGGGCAGGCGCGAATTGGTTGACGATGGTCAAGGCAGCCGATGCTGCTCTATATGAGGCCAAGGCTAGCGGACGCAACAGGGTTTGCCGCGCTGGCGGTGCGTTGATCGGGGCGAACAAGAGCGTCGCCTGAATCCCACTTCCAAAGCTTTTGGATCGTGCCGGATCTCCGACCTTTGAGCCGGGCGCATCGCCGTTGTGTTTAGGCACACAAGAACAAATTCAGAAATGTGCAAGTACTGAATTTGGAACTTATGCATAAATTAT
>CAIYYN010000064.1 GCA_903930435.1 uncultured Hyphomicrobiales bacterium | reverse complement strand
CAACAACGGGGGCCGGTTTGAATGCATCAATTGGGGATGGAATGGCGTCGGTGGAGCAGCAGCAGGTGGAGCAATCATCGGCGCAGCCATCGGGGCCGGCGCAGGCTGGGCACTTGATGCCGGAGCAGCAGCCGCTGGAGCCGCAGAAGGAGCAGCCGGGGCCGGTGAGGCTGCAATCATCGCAGCAGGAGAAGATGCAGGGGGTGTAGGAGAATCTCTGGCAAGTACTCCTGTTGGTAGTGGCCGTGCACCAATGAATGTGCCCGGCGTCAATTCCCCTGTCAATATCAATGGGCAGGAATACACAGGTCACGCGATAGATCAGATGCAGGGGCGTGGCCTTATGCCAAGTGTAGTCGAGAATACGATTAAGACCGGGGTTCAATCGTCTGGCCGTGATGGGGCAATGATCTACACAACAAACGAAGCGCGCGTGATACTAAACCCCAATGGAAGTGTAAAAACGGTTATGCAGCAATGAAGAAGATACATGTGAGTGGAGCAGGCGGATCCATAACTATTGTGGCTATCGGCTACGAGCGCCCCAGCGCCGAAAATGATTCAGATTTAAATTGGCTTAACTGTAAAGTGAATGTAAATATCCCTCCTTTTGAAGGTGAGTATGATGCTTCGTTTACAACGTTGGATTTTCTGAATTTCGGTCGAGAAATCGAGATGTTATCGGATCTTATGATTGGACAGGCGACTTTTGAAACTGACGAACGCGCTTTAAATTTTCGCTTAACGATGAAAGCACGCGGTGAAATTGTCGTTGAAGGCGAATCAGTTATCTTCATGACTGCGCGAACAACGTTAAAATTCTGTTTTTATACAGATCAGTCTTATTTAAATAATATAAAAAAAGATATTTCAGCGGTTTTGAACCAGTTTCCAGTGAGGAAGCACCATTGATACGATCACTTTTCCGTAATCATCGCAGCAGGAGAAGATATAGCTGGGCTTGCCGGGGAGGAGGGAGGAAGTTTTTTTGAGGGTACATAATATAGTGACAAAGTTCTCTCACAGATGGAGCAGGGCTCGGGGGAATCTCATTCCTTCCCCGAGTCGGTAACAGCGTTTGAAAGTTCAGGTTCCGTTACAGCTATTACTGGTGGCGATGGGGCTTTGTACCAGATGCTGAGCATATCTGGCTTATATCAAAGTAGCGGCGGCACGTTGACCGTGAGCGTCCGGCGAACACGTTTTTTGCGTTTATCTGACAGGTTTTGCCGCGTTGGGTGCCCAGTTCCAAGGTAGCAGCTCTTGGATCCTGTCTATCGGGTAGTCTTTGATGCGGGTGAGAACGTCTGTGAGATAGTCCTTCGGATTATGCCCGTTTATTTTCGCTGTTTCGATGATGGTCAATATATTTGCAATCCGCTCTCCACCCTTGTCCGAACCGGCGAATAGCCAATTTTTTCTTCCAATCCCAATCGGTCTGATCGCCCGTTCAGCAATGTTGTTGTCGATTTCGACCCTGCCATCGTCGATATAGAGGCTCAAAGCCCGCCAGCGCGACAGGGCATATCGCATGGCTTCCGCCAGCTTCTGCTTCTGGGGAATGGTCGGCAGCGTTTCAGTGATCCAGGCATGTAGACCGTCGAGGACGGGCTTGGCGTGCTGTCGTCGAAGCGTACAGCGCTCCTCGGCCGCCATGCCGCGGATCTTCTCCTCGATGTCGTAGAGGGCGCCGATCTGGACCAACGCTTCATCGGCAATCGGCGAGGCTTTGAGTTTAATGACGTCGTGGAACTTGCGGCGCACGTGCGCCATGCACGCGGCTTCGGTGATCTGGTTGCCGTAAAGCTTCTTGTAGCCACCATAGCCGTCGGCGTGCATCACACCCTTGAAGTTGGTGAGATGCTCAGCCGGATGTTCGCCTTTGCGATCAGGGCTGTAATAATAGGCGATCGCCTTGGGCGACTTGTCCCGATAGCCACTTCCATCGACGACATAGACCCATAATCGTCCCGTTCGCGTCTTTCCCCGCCCAGGATCAAGCACCTCGACCGGAGTGTCGTCGGTATGGATGCGATCAGCAGCAGCGATATAGGCTTTGATCTCCGAGACGAGGATTGCCAGAAGGGCCGAGACCCGCCCCACCCAGTCGGCCATGACCGACCGAGAGATATCGATGCCAATTCGGTCGAACATCTCCGACAGACGATAGAGCGGGATATGGTCGTCGAACTTGGCGACCATAATATGGGCCAGGAGGCCCGGCCCCGGTTTGCCACGAGCAATTGGCAGGGTTGGCATTTCGCCAGCGACCGTCGTATCGCAATCCTTGCAGATCAGGTGCTTTTCCACATGCCGGACGATCTTCATCGATTCCGGCACATACTCCATGACCTGCGTCACCTTGTCCGCCGCTTTCAGGAACGACGTCCCGCCACAGGTCGGACAGCTGCATGCGGCCTCATAGACCTTGTCTTCTGTCGGCAGATTATCCGGTAATGGCCTGCGTTTGGCCTTCTCCGGCTGATCTTGCGCTTCCGGCAAGGGCGGTTTAGCAGCCTCGGCTTCAGCACGGGTCGCCTCGATCTCTTCGAGCATCAACTCATATTGCTCGATCTGACGATTGATCTTCTCGGACGACGCGCCGTGCTTGCCGTGGCGCAGCAAGTGCAGCTGCGCCTTCAGAATGTCGATGATAGAATTGCGCTTGCCGATTTCAGCCTGGTGGGCGACGAGTTTTGCGGCCTGCGCGGCGATAATCGCGCGCAAGACCGCAGGGTCGTCAATGCTATCCACAGGCTGACTTTCCATGGAATAACACTAGCCGATTTACGGTCAAAACACCAGCATTTCTGCTATTTTTCCCTTTAAAACGAAGGCTTTCAGCCCACCCTTGAAGGGGCCGAAGTCCAGGCTGGCCGCCGCCAATCGATCGTTTCCACCAGCATCGATAATTGGGCCGATGTCAGGTGTGCAACGCCTTCCTTCGCCGTCGGCCATGGAAAGTAGCCGCGCTCCAAGACCTTATAATAAAGGCAGAACCCTTGGGTGTCCCACCAGAGAAGCTTGATCCTGTCAGCGCGCTTCCCGCGGAACCCAAAAATCGCGCCAGACCCCGGATCTTGCTTGATGATCGTTTCAGCAAGACTTGCAAGGCCGTCAATGCCCTTCCTCATATCCGTCGCGCCGCAAGCGAGGTAGACCTTCACATTCCCCGAGGGCCCGATCATGCCGCTTCCACGCACGCAATCAGCGACGACAAGACACAGCGGTCCATGGTCGCCGGCACTTTCAGGCCTCGGCCATTGCGAAGCAAGATCTCAATTTGAACGGTTGCTGTCGGCTGCGGCGCAACAATGTCAGTCCCAACTTCGGTGCTCGGCACGCCATCATCGATCATCGACACCGGCAAAAAGACCGGAGCTTGATTGGAACCCGCGAATTTCTGACGCCACTGGTAAATCTGCTGGGCGCGAATATCATGCTTGCGTGCAACTGCGGCGACAACCGCGCCAGGCCCGAACGCCTCACGCACGATCGACAGCTTTTCGATATCCGAACGACGACGCTGCCGCTCAACGCCCGTCAAAATCTCAACCCGGGTCATCGTCCACTCCAAAGTTACGTCACTAATGAGTCATTTGT
>CAIYYN010000063.1 GCA_903930435.1 uncultured Hyphomicrobiales bacterium | reverse complement strand
TCTTTTTATTTTATTTTATATATTACAAAGTATTCATAATTAAATTAAGCAATTTTTATTGTCTAATTATTTATTTTTTAATTTTATTTATTTTATTCAAATCCATATTCAAAGTCTATTCAGATTGCGTGCCCACCATATAGCTTTCCCCCATCACCCCCCTGCCCCTCGCCGCATATGCTCGTCCAGCCTCGGCATGATCTCTACAAAATTACAGGGGCGGTGGCGGTAGTCGAATTGCAGGGAGAGGATCCCGTCCCAGGCGTCCTTGCAGGCGCCGGGGGAGCCGGGCAGGCAGAAGACGAAGGTGGTTCCGGCGAGGCCCGCCGTGGCGCGGGACTGGATCGTCGACGTGCCGATCTTGGCGGCTGAAATGGCGTGAAACACGGCGCTGAAGCCGTCCATCCGCTTGTCAAACAGGGGTTCGAGCGCCTCCGGCGTCACGTCGCGGCCGGTAAAGCCGGTGCCGCCGGTGGTCAGGATTGCGTCGATCTCGGCATCGGCAATCCAGGCAGCGACGGTCTCGCGGATCGCGGCAATGTCGTCCTTGACGATTGTCCGGGCGGCGAGAACATGGCCCGCGCCCTCGATGCGCTCCTTGAGCGTGTCGCCGGAGCGGTCATCAGCAAGCGTCCGCGTATCGGAGACCGTCAGCACGGCGAAGCGGACTGGCACGAAGTCCCGTGTCTCATCAATGCGCGTCATGTCTCGGGCCTCTGTTCAAACGGTTGGCGGGCGGGGCGGAATAAGGCTCGGGCGAAGGTCGGGCGGGTCGGCGCGATCAGGTCGGCGGGGTGTGGGGCAAGTGGGCGGCGAGATCGTCAGACGGGGGCGCGGTGGCCTCGCCTGCCGCCAGAATCGCGGTCAGGACGCCCGGAAACCGCGCCTCGATCTCGTCCAGCCGCAGGCAATTCAGGAGTTCCACGCCCTGCCGCTCGCTGCGCACCAGCCCCGCCTCGCGCAGGATGCGGAAGTGATGCGAGAGCGTCGATTTCGACAGGCACGGCGAGGCATTGACCGAGGAGATGCAATTGACCTTGCCATCGGCGTTATGCAGCCTCCGCACGATCTCCAGCCGCACCGGATCAGCCAGCGCATGCAGCACGCCGACGAGGGTCAGTTCGTCGGCATCCGGGTGACACGGGTTGCGCAGGCGGGCGTGCAGGTCTTCATCCATCGGCGTCTGACGTGCTCCTGTGCTCTCCGGGGCCTCACGTATCTGTCCTGACCGGGATATGGGTCGGCGCGGGGCAAATTTCAAATTCTGCCGCCACGCGGCCTCGTCAGGCGTCACATGTTCGGGTAATTCGGGCCGCCCGCGCCTTCCGGCACGGTCCAGGTGATGTTCTGGGCGGGGTCCTTGATGTCGCAGGTCTTGCAGTGGACGCAATTCTGCGCGTTGATGACGAAGGTCGGCTGGCCGTCCTTCTCCACCCACTCATAGACGCCCGCCGGGCAATAGCGGTTCGATGGCCCGCCGTAGACATCCAGCTCGATGGATTTCTCGCGGGCGAGATCGGCCACCTTCAGATGCGCGGGCTGGTCTTCCTCGTGGTTGGTGCTGGACAGGAACACCGAGGAGAGCCGGTCGAACGTCAGCTTGCCATCGGGGCGCGGGTAGACGATCTTCGCGCATTCGGCGGCGGGCTTGAGCGTCTGGTTGTCCGGCTTGCCGTGCTTCAGCGTGCCGAACAGCGAGAAGCCGAACAGCGAGTTGGTCCACATGTCCAGCCCGCCCAGCCCGACGCCGAGCGCCGTGCCGAACTTCGACCACAGCGGCTTGACGTTGCGGACCCGCTTCAGATCCTTGCCGATGAGGCCATCGCGCCATTCGGTCTCGATCTCCGTCACCTCGTCATTGGCGCGACCGGCGGCAAGGGCAGCGGCCAGTTTTTCCGCCGCCAGCATGCCGGAGAGGATCGCATTGTGGCTGCCCTTGATGCGCGGCACATTGACGAAGCCCGCCGAACAGCCGATCAGCGCGCCACCGGGGAACGTCAGCTTCGGCACGGATTGCCAACCGCCCTCGGTGATCGCGCGCGCCCCATAGGCGACGCGCTTTCCGCCTTCGAAGGTGTCGCGGATCGCCGGATGCGTCTTGAAGCGCTGGAACTCCTCAAAGGGCGAGAGCCACGGGTTCTGGTAATTCAGATGCAGCACGAAGCCGACCGCGACCTGATTATCCTCCAGATGATAGAGGAACGACCCGCCGCCCGTCTTGGCATCGAGCGGCCAGCCGAAGGAATGCTGTACGAGGCCGGGCTTGTGCCGGGCGGGATCGACGACCCACAGTTCCTTCAGCCCGATGCCGAATTTCTGCGGCTCGCGATCTGCGTCGAGCTTGAACCGGGCAATCAGCTGCTTGGCGAGCGAGCCGCGCGCGCCCTCGCCGATCAGCACATATTTGCCGAGCAACGCCATGCCGCGCGTGTAATTGGCGTTGGGTTCGCCGGATTTGCCGATGCCCATGTCGCCGGTCGCCACGCCGATGACATTGCCCGCGTCATCATAGAGCACCTCGGCTGCCGCAAAGCCCGGATAGATCTCCACGCCGAGCGCTTCCGCCTTGCTCGCCAGCCAGCGGCAGACATTGCCGAGGCTGACGATGTAATTGCCGTGGTTGTTCATAAGCGGCGGCATCAGAAAATTCGGCAGCCGGATCGAGCCTGCGGGTCCCAGATAGAGGAAGTGATCCGCCGTGACGGGTGTCTTGATCGGGGTGTCCTCGGAGCGCCACTCGGGCAGCAGCTTGTCGAGGCCGATCGGGTCGATCACCGCGCCGGAGAGAATATGCGCGCCGACCTCGGAGCCCTTTTCGAGCACGACGACCGTCAGATCCGGGTTGATCTGCTTCAGCCGGATCGCCGCCGACAGGCCGGAGGGACCCGCGCCGACGATCACGACGTCAAATTCCATGCTCTCGCGTTCTGGCAGTTCGGACCCGGTGCTCTCGGCGGCCATTCATCTCTCTCCTGTGTCGTCGTTGCGGCAAGGCGGCGCAAGCGCCCGCGCGCGATTTTGATAGCTGGTTTGCCTGAAATTCCTGATGATCGCAACGTTCACACCGGCTATGATTGCGCTTCCGGGACGCCTTTTCACACATGACGCTGGGTAACATAGACCAATGGAGAGGACCGACACCATCGCCGCACTGCTGGATTGGTACGCGGACGTCGGTGTTGACTGGCCTCTCGGCGAAGATCCGGTCGACCGGTTCGAGGAAAGTCGGCTTGAGTTGCTGGCGCGGCAGGCGCGATCCCCCGCCGTGCGCGCTGACCCCGCGCCGACGCGTTCGACCCAGCCGGCGGCTCCATCGCAACGCGCGGCTCCGCCGGCTCAGGGCCAGGGTGTGCGCCTGCCCACGGAGCGCCCACGCGTTGAGCCAGCCGCGCAGCCCGTCGCCCGACCCGCGCAGACGGCGGCGGTTCCAAGCGGCGGCGAGGTCATGGCGGCCCGCGCTGCCGCCGCCTCCGCCGCAACGCTCGACGAGCTGAAGGCGATCCTTGCCGGGTTCATGGGTTGCAACCTGCGCCAGACCGCCAAATCCCTCGTTTTCGCCGATGGCAATCCGTCGGCGCGGGTAATGCTTGTCGGTGAAGCGCCGGGCCGCGAGGAGGATGAAGCGGGGCTGCCATTCGTCGGACGGTCCGGGCAGTTGCTCGATCGCATGCTCGCGGCCATCGGGCTGGATTGGACAGGCGTCTATATCGCCAATGTCGTCCCCTGGCGGCCACCGGGCAATCGCACGCCCACGCCGCAGGAAACGGAGATCTGCAAGCCGTTCATCCAGCGTCAGATCGCGTTGGCGCGGCCCGATCTGCTGGTTTTGCTGGGAGGAGCGTCTGCAGCAGCGCTTGCGGGCACCACCGAAGGCATCCTGAAACTGCGCGGTCGCTGGCTCGACTATGATCGGGGCGACACAAGCATCAAGGCGCTGGCGACCCTGCATCCGGCCTATCTGCTGCGGCAACCCCTGCAGAAGCGCCTCGCCTGGCGCGACTTCCGCGACCTGAAGCGGGCGATCGATGCGCTGCCGCCTCAGACATGAGCGATCGCGCCTGCTCGCTCAAAAGTGCAGCAATCGTTAAAACTGGACTGAATTTTCTCAGACTTGCTTGAGACCTCTGTGGAAAGTTTGCGCGATCAAATATCCGGCCATCTTGGCGGGGGCGGATCAGGAGTTTTCAGATGTCAATTACCTCAGTCGGCGCATCCTTCGGCTATATCGATCCAGCGGCGGCGGCTGGTCGCTCGACGGCCACTCAGGATACAAGTTCCTCGGACGACAGCAGCACAAACGCGGCGTCGCAACAGGCAACCCCACCTCAATCCAAGGCGCAGACAAGCGTCCCGGCTTTCGCGCCTGCGACCGCAGCGGCCCTGATCAATGTCCAGGCGGAAGCCTCGACCGGCGTCACACCTGTCAGCGGTCTCTGACCTCCCGTTCATCTGGCATGACAGACGCCCGGCCCGATGAGGGCTTGGCGTTTTCGCATGACCATGCCTATCTACACCCAGACGACTTAGCACCGGGGGTACACTGATGGGCGCGATCGACTGGATCAAGACAAGGGCACTACGGCTGTTGCCGGATAGCTGGCGCGCAGATGTGACAATTGTCCCGGTCGTCCGGCTGTCGGGACCGATTGGCGCCGTCATGCCATTTTCGAGCGGCATGTCGCTCGCAGGTCTGGCCGAACAACTTGAGCGGGCCTTCACGATCAAGAAGGCTCCGGCTGTTGCCCTGATCATCAATTCGCCGGGTGGCTCACCCGTGCAATCGCGCCTGATCTATGAACGGATCAGGGCGCTGGCGGACGAAAACGAGAAAAAGGTTCTCGTCTTTGTCGAAGATGCCGCAGCGTCCGGCGGCTACATGATCGCGTGCGCAGGCGATGAAATCTTCGTCGATCCCTCGTCGATTGTCGGGTCCATCGGGGTGGTGTCATCCGGATTTGGCTTTACCGAACTCATCGCCAAGCTCGGCATTGAGCGCCGTGTCTATACAGCCGGCGACAGGAAGGTGACGCTTGATTCGTTCAGGCCCGAGGTGCCCGATGATGTCGCACATATCCTCGAACTCCAGGCCGATATCCACGAAACCTTCATCGATCTGGTGCGCGAGCGCCGTGGGTCAAAGCTGAAACCAGGCGAAAGCCTGTTCAACGGCACTTTCTGGACCGGCAAGAAGGGTGTCGAACTCGGTCTCGTCGATGCCATCGGCGATGTCCGCTCGACGCTTCGGGCTCGTTTCGGTGACGATGTCAAGCTGAAGCTGATCAGCGGATCGCGCGGCATGTTTCCGGGCCGTCCGGCAAAAGGTGGCGTGTCCGCCACGCTGGCCGGCTTTGGTCAGTCCGAACTGACCAATCCCGCAGCATGGGTAGACGCGACCTTGAGCACGATCGAGGCACGGACCCTGTGGTCCCGCATCGGGCTGTGATTTTCGTGAAATGAAGTGAGGGCGACCCGTTGACGGTTGCCACCATCAGCACCACATCTCGAAGGACGGATATCTCGGACAAGGCATATGGTCAAATCATCATAGGCTGTGTTACGATTCATCGTCGATGCGGAAAGATCCGCGGAGGTCATCATGTCGCAAGTTGTTCTTATCGCCACCATTGGTACCGTTGCCTACCTGGGATACCGGGCTTTCAAGGCTCTGGGATCCGGGATGTCCGCGCAGCCGGTTCCGGTGCGTGTGAAGGCGACCTATCTCGAGCGCGGCCCGGACGGCGTCTATCGCCCGACCGAACGTCGCTGATCCGGCCTCGCCCTACATCTCATTCCGCGATACCCTCATGCCATGATCGGATTTGCCAAAGCGCGGCAAACACCGGCACTATAAAATCGCGCCCGGAGCAGGCGACGACGGATGAGGGATGGGATGACGACGGCATTGATCGATCACGTCAAGGCAACGCTTGCAGCCATTGAGGCAGATGGTCTCATGAAGCGTGAGCGCGAAATCACCAGCCCGCAATCCGGGCGGATCACGGTGCAGACCGCCGACGGCATCAAGCCCTACATCAATCTCTGCGCCAATAATTATCTCGGGCTGGCGGATCACCCGGAGATCATCGCCGCTGCCCGTGATGCGCTTGACCGCTATGGCTTCGGTATGGCCTCCGTCCGCTTCATCTGCGGCCAGCAGACGCTACACCGTGCCCTCGAGCGCCGGATCGCGGATTATCTCGGCAAGGATGATGCGATGCTGTTCGCCGCCTGTTTTGATGCCAATGGCGGCGTGTTCGAACCCTTGATGGGTGAGGAAGATGCAATCATCTCCGACAGCCTCAATCACGCATCGATCATCGACGGCATCCGGCTGACGAAGTCGCGCCGCTATCGTTATGCCAATGGCGACATGAACGAGTTGGAAGATCAGCTCAAGAAGGCCGATGCCGATGGCGCACGCTTCAAGCTGATCGCAACCGATGGTGTCTTTTCCATGGACGGCTACATCGCCAATCTGCCGGTGATATGCGATCTCGCCGAAAAATACGGTGCGATTGTCATGGTCGATGAATGCCATGCGACCGGCCATCTGGGTCCGCAGGGTCGGGGAACGCCAGCCCTGCATGGGGTATCCGACCGGATTGGTATCGTGACCGGCACCTTCGGCAAGACGCTCGGCGGGGCCATGGGCGGCTTCGTCGCAGGCCCCCAGGCGATCATCGATCTCCTGCGGCAACGTGCCCGCCCCTATCTTTTCTCCAATTCGCTGGCTCCCGCCGTTGCCGCTGGCTCGCTGAAGGCGATCGACATTGCCGAGGCCGCCGATGATCGCCGGGCGCAATTGATGCGCAACACGACGCGGTTCCGGGCCGGGCTTGAAGCGGCAGGCTTTGACTGCCTGAAGGGCGAAACGCCGATCGTGCCGGTCATGCTCTATGATGCCGAAAAGGCGCAGGCCATGGCGCGGGCGCTCGATGAACGCGGCATCTTCGTGGCCGGGTTCTTCTTCCCCGTCGTTCCCAAGGGCCGCGCCCGCATCCGCACCCAATTATCCGCCGCCCTGACCGACGACGACGTCACCGCTGCCATCGCCGCCTTCAAGGACGCCGGTCAGGCGCTCGGGCTGGTTTAATCTGTTTCTGCTGGAGAATTTGACATGCGCGCTCTCGTGAAGTCGCAAGCCGCCCGTGGCCTCTGGATGCAGGATGAACCGATCCCGTCGCCGGGTGTCGATGATGTCATCGTCAAGGTCACCAAGACGGGCATCTGCGGTACCGACATCCACATCTACAAGTGGGATGAATGGGCGCAGAAGACGATCCCCGTGCCGATGATCGTCGGGCATGAATATGCGGGCGAAATCGTCGAGGTCGGGTCACTGGTGCGCAACCTGCGGCCCGGCATGCGGGTATCGGGCGAAGGCCATGTGATCGGCACCAAGAGCCGCGCGGTCAGGGCCGGGCATTTCCATCTCGATCCCGAGACGCGCGGCATCGGCGTCAATATTCCCGGTGCCTTCGCCGACTATGTGCGCATTCCCGCCTTCAACGTCGTGCCGCTACCCGATGACATCGACGATGAACTGGGCGCGATCCTCGATCCGCTCGGCAACGCCGTCCACACCGCGCTGGCCTTTGACCTGATCGGCGAAGACGTGCTGATCACCGGCGCTGGCCCGATCGGCATCATGGCGGCGGCGATTGCCCGACACGTCGGCGCTCGACACGTGGTGATCACCGATGTCAATCCGGCCCGCCTTGCGCTGGCTGCCAAGGTCGCCGACGTCACCCCGGTCAATGTGGCGGAGGAAAATCTGAAGGACGTCATGGCACGCCTCAAGATGAACGAGGGCTTCGACGTCGGGCTTGAAATGAGTGGGCAGGAAAGCGCATTCAACCAGATGGTCGATCACATGGTCATGGGTGGTCGCATCGCATTCCTCGGCATCCCGTCCAAGGCTTTCCCGGTCGATTGGGCCAAGCTCGTCTTCAAGGTGCTGACGATCAAGTGCATCTATGGCCGCGAAATGTTCGAGACCTGGTACAAGATGCTCGCCATGCTGCAATCCGGCCTGAATGTCCGCGATGTCATCACCCACCGGATGCCCGCCGCCGATTTCGAACAAGGCTTCGAAACCATGCTGCGCGGCGAAAGCGGAAAGATCGTGCTGGATTGGGCGTAAGGCTGTGTCGCTGATCTTCGCGTGACTGCCAGCCGGCCCCTTCCCCTTACGTGGGAGTGAGGAACCGACCGGCTCCTCACTCAAATGGAACGTGGGATCAAGCCACTGCCGCCTGGCCAATACCTTCGACCAGTCATATATGCATGTCGGTTCAACCCGGATGAATTTATTAGCCGTGCGTTTTTGCAGGGGTTTGAGCGCTTACGGAATGAGGAGACGTGGGAAATTCGAATTTGCTGAGCTACCAGACCCGTTTGATCAAACTATTTTACAAATACATCAATTGCATCAAGCAGTTTATAGAAGTCCGTGTACGGATTAAGCATATGTGGCTTGTCCATGCCCAGAGCGGCGGCTTT
>CAIYYN010000062.1 GCA_903930435.1 uncultured Hyphomicrobiales bacterium | reverse complement strand
GTCGGGCCGCATTGCGGTCCGGGTGGGGTTGCCTTCACTTCAGCACGAAACCTGTTATTGCCCCACCCCCGGCGCTGCCGGACCCTCCCCGATGGGGAGGGATGAACGAACGGGCTTCGAGGCCTATACCTCCCCTTCAAGGGGAGGTCGGGCCGCATTGCGGTCCGGGTGGGGTTGCCTTCACTTCAGCACGAAACCTGTTATTGCCCCACCCCTGGCGTTGCCGGACCCTCCCCGTCGCGGGGAGGGATGAACCAACAGGCTTCGAGGCCTATACCTCCGCTTCAAGGGGAGGTCGGGCCGCATTGCGGTCCGGGTGGGGTTGCCTTCACGTCAGCACGAAACCTGTTATTGCCTCACCCCCAGCGCTGCCGGACCCTCCCCGGTGGGGAGGGATGAATCGGTCGGCTTCAGTTACTCCGCCGCTGCCCTGCCTTGATAGCCGAGGCGATTGTTCAAGTCTTCCAACAGCTTGACGGCTGCATCGGCGATGACGGTTCCGGGCGGGAAAATCGCGCTGGCACCGGATGCCCTGAGTTCGGCCCAATCCTGCTCGGGGATAACACCACCGACGACAATCATGATATCCCCGCGTCCCTGCGCTTCGAGCGCCGATTTCAGCGCTGGAACCAGTGTCAGATGGCCAGCGGCGAGGCTGGAGACGCCGACAATGTGGACGTCGTTTTCGACAGCCTGACGGGCGGCTTCATCGGGCGTGGCAAACAGCGGCCCGATATCGACGTCAAAGCCGAGGTCGGCGAAGGCCGAGGCGATCACCTTCTGGCCGCGATCATGGCCATCCTGCCCCATCTTGGCGACCAGAATGCGTGGCCGACGGCCGTCGTTCTCCTCAAAGTCCTGAACCATTTGCGCAACCCGGTTCACAGCCTTGTTCATGGTTCCGACCTCGCGCTTGTAGACGCCCTGAATGGACCGGATTTCCGCCTTGTGACGACCGAAGGCCTCTTCCATCGCCAGACTGATTTCGCCAACGGTTGCCTTGGCCCGCGCCGCCTTGATCGAGAGATCGAGCAGATTGCCCTGGCCGCGAGCGCCGTCTCTGAGCGCGGCCAGTGCGGCCTGCGTTTCAGCCTCGATCCGTTCGGCCTTCAGGCGGGTGAGTTTCTCGATCTGCATGGCGCGAACGGCGGAATTATCCACCTTCAGAACATCGATAGGGCGCTCGCTGTCCGGCTTGAACTTGTTGACGCCGACGACCGTCTGCAACCCACCATCAATGCGCGCCTGCGTCTTGGCGGCAGCCTCTTCGATCCGCAACTTCGGAATACCGGCCTCGATCGCCTTCGCCATGCCGCCAAGCGCCTCAACTTCTCGGATATGTTCAAGCGCCCGCTCAGCGAGATCAGCCGTCAGCCGTTCTACGTAAAATGACCCGCCCCAGGGGTCGATCGTCTTCGTGGTTCCGCTTTCCTGCTGGAGCACGATCTGGGTGTTACGGGCAATCCGTGCGCTAAAATCTGTCGGCAAAGCAAGGGCTTCGTCAAGTGCGTTGGTATGCAGCGACTGGGTATGACCCTGCGTCGCGGCCATGGCCTCGACGGTCGTGCGGGCCACGTTGTTGAACACATCCTGCGCAGTCAATGACCAGCCGGACGTCTGCGAATGGGTGCGCAATGAGGTGGAACGCGGATCTTTCGGGGCGAATTCGGCGTCCACCAGCTTCGCCCAGAGAAGACGTGCCGCCCGGAGCTTCGCCACCTCCATGAAGAAGTTCATGCCAATCGCCCAGAAGAAGGACAGTCTTGGCGCAAATTTGTCAACCGGTAACCCGGCTGCAATCCCGGCCCTCAGGTATTCGATGCCGTCGGCCAATGTATAGGCGAGTTCGAGATCTGCCGTCGCCCCGGCTTCCTGCATATGATAGCCGGAAATCGAGATGGAATTGAACTTCGGCATATGCTGTGATGTATAGGCAAAGATATCCGAAATGATCCGCATCGATGGTGCAGGCGGATAAATATAGGTATTGCGGACCATGAATTCCTTCAGAATATCATTCTGAATTGTGCCGGACAGCTTGTCCTGCGAAACGCCCTGTTCTTCTGCGGCAACGATGAACAGCGCCAGAATAGGAAGGACTGCGCCGTTCATCGTCATCGACACGCTCATCTGGTCAAGCGGAATGCCTGAAAACAGGGTACGCATGTCATAAATACTATCGATGGCGACACCCGCCATGCCGACGTCACCGGGCACGCGCGGATGGTCGCTGTCATAGCCGCGGTGGGTGGCAAGATCGAAGGCAACCGACAATCCCTTCTGGCCAGCAGCGAGGTTGCGGCGATAGAAGGCGTTGGAATCCTCGGCAGTGGAGAACCCGGCGTACTGGCGGATCGTCCACGGCTGGTTCACATACATCGTGGGATAGGGACCCCGCAGGTAAGGCGCGAGACCCGGCCAGCTCTCGGCGAAGGCGAGTCCAGAAATATCGGTGTTTGCATATGTCGATTTGACCGAAATGGCTTCAGGGGTGAGCCAGGCAGATGCTTCCGCTGACGGATGGGCAGCAGAAACCGCAGTTGTGCGTAACAGCGCATCTGCGTCGAAGGGGATTTGAGAGAAATCCGGAATGCGGCTCATGGCAGTTCCTCGTGGTCAAATAGTGCTGCCGATTTTTTGGCGCGTCAATGCAGGGGAGGGCCGAGTCATACCGCATTTCGAATGCGAGACTGCGCATCTGTCAGCGTCGCGATGACATCCTGTCCGGCAAACAGGAAGACGTCGACGCCTGCTGCCCGGAAGCTATCCTCTTGAATGATCTCGTTCGGCTTGCCTGCGAGGAAGATAGGACCGGCTCCCGCCGCCTTCAGGGCAGCAAGTGCGGGCAGCGCATCCGTTGCATAAATCGCGTCAGAGGAGGCGAGGCAGACGGCCTTTGTGCCGCTCGATCTGAAGGCATCGACCAGATCCGTGAGTGATCCAAACCCGTCATTGGCAAGAACCGTGATCCCGCCAACCTCGAACAGGTTCTTCACCCAGGTCGCCCGGACGTTGAAATCGGCGATCGTTCCGAGCGGGGCAAGGAACACGTTAAGGGCAGCAGAAACCGCAGTTGTGCGCAAGCGCTCAAATGGCTCGGACAGGCGAGAATTATCCAATGGTGGCAATGGGTTCGTGATGCTGGGCGAATGAGGCTCCCCTGCGGGGATATCCAGCACCGTGACCGGGGCCGATGTCAAGATCGGGTATTCGCTGACGCCCGTCAGAGGCTCCTTGCGCCTCGCGATATTCTTCATGCGGGCCTCGGCGGTTCCTGCAATCCTGCCCTGCAGGTATCCTGATTCGAGACTCGCAATGATGCCGCCGCAGGCTTCGATCTCCCGGAACAGCGACCAGGCGGCTTCGGCGAGTTGCCGGGTTTCGGTCTCGACGCGGCCTGACCCCGCAGCCGGATCGTACACGCGGTAGAGATTTGATTCTTCCAAGAGAATCAATTGTGTATTGCGTGCGAGGCGTCGTGCGAAGGCGTCCGGCAGGCCATTTGCAGCGCTATAGGGCAAGACGCAAACGCTGTCTGCTCCGCCCACGCCAGCTGCAAAGGCGGCAATCGTTGTGCGGATCATGTTGGTGTTGGCGTCGAGTTGGCTCATCATGCGGAATGAGGTTTCCGCGTGGATGGGGGCCGGTCCAATCGCCAGTCCGGCCGCCCCGGTTGCCTGTTGCCACAGCAGCCGCAAGGCCCGGATTTCCGCGAGGCTGCTGAACTGGTTCTGGTCGACAGCGAGCGTGAAGCCAATGCGTTCGGCGGCGGTTTCTGCTGTCAGACCAATGGCTTCAAGCGCACGCCAATAGGCAACGGCTGTCGCCAGCATCGCCGCCAGAGCCTCGACCCGCGACGCACCTGCCTCATGCCAGATGCGACCATCCGGCTGCAACGCGACGCCGGCAAAGCCATTCTCGATCAATGCGTTGGCTTGTATTGCCGCATGCGTAACGTGTACCGAAAGAGGCCCGTCTGACCCTCCCTGCCGGGCGGCAAGGCCAATCGGATCGGCCACGAGCGAAAGTGAGAGCTTATCCCCAGATATCCCTTGCGATTTGGCTAGTTCAATCAGGGCCTTAGCCATCGCGATGGTTTCGGCGCCTGCGTCAATCCGCAAGGTCACGAGATCGAGCATCACCCCATCGAGCGCCGCCGAAAGTGCATCAACCGGTAGCCCGTAGCCGCGTGCGTGTGGACTGGAGGCGAAGACGAGGTCCAGCCCGGAAGCGCCGCCCGTCAGATCAGCAAGTGCTAACCCATTGGCATCATGACCATCTGGATGATCGATCCGGGTCGAGACAATCCACGGGGTCGCGCCATGACGGGTTGGAATCGGCGCGACATCGCTGGCGCCGGCGTACAACGGTTCGATGGTCAGGCCATCGGCGGTCCGGGTGCGCAGTCGCTCAAATGATCCACCTTTCAACACCTTATCGACGGCCTCGCGCCAATCCGCCTCCGTGTAGGCAGCGCCGGTCGTCAGGTCGAGCGTTGAGAAATCAAGCGACATCGTCAGGTCCCCGTCGGTTGGCCCACTCATGCGGCCAGTCTTCTCACCTGCCGTTAGCACGGGACGGCGTCGCGTGGTATTGGGCAATGGTCGGTGAGGAACGCGGTCGCCCGGTCAAGTCACACGAACATCTGCAATTGCGGAATGGCACCCGTAACCTCTTCAACGAGTTCCTGACCGCCGGTATCGCGGAGATGGTGCATTGATTCCCTTGCGACATCCTGGATCTGGGACATGCCGAGGCCAAGGCTTGTCAGGTTCGTCATCGCGGCCATGACGCCGCCGGTGCTGCCGAACATGCTCATCACTGATCCCGCAATGCCCTTGGCTTCAGGCTCAGGGAGCGCTTCACGGGCACCGGGAATGGTCGCCAACACCTTGTCAAAGACCTCCGCAGAGCATTCATTCCTCAGCAAATTCAGGAGGATATGAAGTGCCGCCGTCGCCGTGTCGTGATCGGTCTCGGTGCGGGCCATCATGCGGGTCACCAGTTCTTCCATGTCGTGATTTCCTCGTTTTCGGGTTCGCTGTCGGTTGCGGCATGTGGCACGATCGGCGTTGTTCACTCAAGTCAAATTCGGATGACAGCGCAGCCCGATCATCGGATTGACAAGCCCACCTTTGACCGCCGACATTGCCGGGAGTTGTTGACCCCGAAGAGGTTTCTCCATGTCGCTTGCTGCCGCGCTTTCCCGCATTGATGCCGATCTTGACGCCAGCCTTGCCCGTCTGTTCGAAATCATCCGGATACCCTCGATTTCGACCGATCCAGCCTATGCTGCCGACGTCGCGCGGGCGGCGGATTGGGCTGCCAAGGATCTGGCGTCCATCGGCTTTGAGGCCTCCGTGCGGCCAACAACGGGCCATCCCATGGTGGTCGCGCATTGGACCGGCCCGGTGGAGCGGGACGCGCCGCATGTGCTGTTCTACGGCCATTACGACGTGCAACCTGTTGATCCGCTTAATCTTTGGGAGCGTCCGCCGTTTGAGCCAGCGCTCATCACGCGCGCCGATGGCTCCAAGATGATCACGGGGCGCGGTTCGGCTGATGACAAGGGGCAATATCTGACATTTGTCGAGGCCTGCCGGGCACTTGTGGCGACAACCGGCAAGCTGCCGGTGCGCGTCACCGTGTTCCTTGAAGGCGAGGAAGAATCTGGTTCTCCGTCCCTGACGGCCTTCCTTGAAGCCAACAAGGCCGAATTGTCGAAGGATCTGGCACTTGTCTGCGATACCGGCATGTGGGACCCGACGACGCCTGCGATCACCGCGACATTGCGCGGTCTGGTCGGCGAGGAAGTGACTATTCACTGCGCGGACCGTGATCTGCATTCCGGCTCGTTTGGCGGCGCGGCGCTCAATCCGATCCGCGTCCTGACGAAAATTCTCGCGGGATTACATGACGATAGTGGTGCCTGCACATTGCCGGGGTTTTACGACGGAATCACCGATCCGCCGAAACCGGTGACCGATGCCTGGGACGCCATCGGCCTGACGCCTGAGGAGTTCCTGGGCCCGGTCGGGCTTTCAACGCTTGCAGGTGAGAAAGGCCGCTCGACGCTGGAGCAGATCTGGACGCGACCGACGTGTGAATTCAACGGGATCGTCGGCGGTTATGCCGGGGACGGCTTCAAGACCGTGCTGCCCGCCAAGGCGCTCGCCAAGGTCTCGTTCCGACTGGTGCGCGGCCAGGATCCGGCGAAAATCCGGGCGGCGTTCCGGGCTTATGTCACGCAATCGCTGCCCAAGGATGCCCGCGCCGAGTTCAAGGAACATGGCGGCAGCCCCGGTCTGGCGCTCGCGTTTGACAGCCCGTCGCTCGCCAAGGCCCGCGATGCCCTGACGGAAGAATGGGGCAAGCCCGCGCTCATCATCGGCGCTGGCGGATCGATCCCGGTCGTCGGCAATTTCAAGCAGCAACTGGGCATGGATTCCGTCATGGTCGGCTTCGGCCTCGATGACGACCGCATCCATTCACCCAACGAGAAATACGATTTGACCAGTTACCACAAGGGTATCCGCAGCTGGGCGCGGATATTGGCCGCACTGTGAGAGGGGCGGATCGGCTAGCGTAGAGGCGCGGGCGAGGTAGCGGGGGGCGGCAGAAAGGCTCTCACCTGTCATCCCGGCGCAGGCCAACTCTGTCATCCCGGCGTAGGCCGGGATCCAAGCTTGCAGGGAGCGAGTGTCCGGTCTAGATCCCGGCCTTCGCCGGGATGACAGGGGGGGCTCGTTGACGTGAGACCAAACCCCTCACAAATTCAGCAATCCTGTCAGTGACGGCAGGACGGCGGCGGGTTTGATGTCGTGGTATTCTTCGGGCATGCCGGTGCGGTTGATCCAGACGGTGCGGAAGCCGAAGGCGGCGGCACCGGCGACGTCCCAGCGGTTGGAGGACTGGAACGAGATCGCTTCCGGGAAGGCCCGGAACCGGGTGGTGACCAGCTCATAGACGGCGGGCGCGGTCTTGTAGATCTTGACCTCGTCGACGGACAGGACCTCGTCGAGACTGTCGCCGATCCCGGCGTTGGCGATGGCTGCGTTCAGCATTTTCGGATTGCCGTTGGAGAGGATCGCCAGTTTCGCATTGCGCTGCTTCAACTGCTTGAAGAGTTCCGGGACTTCCGGATAGCAATCGCAGCTCCAGTAGGCGTCCAGCAGCTTTGGCCGGATCGCGCGATCCACGGCAGGAAAGCGCTCCAGGCAATAATCCAGCGCATTCTCGGTCAACGCCCAGAAATCGCGATAGCGGCCCATCAGCGACAGCATCCAGGAATATTCAAGCTGCTTGGCGCGCCAGAGCTCGGAAAAGAACTGGGCATCCGGGCCGACTTCAGCGGAATGGCGACGGACGGCGGCGTGGACGTCAAACAAGGTTCCGTAGGCATCAAACACATAAATGGAATGCGACATGAGAGTTCCCGTCAGCTTGCGGTCGTGGCATGACAGCTGTTTAGCACAGAAATCAGGATCGCAAGTCAATTCAATGCGATTTCGGCGGCAGAGCGGAGCTCAAGGCTTCGGTCCCTGCGGCGGAATGACCGTCCAGCCGCCATTCCAGGCGCCGACATGCTTGTCGCGCGCTGTTGCGGCCAGTTCTGCGACATAGGGCAGGCTGGGCGTCGTCGGCAAGGCGAAGCCGGTCTCGATCTGTTTGAGCGACAGATTGGTGCCGCGCGCATAGCAGAGGTAATCCGGTGTTGCCGTCTCAAGGGAGACATCCGGGTAACAGGTGAGCGGGCCGGAGTGGGACACGATGCTGAGCGCCGCCCGCGCCATCAACCCGCACGCCAGCTTCAGGTTCTCATCTGACACGCAGACGGCGTCGCGCGGTGGGGACATGATCCCGGCCAGATGGATACGGCGTTCGTCGGATAGCAGGGTTGTTCCGTCGGGAATGAGAAAGCCTGGCAGCACCGGGATCATGGATTGGAACGGCGCAGTTGTCTCTGTTGGCGGATCGAAGGGCGACCAGAGCTTATCCTTCCAGAGCGCAAAGGCGCGGGTGGTGCCTGATCGCGGCCTTTCCTGACGGGGCTTGGGCGTATCTGGCGCGGTGATTGGGATTGCGAGGGGAACAGGTGCCGTTGGCACTGACGCAACGCGCAGTGTATCAGCCGGGAGGGTTTGCCGAGCGACCAGATAGCCAGCGACGATCAGTGCGCCGACGATCAAGGTTGCCAGCACGACGGGACGGAGCAGAAATGAGGGAGGGGTTTGCTGGAACTCGATCTCGACGTCATCGTCATCCGCCCGCGAGGAGACGGCGGCGGTCAGGGGCACAGGTGACGGCGCATCTGCACGCGTGTTCGGCGGGGCAGGGCGCAGTTCCGGCTTGATTGGCGTTCGGCTCACGCGCACGGTCGGGTGTTTCCGCAATCTTGTTATCGGCAGGACGAGCCGCCGGGGCTGTTCCCAGGCGTGTCAGCGTGAAAACACATGCTCTGTGCCATGTTTTGCCCGTCAGGCGAAGGAGATCAAGACGATTCCTGTGTTTTCGTCGGATGGAATGACCTGTTATGGCTTCATTTTCGGGCGCTGCGGCCAAAATTCCCGCGAACGATGTGAAAAATCCTGGCGAATGCCGACGATCGGGTCGCTGTCGTGGTTGCTCACAGGTGGTTGGCACCCTATGTTCGGTGTGACAGATACGCCGGATTCCCGCCTCGGTGCAGCGCAGATCATGCAAACGTCGCGTTGATGGGATATCGACCAGAATCTGACTTTCAGCGGCAGAACGTCTGCCGCACTGCAGAAGCCAAGAGGAGACTACCCATGTCGTTCGAACTTCCCCCATTGCCCTATGCCTATGATTCGCTTGGTCCTTTCATGTCTGCTGAAACGCTTGAGTATCATCATGACAAGCATCATCAGGCCTATGTGACCAACGGCAACAACCTGCTGAAGGACTCCGGGCTTGAGGGCCTGTCGCTCGAAGACGTGGTCAAGGGCAGCTTCGGCAAGAACGCCGGTCTCTTCAACAATGCAGCCCAGCATTACAACCACGTCCATTTCTGGAAGTGGATGAAGAAGGGCGGCGGCGGCAAGTCCCTGCCAGGCAAGCTGCAGGCCATGATCGACAGCGATCTCGGTGGTTACGACAAGTTCCGTGCGGATTTCATCGCTGCCGGTACGACGCAGTTCGGGTCCGGCTGGGCCTGGTTGTCGCTGAAGGATGGCAAGCTCGCGATCTCCAAGACCCCCAATGGCGAGAACCCACTGGTGCATGGCGCGACGCCGCTGCTCGGCGTCGACGTCTGGGAGCACTCCTATTACATCGACTATCGCAACGCCCGTCCGAAGTATCTGGAAGCCTTCGTCGATAGCCTGATCAACTGGGACTACGTTCTGGAGTTGCTGGAAGCAGCAGGCTGATCCACCTCTGATTATGACAATCCCGAAGACGACGCGCTTCCTTCTGGAGACGCGTCGTTTTTGTATATATTTCAATATTTAATACCAAATTTTAAGATGGTTCAGGGTTTAACGGGATCTGGTCAAAAGTAAGAAGAGGCTTGATGGATCTCCCCCTGCGTATTGCGCTCGTTGATGCAAATCGGAACTTTCATGCCGTGTTGAGGGGCATGCTGAGAGCGCTAGGCTATCGGCGTGTGGATTGCTTTGTCGAAGGGGCGAGCGCGCTCATCCATTGTCGCCATACCTACATTGATTTCGTGTTCGTTGATCTTGAACTGGCGGACTGCAAGGGGATCGACCTGATCAAGGCGTTCCGGCATGAAAAGCTTGCCAATCCAACAATGCCAGTTGTTGTGCTGACCTCCCAGACATCCAAGCGCGTGATCGAAAGCGCCATCGGCACTGGTGCCGACTATGTGCTGGCCAAGCCGATCAGTCCGAAAATCCTGGGGGAGCGCATCCCGGCGCTCATCACGCGGTCGCACAATTATATCAAGAAGGAAGACGGCTATTTCGGTCCCGATCCGAATAGTTTTGGTCTGGCGGCAAAGGTCCGTCCGCTGGACATGCTGGTCAGCAAGGCCAAGGACATCATCAAGTCGCGCACCCGTTTCCGGCCTGACGAACTTGCCGTTGGACCAGAGATCGATGGCCACGAAACAGTGTTTCTCTGACGGACCCTGTCTGGCGGCTAGAGCGCGACCGAGGCGAGGCCGACACACTGCAAGGCGAAGGCCTGTACCAGAGCGACCTCCTTCAAACGATCAAATCGACCAGCCGCGCCGCCGTGCCCGGCATCCATATTGGTCTTGAGCAACAGGACATTCGTATCCGTCTTCATGTGACGAAGCCGGGCAACCCATTTGGCGGGTTCCCAATAGGTGACGCGCGGGTCCGTCAGACCAGCGAGCGCCAGTATCGGCGGGTAATGCTTTGCCTCGACATTATCGACCGGCGAATAGGACCGGATCAAATTGAACGCGTCGACATCCTCGATCGGGTTGCCCCACTCCGGCCATTCCGGTGGCGTGAGCGGCAAGGTCGCGTCGAGCATGGTCGTCAGCACGTCCACGAACGGTACTTCGGCAATGATCCCGCCAAAGAGAGCACCGGAGCGATTGGCAATGGCACCCATCAGCATGCCCCCTGCCGAGCCGCCTTGCGCAACGATACGACCCTTCGACGTGAAGCCGCCTTTGATGAGGGCTTCGGCAGCTGCTTCGAAGTCGCTGAAGGTATTTGTCTTATGCTCGCGGCGACCGTTTGCGTACCAGTCGTAGCCCTTTTCCTGTCCGCCCCGAATATGCGCGATCGCGTAGACAAATCCGCGCTCGACCAGGGACAGGATCGAGACCGAAAAGGATGCCGGGATCGAAATGCCGTAGGCACCATACCCGTAGAGCAGGAGGGGAGCAGACCCATCCAGTTTTGTCGTCCTGGCATAGATCAGCGAGACCGGCACAGTCTCGCCATCCAGGGTAGGAGCCTGGATACGGCGGGTCACAAAGCGGTCGGGATCATGGCCAGAGGGGACGATCTGTTCCTTCAGCAGCGTCCGCTCCCGCGCTTCCATATCGTAATCATAGACCCGATTTGGCGTTGCCATGGAGGAATAGGCGAATCGAAGGGTTGCTGTATCAAACTCGAAACTTGGCATCAGGCCGAGCGAATAGGCCTCCTCAGCGAAGGCGATTTCGTGCTCGGTACCGTCGCTCAAGCGGCGGATGATAATCCGAGGCAGACCTTCGAAGCGTTCAAGCCGGACCAGATGGTGCTTGTAGATGGTAAAGCTCAGGATCAGGATCCCGGGCCGATAGGGAACTAGGTCGACCCAACCCTCGCGTCCCGATGATCGTCCGTCCATCACGTCTGTCACGCGGGCTGTAACCAGCGAGAAATCGCGCGCGCCTCTGGCGTTGGTGCGGATATAGAAACAGTCATCGCCGTGGTCCAGGTCGTATTCGACGCCGGTTTCGCGTGGCGCCACGAGAACGGGCACGGAGAACGGGTGATCCGCATTGATCAGTCGGACTTCACTGGTTTCATGATCATGCGCATCGATAGAGATGAAGCGGCCCGATTGCGTCTTGCCGACGCCAACAAAAAAGCCTGCGTCGTGCTCTTCATAGATCAGCCTGTCGTCGCTGACCGGTGTTCCGAGACGGTGCGCAAAGACTTTCGACGGTCGGTGATTTTCATCCACCCGCACATAAAAAAATGTCTGGCTGTCATTGGCCCAGATTGCTCCGCCCGATGATTCCGGGATTTCGTCGGAGAGATCGACGCCGTTTGCTACGTCGCGAACCCGAATCGTAAAGAACTCCGATCCCTTTTCGTCAGCGCTCCAACTGATGTAGCGATGGTCCGGCGAATGCGAGACCCCTGCCAGCTTGAAGTAGGACTTGCCCTCGGCTCTTGCGTCGCCATCGAGCAGGATGGTTTCATCGCCGCCGCTGCGCGGACTGCGGACAAAAATCGGGTGTTGGCCGCCTTCGCGATGCCGACTTGCATAGGCGAAATCGCCGTCAGTCATCGGCACCGAACTGTCGTCTTCCTTGATCCGTCCCCGGATTTCGCGGTAGATTTTCTCCTGCAAGTCAGCCGTCGGTGCCAGCATGGCGCTGCTGTAATCGTTCTCCGCGTCAAGATACTGCCGGATATCAGCCGGCAGCAGACTTGGATCACGCATCACGTCCTGCCAATTGTCTGCCCTCAGCCAGGCGAAATCATCGCTGATTTCCATGCCGTGGACCTGACGCGTCATCGACCGTCGCTCGGCGAGCGGCGGTTGTGACGGGGCGGTTGAATTGGCGGCTACGCTGGCAAGCGACATCAGAGGTCGATCCTTTCCGGGTCGAGCGTCATGGCAAACCCGTTCATGCAGTAGCGCAGTCCGGTCGGGCGCGGACCATCGGGAAAGACATGTCCAAGATGCGCATCACAGGTTGCACAGCGGATTTCGATCCGCCGCATGCCATAGGAGTTGTCGGGCAGTTCGGTAATCGCGAACTGGTCAATCGGCTGGAAAAAGCTCGGCCAGCCGGTTCCGCTGTCGAATTTTGTATCGGAGGAAAACAGGGGTTCGTTGCAGCAGACGCACCGGAATGTACCGACGACCTTCTCGCGCCAGAACGGGCCGCTGCATGCGCGCTCGGTCCCATGTTCGCGTGTGATGTGGTACTGTTCGGGGGTCAACTGGGCGCGCCATTCGGCGTCGGTTTTCGTCACTTTCGGCGGGGCAGCTGTTCTCGGCATCGGACACCTCTCACGTGAACTCTGGTCCGGTCGGTCCTGCCGGTACCAAGTCTTCGTTGCTTCAGATAGACACCTTTGATCGCTTCGGCAATCGTCGCTCACGCGTTGTCGCGAGTATTTGAATGCGATATTCAGTTTGCATGAGATCATCCCGCCTTTTGCTAGGCAAAACGCGGCGGAGCGCGGCTTGTTTTATCATCATGCGAATGTCTGTGCACTTCATCGTTTTGTTTGTGCAACGCCAAGTCGGAAACCGAAGTGATCGGCACGGATTCACAAGCTGTTCGTTAAAATTGCTTGGAACATCGCATTATTGATCACAAGACATCTTGTTTTTCCCTGCGTAGCGACCTATACGAAAAACAGACCAAATGTGGTGGCGATTCACTTCACACTGACATGGTTCGACGAAATTGATCTTGGTGTTTAAACTGAATCGTTTTCGTATCGAGAATTAATCGCTTCCCGGCGCGAGATAAACGCGCCCACGACAGGTGAGAAATGAGCGACACTGCTGCAAGCAATCTGATTGAACTGGCCGCTGATATTGTATCGGCCTATGTAAGCAACAATACCGTATCTGCGCATGATCTCACTGCGCTCATCGGTGACGTATACGCTGCACTGCAGCGGACGTCCGCCGGTGTCGTGATCGAGCCGCAGCCGGAGCCCTTGAAGCCAGCCGTTCCTGTCAAGAAGTCGGTGACACCGGATTACATCGTGTGCCTCGAAGACGGCAAGAAGTTCAAGTCGCTGAAGCGCCATCTGCGCACACAGTACAATGTGACCCCTGAAGAATATCGCGAGAAGTGGGGCCTGCCTGCCGATTACCCGATGGTCGCTCCAAACTATGCTCAGGCGCGGTCTGATCTGGCCAAGAAGATGGGCCTTGGTCAGCAGCGTCGTCGTAGCCGCTAAGGTTGCAGTCGCACCAGACGGTTCAGATCGTCTGGTGGATTTGAACTGACTGACCAGAGCCTGGCTCGATTTCAAATCAGTCATGAATTGATACGTAAATGCTGAAAGCCGTCTCGATTGCAATCGAGACGGCTTTTTGTTTGACGAAGGAGCGCTGGTGAATCGAGGCTCTTTCACACCAACCGCGGCGGCAGGTGTTTCGTCGCTAATTGCATCGTTTTCAGTTGCTTGAGAGCTTCTCTTTCCGACCTGTAAGCGCGTAGCAGGCCGATGTGCCGATTCAGGCTGTAAGTCCAGTGGCCAGCTCGACCACGCATGCGCTCGCCGCGTAACGCCTTGGCCAGCCGCATCACAATGTACCGACGTCCCGGTATCGACAGATCGGCAACTTCTCTTGGGCTGACCGGGATGAGTCGCGGCAGCATGGTTTCCCGACGGGATGCGTCGTCCGGTCTGGTCGGCTGGTTTGCATGCCAGCCCAGACCTGGACCGCAGGAAGCCTTCTTTTCCCAAAAAGCATCTCTCGATTGTATCGTTTGTCGTTTGACGTTTCCGTACAGCGTTGTCTGGTCATGGTTCGACATAGAAAACCTCTGAATTGATCTGGAGCGGCCGGTCGTATTGAAGACCGGATTGCGCGCACAGCATGCATCCATTCAGGAGGGGTGGGGATAAAAAACATGTTATTCCCGTGCGTTAGAACTCTGGTATTTAATATAAAAAGAAACACTTATCCCCATATGCAACGAATAGGTGATATTAATAAAAATTATTCTTTAAGTTGCTAACGCTTCAGATGGGGAACTAGATGCAGATCATTGTGGTTCAATCGACCAACAGTCCGCCGTTCCGACGGGCGAATCCTCGAAATCGCTCGAAACCTATATGTCTGGTTGTGGAGGCGACCGTCGCCGCCAGTTTCCGACTGCCGTTGAGCGCATTCCATAGCCGGAACAGATGCTCAGCACCGGTGGCATTTGCGCGGCAAATCGCAATGTACATCTCCCATGTCTGGCTCGGATTATCGCTGAGCGACGTGGGACGCTATTTCGGACGTGATCGAACAACCGTGGCCCATGCGTGCCAGGTCGTGGAAGACCGTCGTGAAAATCCGAATATCGATCGAACTGTGTCCTCGATCGAGGCAGCCGTGGACATCTGGCTGGAGACATCGCGCAAATTGGGAGAAGACGCATGACTACGGACATGTTGACGAAGCTCGACAGGATTGTGCGCCTGCTCGGACTGTCTGACGGACAGCTTGAAGCCGATGGCCAGAGCTTTCGTGTGGATGACGGGACGGCGCTGAAGCGGGTCCAGTTATCCGATGAGATCCGAAACGTGTTGCAGCAACGCGACTTCGTCTTTTTGGAGGGGACGCATCTGCGATTGACCGCTACGGGACGCGCCTATCTGGCGTCCATCACGGATCATCCGCAGTCCTTCCGCCTGCAACACGGAGCGATCTCTGCCGCGCCCGACACGATCTCCAACGGGACTGTCGGAACGTTGATCGATGAGGCGGAAAGCCCCCTGGCCTGGCTGCATCGTCGCAAGGGGGCGGGTGGTCGCGCGCTGGTGGATGAGGCGGAATTCAAGGCAGGCGAACGGCTGCGGCTGGATTTTACCAAGGGCGGTCTGATGCCTTCGATGACTTCGAACTGGCGGGATATGGCCGGAGCACGTGGCGGCGGACGCGGTGGTCGGGCAGAGATGACTGATGCAGCCCTGGCGGCACGTGATCGCGTCAACGCTGCGCTCGTGGCGCTTGGGCCAGAACTGGCGGGGGTCGCCATCGACGTCTGCTGCTTCCTGAAAGGGCTGGAGACCGTCGAGCAAGAGCGTAGCTGGCCGCAACGATGCGCCAAGGTCGTGCTCAAGCTGGCCTTGCAGGCGTTGGCGCGCCATTACGGGATCTCGGCCACGGTGACGGCAGGGCAAGGACGTGGTCGCATCCAGCAATGGGGGAGTGCGGATTATCGGCCCCGGATCAATGGCGGCCAATCGTGAAGAGCTGCCGCCCGAACCGGATCAGCGCGCCAGCGCGGCTTCTGCGTCAGCCTTGATCCTCAGGATCATTGATTTCACGCCGTTTGAGCGCTGCGGGGTGATGTGCTCGCGCAACTGGAGCCGGTCAAAGATCGGCTCTGGATCGGTTGCGAGTACTGCCTCAGGCGATTTGCCGGAAAAGATGGCGATGACAATGGCGACGAGCCCGCGCACGATATGGGCGTCGCTGTCTCCGGAAAAGGTTAGCACGGTCGATCCATCAACCGTCGCACGATGTGTCAGCAGCCAGACCTGACTCGCACATCCGCGCACCTTGTTCATATCGGAGTGATCCGACTCTGAAAGTGGTTCGAGCGCACGACCGAGCTCGATGATGTAGCGATAACGCTCTTCCCAATCGTCGATAAATTCGAAATCTGCGATGATGTCGTCGATCCTGCTCACGCCTGCTCTCCTTGCCTCAGCGGACATATAGAGCATACGAGCCAAAGATGCTCGTCGTTTTGCGCGCGGCGGTGCAACGATTGGCGCGCGTCAGGATTGATGGCGCAAAGGCGGCAGGGGAAGCTGAGAATTGCGGGAGCGGGGCGCGATGGTGACCAGGGTCTCGCCGCCAGCTGACTGGTGGGGAGCGACCGAACCTGTCAAGACAGGCGCAGGCGGAACCACCGTATTCTCAGCCTGATTCGGGGTATTTCCAGCGATCGACCCCTTCGCCGGATCGAGATAGCTGTAGAGCCAGCGCGCACCGGTCCGGGCCTTTGCCTCGAACACGGACACGAGCACATGCCCGGTTGCACAGGCCCGTGCGTTCCGATCGCAAAAGCTGCCCGCATCGGAATAGGCCGAACTGGCGAGTTCAAATGTATCGAAAATCGAGAAGGAACCGTCCTGTGACAGTTTCTTCGTCTCCGCCTCATCCGCAGGGATGAAGAGGATCACGATACCCAACACCACTGCGATCCGAATGAGAAAACCCATCCTTAATCCCCGTCTGATCAAGCCGTCCGAAACGCAATCTGCCGAGACTGCTTTCTTGGTCGATGATCACACTAGCCTGATCGCCTGAAAGTGACGTTCAAATACGGGTGCAAATTTGAGTCTAATTTTAATGAACTGAAAAATTCCAATCAAAACAGGAGTTTGGCATGAATAAAAATGCAAATTTGTCGCAAATTGTTGCGTGAGCATTTTGTTAACCCTGGTGATGGAAACCCGGCTTTGCCGTCGTCTCAATACCCAAACGCACCCCCTCGGGCGTGGCTGTTTAGCCGTTCCTTAAGTTCGCGATGACACGATGTGATCTGAAAAGAACGAAAGCGGCGACACCCGGTCGTCGAGCGCATTGGTGAAAAGCGTTGTCCAGGCCTGATCGACAAGCGATCCTCGCACGGTTCATGAATGGGCTGTTGCGTCCAAGCGTCCCCGGCGATCCGCTGGCGAACGAACGACATCGCTCGTTCATTCTCACTCACCTGATAGCGGGGCTGGTGGCCTGTGTCGCCCTGCCGCTTTACCTGGTTGCCTTCGGTCATCCAAGCCTTGTTGAAGCGGTCGCGTTGCCGTGGCTCGCGGCACCTGCTCCCATTGCGCTTTATGTCGCGCAGTCAGGGCGGCTTGCCGTTGGTTCGGCCCTCGTCATGCTCGCCCACGCGACGCTGGTCGGCTGGCTTGCGATCAACACGGGCGGCATCAATTCCGCAGCCATCCTCTGGCTCGCGATGTTGCCGCTGGAAGCGGCCCTGTCCGGTGAACGGACGAGCGTCCGGCTGGGGATGGTCGTGGCGCTGTCCACGTTTGCGCTGGTTGCGCTCACGCAGATGAATGGCCAGTTGCCAACGACATTGATTACCCCGGACGACGCGCACCGGCTGTTCTGGGTCCTGTCGCTGGCGGCGATGACCTACACCGGGCTCATGGCATTGCGCATGGAAGCGATCCACAGGGTCGATCGCGAGTATGCGCGGTCAAAGGGTGCGCAGTTCCGGCTGGTCGCGGAAAACATCGGCGATATCGTGACAGGCCACACGCGCTCGGGCGACGTGGTGTTTGCCTCTCCGGCCATCCAGCGCGTCCTGTCGCTGACCCCCCAACAGGTCCTGGGAGATGGGCTGTTCAAGCGCGTCCATGTGGCTGACCGTCCCGCGTATCTATCGGCCTTGTCGGAGGCGATTGCCTTGCGGCAGGCATCGATGATCGAATTCCGGGTCAAGGTCGATCGCCCGGATGGCAGTGCTTACCATCTCTGGCTCGAAATGAGATGCCGTCCTGTCGAAGTCCAGCAGGGTGCCCAGCTCGCCGATGTCACAGTCGTTGCCGTGACGCGGGACATCACCGAACGGAAGGCACAGGAAGTCGAGTTGATGCACGCGCGGGAGCTGGCCGAGGACGCCAACAGCGCGAAGACCCGTTTTCTCGCCAATGTCAGTCATGAATTGCGGACACCGCTGAACGCCATCATCGGATTCTCCGATCTCTTGAAATCGGAAGTCTTTGGCGGGTTTGCCGATGACCGGCAGCGCGATTACGTGCGGTTGATCCATGACTCCGGCACCCATTTGCTCCAGGTCGTCAGCGACATACTCGACATGTCAAAGATCGAATCCGGCAATTTCGAGCTGACGACAGAGCCGTTCGACATGTCGCAGTTGATCGAGGGGACGCGGGAAATGATGGCTCACGAGGCGGCGGCGCGATCGTTGCACCTGACCACCTCAATTCCGGCTGATTTGCCTGAACTCGTTGCCGACCGGCGCGCCTGCAAGCAAATCCTGATCAATCTGTTGTCCAACGCCGTCAAATTCACGAACCCCGGCGGACGCATCGTCATGGGTGCCAGGCTGGAGGGCGAGAGCGTGGCGCTATTCGTCCAGGATAACGGCATCGGCATTGATGAGAAAGACTTGAGCCGCCTCGGCATGCCGTTCGTCCAGGCGGATTCCGGTTACAATCGTCGGCACGAGGGAACGGGCCTGGGACTTTCGGTCGTCAAGGGCCTGGCAACACTGCACGGCGGCTCAATGCAGATCGAGAGCCGCCTGGATGTCGGCACCTGCGTGACCGTCCGCTTGCCGCTGACGCAGGAAACCGTGGCGCCTGAGGCGCGAATCGTGGCCCTGCCGACCACCGAACGGACAGAAGCAATGGCGCGGATCCAACATCAGAGGCGTGCATGAGCGACTATCGAATGCGCGCTGATCCGGACGGGTACGATTTCGAAGCTGCGCCCCGCCGCCGCCGTGGGGCCGGGCTCATCGAACGGACGATCGACGGTGCCATGCGCAATCCGGTGGTTGCTGGCGGTGCGATGGTTGCCGGCATCGCCATGTTGTTCATCGTGACGAACGCTTTGGCCAACCAGTCTGTTCGTCATCCTTCGCCGCTGTTCAACACGCGCATGACCGGTGCGATTGGTCCGAAAACCGTTGCCACATTGCCGCTTGTGTCGGGCAGTGATCCCTTGCAGCCGCTTGCCTCGGCTGAGGCTCCGGCTCCTCAGACGCCAGCTCAGACGCAATCAGCCAGTTTGTCACAGCAGCAAATCCCGGTACCAGTGACGGCGGTCACGCCGAAAGAAACCTTGGCTGACGATCCCGCGACAAATGCCGCCGTGCCGCCACTCGCCAATCTGCAGGTGCAGACGACGCAGCACATCCAGAAGGCGCTGCGCGATCGGGGGTTCTACACGGGCGCGGTTGACGGGATTGCCGGACCGGCAACAGCGGAAGCCATTCGCGCGTTTGAACAGCGTGTGGGCGTGCCAGCATCCGGCGAAGCGGATGACAAGGTGCTCGCCTTGCTCAAGTCGCCAAGGGGCCGCGTGGTCAATCAACATCCACAGGTCGCGGCAGCACGTCCCGTCGCACAGCTGGTGCCTGTTGCCGTGGTTGCGCCGCCAGCGCGTCCCGCAGTGCAGCTCATGCCGGCACCTGTCCCGCCTGAACCCTTGACTGGCAGCACCGAAGGCCGACTGCAGAAAGCGCAGCGGGCGCTTAATGTTGCGGGTTATGGTCCGATCCGTACGGATGGAATCCAGGACGAGAAGACTTCTGAGGCGATCCGCAAATTTGAAGCCGAACACGGTTTGCCCCAAACGGGTCGAATGTCTGATAGGTTGTTGTCAGCGCTCGTTGTCCGCAGTGCGGATGCGCGCTAGGACTGGCCATGCGTCTGAAATCGGAAATCCTTGTCGCTGCGCTCGTACGTCGTGCCAATAGCGATGGCGCATTCGCGGCTGTCGTCAAGCGGGGCGCTGACGAAGCTGGCGCGATCTTCGTCAAGGTTGCGCGCCTCAACGGCACCGCCGATCTATATGGACCTGCCCCACAGACCAGCTTTGATCAAGATGACAGCGGTGTGCGGCTGTTCGAACGGGTGATGTCAGACGCCCCGGAATTCGAGGTCGAAGAGCGGCTCAAACGGGAACGGGCCTTTGATTCCGATCTGTGGATCGTCGAAATCGAAGATCGCGCCGGGCGGCATTTTCTCGACCTGGCCGCTGGCTGATGCTGCAGGGATCCGCTTATCGCGATGCACGGATCGTTTGATCGCGTGCACTCTCGAGCCAATGACGGGCGGGCTGCGAGCGCATTTCAACGGCGCTGGATGCACGCGAATGGTCTGTTTGTCGTGAGGCAATGGCGAGACGCTTGCCACCGGCCGCCGACCAGCGTTCGACAATTGCTTCGGCGGTCCGCCAGCCGATCACGTCGTAGAGATGGACCAGATCCCGGATCGTATAGTAGGTCCAGCCGAACGCGGGATCAGACCGGACAAGGATGCTGGTGGCGTCGGTCGCATCCAGGCCCGCCGCCAGAAGGGCGACGACGAGGGGTTCGCCGCCTTGGTCCCTGACGATGCGAAGCCCAAGCGACTGACTTACGCCGATGGCTTCTGACAAAAGGCCGGCATAGGTCTCGTTTTCACCGGCAAAGACCGCATCGATAAGGGCGCGCTGCAATCCTGGTCGCACGATCCGAGGCGTGCGGCGACCGCGTTTTTCGATCCGCCGAAAGCTTGTTTCCGCGTTATACGCGATCAGCGCTCGCCTGCGGTCGGCGGCGGACAATTCGAAGAACAGATCGATACGCCGCGCCGGGCCAAGGTCGAGAGTCTCCGACAAATCCTCGATGGCGCGGCCTTCATCAATCACGCGATTGACTAGCTGGTCGATCTGACCCGGGCTCATCGTCAAACGGGTATTCGCGCTCAAGGTTGCAATTGTGTCTGGTCCGCCGTGGACCAGAAGTGCCGAGATCACGGAATCCTCAAGATCGGTCCGTGTCGCGAGGGCCTCACGATGTGCTTCGCTTCGGTTACCGATCACGCGGATACGGTCGATTGTCTCAAGCGCAGGTGAAGAGGTCAGGATAGGCCGGGCAATATCGATCTCGTCATTGGCCATCATTGCCGCAATCGAGGCTGGCAGATCGGCGCGCGTTGCAAGTAAGGCCGCTGCCTTCGCGCGTTCTGGAGCAGGTGCTGTCGCAAACAGCGAGGTCATCAGTTCTTCAAAGGCCGTCAGGTCGGTCCGCCTGTGCTCGGCCGGCAAGATAAACAGGCTTGCCAACTCGACGATCAGACTGTCACGAAGCATCTGGCTGTCGCGATATTGACTCTGGGGGCGAACAGAGTCCGCATGCGGATCGAAGGATGTGCTCAAGGTCGTTGCGGCCTTTATTAAATAGCTGATTTTATGAATAAATACCCGGACGAACGCACCGCGAACTGATTCGCTGCTTCAGTATGAGTCATTCGCCCGCTGGCACCAGTCCCCTGAATACGGTCAGATGAAATCTGTGGCTTCCCGGCAACATTTGCGACGAGTCGTACGATAGAGAGACGCCTGGTTAGGACTTCGTTAACCATACCAACTTCACATGGGCGCAGTAGTCGGTGAGTCCGTTAATCGCTTGTCGCATGCCCGGGGAGGCCTCGAGCACGGCAAGGCAGGATCACCTCGGCCACGCAGTCGCGCGTTAACGGCAGGGGCAAACTGTGAAACAGGCATTTCTGAAGAGGCCAGTCATGGCAGCCGATGTTTTGACATTCGATATCTCTCGCCGCCGCAGTTTTCGTGAAAGTAAAGGTGTCGGTGCCGGAGAGATCATCTTGTTCTCGGGTGTTCGCTATGAACGCACGCGTGCCGAACCAGTCGACTCCCCACCTTGTGTGTCATTGGCGGAAATGGCGCCTGATCCCGTTCAGAGCGGCAAGTGAAGAGTATTGGAAAAAATCGCGCCTGACACTGGACAGTGACGCTGTAACGAGAACTCAGGATCTGACCGTGCCGCTTTCATTGACCCTCCGGACACTTGCAGACAGGTTCACGTGCTGGCCAGTGGCGTTCATTTGCCTGGTTCCGCTTGCGGCCTGCGGTGAGAACACGGGCGACTTCGGGCGTGTGGAGCCCAGTGCATGGCACGATAGCGTCTTGCCAGCGATCGGTGGCGTGATCGCGGATCGTGGCCGGGGCGAACTCGTTTCCGACTTCAATCAGACCGATCGCGAAAAGACGATGCGCGACCGGGCCTGGCAGCTCGTGCAGCCACCACATGTCAATGACTGGTTTGGCGACACACTTGTCGAGTTTCAGCGGACGCGGATTCTACCGGAACTGGACAGCAAGTTTAATCCGCTTGCCTATTACGAGCTGTTGCGGCGAGATCCGTTTGTTTCAAGCGAGACGCGCTGGCATCGCCTGATCAACGACATGAACGACGACGCACGGTTGATCGGCCCATTCTGGCGCGAACTGCGTGCTGTCAACGCCGATGACGCGGAACGGATCCGGAACCTCGATCATCGCGCCAACCTGACGCCGGCAGAACTCCACAATGCCTATGCGCGTGTCGATGAAAACGCCCGACTGGCGGACTGGGTCTGGAGATCCATGCGCTTCAGGCTCAAGTCTTATCGTATCTGCATCGATCGCATGCTGGTGGAGACGCCGACTGACCGGCAATGGGAGGTCAATCAGGCCTACGACCATTTGCAGACAGAAATCGTCCTGGCCGAACAGAATACAGCGGGATTCCGGTCCTTGCCGGGTCAGGACACCGGTTTGAAGCCGTCCCGCTACACCAGGGCCAGCGAAATCGATCATCCGGCGTCGATCAAGTAGGCATGGTAGGCTACTGTGCCAGGTGGAATACGTCGCAACTGGCAGCCGAGAAGGCGTCCCGGATGATCTTTTCGGAGCCTGGCGTTTGCACAAGCGCGCGGATCAGCGCAAAACCATCTGTTCCAGTCCAGTCGATGATGACGACGTTGTCAAAGTTGTCGGGCGGATTTTCGCGGATTTCAGCGATCTGGCCCGCCGTCGCAACGAGGATATCAATCGGCTTCTGATCAGCGGCACGATCGGACAATGAATAGGCATTCAGCCCATCGCGATTGAAGATCGCAATCGACCAATAGAGGTCGGGCATCTCGGCCTTGATCCTGACGGGTCCACCGGCCAGCGAAAACCGGCAGACTGCATGCTCCATCGCAGGATCCAGCAGCGGCAACGCATGAACGCCGGGCGCTGACCGTGGCAAGGCCGTGAAACGGCCGTCGAGCGCAAAGGCCCCGATCCTGACAAAGGCTGGTTCAGGCGCGAACAAGGGCAAGCCAAGCACCGTCGTGATGTGGATAATCCCGCCAAGGACCAGTCCGCCGAGGAGCCAGAGCGCAAATCGAATCATCGGCACGCCTTTCGCTGGATATGCGGCAGTGCATTGCCTTTGATGTCATTGATCAGTGAAGCAGGTGTATCATACAGCCGCAAGACCAGCATGTAGTAGCCGTGGTCAGGCATCTGAAACCAGTTGCCGGGCCTTGCTGTCGCAGCGAGTTCGATGTCAAAACCCCCATCGCCGTGTCGCATGATTTCATCGCTGCGCAGATATGTTCGGCCCTCGGTCGTGGCGGGGAGGTCACCGTTGGCATCTATCAGCGACAGGGTCCAGAGCCTGACGGGTGGTGTGCGACCGCTGAGTTCATAGTCGCAGCCACCGCGAAGGGCACGACCATTCGAGTCAGTCGAGGCAAAAAAGGCAGTGCCTTCGCCGGTGCCCAGCGGGACCTGACCGGTGCGCGCGAGCACGGCACGCGAATAGGGGTCCGCATCGGGACTGCCGCCCCCGGGCCAGGTCGCCCATTCGCCGAATACATCCGTTGGAATCAGCCATCCGGAGCCGACGACATACCATGCCGATCCAAGCCCCGTGGCCAGAGCAATGGTGATCGCGAAGAGAAGTTCGATCAGGCGTTTCAAATGATCAATTCCGACGGACTCGGCAGGTGAGGACAAGCCCGGAATGGTTAGCGGTTTTTTATCACAAACGAAATGGGTTTCAGGCTGTGTGTGGGGAGTGACACGAAATGTTCGTGCCGGATCTCACTCATTGCCCGCGCAGTCATTTTGATTTCATCCGCAGCGCGTTAATGGCAATCATCAATGCGCTTGAACGAAGGTGACTGGGATGGAGTTTGCATCAACCGAGTTACAGAGCGTGATCCGTGTCATTCAGGCATCCCTCACGCCGATCTTCCTGCTTAGTGCGATCGGGGGGCTCCTCGGTGTCTTCATGTCACGACTGGCGCGGATTTCGGATCAGGTATCCAACCTTTCAAGTGAAATTGAAGGTACGTCTCATAACGATCCCCTCATCGGCATCCGGTTGAAACACCTGAAACGCCGATCTCATGCGCTGGATGTCGCCGTCTTTTTGGCGGCAGTCGGGGGTGCTTCGACATGCGGGACGGTGCTGACCCTGTTTCTCACGGCGTTGCAAGCCACGGTCACCGGGCAGATCCTGTTCTGGTTGTTCGGTACGGCGATCCTGTGCACGATGGGCGCCTTGACCGCGTTCCTGCTGGAAATGATGATTGCCGGGCAAGGTCTGCGTGCCGAAGTCCATATCCATCATGTGCGGCTGGAGGACAAGAAGACCGGCGTCACCTGATGTCCGTCAAACCCCGCCCTTGCAATTGGCCTTCACCGGCCAGCACGGTCAAGCCCATCGTTGGAAGCGCATACCCTTCGAGCGAGGAGCTCTTTTGCGGCTTGATGGTGGGTGCTGTGCGCATCAGTCCGTCGATTTCCGTTAAGACGCTCAGTGAGGCATTCGTCAGTTGCCAGGGATGATCGGCGTCGACGGCAGGTGCACCGGGCTTTGCTTTCGCTGCCTGCGGCCCATTGGCAGGTGCCAAGGTCACGACGCTGCTCGAATTGCTGGAAGCTGACGTCGCCGGTTTGGCGAGCGCATAGGCATTGTCTGGTGCCTTGCGGGTTGGCGGCGGCAGGCCAATGCCTTGTTTCAGTTCCAGATTTTGATGGGCGAATTCCATGACGTCGTGCCACATCTGCGCAGGCACGAGGCCTCCCGTTACCTTGTTCATCGGGTGATTGTCATCATTGCCGATCCAGACAACTCCGACGAGATTGCCCGTATAGCCGCAGAACCAGGCGTCTCGCGATTCTTGGGTGGTACCCGTCTTGCCTGCTGCCGGAATGCCTTCGAGCTTGGCCCGGACGCCGGTGCCTTCTTCAACGCCATGATGCATCATGCCGACGATCTGGGCGATCTTTTCTTCTGGCACGATCCGCTCCCGGGGCGGATTGTCGCGCACACGATCATAAATCACCTGGCCGGTTCCATTGATGATCTGATCAACCGCATGCGGCTTGTTGCGGAATCCGCCGCTGGCAAACGTGGTATAGCCGCTGAACTGATCGATCACGTGCACTTCGATGGCACCGATCACGAAGGGCCAGTCGGGCTTTTCCGGCAGATTGATGCCAAAGCGGCGCACAAAGGCGGCGACCTTCTCGCGTCCGATGGCGCTGACAAGCTGGACCGGCACCGAGTTCAGCGACTGGGCAATCGCCGTCGTCAATGTGACGCTGCCGTAATACTTGTTGCCGAAATTGTGCGGGCACCAGTCGCCGATGCAAAACACGTGATCATTGATGACCGACTGCGGATTATAGCCGCCGATGGTCAAGGCCGCCGTATAGACGTAGGGTTTGAACGAAGACCCCGGCTGGCGCAAAGCGTCGGTAGCCCGATTATATTGGCTGGAACCATAGTCGCGTCCTCCGACCATAGTCCGGATGGAGCCATCGGGGTCGCCGATGATCATCGCGCCCTGGCTGATATCCAACTCTTCGCCGTATTGCCGGAGCGAATTTTCCAGTACCTCTTCCGCCTTCTTCTGGACGCCGACGTCAAGTGAGGTCTTGACCGTGATCGAGTGGTCAAGCGGGGCGATTTCCTGAACTTCCTGAAACGCATAATCCAGAAAATAATCCGGCGAGTAATTGCGGCTGCGGTCGACCGCCTTTGCCGGGTTGCGCCGGGCACCGAGCACCTGACCCTCGGAATAATAACCGGCTGCGACCAGGTTGGAGAGCACATCGTTTGCGCGGGCACGTGCCGCCGGCAGGTTCACGTGCGGGGCATATTTGGTGGGGGCCTTGAACAGGCCTGCCAGCATGGCCGCCTCGGCCAGGGAGACATCGCGTACGTTCTTGCCGAAGTAAAACTCAGCGGCAGCCGCGACACCGAACGACCCGCCACCCATATAGGCGCGGTCGAGATAGAGTTTCATAATCTCGCGCTTGGAGAGATTTGCCTCCAGCCAAAGGGCCAGGAAGGCTTCCTTGATCTTGCGTTCAAACGAGCGTTCGTTCGACAGGAACAGGTTTTTCGCCAGCTGCTGTGTCAGGGACGAGCCGCCTTGTGTCACGCCATTGTGACGCAGGTTCTCGACGATTGCGCGCGCTGTTCCGATGACGTCAATGCCGAAATGCTCGAAAAAGCGTCGGTCCTCGGTTGCCAGCACCGCCTTGATCAAATGCGGCGGCAATTCGTCCAGCGGGACCGAGTCGTTCAATCGAATGCCGCGCTTGCCAATCTCGTTACCGTAGCGATCCAGAAAGGTGACGGAGTAATCAACGTCGTGACGCCAGTCCTTGCGGGTGGATTCAAACGCGGGCAATGCCAGTGCAAGCATCAGCACTGAGCCTGCGACGCCGAAGGTCAAGACATCGCCGAGAATGTCGACGAGCAGCCAGCGCCAGCCCGTCAGGCGAAACCGGCGGAAGAAAACGACGATGTTTGCAAGGACATCAAGCGTTTCAATCCACAAGGAATAAAGCCCGGAATCGATCCAGGCATCGAGCTCAAGAAACCCGAACCGCCGCCAGAACGGGCGACGCGTCGGCTTCTGATCGGGCTCGTTCTGACGGTCTGACACGCTTCGGGTTCCTTGTCTGACCGCGGGGCTTTGCAGCCTGCACAGGTCAACTCCTTAACGCATATTTAAACATGCTGGCGGGATTGGTCGAGCACTGAATGCAGGAACCTGTTGGTATCGTGAACGGTCCCGTCGCGATTTGCCAGTTTGGCCGGGTTCGCTTATGTCCTTGCGTGGGCGAGTTGATTGACAGAGATCATCAGGGTTCCGCCTTCGATTGTGAGATGAAATGACAGCAGACCATGGAACGCAGCCCTTCTGGGAGACCAAACCACTCGAGGCGCTGAGTGATGAAGAATGGGATTCGCTGTGCGACGGCTGTGGCCGCTGTTGCCTCAACAAGCTCGAGGACGAGGAAACCGGCGAAATCTTCTGGACGAACGTCGCCTGCAAGCTGCTCGACCATACCAGCTGCCGCTGTGGTGACTATGAGAACCGTTGGGACCATGTGCCCGATTGCGTGAAGCTGGATCCGCAGGAAGTCGTGGAGCAGTCCTATACGTGGTTGCCCGCCACATGCGCCTATCGGCTCATTGCCGAGGGACGCAAGCTTTACTGGTGGCATCCGCTCGTCTGCGGCGATCCCGGCATGATCCATGTGGCCGGTGTTTCGGTGCGAAACCGTGTGATATCCGAGGAAGATATCCCCGCCGATACGTTGGAAGATCACCTTGAGGAATGGCCGGGTCTCGACCCGTTCGCCGAGCCGGCAATTCGATTGTAATCTAAGTATATGATCTTAAATAATAAATTTTGATTATAAAATAATGAAATGACACATAGGATATCGATGAAAGCTTATTTTGAAGCGCTTATTTGACAGCGCAACGCTTCAAACGTATATTTTTTTCATGGTCGACGAATTATAGAAAACGAAACGGCCATTGTGGTCTAAAATAAAGTGTAGATGAAATAAATATCATATATTATACGATAATTTGTGGCAAATCTCAAAATATTAAATATAAGTAAATAATTATTACGTTTGCGAATGAATTAAATTCAATCTTGTACTTAAAATCGAGCTTTGCACCCCTTGATTGGAGTTGAGAGTGACTGAAACGCTGCGCCGAGCGGTACGGACTCGCTCGAAAGCCAAAGCCCCGGACACCGCTCCTGCGCGTCAGGATGGGCCCGGTTCCGCTCCCCAAACAGACGGAACGGAGACATCAGATGCAGCTGCTCGCAAACGGCGGGTGATCCCGTGGGGTGAAATTCGCTCGACCTATGAGCAATCGGCAACGCCGGTCGCGGTTATCGCCCGGGCTTACGGCATTCGGGAGCGGGCGATTTACGAGCGCGCTGCCCGTGAAGGCTGGACAGGTCGCAAGCTGCAATCGGGGCTCACGCCGTTCGAGCGGCCGCTGGATCGGACGGTACTGGTGTCGCGACTGTTTCACGCCGTCGAGCGACAAATTGCTGAAATTGAACGGCGCTTCGTCGAGCTGGCGGGCAGCGGCGCGGACGAAAAGGACGCCCGGACCCTGGCCGCGCTGGCCCGAACGCTGGAATTGCTGATCGGCCTCGAACGACAGGCCAAGCCGGAAATGGATGCTGCGCCGGAGACCGATATCGATGAGATTCGTCGCGACCTTGCGCGCCGCATTGCGAACATGCAGCGAACCGCAGCAGATTGAACGCCTGCTGGCCAGCCTCAGTCCATCAGAGATTGACGCGCTCAGGGATGACTGGCCGACTTGGGCGCGTCCAGACCAACTGCCACCTGACAGCGACTGGACGACCTGGCTGCTGCTCGGCGGGCGCGGCGCTGGCAAGACGCGCGCGGGCGCCGAATGGGTGAAAGCCCTGGCTCTCGGTCGATTGCCCGCTGCCCCTGAGGCGATTGGCCGGATCGCACTCGTCGGCGAGACCTATGCCGATGTCCGCGATGTGATGATCGAAGGGGTTTCCGGGCTGCTCAGTGTGCATCGACGGGTGGACCGCCCAAGCTGGCGGTCGAGCCTGCGTCGGTTGGAGTGGTCAAACGGGGCCATCGCTCAAGTGTTTTCCTCCGAGGACCCGGAGTCGTTGCGTGGTCCGCAATTCGGCGCGGCGTGGGCCGACGAAATTGCCAAATGGCGTCATGCCGAGGAGTGTTGGGATATGCTGCAATTCGGTCTCAGGCTGGGCGATCATCCGCGCCAGATGGCGACGACAACGCCCCGACCGATCCCGTTGCTCAGGCGATTGTTGAGCGAACCGGGCACGGTGGTGACACGGGCGTCGACAAAAGCCAATGCGTTCAATCTGGCACCCAGGTTTCTGGATGCTGTGGTGGGACGCTACAACGGTACGCGTCTGGGCCGACAGGAACTTGATGGCGAGATGATTGACGATCGCCAGGACGCACTCTTCCGGCGCGACGAGATCGAGCGGATGAGGGTCGACAAGGCCCCACCGAGTAAACGGATTGTCGTGGCGGTTGATCCACCGGCAACCTCAGGGCGAACGGCGGATGCCTGCGGGATCGTGGCCGTCGGTCTAGCGGACGATGGTATCGGCTATGTGCTTGCCGACATGAGCGTGCAGGGTGCGCGTCCGACGGAGTGGGCCGCGCGGGCCATCGGGCTTTACACATCACTTCAGGCGGATTGCCTCATCGCCGAAGTCAATCAGGGCGGCGACATGGTCGCAGCCATCATCAACGAAGTCGATGCGAGCGTGCCGGTGAAATCGGTTCGGGCAACACGTGGCAAGTTCATTCGGGCCGAGCCCGTGGCTGCGCTCTATCAGCAGGGCAGGGTGCGACACGCCGGAGCCTTCGCGGCGCTTGAAGACGAACTCTGCGATTTCGGTCCGGATGGATTGTCGTCCGGACGGTCGCCGGATCGCCTCGATGCGCTGGTATGGGCCGTGACAGCGTTGATGCTTGAGAGGCGTGGCAGCCCCAAGGTGCGCAGGGTTTAGGTTGAACCTTTTTAGTCCATTCGAGCAGTTTGCCCCCTCATCCGGCCTTTGGCCACCTTCTCCCGCAAGGGGAGACGGGACACATACCGGATGCTCACGATTTGGCCTTCTCCCGTCGAGATGGACGAAGGCCGGATGAGGGGCCGTTCGACCTTGCATCAAATCATCGTCGCCGGAATTCAACCGAAAGAGCCCCAATGACGCCATTTGATCGTTTGAAACGCTGGGTTTCGCCCGGTGCGAAGCCGGCTGCGCCGACGCCGGTTGCTGAACAAAAATTCTCCAAGGCGGGACCGCTGATTTCGCTGCATTTCGTCGGGCGACCGATGTGGACGCCGCGCGATTATGCCGGACTGGCCCGCGAGGGCTATGCGCGCAATCCTGTTGTCTATCGCTGTGTGCGGTTGATCTCCGAGGCAGCAGCGTCAGTCCCGTGGCTGCTCTATGACGGCGCGAAGGAACTCGACACGCATCCGTTGCTCGATCTGCTCAATGGGCCAAACCCGCGTCAATCAGGACCGGAATGGCTCGAGGAGTTGTATGGCCACCTGCTGGTTTCGGGAAATGCCTATGTCGAGGCTGTTTCCGACGGCGAGCAGGTGCGTGAACTCTATGCGCTGCGGCCTGACCGCATGAAGGTGGTGCCGGGACCAGAAGGTTGGCCGGAAGCCTGGGATTACACAGTTGCCGAGCGCTTCGTGCGCTTCAATGCCGACGAGAAGCCGCTCCGGCCGATCCTCAATCTCAATCTCTTTCATCCGCTCAATGATTACTACGGCATGGCACCGATTGAGGCGGCGCAGGTCTCGCTCGATGTTCACAACGCGGCGTCGGCCTGGGCGAAGTCGCTGATCGATAATTCGGCAAGGCCATCGGGCGCGCTCGTCTATCAGTCCAAGGACGGGTCCAATCTCTCCGACGATCAGTATTCCCGCCTGAAAAAAGAACTCGAGGACGGGTTTCAGGGGCATGGCAATGCGGGACGACCGTTGTTGCTGGAAGGCGGGCTGGACTGGAAATCCATGAGCCTGTCGCCGCGCGACATGGATTTCATTCAGGCCAAACGCGATGCGGCGCGGGAAATCGCGCTGGCGTTCGGTGTGCCCTCGATGATGCTCGGCATTCCCGGTGACAACACCCACGCCAATTATCAGGAGGCCAACAAGGCGTTCTGGCGGCTGACTGTGCTGCCATTGATTGCCCGAACGGCGAAGGCGCTCGGCGGCTGGCTTGGTCCGGTGTTCGGCGACGATCTGAAGCTCTCCTATGATACCGATCAGGTCGATGCGCTGGCACCTGACCGTGATGCCCTCTGGACCCGGCTCGAAGCGGCCACGTTCCTCACCGATGACGAAAAACGGGCAGCGGTTGGCTATGGTCCCAAGCCCACAGAAGCTGCAACCGTCAGATCAAATCCACCGTCCCGTGCTCAAAAGCCCGTATCCGACGATGACGCCACGTCCGGCGACGACGCCTCGAATGTCGATATCGAGGATGATGATCTCCCCGATAACGAGGCTCAGGTGGCCGCAACCAGCGACACTGGCGACGGCGGCAATTTCGAGCCGCAGGATGATTCCGACGACATCGATGATGACCTCAACGATGGTCCCTACGGTCCATTGACCGATGACCCCGACGGCGACCTGCAGCACACCTATCAACTGAACGACGACGATAGCTATTGAACGAGGCCAGACATGATCAATTCATCAAGCGCCGTTCGGACAGGTGCCCATTTTATACGACGCGCCGCACTGCGGGCACCGGAGACAAAACGGGCAGCCGACGAGGTCACCAGGGTCGGAGCGGACGGGATATTTTCCGGCTACGCAAGCGTGTTCGGGGTCGAGGATCTGAGCCACGATATTGTCGAGCGCGGTGCGTTTCTCACCTCGCTGCAAAAGCGCGGGGCCGATGGCGTGAAGATGCTCTATCAGCACGACCCCGCCGAACCGATCGGCAAATGGCTGGAAATCCGCGAGACCCCGCGCGGGTTGTTCGTCAAGGGTCAGCTCATGCTGGACCTCGCCCGTGGTCGCGAGGTGCTCAGCCTGATGCGTGAGGGCGTGCTGGACGGGCTCTCCATCGGCTTTCGCACCATCAAGGGACATACGGACAAGAAATCCGGCATCCGGCGCCTGAAAGAAATCGACCTCTGGGAGATTTCCGTTGTCACCTTCCCCATGCAGCCGGATGCTCGCGTCACCGCCGTCAAGCACCATGAAGATGATGGCGGATCCCGACGCACCCAGCTCTCGCCCGCGCAGCACCGCCGATTGGCCGCGCTGATTCTGCGGCAGGAAATGCGGGAACGGGCCAGTTTTTGAGGATGCGTCCTCATCGCTGACCGGCACTGAACGCCGACTTCCCCAGCAATCGATCACTCATTCCAGTCGCTGCGCTCTTGCCCGGCGTCGTCGACGGATCGCGTCTCCATCTCCCCAACAAGGATCTGACATGACACAGCACCAGACGTTCGCACCAGAAACCAAGTCGGCGATCTATGATGCCGAAATCAACCGGCAGTATGGCGATTATCGCAACACATTCGAGGGCTTCAAGGAGGTCAATGACCGCCGACTGAAGGAGGTCGAGCAGCGCGGTTCTGCCGACGTCGTGACAACAGATCACCTCGAACGTCTCGAACAGGCGATGGCGACACGTGAAAAGAAGATGCGGGAGACGGTCCTGCGCATGCAGCGGCCGCAACTCGCCGGTGAGGCGAAGGTGGTCGGGCGCAGTTCCAGCCCGGAACACAAGCGGGCCTTCAATAGCTATGTCCGTGGTGGCATCGAAGCGCCGTTGCGCGAACTGGAAGAAAAGGCGCTGTCGGTGTCTTCGCCCGGCGATGGTGGCTACACGGTGCCCGTCGAAATCGAAACCTACATCATGCGGCGCCTGGCACAGATTTCGCCGATCCGGCAGATCGCGGGCAACCGGCAGGTTTCATCGCCGACCTTCACCAAGGCATTCTCGCCAACCGGTCCGGCAGGCGGTTGGGTGGCGGAAACGGCGCTCGATGCAGTGACCAACTCGCCGCCGTTGCAGCAGATGATTTTCCCGACCATGGAACTCTATGCGATGCCATCGGCGACCCAGCAGTTGCTCGATGACTCCATTGTCGACATCGAGACCTGGCTGGCTGGCGAAATCGATACGCTGTTTGCGGTGCAGGAAGGTGCGGCCTTCGTCAATGGCACCGGTATCAACATGCCCAAGGGCTTCATGACCTATCCGACCGTGCCGGATGCCAATTACAGCTGGGGCAATATCGGCTATCTCGCCACCGGCGTGTCAGGTGCGCTGCCGACAAGCAACCCATCCGATATTCTGGTCCAGTTGGCCTATGAACTCCAGGCTGGCTATCGGCAGAATGCCTGCTGGGTCATGACGCGCAAGACACAGGCTGCCATCCGCACCCTCAAGGACACGTTGGGACATTATCTGTGGCAGCCGCCAATTTCCGGCTCGACACAGGCGACGCTGATGAATTTCCCGCTCGTTGAAGCCGAGGACATGCCGCAGATCGGACCGGGCACGTTCCCGATCGCCTTTGGCGACTTCCAGCGCGGTTATCTGGTCGTCGACCGGATCGGCCTGCGTGTGCTCCGCGATCCCTATAGCGCCAAGCCGTATGTCCTCTTCTATACAACCAAGCGTGTCGGCGGCGGGATGCAGGATTTCAATGCGATCAAGCTGTTGAAGTTCGACGTCTCCTGAGTCTGGCACTGCGCGCTGGCGGCCTGACCGGTTGCACGGTGCTCCTCCCCACTTGCACCGGCAGGCTTGCCGGGGCGACCCAGCGTCCCCATGGGTCGCCCCATTTCCTTTTGTTTCGTCTCAATCTCCTGTCTCAAACCCGGAGGGTGGCCCTTGAGCCTCTTTGATCGCTTTAAGACCCGAACCCGGGACTACAGCCCGACGACGGCCGCGCTCATCACGCCGCCCGCAACGGAACCGGTTTCACTGGCAACCGCAAAGTCGTTTCTGCGGGTTGAGATTCCCGATGATGATGACCTGATTGGTGCCCTCATCACGGCGGCGCGGGTTCATGTGGAGGCGGCAACGCGGCGTGTGCTCATCACGCAGAGCTGGCGGCTTTATCGTGATGACTGGCCGCGCGACGGGTTGATTGACCTGCGTGTTACACCGCTGCAAGCGGTCAACGCGGTGATCATCTACGACGTCAATGGCAATCCGACGACATTGGCTCCTTCCCAGTATCAGGTGGATCTTCAGTCGGTTCCGGCCCGATTGATCCTGACGGAATCGGTGATGTCAGTCATGCCCGGACAGCGCCTCAACGGCATCGAGGTCGACGTGACTGCCGGGTATGGGCCATCGGGCGTCAATGTGCCGCAACCGCTTCAACTGGCGATGATGATGCTGGTCGCGCGCTGGTATGAAACGCGCGACGGGACCGCCATCGGGTCCGTGCCAGCGTCGATTGCGCAGGGGTTCGACGCGCTCATCGCTCCATTTCGTGTGTTGAGGGTTGTATGAACTGGCCAACCAACCGTTCCCCTATCGGCTTCCTCAATCGTCGGCTCGAAATCGACGTCATGAGCCTCGGCTCAAACGGCGAATTCACCTGGACACCGCTTGCGACGGTCTGGGGCGGATTTGCGCAGACGTCGCCAACCGAGCGCGACAGCGATGGCCGCATCATCGGCGTGGCGCGCTGGCGCTTCACCATCCGCTATCGGGCTGATGTCACCAGTTCCAACCGGATCGTCTACAACGGCCGGATCTTCCGCATCACGACCACCTCGGATCCCACCGGTGACATGCGCTATCTCGTCCTTGAGGCAGAGGAGGAATTGCGATGAAAAGCGCGGTTCTCGAGCTTCAGGCGGCGGTCAAGGCAGTTCTGGTCGCGGGCCTGCCGAAGACGCCTGTCTACGATGGCGCACCACGGAATGCCACCGTGCCCTTCATATCGCTGGACGAGATCACGACCCGGCGCAAGGACGGTCTGAACGCGATGATCGAAGAGCATCGCTTCGTCATCCGGGTCTGGTCGAAAGCAGGCGGAAAGACCGAGGCCGTGACGCTCGCCGATCAGGTGATCACGCTGCTGGACGATGCCAGGCCAACGATGCCCGACCATCTGGTGATCCGCCTCTATCTCGACACCAGCGATAGCCGGGTCGTCAGGGATCGGATCGCGGTGGAGACGACCTTGAAGTTCGTTGCCATCACCGAGCCAAAGAGCATCACCGGATAAACCGGGCAGGACATGCTCTGCATTCAGACTATAATCAATATAATCAAGGAGTGTCCTACGTGACCGCCCAACAAGGCAAAGCCCTGCTCCTGAAACTCGATCCGACCGGCGCAGGCACATTCACGACTGTTGCGGGCTTGCGCAGTCGCAAGATCACGCTGACGTCGCCCGCTGTCGACGCCACCAATGCCGACAGTCCCGGTCGGTGGCAGGAATTGCTGGGTGCCGTCGGTATCCGCAAATGCGCAGTGTCGGGCGCGGGTGTCTTTTTGGCGTCGGGCAGTGATACGACGATCCAGACGATCTTCTTCAACAATACGACGTTGAACTGGCAGATCATTGTGCCGGGGACCGGGATCATCACCGGACCATTCCAGATCACGTCGCTGGACTATTCGGGCGATCACAATAACGAGCTTACGTTCGATATTGCGCTGGAATCCGCCGGTGCGATTACGTTTACCGCCATGACCAACACACCGACGAGCTGATATGGCCAACGCACGACGCGGTGAAATCGATGCGATCATCGACGGCAGGCCGCATATCCTCTGCCTCACTCTCGGCGCATTGGCCGAACTGGAATCCGCTTTCGGCGCATCGGATCTGGCCGCGCTCAGCGAACGTTTTACGGAGGGGCGACTGTCGGCGCGCGACCTGATCAGGATCGTCGGCGCTGGTCTGCGTGGTGCTGGACTGGCGGTCCGCGATGACGAGGTTGCGACAATGCGCGCCGATGGCGGTGCGATCGGGTTTGCCCGGATCGCGGCTCGCTTGTTGCATGTGACGTTCGGCGATGAACAGGCAGGTACTGATACGCCGCGCCCTACGCCGGGAGAGATCGGTCCACTGGTCTCTCCGGCCTGAAATCCGGCACCGTCACAAAGCCGCGTCCGTTTCCCTGGGCGGAGGTGCTTGCCTTTTGCCTCGGGGAAATGCGGCTGCCGCCATCCGCGATGTGGCAGGCAACCCCGATTGAGATTGCCGCCATGGTGCGGGGTCGTCGGAGACTGACGCATGGCGACGCGATAATTCCGCCAAGACGCGAAGATTTCGCAGACCTTGCAGCCCTTTTCCCAGATCATGCAGGAGGTTGATCGATGAGTTCACATTCGAACTCCCATGAGGATATGCAGCAGACGATTGATAAGCTGTCCGCCTCGATGGATAAGCTGAATGATCAATCCTTGACATTTTCCAAGGCTTTCACGACGGGACTGACGCAAGCCATCGTGCAAGGCAAAAACCTCGATACGGTTTTGCAGAATGTCGGAAAGACGATTTCGAACAGTGCACTCAAGCAGGCACTCAGCCCGATATCGCAAACTGTCGGCGCTGGCCTGAATGATGCGATGTCGAGCGTGACCACCGGGCTGACGTCCGGAATAACGGGGCTATTCAAGTCCATCTTCGGGTTTCGGGCTGGTGGCATATTCCAGAACGGCGGCGTGCAACCCTTTGCCGATGGCGGGGTTGTCTCCAGTCCGAGCTATTTTCCGATGTCGGGTGGTGCGACCGGGTTGATGGGCGAAGCTGGTCCTGAAGCCATCATGCCGCTGAAACGCGGTCTCGATGGCAAGCTTGGCGTCGCAGGCGGCGGTCAACCGATGACCAATGTGACGTTCAATGTGCAGACCCCGGATGTTCAGGGCTTTGCCCAGTCTCAGACGCAGATCACGAGCCTGTTGGCCCGCGCCGTCGGACGGGGACGGCGCGGGCTCTAACACCAGGCCCGACGAGGAGGGACTCACGGGTCCGATGTTCTCGATGGGGAACCCTCCCGAGGCTCCGCGCAATGTCATCCGCAGACGGTCGCGACACCAACAAGCGCCACACAGTGCAGGTGCAATTCGTCTCCAGCGCGGAGGCTAACGGTGTCGAAGCTGTCCTGCGTTGAGCCAGATCAAATCCGGTCGAACGACAAGAGTTTGTGATTCAGGGGTCAAGGTATGTCCATATCGACTGCGTTTCAGGAAGTTGTTTTCCCGATCAGTGTCGCGCTTGGCTCGACCGGAGGCCCGCAGCGCAAGACCGAGATTGTGACGCTCGGCTCGGGAAGCGAATTGCGCAATGCGCGCTGGATCGATTCCCGACGAACCTATGATGCGGGCTCCGGCGTGCAGTCCGTTGCCGATCTGGCAGGGGTCGTGGCGTTCTTCGAGGAGTGCCGGGGACGATTGACGGGCTTTCGCTACCGCGATCCGCTTGATGATCGATCCTGCAGATTCGGACTTGCGCCGTCTGCGTTTGATCAGCCGATCGGCGTCGGCGATGGTCTGACGACCGTGTTTCAACTGGTCAAGGTCTATGGATCGACCGCCGATGCCTGGACCCGGACTATCTCGAAGCCAGTTGCCGGAACGGTCCTGATCGCGGTGGGTGGCACCGTCAAGACCGCCGGGACTGACTATTCTGTCGATCCGACGACAGGGCTCGTCACCTTCGCCGCGACTGCGGTGCCCGCCGCAGGTGCTGCGATCACGGCGGGCTATCTGTTCCATGTGCCGGTGCGCTTCGATACCGACGATCTGAAAGTCGATCTCACCCAGTTTGCAGCGGGTCACATCCCGTCCATTCCGTTGCTGGAGATCCGTCCATGAAACAGCTGTCAGATGATTTTGCTGCCCATCTCAACGGGCAGGCGACGACGCTTGCCAATTGCTGGCGTCTGACACGGCGTGACGGCGTGATCTTGGGATTCACGGACCATGACCAGCCACTGACCATTGATGGCGTGACCTATGCCGCGTCGACGGGTTTGACGGCCAGTCAGGTCGTTTCTTCCGCGGATCTGTCAACGGGGGGCGGTGATGTGTCCGGTGCGCTGGCCTCAGCTGCGATTACGGAGGCTGATATCGCCGCCGGGCGCTATGATGGCGCAACGATCGACGTGTTCGTGTTCAACTGGGCTGACACAACGCAGTTCCTGCAGGTTCGTTCGGGGCTGATCGGAGAGGTAACCCGGCAGGATCAGGCATTTGTTGCCGAGGTGCGATCACTGGCGACGGCGCTGGAGCAGGAGCGCGGCCGGATTTACCAGCACCTGTGCGATGCCGACTTCGGCGACCATCGCTGCGGGATCGATCTGACCCAACCGACTATGCACGGGACGGGCGTCGTCATCGCAGCAAACAGCCCGACGCAAGTCGTTGCATCGGGGCTGTCAGGGTTTGTCGCAGGCTGGTTTTCGCGCGGGCTGCTGACTTTTACAGGCGGAGCCAATCCCGGCTCTGCCGTCGAAGTGAAACTGCATACCGCTGCGGCGACCGGAGCCACTCTGGAATTCTGGCAACCCGCGCCAAATCCGATCCTCGCCAATGATACATTCACGGTCACCGCCGGCTGTGACAAGCTGATCGATACCTGCGCCCAGCGGTTCAACAATGCGATCAACTTTCGCGGGTTTCCGCATATTCCGGGGTCGGATTACCTGCTGTCCAATCCAGGACTTGTGGCCCAGCCCAATGATGGCACTGCACTGGTGACGTCATGACAGCATTACAACCCTTGACTGCTACACCGATGGCGGAGCGCGTGATCGACCTGGCGCGCGGCTGGATCGGGACGCCCTACAGGCATCAGGCGTCGCTGAAGGGTGTAGGTTGCGACTGTCTGGGGCTCATTCGGGGTGTCTGGCGCGAACTCTCCGGCAAAGAGACAGAACCGGTGCCGCCCTATGCGCCGGATTGGGCTGAGGCCGGCGGTATCGAGACACTGGCGCATGCCGGTCGCAGGCACCTGATCGAGGTGGTCCCCGAACAGGCGCTACCCGGTGATGTCCTGCTGTTTCGCTGGCGACAGTCACTGCCCGCCAAGCATGCCGGAATTCTGGCGACTGCAACGACCTTCATCCACGCTTACGACGGAACTGCGGTTGTCGAAAGTCCGCTCGGACCCTGGTGGAGCCGGCGGATCGCCTTTGCATTCCGCTTTCCCGACACTCTCCCCTGACGTTCCCTGATTTGAGGAGGCAAGCGCTTGGCAACCATTCTGTTATCGGCTGCGGGCGCTGCCGCAGGGTCTATTCTTGGCCCGATCGGGGCGATGGCAGGCCGCGCACTTGGCGGACTTGCTGGTGCAATCATCGACCAGGAACTGATCCGCTCGACGATGCCGAGTCGCACCAAGGGGCCGCGACTGACCGATCTGACGGTGATGTCGTCGACTGAAGGTGCGTCCATCGCACAGGTTTACGGACGGGTCCGGGTCTCAGGCGATATCATCTGGGCGACGCAATATGAAGAAGATGCAGTCAAATCCAATTCAGGCGGCAAGGGCGGCCCCTCGACGACAAGCTATGATTATTACGCCAATTTTGCGGTCGGGCTTTGCCTTGGGCCGATCAATCGTGTCGCGCGCGTCTGGGCGGATGGTGTCGAACTGGATCTGACCACTGTCACGATGCGGGTTTACACCGGATCGGCAACGCAGTTGCAGGATCCGCTGATCCTCGCCGTCCAGCCCGGTGGCGTGCCTGCCTATCGCGATCTGGCCTATGTCGTGTTCGAGCGACTGCCGTTGACCAAGTATGGCAATCGCATTCCGCAGCTCAATTTCGAAGTCATCCGCTGCGTTGATACGCTTGAAGCGCGGGTTCGGGCCGTGACGATGATCCCGGGGTCGACGGAATTCGGCTATTCGACGGTTGCCGATACCTCTGTCGATACCAACGGCGCGACCGTGTCTGAGAACCGGCATGCGCTCTATCAGGCAACCGATATCCTGTCTGCGCTCGATGATCTGCAGGGTATCTGTCCAAATATCGAACGCGTCGCGCTGGTCGTGACCTGGTACGGGGATGATCTCAGGGCCGGCAATTGCACCATCGCGCCGCGTGCCGAGGCCAATGCACGCGTCGTCAGTGCCTTCTGGTCAGTCAGCGGTCTGACACGCGGGACGGCGCGGCAGGTGTCTTACGTGGTGCCACCGCTCACCTATGGTCAAACGACGCCATCTGCGGCGATCGCAGCCTTCGGCGGAACACCGGATGATGCCAGCGTTGTTCAGGCCATTCAGGAAATCAACAAGCGCGGGCTGAAGGTCACGCTTTATCCGTTCCTGATGATGGACATCCCGCCGGGTAACACGTTGCCCGATCCCTATGGCGCTCCGGCGCAGGCGGCGTTTCCTTGGCGTGGCCGGATCACATGCAATCCTGCCGCAGGCGTTGCAGGTACGGTCGACAAGACAGCGGCGGCGGCGGCACAGGTCGCGCAGTTTGTCGGCAAAGCGGCGCTCACGGATTTCAGTGCGATTGGCACATCCGTCGCCTATGCGGGCACTGAGTGGAGCTTTCGGCGGTTTATCCTGCACTATGCCAATCTCGCCGTTCTGGCAGGCGGCGTGGACGCGTTTCTGATCGGCTCGGAACTGCGCGGGCTGACGACGGTCCGATCAGGACCCGGCACCTATCCCTTCGTCAGTGCGCTCGTGCAACTAGCAGCCGAGGTCAAATCCGTCATGGGAACAGGGACGAAGGTCTCTTACGGGGCGGACTGGTCGGAATATTTTGGCCATCAGCCGCAGGATGGAAGCAATGATGTCTACTTCCACCTCGATCCGTTCTGGGCCAGTCAGAATGTCGATTTCATCGGAGTCGACAATTACGCACCCTTGAGCGACTGGCGGTATCAGGCCAATCAGGATGGCGCGATTTCAACGTCAGCCTCAGATCCAACCTATCTCAGAACCAACGTTCTGGCGGGAGAGGGATACGACTGGTATTACGCGAGCCCCGGTGATCGCAGCAATCAGGTGCGAACGCCCATAATGGACGGCGCCTATTCCGAGCCATGGGTTTTCCGGTTCAAGGATTTTCCAAACTGGTGGCAATCACAGCATTTCAACCGGCCGGGTGGGGTGCAAGCGACGACACCGACAGCCTGGGTACCTAAATCCAAGCCGATCTGGTTCACCGAAACCGGCTGCCCGGCGGTTGATCTCGGCGCCAACCAGCCGAACAAGTTTCCAGATGCTTATTCCGCTGAAGCGGGGTTGCCGTATTTCTCGTCGGGTGCCCGCGATGACCTGATGCAGCGCCGGTTTCTCGAAGCCGTGCTCTCGGCCTGGGATATGAGTGATCCCGATCATCTTTCCGCCGCAAGCCTGACGACATCTTCAGGCGCGCCGATGATCGATCCGGCCACGATCCACCTGTGGACCTGGGACGCACGTCCGTTTCCGGCGTTTCCGTCCTTCACGTCGGTCTGGATGGATGCTGCCAACTGGAATTGCGGCCATTGGCTGACCGGGCGGCTTGGTGGCACCAGTGTCGATGGGCTGATCCGGGCGATCCTGGCGGATTACGGGTTCACCGGGATCGAGACGGTGGCTATCGGCGGGCACGTCGACGGGTACCTGATCGACAGCAACATGTCCGCCAGAAGCGCCATCGAACCGCTGCTAAGCGCGTGGCAGATCGACGCGATTGATACCGGTGTCTCGATCCGCTTCGCCGGTCGGGCACGACAGCCGGTCGCCTCGTTCGACTATGATGATCTGGTCGATCCCGGAAAATCGCCCCTCCTGGAATTGAAGCGAACGCAGGAAACCGAATTGCCGCGTCAGGTGTCGGTGACGGTCTCGGACGTGCTGCGCAATTATCGCCGCTCGACCGTTTATTCCGCGCGGCTTGCCGGGTTCAGTTCTGCGCACAACAAGGCAGATTTGCCGATCGTTGCGCCACTGGATGTGACGTTGGGCATCGCGGATCAATGGCTGCACGACCTCTGGATCGGTCGCGAGCAGATAAACTTCGCGCTGCCACCGCAGCAGATCGCCATCGAACCCGGCGATATCCTGACAATTGCGGTCGGTTCCCAGGAACGCACCGTCATGGTCACGCGGATCACTGATGGATCAACACGAGCAATCGAAAGCCGATCAATCTATCCGGCGCTCTATGCTCCAGCGCCCGGCGCGACCCAATCCCAGACGGTCAAGCCAGCGGCGACCTATGGCAAGCCGACCGTTTATGTCGTCGACATCGCCCACTTGAGTGATGCCGACCCCTATTATCAGCCCTATGTCGCAGTGGATGCCAATCCGTGGCCCGGTTCGGTTGCCATCTGGCGGGAGGCTGCTGGCGGCGGGTCTTATTCGCTGATTGCAACCCACGACCAGCGTTCTGTACTTGGCACGACGCTGACGCCTGTCGTTGCAGGGCCGGTCAGCGTGTTTGACCGGGCGGCTGTCATCAGTGTTCTCATTCAGTCCGGCCAGCTCAGTTCGGTGACCGAAGCGCAATTGCTCGCGGGCGCGAATTTTGCTGCCGTCCAGAACAGCGCCGGGACTTGGGAAGTGTTCCAGTTTGCAACCGCCACGCTCTCTGCATCCAATACCTATCGGCTTAGTGATCTGTTGCGGGCGCAGGGCGGCTCGGAAGATGCGTGGAATGCCCCGATCCCGGCCGGAAGCCCGTTCGTGCTGCTCGATGGATCATTGATTGCGCTCCCTATCAGCCAGAACGACCTCGGACTGCCGATATCCCTCAAGATCGGACCGGCGCAAGGTGACTATACCCAATCCTCCTTTATTGACGTAGCGCTCACGCCGGTTGGTCGCGGACTCTGGCCGTGGAGCCCGACGGACGTTCGGGGTTGTCGCGATCCCACCACGGGTGACGTGACGTTCACCTGGATTCGCCGGTCGCGCATGCCGGGTGCCGATGCCTGGACAGCGGGAGACGTGCCACTCGGCGAGCAATCCGAGGCGTATCAGATCAATATAATCAAGTCTGGTGTCGTGGTTCGAACACAGGCGGTGGCGTCGCCGAGCTTCATCTATATGGCCGTCAACCAGATCAGTGATTTTGGCAGCCTGCAATCAAGCTATTCGGTTCAAATCGCCGAACTCAGCGCCACGATCGGCCCCGGCGTCTGGCGCACTGCGACACTCAAACTCTGACCTCTCGATCCCAGCGAAAGTCACTCCATGACAGCGACGACAAAGTTGAACCTGCCGCTGATTGATGCGGGGCAGGCACAGAAGAACGTGACTCATAATGAAGCGATCCTCGCGCTCGACCAGCTTGTGCAGGCGACTGTGCTGTCTCAGACCCTCGCCGCACCGCCGGCAACGAGCAACGACAGCGACGCCTATATTGTTGCCGCCAATGCAACCGGAGCCTGGGCAGGTAAAACCAACCAGATCGCGGCCTGGCAACAGGGGGTCTGGAATTTCTATCCACCAGATACCGGCTGGCTCGTCTGGGTGGTGGCACAAAGCCGCATCTTTGTGTGGACGGGAACAGTCTGGGCCGATGCATTCGGGATGTTAGCGTCGACGCTTCAGGGTGTGCAGCTATTGGGTCTGGGCACCACGGCGACATCTGCCAATCCCCTGTCTGCCAAACTCAATACGTTGTTGATCACCGCACTGGCGTTGAGCGAAGGCGGCACCGGCGACATGCGCGGGACGCTCAACAAGTCAACGACGGCCAACACGCTGTCCTGGCTCTTCCAGACCAATTATTCGGGCCGGGCGGAATTCGGGCTGTGCGGCGATGACAATTTGCACCTGAAGGTCGCCCCGGACGGCAATCACTGGACCGAAGCCATCAACATCAACAACACGACGGGACAATTGACCTTGCAGCCTGGCGGATTGCTGGGCGGCGGGCGCTTGAAGTCGATGTCGTGGTTCTCGGTGTCGGGCACATGGACCCGGCCATCCGGTGTCCGTCTGGCGCTGATCCTTGCCATAGGCGGCGGTGGCGGTGGCGGTGGCATCGCTGGCAATGCAAGTGCGAGCGGGGCGGGTGGCGGCGGCGGCGCAGGCGGTCTGGCAATCAAATTCCAGGACGTGACCTCAAGCCCGGCAGTTTCAGTCACGATCGGGTCAGGCGGCGCAGGTGGCGTTTCGACAGGCGGACCCGGCGGCAATGGCGGTGCGACCTCGTTCGGGACCTTCGCTGTCGCAGGCGGCGGCAACGGCGGACCAACAATGACGCCAGCAACCTTCGCGACTGCCGTGACGGGTGGCAATGGCGGTAGTGCCTCACAGGGAGACTATGCGTTCAGCGGCTCTCCCGGGGCACCGGCCATGCGCTTCGATGCCAATAACGTCATCTCGGGCAATGGTGGCTCTGGATTTTTTGGCGGCGGCGGTTTGGGCGGAATCGGCAATGCTCCCGGAAACACGGGCGCGTCGCCGGGCAGTGGCGGCGCAGGCGGAACAGTTGCCTCGAATGCAACGGGGCGTGCGGGCGGCTCAGGAGCGAACGGACTCGTGTGGGTCTGGGAGTTCGAATAGCCGCACAATCCCTTTTGAAACAAATGTGAATGCAAGCCCTTCATGAGGAACGAACCCCATGCCCTACACACCAGCATCGGACAATTTCGCAACCGTTGCCCCTGACCGATCAGGTCCCTCGGTCGATGCAATTCCGCTGACAGCAGCGATGGTCTCCGACACGACGGATCTGCCGACCTACGCAAAGGCGTTGCGCGTCTATGTACCAGCGACCGCTTCTGCAGTGACACTGACCGTAACGCCCTTGGCCGCAGCAACCGACACGATTTCGGTCCCGATCACGATTCCACCAGGTGCGAGCACCTACGAGGCCATTTCGGTTCGGCGTATCTGGGCGACGGGGTCAGTCAACCTGTTTGCAGCCGGTGTTCAGATCCTGCTGCTGAGGGCCTGACGATGCTGAAGCTTGGCGTTCGCATGGTTCAACTGCTCGGCTACCGGCCCACCACAAAGACCGCAATCCAGCCAGGGCTGGATTTCTCGAACCCGGCCAATTCCGGGTATCGCGGCTATTATTTTTGAGGATTCAAGCACATGGCGAATAATACCACCTTGCGCGACGGCAACGGCGCGCTGTTTACCTCTGAGTCCTTCGATATGGGCTCAGGGTTGCAACGGACGTCCACGGCGGCGAACCTGCGGGTTGCAAACGCCGATGTGGCGACAGCGAACCCGGTACCGGTTGCACCTACGGTGGCCGGTGCGGCCGTTTCGGCCAGCAATCCCTTGCCGGTCAGCCTGAACGGTGCGTCGATTTCGGTTGGTACTGTCTCAACGGACGCACAGGCAAATGCTGCGCCTCCCGTTGCAACGGAAGGCGCAATGGTGCCGCTTTCCACGGACCTTAATCGGAATCTCCGCGTCATCGTGGAAAACCAGCCGGCGGTTCAGCCCGTCAGTGGGTCAGTTTCAATATCCAACCTGCCTGCCGTGCAGGGCGTAACGGAAACCAACGGCGCTCCAATCACGGGCGCGACGCTGCCTGCCGGAGGCGTTGGTATCACAGGCTGGCTCTCGGCCATCTGGGCCAAACTGTCAAATCCACTCGCCGTGACGGGCGCCTTCTGGCAGGCAACCCAGCCTGTTTCGTTGACTGCCCTGCCGCCCTTGCCCGCTGGCACCAATGCCATCGGGTCGATCACCAATACCGGCTTCGCTGCGACCCAATCGGGTGGCTGGAACGTCGGCATTCAGGTCGGCGGGGCGGCAGTTGCGTCAAACAATCCGCTGCCGATGTTTGACGGGTTTCAGCCACCCGTGTCGGCAACCTGGACCACGGCAACAACCGCCAACACGGCAGCGACTTTTGCCACCAGCGGCATGGACACCGTGATCGTGACCCTGGTGGCGAACGCCAGTTTGACCGGCGGGAACGTCATCTTCGAGGTCTTCGACGGCGCGACCTGGCTGCCCATCAAGGCGCCCACGATCATCGACTATACGACCGTCGGGTCAGTCAACCTGTCGGCAAATTATTCCAAGGGCTTTCAGGTGCCTGTCGCGGGTTTCCCGCAGTTTCGCGTGCGGCTGGTATCGGCATTGACCGGCTCCGGGGCATCGTTGCTGGTAACAGGCGTCGTGTCATCGGCACCGGATGTGTCGCTTGTGACTGTCGGACTTGACCCGGCACAGGCGTTGCCCGCTGGTACCAATGCCATTGGTTCGGTTTCGGCAACGGGCAGCGTTGGCACTGATTATTCTGCCAATAAGCCGACGCTGCCAAACGTCGGCGCAAACTTCGCAGCCTCCGGGCCATATGCCAGCTACGTTCTGATCGCGACAGTGCCCGCATCGGCTACCCGCAACAACGTCGATATCGAGAACACGAGCGGTGCCCAGGTCGTCATTGTCCGCGATGACGGCACGGCGGCGAGCGGGACGGCCCCAAACAATGCATCGGTATTCGCGCTCGCTGGTGGAGCTGCTGTCGGGGCTCAAGGTGGCTCGTGGTCGTCCACGACATTCAAGGGGCGGCTGCAGATCTATGCGCCGTCAGCGTCTGCCCAAGTGTCTGTGATGATTGATTGAGGTGAATGAGATGTCCAGCAATTTTGCCCCGATGTCGACTTCGACACTTGCACCCAGGCAGAAATCCCTCTTGTACGCAGCCGCCGTTGCGGCGCTGGCCTCGAACCTTCTGGCCAATCCCGTCAACGCGGGTGCAGCAACGGTGGTCGTTTCGTCGACCGCCCCGAACCTGACCGGTTTCACCAACCTGATCCCGGCGCTCGGCGGTTTTGTGGCCTCCCACACGTTCAACACGACGGCAGGCAGCAACGTCCTGACGAATTACACCTATGTGTCGGGCGCGGCCCCCAGCGCCCTGTCGGTTGGCATGCCTGTCGTCGACCGGTCCCCGTCCGGCCAGGGCTATCCGGCCAACATCCCTCCGGGGACCTACGTAACGGCGGTTAACACGACGACGAATACCATCACCTTGTCCAAGGCGGCGACGGCAACGGCAACAGGTATTTCGGTCGGGTTTTTCCCGCGCGCCATCAAGCCGATTGGCGGTGTGATGGGGGGAAGCGGCGGCACCGCAACACTTGTGATGGGAACAGCCGGCAATGCTGCAACTCCCCCCACTGCACAGAACAACAATTATGTTCCTGTCATTTTTGAAACAAATTTTGACGGGGCCAATTTCACGACCGCCGCCGCAAGCCTGATCCTGCAGATTTTTTCGACAACCACGTCCTCGTTGAACGCGTTTCGCATTGCAGTTGATGACGCCTATCTGTCGGCCGGCGCAACAGCTATGGCCGTTAGTGGCACCAACTACATATCGTTGACACTGGCCAATGCGGGCGCACATAAAATCCGGGTTGAATTGCCCGGTGGCACAACGATCTCCGGCATTTATCTCTATAACGGCTCGCGTGTCTGGGTTCCATCATCCCGGCCCAGGGCCCTGATCATCAGTGACAGTTTCGGCAATGGCGGCGCGGCTGCGGCCTTTGGTCCCAATAACCTGTTTCACCAGTTGTGCATCCGCATGGGCTGGGAGTGTTACACGGCGTCGGTGTCCGGCACTGGCTATGTCAGTGCAGGCAGCCCGGCCAGCAATTACAACTGGGCGGATCCGATGCGGCTGCGCGACGCGTCGGTCATCACGCCGGATATCATTGTCTTTTCCGGGTCCCCGAATGATGCATCGGCGCCGGCGGCCAGTGTAACAGCGAACGCATTGACGGCGTGGCAGAATGCGCGCGCGCTCTATCCCAATGTGCCAATCGTGATTTTCGGCATTTCTGCCAGCATCACGTCCCCGACCGGCTATCCCACGCAAGAAACTGCCCTTGCGTCAGCTTTTGCCACATGGAACGACGGGAAATCCTGGTTCTTCCCGCAGGTTGCCGATACGGATGGTGCGTGGATCTCGTCGACCAATACGTCGCTTTACATCAACAGCGTCGATAGCCTGCATCCGTCCTATGCGATCCCCGGCGTGACCGGCACCGATTACATCGCGCGCCGCATGGCCGACAAGGTCATGAATACCGTCATTCCGGCCCTGACTGCCTGATCCTGACCGAAACTGCTTGTCCGGACGTGTTCTGATCACGACGCCAAGGGCGAAAAGCTCAATCGCCGTTCCGGGCGTTGTCTCAGGCGTTGCGAGGCTTTCCACTGATCAAAGTCATCTTCTTTTTCATCGGCGTGCTCGCGTGCGCCGGGCAGGCCGTCGCGTCGGAGACATGCGTTGCCTCGGTCTATTGGGAGGGGTTCAATCGACCTCTTGCCGACGGCCGCAGGCATCGCCCGGACGACAATCTTGCGGCCCATCGCACCCTGCCGTTGGGAACCCGGATCAGGGTCACTGATCTGGCGAGCTTGCGAACCCTTCAGACCGTCATTGCGGATCGCGGACCCTATGTGCGGGGCCGTTGTCTCGATCTTTCCCGTGGAGCCGCCCGGCTCCTCGGGATCTCTGGTCTCGCCCGCGTCACGGTCGAGCCCTTCGTTCCGGCAATGCCCTGCGCCTCTTGCCGCGATTGACCCTTCCAACATGGAGCCTGTCATGGATCAGACAAAGAGCATCTTATTTTCCAAAACCGCGTGGGGTGCCGGCCTATCGCTGGTCGCCAGCCTGTCCAGCGTGATTGGCTATACCATTTCGCCATCCGATCAGGCTCAGGCACTCGATCTCTTCGGCCAGCTCTACGACATTGCGGATCAGTTGATCGTGATTGGCGGCAGCATCTTCGCCATCTGGGGGCGCATCAAAGCCACCCACAAGATTGCCTGAAAGATGAGCGTGCTCGGGATCTTGCAGTCGGTGGCGGCGATTGCCGCCACCCTCACGAACTGGTTGCATGAACGCCAGTTGATCAACCTTGCGACCAAGGCGGCTTGGAGCCAGAAACTTCAGGAGGTAAACGATGCGATCCGGAGATCTCAGGCCGCACGTGATCGCGTTGAGCTTGATATCGATATGCACCCTGAACGCCTGCGCGACGATGACGGGTTCAAGCGTGATTGATAGCTCAGCCGCGCCGGGAGACGTCGCGGAATTGGCCTGTGCAGGCTTTCGTCCTATCGCCTGGTCATCGCATGATACGGATGCGACGATCCGCCAAATCCGGAGCCATAACGCCAGTTACAAAGCGCTTTGCCCAAATGAGTTCAGAACACATGGGGCCGACGCGCGTCAAAATTAGTTGGAACGAGGCGTAGCGTGCAAAACGTTCATCTTCAGTTCAGTGGATTTGCCCTAATTTGACGCCATGAAACAGATCTGCCTTCTCAGTTCCGTCGTGACGCTGTTCCTGTTGGCGCAGGCACCAGCCGCTTTTTCTGCGCCTGCACTTGCCGACAGCGCCTGCCTCGGCGCTGCAGGAATCCAGGAAGCTTTGGTCGCTGGCCAGGCGTTGCGGCTCGCCGATATCAGCCATAAACTGCGGGGCGACATCGTAAAGGCCGATCTGTGCCACCGTGACGGCAAGCTGGCCTATCGTGTGACCATATTGACCTCCGAGGGAACGGTCCGACGCGTGACAGTCGATGCGCGTTCGGGCGAATTGGTATACGGTGATCATTGACTCAAGATCGCTGCGTCCAGCAGTGGTTAAAATCCATGATAGCTCCGGGAGTTAAGCCCTTGCGTCTCCTTGTCGTTGAAGATGATCCGAACCTGAACAATCAGCTTGTCGAGGCTCTCAAGGATGCAGGCTACGCCGTGGACAGCGCGCGTGACGGCGAGGAAGGCCATTTCCTCGGCGATACAGAGCCGTATGATGCCGTCGTGCTCGATATTGGCCTGCCGAAAATGGATGGGCTGTCAGTGCTGGAGCAATGGCGCAAGGACGGGCGGAAAATGCCAGTGCTGTTGCTGACTGCCCGAGATCGCTGGAGCGATAAGGTCGCCGGTATCGACGCGGGTGCCGACGACTACGTGGCAAAACCGTTCCACATGGAAGAAGTACTGGCACGCCTTCGGGCGCTTGTCCGTCGTTCGGCTGGACACGCATCGAACGAAATTGAATGCGGTCCGGTTCGCCTCGACACCAAGGCCGGTCGGGTCACGGTCCACGGCACGCTCGTGAAACTGACATCGCACGAACTGCGCCTGATTTCCTACCTGATGCATCACATCGGTCGCGTGGTATCGCGAACCGAATTGGTCGAACATTTGTATGATCAGGATTTTGATCGGGATTCCAATACGATCGAAGTGTTTGTCGGGCGCGTTCGGCGCAAACTGGGTGTTGATATCATCCAGACCATTCGAGGGCTCGGCTACACCGTAGGCATGACGAGCGATGCAGGCTAGCTCGCTTGCGCTTCGGCTTTTTATCTTGGCAGCGATCTGGAGTGCGCTGTCATTGGCCGCCGCCGGGTCGGTGTTGATTGCCGTCTATCGTGGGTCGGTGGAACGATCCTTTGACGAACGGCTGGAAGTTTACATGAAGACCCTGATCGGGGCGATGGCGGAGCAAACCGACCTGGGGCCCGGGTTCCATGAGCCTTCCAATGCAGGCGAGCCAAGGTTCCAGCTGCCGCTTTCAGGCTGGTACTGGGTCCTCAGACGGGCGGACGATGGGCGTGTCGTGGGCTCCTCAAAATCGCTGACCGGCGAAGTCCTCGCGTTTCCAACAGATTTCGGAGCGCAACCTGGCGCAGACCGGGTCGTCAAGGCCTATTTAAACGGTCCAGATCATCAGGAACTGCGCGTTCTGGAACGCGATATCAACTTTGATGACACGATGTCCTACAAGCTCGCCGTGGCCGGTAATGCAGGCGAACTCAACGATGACATCACCACATTTTCCACGCGGACGGCCCTGATCCTGGCGCTGGTCGGGGTGGGCCTCGTCATGACAACCTATTTTCAGGTCCGGATTGGTCTCTCGCCGATCGAACGGATCCGGGAATCCTTGCTTGCAATCCGGGCGGGCGAGAGTGAACGCCTCGAAGGCAATTTTCCGCTGGAGCTTCAGCCGCTTGCCGATGAGATGAATGCGCTGATCGAGGCCAATGGCGAGACAATGAATCGCGCCAGAACCCATGTGGGCAATCTTGCCCATGCGCTGAAGACACCGCTCGCGGTCATCACCAACGAAGCCCGTGCTGCCGACGTGCCCTTTGCGCGTCGGATCGCGGAGCAATCAGGCCTGATGCGCGAATATATCGATCACCATCTCGAGCGTGCTCGAATGGCTGCCCAGAGACGTGTCATTGGTGTGGTCACGGATGTGTCGCCCGTTGTCGAGCGGCTGGCAAGGGCCATGCGCAAGATAAACGAAAGTCGCGGCGTGGTCGTGGATGTTGATTTGCCGGAGGCAATCCGCTTTCGTGGCGAGAAGCAGGATCTGGAAGAAATTCTCGGCAATCTCATGGACAATGGCTGCAAATGGTGTCGCGGTCGCGTCATGGTAACAGCCCAGCTGGAGCCGGCACCAAGAGGCGACGAGCGACGATTCATGACGATTTACGTCGACGATGATGGACCCGGACTCTCGCCAGAAAAGCGCGTCGAAGCAGTCAAACGTGGTCAACGGCTCGATGAGACGGTCCCGGGAACAGGTCTTGGCCTGTCCATCGTGACAGAACTTGCCACGTTATATGGCGGAAAATTCCAGCTCGCGGATTCGCCAATCGGCGGCCTCCGGTGCGAGATCATTCTCCCCGCACTGTGATTAAAATCGTGTGGAGGCACAGTTTTGCCCTTTTTAAATGTTCAGTGTGCTAACATCCGATCACCACAGGATAAAAGCGACGTCCAAGATTTGGCCAATTTATGTCTATGAAATCATTCAGCCTATCAGTTCTGGTTGCTTGCTTGCTCGCAGGGTGTGCATCGAAGGATCCGGTCGGAGAAAACGGCGGATTGCTTAGCCTTGCACCGGTCAGCCGCGTCACGAATGATGCAGTGGCGATCCTTGGCAATTTAACGGGCACAACCACCGCAAAAGATCTGGATGACAAGGACAAGCTCATTTCTGCGGAGTTACTCGCCGCGACATTGCAGTCCGGAGAGGCCGGTCGGGCAGCCCAATGGCGCAATCCCTCTACAGGCCATTTTGGCGAGATTACGCCGGGACCTGTCTATAGCGTCAACGATTATACTTGCCGGGATTATGTCCATCACATCGTGATCGGCGAACGGCAGGAAACCCTTCGGCAGACAGCCTGTCACCAGCCTGACGGCAGCTGGCGCGCATTGATCTGACGCGTGGGCTGTGCCGGTTGAGGTCGGGTGCCCGTTTTGGATCGTCATTAATCAAGTCAAATATTGAATGCGTCCGCTCGCAGATAGCGCTGACATGGTCCGGTATTGCACAAAAATTTAACTACATTGCCGCACTGTAGAAACAGAAAATATGCATGCGTTAACTTGAAGGGCGAGCGGTATGCCCGATCCGGGATTATTGACAGCAAAGATGCGGGCCTACATGGAGGCCTTGTCGCCAGCGGCGCGGTCGATGCTTATGCGAGCTATGCGGACGGCGGAAGCCGACAGCGATCCCGCCAATATCATCAAGAAAATTTTCGCCTCGCTAGAGGCAGCAGGGACCTTTGATCCGGTATCGTCGGCTTCGCCCAAGGTACCCAAAAGTGACCTGCCTTGGGATGAGCAGATCCGCGAGGCATTCTTTCAGCCGTTGCAGCCATTTGTGTGCGAGGTCAGCTTTTCGCCCAAGATGGCGGCACGGATCCAGGCGGCTTCGCTCGACCAGATATGGACTTACCTCGTTCGGGATCTTGCCCCTAGTCTGTTTTCGCAGGCCTTTTTGTCCGGTGCCAGCGACCAGCAGCCGGATGTCGTTCAGATCGCTCGCAAACTTCGTCGCGAGCTGTTGCCGACACTTTCGGAATTGATCCAGTCCGGTGATCTCAATTCAAAGGATGTTCGGCGCGTTGTTGGCCAGCTCGGCAGCGAAATCGCGTTTCTCGATTTTGCCGACGCCATTTACGTCTTTCAGAAGGAAGGCGCGCTTCTCAATTTTTCTGGCCAGTTGCCAAAGACGCTCTCGGCCTTCGAATTGTCGGAGGCTGGTCCGGTCAGTGAACTGGTGAAAAAGACGCTTGAAGGCCAGCAAATTGATCCGGCTTTCTTGGCTAGCGTCCTCGTTCAACGCTGTGCTTCTCCTGCCAGCGTTGTCATGCTCGCGATAACGCTCGCCGGCAGCAGCGATCCGAAGATCTTGCACTCAAGTCCCTATACGAAATTGATCGATGGAGTGATTTCCGCCGCGCAATTGCTGGTGCACCGGTTCGAACGCCATCTCAAGGATCGTTCGGTCCGTCTGAAGGCGCTTGAGGATCTGCGAGAATACAACGATCTGATCCGGCAGCTTGATCTTGTTCTCCAGCCGAATCAGGTTCCTGTCTGGCATCGTCAGCTCGGCGCTGCGCGAAAGAAGATGTCTGATCTCATCGCCGCCGAAATCGAGCCGTTGCCGGGTCTTATCCGGCGCTCGCTACGCATCGAACCAGGTAGCGAATTCGATCTTGAAGCCACTGCTGACGCCGAGTACAGCGCCAAGCTGCTGATCGACGCACGAAATGCCCTCGATAGCCTGGCCCTCTATGAACTGGTGACAAAACTGCGTCGTCCCGTCGAACAGACGCTCGAGGTTGTGACCGCCAAGGTCATGGCCGATTTCAAGTCCATTACCACCCCCGACAAGACTGAAATCCTGAAAGTGGTCGATGCCGCAATCCGCATGTCAGCTGTTGTCTTTGGCGAGGATTATGCGGCGGTCATGCGGAAAAGTCGCGATCTCGTGGTCAACAAGACCACCAAGGCTGGCTGAACAAATCAACAGCAGTCGCGAAGCCGGGCAATCGAAGCCTGATTTTGTCTCCCGATCTTTTGTTCAAAGAACACGCCATTCGCATTTGATTGGCGTGTTCTCTGGTTGAAAGCGGCAGTCAACAGCGTTACTTGAGAACACAGGCCATAGGTAACAGGTTGGCCGGGAAATGGCGTGGCACGTTCAAGCGTGTTCATCGCTGCTGGCGAATTGCGGATATGATGGCTCTCTGGATCGCTTTTTTAGTCATGACCGTGCTTGCCGCGTCGATTGTCCTGATTCCGATCTGGCGACGACGCCAGCTCGACACCGGATTGGGTGGCGGCGATATCGCGGTTTATGCAGATCAGCTCAAGGAAGTTGATCGTGATGTCAAGTTGGGCCTGATCGGCCCGTCCGAAGCTGAAGCTGCCAAAACCGAAATCAGTCGACGCATTTTGCGGGCCGATGAGTCCAGCGGTGCCGTGACGGTGAATGGGTCGAAGCGCGCGCATCTGCTGGTTGGAGCAATCATCCTGCTCGCCATGCCTGCGATCACGATCGGTATCTATCTCGACCTGGGCAGCCCCTCCATGACGGATCAGCCTCTCGCCGCGCGAAAGACGACGGCATTGGAGCAACAATCGCCGGAAGACCTGATCGCCCGTCTTGATGAACGGCTTGCTACCAATCCCGACGATTTGAAGGGCTGGGATGTTGCAGGCCCGATTTATGCGCGCATGGGGCGGTATGCGGATGCGGTGACCGCCTTTCAGAATGCGATCCGGCTTGGTGGATCTGACGCTCGCCGCGAGGCTGGATTGGGTGAGGCATTGACGGCGAACGCCCAGGGCGTGGTGACGTCCGAGGCGCGGGCTGCCTTCGAGCGGGCGAGCGCGTTGGAACCGAATTTGCCGCTGCCCAAGATGTATCTGGCGCTGGCACTCTCTCAGGATGGGCGACTTGCGGATTCGGTCGCAGCCTGGAAGGCGGTCATTGCCACCGGGCGTGGTTACGAGCCGTGGGTGAAGGCTGCGCGCAAGGAACTGGAGACGGTTGAAGCAGAGCTGGCCAAGGAAACCGGATCACAGATTCAACCCGTGCCCGGTTCAGGTGGTGCGAGCGGCCCCGCCGTCACTGGACCTTCGATGATCCAGTCGATGGTTCAGCGCCTGCGGGAGCGCCTTGATACGGAAGGTGGAACTCCCGAGGAGTGGGCACGGCTGATCAAGTCCTACCTTGTCCTCGGACGGACTGGCGAGGCCAAGGTGACCTATGAAAAGGCCCGAGCCGCCTTTGAGACTAATCAGGCCGCTTCCGCTGAATTGATGCTACTGGTCGGTGGACTGGATATGCCGCAATGATACGAGTGCCCGATATCGGATCGATTTCACAATGACCCGCAAGCAACGTCGACTGACCCTGATCCTGACCGCCGGCATCGTGATCGCGGCGGCTGGTGCACTCGTCCTCTACGGGCTGACGGACAAGATCGTCTTTTTCAATTCGCCGTCAGATGTCGCTGCCCATCATCCGTTGCCCGGATCGAGGATCAGGCTCGGGGGACTTGTTGAAGTCGGCAGTGTCGTGCGCGATAGTGACGCCAAGGTCAGTTTTGCCGTCACGGACAATTCCAACAAGGTACCGGTTGTCTTCGTCGGCATTTTGCCCGATCTGTTTCGTGAGGGTCAGGGCGTTGTTGCCGAGGGAACATTTGAAACAAATGGTGTCTTCAAGGCTGAGACGGTCTTGGCCAAGCACGATGAGCGCTATATGCCAAAGGAAGTCGCGGACGCCTTGAAAAAGTCGGGTCAGTGGAAGGGCGAAGCGACGACCGGCAAATGATGGCGGCAGCGCCTTCCGAAGGAAACGTTATGATCGTCGAAATTGGCCACTATGCACTCGTCCTGGCTTTTGCGCTTGCGCTGGTGCAGTCCGTCGTGCCGATCTGGGGGTCCAAAACGCGCGATGCCAGCCTGATGGCGATGGCGGTGCCCGGCGCTTTGGGGCAGTTTCTGTTTGTCGCAATCGCCGCTGCCAGTCTGATTTATGCGCATGTTCAGTCGGATTTCTCGGTCGTCAATGTGGTTGAGAACTCCCATTCGCTCAAACCGCTCCTGTACAAGATCACAGGCGTGTGGGGAAACCACGAAGGGTCGATGCTCCTTTGGGTGTTTATCCTCGCCTTGTTTGGCGCACTGGTTGCCTTGTTCGGGCGTAACTTGCCCCGGACGTTGAAAGCCAACGTGCTGGCAGTTCAGGCCTGGATCGCCAGCGCTTTTTACCTCTTCATCCTGATGACATCGAACCCGTTCCAGCGTGTCTGGCCGGCACCGATGGAAGGCAATGATCTCAATCCGGTCCTTCAGGATATCGGGCTCGCGATCCATCCGCCGTTGCTCTACCTAGGCTATGTCGGATTCTCGATCTCGTTTTCATTTGCGATTGCTGCGCTCATCGAGGGGCGAATTGACGCTGCCTGGGCGCGCTGGGTTCGTCCCTGGTCGCTGGCGGCCTGGATCTTCCTGACCCTCGGTATCGCAATGGGGTCCTATTGGGCCTATTACGAACTTGGTTGGGGCGGCTGGTGGTTTTGGGATCCGGTTGAAAATGCCTCGTTCATGCCGTGGCTTGCCGGAACAGCGCTGTTGCATTCAGCGATCGTGATGGAAAAGCGTGATGCTCTGAAGGTGTGGACGATCCTGCTGGCGATTCTGGCTTTCTCGCTGTCGCTCCTCGGCACATTCCTTGTCCGATCCGGTGTGTTGACGTCGGTTCATGCGTTCGCGACCGATCCGGCACGCGGCGTCTTTATCCTCGCCATTCTCGTCATCTTCATCGGTGGATCGCTCTCGCTGTTTGCGTGGCGGGCAGCAGGTCTGACGGCAGGTGGCTTGTTCGCGCCGATCAGTCGGGAAGGTGCCCTGGTCTTCAACAATCTGTTTTTGACAGTCTCGTGCGCCGTTGTTCTCGTTGGCACGCTCTATCCGCTACTGTTTGAAGTCGTCACTGGCTCGAAGATCACGGTTGGCCCGCCCTTCTTCAATCTGGTGTTTGGTATTTTCATCTCGGTCTTGCTGGTCGCAGTTCCCCTCGGTCCGATGCTGGCCTGGAAACGCGGTGATCTGATCGGAGCTACACAGCGTCTCTGGGGAGCAGCAGCAATTGCTATCGTCACTCTCCTCCTTGTCTGGTGGCCAATGGCCGCAGCGATCCTGCCGTCGTTGGGTGTTGGCGTTGCCGTCTGGGTGATGGCGGGAAGTGTTGTCGAGGTCGCCCATCGAGTTAAGCTGTTCTCATTGCCTTTGGCGACAAGTCTGAGGCGCGCTCTCGGCATGCCACGCTCAAGCTGGGGCATGGCCATCGCGCATTTCGGGCTTGGAATGACGGTGCTTGGCGTCGTTGCGGAGAGTTCCTGGAACCAGGAACGCATTCTGGTCATGAAGCCAGGCGACAGCGTCCAGATTGCGCAATACGACCTGCGACTGGACGGTATCCTCCATCGCAACGGTCCCAATTACACGGAAAATGCGTCGCATTTTTCTGTCCTGCAGGGCGGTGTGGTCGTCACCAGCATGGAGCCGACCCGTCGGCAGTACCAAGCCCGCAGGATGGGAACATCTGAGACCGCCATCTCGACATTCTGGTTTTCCCAGCTTTATCTCGCGCTCGGTGAAGCGGATCCAAGCGGTGGCTCGGCTGTCCGGATCTACTGGAAACCGCTCGTTACCCTGATTTGGCTCGGTGCCATTGTCATGGCGCTTGGTGGTCTCATGTCGCTTGCGGATCGCCGCCTGCGGATTGGGGCACCGGTACCAGCGGCAAAATCGGATGCACGTCGGCGTGGTCAACTCACCCCCGTGGCAGCGGAGTAGGCAATGAAAACCTTGTCCCGCTATTTTGTGATTGCTCTGATCGCTTTGCTGGCAACCTCGGTGGCGCGTGCTGTCCAGCCAGACGAAATGTTGAAGGACCCGCAACTGGAAGCCCGCGCCAGGGCGATTTCGGCAGAATTGCGCTGCCTCGTCTGTCAGAATCAGTCAATCGACGACAGCAATGCCGATCTGGCGCATGACCTGCGGGTCCTGGTTCGAGACCGGATCATGGCCGGAGACGACGACGCGGCAGTCATGGATTATCTCGTTCAGCGGTACGGCGAATATGTGTTGTTGCGTCCCCGTTTCAGCCTTGGCAATGCGTTGCTCTGGGCAGCCGGGCCTGTCGCCTTGTTCGGCGGCTTGATCGTGATCTGGTTCACGACGCGCGAGACCCGCATGCGCAAAGAGCGTCCATTGACCGAAACTGAGGAAGCCCGCGTCGAAGCCATCATTGCACGATCGCTTCGGGATCATTGACGTCTCTGCTTCTATTACAAAAACGTAACGTTATCTCCAGCCAGTCGCAATGTTCGTTCAGGCATAGTGCAGTCATCAACGATGCATCGAGTTGTACTTTCGCAAGCTCGACGCATCGACGGATTCCTGAACCCTGACTGCTGGAGTTGATCCATGACTGCACATTCCCCGAAAACGATCCTGTCCTTCCGGCGCAAGGCGCTTGCTGCCAGCGTTGCGACCTTTGGACTGGTCGCGGTTCTGGCGACCGGATCGCTGCTTGGCACGCCCTCGACAGTGGCAGCGCAAACCCCGATTCAGCCGGTTGCGACCGTTTCGCCGCTGGCCAATCCGGCCATTCAGACCTTCAGCTTCGCCGACATGGTGGAGCGCGTGAAACCGGCTGTCGTTTCCATTCGCGTCAAGAGCGTTGCACCCGGTCCCCATGTCACGATGCGTGGAATGCCGGGCGGCGACGATGATGATCAGGGGCCGTTCGAGCGGTTCTTCCGCGAGTTCCGCAATCGTCGCGGTGGGCAGGGCGGTCCGGATCAGGGTGACGCAGGCGTTCAGATGAGCCAGGGGTCCGGGTTCATCATTTCCACGGACGGGAAAGTCGTCACAAACTTTCATGTCGTGAAGGACGCGCGTGAAGTTGTCGTCGTGACCGATGACGGAACCGAATATAATGCAAAGGTCCTTGGATCTGACGAGAAGTCGGACGTTGCTGTCGTGCAGGTTGACGGCAAGGGCAAGACGTTCCCGACCGTGCCGTTTGCGCAATCGCAGATCAGGGTTGGCGACTGGGTCCTGGCGGTCGGCAATCCCTTCGGTCTTGGCGGTACGGTGACCGCGGGCATTGTGTCGGCACGCGGCCGCGAACTGAACAGCGGGCTCGACGACTATCTGCAGATCGACGCACCGATCAATCACGGTAATTCCGGCGGTCCGACGTTTAATCTGGCCGGCGAAGTTGTCGGCATGAACACGGCGATTTATTCACCGTCGGGCGGGTCGGTCGGCATCGGATTTGCCATTCCGACAGAGACGATCCAGCGTGTCATCGGACAGTTGCAGAAGGGCGGCGAAGTCGTTCGCGGCTGGCTGGGCGTTCAGATTCAGCCGATCTCACCTGAAATCGCTGACAGTATCGGCCTGAAGGAAGCGCGTGGTGCGCTTGTCTCCGAGCCTCAGTCGGGAAGTCCGGCATCGAAGGCGGGTATCAAGGCAGGAGACGCCATTCTGGCAGTCGATGGCAAGCCCGTGAAAGATGCGCGTGATCTCGCCCGCACGATTGCAGGCTATGACCCGGGCAGCACCGTCAAGGTCACTATCTTCCGTGACGGCCATAATCAGGACGTCCAGGTGACGCTTGGCAAGTTGCCATCTGATCAAAAGCTCGCGGAGATGAAAAAGTCCGACGCGGGTGAGAGTGCAGAGTCGACCTCGCTGGCGCAACTCGGTCTGTCCGTCTCGCCAAGTGCCGATGTTGGCAATGGCAATCAGGGCGTAACGGTCGTCAGTGTTGATCCAAAGGGGTCGGCTAGCCAGAAGAATATCAAGGTTGGCGATGTCATTCTCGAGGCGCAGGGCCGCACGATTTCGACAGCTGCCGATCTGACCGCCGCGCTGAAAGACGCCAAGAAGGATGGCCGCAAGGCAGTGCTTCTGCGGGTCAAGTCGCAGAACGAAGCGGCGCACTTTGTGCCGCTGCCGATTTCAGAAGGCTGATGTGGCGATCACACCCGGCGCAGGCCAGGCTTGCGTCGGGTGTTTCGGTCCTTGACCAATACATGTAAGAATACGACATGCGAATCCTGCTCATTGAAGATGACCGCGAAGCTGCGGCCTATTTGTCCAAGGCGTTGCGCGAGGCGGGTCACATTGTTGACCATGCCAGCGACGGCGAAGCCGGTTGGCATTTTGCCGATGGGGCTGGCTACGATGTGTTGATCGTGGATCGGATGTTGCCGCGTCGCGATGGTCTGTCGATTGTTGAAGGCTTGCGGGCGAAAGGCGACGAGACGCCTGTGCTCATCCTGTCAGCGCTCGGCCAGGTTGATGACCGGGTCAAGGGCTTGCGGTCCGGTGGCGATGATTATCTCACAAAGCCTTATGCCTTCACCGAATTGCTGGCGCGGGTCGAAGCCTTGGCTCGCCGTAGCCGTCCCGGACAGTCCGACACGCATTACACGGTCGGAGATCTTGTCCTGGATCGGCTGTCGCATAGCGTGACGCGTGGTTCCGAGGAAATCACGCTGCAGCCGCGCGAATTCCGGTTGCTGGAATATCTGATGAAGCACGCCGGACAAGTCGTGACACGGACCATGCTGCTGGAAAATGTCTGGGATTATCACTTTGACCCACAGACAAACGTGATCGATGTCCATATTTCGCGGCTGAGATCCAAGATCGACAGAGGGCAGGAGAAGAGCCTGCTGACGACTGTTCGCGGTGCGGGATACATGATCCGCGAACCCCAGAAGTAACGCGATGACCGCAGCTGACGGAACCGAGAAGCCGGACACACCTGCCCAGACCAGCGCAGCCGTGACGCCGGGCACGCCCATCCTGTCACCTGTCGGACGGCTGCTGCGGACAACAGCCTTCAAGCTGTCAATCGTCTATCTGCTTGTCTTTTCGCTCGTTTCGGTGGCTCTCGTCGCCTATATCTCGCATTCCACAAATTCAATCCTGACCTCGGAACTGCGCGATGCCGTCGATCAGGAAGTGACCGAGCTCAAGACGCAATTTGCCCGTGGTGGCATATTGCGCGTTGTCAGGATACTCGACAATCGGAGCCGGGAACCCGGTGCCGGGCTTTACCTGGTAACCGATGGAGCGGGCCAGCCGCTTGTCGGCAATATTTCCGATTTGCCGCCAGAAGTAGTGACGCGGACGGAATCGGTTGTTTCAACCGTACCCTACATGCGGCTCAGTCCGCGCACAGGGACAGAGCAGCAGCATATGGCGCTTGTCCGCGTGGTAACGCTCGATACCGGATTTCGTGTTCTTGTCGGGCGGGATTTGAGTGAGCGCGAAAAATTCAGTGGCCTGATGTGGAATGCCATGCGGGCGCTGCTGTTTGTGACGGTGTTGCTGGCGCTTGGAACGTGGTGGTTTTTGTCGCGCAGTGTTTTGAAGCGTATCGAACAGGTTGCCGTCACCTCCAACAGGATACTCGCCGGTGACTTGAGTGGACGCCTGCTTGTCACGGGTTCAAATGACGAATTTGATCGTCTGGCAATCGGCCTGAACCAGATGCTGGATCGCATTTCAGAGCTGATCCGAGGGTTGAATGAGGTCTCTGACAACATTGCCCATGATCTGAAGACGCCGCTCAATCGATTGCGTAACCGTGCAGAAGAGGCCGTCAATGCCGAAGGTCGTTCGCCTGACCAATACCGGCAGGTGCTTGAATCCGTGATTGAGGATTGCGATGGGCTGATCCGGACCTTTGACGCGCTCCTCACCATCGCAAGGGTTGAAGCGGGAAACCGGACCATTGAACTCACCCCGCTCGATCCAGCCGAGGTCGCGCATGAAGTGCTGGAACTCTATGAGCCCACTGCCGAAGAACTTGGTGTGACTTTAACGGTCGAAGACAATCTTGGCGGCGAACAGGCACGACTCGCCCTCGCCAACCGTGAACTGCTGGCGCAAGCGATCGCCAATCTGATTGACAATGCGCTCAAATATGGTCGCCCGGCTGCCGCTTCCGCGCATGTAAAGATCGACCTTCAGCGGGAGGATGAGACGATCCTTGTCAGCGTCATCGACAATGGCACCGGCATAGCTCCGGCAGATCGCGAGCGCGTATTGGGGCGCTTCGTCAGACTTGAAGCCAGTCGAAACTCACCCGGTTCCGGGCTTGGTTTGTCGCTTGTTGCGGCGATCGCGCGTCAGCACGGAACAACCTTGCGGCTTGCGGACGCAAACCCCGGATTGAAAGTGTCCTTCGGATTGCGTTTGCCAGAGAAGTCCTAACCGAACGAGCGCGTTCCATTCAATTTTATCAGATGACGCCGACATGACGCCAACTGTTTTCGATTGATTTTGGCACCGCGGCATTGGACCGAAACAGCGCAGAAGCCCGCGTGATGGTCGCAGAGGCAAATTCGGCAAACGTCATATTAGGTTGGCGACGACCGTTCGCCATCGCCGAATACCAGATCAATGCGACCCGATCCCACGTATTCCCGCCAACCTGCATGGCTGCGCGATAGAACGCCTGGCTTGGAATTCCGCTGTTGATGTGGGGATCACCATTTGGGTCCCAATCACGCATATGGCCTGGTAACCGCATCAGGCTCGTTGGCGAGTCCGGTTCGCTCAGGCTGCGCAGACACGTATATCCCATCTTTCGTGCAGACTGTCCGAGGACCGTGCTCCCGATCGTCCAGTCAGCCAACTGGCTGCTCTGCCTCAGGCGCCATTGCCGGTAGACAGCGCTGAAGATGTCCGAGAGGCTTTCATTCAGAGCACCCGGTTCACCGGTAAATCCGAGGCCAAGCGTGTATTGCGTCACGCCGTGGGTCAGTTCGTGGACCAACACATCGTCTGAAAACGCGAAATCCGTGAATATCTCCCCATCTCCATCGCCGATAACCATCTGCGAGCCATTCCAATAGGCGTTGCAGTAAGAGTTGCCGTAATGTATCGACGTAAAAATACCCATGCCATTGTTGTCGACAGAGTTTCGATTGAAAATCGACTTATAAAACAAGAGTATTGATTGTATATTTTGATGAATGCGATGTGCGGTTTCCTCCTGGTAAGGGTCCGCTATTGCGATGTGGTTGCCGGGCAATGTTGATGAGTGCCGGCTGTCAAAGATCAATATTTCCGGACGCAGCGACGGATTCGCGCCCTGGGGCTTCGCCTTTGCGTGGCGCGCGGCAGGCGAAATGGACGTGCGTTGACTGCGCCAGCCACTTGCATGCTGGGCTGTATCCTGAAATGCCTGTCGCAAGGTCTCGCTTAATGTGAGATCAACCGCAAATCGGTCAAGGACTGAAGTGGGAACAAACGCACATCTGCAGCGGGAAACCATTTATCGACTCCTGACATCTTTCGTATTGCCCAAAACACACTTAATCATGGCCGCAAAGGATATTTGGCCCTCAGATGAAATGTGGCTGACAAGTCGGGGAGGTACTATCAAAAGGCGATAAAAATACAACCTTGTAGTTATATTAAATCAGACAAATCTGGAAGTTAATTAATGTATATTGTTAATAATTAAAGATAACAAAAATCAATTAAAAGTTGTATATTGTTTCATGGGTTCCACCTGCCGTCTGTTGTGCTAGGCTGAGGGCAAAACGGGGCGCGGCTGGCGTGTTGTGCCCGGCTGAAACAGGAAATTCGTCAAGATGCTGGTCCCGAGCCAATTTCTGGAACACATCCCGTGGCTTGGCACACTTGAAGATCGAATTCGCCAGCAAACCATTCCGGAGCGTCCCATCCCGTCAAAACCGGGGCGTAACCGATTGCGGATGGTCACGGGTATCAAATCTGAGGGCCTCAAGGCCGAGCCCCATGTTATCCGCTTCCTTGAGCTTGTCTCGGAAACCTCCCCCTATCTCACAGATCTCGCTTCAGCCGATCCAGACCGACTGTCGCGTATCCTTTCGAGCGATCCTGCGGCTACGCTTCAGCGGCTGGTTAACTCGGTCGCCGCGATGGAAGGCTGCCCGGACGACACCGAGATCATGCATCAGTTGCGGCTGGCCAAGCAGGAAGCTGCGCTGACAATCGGGTTTGCAGACCTGTCAAAAGCATGGGGCACGGAAGCCGTCACCGCTGCCTTGACATGGTTCGCCGATGCCACGTTGAACGCGGCAACAGATTTTGCGCTCAAAGCCGCAGCCGGGCGGGGCAAAATCCGCCTGCCCGATAGCACCAATCCGGCTGCCGGATCTGGCTATATCGTGCTGGCCATGGGCAAACACGGGGCCTTCGAGCTCAATTACTCCTCCGATATTGATCTCATCGTTTTTTTTGATGCAGAACGCGCTCGCCCGCTTCTCGCCGATGCCGACGAGGTGACTGACTTTTTTGTCAAGGTCACAAAGCACATCGTTCGATTGATGCAGTCCGTGACGCCGGACGGCTACGTATTCCGGGTCGATTTGCGGCTCCGACCCGATCCCGGTGCAACCCCCATCGCCGTCTCAACCGATGCCGCCATGCAATATTATGGCAGCATCGGCCAGAACTGGGAACGCGCGGCCTTGATCAAGGCACGCGCCGTGGCGGGCGATCTTGAAGCAGGCGACGCCTTTCTCGCGGAACTGCGACCATTCATCTGGCGAAAATCCTTCGATTATGCGGCCATTTCCGATGTGCACTCGATCAAGCGGCAGATCCATGCGGTCAAGGGACACGGGGAGATCGCCATCGCAGGCCACGATGTCAAGCTGGGTCGGGGTGGCATCCGCGAAATCGAGTTCTTCGTGCAGACGCAGCAATTGATTGCCGGAGGCCGGAACCCGGCGTTGCGTGGACGCCAGACGCTGGCCAATCTGGATGCGCTCGTCAGCCACGGATGGATCGAATCTCGGGTGCGGGACGAGTTGCGTGCGGCCTATCTGTTCCTGCGGGATGTCGAACATCGCATCCAGATGGTTGCCGACCAGCAAACCCATAAGCTCCCCGAAACACAGGCCGGAATCGCAGGCATTGCTGCGATGATGGGATTTGCAAGGCCGCGCGATTTTGAGAAAGCGTTCATCCGACATCTGGGGATCGTCCAGACACATTATCGGCATCTCTTTGAGACGGCTACGGATTTGTCTTCGGGGTCCGGAAGCCTCGTGTTTACCGGTGCGCAGGATGATCCCGAGACTCTCGAGACGCTCGCGACCATGGGATACCGTCGCGGTCCGGATGTCGCAGCCGCCATCCGGGCCTGGCATTTTGGGCGATACAACGCCACGCGCTCCACGGTTGCCCGCGAGCGATTGACCGAGTTGACACCGGCCTTGCTGCGGGCCCTGGCGGCGACGGGTAACGCCGACGAGACCTTTCTGGCGTTTGACCGGTTCGTGTCCAAATTGCCGACGGGGGTGCAGATCTTTTCCCTGTTGGCCTCCAATCCCGGACTGCTGTCATTGCTCGCGGAGATCATGGGTGGGGCGGCGCCCAAGCTGGCGGAAACCTTGACCCGCCGGCCACGGGTGATCGATGCCCTGCTCGAACCGGCCTTTTTCGGTCGCTTGCCAGATCCGGCGGAGCTTGCTGGCCGGCTCGATCTCACGCTGGGCGATGCGATCAGCTACGAGGATTGTCTCGATCGCGCCCGGATCTTTGCGCAGGAACAGATTTTCCTGATCGGCGTTCGCGTGCTGACCGGCACCGTGACGGCCATTGAGGCGGGTGCAGCCTATGCCCAACTGGCGAGCCTTGTCGTGGCGAGGCTGCTTGGCCAGGTGGAAGCCGAACTGGCGCTCACGCACGGAGTCATCGCTGGCGGTGAGGTCGTCGTCGTCGCCATGGGCAAGCTCGGTGGGCAGGAGATGACGGCATCGTCGGATCTGGACCTGATGCTGCTCTACGACATGCCGGAAGACGATGCCGAGTCAAATGGGGCGAGGCCGTTGCACGCCAGTCAATATTATGCGCGGCTGGCGCAGCGTCTGGTAACGGCGCTATCGGCACCAACAGCTCAAGGTCAACTCTATGCCGTCGATTTCCGCTTGCGGCCATCCGGCAACAAGGGGCCGCTTGCGACATCGCTGGAGAGTTTCATCGCTTATCAGTCGCGGGATGCCTGGACGTGGGAGTGCATGGCGCTGACGCGCGCGCGCGTCGTTGCCGGTTCGCAGCCGCTTGGACTGCGCGTGGAAGCGGCCATCCGGGACGCGTTGACCCAGCCCCGATCTGCAGAGACGCTAAGGCACGATGTGCGCGAGATGCGGGGCTTGATTGAAGCTGACAAGGGCACCGACGATATCTGGAACATCAAGCATGTCGCGGGTGGTCTGGTCGATATCGAGTTTATCGGTCAGTTTCTGTCTTTGAAACATGCCGCTGAAGCGCCGGATATCTTGTCAACCCATACGGGCACGGCGCTGCAAAGACTTCGTGATCGTGGCTTCCTCGACTCCGACGAAGCGGACTTACTGCTGTCGGCATTGGCGCTCTACAGCGGGTTGACGCAGGTCCTGCGACTTGCGCAGGAGGGTCCGTTTACGCCCGCTGAGAGCAGCGAACGCTTGCGGGCTTTGCTGGCAAGCACGGCGGATTTGCCGTCATTCCAGACCCTGGAAGCGCACTTGCGCGCAACGACGAGTGCCGTGCGCGCAAGTTCCTGTCGTCTGGTGGGCGAGCCGATCAACGCAGGCTGATCTCACACCGAAGCTTGTGCGTTCAGGCGGCCTTTGCGTCGGCAGAGGCTTGGCTTCCCTTGCGATAGATGATCAGGGTCGCGGCCAGGCCGCAGATGCCAGCAAAGGCGAGCCAGTAGCCAAGCGCAGCCTTGTCGTTGAGCTGGTCACGCAAGGCTGTCGCAATCAGGGGCGTCATGCCGCCAAGGGTCGTAGCAAGCGAATAGGCAAGCGAGAATCCGGCAGTTCTGACATTGGCCGGAATGATCTCGGTCAGCGCAACGACCATGGCTCCGTTATAGCTGCCATAGAGGAACGACAGCCAGAGCAGGGCGATCAGCATGTTGGTGAAGCTGATGTTGTGGGCCAGCCACCACAGGACCGGATAAGCGGTCAGGATCGTCAGCAACGAAAAGACAATCAGGACCGGTTTGCGGCCGATCTTGTCCGTCAGTGCACCCATCACCGGCAGCCAGAAGAAGTTCGACAGCGCGACGCAGAATGTCACCAGAAGACTGTCTGTGGCCGTCAGCTTCAGGACTTCCTTGCCGAAGCTCGGCGTGTAAACGGTGATCGCATAGAAGGACACCGTGGTCATGATCACCATCATCATGCCGAGGAGGACGATTCCGAGATTTTCAGCAATTGATGCGTAGATCTCGGACATCGACGGGCGATGTTTGCGGGCCTTGAAGACCTCGGTCTCTTCGAGCGAGGAGCGGATGTAAAACAGGAACGGCACGATCATGCAGCCGATGAAGAACGGCACGCGCCAGCCCCAGCTGCCGACATCCGCAGGTGCCAAGGCGGCATTCAGCATGTAGCCGAGGATCGCAGCCACCATGATTGCGACCTGCTGGCTGCCCGACTGCCAGGCGACATAGAATCCCTTGTGACCGGGTGTCGCCATTTCAGAGAGATAAACCGAGACGCCACCCAGTTCGACACCTGCCGAGAAACCCTGCAAAAGGCGACCGATCAGGACGAGGAATGGTGCGGCCAAGCCGATGGTGGCGTAATTCGGCACGAAGGCGATCAGGATCGTCCCCATTGCCATGATGCCGAGCGTGACGATCAGTCCGAGCCGACGACCGACATGGTCGACATAGGCTCCGAGAAAAATGGCACCCAACGGGCGCATGAGGAAGCCTGCACCGAACGTCATGAACGTGAGCATCAGTCCCGCCGTTGCGTTGTCGGTCGGAAAGAATGCCTTGGCGATGTTCGATGCATAGATGCCGAACAGGAAGAAGTCGAACATTTCGAGGAAATTGCCGCTCGTCACCCGGAGCACCGTGGCAATCTTGGACTTCTGGGGGGACATTGCTTCTGACGCCATCGCGCTCACTCCCGTTTGAACTTTGCTTAAGTCTTTGTTAAGTCCTTACACCAGCGATCAATCCGTCGCCATAAAAAAGTCAGGCCGAAGTCGGCAAACAGTAGGGGGAGGCCACATGAGCCTGTTTAAATCGACATTTTCAGCGATCATGCTGAGTTTGCTGGCCGTATCGACCGGCGGTACTGCAAGCCTTGCCGGCGACGTCACGGTCATGACATCCGGCGGCTACACGGCTGCCCTTCCGCTCATCGCGGCGGATTTCGAGAAGCAGACAGGCTATCATCTGAACGTGATCGTCGGACCGTCGATGGGGACAGACCCGACGGCGATCCCGGCGCGTCTGGCGCGGGGCGAGAAGGCCGATGCGGTTTTCATGGTCGGTTACGCCCTTGGCGATCTGATCAAGAATGGTGCCGTCAAGGCAGACAGCCGGATCGACATGGCCAATTCCAGCATCGGCATGGTGGTTCGTGCGGGAGAGCCCAAGCCGGACATTCATGATCTCGCATCGTTCAAGGCCGCCCTGCTTGCTGCCAAGTCCATCGCTTATTCCGATAGCGCCAGCGGTGTCTATATCTCCCGGGAAATGTTCAAGATACTGGGACTTGAGGCTGAATTGGCGCCCAAGAGCCACAGGATCGTTGCCGTTCCCGTCGCCAGCGTGGTCGCCAAGGGCGAGGCTGAGATTGGCTTCCAGCAGGTCAGTGAACTGCTGGCGATCAAGGGTGTTGATTTTGTCGGCAAGATCCCGGACGGGGCTCAGAAGGTCACCCTCTATTCTGCCGGTGTTCCGGTCAACGCAGAGCACCCCGAAGGCGCAAAGGCTCTGTTCGATTATCTCGCGACCGACAAGGCTATTGCCATGGTCGCTGCAACAGGGCTGGACCCCATCAAGCATTGATCGGGTTTGTCAACGAGTCCTAACATGAACGAAGTTTAATGCCACGGCCAGACTGCCGTCATCTCGGGTTCGATATGGTTCATCTCAACGCGGAACAACAGCCCGCGTCGGGATGAACGAAGCGATTACGATACCCTGCCTCGTTGTCCCATCCATCACATGGGAGACTAAAATGACAATGCCTATCAAATTTATTGCCTCAACAGTTGTTGCTGCCTGCCTTATTGGTTCTGCCGGATTTGCCATAGCCCAGACCGCAGCTCCAACTCCCACCGCCCCCGCTGTCACTGCGCCGGTCGACGGTCACCAGATGCACCAGCGCGGCGATATGCGCGCGATGCACGAGCAAATGATCGACAAATTGTTCGCCCGCCTCGATCCGCAGAAGACAGGCGTCATCACGATCGATGCCTACCTGAAACAGGTCGACGCTCGCTTCGACAAGATCGACACGAAAAAGCAGGGCTTTATCGATCACGATGAACTCCTTGCCCATGTCGGAACAGCCAAGGCGCAAATGGCCGACTGGATCATGAAGCGTCTCGATACAAAGGGCGACGGCAAGATCACCAAGGACGAGTTCGAAAAGCCGGCCCGCAAGCGCTTTGCGATCGTGGATCTGAATGACGATGGCAAGATCACGCGCGAAGAGGCGGAACTGGCTGGTCCAATGCTACGTCTTCTCGCCCCGCATGAAATGCGTGGTGACCATGCGCGCGGCAATGGTGAGTGGAAGCCCCATCACAAGATGAATGACCAGCAGTAACGACTGATCGGCGCGGTGTCATGTCGCGCCATTTGCCTCTCAAGGCCAGGTCAGAATAACGGCTCCTCGCTCCGGGGAGCCGTTGTCATTTCTGGGGGAGCAGGGCGTGGCCGAAACAGGCCCGCATGAAACGCCGGCCGGGATCGAGTAGTCCCGTCACAGGTGGCAAATCGCGCGATTTGGGTCCGAATGCCATGTGGATCGGCTTGCCCGACAGCAATAATTGCTGAAGCGCTGCGGCGAGTTGGCTCTGTCCACCGTTGCTTTGCGGAACTTCGGCCAAGAAGCCAGCGGCTTGTGTTTCTGGGTCAGGCTCGATGCTGCCTGGTATGCTGAATTTGGCGATCCCGGACGAGAGCGTCAGCGTCGCCTTGTCGCGTGGGCCGATCAGGTCGCTCAGATCTTCAGCCAGGAAGCCGAATGTGTCGATGTCGCGCTTGCAGGCAAAGGTCAGCTGTCGTGGACCATCGGCGTGCTCGACATAGGTCAGGTACTCGTGTTCCTCATCGCCAGTGCCCTCGGCAAGATACTGCCAGCCCGCGCCATCTCCGGGAGCGGCAAGGGCAGTCTCTCGTGCCGCAGTCTGGGCAAGAACGCTGATTGCCAGACAGAGCAAACACAGCAATCTCGATCTGGTCCTATTCAGCACTGACATCCATCCGGCATAATATGTTGAGTGAGATCGCAACAGCCGCTGAATTCTGCGTTGCTTCGACATGGACTGCAAGGCCTGGATAGCTCCACCCGCATTTTCACTCCACCTATCATTCAATTGGGCTGCTCCTCTTCAATTTGGTTCTAGCGCGGGCCATACTGAAAACATGCGCAAACCCATTTTTCTCGACCATCACTCGACAACCCCTGTGGAACCCGCTGTCTTCAACGCGATGCAGCCGTGGTTTGTCGAGTCCTACGGCAATCCGCATTCCAGTGATCATGCCTGGGGCTGGCAGGCCGAGGCTGCCATTGAGGAAGCGCGCGCCAAGGTGGCCGATCTGATCGGGGCGCGTCCCGCTGACGTCATCTTCACATCAGGCGCAACTGAGTCCAACAATCTCGCACTTTTTGGGGCAGCCGAGGGATTACCGGCAAACCGACGTCATGTGATCGTGACGGCCACCGCGCATCCCTGTATCGCCGGTGTCGCAGATCGACTGGAAATGCGCGAGTTCGAAGTCACGCGCCTTTATCCCCGTGCCGATGGCCTTTACGCGCTTGAAAAACTGGCTGATGCCCTGAGGCCTGAGACCGGGTTGGTCTCGATTGAAGCGGCCCACCACGAGATTGGCACCATCCAGCCGATTTCGGAGATTGCCGCGGTTCTGTCATCGCGCGGGATCATCTTTCACACCGACGCCGCCCAAGCCGCCGGCAAGATCCCGCTCGACGTGGCCGATATCGATCTGATGTCACTCTCGGCACACAAGCTCTATGGACCCAAAGGGATTGGCGCGCTCTACGTTCGGTGGCGACCAGGGTTCACGGTCACGCCAATGTTTGTCGGCGGTGGCCAGCAACGCGGGCTCAGGCCGGGGACGATTCCGACACCGCTGGCGGTCGGATTTGGCGAGGCTTGCGAGATCGCCGGTCAACGCATGGCGCAAGATGGGTATCAGCTCGCAGGACTTCGTGACCGGCTGCTCAGCGGATTGCGGGCCGGTCTTCCTGATCTTGTTGTCAATGGTGGCTTGGAATCTCGTCTGGCGCATAATCTCAATGTCCGACTTCCCGGCATTGTCGCCTCGGACCTGCTTTACGAACTGCGCGAAACGATTGCGATTTCGGCAGGCTCGGCCTGCGCCTCGGCCAGAATCGAGCCGTCGCCATCGCTTCTCGCGCTTGGTCTGACGGAGGCCGAGGCCCTCTCCTCGATCCGCATCGGGCTCGGACGACAGAATACGCAGGCCGACGTGGACATCGCGATTTCGGCGATTATCGCTGCTTATGACAAATTGATTGCAGCCACTCGTGTTGCTTGACCTCCGGCGAACCTGATATGTCGACGGCAGGGGCATGTTATCCTCGACGTATGCCTGCGGTTCACCGACATCCCGAACCCTGGCAAATTGGTGCGAACGACAGCAGTGACAATGACATGTCCGCTGTATTCGAGGTTCAGGAATGAAAGATCCGCGCTATCCGTTCGCGCTTGCTCAGGGGACCGAAATCGGCGGTTACCTGATCGATCGCGTGCTTGGCGCTGGCGGTTTCGGCATCACTTATCGCGGCTATAATGAGGTGACGCGCAAGCAGGTCGCCATCAAGGAATTCTACATCCGCGAAATCTCCAGCCGTGACGGAACGACCGTCGTGGTCGATCAGGATGTGGAGAGCGGCACCTACGAATATGCGCTGAAGAAATTTCAGGATGAGGCGCAATCCGTCGTCACCCGGTTCCAGCATCCCTATATTATCCGCGGTGAGAATTTCCTCCGCGCGCATAATACCTGCTATCTCATCATGGAATATATTGAGGGTAGCAATCTGGATGACTGGCTGAATGCGAGGCAGTCACCGCCATCCGAGTCCGAGATACGACCCTTCTTTGAAAAACTCTTCGATGCCGTCGATTATGTGCACGAGCACAATATGATGCATCGCGATTTGACCCCGCGCAATATCATGATGCGGCTGAACGGCGATCCGGTCCTGATCGATTTCGGCGCTGCGGGGCTCGGAATTGATCTGGGGCGCTTCTCCAAGATTGTTGCGCAGTTGCGCTATGCGCCGCCTGAGCAGAGCGACGAGACCGGTTCCGGCGTGCATGGGCGCTATACGGACGTGTTCTCGCTGGCGGGCGTGCTGTTTCGCACGGTGACGGGCAAGACACCGACTGCGCCGACATCGCGGCTTGCTCGCATGAGCGGCGATGGGGCGCGTGATCCACAGGCCCCGGTCGCCACGCTGGTTGCCAATCCCGCAGATTACTCACCCGCCTTTCTGGCTGGCATTGATCAGGGATTGAGTCTCAACGAGCGCCTGCGTCCCCAATCCATCAGCGAATTTCGCAGGGCACTCGGTTGGTCAGATGGGGCAGTCTCGGCCGCAAGCGCTCGGGAGGGGGCCGACGCGGTCACCGAGATCATCACGCCTGTCACGCGGCCTCCGGCGTCGACTGTTCCGTCCTTGCCTGACACGGACGCTACGCGGGCGCTCCCTCGCGCACCGGCCTCAGTTGTGATCGATGATGCCACGCGGCTGGTTGCACCGGCGACCGTCTCCTCGCCATCAGAAACCTTGCCCATCGAGCAAGACGAAGTTGCGCAGCCTTTACCGCGCCGCGCTTTAAGATGGCTGGTCTTTGCTGCGCTGGCGGTATCATTGTTGCTGGGCGCGGGTGGTTTGGGATTTCGTGACCAGATCGGCGCGTGGATTGCCTCCCTCACTCAGCCTGCTCTGGTTTCGCCTTATCGCTTTACCGCCAGATTCGATGGAAAAGCGCTCAATTTGTCAGGCTTTATCCCGGATGAAGCGACACATCAGGCGTTTATCGCGGCTGTTGGAACATCGGCGCCCGAGGTTGCGATCAACGATCACCTGAAGCTTGGTCGCGGCGCGCCCGGCGGCTTGCTGCTCCGGTTCACAGCTTTTGCCCGGCATTTGCCTGAAATGGCACGTGGACAGCTCGACGTCAGGGGCGATGCTGCGACCGTCAACGTTGTCGCGGCGACGCCCCGGGCTTACGCAACCCTCGCCGCTGATGTGGCCCTGCTCAATCAGGACGCAGGAGGGGCTGTCACGCTGGTTCCGGCCAGTGTGACACCCTACGTCTTTACGCTGACAACGATTGCGTCACCGACGACACCCTCCGCCACGCTCACTGGCTATCTGCCGGATCTCGCCACGAGGCTGGCTATATCGAACGCTTTGACGGCGGCCATTCCGGGCATTCGCATCAACGACGAAACGCAGACGGCGCTCGGCAATGCGTTTGACATCGGTGCCGTGGTAGCCGCGTTGAGCCCGCGTCTCGCCGAACTTGATCACGCAACGCTTTCAGTGGCCGGCAAGGGCATGACCCTGCAGGGAACACCACGTGATCCCGCCGATCTCGACAAGGTGTCGGTTCCGATCGATCCGGCGAGCATTCCCGGACGTGTTCCCGTGACGCTGGCCATCGCGCCGCTCAAGGTCTCGCCCTACACGCTTCAGGCGACGATCGCCGAAGGCGTACTGACGCTATCCGGCTTTATCCCCGACGCTGCGCTCCGTGCCCAGGTTGCATCGCTGCGCGCTCCGGATACGAAGCTCGTCGATCACATGCAGATCGCCGACGGCGCACCTGGCAATGCCAGCGAAGCGATCCTGTTCGCGGCATCCTTGGCCCGCCAGTTTGAAACCGGGTCCATTGCCCTGAAAGACCAGACGATAGCTGTTTCAGGCATCGTCCGGCGCGTCGCAGACATCGCGCAGGTGAAGGATGCACTCGACAAGCACGCGCCACGCGGTTTCACGGTGGTCAATGCCAGATATGGATTGAGAAGTGATGTTCCGACACAGGACTGTGATCGGCTGGCGCTCCCGCCGGATCATCAGGATCGCCCGTCGGATGTGATCGGCGTGGCATACCAGGGCATCAATGCGGCCCTTGCCGTGCCCGCCTGTCGTCAGGCTGTGGAAGTCTTCCCCAATGTGAGGCGGTTTGAAACCGCGCTTGGAGCGGCTTTGCAGCGGGAGGGGAATTATGCCGATGCCATCACACATTATCGGCTCGCCATTGATGCCGATGACGCAACGGCGATGGCCATGCTCGGTATCATGCTCAACGCAGGTCAGGGCCAGTCCGCCGACCCGAAACAGGCCGCAACCCTGATTGAAAAGGCGAGGGCGCTTGATAATGGAACAGCACTGTTTGCCATCGGGCAGTCCTATGAACGGGCTGAGTTCGGTCATGCGACTGACGTGCAAGAGGCCGAAAAGTGGTATGTCCGCGCCACGAACCATGCGAGCGCCGACGCCTATGCGCGATTGGGTCAGCTGGCACAAAGTGGCGTGTTACATGGCTCGCCCGACGTGGCGCAGGCGATGGCCTATTATGCGAAGGCCGCTGAACTCGGCCTGCCGTCTGCCATGTTGCGTCTTGGGCAATTATATCAACAGGGCCTGACGCCGACCCATGTCAAGGATTTGACCAAGGCTTTTGACTGGTATTCGCGGGCTGCGGCCTCAGGCACGCCAGACGCCATGGTGGCGCTGGCAAATCTGTATCTGTCGGGGCAGGGGACCGCCCCGGACCCAACCAAGGCCCGCATCTGGCTGGGCAAGGCTGCTGACGCTGGCGACGTCAATGCGATGCAATTGCTGGGACGCCTCGAATTCGACGGCATCGGCGACACCCGAAATGTGCAGAATGCAATTGCCTGGTTTGAGAAGGCGGCAAGCAAGGGGCGGGCCGACAGTTACGGCAAACTCGGAGCACTCTTTGCAGCTCACCGGTCGAACGGGATTGAGCCTGACTATGTGTCAGCCTTCGCCTTCGATGAGAAAGGCGTAGCACTCAATGACCCGCATAGCTATCTGCAATTGGGGTTGCTCCACGAAGGCGGTCTTGGCCGACCCGTCGATGATGCCAAGGCCGAGGAGAACTTCCAGAAGGCAGCCGATCTCGGCCTTGCCGCAGGCTACTTCCAATTGGGACTGATGGCCGAACGTGGTCGCGGACGTCCGGTAGATTACGCCCGTGCGGCAGCGCAGTACAAGCGCGCTGCAGATCTGTCCTTTGCACCCGCTATGGTAAAACTAGGCATCCTCGCGGAAAACGGACGCGGTTTGCCGAGGGATGATGCGGTCGCGTTGCTCAACTACACCAAAGCCCTTCAACTCGGCGATACGCTCGCGATGTGGTACGCCGCCGTCCTGACAGACGTGGGCAGAGGTGGGGCAAAGAACCCCGACCGGGTGGCAGAGTATCTACTGGACGCTTTCCGGCGCAAGGAACCCCATGCCGTCGCGGCACTGTCTGGTGATATGGCGGCTTTCAGCGTCGAGTCGCGTATTGCCCTGCAACGCAAGCTGCAAGCCCGCGGGCTGCTCAAGGACACAGCCCTCGACGGGACCTTTGACGCCGTCACGCGTGACGCTGTTACTGCTTCAGCCCGTGACGGCTCCGAATAACTCGATATCAGTTAAAGCAAGCCCCGGCCTGCCAGGTTGCGCATGAAATCGGCCAGTCCGAAGCTCCAGGGCGCAACCTCGGTTGACAGGCCGACGCGATTGACGAGCGTGCCAAGCCGGGGCGACGAGATGCTGACGATATCGCCGAGTTCATGCGTGAAGCCCTTGCCCGGCGCGTGGCGATCTTCTGCCGGGGCAAACATGGTCCCCAGGTAAAGCGCCAGTCCGTCGGGGTACTGGTGATGCTGGCCAATGGCCGCAGCGGCGATGGCTTCAGGTGGTCGCGCGATTTCGGACATGCGGGACCGTCCGGCCAGGCGGAAGTTGTTCGTTCCCAGAACCTCAAGCGACACATCGGCAGATTTCACATCATCGAGACCGAAGGCATCATCAAACAGGCGGATAAAAGGCCCAATTGCCGCTGACGCGTTGTTGTCCTTGGCCTTGCCCAGAAGGAGCGCCGACCGACCTTCGACATCGCGCAGGTTCACGTCGTTGCCAAGCGTCGCGCCGACAATTGAACCCTCTGAATTGATCAGGATCACGATTTCGGGTTCCGGATTGTTCCAGGTCGAGACCGGGTGCAGGCCGATCATCGCGCCGGTGCCAACGCTCGACAGGACCTGGGCCTTGGTGAAGATCTCGGCGTCGGGTCCAATACCGACCTCCAGATATTGCGACCAGGCCCCGCGTTCGATCAGATGGGCCTTCAACCGCATGGCTTCATCCGAACCGGGCACGAGCTTGGACAGGTCATCGCCGATCAGACGGCCGATTTCGGCGCGAATTTCGCTCGCACGCGCCGGATTGCCGCGTGCCTGTTCCTCGATGACTCGCTCGATCAGCGAGACGACAAAGGTCACGCCTGCGGCCTTGATGGCCTGCAGATCCACGGGCGAAAGTAGCCACGGTTGGGCGGGATCACGAGCCGTCTCATCGGAGTTCAGCAAGAGGGCTTCGATGGTCGCGATTGCTTCACCCTTGGCCTCGCGCATGAGGGCGGCAGGTGTCGGATGTTCGGTCACGTCCCGCGTCGTTGCAATCGTCCGGGATGTGATGTCGATGACCTGATCGCCGCGCAATGTCACGACGGCGGGACCGATACCCGGACGCCAGACCCGACCAACCAGCGTTGCGCTTGCGCTATCGACCGGAATTGACGTTGTCACATGAAGCAAGGATTGTTGGGACGCGTTCTGCACTGTGAACCTCCACGATACCGCCAGTCAGGTGAACCGGTGCGGCTACTTTTATGATGCTCGAGCTTGTAACCCAGAAGTTATGTCTGATCTCAATACCCCCAGCTTGCAATTCAGCCTATACAAATTTTCATCAGCGTGAAAATTGTTATGAAAGATAGAAATCGCGCAGGTGTTCATTATTTAATCTTGATTTGCTTTTGAACTCTCATAATAGTCCGCAAGATCGAGGCCAATTTCAGGATCGCGGATGCGAGATTTAAGACGCTTATTTGTCTGACAATTTCTTAATATGTGTCCTTGGCTGAAATCCTTAGCTTGTAATCGTACTGATTTTGGGTCTTTTTGGCAAGGATAGCAAGGTGTAGACATGTCACTGCGACGGATAGCTTCCGCCCTGAACCTGAGCATTACGACGATATCGCGCGCATTGGCCGGGCACAGTGACGTCTCGGAGGAGACCAGGCAGAAGATCGTCGATGAGGCCAAACGGATCGGGTATGTGCCGAACGAGATGGCGCGCAGGCTCCAGAATGGGCGCGCAAATGCGATCGGCTTTGTCGTGCCCGCTGATCCGGGTGCGGACGCAAGCTCCATTTTTCTGCAGCATATCAGGGGTATCTGGTCTCGATTGGAGCGGGAGACGCTGGATCTGCTGGTGATGGCTGCCTCGTCGGGTTGCGACGAATTGTCGCATTATCGCCGACTGGTTGAGGGGCGGCGCGTTGACGGGATGATCGTTTCAAGCCCGCGCCAGACAGATGAACGCATCGACTATCTGCTCCAGACCCGGTTCCCGTTCGTTGTGATCGGCCATGACCGCAGCAGGGATACCGCCGTGATGTCCGTCGAGACAGATTTCAGCGCAGCCATGCGGATGGCTGTGCAGCGGCTTCGAGATTTTGGACACCGGGCTGTTGCCTGCGTCGAGAGCGAGGCAACGGACGCATCTGACGATCGTTTTGAGGCTTTCCGGGCAGCTTGCCTTGAATCCGGTATCCAAGGTGTCGAACTATCCGTTGACGACACAATCGCTGCTGGTGTGGCAACGACAGCAAACCTGATGCAACATCCTGTTGCACCAACTGCACTCGTTTGCAAATCGGCCAAGCTGGCGTTCGACGTCTTTCAGTCGTTGCAATCGCGAGGCCTTGCCGCAGGGCGTGATCTCTCCATCATCTGTCTTGAAGACAGCCCGTTGTTGCGTGCTTGCGAGCCTGGGATCACTGTTGTCAGCCAGAGCGCCGACAAACTCGCCTATCAGGCGACTGACACCTTGCTGCAAATGAGGGGTGGTCTGGAACCGAAGCGGCTCTTCGTTCAGCCGGAACTGACAGCAGGCAATACCGACGGACCGCCAGGGGGCATATCCTCAAGGCCAGTTTGAAACTCGTTTTGTGACGGCATTGCCAATTAAATGTGTGAATCAATTTTCTACAATTCTGGATTAAGTCGGGAAATGCGCTTATCACATTTGCGCGCGCTGCCGCTTGGCGGTTGAGACCCGTATCGGGTTGCGTTAGCTTCAGTGCGATGGTTTTGGGTTCGGTGCTCCGAGCCAATTCGATTTTTACGCGATGACGCCTTGGTGCCAAGAGTTTTGATATGCAGATGGTCAAGGCAATCACATGCAATAGGTCGATTGCGATCGTTGGCTATGGGCTGGCTTCATGGCTCGTTGTCGGTATTTTGGCACTCTGCCCGTCCCATGCATCGATGACGGGTCAGCCCAGTCCGGCGGACATCCGGTCTGACTGCCGGAAAGCGACGAATGCGCCCGATGACAGGATCGCAGCCTGTTCCCGGGCCATCAATTCGGGCCAATTAAGCGAACGAGACGTGGCCCATATGACAGCGCATCGCGCTGCTGCTTTCCTTGAGCGCGGGGATACATCCCGGGCGAGCCTTGACGCAGAAGAGGCTTTGCGCCTCGATCACACGGTGGGTCTGGCCTACGCGATCCGTGGCACCATCGCCTTGCAGAAGAACGAGACCGATAAGGCGATCGAAGCCTTCAACCGGAGCCTGGAACTCAATACGGAGAATACATTGGCGTTGATTGGCCGGTGTCGGGCGCTGGGCATCAAATCCGAGTTCAAGCGCGCCTTGGCAGACTGTGACCGGGATGTTCGCCTTGAACCCAACCATGCACCAGCCTTCATCACGCGCGCCGATGTCAGGCGATCAAGCCATGACCGGACGGGTGCGATTTCAGACTATTCGGAAGCCATCAAGCTGGACCCGCGCGATGCCTACAGCTTGGGTGCCCGGGGTGATCTTTACGTGCTGGATGACGAACTGGACAAGGCGCTGAAGGATTTTGATGCGGCGCTGCTTGTCGATCCCATGCGTGCCGATGTCTATGTGTCCCGCAGCCTGCTGTGGCGCGCAAAGGGTGACCGCGACAAGGCCCTCGCCGACACCGACAAGGCCATCAAGATTGCACCTTCCAATTTCAATGCCCTCAACAACCGGTGTTTTTTCTACTGGGAAACCGGACGCCTCGACGAGGCCCTGTCCGACTGTGATGCAGCGCTGGCGATTTCGTCGAGGCCCGCACGGGTTCACGCCAATCGGGCCATTGTCCTGGCAACGTCGGGTGATCTCGATGGTGCGCTCAAGGAAGCCGAAGAGGCGCTCGAGCGCGACCACAACAGCGTGATCGCCCTGGAGGCGCGTGCGGATGCCCACATCAAGCAAGGCAAACATGCGCTGGCGATTGACGATCTGACGCGGATCAGTGACATCAATCCCCGCAGTGCGCAGCTCTGGTATTCACGCGGATTGGCCTACCTTTCCGTCGGAGACCGCTCGCGGGCCATCGAAGACTTCGGACGGTCACTGGCAATTGATCCTAACCGGCTCGATGCCCGGATTGACCGCGCCGATGCGCTCATGAAGTCGGGCAATCTTGATCGCGCGCTGGAAGACTTCTCCTATGCCATTCGGCTGGAACCTGACAACGTCGTGGCGCATGCCAAGCGCGGTCTGGTTTACGAGGCGCGCAAGGATCTGGCGCTCGCCCACAAGGATTATGTTGCAGCGGTCAATGCTCCGGCCCTCACGAGCGCAGACAAGCTGGCTCAGGATTTCGCGCGCACGAAGTTGCAACAGAGCGCGAATTAAGCCATCTCACGAAACCGGCGAGCGTCCGCAGGCAAGGTCTTGCCTGCGACAGAGCTGACATGCCGTTGATTCCTGATTTCGCTCCGGGAAAAAACGGATTAGAACCAGCAAAGATCAGATCAGAGGAACGCGACACCGCTTGACGCGTTCCCAACAGCGGAGGCACTGGGCCTTGGATAGTCTTGCTGCAAACCCGACAGTGCCGAGAACTGCCGAAGTCCGTCTCGAAGACTATCGCCCGACTGATTACCTCATCTCAACGGTTTCGCTCGACATCCGGCTGGATCCGCGTGACACGCGCGTGATTGCCAATATGGCGATCGAGCGTCGAGCCAATGTGCCGCCGTCCACTGCCTTGACGCTTGCGGGCGATGAACTGGACCTGATCTCAGTCGAGATCGACGGCGTCGTGGTGCGGCCAGATGATTTCCGCGCCAGCCCCGATGAACTGACCCTTCTCAGTCCGCCGACAACGCCATTTACACTGACGATCACAACCAGCCTCGCGCCCGAGGCGAATACCAAGCTGATGGGGCTTTATCTCTCATCGGGTAATTATTGCACGCAATGCGAGGCCGAAGGGTTCCGGCGGATTACCTATTTCCTCGATCGGCCAGACGTTCTGGCGATCTACACAACGCGTATCGAGGCCGAAAAGACGACCGCGCCCTATCTGCTCGCCAATGGCAATCTGATCCGGTCCGGCGATGTGGACGGCACGTCACGGCATTACGCCGTCTGGCACGATCCTTTCCCTAAACCTTCCTATCTGTTCGCTCTCGTCGCAGGCGATCTGGCGCGGGTCACGGACCAGTTCGTCACGATGAGCGGACGCACGGTCGCCTTGGAGATCTATGTCGAGCGCGGTCTGGAAACCCGGGCTGATTATGCCATGGATTGCCTCAAGCGATCGATGGCCTGGGACGAGACTGCCTTTGGCCGCGAGTATGATCTCGATATCTTCATGATTGTGGCCGTGTCCGATTTCAACATGGGTGCCATGGAGAACAAGGGCCTCAATATCTTCAACGACAAATACGTGCTGGCCGAACCTGAAACGGCAACAGATACGGACTTCGCGCAAATCGAGGCAGTCATCGCGCATGAATATTTCCATAACTGGACCGGCAATCGGATTACCTGCCGCGACTGGTTTCAGCTGTGCCTGAAAGAAGGTCTGACGGTCTTTCGGGATCAGGAGTTCTCGTCTGACCAGCGCTCGCGTAGCGTCAAGCGAATCTCGGATGTGCGGCTTCTCAAAAGCCATCAGTTTCCCGAAGATGCCGGGCCGCTGGCTCATCCGGTTCGTCCGACAAAATACAGCGAAATCAATAACTTTTATACGGCCACCGTCTATGAGAAGGGTGCTGAGATCATCCGGATGCTGAAGTGCCTGATCGGCCCGGAGGCGTTTGCCGAAGGCCTGACGCTGTATTTTGATCGTCACGATGGCCATGCCGCGACGATGGAAGATTTCGTGCGCTGCTTTGAGGACACGATTGGCCGCTCGTTGCAGCATTTCATGCTCTGGTACCATCAATCCGGCACCCCGCAGCTGACCGTCCGGCATCGCTACGTCGAAGAGGACAAGACGCTCACGATCACCATCGAGCAATCCTGTCCGCCAACGCCCGGACAGCCATCCAAGCAACCGTTTGTCATTCCGGTCGCGCTCGGGCTGGTTGGTCCCGATGGCCGCGATCTCACGCCTGCGAGCATTTCAGGTGCCGAACTTGCGCCGACGTCGAAGGGAACGAGCACGCTCATGCTCGTGCTGTCGAAACCCATCCACGAGATCACGCTGACAGGCATCGACCGTCAGCCTGTCCTGTCCGTGTTGCGGGGGTTTTCGGCGCCCGTCAGGCTTGAGACCGATCTGACGCGGGAAGATCATCTTTTTCTGCTTGGCCATGACAGCGATCCCTTCAATCGCTGGCAATCCGCCCAGACTGTGGCAACGTCGGGTCTCGTCGCGGCTACCGAGGCCATTCGGGCGGGTCGCACCTCAACGCCTGACGCACACCTCATCAAGGCCCTTGGCACTACGGCGTCGGACGAACGCCTCGATCATGCCTTTCGCGCACTTGTGCTCACCTTGCCCGGCGAGACCGATATCGCCCGCGAGATCGGGTCGGAGGTCGATCCTGACGCGGTTCATCGGGCCCGCGACGACATACGCAAGGCTATTGCCGATGGATGCCGGACGATTTTTGCCGATCTCCTGGACGCGCTGACGGATGATCGTCCCTTCACGCCGGATGCAGCTGCTGCCGGGCGCAGGGCGCTTGCCAATGTTGCGCTCGATTACGTTGCCCTTGCCGGCGATCTGGATCGGGTCGTTGCGCATTACGCCAAGGCCGACAACATGACGGACCGCATGGCCGCCCTGTCGATCCTGGTCAGCAATGATGCGCCGGGTGCGGAGGCTGCGCTGGCCGACTTCTACCAGCGCTTTGAAGGGGATTCACTGGTCATCGACAAATGGTTCATGGTGCAGGCACTGGCCCCCGTCCCCGATGCGCTCGACCGGATCAGGACGTTGACGCGCCACCCGGCCTTCACGCTCGCCAATCCCAACCGGTTTCGGGCGCTGCTCGCCTCTTTCGCGGTGGGCAACCAGTCGCAATTCAACCGCGCCGATGGCGAAGGCTATCGGTTCGTCGCCGATTGGGGCCTGCAGATGGATGCGCGTAACCCGCAAGTCGCCTCGCGGCTCTTGTCAGCATTCCGGTCCTGGCGGGCGCTGGAGCCGGGTCGACGCGGCCACGCCGAGATGGCGCTGCGGTCGGTTGCCGCGCACAAAAACCTGTCTACCGATGTCGCGGATATCGTGACGCGTTGCCTGAGTTAAGCTCGGGCCGGGCGCACTGGTCCGCCCCCGGCTTATCCACACCGGGTCCGTTGGCAGTGGGCCAAAATCGGGAATTCTGCAATTTCCGCGCTCAAGTCTGGACAAGCGTGCCCATCTCGCATCAAACTCCCTTTGTCGATTCGGCATTGTGAGTCAGTTGCTTGGACGACGTAACCCAACATGTCCGGAGCAAGGAAGCGCATGGCGCGGCCAACGGCTGCACCCGTCACGACGTCGATATGGTCACGCCTGGCACGGCTTGCCCACATCGCCCAGTCGGCAGATGACCCGAAGCTGAGCGGGCATGTCCGGTTTCTGGCTGCTCCGGCCTATCGCCGCTTTCTGCGGCTTGAGCCCTATATCCGGCGATCCATCCCCGTTCTCATCGTTGGCTTCATCACGATGCTGGCGATCACGCGGGCGGCCAGCTTGCTGGAACAACGCCAGAGCGTTGAGGAAGCGGCAGGGGCTGAGATCGCGCTTGTCGCGACGGCACTCTCCTCGGGCCTGGCTGACGCCGAGACACGCTATCCCTCGGATAATCCGACCGAAATTCTGCGGATGGTGCTCAACGACCTCTTGCCGGATCAGGCGTCGGTTCCCGGGCGCACGGTCCTTGTCGCGGGCACCGACGGTGTTGTGCTGGCGTCGGCACCCATGACGCCAACGATCGAGACGCGCCCGCTGGCTTCGTTTCTGGGGGCGGACTACATTGCCAGACTGGGGCAACGCCACAAGGCGACCAGTGTGACGCTCTCAACCGGCGCTGATGCTTTGGTCGCCGTTGCCAGTCTTCAGCATCGCAGCGGCAGCCCGCACCTGTTGAATTCGGTTGCCGTCCTCCAGACAAAAGACGCAACGCTTGCGCAATGGCGTTCTGCCGTGCGCAGCTCCGTCAGCTTGTTTGTGGCGACCGCAGCGGTTCTGCTCGTCATGACGTACGCCTATTTCGCACAGGTCGCGCGGGCGGCCGAGGCAGATGAACTGCACGCGGATACGGTCGCCCGGTCGGAAACCGCGTTCAAGCGCGGTCGCTGCGGATTGTGGGACTGGGATCTGGCGCGCGGGCGGATTTTCTGGGCCTCGGCCATTTTCGAAATGCTGGGCTTGCCGCCAGAGGATGGGATCCTCGGCTTCGGTCAATTGGCGGATCTCGTGCATCCCGATGATATTGATTTTGCGGCTCTGGCCAACAAGATGGTGACCGGCGAGATCGGCACCCTCGACCAGGTCTTTCGGATGCGCCGCTCTGATGGTCTCTGGCTGTGGTTTCGTGTCCGCGCAGAGGTCGTCGAGCGCGCAGATACGGGCTCCCGGCACCTGATCGGCACAGCGGCAGACATCACCGAGCACAAGGCGCTTGCCGACATGAGCGCGACGGCGGACCTGCGCCTTCGCGATGCGATCGAGACAATATCGGAAGCCTTTGTGCTCTGGGATGCCGACAATCGGCTTGTAATGTGCAACTCCAAATACCAGCAGCTGCACAATCTGTCGGATCAGGATATTCGTCCATCCACCGCCTATGTCGATGTCATGCGGGCAGCGCGTCAGCCGACGATCCGGACGCCGTTGCCCGTCGACGGATCGGATGCGCATGAAACCGGCGCGCGGACCTATGAGGCACAGATCGATGATGGCCGCTGGCTGCAGATCAATGAACGGCGCACCAAGGACGGTGGCTATGTCTCGGTTGGCACAGATATCACCGAACTGAAGCTGCACGAGGAGCGGTTGCTCGACAGCGAAAAGCGCCTGATCGGGACCATCGCCGACCTGCGCCAGTCCCGACATGAGGCACTGACCCAGACGCAAAAATTCGTCGACATGGCCGAGAAATACAACGAAGAGAAAATCCGGGCCGAAGAAGCCAACAAGATCAAGTCCGATTTCCTCGCCAATATTTCACACGAGTTGCGCACGCCGCTGAACGCCATCATCGGCTTTTCCGAAATCATGTGTTCCGGTTATTTTGGCCCTGAGAAATATCGCGAATATGGCCAGGATATCCTCGACAGCGGCAATTTCCTGCTGAACGTCATCAATGATATTCTCGACATGTCAAAGATCGAGGCAGGGCGACTTGAGCTGACGATCGCCGAGATGGATCTGGGCGAGATTCTCACGGAATCCCGGCGTGTCCTGAGCTTCCAGGCCGATGAAAAGCATCTTGATGTCGTCGTTGACTGCGATGGTGACATCCGGCTGCGGGCTGACCGGCGGGCGCTCAAGCAGATTGTCCTCAATCTCCTGTCAAACGCTGTCAAATTCACGCCGGAACGAGGTTCGGTCAGGCTATCGGCGTCGGTGGCCGGAGACAAGATCCGGGTAGCCATCTCCGATACAGGGATTGGCATTCCGCGTGATCAGATCAGTCAACTGGGTCGCCCGTTCGTGCAGGTCGCCAACCAGTTCACCAAGACGCATCGCGGCTCGGGGCTGGGACTGGCGATTGCGCGCTCGCTGATCGAGCTTCACGGCGGCCGCATGTCGATTGCCTCAACGCAAGGCCACGGCACGACGGTGAGTTTTGAACTGCCGCGCCGGCTGACGACGTCAGTCGCAAACAGCCAGGTCGCCTAGCGCTTGGTCCTGGCCTCAGCCGCAATGGCGCGGCGCTGTTCCCAGCGCAAGTATGGGCCGAGCAGGTCCTGCACCCACATCAGGATCTTGACCGACGTGCCCGTCGTCACCTGAAACTGGCCCTTCATGGCTGCCGCCAGAATATCGCGGGCAACGACTTCCGCTGAAAAGACGCCGGACCCCTCGGTGAACCGCTTGGTTGACGCGGGCTTTGTCTCGGCTTCCTGCGTCAGTTGCGGCGTATCGGTGTCGGGTGGAAAGGCGACCGTCACCGAAATCCCGCGAGCGGCCAACTCGACACGCAAGACCTCTGCGAGGCCCCTGACGGCGAATTTGGACGGCGCATAGGCGGAATAGCCGTGAATGCCGATCAGCGCCGCACCCGACGAGATGAACACCAGCCGCCCACCTGGACCAAACGCCGGTGTCGCGCTGCGTGCCAGATGCAGGCTGCCGAAGTAATTGGTCCACATCTGTGTCAGATGGTCTTCGATCGGCTGATCAATGAAATGGCCGGGTCGCGCGACGCCCGCATTGGCAATCGCGAGGCCAAGCGGTCCGAATTCGTCAACGGTGGTGGAGACAGCCCGTTGAATATCGACGGGTTCAATCACATCGCCGCGGATGGCGAGAACGCTGGCCTTTGGCCGGATGGATCGCAGCAAGGCTTCGGCCTCGACAAGCTTGTTTCGATCCCGCCCGGTGATGGTCACGGGCCGACCTTCGGTCACCAGTTGCTGGGCCATGGCAAGCCCGATACCCGATGAGCCGCCAGTGATGAGGGCAGGGGCCTTCGGGGGAATCGGCTTGAGCATGGGATCTTGTCTCCGCGTTGCTTCTCCTTGCCGGTGACTGCCCCGCGCGTCAAGCGCCCGCGATCCGCATCAGGAAATGCGCATTTATCCCATCAGTTTTCACCACGCCCGATCCATTTGGTCACGACCGGTGCCTCATAGGTCTGCATCCGCTCGATCATGCGGTTCGGGTCGGTCTCGACGATCAGCATGTCGCGATGGGCGGTCTTCATGAACTGTTCGCCCGCGACGTGATCCAGAAATCCGACGAGCTGATCGTAGTAGCCCGCGATGTTCAGGAGGCCGCAACCCTTTTTGTGGAAGCCCAGTTGCGCCCAGGTCCAGACCTCGAACACTTCCTCCAGCGTGCCTGCGCCGCCGGGGAGCGCGATAAATCCGTCTGACAGCTCGGCCATCAGCGCCTTGCGCTCATGCATGGATTGTGTGACGTGCTGTTCTGTCAGGCCCTTGTGCGCCAGTTCCTTGTCGGCGAGCGATTGCGGGATCACGCCGATCACCTCGCCGCCCGCCGCCAGCGCCGCATCTGCCACCGCGCCCATCAGCCCCACCGACGCGCCGCCATAGACAAGCCCGACACCGCTCTCCGCCAGCGCCGTCCCAAGCGCCACCGCCGCCTCGCGGTAAACAGGGAGCCGTCCGGGGTTTGACCCGCAAAAAACACATAAATGCATGGGGGATGCTTCCTCTTTGACCGATGGGAAGCGAGGCACTGTAACCGGATTCACGATCAGTGCAAAGGGAGAGTAAAGCGCGTTTGATTGAAACCAACCCGCCCTGATCGTCATTGCGAGCGGGAGCGAAGCAATCCAGACTGCCACGTGTCGTCGCTGGATTGCCGCGTCGCTACGCTCCTCGCAATGACGGAGGAAAGCCGGGACAACAGGCCAAGCGCCGTTGAAACGCGCGCCTTAGCTCACCCCTTGACCTTTGGCCTCAGCGTCTTGCGCACACCTTGGGTCGTGAACATCTGGCCGCCCTTTTTCTTGCCGAGGCGCTTGCCTTCGCCGCCCGAGAGACCGGTTCCGGCAGGCTGGAAGTTCGGGATGAGGTGGTGCTTGCCGTTGCCGATGAGGTCGGAGCGGCCCATTTCCTTCAAGGCTTCGCGGAGCAATGGCCAGTTTTCGGCGTCGTGATAGCGCAGGAATGCCTTGTGCAGACGACGCTGCCGCAGACCCTTGACGGTTTCGACGTCCTGGCTGCCGCCGCGCCGGACGGGCTTCAGCGGGTTCTTGCCGGAGTGATACATGGCGGTAGCCAGTGCCATCGGCGAGGGCAGGAAGGTCTGGACCTGATCGGCGCGGTAGCCGTTCTTCTTCAGCCAGATGGCGAGGTTCATCATGTCCTCGTCCGTCGTGCCGGGATGCGCCGCGATGAAATAGGGGATCAGGAAGTACTTCTTGCCTGCCTTTTCCACGGCCTTGTCGAACATCTTCTTGAAGGCATCATAGGTGCCGATGCCCGGCTTCATCATCTTGTCGAGCGGACCGCCTTCGGTGTGCTCCGGTGCGATCTTCAGATAGCCGCCGACATGATGCTCGACCAGTTCCTGCACATAGGCAGGGCTTTCGACAGCGAGATCATAACGCACGCCCGAGGCGACCATGACCTTCTTGATGCCGGGGACGGAGCGGGCCTTCTTGTAAAGCTCGATCAGGCTGTCGTGGCTCGTGTTCAGGTTCGGGCAGATGCCGGGGAACACGCAGGACGGACGACGGCAGAGCGCCTCCGTGCGCGGGTCCTTGCAGGCCATCCGGTACATATTCGCGGTGGGTCCACCGATATCGGAAATGATGCCCGTGAAGCCTTCGGTCTTGTCGCGGATCTCGGCGATCTCGCGCACCACGGACTCATGACTGCGGTTCTGGATGATGCGGCCTTCGTGCTCGGTGATGGAGCAGAACGAACAGCCACCGAAGCACCCGCGCATGATCGTGACCGAGGTCTTGATCATTTCCCAGGCCGGGATTTTCTCGTCGCCGTAAGAGGGATGGGGGCCGCGTGCATAGGGCAGCTCGTAGACGCGGTCAATCTCGGGCGTCGTCAACGGGATCGGCGGCGCAGTTACCCAAAGTTCGCGGTCGCCGTGGCGCTGGACCAGCGGACGGGCGTTGCCGGGATTGCTTTCGCGATGCAGGACGCGGGAGGCGCGGGCGTAAAGTTCAGAGTCTTCGATCACCTGCTCGTAAGCCGGCAGGCGGATCACGACCTTGTCGCCGCCCTGACGCGCGCCTTCGTCGGCAGCCTCGATGTCGTCGGCATGGGCCTCGGTCCAGCCCTCTGGAACCGCTGGCTTCAGCAACGCGACGCCGCGCACGTCATCCATCTCGGCGGCAGACTGGCCACGGGCGAGGCGATGCGTGACCTCGACAATGGCGCGCTCGGCATTGCCATAAAGAAGAATGTCGGCCTTGGCATCGACGAGGATCGACCGGCGGACCTTGTCGGACCAATAGTCGTAATGGGCGATGCGGCGCAGCGAGGATTCAATGCCGCCAAGCACGATCGGCACGTCCTTGTAGGCTTCCTTGCAGCGCTGCGAATAGACGAGCACTGCGCGGTCCGGGCGCTTTCCGCCAGCGCCGCCGGGTGTGTAATTGTCATTGTGCCGCAGACGCCGGTCCGACGTGTAGCGATTGACCATGGAATCCATGTTGCCGCCGGTCACCCCGAAATAGAGGTTCGGCTTGCCGAGCGCCTTGAAAGCGGCGGGCGATGTCCAGTCCGGCTGCGCAATGATGCCGACGCGGAAACCCTGCGCTTCCAGCAATCGCCCGATGATTGCCATGCCGAACGAGGGGTGATCGACATAGGCGTCACCCGTGACGATGATGATGTCACAGCTATCCCACCCGAGAAGATCCATCTCCTCGCGGCTCATTGGTAGAAACGGCGCCACGCCAAAGCGCTGCGCCCAATGTTTGCGATAGCCGAAAAGGGTCTTTTCGGCCGTTATCGGCGTGAAGGCTGTCATGATGAGCTGAGAGATAGACTGCACGGCCTTAAAGTCAATTTAAAAAGGCGATTTGGGTTAAATACGTATGCGCAAGTTTCGGTGAACAAGCTTGGAATGTCCGCTTCCACCTGTCATCCCGGCGGATGCCGGGATCCATCCGCTGGCATTCCTGATGCTAGGTCGTGGTTGGTCAGGCACGCGAGGCTGGATCCCGGCATCCGCCGGGATGACAGTTGAGGCTGAGTTTCGGTCAATTGCATTATCAGTTTGACGATCGATCAAACGGTCCTGAAAATTGTACCGGCGAAGTGTAACGAGGTCTGATCGGATCATTCGAACCTCAACCATTGAAAAACCCCTGTCATCCAGGCGGATGCCGGGATCCATCACGCCAATCGCGCGCGTGCAAGGCCGTCTCGTTGTGTCGGAAGCCAGAGGAACAGGGCTGGATCCCGGCATCCGCCGGGATGACAGCAGCGTTGTCTGGTGTTTGGTCAATCACAGCGACACCGTCATTGCGAGCGCGAGCGAAGCAATCCAGACTGCCAGCGTTCGACGTCTCGATTGCTTCGCTCGCGCTCGCAATGACGGGTAAAAGGATGACGGTCCGACGCCATCACACTCACGCTTCAACCTAAGTCGTCCATGACGGGCCTGTACCCCAAAATCGGGTCTTGCCTTGCCCGCACAATCCCGGTCAAAGTACCCTCCGAACGAGACGTCCAGATCAAAGAAACCACTCGGGAGGACTACCCATGTCGATCACTGATCGCCGCACCCTGTTGCAGACTGCTGCCGGATTGCCGTTGCTGGCCGCTGCGCCGGGCAGCGCCTTTGCGCAAAGCGCCGCACCTGCTCCTGCCGCCAAGCCGGAAGCGCCGAAGGATGTGACGCGGAAACTGGCCAGCTATATCGTCAACGCGAAATACGAGGATCTGCCCGCCAATGTCCGCAAGGAGGGCGTGCGCACCATCCTCAATTGGGTGGGCGTTGCCATCGGCGGCTCGCATCACGAGACGGTCGACATTGCAGCGAGCGCGCTCGGGCCGTTTTCCGGCCCTCCGCAGGCCTCGCTGTTCGGGCGGCATGAGCGCTTCGACATCATGAACGCCGCCTTCATCAATGGCGTTTCCAGCCACATCTTCGACTATGACGATACGCATCTCAAGACGATCATCCATCCGGCGGGACCCGTCGCTTCGGCAATCTTCGCCCATGCCGAGATGCAACCGGTGTCGGGCAAGGAGTTCCTGAATGCTCTGGTGCTGGGCGTCGAGGTCGAATGCCGCATCGGCAATGCCGTCTATCCCAACCACTATGACGTCGGCTGGCACATCACCGGCACGGCTGGTGTGTTTGGTGCGGCAGCTGCCATGGGCAAGCTGCTGAAGCTGAACGAGCAGCAGATGACCTGGGCGCTCGGTCTGGCGGCGTCGCAGCCTGTTGGCCTGCGTGAATCCTTCGGCTCCATGAACAAGAGCTTCAACCCCGGTCGTGCCGCGAGCAATGGCATCTTCGCTGCGATCCTGGCCTCGAAGAACTACACGTCCTCGGACGGGATGATCGAGGCCAAGCGCGGCTGGGCCAATACGATCAGCACCAAGCAGGATTACACCGAAATCGTCAGTGATCTCGGCAAGCGCTACGAGAGCGCGCTCAATACCTACAAGCCCTTTGCCTGCGGCATCGTGATGCATCCTTCCATCGATGCGGCCGTTCAGCTACGCAACGAGTTCCACCTCACGGCCGATCAGATTGATCACATTGATCTCAAGGTCCATCCGCTCGTGCTGGAACTGACTGGCAAGAAGACGCCACGCGAGGGGCTGGAGGGCAAGTTCAGCATCTATCACGCGGTCGCCGTTGCCATTGTCGAAGGGGCGGGCGGCGAAAAACAGTTCAGCAATCGCGCCGTGAACGACCCGACGATTGTGGCCTTGCGGGCCAAGGTGAACCCGGTCGTCACGCCCGGCGTCGAACCGGCTCAGGTCGACATGACCATCGTGCTGAAGGATGGTCGTTCGCTGCACAAATACATCGAAAAGGCGATTGGCAGCGTCGAGGTCCCGATGACGGACGCGATGCTGGAAACCAAGTTCAGCGATCTCGCCGATGGCATCCTGTCCGCGCAGGCGATCCGCAAGTCCATGGACGCCTGCTGGCAGATCGAAACGCTGGCGAGTGCAGCCGACATCGTGAAGCTGTCAGTCGCGGGTTGACCATTGCCCGATCAACAGAGTGCCCCAGATCCCGGGATCTGCGGCACTCTGGGCGATATTACCGGCTGATTTCGCTCTTCTGGTAGGTCGCGGTTTCGAGCCATTCCGGATTGATCTCGACGCCCCAGCCGGGACCTTGCGGGATCTGGATGGTGCCGCCATCGACCGCATAGGGATCGCCGAGAAACAGGCCGTCCTGCCAGGGATAGTAATCTGGCCCTTCGATGGAAAACTCGAGATATTTTCCGGCGTTGGGGATCGCGCCGAGCAGATGCATCGTGCAGATCGTCACGAGGGAGAGATTGGCGCTGTGCGGCGTGCAGGGCAATCCGGCGGTAGCGGCCATCTTGACGACCTCGAGCGTGCGGGTCAGTCCGCCCATGTACATGACATCGGGCTGCACGATGTCGACGGCGCGCATGTCGATCATCCGTTGCCAGGTCGCCAGATCCCAGTCCTGCTCGCCCCCGGTCACGTCGAGATCAAGCGCCTCGGTCACTTCGCGGGTCTGCTCCAGTTTCCAGTAGGGGCAGGGTTCCTCATAATGCGAGATGCCTTCGGCTTCCAGCAGACGACCGACCTCGATGGCGCGCTTTGGCGAAAAGCCGCTGTTGGCATCAACGAGCTTGGCGACGCTGGGTCCGAGTGCGCGGGCAACCGTCGGAATGATCGCCTCGGTGCGACCCGGCCATTCATCGACATCGCCGCCGCATTCGGCAGCCACGCGCCATTTGAAGGCATCAAAGCCCTGTTCATCGCGCAGCCGGACGAGGCGCGCGGCTTCCTCTTCCGGCGTGATGTCGCGCTTCATGGAGGACGCATAGGCGCGAAGTCGGCGCGCTTGACCGCCGAGCAGTTCCACGACCGGCTTGCCAGCGAGTTTGCCCTTCAGGTCCCACATGGCGGTATCTAGACCGGCCATCGCCCGGCACCGATAACTGCCCGGATATTTGTGTTCGCGGGCTTCGATCAGGCTGATGAGCGCACCGATGTCCAGCGCGTCGGCGCCCAGCGCCCAGGGGGCCACCTGCCGGTGAAAGATCGTCGCCGTGATATCGGCGTTATAGGTCGAGGTCTGTCCCCAACCGACCTGACCTTCATCCGTCGTCAGCCGCACGAAACAAACGAATTCATTGGCAAAGGTCTCAAGCCGGGCAATGCGTGGCATGGCTGTTTCCCTCAATTCCCCGAGGTCAGGATCTGGGCGGCCTTGTGTCCGACAAGGATCGAGGGCGCATTGGTGTTGGCCGAGGTGATATTGGGGAAGATCGAGGCATCGGCGACGCGCAGCCCTTCCACGCCATAGACGCGCAAGGTCGGATCAACCACGCCCTGATCATCTTCCGGTGCCATCCGGCAGGTGCCGCAGGGGTGATAGATGCTGCCGCTGCGCTTCTTGAAGTCGGCAACGATTTCATCGTCGGTTGCCTTGGTGACGTCAAACACGGGATCACCCGAAATGAGCTTCCGCATCGAGGCGGTTTCCTGAATCCGCCCAATCAATCGCGCGCCGGCAACGATATCTTCCACGTCGCGATTAGACGTCAGGTAATTTGGCTGGATGCGCGGCGCCAGATGTGGGTCGGTGCCCGCCAGTTCGATGCGGCCAAGGCTGGTCGGGCGGCAGGAATTGAAGCCGATGATGAAACCCGGCCAGCGGTCCGGCTTCAGCAAGGGTCGTTTCCCCGCGTAGGTCGTCGAGTAGCTCATCGGATTGAAATAGAGCTGGATGTTCGGACGGTTGAGCGAGGGGTCCGTGCGGACGAGGCCACCGATCTGGTTGACACTGAGGCTGAGCGCACCCTTCCGCGTCAACAGGAAGCGAAGCCCGGCGGCAATCCGGCCCGGCCATGTCCCCAGAACGCTGTTCATCGTGGGCTCTGTTGCTCGGAAGAAATAGCTGATCCCCAGATGGTCCTGCAGATGGCTGCCGACGCCTTCGTTGGCATGAACGACCGGGATACCCATCGCGTTCAGTTCTGCCGCCGGGCCGATCCCTGAGAGCTTCAGCAGTTTTGGCGAATTGACCGCCCCGGCTGACAGGATCACTTCGGCCCGCGCGGTTGCGCGCTTGCTGACGCCATCTTCAATGTAATCAACGCCGATCGCCCGCTTGCCCTCGAACACGACCCGTTCGACGAGAACGTCAGTCTTCACACTCAGATTTGGACGCCGCATGGCGGGACGCAGGAAGGCATCTGCCGCCGAGCAACGCAAACCGCCACGCGTATTGATATGATAGGGCGCGATACTGTCCGGCTTGTCGGCTGCGATATCGCGGTCGACAGGCAGGCCGAGTTCCTTCGCTGCGCCGTAGAAAAAGCGTTTGACCGGATGATACTCCGGCTCGCGGTCAGATACCCACAGGGGTCCGTTTCCGCGTACTGTGCCATCTCGGTCAATGCGACGTTCAAAGCTCCGGTAAAGTGGCTCCAGGTCATCCCAACCCCAGCCGGGATTGCCAGCCGCTGCCCAGTCGTCATAGTCCGTCTTGTGGCCGCGAATATAGCACATGGCGTTGATCGAACTGGACCCGCCGATTACCTTGCCGCGCGGCCAATAGGTTGTCCGCCCATCCAGCCCGTCGGTCGGCTCCGAGTTGAAGCGCCAGTTGACGGCGGGGTCGTGGAAGGTCTTGCCATAACCGATCGGTGTCTTGATCCAGAATTTGCGATCGTTTCCGCCGGCCTCCAGAACCAGAACCCGATGTCGGCCATCTGCCGTCAATTTGTCTGCGATCACGCAGCCAGCCGATCCGGCACCCACGATGATATAATCAAATTCGGACACAGACTTTATGCTCCAGATCGCAGGGGGAATGGTCGATCAAAGCGAACAATTCCATTGGATCGGGCGCAAGACAAACAATATAAAAATGGGCTAAGGCATCGTTTTGCTTTCGACACGGCGTCCGCCAGATGACCGGTTTTCAAGGGCTGCCGGGGATTGAGGCCGCCTTGAGGCCATTGGTTGCGATCTCCTTGCCTGCTCGCCGGCTGTCGTTTCTGGTGTGCCAGACGAGCCGGAACTGGCATTTCTCGGCCCCGAGCGCTTCACAGGCAAATTCGGTGCAGCGCGCATTGGCGTCCACCAACTGCCTGAACAGGCGCTCAAACGTGCCTGCGTAATAGCTACAGACCGGAGCGGATGCCCGCTGGCCGCGACAGATCGGGCATCCCTGCAGTGTCAGTGTCAGCTGTGGGCCATAGTGAACTTCGAATTGACCAGATCCCGCGAAGGTCCAGGCGTGGCGCTGAACAGCCTTCAGAAGCAGGTGGGCCGCTAGAGTTGCAGGCAACCGGGCCAGCAGTGCCTGGGCCCGCCTTGGGATACGATGGGCGAGAAGGTAGTCAGCCGTGCGCTGGCCCGCAATCCACGATAAGGTGGAGGCTCGCACAGCGCCAAACTTGGCGGTGAGCGCCTGTTGCAACGCTGTTACGGCTCCTTCCGGCACCATGGTGGTTGGAGGCTCCGCCAGCATGGCGTCAAGCGCTGCCAAGTGAAACAGGTCTACGACGGCACTGCGGCCTTCCACGGCCTCAACTGCTTCAGCGATCCGCGTGATGGCATTCGGTCCGATCATTGCGGAGTCGGCTCGAGCGTCCGTCCGACCTGGCGCGGCTAGATGGGTCGTGGCATCAGCGATGGCCTGCATGGCGTATCGGGTCCTATTCAGCCGCTGCGCGATCCTCGGTCATCTGCTCCTTGCCGCCGCCGCACGCCATGAGTTCTGCCTGTTGAGGTCCGGAGAGCTTGCGATTGTGCGAGGTCTTCCACTCAACCTTTGACGGATCAGCCCGTTGACGTGTCGCATCGAAGCCGAAATCGACCTTGCCCTTGGATTGGGGACCCCAGTAATTGACGCGGCCCAGATCATAGAATTTGCGCTCGAAGCCGGACTTGAGGAAAGCCTTCAGGCAGCCGAGCAGATAGCGTCGCCGTTCCCCGCTGCCCGCCCACGGGTAAGAGAACAGAGCCTTACGCATATAGAAGCGCCGATAGTTCTTCATGACGCCATCAAGCAGTTCGCCGCGGTCCATGGCGTCGGGCTTCATGATCGGGGTGACGAAGTTGTATTTTTCGTAGTCGAAAATCTCCACCTTGTCGCCCAGGTCCCGGAACAGGTCCGAAAATGGCCACGGGGTGTACATCGCCCAATTCGCCAGATCCGGTGCCCAGTCCTGCGCCATGCGGTAGGTTTCTTCGAGCGTGTCGCGCGTCTCGTTTTCCAGTCCGACGATAAACTGCGCTTCGACAACAATCCCCGCCTCGCGCAGGAGCCGAATGGCCTTCTTGTTCTGCGCGACCGTTGTTTCCTTGTTGAACCGATCCAGCTTCAATTGGGCAGCCGCTTCGGTGCCGAGTGACACGTGGATCAGGCCAGCCTTGCGGTAGAGCGGCAGCAAGGCTTCATCGCGCAGGATATCGGTGACGCGGGTGTTGATGCCCCAGAGGATCTTCAGATCCCGCCGGATCAACTCTTCGCAGAACGCGACAAACTTCTTTTTGTTGATGGTGGGTTCCTCGTCGGCCAAAATGAAGAACCCGACGTCATGATCCCGCATCAGGGTCTCGATCTCGTCAACGACCTTTTTGGGATCACGGATGCGATAATCGCGCCAGAATTTCCATTGCGAACAAAAGCTGCAGGTGAACGGGCAGCCACGCGCCATATTCGGAATGGCAACACGCTTGCCCATCGGGATATAGATGTATTTGTCCCACTGCAGCACGCTCCAGTCCGGTGAAATGCTGTCCAGATCCTTGATTGTCGGTGCGGCTGGCGTCGCCAGCACCTTGTCGCCGTCGCGATAGGCGATACCGGCGATCGTTGCGCGCGCCGCTGGCCAGTTACCGCAATCGATCGCCTTGATCAGGTTGACGAAAATCTGCTCGCCCTCGCCGCGCACGATCACGTCGATGTAGGGCGCTTCGGCGAGCACCTGACTGTACATGAAGGTGGCATGGATGCCACCCAGCACGGTCACGGCTTCCGGGTGGACCTCGCGCACGATTTCCAGCAGCCGCTCGGCCTTGTAGATGGATGGTGTAATCGCGGTTGCACCAACGACATCGGGCTTTTCAGCTGCGATCAATGCACGGACGTCATCATCCGACAGGTTGTTCGTCATGGCATCGACGAAGCGCAAGTCGGAATATCCAGCCTGCTTCAGCGCGCCCGCCAGGTAGGCAACCCAGGCAGGTGGCCAATTTCCTGCAATTTCGGCTCCACCTGAATGATAGTTCGGATGCAGAAGCAGGATGCGCATTGGAGGACCTCTCAGCAAGTGTCCACCCAGATTGTCGTAATGGTAGATTTACAGATTGATCCAGATCAAGAATTGGGTCCGTAAGATACCCATCCGCAGACCTACCGATGGTCCATTATTTGTCGTCGTCTTGACGGGGGCGTCTCAATACTGGAAAGCGAGTGCGAGGGAGAAGCGGTTTCCTTCGGCGAGCGAGGTGACGCTGCTGGTGTAGTGGGCGGCCTCGAGCGCGAGGGTCATCTTCGGTCCGCCGGGGGCAGTGGCCAGGAAGACTTGCGTACCAAGACCGAAGGCCTCGGCTCCGAAGCTGGCGGGTTCGGCGGATGTGGGATTGCGGTTGATGCCTCCGCCGAGGGCGGCGAACACATAG
>CAIYYN010000061.1 GCA_903930435.1 uncultured Hyphomicrobiales bacterium | reverse complement strand
GCCGCCGGGACCAGTGCGCCGATGGCGATGGCCGCAAAGCAGAAGCCCGCGAACCAGTCCGGGAACATCTTCAGGAACAGCTGCGGAATGGCGTCCTGCGGATTGGCCACCTTGATGCCAGCCGCATGCGCCATGTAGCCCATCAGCGCGATCAGGCCCAGAACCACCGAATAGGCCGGAAGCGTGATCGCGTTGCGACGGATCGCCTTCGGGCTTGAAGCCGCCAGCACGCCCGTCATCGAATGCGGATACATGAACAGCGCCATCGCAGAGCCGATGGCCAAGGTGATGAACGGCCAGATCTGACCCTGTCCCAGCGTGACACCCGCATTCGGTTTGCCCGCGAAGTCCTTGGCGGCAACATCGAAGATCGCGCCATATCCGCCGAGCTTGGCCGGGATGATGATCACGGCGGCAATCACGAAGATATAGATCATGATGTCCTTGACGAAGGCGATCATGGCTGGCGCGCGCAGGCCGCTCGAATAGGTGTAGACGGCGAGAATGACGAAGGCGATCGTCAAGGGCACATGCGCAACAAGGCCTTCACCCTGGAACCCAAGGGCCTGGATGACCTTTTCCATGCCGACGAGCTGCAGCGCGATATAGGGCATGGTCGCCAGGATGCCGGTGAAGGCGACGGCCAGTTCCAGCCACTTGTTGTCATAGCGGGCAAACACGAAGTCGGCGCCGGTGATGAAGCCCTTCTTGTGCGCGACATTCCACAGGCGTGGCATGGTCAGGAAGATGAAGGGATAGATCAGGATCGTATAAGGCACCGCGAAGAAGCCATAGGACCCGATTGCGTAGACGGCAGCCGGCACTGCAATGACCGTGTACGCGGTATAGAGGTCACCACCGAGCAGGAACCAGGTGATCCAGGCGCCGAACCGGCGGCCGCCGAGACCCCATTCATGCAATTCGTCGAGATTGCCCGACTTCCAGCGCGCAGCATAGAAACCCATGATCGTCACGAGCGCAAAGAAGCCGACGAATACCGCCGTCGCGGTCCAGTTGAGATGGTCAATCATGCGTCGCTCCCTTCAACCTTCGATGCCAGCCAGATGAAAATGGACGACACCGGGATCAGGCAAAGCAGATACCAGTAGAAAAAGGGGATATCGAACAAAGTCGGCTCGACTCTGTTGAACAGGGGCACCCATATCGCCAGGATGCAGGGTATCAGCAGCAGGACGTACTTCATTGAACGTTTCCCGTTTTTTTGACTGGCGTTTGACCATGACAGCCATCAGAAGAACAGCCGTTTGTTCGCCCAATGATCTGGCACTTAACCGAGGTCTTGATCGCCAATTCGTCGCAAGAGCGCGGCATACTATCCGAATATCTCCTCAGATCAACCGGTTAACGAAATTTTCACCTTTTTGGTCATGCTTTTGTCATCCGATGGTGCCGCCTGTGCGGCCATTCGGTGCACGAAGGCCAAATTTCGTGGCCTGAAACCGAATTCCGCGCTATGAGCGTACGCATGGAAAATGATCGCCCCACCGGCAAGGACCGGCCCAGAGATGACGCGCCCCGCTTTGCTAGACCCGGCAAGCGCCCGTCGACACCCAAAATCATGCAGCGACATCGCGGTCGCCCCGGCACAGGCGCGCCGGAAGGCCGTGTGTTCCTTTATGGCATGCACACTGTCGAACTCGCTCTGTCAAATCCGCGCCGCCGGGTGCATGCAATCTACGCGACCCGCAACGCCCGCGCCCGGCTTGAGGAACGCGGCATCCAGTTCCCCGTCGAGCCAGAGGAAGTCACGGTCCGCTGGATCAACCAGCGCGTTGGCGAAGATGCCGTGCATCAGGGCGTGCTCGTGGAGACGGAGACCCTTGAGCCGGTCTCCATGTCGCAGCTTGGCCGCGCCCGTCTTATCCTGGCGCTGGATCAGGTCACCGACCCGCATAATGTCGGCGCGATCATCCGCTCCGCCGTTGCGCTCGGCGCGGATGCCCTGCTGACGACGACCCGCCACTCCCCCGATGAGACCGGCGTGCTCGCCAAGGCCGCGTCCGGCGCGCTGGATCTTTTGACCCATATCGAGGTCGTCAATCTCGCCAAATCGCTGCTGGAACTGAAGGGCGAAGGCTTCACGATCATCGGCCTCGACAGCGCCGGTCCATTGCCGCTGGAAGAGACATCGGCGGGCAAGCGGACCGTGCTGGTGCTGGGTGCCGAGGGCAAGGGCCTACGCCCGGTCACCCGCGATGCCTGCGATGCGCTGGCCCGCGTCGACATGCCCGGCCAGATCAAGTCGCTCAATGTCTCCAATGCCGCCGTGCTCTCGCTCTATATCATCGGCAAGAAGCTCGGGATCAGCGGCTGATTCGACTGAACGGGAGCCGGATTGCGCGCTAAGCGACGGCCTGCGCGTGGCCCTTCCCGTCCCCCGGCTCGCAAGACGCCGGATTTGCGCCAAAATCCGGGTTTTGCGCTTTTCAACATTTGCAAGACGGAACCGTCTTCCCACAGTCCCCGTCTCATGCTATCGAGACGCCCGCGCCGGATTAGCTCAGCGGTAGAGCAGCGGTTTTGTAAACCGAAGGTCGGGGGTTCAATCCCCTCATCCGGCACCATTTTTTCGATTGCACGTCTATCCTGTTGCCATGCGCCGGTTTGCCGGTCATTGTTGCGTCTTACCGACCTAGAGGTGCAACCGTGGAAGCTGACACCTTTGACAATGGTTTCGATGCGCTCGCCGATACGCCATGCGAGGCGGCCAATCTGACCGCTCGTTCTGACCTGCTGTCCGCGATCCGCCAGCAGGTAATCAGTTGGAACGTCGCGCAAGAGATCGCCGCCGCACGCCTCGGCTTGACCCGTCCCCGCCTCAACGACCTGATGCGCGGCAAGATTGCCAAATTCTCGCTTGATGCCCTTGTCAATATCGCCAGCGCAGCCGGCTTGACACTCGAAATCCGCACAAGCGTGACTTCGGTGGAAGCAGCGTAGGTTTGAGGGACCGTTCAAGGAGTTGAAATTATGCCACTGATCTGCGTTGCCTGTGAGGCGAAGGCCGCGATGGTGCCGTTCAAGGATGAGACGCATCAGGTCGCCTATCAGGGTGCAACCGTGGACGTCGACGGCCTCGGCGGCTTTCGTTGCCCGGAATGCGGCGAGATCGACTATGACGCCGACAGCGCCGCCCGCTATGCTGCGGCAGGCGATCAGCTTGTGCTCGCCGCACGCAAGGCCATCGGCTGAGAATTGCGCCGCATCCGCAAGAAACTGAAATTGAATCAGACCGAAGCTTCCCGACTGACCGGCGGTGGCCACAACGCCTTTTCCCGCTATGAAACCGGCCGCGTGATCCCGACACCCGCCGTGATCAACCTGTTTCGATTGCTGGAAAAACACCCGGAAGAGATCAGTGAGATGACGCAGGGGTGAACGACAAATTCTGAGCTACTTCTATTCTAAATATCGCCAGCGTGGCCGGTTTGGTATTTAAACTCTGCACCATCCCGGAAAGTCGCAAGCGAATTACATCCCAAAAATCGCATACCGGCCGTTATGAGAGGACTTCGAATTTAACTCGAGAAGCTCGTTGAGACTACTCATGAATTAAATCAACGATTATTTATTGAACCATGCCATTAGCGACAATTTTCATGAATTCAATCCACCTTTCATAACGCTGCATTCCGCCCAATGTGTAATCGAAACAAATTTTACAAGGAATGATCCGCTCAGATTTAGGTATATACCCTGTGCTGCGGACGCTTTTTGCGGCCCTATTAGACCGATGGGCGATGAAATTTCTCAAATGTCTTAAATCTTCCAGTTCCCAAGGCGATACCCCGAGTTGTATTGCGATTTGAGAATAGTTACTTAGCGAAAGCTTGTCTGCGGCACTGATGGCTTCTGAAGGCAGATACCAATCAGGTTCAATTGAGCGTTTTTTATATTTTGATAATAAAATCAAACTTGCATGTTCTCTATTTTTCACTCTAACGGGCAACCGTGACACGACAGGACCGGACCGCGACCGAAATTGACCAGTGGCGCTATCAAGAACTACCGCACGAACAAAATGCTCCCACTCGATCTGAAGCTGAATTAGCACTCTTTCAACTTTAAATTGATCAATTCCAACCGTGTCACCAAGTCTATACTCTTTGAGAACCTCCCCAAGCGCGTCAATACGGTGGTTAAGCCGCCATCTATGCTTCTCAAGTTGCATTATATGCTAAGGCTCCAACAAGAGTCCGAAAACGCACCTTGCGCGAACTCAGCCGGTGCGTTGAACTAGCAGTCGCACTAACAAAATCTGCATATCTCTGATCTTTATCATTATCTTCAATGATTTGCGCTATCGATGAAAGAGCCTCCGTCCCCTTGTTCCAATCGATTGCTTGGGGATAAATTTCGAATTGATCTGTAACTCGACAATCCGGCATCCAACCTTTTAAATACGCAATAGCAGCATATAGAGCTAAAAAATTAGGAGCATCGAAGAAGGTCGTATCCGCGAAATCGCTGCCCAATTTTTCTATGATATCCGATACGATGATATCTAGTTTTTCTCGAAGCGGACGGAAAAATGCCTCATCTTTACTTTTACGACCTTTGTAGTAATTATCAATCTTTAATTCCCCGGCATCATCAAATCCAGTATCAAGTATCATAAACATTTCGGCTACAACCGAGGTATTCTTGAGCCTAACGCTATCGCGGATAGTAACAACACCATACTTATCCCATAATACTGACCAGTAACGTGTAGCCTCATAAATCGCCCACTTGACAGGCTCTGAGTACTCGGCGTGACGCAATTCCGCTGGAGTTATCTTAACACTATAAGAATTCAATCGAGCAAATACCTCCAGAACATCAGCATCGCTCGCGTTAATAAGCTGAACGACAGGCACCTTATAAGATAAGAACCGTTCTTGATCTTCCAAATCTAGATCAATATACGTCTTGTCTTTATGCTTGGGTGCCTTTAACGTTAAACGCATTTTACCGGAAGCGAACTCCAGAATTGATCGAAGACGCTGCTGACCATCTACGACCTCTCTTATCGTGCTTTGAGACGCTGCATTGATCTTGGTCCGAAAAAAAATTTGGGGCATCGGCAGGTCATTAAGAATAGTATCAATCAGAAATACCTTTGCCGCCGGTGTCCACACATTGCCACGTTGAAAATCTGGTGCGAGGACTAGCTGTTTCTTGTGGTTCCACTCAATAAAATCCGAAATGGTGTAGGTTTGAGGAATGCTGGACATTTTGACCCCACTTAAGAATCATTCACACTTTCGTGTGGTGATAAACTGAGAATGTCAACAGCAGGCCATTTCCAAACCTTCAGTTATTAAAAATATACAAAATCGAGTTCAGATTGCAAGACCCGCGAGGTTTCGCTACAATTTTTAATTGTGGACATCCTCTTACCCTCACCGCCCCATCCATCCGCCATCCACGACCATAATATGCCCGTGCACATACTCTGCGGCTTTGGAGGCGAGGAAGACGGCGGCGGCGGCGATGTCGTCGGGCTGGCCCCAGCGTCCGGCGGGGATGCGTTCGAGGATCTGGCGCGAACGGTCGGGATCTTCGCGTAACGCCTTGGTATTGTTGGTGCTGATATAGCCGGGGGCGATGCCGTTGACCGAAACGCCCTTGGCGGCGAGTTCATTGGCCATCGCCTTGACGAGCCCTGCAACCGCATGTTTGGACGCTGTATAGCCGGGCACCCGGATGCCGCCCTGATAGGAGAGCAGCGAGGCCACCGTCACGATGCGCCCATGGCCGCGCGCCACCATTGGCCGGGCGGCAGCCTGGCTGAGGAACCAGACCGCATCGAGATTGGTCGACATGACGGCGCGCCAGTCGGCTTCCTCGTGTTCGAGCGCATTGGCGCGGCGGATGATCCCGGCATTGTTGACGAGAATATCGATGGGACCGAAGTCAGCGGCCAGTGTTTCGACAAACATATTGGCACCGGCGGCATCGAGTGTCGCCAGATCGCACTGGACAGCGTGTCCGCGAGCACCAGCGGCAGCGATGCGGGAAAGCGTCTCATCGGCTGGCTCGCGGTTCCAGGTGATCGCGACATCGGCCCCGGCTGCGGCAAGCGCAACCGCAATCGCCTGCCCGATGCCGCCTGCCGCGCCCGTGACCAGCGCCCGTTGACCCTTCAGCCCGAAAACTGTCTGTACATCAAACATCTGGTCGATATCCCGCTTGGTGGTGGCTGGCGGACGCAGTGTGAGGCGTCCGGCACAAATCCGATGGATGGGCCGATCTGCCCGGGCAGGCCTCAGACCGTCGCGAAGGTGGTCGCGGTGCCGGGAACGGTCCAGTTTGCCGGATCGACCACGCGCCCTTCCGCCTCGATCCGGCCATCGGGATGCATGGTGATCATGCCGTAGACAGGGTCCTCGATGGTGAGGACCCCTGCCGGGTCCCCTTGCAGGGCCAGCTTCGAGAACGCTGCCTTCGCCGTACCGATATCACCGCCCTCGACGGTGCGGACGATCCAGGTGCCCTGATGTCCGGCGAGACGCAGTTCGTTGCCAGCCGTCGGGCCATGGCTGACGAGGTCGAGCGGGCCGCTCGTCTGCAACAGCACGACGCCATCGCCACTCTGCGCCAAGGCGACATTGCCCTCGACGGAGACCGCATCAAACACCGACTGCGGGAACCAGGCGTGCGTGAAATCCGGCTGCTCGGCGGCGCATTTGAAGATCAGCACCGAAAGGCCGCGATATTGATGCACGCGCGGCAAGGTGCCGCTGCCGCCCCAATAGGACGGGCGACCATAGCCGGAATGCAGGGTTTCGCCGGGGTGATTGATCCAGACCTGCGCATCCGGGTTGGTGCCGATCCGCAGATGCAGAACTGTCTCCTGATAGCCCCATTCGTTCCAGCGGTAATGCGCGGCGCTGCCCATGGCGGTCGAGCGGCTCTTGTAGTGATAGAGCTTGGCGATCCGGTTCTGTCCCTGCGCAAAGACCCATTCCTGTGCGCCCTCTGCCGTCCAGCGCGCCACATCGGTGAGCGAAGCGGGAATGAAGAGATGATGGTCGCGCAGGCAGAGCGCCAGTTGCGGCAACGTGTGGAAGCGGTCGCCGTAGGACCCGACTCCCCACAACATGCGCGCAACGCCAGCCAGTTCGAGCGAGCGACCCGCGCGCAACGTGTGCTCATAGGAGCGGCCCTGCGCACCGGTGATCTGGCCATGATGCGCCGAGCGGGCCACGACTTCGGCCAGGCGAACAATCGCCTTTCCGGCGCGATCCCGGATATCGGCGTCGGGCGCCAGTGCATAGAGCGCCGTCAGGCCCTTCAGATCGATCGGGAAATAGGGAGCCGAATTGAACTCAGCCATCTCCCAGTCCTCGAAGTGATCGAGCCAGCCGCGTACGCGGGCGGCTCCCGTCGCCGACTGGTCCGATCCGATGCGACCGGAGCGGACAAATGTCTCTGCCGGCAGCAGATGGCCCGCGAGATAGCAGGCGGTGTGGAAGAGCAGCGCGTGGTTTTCGGAGAAATACCATTGCACGTCATTGCCGCGCTCATCCATCCAGTAGCGATAGGTGAGGATGGCCTTGTCCATGCGGGCAACAACCGCTGGTGCAATCGATCCGGCATAGGCGATCCGGCACCAGAGCAGCGGCACGAGGATGAAGTCAGCGCAGTCGTGGCAATCTTCGATCGCGGGCAACACGCCTTCGAGCATGGCGTCTGTTTCTGCCCCGATGCGACCGGTCGCCAGACGCGCGAGCGCCCGAACGCTGTCGGCTTCGGCTTCCTCGGAGACGGCATCAAGCGCTTCCCTGATCCGGGCTTCGAGCGTTGCTGGTGCTGCACCCTGCTTGGTCTGATGCGAGATTTCGACGCCGAAGGTGCGGACAACCGTCAGCCCGCCCACATGGACCGATACCTTGAAATGCCGGAAATCAGCGGGCAGATCGTTGGTCTCGGCAATCGGCAACCGGTTGGCACCGGCGGCAAGAGCGAGCTTGAACACACGCGGCGCTTCGATCGACATGAAATCGCCCTCGACGGCGACGGTCACGTCGGCCGCCACTGGCAACGGAGCCGCCGTGATGAGTGCGACCTCACCATTGTCGTAATAGGGATGTTCAAAGCGCATGTCGTCGAGCATGGCTTCGATGTTGGCGGCGATGGAGCCCGCAACCGGCACCGGCAGCGCCTGTTCAAGTGTCGGACCCGAGATGAGATCGAGCTTGAAGAAATAGCGCGCGTCGCGTTCGGCGAGATCATCGAAATAGACGCGGAATTCGTTCGCGCCTGCGACCAGATCGACGTCAAACAGCTTGCCCGTTTCCAGATTGCGGCCATAGGGCGCCATCCAGCCGACTTCTTGGCCATTGACGAACAGGATCGCACCGCCGCAGGTCGACAGCCGGAACTGGGCCTTGCCCGCCGACTTGGCGTCGATTGTCGTCACGGCCCAGGTTTCAAGCCGTGTCGGACGGAACCAGAAGCCGGAGAGATCAACCCGGGGCGCGCCGAACGGCATCCATACCCGCGCCGGGCTGTAGGTCGTGGTCGGTGTCGGGCGCTTGTCGCGGAACTCGGAGATGAATTGCGTCCGGCACGGATATTCGTGCGGGATGAAATTCTTGTGCTTGGTGAGAAAGAAGAACGGGTCCATCTCACCCTGCATGGGCTGGTCGGCCACGTCGTACCGGGCCTCCGCCGTTGCACCCAGATGCCAGTAGGTGACTTGTTCGCCCGCTGCCAGCGGACGGCGCAAGACCTGTTCTGTGGACGTGGAATTGGTGCTCATTTCAAGTCCTTCACGGCAACTGGTGCCACGTCGTTATACGCCTGATTTTCACCCGTCATGCCCCACACGAAGGCATAGGGTCCGGTCGCTGCGCCCATATGGATCGACCACGCCGGCGACAGAACCGCGTCGCCATTGGCAACGATCAGATGCCGGGTTTCCTCCGGGCGGCCCATCAGATGCACGACACGATCTTCATCCGAGAGGTCGAAATAAACATAGGCTTCCATCCGCCGCTCGTGCAGGTGGGGCGGCATCGTGTTCCAGATGCTGCCGGGCGCCATATCGGTGATGCCCATCAGCAGAAGGCAGGACGGTGACACTTCCGGGTGAATGTACATGCGCAGTTGCCGCTTGTTGGCGCGTGCCTCGCCGCCGAGGTCGAGCGGCTTGGCCTCTGCCCGGGTGATCAACCGGTGCGGGATATCGGCACCAGCCGGGACCGAGTTCATGTAAAACCGCGCCGGAGATGACGCGTCATCGCTTGCCAGCACGATCTCCTTCGCGCCGCGCCCCACATAGAGGATATCGCGATTGGCCAGCGCGTAGCGCGTTCCATCGACAGTCACCGTGCCGGGCTGCCCAAGATTGGCAATGCCCATTTCGCGCGCGGTAAAGAAATACTCGGTGCCGACGTCCTCGCCGGAGCCAAAGGTCAGGGACTGGGTGGTCGGAACCGCGCCGCCGACGATCATCCGGTCAACGTGCGTATAGACGAATTCGATCTCACCGGACTTGAACAGACCCTCGATGAGGAATTCAGCGCGCAGGCGGGCTGTGTCATAGGTTTTCACATCAAGCGGCGAAGCGCCGTAAAGTACGCGCATGGTCATGCGACTGCCTCCGTGTCGGCTGAATTGATCAGACCCTCGGTCACGCACAGGATCGCAAGTGCCTGGCCATAACCAGTGGGATGGATCGGAATATCCTTGTAGAATTGCAGGTCATGTCCCATCCGGGTGCCATAGGAGACCTGATCGACCATACCCCGCGCATCAATATGCTTGATGACGGCCTCCAGCGCCCGCAGACCCGCTTCGCGGCAGCCCTTCGGTCCAAGACCGAGACGCGCGGCCTTCATCAGGCCATAACCGATCCCCGCCGTTGCAGAGATTTCGAGATAGGACGTCGGATCATCGAGCAGCGTATGCCAGGCGCCCTCGGCTGATTGCAGCTTGAGCAGCGTTTCGATCTGCGATTCCAGGATGCCGAGCAGGAAGGCCCGGATCGGGCCGGAAATCTCGGCCATATCCATGAGATCAAGGATGCTAACCGTGATCCAGGAATTGCCACGCCCCCAGCGGGCGCGGGCAAAATTATGCCGTCCCTCGAACGTCCAGCCATGGAACCAGAGCCCGGTTTCGGTATCGGCGAGGTAATGCGCGTGCACGAGGAATTGTTGCAAGGCCTCGTCGACAAGGTCTTTCCGTCCCGCAGCTTGCCCGTAGCTGGCCAGGAACAGTGCCGACATGAACAGCGTATCGTCCCAGAGTTCATTGTCGTTGATCTTGTCGGAAACATTGTGCTGGAAGCCGCCACCCGGCGTGCGCGGACATTCGGTGATCACCCGATCCGCCCAATCCCTCAACGCTGGCTCCCAGCGGGGATCGCGTGTCCGCGCCCAAAGGACGGAGAGCGCCAGCATGGGTGCGGTCGTGTTGATGTTGAGGACGGGCAAGCCCTTGGCCAGATGACGCTCGTACCAGGCCTCGATCTGGGCCAGAAGCGCGGGATCACGCGTGAAATCCCATAGCCGCACAAGGCCATAGAGGCCAACGCCCTGCGGCCATTCCCATGCGCTGAAGCTGACGTAATCGCCTGCGGTGCCGTCGAGATTCGGCTCGTCGAACCTACCGTCGGCCTTGAGGCTTGTCATGCCCGTAACCAGACGCCCCAGACAATTTTCCAGCTCAGTCCTCGAAGGCGGCATCACATGACTCCCCAATCTCTTGTTGCCTAAAATTTCCACATACAAACTTATTGCGCAATTTGAAAATTTTTTGCATTTTGCAGAAAATCCTTAGTTGATAGGGAAGGAACGTCACGTGCAGAAACCCATGCCCGGTAAACGGGGCAAACCAAGTCGTCGCGTTCGACTGGAGGACCTCGCCACGAAGTGTGGCGTGTCGGTTTCGACTGCGTCCCGCGCTCTGGCTGGCGGAAAGGGTGTGAATCCCGATCTGCGGGCGAAGATCATCGAAGCCGCAAAGGAATTGAACTATGCCGTCCCGACATCGGTTGCGGGTCGACAAGTGCTGCTCGTCGCCAGTAGTGTGGCGATGGTCAACGATATCCGAAACCAGTTTACCTTCCAGGTACTTGACGGGATCAACGCCCGGTCCCGCGTGCTTGGCGTCGAGATCGTGACCCGCGCCATTGCCAGCCCGTCGGAACTGTCGGAGGTGTTGGCGGAAGCCAATGACTCCCCGTCGATCGCTGGCTGCCTTTTCCTCAGTCTGGATGACGAAGAACTACTATCGCTTTCCAATGCTGCCACCAAGCCGATCGTGCTCGTCAACGGCGAAGATCCCTACATGCGCCTCTCAAGTGTTGCGCCGTGCAATCGGGCGGCAGCGCGGATGGCGACGCAATATCTGATGCAACTCGGCCACCGGCGTATTCTGTTCCTGATGCGACCGGGACGTCAGACAATCGAGCATCGGCTTGAGGGCTGGCGGGATGCCATGAAGGGCCACGCAGGCGATTGGATGTCGGACTATATTGTCGAGGTCGATGACTGGTTGCCCGAACTGGCATCCCAGGCCATCCAGACCCGGATTGTCGAGCGTGGGCTGGATTTTACAGCCATTCTTGCGGCCAGCGACAGTCTCGCGGTGGGTGCGACCGCAGGCCTGACAGCACGCAACGTCAACGTCCCCAGCGACGTCTCGATTATCGGCATGGATGATTTACCCCAGTCGGCCTTTTTCAATCCACCCCTGACGACGGTGCATATCCCGATGCGCGACATCGGCACCGCCTCACTGGAACTTTTGCTGGAAGACCTCGGTGGCGTAAAACTGCCGCCGCGCCGCGTGGAACTCGCCTGCCACATCATCGAGCGCCAATCGACAGATGGGGTCACGGCCGAGCTTTAATGAGGGATTCGGCATGCACGTTGGAATGAGGCGACATCGTCATCCGGTCTCGCCAAATCGCTGATGAGACATTCTCTTAACGTAATCTATTGGCCTCACCTTAACGCATGAGCATTAGACTGATCCGGAGAATTGACGAAGGATCGCCTTGCCCATGCTGACCAACCTTGACCGCCCGGATTCGGCTGCAACGCCCCCGGCACTGGAAGTACGCGGCCTCGTCAAGACCTTCGACCGCCCCGCCGTTGATCATCTGGATCTCACCGTGCGCGCGGGCGAATTCTATGCCCTGCTTGGTCCGAACGGTGCCGGCAAGACAACGACGCTTCGCATGGTTGCGGGCCTGTTGAAACCGGATGCAGGCGCAGTCTCGATCTTCGGCATCGATGCGCTCGCTGATCCTGTCGCGGCAAAACGGATCACGGCCTGGGTTTCGGACGAGCCGATGATCTATGACAAGCTCAGCCCGATTGAATATCTCGAATTCGTTGCTGGACTGTGGAGCATTCCGCCTGACGTCGCCGAGCATCGCGCGCATGAATTGCTCGACTGGCTGGAACTGTCGGCCCACGCCAACCAGCGCTGTGAAGGCTTCTCGAAAGGCATGCGGCAAAAGGTGGCCCTGGCCGGTGCACTGGTCCATGACCCGCGCCTGATCATTCTTGACGAGCCCCTGACCGGCCTCGACGCCGGATCTGCACGCATCGTCAAGGACGTACTTTTGCAACGCGTCCGCGCTGGCGTGACCATCATCATGACGACCCATATCCTGGAGGTCGCCGAACGGATGGCCGAGCGGATCGGTGTCATCGCTGGCGGTCGACTGATTGCTGAAGGCACGCTTGACGAATTGCGCGCCCATGCCGGGAAGGCCTCTTCGAGCCTTGAGGACGTGTTCCTTGATCTGGTCAATCAGGAAGCCGGTGATCGCGCAAGGCCTGCGGAGAATGCCGCGTGACGACACTGGCACCCCCGGACTCAACACTCTCCGGAGCAGCATCCTCGTCCGATCAACATGTTGCCAGACGCAACACGGTTGATGTGGCGACCGTGGGCTGGTTCATCCAGCACGAAATCCGCCTGGCCTTCCGCGACTGGATCCCGCGCGGCAAGACCACTCAGGTCGCGATCATCTCGGCGCTGATTGTCATCGCCCTGCACGGTATCGCCTATGAATTTGTTGCGCTCATTCCGGCCAAGGCGCTTGTGAACCAGTCCGAATCGCCTTTTGCCTTGCTGGTCGCAAGCCTTGCCATCGTCAGCCTGTTCACAATGATGATTGCGCAGGCGATGGAAGCCGTGACCCGCGCCTTTTACGTGCGTGGCGATCTTGAACTGATCCTGTCGTCGCCGGCCTCATCACGCAAATTGTTCGCCGTCCGCATGGTGGCGACGACCATTGCGACAGCGTCCCTCGTCGGCTTCCTGATCCTGCCCTTCATCGACATGTTGGCGTTTGCCCATGGGATCGGCTGGCTCGGCGGTTATTGCGTGTTGCTGGCGCTTTCTGCCCTATCGCAAACGCTCGCGTTGCTGATCACCGGCGGGTTGTTTCGGTGGATTGGCCCGAGGCGGACGCGCCTGATGGCGCAGGTGATCGGTGCCGTTCTGGGGGCGACTGCCGTGATCGGCGGGCAAGTACCCGCCATCCTGAAATCGGGCACCCTGTCCCGCCTTGCCCTGATTTCGGACCCGACGATCCTCGCCGTGCTCCCTCAGCCCTCCAGTCTGATCTGGCTGCCAGCCAAGGCCGCCATGGGCAATCCGCTCGCCATTTCTCTATTGCTGATGGCGTCCTTCGCCGCACTGGCTGCAACAATTTACCGGATGTCGAACGGCTTCGCGGAAATGGTCGTCACGGCAGCTGGCATATCAGAACAAAAGGCTGTGTCGACGCGCCGGACGCAGTTCGGTCGCGCGAATTCTCCCGCGAAAGCGTTACGGCAAAAGGAATTGCGGCTGATTCTGCGCGATCCCTGGCTCGTGTCGCAGAGCCTGATGCAGATTCTTTATCTTGTCCCGCCCGCGCTTCTGCTCTGGCGGAATTTCGGCGATAAGGCGGGTACATTGGCGATCCTTGTGCCCGTTATCGTGATGGCATCCGGTCAGTTGGCCGGTGGTCTTGCCTGGCTCGCTATCTCTGCCGAAGATGCACCGGACCTGATCACGACAGCCCCGATACGCGATAACCTTGCTTTAAGGGCGAAAATTGAGGCCGTCGCGCTTGCCGTTGCCTGGGTCAGCGGCCCCTTTTTGCTGGCACTCGGGCTTGGAGCACCACTGACGGCCTTCTTTGGCTTGATCTTCTCAGGGCTGGCTGTTGGCTCGGCAACCATTATCCAGTTCCGGTTTCGCACGCAGGCGCGACGCAGCCAGTTCCGACGCCGTCAGCGCTCCTCGCGGCTCGCAACATTGGCCGAAACCTTTACCGGTATTGCCTGGGCGGGTGCCGCCGGGCTTCTGGCAGCGGGAAACTCGATTTGCCTGGTGCCCATCCTCATCGCCACGGCGATAACCGGCGCGTGTCTCATCAATCGGGGGCGCACTGGCTGACCGGTCAATGCGTCGATGCCAGCATTGTGAATGTGTTTGCCAACATGTTTCAGGTGCGACAATCTGGATTGTGATAAGGAGTTCGCGGGGTTGCGACCAACTCGCGGACACTCTCAGGCTCATCCAGAGGCAAGAACGATGCAAACCTTTCGCTTCACGTTTATCTCCGGACTTATCGGCGGTGCACTGTTGGCAGGCAATGCGCTCGCGGCAGATGTCATCACGGACTGGGCCAGCGTCACCGCGCCGCCAGCACCCAAACTGGAAGCCGTGACCCCCGACATCAAGACAACTGCTCTCCTGATGCTCGACTTCAACAGCCCGCCCTGCGATGCCGAAAAGCGTCCGCGTTGCGTCGCAACGATCCCGGCCGTCAAGGCATTGCTCGACAAGGCCCGCGCCAAGGGCATGTTCGTCGTCTACACGCTCGGTGGCGCGACCAGCACGGCCAGCATCGATCAACGCATCAAGCCAAATGAGACCGACCCCGTATTTTCGTCCGGTCCCGACAAGTTCCTGAATACCGACCTCGACAAAACCCTGAAAGAGCACGGGATCAAGACCGTGATCACGGTCGGCACCGTCTCCAATGGTGCGGTCCTTTACACGGCCAGCGAAGCTGTCTTCCGGGGCTATGATGTGATCGTGCCAATCGACGGCTGCTCGGCTGAAACGCCCTTTGGCGAGCAAATGACCCTCTGGCAGCTGACCAGCGGACCTCGATTGCCCGGCCACGTCAAGCTGACACGTGGCGAGATGATCAACTGAGCTCAATAGGATCATCTCAGGCAACAGCTGCATATTGAAACTCAATGCATATTCCGCTGGATTGACGGGATGCGTATGGTTAAGATCCATCTGTGAATTCAAGCTGGCGGAACGGGCACCGGGAGTAGTTAGATGACGGGGAATTTGTTCTTGCGTTTTGGCGCGCTGTGCGGCCTTGCGGCAGTTTCATTGACAATTTATATGCAATATCAACAAGATATGAAACTATCTGCGGTTGGCAACACAACACTCATGTACGGCTGGATCAGCATGATGCTGGCCGGACTGTTTTACAGTTCGATTTCAACCACCTCTGAATACATTGAAACTGTTGGCAGCCGGATGAGCTTTTCAGCTGGTTTGCATTTGATCATCGCCTTGGCTGGTCTGATCGCCCTGATCGGTGGCAGCGCCGCGCTGGCGCTTAACCTGACCTACACCGGAACGATTGGTGGCCAGACATTTACGGATTTTGCCTGGGGCGAAAAAGTCACCTTTGCCGGAAACGTGGCGACGGGTGTTGCCCAGTTGTTGTTCCTCCTGAACGTCTTCCGTGGAACGAGTCGCTGATATCTGACCTGGCGCCGGTGGCCTCGCGTTCAGTTGAAGGCCTCCGATGCACCGAAGAAGGCGATTGACACGCATTATTTTAAAGAACAAATTAGGAACATGGCTGTTTGGCTAGCTCACGTGATGTCGTCTCATGCGATAATCAGCAGCGAATCGGTTCGTGTCTAAAGTCGACAGTCTGGTGAACAGGCATGCGGGCACGAAGCCCAAGTGCCCGATCGCTATAGAGATGGCATTGGATCAGCTTGGACCGGATTACTTTCAGGGAACTCAATGGCCAAATCCGTCGATTTGTTTGCAATCTCGAATGAAGCGGTGGTCCCCTCGGGGGGCCGTCATGGCGGCGATGCGGCCAGAAAGTCGGCCACCGTCACCGTATCCGAGAAGTCGACGCACCCCTTACGCCAGCAGGAAGCGGTCGTGCCGCTCAAATCGAGAGTTCAGGCCGGTTCACTCAGTGAAAGCGATTACGACGCCTCCCATATTGAAGTGCTCGAGGGATTGGAGCCGGTCCGTCGGCGTCCGGGCATGTATATCGGCGGCACCGACGAAAAGGCGCTGCACCATCTGTTCGCTGAAGTCATCGACAATGCAATGGACGAAGCCGTTGCAGGTCATGCGACCTTCATCGAAGTCAATCTCGATGCTTCGGGTACATTGAGCGTGACGGACAACGGTCGCGGCATACCGGTGGATCCACACCCGAAGTATCCCGGCAAATCCGCGCTCGAAGTCATCATGACCATGCTGCATTCGGGCGGCAAGTTTGATGGCAAGGCCTATGAAACCTACGGCGGTCTGCATGGTGTCGGCGTGTCCGTCGTCAATGCATTGTCGGATGAACTGACGGTTGAGGTTGCCAAGAATCGGCGTCTTTATCGACAGCGATTTTCACGCGGACTGCCGCTTGGCCCCATCGAAGACCTAGGCGAAACCATGAACCGACGCGGTACGACCGTCCGGTTTCATCCCGATCCCCAGATTTTTGGCGCTGACGCAGCCTTCAAGCCTGAGCGCATCTACCGCATGGCACGATCGAAGGCCTACCTGTTCGCAGGCGTTGAAATCCGTTGGTCGTGTGCTCCCGAACTGGTTGCTGCCGATAGCGGCATCACCGACAAGGCTGTTTTCAGGTTTCCGGGCGGTTTGAAGGACTTTCTGAGCGAGCGCCTGAAGGACGAACGCCTCGTCGTCGACGACTTCTTTGCTGGCCGCACCCTCAAGACCAGCGGTCATGGGGCGGTCGAATGGGCAGTCGCCTGGTTCGCGGGCGACGGGTTCGTCAGTTCCTATTGCAATACGGTGCCAACGCCCGAAGGCGGCACACACGAGCAAGGACTGAGGATCGCGCTTCTTCGCGGTTTGCGCGCCTATGCCGATCTGGTCGGCAACAAGCGGGCAGCCATTTTGACCGCTGACGACGTCATGACGACCGCCGGAGCCATGCTGGCTGTCTTTATCCGCGAACCGGAATTTGTCGGACAGACCAAGGACAAATTGGCCACCGGCGAGGCAACACGCATCGTCGACACGGCCATCAAGGACGCCTTCGACCATTGGATCGCAGCATCGCCTGCGAATGCGCAAAGACTGCTGGAATGGTCAATCGAGCGGGCAGACGAGCGACTCAAGCGTCGCCAGGAAAAGGAAGTCCTGCGCAAGACTGCGACCCGCAAGCTGCGGCTGCCAGGCAAGCTGGCTGATTGCTCCGACACGGCTGGCCAGGGATCGGAGCTGTTCATCGTGGAAGGCGATTCGGCAGGTGGCTCGGCGAAGCAGGCGCGCGATCGTCGCAGCCAGGCCGTCCTGCCGTTGCGTGGCAAGATCCTCAATGTGGCCAATGCGACGCGTGACAAGCTCGTCGCAAACCAGCAACTCGCCGATCTCGCTCAGGCACTCGGCTGCGGTTCGGGCAAAACCTATCGGGACGAGGAACTGCGGTACGACAAGATCATTGTCATGACCGACGCTGACGTTGACGGCGCTCATATTGCCTCGCTGCTGATCACCTATTTCTACCGCGAGATGCCCGACCTGATCCGGAAAGGGCATCTGTTCCTCGCTGTCCCTCCCCTCTATCGCATGACGCTCGGTGCCAAGACGATCTACGCCCGGGACGATGCGCACAAGGACGAGCTGATGGCGACGACCTTCAAGAACAAGAAGCCGGATATTGGTCGGTTCAAGGGACTGGGTGAAATGATGCCAGCCCAGTTGAAAGAGACGACGATGGATCCGAAGACCAGAACCTTGCTGAGGGTTGAAGTCATCGAGGGTGACGAAGGATCCACGCGTGATTCGGTGGAACGGTTAATGGGCAATAAACCCGAGGCGCGCTTCAGTTTCATTCAGGAACGTGCGGCCTTCGCGACTGACCTGGATATTTAAACAGGCCAGCAAATACCTTTCGACGGGTCGAAGATGTCAGGATTCGCCCTCTTTTTCCGCAACTATGCAGCAATTGTGGTGAAATCACACGATCAGAACGTTGAGAAGTTCAAGTGCCAAGCTCATTTCAGTCGGCGTTGGCTTCGGTGTTTCTGGGTGTCATCAATCTTTTACGTTGACTTTTGATACATTTATCTTAAGGTGCGCTTGTCTTTCGCATTGAAACATTTTTTGAGCGGCTCCCCCGACGTCTAGCGATTGAACTTCCGGGCTCCGCACCGACGGGCATGATGAGCTTCGACACATTAGGACTATCCGAGAAAGTCATAGCGGCTGTTGCCGCAGCGGGATACACGGAACCGACGCCGATTCAGGCGCAAGCTATTCCAGTCGTTCTGGAAAATCGCGATGTGGTTGGCATAGCCCAGACGGGTACCGGCAAGACAGCGTCATTCGTTCTGCCGATGATGACCAAGCTTGAGCAAGGCCGGGCACGCGCGCGGATGCCGCGGACGCTGATCCTGGAACCAACCCGGGAACTGGCCGCTCAGGTTGAGGAAAACTTCAACAAATACAGCCTCAACCAGCGCCTGACCGTTGCCTTGCTGATCGGCGGCGTGTCATTCGACGACCAGAACAAGAAGCTGGATCGCGGCGTTGACGTGCTGATCGCAACACCCGGCCGCTTGCTTGATCATTTCGAGCGCGGGCGCCTGCTTCTGACCGGCGTTGAAATTCTGGTCATCGATGAAGCCGATCGCATGCTGGATATGGGCTTCATCCCGGATATCGAGCGCATCTGCAAGATGATCCCGCCGAGCCGGCAGACGCTGATGTTCTCGGCGACCATGCCCAATGAAATCGAGCGGCTGGCAAACACGTTCTTGCGCGACCCCGCGCGGATCTCTGTTGCCAAAGCCTCATCGACGGCGACAACTGTCACGCAGCGACTGATCGCCAGTGGCTCCGAAGCTCATGACAAGCGCGATGTGTTGCGTGGACTCATTCGCGGGGCCGTCGACCTAAAGAACGCGATCATTTTCTGCAATCGCAAGCGCGACGTCCAGATCGTCTACAAGAGCCTGGAAAAGCACGGCTTCAGTGTTGGTGCCCTGCATGGCGACATGGATCAACGCGCCCGGATGCTGATGCTTGACGGGTTCCGTGGCGACAAGATCAAGATCCTCGTGGCCAGTGACGTGGCGGCACGTGGCCTTGATATCCCGGATGTCAGCCATGTCTTCAACTTCGATGTGCCGATCCACTCTGAAGACTATGTGCATCGCATTGGTCGTACCGGACGTGCAGGTCGAACTGGTACAGCAGTCACAATCGTCACCTCGGCTGACAGCAAATATCTCGGTGCCATCGAGAAATTGATCAATCAGTCCATTGAGTGGATGGGCGAACCGGTTTCGGCCTCGACAGGCAGCGGGCACAGGGACGGATTCCAGAGGGGTGCAAAGGGCAACAAGTCCCGGCATCCCGGCGGAAATCCGGAGCCGCGCCGCGCGGACCCCGCAGCGCCGTCGCGTGTCACAAACGAGGAACGTCGCGAGCCACGGGGCGAAAAGCCGGCCCAGCGCGACTCCCAAACAAGGCCCGCGCCACAACCGAAGCAGGACCGTCCTCCGCAAAGAGAGCGCCCCGCATATGGTGATCGGCAGCCATCACATGACCGCGGGTCGGCCTCGCCTCGGCATGACCGGCATGAACCGGACGTTATCGGCCTTGGTGATCATGTGCCAGCCTTCCTGTTGCGCCCAACACGGCCTATCCGATCTGCCTCGTAATAAAGCGGAGATCCAGTTGCCGGTGTCATGAAAGCACTGCTGCTATTGCAGTGCTTTAATCGGATATGGCGTTAGTCATTGCACGCGTGTTCGCGCTCGTCGGCGTCTGTTTGCGAAGCGCACCTCAGAACAGGATAGTAGATCTGGTCATGACGCGGCGATTGATTGCGCCACTTGCCAGCCCCAGGTTCGCGGGCCGTTTGAATTTACTCTGTCAAATAATCTGTACATTGCAGCTTTGGTTTGTTGAAATTGACACAACTCAGACATTATTGTCCGACTTGAAGACTTACGGATAGAAATCCTCAAGTCGCATTCACGCCAAGCTTACGAACTGCTCGGTTAGAAACTTGAATTAGGCCAGTAGATGTTTTTGGCATTTTTAAAATAAATTTTGAATGCCTAATTTTACATATGTATTATTTTTTTCACATTTGAAAAAATATAGATGATTTATAATTTTTTTCTGTTATTCGCAGATTTTTGAATTGCCTCTTTGCGTTGATATCATCTCTTATTTCATTAAATTGACATATTACATGTATTCCTTTTTTTTCGACTTATTTCGATGTTTTTTACTCAATACGAATATTATAATATTAAATTAATTAGATCTGATATAAATCTTTTAAATCTTTTGTACTTTGAATATCTAAATATTACAATTTTTAAATGAAATTGAGACGATTACTTGCAAGGGTCGGCTTTGACTTGTGGTTACAGGAATATTAGGTATTTGAGGCTTTTATAATATGTAAACCGCATAACTTGCTTTGACGGTCGGCATGCTGGATGCCGCATCGTGACGGGCATCCGAACGGGGTTCCTATGAGCGATCCAAGTGACTTCAAGCGTACCATGGCGACAGCGCTTTCGACAATCGAGCAGCTGAAGCGGAATGGCCTGTCACCTTATCCGCGCCATTACGAGCTGATGTATATGTATTCCGCCGGAACAAATCCGGCGCTGAATAAATCCGTCGACGCGATTCTGAAGTTGCGTGGGACGATAACAGCACAAGAGCTGCAAGAGATTTTCGACGAACACATCAGTCAGGGCCGTATCGGCGAGAAGATCGAAGCGATCAGTGACAAGATCGGCTATCAAATCGACAATACGATGTCATTATTGTCGGAAACAGCAGCATCCACCAAGGATTTCAGTGCTGCCCTGACGCGCAGTCGATCTGATCTGAGGCAGTCGGGTTCCGCCGATGACGTTGGCAACATCGTGCATCGACTGACGGAAGCCACGTCAAAGGCTGACTCGGTCAATCAGCGCCTCGCGCAGCAATTGGCTGAGGCACGTCAGCACATCGCCGATCTGCAGCAAAACCTGGAGACCGTCCGATACGAGAGCCTGACCGACGACTTGACCACGCTGGCGAACCGCAAGCATTTCGACAATTCAATCAATCGGGCAACGCGGGAAGCCGTGGCAACCGGCGACAGTTTCTCTTTGTTGATGGTCGACATCGATCATTTCAAGCGCTTCAACGATACCTATGGTCACCAGACCGGTGATCAGGTCTTGCGTCTGGTCGCCTTGAGCATGAAGCAGACGATCAAGGGCAAGGATATCGCCTGCCGTTACGGCGGCGAAGAGTTCGCGATCATTCTGCCGAATACCGATCTCATCCCGGCCAACATTGTCGCCGAGCAGATCAGAAACGCTGTCATGACGAAGGAACTCGTCAAGCGCTCAACGGGCGAAAATCTGGGGCGAATCACGATCTCACTGGGCGTCTCGTCCTGGCACGAAGGTGATACACCCGCCGAAATCATCGCACGCGCGGACAAGGCGCTTTACGCAGCCAAGCGCGGTGGACGCAACACCGTGCGCAGTGAAAATGATCCAGACGTCATCAACAGTGAGAAAGTCGCCTGAGCGCACTGACGCTCAGGCATACCGGTTCCAGAGATCGAGGATCGGCGGCAACAGCGTGGCGACAAGCAACAACGCCATCACCACGCTGAATACACGCAGCCGAAATGGATCCTTCAGCCAGGTCGAAAGAGCTGATCCGAAAGCCGTCCACGTGATTGAACTGAAAATGGCTATAATCAGATTGATGGCAACGACGATGGCCACGCCCTGCATGACGCCATAGCCTGTCGGGGCATAGACGGCCAGCATGCCGATCGCCATGACCCAAGCCTTCGCATTCACCCATTGAAATGCCGAAGCACCCAAAAAGGTCATCGGACGCGGCTCATCTCGCGTGATTGCGCCTTTGGCGGCCATGCCCTCGTGTTCCCCCGGCTTGACGAGCCCATGGCGTGTATCGGCCGACGCAATGTGCCATGAGAGCCAGAGGAGATAGGGAATTCCGATGAAACTGACGGCATCGTGAAACCATGGCATCGCAAGGATTGTGGTTCCGAACCCCACGCCGATCAGCAGAACCATCAAGGGAAACCCGAGCGACACCCCGGCCATATGCGGCAGGGTCCGCCAGAATCCGAAATTGACACCCGAAGTCATGAGCATGATGTTGTTCGGCCCGGGGGTCATCGCCGACGTGAAGATGAATGCCACAAGCGCAAGTATGGAATGATCCAAGGCGATAGGTCCCGTTGGTTCTTGGGACATTGTGACTGACATACTCCAGCGATGAAGCCAAATCATTTTGGTTGATCGAACGCATCACGGGAAACGATTTCCCGGTCGGTTTAAAGTTCCCGCTTTAATGACCGGGGAAGAGATATTGACCGTCGAAAGAACTACTGGCCGGCATGATGCCCCCCAGGCAAGAGGCACCGCGTCGGTCCTCCAGCATGACGATCAATTCCGCACGTGAATAGTCCAATCCGCTTGCCTGACAGCGCAGCTTCCGCCCACTGTCGAGTTCCACGATGATGCCGCCCTTGTTACTCCAATACGATGGCCGGATATCTGCAATTTCGGACCACGCGACCGTCCTTTTCCAGCCAATCAGCGGAAAATACTCGAAATAGGTTGGATAAAACGCGAAAGCGACAGGTCGCCTCAAGGTGACCACTACCCAGACCAAGATCACGACGGACACAAGCGCAAGCGGCGCTGCCAGATGGGCAAACGTCAATTGATCTCCCGGGCGCAGCCAGTAGGGCAAATCACTGCTGTGACGGCGACCGCCAGCGGTGAGAACCATCAGTCCCACCATGAAGATGCTCATGACGACAAGCTTCAGCTTGCTCCTGTTGACAACAGCCGATGGCACCGCCGCCATTTCGACGTCATGCGGGCGCTGCGTCAGGCGCTGATGCCAGCCTTCCCCGTGATCTCGCTGTTCGTCCGTGGTCGACGCGCTGGCAGAAACGCCGCGACGACCGAATTGTACCTGGTGCGACTCCACACACGCCTCCCGGGTTTACCGGGCGCGCCTGCGCAGCCACGGGTCCTCCCCGGCATGTGTATCAAAATTCGATTATGGAATATCTAAGCAGACCGGTGAATCCACCCTTAATGGGAGTGGGCTGCAGCTTCGTTCTGGACTGCGGGTTCTAGCTGAACACTCTCGCCACAGCCGCACGCCGACACTTCATTCGGGTTCTGAAACACAAAGCCCGATGTCAGCTTGGACGTCTTGAAATCCATGACAGTGCCAAGCAGGAACAGCGAGGCTTTGGGATCGACGTAGATCTTGACCCCGTGATCATCGACGACATCATCCCGAGGGTCGGGTTCGCTGACATAATCCATCTTGTAGGACATGCCCGCGCAGCCGCCCTTTTCGATGCCCAGACGTAAACCGGCGATCGGAGTTTCGGACGCGGCGATGATTTCCTTTACGCGGTTTGCCGCCGCATCGGTCAGACTGACAACCTTGAATCCACTGAACAGACCCATGGTATTTCTCCTTTTCGAGCTGCGTCCGGGTTCAAGGCCCGAGGCGCTCCAAAGTTCAGAACCAGTTGAGCGCGACACGCGCCTCTTCCGACATGCGGCTCTGGTCCCATGGCGGATCAAAGACGATCCGGACATTGACCCCGGAGACGCCGGGAACAACCGAAACCGCATTCTCGACCCAACCCGGCATTTCGCCAGCGACAGGGCAACCCGGCGCAGTCAGCGTCATTTCGATGGCGATATTGCGATCATCATCGATGTCGATTTTGTAGATTAGACCCAATTCGTAAATATCTGCCGGAATTTCCGGATCATAGACCGACTTCAGCGCAACGATGATGTCTTGCGTCAGCCGCTCCAGTTCTTCAGGCGATATCGAGCTGGCCGCCTCGACTTCAGCCGCATTGACGCCAGCATTGAAATCGTCGGTCACCATATCAGCCGTGATGCTGTTCATCGCATGTCCCCGGTCTCGATCTTACCCAAAGAAGTCTTGCGCCTTTTGCAGCGCCTCCACCAGACGATCCACTTCATCGGGCGTATTATACAGTCCGAACGACGCCCTTAATGTGGAGCTTACGCCGAACCTTGCCAAGAGGGGTTGCGCGCAATGCGTCCCTGCCCTCACCGCAATCCCGTAACGGTCCAGAATGGTCGCAACGTCATGTGCATGGGCGCCGGCCATCTCGAACGACACGATCGCGCCCTTGCCCGGCGCACGCCCGAAGATTCGGACCGAGTTCATCCGGTCAAGCCGCTCCTCGGCATAGGCGCGCAGTCCATCTTCATGGGCTGCAATCCGCTCGCGTCCGATACTGTCGATATAGCGCAAGGCTGCCGCCAGTCCCGCTGCCTCGATGATCGGCGGCGTACCCGCTTCAAACCGGTGCGGAGGCACACCATATGTCACGTTTTCCATCGTGACATCGCGGATCATTTCGCCGCCACCCAAAAACGGCGGCATTGCGGCGAGCAGATCATAGCGACCATAGAGCGCGCCGATGCCTGTCGGGCCGTAAAGCTTGTGCCCGGTGATCCCGTAGAAATCGACACCAAGATCCTGCACATCGACCGGCAGATGCACAGCCCCCTGCGCGCCATCGATCACGACCTTCGCGCCAACGGCGTGCGCAATCCGCACGATCTCCTTGACCGGCGTCACTGTGCCGAGCGCATTCGACATGTGGGTGATGGAGACGACCTTCGTACGCTCCGTTACCAGTTTCTCGAACTCATCCAGCAGGAATACGCCGTTGTCGTCGACTGGTGCCCATTTGATGACGACGCCCTTGCGTTCGCGCAGGAAGTGCCACGGCACGATGTTGGAGTGATGCTCCATGATCGACAGCACGACCTCATCGCCCGCCACCATCGACTGGCCGAGCGAATTGGCGACGAGGTTCAGCGATTCGGTGATCGATTTTGTAAAGATGATCTCGTCAGTCGACGCTGCATTGAGGAACCCGCGCACGACCTCGCGCGCATCCTCGTAGACTTCCGTCGCCTCATTGGCGAGATGATGCAGGCCGCGATGCACATTGGCATATTTCGAGGTCATGACCTCGACCATGCGATCGATGACGGCCTGCGGCTTCTGCGCCGATGCCCCGTTATCAAGATACGACAGCGGCTTGCCATGCACGACCGTCTTCAGGATCGGGAAATCCTGCCGAATGCGCTCGACATCGTAGGTCCCGACAACAGGCTGCATGATGGTCATGACGCTCCTCGCTGGGCCAACCACGCTTCGATGGCTGACGTGAAGCCATCACGCAACGCTTCAGCATGATCGCCAAGCGCGACATCGCCGACGCTATCGACAACTTCACCAACAAACGACTGGATCAGCAGGGCTTCCGCCTGTGGACGCGGCAATCCGCGCGACATCAGATAGAAGATCGGCCCTTCATCGATTTCGCCGCAGGTCGCGCCATGCCCGCAGGCGACGTCATCGGCGTAGATCTCAAGCTCAGGCTTGTTGTGCATCTCAGCAGATTCAGACAGCAAGAGCGCGTTGGACGCCATCTTGCCATCGGTCTTCTGCGCGCCGGGACGGACGATGACCTTGCCCTGAAACACGCCGTGCGCCTCGCCATCGATGACGGAGCGATAGAGTTCACGGCTCTCGCAATGCAGGCTGTCATGCTCGACGACCAGCGTCGTATCGGCGTGCATCCGGCCATTGAGCAGATTGGCGCCCTTGAGGCTGAGGACCGAGTGGTTCCCTTCCATCCGCACGAAATGCTGGCGACGGGTCACGTCACCCGCCGTCACCAGCGCGAATGATTGCAGCTTTGCATCTGCGCCGATCACTGCCGTGATTGTGGCCAGATCAATTGCCGACGCATCGGATTTTGCAACCGCATGCTCGAACCGTGCGCCATCGCCGACAACGACGTTCAACACATCGGTCCGCTGGTGGCCGGGAACAGTCGACTGATAGCTTTCGATCAGGCCAAGCGACGCGCCTGCACCGAGGATGACGGCCGAGCGTGTGTGCAGCGACACTGGCGTGGCCGAGGTCACGATATGAACGAGGTGCAGTGCATCTGCAATCATTGCACCCGCTGCGACTTCAATCACGACACCATCCGAAACCAGCGCCGCGTTAAGGGAGATCACAGGATCGTCGGTCGCAATCGCTGGCCCGGCGAGCACAGCCATCGTGTCAGCCGCGCCTTTGGCGAGTACATCACGCAGCGACGTGACCGTCACGGCAGCGGGCAGAACAGCGAGATCACTCAGGTCGGCGCGAAACAGCCCGTCGAGGATCACGAGCCGGATCTCGCCCGCACGGGCAGTTGCCCGCAAGGTCTCAACGACAGATGCCAATGCCTGCGGCGTGGTTTCACCCGCGACCGGATTGGCCTTGCGCATGAGCGCCTTCAGATCCGTGTACTTGTATTCCTCGACCCGACGATGCGGCAGTCCCTTGCCAACAAACACGTCCCTGCCTGCAGCGCGCAACGGATTGCCCGCAAGGCTCGGCGACAGGATCTGCTGCTCCAGCGTCTGTTCAGCGTCGGTCTTGATGCGTGTGACGTTCGTCATTGCTCCGCCTCACGCCGCCGCTGTCTGATAATCGGCATAGCCCTTGGCTTCAAGTTCCAGCGCCAGCTCCGGTCCACCGGTCTTGGCGATGCGGCCATCGGAGAGCACATGCACGACATCCGGCTTGATGTAATCGAGCAGGCGCTGATAGTGCGTGATGATCACGAACGAGCGATCCGGCGAGCGAAGCGCGTTCACGCCCTCAGCGACGATGCGCAGCGCGTCAATATCGAGGCCGCTATCGGTCTCGTCGAGAATGCAGATCTTCGGCTGCAACACCGCCATCTGCAGGATGTCGTTGCGCTTTTTCTCACCGCCGGAGAAGCCGACATTGACCGCGCGCTTCAGCATGTCGGGATTGATCTTGAGGAGTGCCGACTTCTCGCGCACCAGCCGCATGAAATCCGGCGTCAGGATTTCCGGCTCGCCGCGCGCCTTGCGCTGGGCGTTCAGAGCCGTCTTCAGGAACGTCATATTGGCAACGCCGGGAATCTCGACCGGATACTGGAACGCCAGAAACAGCCCCTTGGCCGCGCGCTGGTCAGCCGACAGGTCCAGCAGATCCTCGCCATCAAGCGTGACCGAACCGTCGGTGACCTCGTAATCCTCCTTGCCGGCGAGGATATAGGCGAGCGTCGACTTGCCCGCGCCGTTCGGCCCCATGATCGCGTGCACTTCGCCCGGCTTCACATCGAGCGACAGGCCTTTCAGAATTTCGCGTCCGTCATCGGCGATCTGGGCGTGGAGATTGGAGATGGAGAGCATTACAGCAGCACCTTTACAACGAATTTGAACGGTCGGTCAGTCAAGGAGACCGAGGCGCGTTTCAACACGATCAAGACGATCTTTCAGATGGGCGATTTCGGCGTGGTCCTGAGCCTGGGTCAGGTCAGTAGCAGACAAATGCAGGCGGAGCGCGATCTTCTCGTCCCGAAGGCTTTTCACTTCATCAAAAAGACGCGACATGTCCTTGCGAATTCCTCTCAGCAACTCAAGGACCAGATTGTCAGTCTCCATAATCCAGCCTCCAGTTTGTGATCCACTTAAAGAGAATTCCCATCAAACAGCCCGCGCAACCAAGGCAGAAACATGGTTCGTCAATCTATCACATGCGACGAACACCTGACGCTCTGCATTCAGCTAACGGGTTACCCGACGCTTCCTTCCAGCGAAATACCGATCAGCTTCTGCGCTTCGACGGCGAATTCCATCGGCAGCTGCTGGATCACGTCGCGGACGAAGCCGTTGACGATCAGTGCGACCGCCTCTTCAGACGAGAGGCCACGGCTGACGCAATAGAACAGCTGGTCTTCGGAGATCTTGGAGGTCGTCGCTTCATGCTCGACGATGGCGCTCGAATTGCGCGTCTCGATATAGGGCACAGTATGCGCGCCGCAGGTCTCGCCGACGAGCAGCGAGTCGCAATTGGTAAAATTGCGCGCGTTCGTGGCCCGCTTGTTGATCGAGACGAGGCCGCGATAGGTGTTGTTCGAATGCCCCGCAGAAATACCCTTCGAGATGATCCGGCTCGACGTGTTCTTGCCCAGATGGATCATCTTTGTGCCGCTATCGACCTGCTGGTAGCCGTTCGAAACCGCGATCGAGTAGAACTCGCCCTGGCTCTCATCGCCGCGCAGGATGCAGCTTGGATACTTCCACGTGATCGCCGAGCCGGTTTCGACCTGCGTCCACGAGATCTTCGACCGCGCGCCCCGGCAATCGCCCCGCTTGGTGACGAAATTATAGATGCCGCCCTTGCCGTCCTTGTCGCCGGGATACCAGTTCTGGACCGTCGAATACTTGATTTCGGCGTCATCCATGGCGACCAGTTCAACCACCGCCGCATGCAGCTGGTTCTCGTCGCGCATCGGTGCCGTGCAGCCTTCGAGATAGGAGACATAGGCTCCCTTCTCCGCGATGATCAGCGTGCGCTCGAACTGGCCGGTCTTCTTCTCGTTGATGCGGAAGTAGGTCGACAGTTCCATCGGGCAGCGGACGCCCTCGGGGATGTAGACGAACGAGCCATCGGTGAAGACGGCGGAATTCAGCGTTGCGTAATAATTGTCGGTGACCGGAACCACGGAACCGATGTACTTGCGCACCAGCTCGGGATGCTCCTGCAGGGCTTCCGAGATCGAGCAGAAGATCACGCCGTGCTTGGCCAGCTCGGCGCGGAACGTCGTCACGACCGAGACGCTGTCGAACACGGCATCGACGGCAACGCGCGGCGTCTCAAGGCTCGCACCCTCGACACCAGCCAGAATTTCCTGCTCGCGCAGCGGAATGCCGAGCTTCTCGTAGACCTTCAACAACTCCGGATCGACCTCATCGAGGCTCTTCGGGCCTGCGGTCGTCTTCGGCGCGGCGTAGTAATAGATGTCCTGAAAGTTGATCTTGGGGTAGTGAACCTTGGCCCACTCCGGCTCGTCCATGGTCAACCAGCGCGCATAAGCATCCAGCCGCCAGTCAAGCATCCACTGCGGTTCGTTCTTCTTGGCCGAAATGAAGCGGATGACATCTTCCGACAAACCGATCGGAGCCATATCGCTCGCGATGTCGGAGGTGAAGCCATATTTGTATTGATCAACATCGATCGCCCGAACCTGGTCGACCGTCTCTTGTACTGCAGCCATTACATCTTTCCCCACGTCGCGGTTTCAAGGACCGCCGGATCAAGCTCCCTGATTATAGGAGCTCAAGGCACAGATTGCCAGTCTCAGGTCAATATAAAGCTGGAGCCCGGGTCAAGATGTCAACGCGCATAACGCATCCATCCAGCTCAGCCCCCCCCTCTCTGTCTCCCCCCCCACGCAACGGGGGAGAAGACGCCCGAGGGTTTCTGCCGTTTCAATATCGTTCTCCTCCCCCTTTGAAAGGGAAGGATCGAGGTGGCGGCAGATGAACCAGAAAGGGCGGCCCTGACCGTACAACCTTGAGGAAAAGCAATTTCTCCTGGTTGAAATCAAAATGTGCGCACTTTATTCTGGCATACACCCCCGCGCATGAACGCCCCCGAAAAGCTGATAGCACCATGATCGTTGACACTTACGATATCAAATCGAACATCGCCTTACTGCGAAAGGTTTCGATCTTCGGTCTTTTAATGTCTGCCGCATTTGCCTCTCCGGTTCTGGCGAATGACACGACGGCCGTTATCGCGGCTGGCGGATTGCAATTCACAAAAACCGATGAATTGCAGATGGAAAGTGAAGATCTCTTTCTGTCACGGGAAGGTATCCGTGTAAAATATCGGTTTCGGAACCTGACTGATCATGACGTGAACGTCACAGTCGCCTTTCCTATGCCAAAACTAGACATTCGCGGATTATATGTTGGCAATCACGATTTCCATCCTTCGGGGCGCGAAGGGGACATTTTTGATTTTCACGCCCGGGTCAACGGAAAAGACATCCAAGCAACGCTCGATGCGCATGCGTTTGATACGAACGGCGTAGAAGTAACAGACAAATTACATCGATTGGGCATGCCTATTACTGATCTGGATAAGGACCATGATCTATTCGATATTTCTAATAAATTATATAATGAATCTGACAAAAGACTATGGTCTGAAGAGCTCTTCCTGGGAGACTACCCAAACTGGGATGTCGTCGCCTCCTATTACTGGCAACAAAATTTCCCAGCGCACACAACAACCACTGTCGAACACTTTTACAAGCCAAGCGTTGGCAGAGAATATTTTGATTGGACCGATGACATGAAAAATCATTTCATTCAATCGGATAGAGCAAAAAGCACCTGGTGTCCCGACGAGGATCTAATATCGGCCGTCAAAAAAATTAGTCGAGAGCTCGGCCATGAAGAGGGCGCAGCGAGAGAACTTCAGTATATCTTGAAAACGGGTGCCAATTGGGCTGGTCCAATCGGGCATTTCAGATTGCAGATTGACAAGGGAAAAGCCTCCCTCATTTCAACGTGCCCGATCCCCGGATTGACGCTGAAAAAGCAGGGCAACAGTTTCGTTGCCGAGGCGGATAACTTCACGCCGACGACCGATCTCGACATTCTGCTTTTGTACCGCAATTCTACTGGCGAATGACGTTACCGTGCTTGTCGCCGGTCGCCCACTCTACCCCGCCCGCGTCATAGCCAACTTGCCCATGACCTTGGCCCAAACCTCGACGAAGCGCTCCAACTCGGCATCGCTCGTTGTGGCGCCGAGGGAGATACGTAGGCCCGAGCGCGCGAGATCAGGGGCGACGCCCATGGCTTTCAGCACATGTGATGCAGCAACCTTGCCGGACGAACAGGCTGACCCCGATGAAATCGCGACGCCCGCCAGATCGAACGCGATCACGGCGGTTTCGGCGGAAACGCCGGGCAGGCCCAGCGCCAGGGTGTTCGGCAACCGGCGGGCCTCGCTTGAAAACACGACGGCCTGATTGCTGAGCCGGGTCAGCTCCGCTTGCAGCCGGTCGCGTCGTGTTGCGATTTCCGGCATCCGGTCAAGCCCGGCAAGCGCAACGCGTGCCGCTGCCCCAAATGCGGAGATGGCCGCGACCGGCTCGGTCCCGGCACGTCGCCAGCCTTCCTGTCCGCCGCCGGTGATGAGCGGGGCCGGATGCGCCCTGCCCTCGGCCAGCACCAGCGCGCCAACGCCCTGCGCTCCACCCAGCTTGTGGGCGGACAGCGCGAGCGTATCGACCTGCAACGCCGCGATATCGATCGGGATACGCCCCGCCGCCTGCACAGCATCACAATGCATCAATCCGCCGCGTGCATGCACGATGTCAGCCGCCTCGACGACGGGCTGGATGACGCCCGTCTCGTTGTTGGCCAGTTGCACGGCGACGAGCGGCAGGCCACCGGCGTCTCCGACCTCGGCAACCAGTTGCGCCAGCGCCGCAAGATCGATCACGCCCTGCCCGTCAACCGGGATCTGACGGGTCATCTCGCCAGCAAACCGGGGACTTTTCAGCGCCGAGGGATGCTCGACGGCTGACACGATGAGATGGGTCGGGGTGAGCGGTTTCCCGTTCAAAAACCAGTTCGGGGTGAGCGCGGTGGCATTTGCCTCGGTGGCTCCGCTGGTGAAAACCACGGATTTCGCCCGCGCACCGACGAGCGCTGCGACATCGGCCCGAGCACCTTCCACCAGCTTGCGCGCGGCCCGGCCTTCGCTATGGACCGAGGAGGCATTGCCCGGCAACGACAGAGCGTCGAGCAGTGCATCTTGCGCTTCCGGTATCAGTGGGGCGGTCGCATTATAGTCGAGATAGATGCGCGATTGGGTCAATGGGGCACTCGGAAAGCAGTGTTATGGGGTCTCGCTGCAAGTCTTTTCAGGGTTCATGACGGAAAAGCTTGAAATGACACCCCCCGATCATGGTAACAGAACACCTACCGCGCATGTTTAGCCGCATCGACACCTGAAATGCACGTCATTTCAGGCCCGCATCGGTGCAGGGTCACAGATACGATCTGTGTCAACTGAGCATGCCCCCAGATTGAGACAAGGACGAACTGACCTATGCCTGAAGTCATTTTCAACGGCCCCGCAGGACGTATCGAAGGACGCTTTCAACCAGCGAAAATCCGCAACGCACCAATCGCTCTTGTCCTTCATCCGCATCCGTCGTTTGGCGGCACGATGAATAATCAGATCGTTTATCAGCTCTACTATCTCTTCGCCAAGCGCGGCTTTGCCGTTCTGCGCTTCAATTTCCGGGGTGTTGGCCGCAGTCAGGGCGAATTCGATCACGGTGCAGGCGAATTGTCCGATGCCGCCGCCGCGCTCGACTGGGCGCAGACCATCCACCCGGATGCCAAGTCCTGCTGGATCGCCGGGTTCTCCTTCGGCGCCTGGGTCGGCATGCAGCTCCTGATGCGCCGCCCGGAAATCGAAGGCTTCATTTCGATTGCCCCGCCCGCCAATCTCAACGACTTCTCGTTCCTCGCGCCCTGCCCGTCCTCCGGCCTGATCATTCATGGCGACGTGGACAAGGTAGCCCCGGCCAAGGACGTTCAGGGTCTGGTCGACAAGCTGAAGACGCAGAAGGGCATCATCATCGAGCAGAAGATTGTCGAAGGGGCCAACCACTTCTTCGAAAACAAGGTCGATGAACTGATCCGCGAATGCGAAATCTATGTCGACAAGCGCCTCGCCCGTCCAGACGCAGCCTGAACCGTACCGATTCGGCAAGGCAAGAGTTACAGTGCGGTTACGCGCGGCAAATGCTGGCGTAACCCTCTCCTGAGATCAGAAAAATGGCCAAATACAAGTCCGACTTTCTCAACGTGCTCGACGAGCGCGGCTTCATCCATCAGATCTCCGATCCGCATGGTCTCGACGAGGCTGCGGCGAAGGGGCCAATCACGGCCTATGTCGGCTATGACGCGACGGCGACAAGCCTGCATATCGGCAATCTGATCTCGGTGACGATGCTCTACTGGTTGCAGCAGACGGGTGGCCGTCCGATTGCCCTCATGGGCGGCGGCACGTCGATGGTCGGCGACCCCTCGTTCCGCGACGACCAGCGCAAGCTCCTGTCGATGGAAGCGATTGAAACCAACATTGCCTCTATCAAGCGGATCTTTGGCCGCATCCTGTCATTCGGCGATGGCCCGAACGATGGCATCATGGCCAACAATGCCGACTGGCTGATGAAGCTGAATTATGTCGAGTTCCTGCGTGATGTCGGTCGGCACTTCTCGGTCAACCGCATGCTGACGTTTGACAGCGTGAAGCTGCGGCTTGATCGCGAGCAGTCGCTGTCGTTCCTCGAATTCAACTACATGATCATGCAGGGGTATGATTTCGTCGAGCTGAACAAGCGCTACGGCTGTACGCTGCAGATGGGCGGTTCCGACCAGTGGGGCAATATCATCAACGGCGTCGATCTCGGCCACAAGATGGGCACGCCGCAACTCTATTGCGTGACGACGCCGCTGCTGACAACCGCGTCCGGTGCCAAGATGGGCAAGACCGCCAATGGCGCAGTCTGGCTCAACGGCGATCTCTTCAGCCCCTATGACTTCTGGCAATATTGGCGCAACACCGAAGATGCCGACGTCGAGCGGTTCCTCAAGATCTTCACGCGCCTGCCGCTTGATGAAATCCGCCGACTTGCCGCGCTTGGTGGATCGGAGATCAACGATGCCAAGAAGATCCTCGCGACCGAAGCAACCGCCATCGTGCATGGTCGTGAAGCCGCCGAGGCCGCTGCCGAGACGGCGCGTCAGACCTTCGAGGCAGGCGTGACGTCCGATAATCTGCCGACCATCGAGATCCCGGCAGCCGAACTGGAGGCGGGAATTGGTGTGCTCGGGGCGTTCGTGAAAGCGGGCCTTGCAGCATCCAACTCAGACGTCCGCCGTCAGGTCTCAGGCGGTGGCGTCAAGGTCAATGACGCAGTTGTGAATGATGAGAAGGCGAAGCTCACGACGGACGATCTCAGCGGTGGCGTGATCAAGCTGTCGCTCGGCAAGAAGAAGCACGTGCTCATCCGGCCGGTTTGAGCGGTTTGAACTCTGCACCCCTCTCCCTGTCCCTCTCCCGCAAGGGGAGAGGGGACGCCAGCCGGTTGTTGTCGGTTCAGCGGTCTCATTCCCCGCGCGGGAGCACGGACGAGTTTCGCTCGGTCTCTGCCCTTGACGTCTCCTCCCCCTTGAGGGGGAGGGACAGGGTGGGGGTAATTGTCACTTCACTATCAAATCTCGACCACGAATGGCCTCTACCCGGCAGCGGCAAGCACTGCTGCGGCGTGACCGGGCACCTTCACCTTGGACCAGATCTGCGCGATCTTGCCATCCGCGTCCACAAGGAATGTGGAGCGCTCGATGCCCATGTACTTGCGGCCATACATGGATTTTTCGACCCAGACCCCATAGGCACCGGCAACGGCCGTATCCTCGTCCGAGGCGAGCGTGATGGCCAGGTCATATTTCGCACGGAACTTGTCATGCGATTTGACGTTATCCGGCGAAATCCCAACGACTGTGACGCCAGACTTGGCGAACTCAGCGGCAAGCGCGGTGAATTCCTGGGCTTCCTTGGTGCAGCCTGACGTATCGTCCTTCGGGTAGAAGTAAATCACGACCTTCTTGCCGCGCTGTTCCGATAGACGAAACCGCCCGCCGCCATCAGTCGGCAGATCAAAACCCGGTGCCATTGTGCCAATTTCCAAATCCATATTCTTCCCCTCGCCTCCGTCAATTACCGAACGGCGTTCCTGCCGGATATCCTTGCAAAATCGTCCGGAACCCGCCAATAAACGCTGCCACCCGGCGTTTCGGATCGCCGTCATCGCACCCGCATGGACGCAAGCGTGCCATGTTGCCGCCCGAGTTATATAGGATATGGCTTGGACTGGGCGAGATGGTACCTGTAGAAAAGTCAGGGGTGCGCGAAAGGGATTCGACGCTCGTCCAAACCGTATCTGACCGGGCCTTGGCCCTCGCCGTATCAGTCATCCGATGCAAGCTGAATTCGCTGAAGTCGGCATTACACGTAAGGTATAGTCGTCTGTTGAGCGATACCACCACAGAGCATTCGAGACCGAAACGCCATGCCGGATGGCGTCTGGCACGCTTTTGCGCCGGAATGGTCACGGTACTGGTGCTACTCGTTTGCATGGCCATTGGTGGACTGATGTGGCGGCTGGCGTCTGGACCGCTCGAAGTGCAGCAGATCGGTCGCATTGCCGAGGACTTGATGAGCAAGTCGCTTGGACCCGATGCCCACGCCCGTATCGGCTTGTCTAGTCTCGACTGGTCGTGGAAATCCTATGGCTTCATTATCCGCTTGCAGAGTGTTGAAGCGAGCGGCCCAACCGGCGGCGTCCAGATCACGGTTCCCTCGGCAGATATTGAGGTCCGCACGCTTCCCATGATCTGGGGAGCGGTGAAACCGGCCAGGTTGAATTTGAACGCCCCCTCCATCCGGATCGATCTGACTAAATTAGACCCGGCCAAGATGGCTGAAATGTCAGGCAATGGGGCGCAACCCGTTGCGCTTGCGTCAGCTCCCGCGCCGTCGCCCAGCCCCAACAGCGCATCGCCAGATCTGCGACCGGCCATCTATCGCCTGATCGAGCAATCGGTTCGCGGCCTTTCCGATGCGCTCGACGTCACGCATTCCGAAGGGTTCATTGGCGTCACGGTTGAACACGGTATCATCGACGTAGCTCGTCTGTCGCCCCAAGGCCAGATGGTTCACGTCACCATGCCGGATATCAGCATCGACGGCAATTTTGCCGCGAGCGGTAACGTCGACCTGAGCTTCAGCGCAAAAGGGGAAGTCGGTCGGTGGGGAATGCGCTTACGCAAGATGCGCGGTGCTGATGGCCATAGCCGCCGACTCCTGTTTGAAGGCAATGATGCCACCGCACGCGATCTCGTCGGCCAACTGCCTCCCGACGTCATCCTCGATATTCCGATTTATCCCACGATTGACGCGCTGATCGATGACTCCGGCCAGTTGTCCGCGCTCAGCGTTGACCTGAAACTGGGGGCCGGTCAGTTTCACTTCGGCAAATACCCGGAAGACGAGATGCTGATCGACGAGGGTCAGATTGCGGCGCATTGGGATGCCGGTAGCCAGAGCTTCATCGTTGATCAGGCGGGCGCATCGACAGGACCGACGACGGTATCGGTCAAGGGTCGGATTACGCCCCCTCCGGCTAACGCCACCGGAGCAGCAGCGCATGCCTGGACATATGATCTCGGACTGGACAAGGGAGTCCTGCACCCGCGAGACGCAGGCGGCGATGCATTGCCCGTCGACTTCCTGCATCTGGGCGGCACGATCGATCAGACCGGCCTTCAGCTTCTGATCGACGATATGGATGCCCGATTTGGTGGCAGCGAGATCAAGGGTGCCGGGCGGATCGATTTCGCGCGCGAGAAGCCCCAGATCATCGTCACCTTTGCGCTCTCGCCTACGGATTGGACGGTAATCCGGCGCGCCTGGCCGTCCTTCATTGCCGCAGGAGCCCGGAACTGGTTTCTCAAACAGGTGACCGCCGGGCGCATCACTGACGGTGCCATCAAGCTCGACCTGCCGATGTTCACCGAACCAAAGTTCCTGCCATCGACCGCGATTACCTTTTCCGGCAAGATCCAGGGCGGCGCATTCCGGACATTCGGTGATCTTCCAGACGCCGTTGGTCTTGACGGGCAATTTTCGAGCCTGAACCGCCAGTTCCAGGCAATTGCGACAAAGGGACAGGGTGCGACGAAATTCCCCCGGAAACCCGATGTTCTTGATATGCGGCTGATCATCGCCGACAGCTACCAGCGCTCGCCCAAGGGCCATATTGAGTTTCGTCTCGTGGGTGAAAATGGTGCCATCGGCGAAATCGCGAATGCCGAGCCGCTCGCGATACTCGATGATGCCGGTATCAAGCTGGAGGGTATCCAAGGCAGCGCCGACGTGATCGGGACGGTCGACATGATCCTGGAGGACAATCCGAAACCCGAGCAGATTGACTTCCGCGTTGAGGCGACGCTCGACCGGTTCGGCAGCCCCTCACCTATCCTGGGTCGGAAATTCCAGGACGCCAACGTCAAGGTCGTCGCAGATCCGAAAGGCACGTCGGTGGTGGGCAAAGCCAAGATCGACGGTGTCGCGACCGACGTGAACCTTTATGAACCGCGCGTCAAGACCAAGACCAATGAACGTCGCGACTTCAAGCTGACACTTGATGAAGCGACGCGGCAGCGGATGGGACTGGACCTGTCAACCTTCCTGTCCGGATCGATCCAGGTTGCCATTACCCAGAATCCCGGTGGAAACGAGAAAGCCCGTCACATCGAGGCAGATCTGACGACCGCTCGGCTGACGCTGTCCGCGTTTGGCTGGTCGAAGGGGACAGGAGTGCCTGCCAAGGCAACCCTCGATATCCTGGATGATGACAAGGGCACACATCTGGAAAACGTCAGCGTCGAGTCAGAAGGTATCCAGATCAAGGGACGCGCCGATCTCGACAAGGATCGCAGGCCCCTGCTGCTTGATCTCGCGAAGTTCTCCCTGCGAAAGGGAGACGACGCAAAGGTACATCTCCAACGTCAGCCGGACCAATCCATTCTGGCGAGCTTCGATGCAACGACATTTGACCTGCGCGGGCTTATTCAGGTCATGAAGCATCAGGGTGATACGAGTGATCCCGAAAAATCGAAACTGCCCGATATCCAGCTGAAGGCAAAACTCGCACGCGCAATCGGTTTTAATGACGTCTCGCTAACCGATGCAGTTCTTGATACGTCAATTCATCAGGGCATCGTCACCCGAATGGCACTCTCGGGCCAGATCTCTGGCGGTCGGATGCTCAACGTGCAGATCAAGCCCGAAGGCGCTAATAGGGTGGTTCTTCTGGACTGTAATGACGCCGGCGCATTTCTGAGCTTTGTCGACATTTACGACCGGATGCATGATGGCGGGATTTCACTCAAGGCTGATATTTCCGCGCCCGGCGTTGCCGAAGGCGGCATCCGCGTCCTTGGTTTCCGACTGGATACACAGGTAAAGGCAACGCGCGAACCGGTCGTTGAGCCAGATGGCACGCGTACTTTGCCGATCAGACAGGCAGCGCCGACAGATCCGTCCAGTTTCGACAAGTTTTCCGCCAATTATGCGCTTCGCAAGGGCGTGATTACGATGACAGAAGGCGTCGCACGTGGAGCAACCACAGGCGCGACCGCTTCGGGCCAGATCGATCTCAATAACCAGAAAATCCAGATCAAGGGCACCTATATCCCCCTCTACGGTCTCAACAATCTGGTTGGCCGCATCCCTGTGCTTGGTGAAATCGTCGGCGCTGGCCGGAATGAGGGCCTTGTCGGCGTAACGTTCAAGGTGATCGGCTCGGTCGATGATCCTGTCTTGCAGGTCAACCCGATTTCAGCGATTGCACCTGGCATTTTCAGACGGATCTTCGAATACAACGTTGACGACCCGCACGCGCCGCAGGACGCCCAGAAAGACAATTCGTCAAACTGAGCCCCCCGCTAAAGTCCTGTTCCTTGAATATATTCAGAGAAAATTAACGCTATTCGTTCGTAATTCACCAAGATTTCCTGGGTGACGGTTGATTTGCGAGCAAGTGGATGTTTTTCAGCGAAGCCTCGGCAAATGCACCTGATCGCTCCCCTCGGGATGGCAGCGTCCGCCAAGTTGCATCGGATTCACGAAACGGTATGGCACGTCCGCAAAGTCGGGATGCGCGGTCACAGTCTGTTCGGCGGACAAGCGGCCTACCCTTTGTGACGATTACGACCGCGTCCGGGCAGCGCGTTTATGCAATTCATCCAGTGCTCTGGCTGGGCGGGGCACTGCTGGCGACGAGCCTCGCCATCGGTGGAATTGCCGCCGGTGCCTACATGGCGTTTCATGACGATATCGTGGAATTTGCCATCACACGCCCCATCCGGATGGAACAGGCTTACGAAGATCGAATAGCCGCACTTCGGTCCGAAATCGACAGAATCAACAGTCGGCAGTTGATTGATCAGGACGCGTTCGAAACCAAGATCGCGGCCCTGATGACACAGCAAGACGCCCTCAAGACCGAGCAGACCCGGATTACGGCGCTACTGTCGCGCGCCCACGACCAGAATATTCATCTCACCAGCGGTCCGGTCTCAAATCAGCTGGGTCCTGACCTCACCCCGACAGCAGCGATTACGAAGATTCCTGTGCCGGAGCAGCCACGTCCGCTGGACGGACAGCCCTTCAGGTCTTCATGGCTTTTCGGGTCCGGCGAATCAAGTTCCCCGACGACCTTCGGACCAGCTGCCAAGATTGCGCGCGTCGAAGCCGAAATCGATCAGATAAAGGCATCCGATGTCGCCTCGATCGCTCAGGTGACTGGTCTCGCGGAAACCAATGCGCGCCTGATCGAGCGGGTTGTTGGTCGTCTTGGCCTCAAGATGGCTGACGAGTCGTCGACACTGCCTGCCAGACAGCCCGGCAGTTCAAACCTTGCCCAGTCAGGCAAGGCAACGGCTGCCGGTGTTGGCGGACCACTGGTTCCAGTTATTCCGGACAGTGAACGCCTGACCCATGCGGAAATGGCGCTTGAACGACTGAAGCAGTTGAAACAGGGTATCAATCTCCTGCCGCTTGGGCAACCAATCACTGGCGAGATCGAAGTTACGTCTCCATTTGGAGAACGACCTGATCCGTTTCTCGGCATCCCTGCGATGCACACGGGTATCGACTTTAGAGCCGCCTATGGTGAGCCGGTCACGGCAACGGGCGCAGGCATTGTAACAGAAGCCAGTCGCCAGGGCGGCTACGGTAATTTGGTCGAGATCGATCATGGAAACGGCCTCGCAACCCGCTATGGCCATCTCTCGCAATTTGCCGTCACTGTCGGACAGAAGGTCCGGGTTGGCCAGATTGTGGGCTTTGTCGGCTCGACTGGTCGCTCCACCGCCCCCCACATCCACTATGAAACAAGGGTGAACGGCGTCGCCGTCAATCCCGATTCCTATCTACAGGCGGGCAGTCAGCTTCGCGCTTTCTTTAACTGAGGTCAGCAGGAGCAGACCAGATGTCGGATGCAGGGATTCAGCCGAAGATTACGCTTGAGGCAGCCATTGCGGATCGAATTACGCGCTTTGCAAATGTCCTGTCATCAGCGGTTTTTGCCCAGTCAACGCTCGATCTTCTGCCTGTCCTCAAGGAGGCGGACGAGCTGCTGGGCAAAGCCTGCATTCTTGAGCGCCTTGTGTTCACCAGAAATGTTCTGAACACGCCCGGCGTGCCCGGCGCCCTGATCGATCGACTGTTAGCTGACAATTATCTCGTTTCACGCATGCTATCGCTCGCCGGTTATGGCCTCGACGAGAACAAGACGATCCAGCAACTCTCAACCCATGGCGAAAGCTTCTGGCTCAAGATTGCGTCCCTCAATACGCTTTCTGAGCGACTGACGGACTATCTCATCGAAATCGGAGGGCCCGAGGTCGCCTATCGACTGGCCGAGAACCGGCAGGCCCCCCTTTCCGTCAGCGCGATTGCAACCCTGTTCAAAAAGGCGCAGTCAGATCGCCGATTGCTGGATGCACTCGCAAGTCGGCCTGATCTGAATGGCCATTTTGCACCTGCCAATGCGGCTCCGTCATTGAAGTCGGGTGGCCTGAGTTCAAATGGCACACGCCAGCCGCGACGGATGTCGCGCAATTTGCCGCTTGGTAAACGCCTGAAGGTCATCAGTCATAATTGAATATGATTATATTCACAGCGACTTGGGAATTTAACCCGGATTCTCGATGTATGACCGGTGAAACGTATTCTCTTTGCGGCCTACCTTAATGATCGATATGTCCAACCCGGACAAGGTCAACCAAGGCGTTTAGATTCGATCAACCGATGATCATTACGAGATTTTCATTTGTCACTGGTAGGGTCCGGTCTCTGGCAAGAACCCTTCGAGGACGTCATTGGAAAACCTCGCGCTCAAATCGGCACTAGAGCAAACAGACGATCCCCGATCGGCTTTGCAACAATTGCGCAACGCATTTGCCAAACGCCCCGGTCGGCTGAGCGGTTCAGAGCTTGAATTGTTCTGCAAAGCTGTCCTGCACTTGCTGCCTCTGGTGCCCTTGATCGAACGGATGGCCTTTGCGCGACAGATCGCGAAGCTGCAGGACACGCCCAGAGAACTACTCATCGCGCTGGCGAATGACCACTACCTCGTCTCGGCACCTGTCTTGGAGTCTGCACCAATGCTGACCGAGGACGATCTGTCCGAAACGATCCGCAAGTTTGGCGCACCTGTCTGTCTGGCAATTGCGAAGCGGGCAGAACTTTCGGAGCAATTGACAGACCAACTGATGCAGGATGCCGAATTAAAGGTTCAATATGCCCTCGCCGGCAATCAGGGAGCCAGACTGTCCCGCGCGTCGATCAAGGCCATGTTTGACATCTCCGAAAACGATTCGCGCATGAGCGAAACACTCGGAAGACGAGGCGACTTGCCGCCAGAAATCGCCAACGGGTTGAGCGAACGAGGCCACGTCAAAAAGTCAGCCTCGCCCGCTGCCTTGATGGATCATGGCAAGGGCCGAGCTGGAATTGTGCTCACACAAGACTTGCTGAACGCGGGAAGAACGCGCAAGCCGGTCAAGACGCTGAGCTACTCGTGACGGCAGGTTGTCCGTCCGAAAGGACTTTACGGCCCTTTCGCCTGGCGAATTCAGTTCAGGCGAATAGATCAGTCGATATCAGCCACATCGACCGCCCCGCCCTTCACGCGCTGGGCAAGTGAAGCTTCCATGAAGGCATCCAGATCGCCGTTCAGAACGCCTTGCGTGTCGGAGGTCTGAACACCTGTCCGCAGGTCCTTCACCATCTGATAGGGCTGCAAAACATACGACCGGATCTGGTGCCCCCAGCCGATATCGGTTTTTGATGCGGTCTCGGCATTGGCCTTGGCCTCGCGCTTTTTCAGTTCCAGCTCATACAGTCTGGCGCGCAGCATTTCCCAGGCAGTTGCCCGGTTCTTGTGCTGCGACCGTTCCTGCTGGCAGGCCACCGCAATCCCCGTTGGAATATGCGTGATGCGGATCGCGGAATCAGTCGTATTGACGTGCTGACCACCGGCTCCCGACGAGCGATAGGTATCGATGCGGCAATCGGATTCGTTGATCTGGATATCGATGGAGTCATCCACGACCGGATAGACCCAGACCGACGAAAAGCTTGTGTGCCGACGGGCGTTACTGTCGAATGGCGAAATCCGGACCAGCCGATGCACGCCAGACTCGGTCTTCATCCAGCCGTAGGCATTCGGGCCTTTCAGAAGCAGCGTCGCGCCCTTCATGCCGGCTTCTTCACCGTCTGAATATTCAACGATATCAACCTTGAAGCCGTGCTTTTCCGCCCAGCGCTGGTACATGCGCAGCAGCATCAAGGCCCAGTCCTGGCTCTCGGTTCCACCGGCACCAGCGTGGATTTCGACATAGGTGTCATTGCCATCAGCTTCGCCCGATAGCAGCGCATCCACCTGCCGCTTCGCGACATCGGTTCCGAGCGCCTTCACAGCCTCTTCAGCTTCGGTGATGGTGGCCTCGTCGCCTTCAATCTCGCCAAGTTCGAGAAGCGTCAGCGCATCCTCAAGCTCCTGATTGATACTGTTGACAGTATCAATGGAGCGCGCCAGCTGATCGCGCTCGCGCATCTGCTTCTGCGCGTTCGCCGGATTGTCCCAGAGGGTCGGATTTTCAGAGAGCGCGTTCAGTTCGCCCAGGCGTTTCAGCGCGACATCCCAGTCAAAGATGCCTCCTCAGCAGGCCGATTGCCTGCTGGATCTCGTCGACGATGGATTGAATTTCGGGTCGCATGGGCGTGTGTCCGGTCGTTCGCACATTGATTTGAGAGGCGATACATAGCGGCGGATGCCTGAGGGAGCAAGTGCCATGAGACCAGGACGATCTCCGCAATCGGCATAAGCGAAACCCGGAGCGTAAAGGCTCGGGACGTCTGCAATCGCCCCGAAAGCCATGTTGTCACTTCGCGGAAACCGAATGCACGGTACACGCTGTTTACTTATCCAGACAACTGCTTATTATCGGTTGCATTCCGATCCAGACAGGGCCAACCAATGACAGCCAAGCCATTGCTCAATCTGCGACGCGTTATTGCTCTTGCACTCAGCCTTGCGGTTGGTTCGTTCACCATCGCTCGTGCGGAGACAACGTCGATCCGCTCGCCGAATGGCACGATGGTCGCGGATGTTTTCAAGCCATCTGGTCCTGGTCCATTTCCTGTCGTGGTGTTCTCGCATGGACGTTCTGGCGATCCCGCAGAACGGTCGAACATGCATCATCCGCTGCGGGAGCAATATGTCTCCTATTGGACGCAAAAAGGCTTTGCGCTGGTCGCCCCAATTCGTCCGGGATATGGTTTGACGGGCGGGTTCGACGTCGAATCCTCAGGCAGCAACAATTGCACGGTATTACCCAACTACAATCGCACAGCCGGACAGGCCGCAAACGCTATCGTCGCAACGGTGGATTGGGTGCGCCAGCAAGCCTGGGCAAAACCGAACAAAATCTTGCTTGTTGGCCAGTCGGTCGGTGGTCTTGGTACTGTGGCCGCTGCTGCGCGAAGTCCAGAGGGCGTGGTCGGCTATATCAATTTCGCGGGCGGAAGCGGAGGCGATCCCAAGCTGACGCCGGGAGCCAGCTGTCACCCGGAAGTCTTGCAGGATGTTTACGCGAATTTGGGCAGCAGCAACCGTTTGCCGGGGCTATGGTTTTATGCGGCAAACGACAAATTCTGGGGCCCTGACCAGCCCAAGGCCTGGGGAGCGGCCTTCAACGCCGCAGGTGGCCATGCCACGTTGAATTTCACCGGTCCGTCCGGATCGGATGGTCATCACTTGATGACCGATTCGCCGGGACTTTGGCAGGGCAAGGTCGACCAATTCATCCACGCGCGGGGATTATGACGCCAACGCTTCGCTGGATAACAACCAAAGAGGGGTCGGATTGGAAATCCTCGCGGTTTGTTATCAACAACCAATGATCGCTGCTATTCATTTTTGTCTTGATAAGTGTAATTGATACGATAATTATGACGCGCAATGTTTTTTATTGCGCGGAGGAATTGTGATGAACCACGAACTTTTGATCAGTAACCTGATGTCAAATCCCAAGGCCGTCGCGCTCGACGAGACGGAATTGACACAGCTGGCGGGAAGCTCGGTGACCTACACCAATGAGCTGGGATCGACGGCCACTTTTACGTTCAACACCAACTATACGGTAACCGGGACCTATACGAGTGCAGTCAGCGGTGGGGGGGCATCCGTGTCGGGGCCGATCACAGGCTGGTATAATGGTTATGTAATTTCGTTTTCGGTGCTTTGGCCGAGCACTCCACCGTCGATCACGTCCTGGGTCGGTGCTTACATCCGGAATGCTCAGGGCAACTATGATATCGACACGATGTGGCTCCTCGTGTCCCAGACCCAAAATCCCGGCGATCCCTCGACCTTCTGGAGCCAGGTCAATACCGGTTCCGACCTGTTTACCCCGTCTTAATCGTAATCATTATTGCGTGGCCTGCCTCAGCGTGAAGAAGGCAGGTCACCGATCAGGCTCAGACAAGACATCGGACCGGTCAGTACAGCCCACCCGGCTGCAAGCCTTTTTCTTGCTCGGGTGTTACCTTGTGCGCATTGGCGAACTCGCCCTGATCGTAATCAACGACATTATAGCTGTCTGGCGGCGCTGTACCTGGCTTGAAGGCTTCCATGATTACGTCGGTATCGCCCGGAGCCGCCTTCAGGCCGGTCTTGTGGTTGACGGCCACGAGACGGATGCCTGTCGGAACCCGGAACGGCACTGCGGGGGTCCCCTTCAGGGCCTCGGCGAAGAATTCGCGGGCAATTGGAGCGGAAACGCGACCGCCCGTTTCGCCTGACCCGAGCGGCTTCGGCTTGTCGAAGCCCATGAACACGCCACAAACAAGGTCTGGCGTGAAGCCGATGAACCACGCATCCTTCTCGTCGTTGGACGTACCCGTCTTGCCTGCTACTGGGCGTCCGAGATCGGCAAGCACAATGCCCGTCCCGCGCTGAACCACGCCTTCCATGATCGAGGTAATCTGGAAGGCGGTCATGGGATCGAGAACCTGCTCGGAGTTGTCAACAAGTGTCGGCTCTTCCTGACCGGCCCATTCGGCAGCTTCACACCCTTCGCAGATGCGTGGGTCATGCTTGTAGATCGTCTTGCCGAAACGGTCCTGGATACGATCAATGAATGTGGCCTGCACACGCCTTCCGCCGTTGGCGATCGTCGCATAGGCCGATGTCAGGCGCAGCACTGTCGTTTCACCGGCTCCCAACGCCATCGGGAGATAGGGCTTCAGATCGTCGTAGATGCCGAAGCGCTTGGCGTATTCGACGACGAGCGGCATGCCGATATCCTTCGCCAGCCGAACCGTCATCGTGTTGCGCGAATGCTCGATACCGATACGCAACGTCGTCGGGCCTAGGAAGTTCTTTTCATAGTTTTCCGGCTTCCAGATTGGCTGCCCGCCGCCTGGATCAATCTCGATGGGGCCGTCAACCACGATAGATGACGGCGTATAACCATTGTCGAGTGCTGCGGAATAGACAAACGGCTTGAACGACGATCCCGGCTGACGATAGGCCTGCGTCGCCCGGTCAAATTCGCTTTCGGCAAACGAGAAGCCACCTGAAACCGCAAGCACGCGGCCCGTATGCGGATCCATGACGACCATCGCACCCGAGACGAGCGGCACCTGCCGCAGCTTGTAGATGGCTCGGTCCCCAATGCCCTGCGCTGTCTTTTCGACGTAGACGACATCGCCGGGACGAAGGACCTGGCCAACCGTCTTGATCGCATTTCCCTTGAGCGGTCCCTCCGCCCAACGCGCCCATTTCACGCCGTCGATCGGAATGACGCCGCGCTCACGCGTTGCTGTCAGCGTGCCTGTCGCATCCGGCTGGGGCTGGAGGCCGATCTGGGCTTCTGTGTCGAGGACGGACAGGACAACGGCGGCACGCCATTCGGGCACATCGGCCAGAGCCTTGTATTCCGCCAGCTTTGGTCCCCAGTCGGTTCCGTTGGCAACGTCGATCCGGGTCAAGGGTCCACGCCAGCCCTGGGCCGTATCATAATTCTGAAGCCCGTTCATGAGGGCCTTGCGGGCGATCAACTGCAGCCGTGGATCAAGCGTCGTGCGGACGGAGAGCCCTCCCTGATAGAGGCCCTTTTCGCCGTATTTCTCGCTCAATTCGCGCCGAACCTCTTCGGCGAAATAGTCGGCGCCGAAAATGTGCGGCCCGGTCTGGCGCTGCACCCAGACAAGGGGTTCCTTCTTCGCCGCTGCCGCCTGCTCCTGCGTGATATAACCATTCTGCGCCATCAGCCCGATGATGTCGTTTCGCCGACCGATTGCCTTATCATGCTGACGGATCGGATGATAATTTGAGGGGCCCTTGGGCAAGGCGGCGAGATAGGCTGCTTCGGCGATGGTCAATTCATGGACTGACTTGTCGAAATACAGAAGAGACGCCGCCGCCACGCCATAAGACCCGACGCCCAGATAGATCTGATTGAGATAAAGCTCCAGAATCTGATCTTTCGTGAAGGCCTGCTCGATCCGGATCGCAAGAATCGCTTCCTTGATCTTGCGCTCGACATCGTAGGAATTATCGAGCAGGAAGTTCTTCGCCACCTGTTGGGTAATCGTCGATGCGCCCTGCGCTCTTTTGGAGCTGCCGCTCAGCCTGTCAGTCGCGGCCCGGATGACCGCACGCAGGATGCCTTCAGGGTCAACGCCGTTGTGCTGGTAAAAATTCTTGTCTTCGGCAGAAATGAAGGCCTGCTTGACCAGCGCGGGAATCGCTGCGGATGGCAGAAATAGTCGCCGTTCCGTCGCATATTCTGCCAGAAGTGCGCCATCAGAGGCATGCACGCGACTCATGACGGGCGGTTCGTAGGTTTTCAGGCCCGTATAATCCGGCAAGTCCGTCGAAAAATACTGATACCCGATCCAGAGGCCGCCAGCAGCAATGATCAATGCCACGGCGCCAATGGAAGCGAGATATCCAAGAAAACGGAATATAAACATAGACTTGGCAGTCCTTAGCTTGTTCGCAAACCCAGGGTACGCACGAAAAGACACGCTTTTGAGCTACGCAACACTGACATCACATGCGCATGCTCGACCCGTGTGACCAAAGGCACTTCCTCGATTTGATCCTAGCAGAAAAGTCTCACGTGTGCTCGGTCAGGATTACACGTTAATACTCCGGCCAAAAGGTCACGCGTGTTCGTTAGGTCGAATTGACAAGAAATTCAAGTTTGTGGCGAAGCTACGGCGCAGCGTCAAAGCAACCTGATAAAATCCGGGATCACGGCACGACATCGGGATGATTGGTCGCAAAGAATGTGTCAATCGCAGACAGAATGGCATTCGCCGTTTGATCCCGCCACTTCGGAGACTCAAGTTCGCTCTCATCGTCCTTGTTGGACAAAAAGCCGAGTTCGATCAGCACGCTCGGCAAATCATAGGCCTTCAGCACTCGTAAAGACGCCGACCGGTGCGGTTGTTGCTTTACCATGTGACCCGACCGGCTCATCGCGCTGACAAGGGCCTCCGCCAACGCATGGCTGAAGGCGCGCGTTTCGCGCTTGGCAAGATCCACAAGGATATCCGCGACATCGTCTGGCGTATTTTCCGCAGCGATGCCTGCCCGCGCATCGGACTGGTTTTCCTTGTTGGCAAGTGCGGCCGCCGTCGCATCGGATGCCTTGTCGGACAAGGTGAAAATCGTCGATCCCCGCACACTCCGGTCAAGCTCGGCATCCGCATGGATCGAAACGAGGAGGTCCGCATGGTGTGCGCGCGCGATCGACACGCGTTCCCCGAGCGGAATGAAGGTGTCGGTCGACCGGGTCAAATAAACCTCGTAACGTCCGCTCGCTGAGAGCTTGCGTTCGAGCAGTTTGGCGAATTCCAGCACAATCTGCTTTTCTTCCATGCCTGTATGGGGACTGACCGTGCCTGCATCGATGCCGCCGTGACCGGGATCAAGAACGATGATCAGCTTTCGCTGGCTCTCTTGTCCCTGCGGCTTTTCGCGATCTCCCTTGATGAAGGGAGCGGCAGTGACTACTGGGGCGGTCGGAACAGCCCGCTCGCGCAGAGCCGCCTGAAAATCAGCCTGGCTTATCGGCTGCAACCGGATCGTAATGGTCGCGCTGCCGCCTGCTTGCGGATCGACGGCATGAGCAATCACGCGGGCAGGTCCCGAGAGATCAAAAACGATGCGCGAACGCCCCGTCGCAAACAGCCCTGCCCGCCAGGACGTTATGAGGCCATTGCCGCCGCGATTGGGAGCAGCGAGATCAAATCGTGCCTCGGGGAGATCGATGACAAGCCGATAAGGCATCTCCAAAACAAAGGCATCAATCGGCATCTGCTGCGAGGCTGACAACCGGATCGTCGTTTCGGTCGGACTGGTATCGATCCGGACTGCATTGACCATCGGCAATACCGGGGGCTTGGTTGCCTCTGCGGCTTTGACCAGATCGACGACAGCGAAACAATTCAGCGTCAAAGCCAAAACCACGCAGACACACGCCCTCACAACGGCCCTATATCGGGTCGCGTTCCACAGCGAGCTAAAACCGAGGGTGCAGGTGGATCTGTTCACGCCAGCATTCCCTGTTAAGCCGCCTGGCCGGGATCGCGGTTTCTCATCGCCTCCTAGTGAAGGCACCACGTCCAGAACCCGGACCGAAAGCGGATGCAGCAACTGCAGATCGGATGGCAGGCTTGAGATCCTGACCTTTTCCGCCATTTTCAACATGCGCGTTTCAATCCGTGCCAGAATCCGAACTGCGTTCAAACCTAGCCGCATCAAGGGTTAACAGGCGGTTACCCGGCGGATCTGAACATCTTGTGAACCCTTTGATAGAACAGAGCTTGCAAAGACGGAATTGGCTCCGTAAAAGAACAGTCGAGGAATTTGTGTTTTGTCCGAATCTGATCGTGGCTCCTGTCGCTGACTGGTTTTCGGGGACGAATGATACGCGCGGGGCATGGTTCATACCCCGGGACCGAAGTCAAAGAGGATGAATGTGGCTGCAATTTGCTGCCCTTCATTTCATCTTGGTCGAAATGTCCGAGGCGTATCGAAGTCTTTCCGAAAAATTTGCTGGCAAAAAAGGGAAGCGTCACGAAGCTGGCCGCAAGGCCGGCAAGTCGCGACAAACTGCACCCGTCCTCGTCATTCCTGCGTCAGCGTGCAGACGTTTTGACCGGGTTCCAGTGAATAGAAATTGGCCGCGCTCAAGCGCAGTCAGTGGTGATTTGGAAAGCGCAGACGGCAGCATCCAGGGATGCCGCCACATCTGACCTTTCAGATACGAACAACGGGTCTTACCAGCGGCCATGCCGAGCGTGACTGGAACAGTGATGGAACAGCGGGAACTGGCTTCAGGCCAGATGCCTCGCCGACCATTGACTGCCGACGCGAACGGATCTGCGACCCACCTTTTTCAGCCAAATAAAATCGGTCCTTCAGCGGCGCGGCGCGGTTACGCCAGCGCCGGCGCTTGTGCGCGAGGCCGTGGAGACAAGAACATATGGCAAATAAGATGCTTATCGACGCCACCCACCCGGAGGAGACCCGGGTAGTTGTGGTGCGCGGCAGCCGCGTCGAGGAATTCGATTTCGAGGCGGCCTCCAGGAAGCAGTTGCGTGGGAATATTTACCTCGCGAAAGTCACCCGGGTCGAACCCTCGCTTCAGGCGGCGTTTGTTGACTACGGCGGCAATCGGCACGGCTTCCTGGCCTTCGCCGAAATCCACCCTGACTACTATCAGATCCCCTACGCAGACCGACAGGCATTGCTCGAAGAAGAAGCGCGCATGCATTCGGAGAGCGAGCGTGAGGAAAGTCGGCCGCGCCGTCAGCGTCCGCAGGCGCAGCGCCGGACCAGCAGCGAGAACGGTGACAGCGTCAGTTCCGAGGCCATTGGCAGCGACGAGCCAATTCAGGATGCCGAAGGCTTCGAAGGCGACGGTTACGAAGACCCCGCAGCCGATGCCGGGGATCGCGCCGTTTCGGATGATGAACACGACGATGATCATGCTGTCGAAGCGCGCGCTGCGGATGATGATCAGCACGAGGACGACGGGCCAGAGATCGAGGAATTCGGCGGCGATGGCTCAAGCCACGGTGATGAAGACGGCGACTCTCAAGGCCACGGCAAGCGTCGCGGACGCAATCAGGGTCGTGGTCGCAGCAATCGGCGCGACGAGGAAGAGCATGATCCTGAAGCCGATCAGGTCGATGTCGTCGGCTCGGAAGATGCGCTTGAGGAAGTTCCCGAGCGCCGTCCCGGACCACGGTTGCGTCGTCATTACAAGATCCAGGAAGTCATCAAGCGTCGGCAGGTTCTGCTGGTGCAGGTGGTCAAGGAAGAGCGCGGCAACAAGGGCGCTGCGCTGACGACCTATCTGTCGCTGGCAGGGCGCTATTCCGTGCTGATGCCGAACACGGCGCGCGGCGGCGGCATTTCACGCAAGATCACCAATATCCCGGATCGCAAGCGTCTGAAGACCATTGCTCAGGAACTCGAGGTTCCGGAGGGGATGGGCGTCATCGTGCGTACGGCAGGTGCGGCCCGCACCAAGGTCGAGATCAAGCGCGATTTCGAATATCTCCTGCGCCTGTGGGAAAATGTCCGTGAATTGACCCTGCAATCGACTGCGCCCAAGCTCGTCTATGAAGAAGGCAGCCTGATCAAGCGGTCGATCCGCGATCTCTACAACAAGGATATCGACGAGATCATCGTCGCAGGCGATGACGGCTATCGTGAAGCCAAAGACTTCATGCGCATGCTGATGCCGAGCCATTCCAAGAACGTGCAGATCTATCGCGAGCTGTCGCCGATCTTCACGCGCTATGGCGTGGAAAGCCAGCTGGACGCCATGTTCAGCCCGCAGGTAACGCTGCGATCGGGCGGCTACATCGTCATCAACCAGACCGAAGCGCTCGTCTCCATCGACGTGAACTCGGGCCGGTCGACGCGCGAACACAATATCGAAGACACGGCACTTGCCACCAACCTGGAAGCTGCCGAAGAAGTCGCCCGTCAGTTGCGCCTGCGCGATCTGGCTGGCCTCGTCGTCATCGACTTCATCGACATGGAAGAGAAGCGCAACGACCGTGCGGTCGAGCGTCGGCTCAAGGATTGTCTGAAGAATGATCGCGCCCGCATTCAGGTCGGACGGATTTCGCACTTCGGTCTGATGGAAATGTCGCGTCAGCGCATCCGGTCCGGTGTGCTGGAAGCATCGATGGTGATCTGTCACCATTGCGGCGGCACCGGCATGGTTCGCTCGACAGAGTCCGTTGCACTGCATGTACTCCGCTCGATCGAGGAAAGCCTCATTCGTGGCGTGACACATGACCTGATCGTCCGGACGCGCTCGTCGGCGACGCTGTACATACTCAACCAGAAACGCGCGCATCTGGCGGATCTGGAACGGCGTTTCGGCCTGTCGATCATGATCCTGGCCGATGATCACGCCGCGATGAATGGTCATCTGTTCGCCATCGAACGCGGCGAACCCGTCACGCAGCGCGTCGTTCCCGTCGCTCCGCAGAGCCTTGCTCCGATCTACGACGAGCCGGAATACGAAGAGCCCGAGTACGAGGAGGAAATCGAGGAAGAAGACGACCTCGATGAAACCGTCGCGCTCGATGATATCGGCACGCATGAAGCCCGTCGTGATGGTCGTCCACAAGGCGACCGGGAGCGGGCGGAAGGCGAAGGCAGTCGTCGTAAGCGGCGGCGTCGGCGGCGTGGTCGCGGACGTGGTCCGGAAGGCGAAGGCAGCGACAATCAGGCGCAAGCCGGTGAACGTAGAACTGCCCAGCCAGCGGGCGAATTTGTCGCCTCGGAAGCGTTCGAGCCCGGCGAAGGCTATGACGACGCTTATGAGCCAGCAGATGGCGAATCTGGTGAGCCGGGTGCTCCCCGTCCCGACGAGACACCTGAAGAGCGCGCGAACAATATTCGCAAGCGGCGTCGGCGTGGTCGGCGCGGCGGTCGGCGCAATCGGCGTGAGGGTGAAGCCGAGTTCGGCAACGAACAAGGCAACGCTGCCGATGATCAGGGTGCGTCCGACGACGGTTACGATGACGGCGATGAGGACACGGACACCGCTGCCACTGAAACCGAGGCGGATGAAGTTGTCGTTGTTGTCGAAACGCCTGATTTTGTGCTCATGGATCGCGAGACGCTGATCGAGGAAGTCGAGCAGCAGCGTACCGAAGCCGAAGCGGTTGCAAAGGCTGCGAAGAAGCCACGGGCGCCGCGCAAGCCACGCGTCACCAAGGCGGCTGCAGAGGCGGCTGCTGCGGCGGAAGCGGCAATGGTTGCTGAAGCACCGATTGAACCGGTTGCTCCGGTCGAGCCGGTTGCGATTGAGGCACCTGCGCCGGTCGTCGTGCCACCACCTGCGCCCGCGCCAGAACCTGAGCCGGTTGTCGAAGCTCCACCCAAGCCGGAGCTGACCTCGACCGAACCAGATCCCACGAAGCCCAAGAAGGCTGGCTGGTGGTCGAAGCGTCTGTTTGGCGGTTAAGTGAATTGGTTCAGGGCTGATCAGTGAAGATCAGCCCTGAACGCATACCCACGAAAAAATCCGTTGCACTGAACTTGGCCGTTCAACAGCTTACGGTGACAGAGGTTGTCAAAACAGGGCGATTGGCTCAGCCGCCCTCGCTGGGACACCGATGGGCGACGGTATCCGTTCACAAGACGACCGCACACCTTGATCCAACAACCCGGCCTCCTGCATCATTTTCCACTAAACTGCTCATTCAAAGAATCAGATTCAACGCCTTCACGCATTGAATCATCTGGCAATTTGTCGCCATAAACACCTGATTTAAATGCAAAATAAGCCAAACAATCGCGTACGCCCGATCCCGACCCCCGAGAAACTGGCGGCGATAGCGCTGCATTACCTCGCCAAATATGCGGCATCGGAAGCGTCTCTCAGGCGCGTTCTGCAGAACCGGCTCTATCGGGCAACCCTCCAACATCCAGATTTTGCCGACGACCGCGAACGGCAAGCGGAACTGGAAACGGCGATCGAAGCCATTATCGAGAAGCATCGACGCTTGGGGTCATTAAACGATGCCCTCTACGCCGAGACCAAGGTGCGCAGCCTGCGCCGCGCTGGTCGATCAGCACGCCTGATTTCACAGAAGCTCGTCGGTCACGGCATCGATAAATCGCTGATCAAGGGGGCGATCGAGACTGTCGATGAGGATCAATCGCCAGACGCGGCTGAATTTGCCGCCGCAACGGCGCTTGCCAGAAAACGCAAGCTCGGTCCCTTCCGCACGACTGACATCACCGATGCCATGGCGCGCCGCAAGATCGAACAGAAGGAAGTCGGCACACTCGCCCGGGCCGGGTTCTCAATGCATGTGATCCGGCGTGTTCTCGGCGGCGCGACACTCGACCCCGACGAATCCTATGGGGACGACTGGGACTGAGCGGCCCAGGACTTCGGCTTATTTCAACCAACCACCGATGCGCTCGACGGCCTCGACAATATCCGCTTCTGACCCGGCGAACGAAAACCGGATATAGCCGGACCCGCGCGCGCTGTCGAAATCTGGTCCCGGCGTGGCCGCAACGCCTGCCTCCATCAGCATCCGGCGGGCAAATTCGACGCTGTCATTGGAGAAACGCCGAACGCTCGCATAGACGTAAAAAGCGCCATCGACAGGCAGCAGCTCGTCAAATCCGATTTCGGGCAATCTGGCCAGCAAGTGCGCGCGATTGGCGGCATAGCTTGCCTTGACGGCATCGAGTTCCACCGTTGAACGCTGATCAAAGGCGGCCACCGCTGCGCGCTGGGAAATCTCGTTGTTGGAGAGATAGAGATTTTGCGCGAGCCGGTCGATTGGCTTCACCAGAACCTCTGGCATCACCATCCAGCCGATGCGCCAGCCCGTCATGCAATAGTATTTGGAGAACGAGTTGATCACGATGGCCCGAGGTGAAAACGCCAGGGCCGTGGATTGCTGGCCGGAAAAGACGAGCCCGTGATAGATCTCATCCGAGATGAACCAGAGGCCGAGTTCATCGCAGGTCTCCACCAGCGCCTTCAGGCTTTCCGGTGAGTACATGGTGCCCGTCGGATTGGCAGGACTCGCGACCAGAACACCGGCCAGCGGTTCACGGGCGTGGGCCGCGCGGATCATGTCCGGCGTGAGCGTCCAGCGTGTCGCCGCCGTTGTCTCGATTTCGGCGACCTGAAGCCCGAGTGCGCCCAGCAGGTTTCGGTAGGCGGGATAACCCGGCGTCGGCACGGCGACCCTTGCTCCGGCATCAAAGGCCGCGAGAAAGGCGAGACTGAAGGCCCCCGATGAACCCGCCGTCACCGCAATGCGATCCGGTGACAGCTCAATGCCATAGGTTCGGCCATAATGTGCGGCAATGGCCTCCCGCAACGGACGGATGCCAAGCGCTTCGGTATAGCCAAGCTTGCCGCGCAAGGCCGCATGCGCTGCCTCCAGCACCGGCGTTGGCGCTGATGCCCCGGGTTGCCCCACCTCCATGCGAACCACCCGGTGACCTGCCGCCTCCCGCTCGACGGCGCTCGCAAGCACCTCCATCGCGATGAAGGGTTCGACAGCTGACCGGCCAGAAGCGGAAAAGGGCAGATCACGAGTTGGTCCTGATGTCGACGGCATGATGGTTCCTGAAAGATGCATGTGATTTGACGGATTGGATGAACGGCCTTTTAGAGAGATTCCGCCATCGCGTCCAATTCGCTGAATTCTCTCGGTTTTGGCGGGTCCAACGTCAATGCTGAAGACTGGCATGTCTCAAATAAAAGTGAAGCCTCGGTTCAGTTGCCATCTTCGCGCCGCGAACTGGATCGCCTATAGCTGATGATAGACATGATATTCGCGGCGGTGAGCCGCTCCGGAGGTATTTAGATGATCGTTCGATTGGCTCGTGGCAGTGTCGCCCCTGTAATTCTGCTCGCAGGCTTGCTTCTGGGCGGTTTGCCCTCCTCCAAGTCTGCGGCGGCTGATACGACGCCGGACAAGGCAGCGATCGAGCAGATTGTGCGGGCCTATATCCTCGAACACCCCGAAGTCATCGAAGAGGCGATGGCCCTGAGTGAAAAGAAACATGCCGAGGAAGCGCAGGTTCAGCAGCAGCAAGCGCTGACGGAACAAGCGAAGATGATTTATAACTCGCCCAACCAGGTTGTCCTCGGCAACCCCAAGGGTGATGTGACGTTAGTTGAATTCTTCGATTATAACTGCGGCTACTGCAAGCAGGCCCTGCCTGATATGATCAATCTGATCAATTCAGACAAAAATCTCCGGGTCGTCCTGAAGGAATTCCCGATCCTCACGCCGGGATCAGAAGAGGCGGCGCGGATTGCCGTGGCTGTGAACAAGGTCGCTCCGGAGAAATACCTCGAATTCCACCAGAAACTGCTCGGTGGCCGTGGAGCCGCGAACAAGGCTCGTGCGCTTGATGTCGTCAAGGAGATCGGGCTAGACGTCGCCAAGATCGAGGCTCAGTCAGAGATCGCAAGTGTGATTGCTCCGCCGCTGCGTGAATCGCATCAACTCGCGGAATCGCTGAACCTGAACGGAACGCCGTCCTACATCGTGGGTAACCAGATCATTCCCGGTGCCATCGGCATCGATCGGCTGAAGGCCAAGATTGCCGAGGCGCGCGAAACCTGCAAGTCGCAGCCTGCCGGGACGCCGTGCTAATTCCTCATCCCGACCTCACGTCTGGCTAATGTGTCGATGTGTGATCCCGGTCTCAACCGACCGGATCACATCTCGGACAGCTGTGATCGAGGTAGGCGCGCTGACAGTTCCGACACACCTTATGGCCGGTTTCAACGAGCCCGTGCCCGAGCGCAACACGCTGGTCAAACACGAAGCAGGCTCCGTCCCAGAGACTTTCCTCTGGCGGCACATCTTCGAGATAGCGCAAGATCCCGCCCTTCAGATGCCTGACGTCTTCGAACCCTTCGGATTGCAGGAAGGCCGTCGCCTTTTCGCAGCGGATGCCACCTGTACAGAAGGTGGCGAGCGTCTTGCCCTTCAGCTCGTCGCGATGGGCTGCGACCCAGGCCGGAAATTCGCGAAACTCGCGCGTCCCTGGATCAATCGCGCGCCGGAAGGTACCGATCTCGACCTCATAGTCGTTGCGGGTATCCAGAACGATGACGTTCGGATCCGAGATCAGCGCGTTCCAGTCGGATGGTTCGACGTAGGTGCCGACATGGTCACGCGGGTTCACCTGCGGCTGACGAAGCGTGACGATTTCCGGCTTCAGTTTCAGTTTCAGGCGCTGAAACGGCTTCTCTGTCGCGGTCGACCACTTGAGTTCAAGGCGGCGGTCAGCCGTTTGCCGGTTCGCCGTCAATCGCTCCTCAGCCTCCGTCGCCACCCCGGCAAACCCGGCAACCATTTCGGCCAGGCGTTCGAGGCTCGCCCGGTCGCGCGCCGCGAGTGTCCCGTTGAAGCCCTCGGGCGCAATCAGCAAAGTCCCGCAGATCTCTTCGGCTTCGGCAAGCTGCAGAAGGCGAGCGCGCGCCTCGGTGGGATCATCCACACCGGCAAACACATAGAGAGCGACGACGGAATAGGCAGACATGCAGAACCCTGATGAATTCGGAGTCGCGGCGATTATCGAGGAAAGTCGGAGGCACCGCATCGCGAATGCCTTTCGCACAGGATCCCCGGACATGCAAACCCGGCCAGGGGTGCGCGGAAGTCCGCCCGAACCCATCAAATGTTAACCATGCTGTTCATACCTCATAAACCATGAACATGCGGGCTTTCCTAAGCGCTGCATCCCGCCTATAAAGCCTGTTCCAAAGTAACAACTTTAGTAGCCCCTCGCCGGGTAGTTTTCGGCGACAAATAAAGACGGAACCGCATGGCCGCTGCCAAGAAACCCTTTGACACCGAGATGATCCGCGATCTGGCCCTGCTGATCGCCGAGACCGACCTGTCCGAAATCGAAGTCAGCCAAGGCGACTTGCGCATCCGGGTCGCTCGCAACGTGACAATCACGGCCCCAGTTCACATCGCGCCGCCAAGCTTCGCCCCGGCTCCGGCTGCTGCACCGGCAGCGGCCACGGTCGCTGCCCCGGCGGCTCCTGAGGCATCGAGCCCCAAGGATCTCTCCAAGCATCCGGGCGTCGTGAAGTCGCCGATGGTCGGCACGGCCTATCGCGCAGCAGAGCCGGGCGCGCCGAACTTCGTCGAGATCGGTGACAAGGTCCGCGAAGGCCAGACCCTCCTGATCATCGAAGCCATGAAGACGATGAACCAGATTTCTGCGCCACGCGCTGGCACGGTGACGGCGATCATCTTTGAAGACAGCCAGCCTGTGGAGTACGGCGAACCCCTCGTCGTCATCGAATGATGGCGGGGCCGCGCATGTTTTCCAAAATTCTCATTGCCAATCGCGGCGAGATTGCGCTGCGCGTGCTGCGCGCCTGCAAGGAACTCGGCATCAAGACCGTCGCTGTGCACTCGACTGCCGACGCCAATGCGATGCATGTGCGGCTCGCGGATGAAAGCGTCTGCATCGGCCCGCCCGCTGCCCGTGACAGCTACCTGAATATCCCGAGCCTTGTCGCTGCCTGTGAGATCACCGGCGCGGAAGCTGTGCATCCCGGCTACGGTTTTCTGTCGGAAAATGCCCGATTCGCCGAAATCGTTGAAGCGCACGGCATCAAGTTCATCGGACCCTCTGCCGATCACATCCGCATCATGGGCGACAAGATCGAGGCCAAGCGCACGGCGCAGCGGCTTGGCATTCCGGTCGTGCCGGGATCGGAAGGCGGCGTCGCAAATGAGACCGACGCCTTCCGGATTGCGGCTGAAATCGGCTATCCCGTGCTGATCAAGGCATCGGCTGGCGGTGGTGGACGCGGCATGAAAGTCGCCAAGACCGAAGCCGATCTCGCCGAAGCCTTCGCTACTGCCCGAACGGAGTCCCGCGCCGCCTTTGGCGACGACAGCGTCTATATCGAGAAATATCTCCAGAAGCCGCGCCACATCGAAATTCAGGTGCTCGGCGACGGCAAGGGCAATGCCATCCATTTGGGCGAACGCGACTGTTCGCTGCAGCGTCGGCACCAGAAGGTCTGGGAAGAGGCCCCCTCGCCTGCCCTGACCCCGGCGGAACGCGACCGGATCGGCGGCATTGTGTCCAAGGCCATCGGCGACCTAGGCTATGCCGGTGCTGGCACCATCGAGTTCCTCTACGAGGATGGCGAGTTCTATTTCATCGAGATGAACACCCGGCTTCAGGTGGAGCATCCCGTAACGGAAGCGATCACCGGCATCGATCTGGTCAACGAACAGATCCGGGTCGCGGCAGGCGCTGGCCTCTCTGTCACGCAGGCCGATGTGACCTTCAACGGTTGCGCCATCGAATGCCGCATCAACGCCGAGGACCCCGCGACCTTCACGCCATCGCCGGGCAAGATCACCTATTTCCATCCGCCGGGTGGGCTGGGCGTGCGCGTCGACAGTGGCGTCTATCAGGGCTACGTCATCCCGCCGTTTTACGACAGCCTCATCGGCAAGCTGATCGTTCATGGTCGCGACCGCTCCGAAACCCTGATGCGGCTGCGTCGGTGCCTCGATGAATTCGTCGTTGACGGCATCTCGACCACGATCCCGCTGTTCAAGACCCTCGTCGGCAATGATGACATCGCCAGGGGTGACTATAATATCCATTGGCTCGAGCATTTTCTGGCGACCAAGCCCGAAATGGGCGGCTGAACGGGAACCTGAGCGATGGCCGCGCGCGGACGTGGAAACCAGATCACGCCGGACGTCCTTCTGAAGGCCTATGCCGTCGGGATATTCCCGATGGCAGAAAGCGCCGAGGATCCGGGCCTGCACTGGATCGAACCGGAACTGCGCGGTGTCCTGCCGATCGAAAGCTTCCATGTCCCCAAGCGCCTTGCGCGGACTGTCAAGTCCGACCGGTTCGAGATCCGTGTCGACAGCGATTTCGATGCCGTGATCGATGCCTGTGCTGCACCCGCAGCCGGTCGCCGCAAGACGTGGATCAACGCCCGCATCAAGCAGCTCTATGGCGACCTCGCGCGCGCCGGACATTGCCATTCCATCGAGACCTGGGCAGATGGCCAGCTGGTCGGCGGGCTCTACGGACTGAAACTTGGCGCGGCGTTTTTTGGCGAAAGCATGTTTTCGCGCGCAACGGATGCTTCCAAGGTGGCGCTGGTGCATCTCGTCGCCCGCCTCAAGGTCGGTGGCTACCGCCTGCTCGATACCCAGTTCATCACCGATCACCTGCAACAGTTCGGCGCAATCGAGATCCCGCGCGCGCTCTATCAGACCCGACTGGAGGCCGCCCTCGCCGAACCGCATGGCGATTTCGCCGTCTGGCCGAAGCTCGGCGTCAATGGCGACCTCGTGATGCGGGTCTTGAACGACGCGTGAGCTGCCAACTTCGTCGATATAGAGGCAATGCGACGGCAAGAAACGGAGTGAGGCGCGCTCTGCTCCTCTCTACGGTCTGGTGACACGCATGCGAGGAGCCTTCCCCCGATGACTGCAACAAGCCCGACCGATACTGATCTCCCCGCGACCCATCTTGACGCGCCGTTGCCCAAGGCCTTCCAGCGGCTCGCCTGGTCCAATCTGTGCGCCCAGTTCACCGAACAGATCGCGCTGGCAGCCGCTGCCCTGACGGCTGTTCTGGTGTTGAATGCCGGTCCGGCGGAGACCGGCTGGCTGCAGACCGCCCAGACCATGCCCTTCCTGCTCCTGTCGATTCCAGCCGGACTGCTCGCCGACCGTGCCTCACGCCGCGCCCTGATGGCGGGATCGGAAGCCCTGCGGGCCGCGTCGCTTCTCGCCATCCTGATCCTGCTCGCGCTCGGGACGCTCAATCTGCCCTTGCTGGCGGCGCTCGGCTTTGCCGGAGCCATCGGCACCGTGTGCTACAGCGTGACCGCGCCCGCACTGGTCGCCTCGGTCGTACCACGCGCCCGGCTGAATGACGCCAACCGCTGGCTGGAACTGGCGCGCAGCTTCGCCTTTGCGGCGGGACCGGCGCTGGGTGGTGCACTCGTCGGCTGGACCGGGGCCTCTGCCGCCTATGCGCTCGCAACGTTCCTGTCGCTTGTGGCCGTCAGCCTGCTCATCGGTCTGCCCCGGGAGACGCGCGCCAACCTCGTCAAGCGGCATCCGTTCCAGGATCTGGCCGAGGGTGCGCGGTTCATGGCCCGACACCGCCTGCTCGGGCCGATCCTGATCACGTCGGTCGTCTTCAATATCTCGTGGTTCGTGCTGCAGGCGATCTATGTCGCCTATGCCGTCGAGACCCTGAAGCTCACGGCGACCGAGGTCGGCCTCACGCTCGGGATCTATGGTACGGGCATGATCATCGGTGCAGTGGCGGCCCCGCCGATCATGCGGCGACTGTCGTTCGGTGCGGTCGTGATCATCGGACCGACCTGCGGCTTTCTGGCTGCCAGCGTGATGTTTGCGACCGTGCTCGTGCCGAGTGTCTGGCTCGCCAGCCTGAGCTTCTTCCTGTTCGGCGTCGGGCCGATCCTCTGGACCATCTCTACCATGACACTCCGGCAGGCCGTGACCCCTAACGCGCTGCTCGGTCGGGCGTCCGCCTTCATCATGACGGCGTCATTCGGTGCCCGCCCGCTTGGTGCGGCGATTGGTGCCTCTGTCGCCGCCCATTTCGGCGCATCCGCCTGCCTCTTCGTCGCCACCCTCGGCTTTGCCCTGCAATTGCTGATGATCAGCCTCTCCCCCGTGCGGACGCTGAAGGAGATACCGGATCAAGGGGAGTGAGGGGTTCACGATCCACGACGACGCAATCGCCTCTGTCAGCCAACCCACCCCCAAACGTCATCGCGAGCGCGCGCGAAGCGATCCAGACTGACAAAGCCCGAGAAAGGTGACTGGATTGCTTCATCGCCTGCGGCTCTTCGCAATGACGGCTGGGGGCAATTTTGCGCACTATGGCCAGCATGTTTGCAAGTGGAACAGCCAATGGATCCTCTTCCCCTCAGCGCCTCCGGCGCTTCAGCCGAGGATGACAGTTACGATCGGCCCAATGGAAAGGGCCGGAAGCGCAAGCTCCCGGCCCTCAAATTCGATTAAGCTGTCAATACAAATACCGGATCACGAGCACCCGCTCGTTGACCCACACGTCTCGCACTTCAGACAAGTGCCATTCCTGACCATGGTGAAGTTTCCGCATTCGGTGCAGCTTTCGCCTTCGTAGCCTTTCATGCGGGCTTCGGCGATCTTGGCGCCCTTGGTGGTGCCGGGCGTGAGATCGGCGCGCTCGATGAGGGTCTGGGTTGGCGCAACCAGCGGACGGGTATCCGCCAGCGTGTCGGACTTCAGCGCGGTGGCACCGAAGATCGAGGTGATGGCGGAAGCGACGCTTCCCGAACCGGCAGCATTGGTTGCTCCGACGGCGGACGGACCACGACCCGCCGTTCCCTCGACCACCTTCAGGCGCTCGTGCACCTTGCCACGCACCAGACCGCGCGACACGATGGTCTCGGCACCCGGCTGCGGACGCGGCTCGGCACCCAGCGGCGCACGACCGATGTCGTCCGGATTGACGTGGGCGAGATCGTGCCGACCGAGGTAGGACACGGCGAGTTCGCGGAAGATATAGTCGAGGATCGAGGTCGCGTTCTTGATCGCCTCGTTGCCCTGCACCATGCCAGCCGGTTCAAACCGGGTGAAGGTGAAGGCATCGACATATTCTTCCAGCGGCACGCCATATTGCAGGCCGACCGAAATCGCGATGGCGAAATTGTTGAGGAGAGCGCGGAGCGCCGTGCCTTCCTTGTTCATGTCGATGAAGATTTCGCCGAGGCGACCATCATCATATTCGCCGGTGCGCAGGTAGACCTTGTGACCGCCGACGCTCGCCTTCTGGGTATAGCCCTTGCGGCGACCCGGCAGCTTCTCGCGATCACGGATGTGCCGCTCGACGATCCGCTCGACAATCCGCTCCGCCGCCACCTGGGCGCGGGCCTGTGCCGGTTCCGTTGCGCGCATCTGCTCGATGGCGTCTTCGGCCTCGTCTTCGTCGTCTGACACAAGCTGCGAATTCAGCGGCTGTGACAGCTTGGAGCCGTCGCGGTAGAGCGCATTGGCCTTGATCGCCAGCCGCCATGACAGCATGTAGGCCTGCTTGCAGTCCTCCACGGTGGCATCATTCGGCATGTTGATCGTCTTGGAGATCGCTCCCGAGATGAACGGCTGGGCAGCCGCCATCATGCGGATGTGGCTTTCGACCGACAGGAAGCGCTTGCCCGTGCGACCGCAGGGGTTGGCGCAATCAAACACCGCCATGTGTTCGGCCTTGAGGAAGGGTGCGCCTTCCACCGTCATCGCACCGCAGACATGCAGGTTGGCCGCGTCGATTTCCGCCTTGCTGAAGCCCAGCGCCGTCAGCATGTCGAAGCCGGGTGCATCCAGTTCCGCCGGAGTGAAGCCGAGCGTATTGACGCAGAAGTCTTCGCCCAGCGACCACTTGTTGAAGGCGAACTTGATATCGAAGGCAGACTTAAGCCCTGCCTGCACCTTGGCGATCACCTCGTCGGTGAACTTGCGTGCCTTCAGCGTCGTCGGGTTGATACCCGGTGCCTGATCGATGGAGCCATGACCAACTGCAAAGGCCTCGATTTCGGCGATCTCGTTCTCGCGATAGCCGAGCGTGCGCAGTGCCGTCGGCACAGCCTGGTTGATGATCTTGAAGTAGCCACCACCGGCCAGCTTCTTGAACTTGACGAGCGCGAAGTCCGGCTCGATGCCCGTCGTGTCGCAGTCCATGACCAGGCCGATGGTGCCGGTCGGGGCAACGACCGAGACCTGCGCATTGCGATAGCCAAAGCGGCTGCCGAGATCGAGCGCATTGTCCCAGGCGCGCATCGCTGCGTCGATCAGACGCTTGTCCGGGCAGGAGCGATGGTCGAGCGGCACCGGCTTGATCGCCAGCCCTTCGTAACCGTCATGCTGGCCTTGGGCGGCACGGCGATGATTGCGGATGACCTTCAGCATCGGAGCGGAGTTGTCAGCGTAACCGGGGAACGGTCCCAGTTCCTTCGCCATTTCCGCAGACGTGGCATAGGCAACGCCCGTCATGATGGCCGAGAGCGCACCGCAAATCGCGCGGCCTTCCGGGCTGTCATAGGGAATGCCTGACGACATCAGGAGACCGCCGACGTTGGCATAGCCAAGGCCGAGGGTGCGGTAGCGGTAGGAGAGTTCGGCAATCGCCTTTGACGGGAACTGCGCCATCAGCACCGAAATTTCGAGCACGATGGTCCACAGGCGGCAGGAATGCTCGTAAGCCTCGATGTCGAATGTGCCATCAGCCTGCCGATAGGGCAGCAGGTTGACCGACGCGAGATTACAGGCCGTATCATCGAGGAACATGTACTCGGAACACGGGTTCGAGGCGACAATCGGCCCTGAATTCGCGCAGGTGTGCCAGTCGTTGATCGTGGTGTGGAACTGGATGCCCGGATCAGCCGATGCCCAAGCGGCATGGCCGATATCTTCCCAGAGATCGCGCGCCCTGAGCGTCTTGGTCGGCTTGCCGTCCGAGCGGCGCTTCAGATCCCAGGTTCCGTCTTGCTCGACCGCATGCAGGAACTCGTCGGTGACGCGGACCGAATTGTTGGAATTCTGGCCGGAAACCGTCAGATAGGCCTCCGAATCCCAGTCGGTATCGAACACCGGGAATTCGATGTCGGTGTAGCCCTGACGAGCGAATTGCAATACGCGCTTGATGTAGCTTTCCGGTACCGACGCCTTCTTGGCGGCGCGGATTTCCCGCTTGAGCGCCGGATTGCGGGCGGGATCGAAGCAGTCATCGCCCGACCCCGTGCAATTGACGCAGGCCTTCAGAACGGCATTCAGATGCCGCTGGCACACCTTGGAGCCGGTGACGAGGGCTGCAACCTTCTGCTCTTCGCGAACCTTCCAGTTGATGTAGGATTCGATATCGGGGTGATCGACGTCAACCACGACCATTTTGGCCGCGCGGCGCGTCGTACCGCCCGACTTGATCGCGCCGGCTGCCCGGTCGCCGATCTTCAGGAAGCTCATCAGCCCCGAGGAATTGCCGCCGCCGGAGAGCTTTTCGCCCTCGCCACGCAGCTTGGAGAAGTTCGATCCCGTGCCCGAGCCGTACTTGAAGAGGCGCGCCTCACGCACCCAGAGGTCCATGATGCCGTTCTCGTTGACGAGATCATCATCCACCGACTGGATGAAACAGGCGTGCGGCTGCGGGTGCTCATAGGCGGTCGCCGAGCGGGTCAATTGGCCAGTCTGGAAATCGACGTAGAAATGGCCCTGGCTCGGTCCATCAATGCCATAGGCCCAATGCAGGCCGGTGTTGAACCACTGCGGGCTGTTCGGGGCGACCAGCTGCTTGGCGAGCATGTAGCGGTGTTCGTCGAAGAAGGCCTGAGCGTCGGCTTCGGTGTCGAAATAGCCACCCTTCCAGCCCCAGTAGGTCCAGGTTCCGGCCAGGCGGTCAAACACTTGCCGCGAATCGCGCTCGCCACTGTAGCGCTCGTTTTCCGGCAGCTCGGCAAGCGCGGCTTCATCGGCAACCGAACGCCAAAGCCAGGACGGCACGGTTTCTTCCTCAACCTTCTTCAGGCGGGCTGGCACACCAGCCTTGCGGAAATACTTCTGCGCAATGATATCGGCCGCGACCTGGCTCCAGGCCTTGGGAACATCCATCCCTTCAAGGCGGAAAACGCTCGATCCGTCTGTCTTGCGGATTTCACTGGTTGTCTTGGTGAACTCGATCGCCTGATAGGGTGACTGTCCTGCCACCGTGAAGCGCCGCTCTATACGCATGGTATTGACCCCCGTTATCGGATCGAACCGCATCTGCCAGCGTTCGATCATACCATTGTTCGGTCCGAATTACCGACCGTGAAGCGTGCGCTTGGCATTTATCCAAAGGCACGTGTCGAGTTCTCATTCCGCCTGTCTGACACGATGTCGCCGGTCGCGTTGTGCGCAATCCACCGACATCACCCTGTTTCATCTTACCGGCTTGCACCTTCAAACGACTCACACGTCCAAGGCACCAAACCTGAGTCCGAATTCTTGATTGATCGGATATCTTGTATGTAGGCTACCTGTAAACACTAAATATAGTGTAAACACACCTTATTCCCGTTATCCACCGGCATCTGGCTGCCATGCGTTTTGCACACGGATTCGCTTTCCCAGACGCGGTGGCGCCTTGGCCGAAAAGTCTCGCAACACTGTTCGGGAACTCTTGGGCAGACGAATGAAGCAGACCCAAAATCGAACCACCTGCCCGGTGCCCGACAAATTTGCGCTGCAACCACGCCTGGACCAGCCACATCGGACCTGCACTGCAGGGCTTTTAAGCCCCCCAGACTGCCGATCCATTGAAACCGTCAACCTTGTCCACGACTACTGATGATCCAAAGCTAGTCCGAGTCTGAGAGAGGCGTCAAGCGATTGACAGCCATTCCGGCAAGCCAGCTAAATGTTGTGTCTGCCCTGTGGATTTCGGGGAATTTTAACCATTGGGCCCAGACACGGCATGTCTCCCGAGTCGCCAACAATTTTGGGCTTTTTCGAGCGGATTTCGCACTAGATCCTTAACTCTGAGCGCCTTGCCCCAAGCAGTCAGTCAAAATGTCGGGAACTCGGAAACTGATTTTTGACAGACGGGGGCGATACTGAACTGGATCAAGGAGTGATCGGAGTTGCCAACCTGTGTCTGAAACAACACACAATGGCCACAGCTTATAGGGATTCCAATGTCACTCCGCCAACCCCACGCTGCTTTTGGCCTGCCGACCAAGGACCTCGACATCATCGTCGTCGATGATTCCAAGGCCACCCTGATGATCATCCGATCGATTCTGCTCGCCATGAAGGTCGCGCGCGTCCGGACCTTTGAAAGCGCTCCGGCGGCGATGGATGCCATCATGACGGATCCCGCCAACATGCTGATCGTCGACTGGATGATGAGCCCCATTGACGGAATTGTTCTGACGCAGGCGATCCGCAAGCACAAGGAGGCATCTGTGGCCACTTTGCCTGCGATCATGCTCACAAGTTCGCCTACCCAGGAATTGGTTGAACGGGCATTGAAGATCGGCATTCACGCCGTCCTGGCCAAGCCCATTGCGCCTGCCGATCTGCAAAAGCGCATCCAGTCAATCCTCCAGGATCGTCGGCAGTTCATCAAGGACGAAACGTCCGGCTTATGGCAACTGGATGGCGCAATTGACCTGCTCATCGCTCAACGCAAGCGGCAGAGCCAATATCGTCATGCCCGCAATCAATATATCGCTGTTGCCCAGCAAAAGGCGCAGAAGGTCGTCGACAAGATCGCGCACGAAGCAGCCGCACCAGCCAAGTCGGAGAGCTTCAGCTCTGCACCAATCCAGGTCGCACGCGTCGTCGAGAAAGCGACTGTTCGCGGACGTCCCGCCGGGTTCGGCGCACGCAGGTCTGGTCAGGAGAGCACTACCTGATTCGGCCTGAACGGACCTTTGGTGCATGAGTGCTGGTGAGCGGGAAACCGTCCCGTGGGCTATGCCGGTTATCCCGGCAAGACCATGTCCGAGGTTCAGTTTTCGCGCTGCAACACTAGACAGAAGGGTCCTGTCGCGGCATAAGTCACCGACACGTGCGGAGTTCGCGATAACCGACTGCGACACCGGGGACGCCCCGCGACAGGGATCGAGCCATATGAAAAGCTTTTTGCTTCTTTTGTTTACGTGGTGGCAGGGAACGACGGTCGGTACAAAGTTCCACACCAGCCGCAATGGCGAACGTGTCGGTAGCGACGAATCAGGTAACGTGTATTACCGCACGCGCGGCGGCAAGATTGACCCGATGCTTGGTTTCGAGCGTCGCTGGGTGCATTTTGCCGGTGAAGCCGAGGCATCGAAGATCCCGCCCGGCTGGCATGGCTGGATGCATCACCGCACCGACGTACCGCCAAGCGACGAGTCCTATGTCGCGTGGCCGTGGGAAGCTGCGCATCAGCCAAATCTGACCGGGTCCGCGCTTGCCTATCATCCCAAGGGATCGATTCTCGGTAACGCACGCCGCGCTCCGGCAAGCGCTGACTACGCAGCCTGGAAGCCCGAATAAGACGCGAAAAGGCAGTAAGATTTAAGTGTGCCGGCTGATCCGTTCAGTCGGCATTTTCATGCGGGTCAGTGCACGGTTCCACGAATGAAATCATCGGCAATCCGCAAGAGCTGATCAGCGGCTGAAGCCGGTAGCGACCTGCGCACCATGATCTGGCTGCCTTCCATCGGGATAAGATGGCGTCGGCCCTGCGTGTCGACGAGCGCAATCACGCGCGGCAATACCATTGCCTCGGTCGCATCCAGCTCAACAGACAGTATCTGCGTTGACCCCGCACCTGGACCCATGACTCGCCTCAAACCTGCTTGCGCATGCTCGGTCCCCGAATCAGAAACCGCTTGTCATGCGGTGCCAGACTTGCGCAACGACGATTAACGACTGCTGAACACCAAGCGTAAATCGGGGGGTAGGGTTAAGCCATCGCGATCAATGGTGGGGGTGGGTTGAAAACTGCTCACATTTTCGCCGAACATGGTCTACAGGGTAGCACTCGAACGATCAGAGCCAGCCTCAACCGGACGCCACCATGCCGCATACCGCCCTTCGCCATCCACTGCTTCTTGGTCTGTTGCTTGCATTTCTCGCGACCGGCATGAACGGCATCGTCACGACGACCCCGGCACAGGCGCAATCGAGAAGCAAGCTGACGCCGCCACCATCACCAGAGGATGGCACCAAGCTCTCGATGCCAACTGCCACCTTTTCGGGTCTCGACAAGATCACAGGCCGGATCATCTCTTTTGATGTGGCGATCAATGAAACCGTCCAGTTCGGTGCGCTGCAGGTGACCCCACGGGTTTGCTACGCGCGGCCCCAGACCATAGCGCCGCTGACGACCGGTTTCGTCGAAGTCGACGAAATCACACTCGACAAGAAGATCCGGCGAATCTTTACCGGCTGGATGTTTGCCGATAGCCCTGGACTGCATGCTGTCGAGCATGCGGTCTATGACGTCTGGCTGACGGATTGCAAACCGGCCCCGGGGCAGGTTCAGCCACCGGCACCCCAACCACCACCGCAACCAGCGACGCCGCCCGCAACGACACCCAAGAAGCCCAAATCCGGCGATTCCGGATCTGTCAGATCAGGGACAAGAGCCGCTGACCCGCAGGCGATTGGACAATAATGATCGCAGCGACTGTTGCCAGCATGCCCCCGATGATCCAGCTGGGCCAACGGTCGGTCGCCAGCTTTTCAATCGACATGACTGCACCAAGCGCTGCAATCCAGATCACATTCATGACACCAACCGCAAACATGACTGTCATCAACGCCCAGCAGCACCCAAGGCAATCAAGCCCCAGGCGAACACCGGTCATCCCCGCGTTTGTCACTGTCGCGACGGATGAGGGAAACAGCATCGCGGGATGTCGGCACCGATCCAGACACGCCGATTTCCAGGGCGTGAACTGATAGACGGCGGCAGCCAGCATTGTCATTGCCGCCAGTTCGTCCGTCATCGGTGCCATTGCCGAATGAAGGTAGCGCAGCGCGGCCAATCCACCTTGCAGCGCCGTCGCGATCAACGCGAAGCCTGTCCAGGCCGCCAGATATCCGATCACGAGCGGAGCCAGCATCATTCGGGGACCGCGCGCTGCCGATCTTGCCGTGGTGAGCGCAGGGGCTGCGCTCGGCAGCATCATCGCCAGCACCATCGCCATCCACATCATGAAGGTGTTGGACCAGTCGGCAAGCGTCCATGCGTGATCGATGGTCGGCATGCAGAGCGCCACAAGGCTTGCCCTGACCGCCTCGGGCACATCAGCCCATTGGGTGAATCGGTTGAACACCGCCATACCCGGTCCAAGGGTCGCAAAATCCGTCGTGGCGGTCATGGCGAGGATCTGCAATGCCAGCCACGCCCATCCAAGCCCGGCGCCGATGACGATGAGCAGCAGGACATCTGGCGTAATCTGCGTGGTGGGTGGTGTCGCCGATCTGGTCAAAAGGATCCTGTTGCTCCGGTCGCTGCTTCCTGTTTTCGAAAATGGAGGATTTTTTTGACAAAATCCTTGATCTTGCGCAGTCAATCACGGTCGATCACCCTATATCAGGGTCTCAAGGTAGGAATCCAAAGGTGTTTTCATGAGCGCTGCAATCGCGGAATTCGACGTTGCCATTGTCGGCGGTGGACCGGCGGGGCAGACAGCTGCGATTGCGATTGCTGAAGCCGGCTTTCGCACAGTCCTGTTTGCGCCCGAGACGCCGCCCGATCATCGCACCACCGCGCTGCTCGGCGGCTCGGTCACGCTTCTGGAAAAGCTCGGACTTATTGACGCCGTCGCGGAATGCGGCGCGACCATGCACACGATGCGCCTGATTGATGATACCGGCCGCCTGATCCGGGCCCCGGAAGTCAACTTTCGCTGTCAGGAAATCGGCCGCGACGTCTTCGGTTACAACATCCACAACCGCGACCTCAATCGCATCCTTCAGGAGCGCAGCCTCGGGCTGGCCAATCTCACGCGCGTTTCAGCCCGCGTTGAGGTGTCCCATGTGGACGAGGGATCGATCACGGTGCAGACGGACGAAGGCGAGAGGTTCAGCGCGCAGATTGCTGTCGCCGCCGATGGTGCCAGATCGTACCTGCGCGAGGCGGCTGGCATCCAGTTGAAATCCTGGTCCTATTCGCAGTCAGCCCTTGTCCTCGATGTGACGCATACCCGCCCGCATGGCGGTGTGTCCGTCGAATTTCATACCAAGGCCGGACCGTTCGTGCTGGTGCCGCTGCCCGGTAACAGCTCGTCCATTGTGCTGGTCGAAGCGCCGGAGATCGCTGACAACCTCCATGCAATGGATGACACGACACTGGCTCGCGAGATCGAACGACGCGCTCACTCGATCCTCGGCAAGTTCACCATCGCCTCGCCGCGCCAGATCTTCCCGCTATCGGGGTTCACTGCCGATGTGATGGCCCAGAACCGCGTCGCCCTCATTGGCGAAGCCGGGCATCGCTTTCCGCCGATTGGTGCGCAAGGGCTCAATCTTTCGTTCCGGGACGTCGGAGCGCTCACCGAATGCCTGATCAACGCGCGTCGCAAGCAGGGCGATCTCGGCGGTGACACCACCCTGAACGCCTACATCAAGGCTCGCCGCATTGATATTACGACCCGAACGGCAGGCGTTGACATCATGGATCGCGCGTTGCTCGCTGATAACCTGCCCGCCCAGGCGCTTCGCAGCCTTGGCCTTTTTCTGGCGGATCGCATTACGCCGTTGCGCCATCTGATGATGCGCGAGGGCCTCGCCCCCACCATCGGAACGCCGCACATGATGCGTGCCGAGAGAGGGTGACGTAGGGTCGGCCTATCATCTGACGCGTTCGGTGATGATCCGGGTCTCTGGCAACCCCAACCCCGCACACGACCGGGAAGCGGTTCGGATCGCAGAATCCGGACTGATTGCAGCTGCAAGCCAGCGCTTCTTTGCTGACATAGACCCCTCGAAAATGGGGCGCTGTTTGACGGGAATGGTGCGGGGACCGGACACAGAATCGGGTGGTCATACCGCGCAAATCCGTTGATGCGCCAACTATTTGGCGCGAAAATCTGAATCAAGACGTTGAGTCATATATTCATTATTTTAATTTTGAATAATTTTTATAGTAAAATAGCCAAATTTCGACGGATATTCAAAAATATCAACCCTGCAAGTGATTCAAATATCAATATATTTGGTATTTATCACAATAACATCATTGAAATTTACATGATTTTTATTTTGAATACTTATTTAAAAAATAACTGTAATCAGCCTGCCAAAAGATATTTTCCGGCGACCGGGCGGTTGAAGGGAAGCACTTGAGCAAGCCGTTTGATGGACAACACAGCTGCAAAAGGGCCGGCTGCCATGTTTATACAGAACTAGAAACCCACCGTCATCGCAACGACTTGGAATGAAATCTTGAATCAAAACATTGAGTTACAGAATCACTATTCGGCGGGCCACGCTGTGTTTCTAGTCAAGCGGGCCTTGCCGCGCAAGGGCCATCAGCGTCCGAAAATCGTCACCGGCAGCAAGGAATGGGTCACAAGATAGAGCACGCCGGTGACTGTGACCATCGAAAGCGCGGTGCCGATCAGGATCGTGGTCGAGGCGCGGTCTTCATAAACGCGATACTGCTGCGCGAGCACGAAAGCGCTCAGCGCAGGCGGCAATGAGGCTACCAAGACGGCGGTGCCGATCCAGACCGGATTGATGCCACCCACAGCCGCCAGAAGGAGAAATACGAGCGTGGGATGCCCGATCAGCTTGATCAGCAGAACGGCGGGTAGTTCGGTCGGCATCGCAACAACAGGTCGGAGCGCGACCGTCACCCCCAAGGCAAACAACGCGCAGGGCATGGCCAGTTGCATCAGATAGGTCAGCAACTGGTTCAGCACCTGCGGCGGATGAAAGCCGATGGCAGACGCCAAGATTCCTGCCAACGTTCCGACGATGAACGGGTGCAGGAAGATTCGCGCGATGATCTCCCCGAGCGTCTGGACCATCGTCTTGTGCTCGGATCCGGCAAGGGCCATGAGCATGGGCACAAGGGCGAACATGAGCGCGCTGTCAAAACACAGGATCAGGGCCGTCGGAACGGCGGCGGCTGTCCCAAGCGCTGCAAGCGCCAGACCGGGTCCCATGTAGCCGACATTGGCATAACCGCCAGCAACCGCCACAATCGCCGCCTCCGGCAAATTGCCACGCGTGGCGCGATACCCGATGGCGAGACTGACGAGAAAAGCCGTCAGGGTTGCCAGGGTCGTTGCCCCGACAAACCAGCCATTGGCGAGTTCTTGGATCGGCGTCCGCGACAACAACTGGAAAATCAGCGCTGGAAGCGACGCATAGACGACCAGAAAATTGAGCCAGGCCAGTCCCTCCAGCGGAATGCGCCGAAGCTTGGCAGCAACATAGCCGATCAGGATCAATCCGAAGAACGGCGCGGCAAGACCAAAGACCTGTTCCATGCTAGTTCAATGCCCTCGCCCGATCCGGCGCGTGACCTGTTTGGTGTTCTGTCATCGGCCTCCCCTTGCAACGGCATTGGTCGCAAAAAAGACGCAGATTTGGTCCGTGGAGTAGCGCTAGTCCAGCTCAATTGGTTGCGCACGCCCATTTCTCGATTTGACCTAGCCGAGACATTGGTCCATGGCGAGTGTGAAACATCGGAACCTTGATGCTAACCAAGATGCAAAGGCACGAGACAGATTGTGACAGTTCGCCTTATCTGTGAATGATTTCAAGATTATACTGATCAGATTCGGAGTGACGGTCCTGTCATGACATTCCGTTTCTGCATGGGAGATCTCCTTACTCTTGTCCTCGCAGTTCTCTAACGATACCGGCAATTCCCCGGAACCACGGCATTATCTCGAAGCATTTGCCCTGAAAGTGGCTGTTGCTGCGTTCGGGTTGCTGTCTGTTGATCAGGCTTCCTGGCTGATGGGCAAGCTGTGGCGGCATGTGTTGCCGTTCCAACGCCGGAATCAGCGCGCGCTAGGCAATCTCGCTCTCGTCATGCCACATCTCGACGAGCCGGAACGCCAGCGCATCGCAGCCGGTGTGCGAGAGAATTTCGGACGCGTCTTCATGGAGGCGTTTCGGCTGAAGGAAATATTGGCCGATGATAGCCGCTTCGATCTGAGCAAGGCGGAGGCACTCCGCGACGTCGCGAAAAGTGGTGGTGGCTGTGTCGTCGCCTCGCTGCATCAGGGCAACTGGGAGGCCTGTTCGGGGGCGGCCATCAAGCTCGGCCTGTTGCCTGCGGGCGTCTACCGCGAACTGACAAATCCCATCGTCGAAGCCCATATGCTGTCGATCCGCGCGCCCTTTTACCCTCGCGGCCTCTACTGCAAACGCCCCGGCAGCGACATCGGCCGAAAGCTGATTTCGATCCTGAAAGCAGGTGGGACCATCGCCATGCTGGGAGATCTGCGCGATAACTACGGGCTTTTGCTCGAATTCATGGGCCACCGTTCCTCCGCCATGATCGGACCGGCGTTCCTGGCGCGCATGACCGGGCGCCCCCTGATCGCGGGTCGGGTCGTCAGAACGCATGGCGTACGGTTCCGGGGCGAGGCGGTTCGGGTCGACATGCCGATCACGGACGACAAGCAAGCCGATATTGCCGAGGGAACGCGGCGACTGGCGGCGGTCTTCGAGGGCTGGATCCGCGAGAACCCGGATCAATGGCTCTGGACCCACAAGAAATGGGATCTGCCGGGAGATCTGTGAAATCGCGATGTATCTGTCATAACCTCCGGCACACTGCGAAAGTCCTGTTGCCAGCAGCACCAATTTGCGCTGATCTCGCGCGGTCATCACGAACCGGGACCATTAAACCATGAAAAGCCCCCGCGCCTTCTTCAAGCCGCTCGCCATTGGCGCGCCTGAGCCGGTTCGCGAGCTTGCCCCCCGGCTCGAACGCATGATCCATTTCGTGCCACCGCATAACGAGAAGCTGCGCTCCCGCGTCGGTGAGCTTGCCCGGACTGTCGATGTGGTTCTAGGCAATCTCGAGGATGCAGTTCCGCTCGATCAAAAGGTTGCCGCGCGGCGTGGCTTCATCGAGATGGCGAAATCCGTCGACTTCGCGTCGACCGGCACAGGCCTGTGGACCCGGATCAACTGCCTCAATTCGCCCTGGATGCTCGATGACGTGATGGAGATCATGGCGGAGGTCGGTGACAGGCTCGATGTGATCATGGTGCCGAAGGTGGAAGGCCCCTGGGATATCCATTATCTCGACCAGTTGCTGGCGCAGTTGGAAGCCCGTCATCAAATCAAGCGCCCCGTGCTCATCCACGCCATTCTGGAGACAGCAGAGGGCGTCAAGAATGTCGAACAGATTGCCCTTGCCAGCCCGCGCATGCATGGACTGAGTCTCGGACCAGCAGATCTGGCGGCTTCGCGTGGCATGAAGACGACACGCGTCGGCGGCGGGCATCCGGACTATGCCGTGCTCGCCGATGGAAGCGGCGATTTGCCGCGTCCAGCTTTCCAGCAGGATCTCTGGCATTACACCGTGGCCAAGATGGTTGACGCCTGCCAGTCCGCAGGCATCAAGGCTTTTTACGGTCCATTCGGTGACTTCTCCGATCCGGCGGCCTGCGAAGCCCAGTTCCGCAACGCCTTCCTTATGGGATGCCTCGGCGCCTGGTCGCTGCATCCCAGCCAGATTGACATCGCCAAGCGTGTGTTCTCACCCGACGTGAACGAGGTCCGATTTGCTCGGCGCATTCTGGAGGCCATGCCCGATGGCTCCGGTGCGGTGATGATCGACGGCAAGATGCAGGATGACGCGACCTGGAAGCAGGCGAAAGTCATCGTCGACCTCGCCCGCCTCGTCGCCGCGCGTGACCCGGCGCTGGCGAGCGATTATGGCATTTGAGTGAACGTCGCAAACCGGTTATGCTAAGCCAAAGGTCGTTATGACCAGCAAAACTTCAATCGGGTGAAACCCCGAGTGAAAACGGTGACTCATATGCCAGCCAACCAGGAAAAAATTCGCACCGCCAAGTTCCAGATCGGCCAGATTGTCCGGCATCGGCTCTATCCATTCCGGGGCGTCGTGTTCGACGTCGATCCGACCTTCAACAATACCGAGGAATGGTGGGCCGCGATCCCGGAAGAAATCCGTCCCCGCAAGGATCAGCCGTTCTATCATCTCTACGCGGAGAACGCTGAGACCGAATACGTCGCCTATGTGTCGGAACAGAACCTCGTGGTGGATGAATCCGGCGAACCCCTGCGGCATCCCCAGGTCGCGGAAAGCTTCGTGGAAGACGAGAACGGCCAGTTGAAGGCCCGCGATCCGCTGATGAACTGATCGTCCTTCAGGCGGCGGCGACTACGGCAGTCTTCCCGATGATCGTCGCCCGACGCATCAGTCGCTAGCGCGATCACATCTTCGGGCCAAAGGCCTTTTCCTCGGCGATATCCCGCAAGGCGTCCGCCAGCACAGCAACCTCCTGCGCGCCGGACACCGCGTATTTCTTCTCGATGATGAACGTCGGCACGCCACGCACACCCATGCGTTGGAAATAGGCGATTTCTTCGGTGACGCTGTCGCGATCTTCGTCGCTGGCGAGGCGCGCATGGATCGCTTCCGCGTCCAGTCCAACGCTTTGGGCTGCCTCTGAGAGAACGTCGAGGTCACCGATATCAGCGCCTTCGGTCCAGTAGAGCGCCATCAGCCGCTCCTTCAGCGCATGCTGGACGCCTGCCTCCGCAGCCCAGCGCAACAACCTGTGTGCATCCAGTGAATTCGGCGACACCTTGATCGCCTCGAAATCGTAGTCGATGCCTTCGGCAGCGCCGAGCGCTGTCAGACGCTCGTGAATCTCGTCAATCCGACCGGTGTCGCCGAATTTCTTCTGCATATACGCCTTGCGATCGACGCCGCCCGTCGGAATCGTCGGATCCAGCTGGAATGGTCGCCAGGTTACGACGACATCCACGCCGCTCACCTGTTCAATCGCCCGATCAAGCCGCCGCTTGCCCATGTAGCACCAGGGGCAGCAGACATCGGAAACGACATCGACCGTTATGGTCATGGACTGTGCGCTGGTTTGATCGATCATCATTGTGTCTCGCAAGGTCGGTTGGCTTGAGGATGGTGGTTCGGCAGTCCGCATTCAAGGCGTTTCGCCATCCAGATCGTCAAAAGGTGGCCTGGATTGGCGCGCCGCGCGTTGCAGCAATTTGACCTCCGTCAGGAAGGAGTAGACCGCCCCTGTTGCCGCCTGCACGAAGCCCGGCCAGCCACAGAGGAACAGACGATTGAAGAAATACAGCCGGATGAAATAGAGGATCGGCGACACGACCAGCTTGAGAACGGACGAGCGTTTCCCCTCGGCGAATTTCTGATCGGCCTTCAATGTCGAATAGGCGTTTTCCTTCAGGATCTGCTGTTCGATTGGGAGCGGCCTGAAATGGAGCAGGCTGCCGCGCTGCGAATTCGCGACCTTGCCCAAGGGTACAATGCCCTCGTGCACTTTCTGCTTCAGGTCATAGCGCCCCTGTCCGCGACGGATGAGACGCAGGTTCTTTCGCTCTCGCACATGGGCTGGCGTATAGCCATAACCGATGAGATAGGGGCGTCGCGCGACGCGCCAGCCAACGATCTCGGCAGGCGCGGCAATCAGCTTCGGCAATTCGGCCCGCAGCGCCGCATCAAGCCGCTCGTCGGCATCGATGTTGAGACACCACGGTTGGCTGCACTGATCGAGCGCGAATTGCTTCTGCCCGGCATAGCCCAACCATGTCTGATGGATGAACCGGATCGGCCAGCCCGCATCGATATAGAATTGCACAAGGCTCGGCGTGGCATCGGTCGAACCGGAATCAACGATGACAATCTCGGCGCAGGTCCGCAGGCTCTCGATGCAATGGCCGATGTAATCCGCCTCATTGAGGCAGATGATAAAGGCCGAGATCGGCAGGCGTTCATCGGGGTTACACGGCGTCATTCGGGTCACGGAGCGGATCATGATGGCTGCGTTTCGCAGAAAATCCGCGTCGCAGCAAGGGATACCGGCCCGGCGCTGCTCAATAGGTCGAATAAACTTACGACTTCGGACGATCAGTCAAGGCATAGAGGAACGCCAGCAGCGGCGCGACAATCCCGATCATCGATGACCACTGCCATCCGCCGGTCGCATACGCCAGGCCGCCAAATGCAGATCCGATGGCACCACCGGCAAACAGCATGGCAATGAACAAGCCATTCAGCCGACCACGCAATTCTGCTGGCAGCGCGAAGATTGCACGTTGCCCAAGCGTCAGGTTCGCCGTGGTTCCAAAATCGAGCAAGATCGCAGAAAGGACCAGCAATACAAGGGAGAACGTCGAGCCAGACAGGGTGAAGCGCGTCAGCACCATCGCGATTGCGACCGACAGGATCGCGCACAGGGACGCGGGCCGGATCCAGCCGCGATCAGCAATCCGCCCCGCAATGGGGGCAGCAACCGCACCGGCGACACCGGCAAGCGCAAAGAGACCAATTCCGGCCTGTCCCAGATGGAACGTCGGGCCTGCGAGGAGCAATGGGACAGTTGTCCAGAAGACGCTGAAGGTCCCGAACAGGCAGGCCTGATAGGCTGATCGACGGCGCAGGATCGGTGTTGTCGCGAACAGTTTGACCATTGAGCCGATGAGCCGACCGTAGCTCATCCCGGAGCCTGGCTCACGGATCGGCAGGATGATCCGCAAAGTACCAGCAAGACAGGCCATGCCGATGGCCGAGAGAATGAATACCAGCCTCCAGGAGAAGAACTCGGCGAGGAAGCTCGAAACAGGCCGGGCCATCATGATGCCGACCATCAACCCGCTCATGACATTGCCGACGACCCGGCCGCGCGTCGCATCGGGCGCCATGTAGGACGCATAGGGTACGATGATCTGGGCCGACACGCTGCATAGCCCGATCACCAGACTTGCGCCGAGAAACAGGACATAATTTGTCGAAAAGGCAGCGCCCACCAGTGCAAGGCTGGACAAACCGACCGTACCGGCAAGCAGGAACCGGTTCTCGATGAGATCAGCGAGCGGGACAATCAAGAGAAGCCCAAGCCCGTAGCCGATCTGGGTCAGAGTGACGATAAGGCCGGTTGCGCCGGGCGACAAACCAAGCTCGGCACCGATCGGCCCGGCAAGGGGCTGTGCATAATAGAGATTGGCAACAATCAGCCCGCACGCGGCGGCAAGCAGGAATGTCAGCCCCGCGGAAATGGCTTTCGCCGGGACTTCGTGCACAGGTGTGATTGATGGCATGCAATGAGCCCCGGGTGCGATCATGACTGCGCGCGGATCGCGTTATGCCCGAGTCTCTTATTGCAGAGGGTGTCGATTGAACAGGAAGTTCCACGCATCGCCACGCAGGCCAGACTTGCAGCTGACGCGCAAAGCCACGCCGTCGCTTCCAGTCACGTCGCAAGCTGCGGACCGAATGCCCGTGCAAGCAGTGTCTTGGCATCGTCAGTCGGCGTCCAGATCGCGTAACCTGTTTCAATGTCGACGCTCGTTGAGTTGTCGCTCTCAGGGATCGTGAACCGTGTCGCCTTGATCACAGCAGAAATACGTGCCGACACTCTGACGGCCTCTTCGTATCCGGCTGACGGCAGCAGTATGGCAAACCGATCGCCACCGGCACGCGCTGCGAGGTCTTCGCCACGCACAAGTCGGGCAATCGTGATGCCGATCTGCCGCAGGATCTGGTCACCCCCGGCATAGCCATAGGTTTCATTCAGGTTTTCCAGCTGCGATACCCGCAGTCCAAGAACGGAGAAGCGATCTCCGCCGTTTTGGGCTTCAGCGACCATATGCTGAAGGTGTTCCATCATGTAGCCGCGCGTGAAAAGTCCCGTCAGCGCGTCGTTGGAGGCGATGTGGCGGGCTTGCGTGTAGATCGATTTCAGCTGCTCTCTCAGCCGGTTTTCATTCACGGCAGACCGTGTCCGCTCCAGGAGTTCGCGGCCCTCGAACTGGCCGAAAAGGATATCTGTCAGACCGGTCCGATAGGCCGCATCAATTTGCACGGCGTCGTGATTATCGCCGAAGCCCATGATGGGGATCGAGTACCAGATCGGATTGCGCCTGATTTCACTGGCCAGATAAGCGGCATCGGACAAGGGCATGTCGAGTAGCAGCAGATCGAATCGACGACGCGCCATGTAATCCCGCGCTGTCGTCATGGAAAAGGCACCCGTCAGCGTTGCCATCCGGGCCAGTACCGATTCAAATGTCAGGAAGCGTCCGCCGTTGCCGATGACAAGGATGTTGACGTCATGTTCCGAGATGCCGGTTTCCAGCGTCGGAACATCAAGCCCAAACCGGCCGCCTGTTTCCATACGCCGGCGCAGTTCTGCCTGCATGGTGGACAGCCGTGTCAGCGCTGCGATCCGGCCGAGCAGCCGCCCTGCTGACAGGGGTTGCGGCAAGACATCGGACATGCCGAGCGGTCGTCCACCCTCCCCTGCCTCGCCGACACCGATGACCGGAAGCCGACGGGCACTAGCGGCAACCGTCAGCCGAGATGCCGCGTCGAGATACCGATTCCGTTCTGGTCCGTATTCTGCGGCGATCATGTTGAGAAGGACGACATCCGGTCGTTGCGCAGTCGTGGCCTGTTCAAGGGTGCGAACCAACGGCATTGTGACGATCTCATAACCCTCGTCGCGAACAGCGTCCCACAAGCGGCTGGTCTCGGGACACGCCCGCTCTTCGATTACAAGCACTCGCCCACTGGAAACCATGACCAACCTCGCAGCAAATATATAGTTTTTTCTACTTATATATGCCGACGCGTCACCTTAATTCCGGGTAAATATTCCTTAAGCCATGTAAAAATTCGCAATCAAGGGGCGCAAGATTGAAATGAGGGGATGCAGCGAAACGTAACACAGACAATCCAGACGCATTTGTTGCTCGGACGGGTCCAACATGCGTCTTGGCTGCTTCATTTTTGTGTTTCAGTCGACAGGCCTGCCAATCGGGACGCCATGCCAGACCGCAAGACACGCTCGGACGCCGAACGGGCGATCGCGGGCACCGGGAAAACGTCAATCGGTACCTTGTGGACCCCGACGCGCGCCGCTTCAATCGCAGACACAAAAGCAGCTCGATCAAATGCGCCGACATCGCGTGACACGACCACGGCAGCAACCCTCGGACTGGTCGCATCCGGGAACGGAACGGCCACGGCATCGCTGACGGAGTCAACGGACTGATAGAGCGCGTCGAGATCACGCAGATCGACCGCCAGTCCGCCCTGACCAGTAACGTCATTCATCGCGCCGCGCAGTTCGAATTGAGGCGGCTGAACTGAAACGACCTGAACCGAAGCCCCTGTTCCAGTCCATTCATCCGCCTCACCAATCGCCTGCGGCCTGCCCCCGGCGCCCCAATAAAACTCAGGCACCATTGGCCCGCGCACGGTCGCCTCGCCGGTTGCCGCCCCACCTCGCGCGGCATCACCCGCCCGTTGCGGGACTGCCTTGACACGGGTTTCCACCAGCAAGGGCGCAAAGTCAGTGTCAGAGGGCGATCCCACTACGCCAATCGGCAGCGCCTGCCGTGTGGAATGATCAATCCGCTTGCGTGCCACCAGCGCAATATCACCAACTGCCGTCAGGTCGATGATGCGGAAACCGCGCGGCATGGCAGTCTCAATCGGGCGATCGGCACCCGCAACCAGCAGCATCGGCTCGAAACGGTGCATGTCGAACCGTTCAGCCAGCCGACGCGCGAACCGTTGCGGCATCATCACATGGGTCGCGTTGAACTCGACAGCGATAGCAGCAAGGGCATCGACGGATGCAGGCAGCCCGAGCACCAGGGTTCCACATGCGAGGAGCCAGGGGATCAGACCGCCGCCGAGCGCGATCATCGAGGTGAGTGCAAATGGCATCACAATGACCGCAGTCTGGTCAACGCGCGCTTCCAGCAGCGTCATCAAGCCCGTGGCGATCCAGTGATTGTGCGACTTTGCCAAGGGCGAGAGCTTACCGCCAGAGGCCGTCAGGGACCACGACAGCGTTGCAGCGTGATCGGCGGCATTTCCCTTGCGGATCAAGTTCGGAGCCGATCCCAGGCTTTCGCGTTCGTCAAAGACTCGGTCAAGGTCGATCAAACCGTCGGGAACCGAGCCACCTGCCGCAAACACAAAGCGAATGTGAAACAATTCACCCGCAACATCGCGGATACGTTCACCGGAGAGGTCCCCGACAATCTCGGCAACCGTCACGACCGCCTTCGCGCCGACCTGCGTCAGACCAGCGATGATCTCGGCTTCGCGCCAGGCGAGCGGCATTGGCGCAACGACTAATCCAGCACGCAATGCTGCAAAGAACACGACGACCGCATCCGTGGTCGCCGGCATCTGCACGCCGATGACGCTATCTGGTGCCAATCCAAGACCCGCGAAAAACGCCGCCAGCGTCTCAACGCGCTGATCGAGTTCGGCATAGGTCAATTGCTTCGGTCGTCCGGTCGTCCAGTCAGCGCGATCCGAGAAATCGGCAACAGCGATCTTGTCCGGCTTTGTGGCTGCGTTCTTTTCCAGCACCTGATCAAGCGTGACGCGTCCCCAAACACCTGTTGACAGGTGTGTTTGACTGGTTTCCTCGCGTGCAACAATCATTGTGCGTCTCCCGAGCGCGCCCACCAGGCTGGCAGAACCAGCCCAAAAAGCGATGACCTCTGCGGATGCGTGATTCGCGCCCAGTGCGCAACCCATTGGCCGGGAACGTGGAACAAGGGAACGACATAATAGCCGGACAGAAGCACCCGGTCGAGTACGCGCGTTGCGGCGATGAGATCCTCCCGCGTGGCAGCGCCCACCAGCGCCTCGATTGCGGCATCTGCGGCGGGCGATTGCACGCCGGGCAGATTGTAGGACCCCTGTTCGCTCGCTGCCGCGCTTGTCCAGCGATGGCGCTGTTCGTTACCCGGCGACAGAGAGGCCGGCCACGACCACATCGTCATGTCAAAGTCGAAGGTTTTCTCGCGCTTGTCATATTCGCTGCTGTCGACATTGCGCACCGATGCGTCGATCCCGATTGCCTTCAGCGTACGCTGGAAGGCGAGCGCGATCCGCTCCTGCTCGTGCGTCAGGGTCAGGATTTCAAACCGCAACGGCTGGCCGTCAGCCGACTTGAGTTGCCCGCCTTCCAGATGAAATCCCGCTGCCAGCAGGAGATCAAGACCCGCCTTCAACTGCGCGCGATCCCGGCCTGAGCCATCCGTCACGGGCGCACGCCACGCCCCGGACAAGAACTGGGGCGCTACAGCATCGGGAAACGATGCCAACAGCTTCTTTTCCCTATCATCGACGGGGTGACCGGTGGACGCGAGGTCAGATCCGTCGAAATAGCTCTGTGTTCGTTCATAAAGGCCGAAATAGAGGTTCTTGTTGGCCCATTCGAAGTCGAACAGCCGCACCATGGCTTCGCGCACCCGGACGTTTGCGAACAAGGGCCGCCGCGTGTTCATCGCAAAACCGACCATGCCCTTGGGTAGGCCGGAGATGAAACTCTCTTTTAATACCCGGCCATCAGCAACGGCAGCAAAATCATAGGCCTGTGACCAGCGGGCGGGATCACCCTCGCTGATGAAGTCGATGTCGCCCTTTTTGAAGGATTCGAACAGATTGGTGTTGTCGCGGAAATAATCGTAGCGGATCACATCGAAATTATAGAGACCGCGCCGGACAGCCAGATCCTTGCCCCAATAATTGGGATCCCGCTTGAGCGTCATCTGGCGACCCGGATCCACGTCAGCCACAACATAGGGGCCGGACCCAACCGGCGGCACAAGTGACGTATTTTCGAACGTGTCGGGATTCGTGGCATGCTTGGGCAAGATCGGCATCAGTCCGAGAATCAGCGGCAATTCCCGGTTCGATGTTCCCTTGAACACGAATGTTACCCCGTGCTCGCCGATCCGCTCGACATGATCCACGTCGGCATAGTTCGCCTTGAACGAGGGATAGCCATGCTCACGCAGCGTTTCGAAAGAGAAGATCACATCAGCGGGGGTAATCGGGATGCCGTCGGAAAAATGCGCACGCGGGTCTATCTCGAACGTGACGCGACTGCGATCATCGGGGACGTCGATGGATGATGCAACGAGGGCATAGAGCGTAAAGGGCTCGTCATAACCACGGACCATCAGGCTTTCGTAGACATTGTCTTCCGCGATCCCGCCGCGCAGCCCGGAGACCGCATTTCCCTTGACGATGAACGGGTTCAGGCTGTCAAAACTGCCGAGCACGCCGAGCGTCAGCGTGCCGCCCTTTGGCGCATCCGGATTGGCGTAGTCGAAATGTGTGAATCCCGGCTGATATCGGGCGCTACCATGCATGGCAATGCTCTGGCGCGGTTCAGCCCATGCCGACACGTCCAGGAACAGCGTCACGACACAAGAAACCAGGATCAATCCCAACGCCCGGACAAGGTCGAACACGCTGCAAGGTGTCCGGGCACCGCTTGCCCTCATCGCCAGACAGATCGGTCTTTGAAAAAACGTGATTCTCATGATCGCATCCTAACACGCCGATGTCCGCGATCGATGATGCTTCAGGGTGCAGCGGATGAGTTGCCCACATCCAATTCGCAGGATTGCAGCTCTGCCTGACCGAAACACGCATGCTAATGCGCGAATTCACTATTGATCGTCTATTTTTGATGTGTGGCTCGGATGAACGCCGACGTGGGATGAGGCGCGAATAGTAACGTCGTTTCATCTCCTTTTTGATTGGCGCTGGAAATGCGGACGCCAAGAGGGTATGGAACGGGCGCTGACGGCGTTGGCGACCTTGTTGTTGCCTCAATCGCCGACCACGACAGCACCCGAATTGCTCCGTTCGAGGGACCCGGCGATGTTGTCCGGACCACGGGCGGGGTTGAAAACAGTTTGAATTGAGGAAGAGTTTTCATGGCCAAGAGGTCCGACGCGGTTGCCGCCGTGAAGCCAGTTTCCCGGTTGTCCACATTTGTTGCGGCGCTCTCAGTTGTCGCGATCACTGTGACACTGGGCCTCGGCACACTCGTTGCCCACGCTCAGGATGCTGACCCGGATGCGGTTCCCAAGGCAGCGGACGCCCCCAAACCGGCGAAGCCTGTTGTCAAGCCTGCGCCCGCGAAACCGGCGACACCGCCATCCGGGGCAGCCGCGCCGGCAGCTCCTGCAGCCGCCGCCCCCAAGGCACCGGCAGCCGCCCCCGCTGGTGCAGCCACGTCGCAGACCGACGCCCCCGCTCAAGACCCGAACCAACCGATCCTTTGGGTCAAATTTTGCGGCAAGGATCCAAAGGATCCTGATGCAAAAGGCCAATGTCTGACGGAGTACGAGCTCCGTGACGAAAAGGGTCAGGTCGTCGTGACGGTTGCGCTGCGCGAGATCGACGGTGACCCCAAGAAGATGTTCCTGATTGCCGTGCCGCCCTTGATGCTGATTCAGCCGGGGCTACGCGTATCGGTCGACAAGGGCAAGCAGGAAGAAGGCAAGTTTACGATTTGCTATCCCAATGCTTGCTACGCCGAGCTTCAGGCCAGCGACTCCCTCATCCAGCAGATGAAGAAGGGGACCGCGCTGTACGTTGTTACTCTGAACGTTCAGGGCAAGCCGATCACATTCCCGTTCCGTCTCTACGGCTTCAAGGAAAAGAACGAGGGTCCCGGCATCGATCCATCGGCGATCAACAAGCAGAACGAAGAACAGGACCGACTGCAACAGGAATTGCAGAAAAAGGCTGATGAAGCCGCCAAGCAGCTCGGCGCGACACCTGCACCAAAGCCCTGACGCAATCGAGCTCCAAGCGATTCATTTAATGGCGCATCTGTTTCAGCAGGTGCGCCATTTCTTTTTGAAGATCAGGATTTCACCTCGGGCGACACCTAAGCCGCGCATTTGCTGCTGCCAGATCGGCCGCAAATGCATCGCTCGACAAGTAGCTGTATTCCTGAACCCGAGCCGCAGCGATAACATCTGTCGAATGGGGTTCAAAGTCCGGCAATCCAGGGTGACACATCAGGAGCGGCGTCTGTGATGCACCATCCAGAAATCGCGAAAAGACTGGCCTGAGCGGTCGCGAGGCATCAAATGCCGTCACGCCCCGGAAACTGTCGTTCACCGGAACACCGAGGCGCCTCGCCGTGTGCGCCAGTCCAAAAGACAGGGCCGCAATAAACAAGGTTTTTGGCACTTCAATGCCGCGCCCGAAAATTGCCGGAATAGTATCTGCGCAATTGCGGATTGCTGTCCCGGTCGTCAGCCGCCCCTCCCGGTAGTGTTCAAACAAGGCCTTGCGAATGGGCGGCAGCAGGTGAACATGCTGATGTCCGTCGACGAAATCCGGCGGAAAACCGAAGAACATCTCAAACGCGTCAACCTGCCGCCCGATCTCCGCCTTGATCTCCGAATAGTCCACGCCACCCGTGAAGCTTCGGGCCATCAACACCTTGAGCGGCAGTGGTTCGCTCGACGGGCACGTTCTTGGCATGGTCCCGAGCGGTTTCAGATCCGTGAAGGTCAGATGCAACCCGATATCAACGTGATCATGAAGGCTGCGCAATGGGTCAACATGTATGGGCAAACTCGGTCCGGCCATCATGCAACTTGTTGCCGTCAAACGTGCGCGCTGGATAAGGTCGATGATGGCGAGATCGATGCCTTCAGAAAGTCCGAAATCGTCGGCACAGAGTTGCAGGTCATGAAGCTCGGACATGCCGGTCGGTTTCTCTTTAGTCAGGATAGACCTGAAATCACGCAGGTACATGGCAACACCGACTATCCGCAAGGGCAGCCGCTTTCGGAAGCGCTTTAACGCAATCAAGCCGGTCAAGGCGGAAAAATGTTTGATTGCTCCTAACATTCGATGACGGAATTGTCATTCGCCCTTCGACTAAGCGAGAATTCCCGTGTAAACGACCGGCATGCAACAGCCTGCGAGGCAATGGCTTCATACCTCGCCTGAAAGACGCACAAGAGTGATTGAGAGACGATGAAAGTAGCAGCAACGCCCGCCACGCCCACAGACCGAACCTCGGTGACCACCGATGGCCCGCTCATCAGTGTCGTGCTGCCGATGCGCAACGAGTCACGCAATCTCGATCGCCTGTTTGAACGGCTGGTCCCTGTGCTGGAAAGAATCGGGTCCTACGAAATGGTCGCCGTCGACGATGGCTCGACCGACGATACGTTGGATCGATTGAAACAGCTACGTGACACCTACCCGAATTTGAAGGTTGTCAGCCTCTCGCGCAATTTCGGCAAGGAGATCGGCGTCACAGCCGGTCTGGCCCGCACGTCAGGCCGCGCTGTCGTGATCATGGATTCAGATCTGCAGCACGTGCCGGAAGGTATCCCGCAGTTGCTGATCCCCTGGCAGAACGACGGCTACGCGATCGTTTATGCACGCCGTGTCGGCCTCGACCGCGGCGGCTTCGTCCGCAATCTGCTGACCAAGACGTTCTACCGCATGTTCGACTTCATGAGCGAGGTCAAGATCGACCGCGAGACCGGCGACTTCCTGTTGCTCGACCGCCGTGTCGTGGACGCATTCCTCGCCATGCCAGAGCGCAATCGCTTCAATCGCGGCCTGCTGTCCTGGGCAGGCTTCAAGACCACGACAATTCCGCTCGCGACCGCTGCCCGTCATGCAGGCACGACACAATTCGGCTTTCTGCGCCTGTTGCGGCTTGCAGTGACGGCGATCACAGCCTTTGGCACCCTGCCCTTGCGGGTCTGGACCTATATCGGCACGCTGTTTTCGCTGTCTGGCCTGTTCTTTGGTGCCTATATCTCGGTTCGAACGCTGATTTTTGGCGCCGACGTCCCAGGTTACCCCTCAATCATCGTCGCGGTGCTGGTCTCGGCTGGCATCCAGTTGATCGGACTGGGCATAATCGGTGAGTACCTGGGTCACGTCTATTCCGAGGTGAAGCGCCGTCCGCTGTATCTCGTTCAGGAGACGGTCGGGTTCCCGGATTCAACGCCGGACCGCGCGCCGCTGCTCAATCTCGACCTGCCGCTTGCTCCTGATATGAACTGGTCTGATCCTGAAATCTGATCGGACTGTTCAATCCAGCTGCCGTCCAATTTGCCTGATTTGACTGATCGAGTTTCCGATGACCGCTGCTGCTTCGCCATCCCGGCAATCACCCTTTCCAATTGTCGCCGGGGTTCTGATTGCTTCATTTGTCGTGCTCGCCTGGCCGTGGGTGTCGGGCCAATACACGGTCCCGTGGGACGCAAAAGCACACTTTCAGGCGCAATTCGATTTTCTGGCTGCCTCGCTCGGCAGCGGCGAAAGCCCGTTCTGGAGCCCCTACACCTTTGCGGGCTGGCCGCAGGTCGCTGACCCGCAGTCACTGATTTTTATCCCAGCCTTCTTCATCCTCGGCCTGTTCGATCATGACCCGAGCTTTGTCGCCATGGATGCGGCCGTCTACGCGGAACTCGGCTTCGGTGGACTGTGCCTTGCTGCCTATTTCCGTGATCGCAACTGGCATATGGCTGGCGGCATGGTGGCGGCTATCTCGTTTGCGTTCGGCGGCTCGGCAGCCTGGCGCATCCAGCACACCGGCCAGATCCTCAGCATCGCCGTCCTGCCCGTTGTCCTGTTCCTGCTCCATCGCGCCCTGACGCGCCGCTCCTTCCTCTGGGGACTGCTGGCAGGTATCGCAGCCGGACGCCTAGCGATCGGACGCGATCAGGTCGCACTCCTCGGCATCTATTTCCTGATCGGCTATGTGATCGTTCATCTCCTGGGCAACCAGCCGCTCCGGCGGATTGCGGGCGGCATCAAGCCACTCAGCGGCGGCGTCATCGGCGGTCTAGCGGTCGCGATTGTTCCCGTGACCCTGACCTTCATCCTCGCGCAGGAATCCAATCGCCCGAGCATCGACTACGCCAGCGCCGGCATCGCCTCGATGCACCCGGTCTCCTTCATTACCCTCGTCAATTCCGATCTCTTCGGCATGCGCCTGCATGACCCGAAGGTCGATTTCTGGGGTCCGCCGAGCGAGGCCTTCGGCGTCACACTCTATATCGCTCGCAACATGGCCGAGATCTACGCGGGCATGATCCCCGCCTTTGCGATCCTCATGTGGGGCATTGCGCGCGGCAAGCTGCTCGACCGTGAGATCCGCTATTCGGCCTTCGCGCTGGTGTTTGCCGCGCTCTATACCATCGGCTGGTACTCGCCTGCGTTCCGGCTCATGTATGATTACATGCCCGGCGTCAGCCTCTATCGCCGACCGGCGGACGCGACCTTCCTTGTGTCATTCCTCGTCTCCCTGACCGGCGGCTGGCTCGTGCACAAATGGCTGAGCGGCGATTGGGGCAAGCCGGGCCTCCCGGCACGAACCGCACAGGCGATCATCGCCGTACTGGTTCTGGCAGCATTGCCGTGGGTTTTCGCCTGGCACGCCGACCGGCTGAGTTCAGCGATCCGCCCGAGCGTCGAAACCCTCGTGATCTGGGGTCTGGCGCTCGCTTTTTTGCTGATTGCCCGGATCGCGAACAGGTGGTCGGCCCTGACGGCAGCGCTCCTGCTGACAGCTTTTACGACCGCCGATCTTGCCTTCTCGATTGCGCCAAATGAATCGACCGCGACAGCGCCCGCCGAGTTCGAGGCGATGCAATTCGATAGCAAGGATCCGACCGTCAACTTCCTGAAATCGCATGTTGCTTCTGATGCGACGGGCCAGATCCGCGACCGCGTCGAACTCGTCGGCCTCGGCTTTCATTGGCCGAATGTCTCGATGATCCAGAAACTGGACAATACGCTTGGCTATAATCCCTTGCGGCTCAGGATGTATCAGGAGGCAACCGGCGCACGGGACCACGTGGCCTTGCCCGAGCAACGAGATTTCAGCGCGCCGCTGTTCCCGTCCTATCATTCGCTAATGGCAGATATGCTCGGCCTCAAGTGGATTGCGCTCGGCGTTCCGATCGAACAGATCGACAAGCAGGTGAAGCCCGGCGATTTCAATCTCGCCAGTCATGAGGGCAACGTCTGGATCTACGAAAACCCGCGCGCCTTGCCCCGTGTCCTGTTTGTGACCGGGGTCCAGCGTGCCAATTTTGCGGGCATTGTGCAGAGCGGACATTGGCCGGAGGGGTTTGATCCGCGCAAGAGCGTCCTTGTCGACGAGTTGCGGATGGCCGCACCTGAGGACCGGCCGCCCGCAGACACCGGCGATCTCGGTCAGGTCGCCACCATCACCCAGTATCACAACACGGAAGTCGACGTCGTCGTCGATGCGCCCGCTGACGGCTACCTCATCCTCAATGATGCCTATCATCGCTGGTGGCAGGTCGAGGTTGATGGCAAGCCAGACACCATGCTGCAAGCCAACGTGATTTTCCGCGCCGTACATGTGCCGGCTGGAAAACACCAGATCCGCTTCACCTTCCACCCCTTCGAAGGCGCCCTCGCCGATCTGAAGACGATGATCAGCAAGGCGCTTGACAAGCGGCGCGCTGCACCCTGAGCGGCGGGATGGTTAGCCGTAAGGCTGGTAAATCGAATTACAAGGAAGCGCTGGCTTCATCCAGTTGAGGTGTCAAAGTCGACATCTTCTTTATCGGCGCGACACTAGGTCTGGAACTTCATATACCGCCGCTCCATATTGCTTTTGGCAAGTCAATTCAGGCTCGCCGGATCGGGAGCCACGCATGAGCCATTCAGCGCCGCCTGACGCCTTTGCTGGCCACGTTGCCGGTCTTTGGGCACCTGTTCCCGTCGAAATCGTTGCCCAATGGCCGGAAGGTCATTTTGCTGAAAATCTGGCAATTGACGCGAGTGGGCAGGTCTTCGTCAGTCTCCACAGCGAAAGCCGGATCGACCGCTATGATCCTGCGAGCGGCACGGTGTCCCGGTTTGCTGATTTGCCCGCGCCCGTAGCCGGACTGGCATTTGGCGGCGATGGGGCCTTGTGGGCGACCGGCGGCGTGCTCGGTCAGGTCCCTGGACTGATCTGGCGCATTGATCCGAACGGACGTGTCGAGCAATGGGCCGAAATCCCCGATGCCGTTTTCCTGAATGGTGCCACGCCGCATCCCGACGGGCGGACGCTTCTTGTGGCCGAAAGCATGACCGGTCGCGTGATCGCCATAGACCAGACCCAAAAGAACAGGTGGTGGGCTTGGTTGGCGCACGACCTGCTGCGTCCAACGGGCCAACGCGTTCCCGGCGCGAACGGCGTCAAGATCCTTGACAGATTTACCTATATCTCGGTGACCGACCGCAACACGCTGTTCCGCGCGCCCATTAATGATGACGGAAGCGCCGGGGAAATTGCGCAGCACGCTGCAGATATCCGCGCCGATGACATGGCATTTGACGTCAACGGCAATCTCTACATTGCAACACACCCGGCCAATTCCGTGCTCCGCCTGTCGCCAGACGGGATGCGCGTGACAATCGCAGGCCCTGCCGAGGGCGCAGTAGGTGCCACGGCCTGCGCCTTTGGCCGCGCACCGGCTGATCTCAACGCGCTCTACGTCACCACGACGGGCGGCGCATGGGCGCCCTATAGGGGCGTAGTTCAGCCTGCCAAACTGCTTCGGCTTGACGTGGGCGCGCGTGGGAAAGACCTGCTGTCATAACGCTGGATGTCGGGGGAGGCGTTTGGCCGCGCCCAGCGCTCCTGCCCAAAATCAACCGCTCCATGCGCTGGCGAGAGGTTGACATCCGGGGGGCCACCCCCAACGATGCGCCGTGATCCATCCCTCCCGACATATGCCAAGAGCGGAGTGCTTGCCTTGACCTCACCGGTAATCGACATTCTGGACACGCTGATCGGCTTCGATACGACCAGCCGGAATTCCAATCTCGACCTGATGGACTGGGTGGCAAATTATCTCGAGCAGCACGGCGTCAAATCCGAGCTGGTTTATGCCGAGGAAGGCCGCAAGGTCAATCTTTGGGCGACCATTGGCCCGAGGGACGTGCCGGGTTATGTGCTCTCCGGGCATGTCGATACCGTCCCAGTTGACGGGCAGGACTGGGCTACGGACCCGTTCAAGCTGACGCGAGTTGGTGACAGGCTTTATGGTCGCGGGACCTGCGACATGAAGGGCTTCGATGCCTGCGTACTGGCCATGGTCCCTGAAATGGTCGCCGCCGACTTGAAGCGGCCGATCCACATCGCCTTCACCCACGACGAGGAATCCGGCATGCTCGGCGTGAAGACGCTGATGTCGGAGGTAGATCGGCTGGCACCCGTCAAGCCCGTCGTCTGCTTTGTCGGCGAGCCGACAAGCATGCAGGTGATCGTCGCGCACAAGGGCAAGTCGGTCTATCACGCGACCGTGCGCGGCAAGCCGGGCCACTCGTCGCTCGCCCCCAAGGGCGTGAACGCTATCGATTATGCCGCCGATCTGATTGTCAAGATCCGCGACATGGAACGGCGGTTCGAGGCCGAAGGTCCCTTCGATCCGCTCTACGACATTGCCCATTCCACCGCTCATACAGGCACCGTGAAGGGCGGAACGGCGCTGAACATCGTACCGGAACGCTGCGAATTCATCTTTGAGTTCAGGCTCCTGCCCGGCCTGGATATCGCCCCCTACGACGCTGAACTGCGCGCCTACATCCGCGACGAACTGGAACCCCGGATGCAGGCCATCGATCCCGCAACAGGCATCGATCTGGTCCGCGTGAACGAGCTGCATGGCTTTGACACTGCCGTCGACTCCGAACCCGCCCTGCTCGCCAAGCGGCTGGCTGAACGCAATGACCACGGTAAGGTCGCTTATGGCACGGAAGCCGGCTTCTTTGTGGTAGCGGGCAAGATCCCGTCGGTCGTTATCGGCCCTGGCTCCATCGAACAGGCACACGGCGCCGATGAATACGTCGAAATTGCCCAGTTGGACAAATGCATGACTTTCATCCGTCGTCTGATCGCCCATAGCGCACAGTGAAATGAAGACATCAGCCTGACACGACCATCGCGATTTCTGACTTGACCCAAGATAGCGGGCCGACTTGACGAAGAACGACTTTGCAGAATCTGCGAATCGGGACAAGGATGGGATGGGCGTAATTGAATGCCCGTGAATACCCCGTGGGGGTCCCATTCATGGCAGTCGAACAGGTTTCGACCAGATTGGTGCAGGCACTGGCGTCGTCCGTAGCGCAGGATGGTTCTGCGTTGCGCGCTGGTATTGTGCTCGATGGCCGTGTCCTTGCTGTCAATCCGGACGACAGCCTCAAGGTTGCCACGCGCTATGGCGTGCTGGATGTCGATCAGTCTCAGGTGACTCTTGTCGGTGGCGGGCATGGACGTTCCCGCCTGCCACCGCTCGCCGATCTGATTGGCACGACCGTCAAGCTCGAGGTCACCGGGCATGGGGCGCTTGGGCGTCTCCTGGTCAAGGTTGTCGCTGGAGGCGACACAAGCGGTCCCGGCTCCGGGGAGTCCGATGCATCTGCCACGACGGTTGAAACCGGTACGCGCATCGCCATCGAGGTCGCCCAGGCTGCCGCGCGCCAGGATGGACTTGCACCGGTCTTCGCAGATGCCCAGCAGCTTGCGACTTCGGCAAGCGGTTTACCCGGCACACTTGTGCAATCTTTGCAGGATCTCGCCAGCATCGCGCTCGATGGCAACAACCTGCTGACGGCAACCAATCTGCAAGAGGCGATTTACGCCTCGGGTCTGTTTCTGGAAACGCGTCTGGCGCGGTGGGTCGCTGGAACGGGATCTGGAACAGATCGCCTCCAATTCAAGTCACGCGTATCGCTGCAAAGCCAGGATCTGAAGGCAGCGCTGTTCGGATTGAAGTCTTCTCTCGACGACTGGATCGCCCGGAATGGTGACAATGGGGCCGAACCGGATCCCGAGCCACCGGACACCAATGATCCGCTGATGTCATCGCTGGCGGAAACATCGGCTTCGCCGCCGGATCTCTCTCAACCAGTCGGGACAGGCGGGTTCGATACCGAGGCCCTGTTCGCCGTACTGAGGCCACCACCAAGCGTCTCACCATCGGGAGGCCAAAGCCTGCCACAGACTGCTGGCCCCGCAGGCCGCCCCGACCTGACGTCATTCTCTGCACTTGGCGAATGGCTCCAGGCCGCCGGTCAAATGCCGTCCTCCCGGGCTTTGCGACGTTCAGCCTATGGCGGCTCTGCGTCATCCGTCGATTTGCCCCATCGTCAGCCGGCACCTGTCGACCCTTCGATGAGCAGTCGCCCGCCACCGCCAAGGAGGGGGTCTCTGCCGCAGGGCCAGCCGGCCATCGCCGCAACAGATGCTTTGCCTGTTCGGCAGATTGACCTGGCGCGCCGCCTCGCCATGAAAACCGAGAATGCGATAGCCCGAATCTCGCTGGGCCAATATGCGTCGCTTGCTGATCATGTGGTTACGCCGGGACATCGAGGCAAATCGAACGCAGCGCTGATCAACTGGCTGTTCGAGGTGCCAATTCGCATCGCCGATGCGACGAGCATCATCCAGTTCGAGATTGACGAGATCGACGATCATCGTCCCGACGGAATCAACGATACCAAGGCTTGGCGCGTGCAGTTCTCTCTGAATGTTCAGCCACTTGGACCGGTACACGGCAGGCTCGTGCTCGCCGACCACAGGCTTTCGGTCGGTCTGTGGGCTGAAGACCGGATCGGAGCGACCATCCTGCAGCGCAGTCTTCCTGCACTCCGTATCTCGCTTGAGGCTGCGTCCTTTTCCATCGATGATATCCATTTTGCCATCGGCAAGCCGCCATCCGGACCACCCGTGCGCGCAGGTGGCTTTGTTGATCGCAACGCCTGACGCGACTGCGGCAGTTGCCGTGTCTGGCGGATAGATCGGCGAAGGTGCCAGCCTCAACGAAAGCCAATACCCCCTACGAAAGCCGGTTCCACATGTCCGACCCCCAAAAAACCACACAAGCTTTAAGCCCTACCCTGGCAATCGCACTCAAATATGATCCCGGCGCGGCACCACGCGTCGTGGCACGCGGACACGGGTCCGTCGCCGCAGCAATTATCGCGAAAGCGCGCGAAAACGGGATTAGCATTGAAGAAGATCCCGTCCTTGCCGAAGCCTTGGCATCTGTCGAGATGGATACGGAAATACCGGTCGAACTGTTTCAGGCAGTCGCCAAGGTCATTTCTTACATTATTATGACACGAAGGACGGCAAATGACCGGCAATGACACAGCTTCATATCGTCGCACGTCAAACCTGTTCAACGACTGAGTCACATGAGAAGTGCCGACCTATCATCCCATTTATATATTCAGAACAAAATAATGATCCTGATTAATTCATGAAACAGTTTCGATTTTAGATTAGATATTCGCGATATATTTGCAATTTCGGATTATTTTTCACGCGTTTTCGTTTAAATCCCGCAATATAATTTATTATTTTTTCTCAATTTAGCGAATAAACATATGCTTTTAAGAAAATGACCGGATTTCGAAACCTCAATTCTTGAGTGCTCCTATATCACAGCGCCGACTAGAACGTTGAATGCAGACTATTGATAAATCTGCAATTTTTTTGCGTAACGCATTTGACATACGTCAATGTGCATTGGTTCAGTTCAACATCCGATCAGATCACCCATTTTTTTTGCATGGCTGATATACCGATACTGCATTATTTCGCGGCACAATTCGTTATTTAAGGAGTGGACTAGTTGATCGAATCGATAAGGCAGGATTTGTTTCACAAAATATCTTATAAAATAAATATTAATTTCTAAAATCCTTAATTTATTAATATTTTAACAGCGATGAAAGTTGGCTGCCAAGTGGTCTGACCGCTAACACATTAAGTATCCTGAAATTCAGTAAAGCAGACCTTTGATTGATTTTTATTTTAAATACAACTAGTGAGTTTTTTCTTAAAAAATGCGTGTCTCGTAAACAACTACAAGCCTTTATAGGTGATCAGATCCCGTATAATCATATTATATTATCATATGATCAAAAACGCGTGTTGACTGATCATATGGGACGCGCCAAATTGTGGGCGTTGGATGCACACATGCAATTCCCGTGTGTTGTCAGGTTGTTGCAAGTCATGCGCAAGCAGCGTTGATCGAACAGGGATGGCATCTCTGGGCGCGCAGCGTTTCGGTTCCGCGACTGAGGCTACTCCAAAACGCGATCAATCAAAGGAAGTTCCTAGATGCAGAACATACCGACCGAACTCTTGCGAGCCTTCATTACTGTGATCGATCTGAAGGGTTTTACGCGGGCGGGCGAGCGTCTTGGCAGATCCCAGCCTGCAATCAGCCTTCAAATCAAGCGATTGCAGGATCAGCTTGGCTGCGCCTTGTTTGATCGGGAGAACGGCGGCTCCAACGTAACAGAATATGGCCGTATCGTCGAAGCCTACGCCCGCCGCATGCTCGCAATTAACGACGAATTGGTCGCAAAGATCGAATCCAAGGATACACGCGGTCGGTTTCGGATAGGCGTGCCCATGGAATTCGCCGATACCACGCTACAACGACTGCTTTCACAGCAATGGGCGCGAACTGCAGGCCTGTCATTCGATGTCATTTGCGATATCGCACCGAACCTGCTCTCAGGTCTGCGGGACGGCGCCTTTGATTTTGCCTTTGCTGTTTCGGATCAGGTGCTGGATCTGAAGGCGACAGCACATTGGGATGAACCCATTGCGTGGGTTGGTCGCCTGGATGCGTTGGACGGGCGTGATGAGCCGCTTCGGATTTTGTCGTTCTCAAATGACTGTCCTTATCGTGCGCTTATGAAGGAGACGCTGGCCGAAGCCGGTCGCCCCTTCGAAATCATCTACACGAGCCCTTGTATTTCCGGCATCCGGGCAGCCTTGAACAATGGCTTCGGAATAACCGCCTTGCCCGTACGCGCGATTGATGACCCTTCGATCATTCTCGGGCCCCAGAGCGGATTACCGGCACTGCCGAGCCTCAAATCGGGTATCTTCGTTAGTGCCGAAGCCGGAACGCCTGATATCGGTCCGCTTGCCATGCACTTTGCAGAGATCCTTACCCTGGAATACAAGAACGTCGCTTGAAGCTGGGCAAGGAGCGGGACCAAGTCCCGAACAAAACTCCGCATGCCATGAGTCCACAAGCCCAAAGCTGCGAACAGACCACCAAGAACAGGTGGCCTGTTCGCAGCTTTATGTTTCTCACAGGCATGCCCGTGCCATCTGGTTGTCATGAAAAGAGTTTAAACGATCAACTGCTCGGCGGCATTCACGCGCTTACAATAAATGGATCAATCTTCGGAAGCAGAGCGAATCGTAATCAAGCTACGTCAGGTTGTGCGTCAGATGCTTTCAGTGCGGAAATTTGTTGTGTTAATGGCGCATTTAGGGGTTTGTTCTAGCGTAAATCTGGATCAGGAGAGGGTTGATTGTTGCTTCAATCGTCCCAACTGATGGGATATAGCTTGAACACCCCTCGATGGTTGCCTGACACTGCAAGGCCACACGAAGTGTGACTTGCGGCTTGGATGACGTCATCGATAATATCCTATCGCTAACTTCAAAATGTTGAGAGTTTGTCGTGCAGCAAATCAAAAGACTTGTGACCAATTTTGATCCTCCGAGCCTGTTTGACCTTGCTCTGATTATCAGCCTGCTGGCCCTGTCTGCCGTGGCAATTCAAATTTTTTGATCATTTCGACTTGGTCGATAGACATCGAGATCAGACAGCCGGGCCTAAATAGACGCTCGCACGTTCTTTGATCTTTCGGGTATTTTGAGAGTTTCGAAACCAATTTAAGAACGGAGCGGGCGCTGACGTCAAAAACCCGGGGAATTCTGCCAGCCTTTGGTCAGCGTCGTTTTACCGCTCATGAACTTGAAAATGAGTAGTCGGAAGCGCCAATAAGCACATTAACAGACATCTGCGAACACAGCCGGGCACCGTGAGCGAGTTCCGCTAGCCGGATCACTATCGATCGTTCCCTGTCGCCGATCGATACAAGGCAGCTGGCCTCAACGTCAAAACAGTCTCGGCAGATAAAGCACGCAATCAACCAGTGCAACGATAGCCGCCAGGGCAATTGCAATACGGACGCGCAGCATGTCTTCGCGCGGGATCGAGGTGGAATTCGTTACGGTCGTTGCCAACTCGCTTGCCGGAACATTCCCGTCGGTTACGAGCACTGGTGATGAGTCACCCCGAAACGCCATTTTTGTCCCCACTTGATCGAAATATCGAGGGCGATAGTGTTCGCCGGATTTCGTTAGCAATCGATGAATGAAACGGTGAATAGTCTCATCAATTGCAGTGACGCAAGCCCTTACTGACAGCTTTCGACAGTCGCCTGACGGGCGTTGCTGCATTGCATCATATCGGACATGTGTCCTCCGGACTTTGTCCGTTTTGACAACCGATATCAGTACGCCGGATCATATTGCTTTCCCGGGTTCCGCCGCATCGACAAGGCGAAGTTGTACCCTGGGTTCGCCCTGCCAATGATCGAGTGACAGGCTGCCAGCCAGATGCAGGTTTCGTCCGCGTGCTGCGAAGATAAGTTTGCCGAGCGGTTCATTGGCTGCCCGGAACGCGATTGCCTTCATGCTGGAACCATCCGCGGACGCGATTGTCAGCCGCACGTGCCCCTGCCCGACCTCATCAGCAAACTGGATGCGATGTGCCGGGAAAACAAAGACGGGATCGGGGTTTCCTGAGCCGAAGGGACCTGCCCTCTCAACTCGGTCCACAAAATCAGCGGTCGCGCCGCCTGCGGTCAGCAAGCCGTCAACGGCGAGCACCGCTTCCGCCGAGGCCGATGCAACGGATTGCGACAACCGCTCGCTGAGAAAAGCCCGCAAGGCGTCAAGCTGACCTGCCGCGACGGTCAATCCGGCAGCCATGGCGTGGCCACCGCCTTTTGTGACAAGACCGGCTTCCAAGGCGGCTCCCACGGCCTGACCAAGGTCAACGCCAGCGATCGACCGTCCGGACCCGGTCCCCATCTCGCCGCGATCAAATGAAATTGCAAACGCCGGTCGCTTCCAGCGCTCCTTCAGGCGCGCAGCAATCAGGCCAACGATGCCCGGATGCCAGTCAGGTGAGGACGCAAAGATCAATGGCCCGGGATCGCGCAAGGGTCCTGCGGCGACAGCAACCTGCGCATCAGCCTCTTCCAGCATTTGCGCTTCCACGATCTGTCTCTGCTTGTTGAGACTATCGAGCTCCGTCGCGATCCGCTCGGCTTCAAGTGGGTCATCCGTCGACAGAAGCCTCGCGCCGAGCGCAGCATCGCCGATCCGTCCGCCTGCATTGATCCTGGGTCCGATCATGAACCCGAGATGGTAGGGTGTTGCTGGCCCCGACAATCGGGCAATGGTACAGAGCGCGGCAATTCCCGGATTGGTCCTGCGCCGAATCACGAGCAGTCCCTTGACGACAAATGCGCGATTGAGGCCAACCAGCGGCACGACATCAGCCACGGTTCCAAGTGCGACCAGATCTAGCATACCCATCAGATCCGGCTCGACGCGGCCATTGAACCAGCCACGACGCTTCAGTTCCCGGTTGAGAGCTACGATGACCATGAACGTAACGCCCACGGCAGCCAGACTGCCAAGCCCCGATAAATCATCCTGACGATTGGGATTGACGACGGCCAGGGCGACCGGCAACACTGCCCCGCATTGGTGATGATCGATGACAATTGTCTCAAGGCCGAGATCGGCTGCGGTTTGCAGGGCGTCGAAGCTCGTCGATCCGCAATCGAGCGTGACCAGCAGCCGCGTCCCTCGTGCTGCCAGTTCCCCGATGGCATTGGGATTGGGACCATAGCCCTCGGTCTGGCGGTCAGGGATGTAGATCGGCGCGTCAATGCCGCAGAGCCGCAAGTAGCGTTGCATCAGAGCGGACGATGTCGCGCCATCAACATCATAGTCACCGAAAAGACTGATGGCTTCACCGCTCGTGACACCCTCGGCCAGACGTCCGACAGCGACCTTCATGTCGGTCAAAGTGTCCGGATCAGGCATCAGATCGCGGACAGTGGGATCAAGATAACGGAGTGCGTCGTCGATCTCGACGCCACGACCTGCAATCAGCCTGGCAAGGTTGCCGTCGAGGCCGTGCCTTTGCTCGATCGCAAGCGCCTTTGCAGACGTGACTGGATCAAGCCGCTCTCGCCATGTCCGACCGTTGACCGACCGGGTAACCCCGAGCACGGACCGGTTCGGACCATCATCAGAAAATCCAGGGAATCGCATGCGGCCAATTTAGCCCATGCGATGCCACTTTGCAGCCTTTATGCCTTCACGCGGACGTAGCTACCGGGGGCATCTTCGATCGCATTCAGGCGGCCACCGCCTGGTGTACGCGCCGGAACCTTTTCCGGAGCCTTTTCCGCAATCCATTCCGCCCAATGCGGCCACCACGAGCCAGGATGCTCTTCCGCCTGTTGGACCCAATCTTCGAACTCTCCGACGGGAGCACCGCCGGTCCAGTACTGATACTTCGGCTTTGAGGCCGGATTGATCACTCCTGCTATATGCCCGGACCCGGACATCACATAATCGACCGGCCCGCCGAACATCCCGCTGCCAATAAAAACAGACTTTGCGGGTGCAATATGATCTTCGCGAGCAGCCAGATTGTAGATCGGGATTTTGACTTTCGAGAGATCAAGCTTGACCCCGCCGACGACCATCTCACCCTTGGCCAGAGTGTTATTGAGATAGCAATTGCGCAGATAGAAGGAGTGATTGGCGGCAGGCATCCGGGTCGCGTCAGAGTTCCAATAAAGGAGATCAAACGGGAACGGCTCCTTGCCCTTCATGTAATTGTTGATGAAATAGGGCCAGATCAGATCATTCGGACGCAGCATGTTGAACGACGAAGCCATCTTCTGACCGTCGAGATAGCCACGTTCCTGCATCATTTCCTCAATGACACGAACCTGATCTTCATCAACGAAGGCCATCAGGCCACCGGCGTTGGTGAAATCGACCTGCGTCGTGAAGAAGGTCGCGCTCTTGATCCGATCATCACCGGTCGCAGCACACCAGGCAAGCGTCACTGCGAGCAAGGTCCCGCCAACGCAATAACCGATCGTGTCAACCTCACGCTCGCCGGTCGCCTTTTCGATGACATCGACACCCGTAAGAATGCCTTCTTTCATATATTCTTCGAAAGACTTGTTTGCCTGATGCGCATCCGGGTTCACCCAGGAAATCACGAACACGGTGCGCCCCTGAGCAACCGCCCATTTGATGAAGCTCTTGTCCGCATTCAGATCGAGAATATAGAACTTGTTGATCCAGGGCGGTACGATCAGCAGCGGCCGCTTGTAAACCTCGGGCGTCGACGGTTCGTATTGAATGATCTGGCAGACGTCATTCTCAAAGATGACTTTGCCTGGCGTCGTCGCGAGGTTCACACCGATCTTGAAATTACCCGGACTGGTCTGGCGGATCTTCAGATCGCCATTTCCTGCCGCGATGTCCTCTGCCAGCATTTCGAAGCCGCGCACAAGATTTTCGCCATTTTCTTCCAACGTCTCGCGCAATAGTTCGGGATTGGTCAGCACGAAATTGGTTGGTGCTATCGCATCGGCAATCTGCTTGACGTAAAACTCCGCCTTCAGCTTGGTGTGCGCATCAAGCCCCTCAGCGCCCTCAACCATCTGGTCGGCCCAGCGGGATGTCGTCAAATACATCTGCTTGATGAAATCGAAGAACTGGTTGCGGTTCCACTCGGGGTCCTTGAAGCGCTTGTCCCTGGGGTCCGGTTCAATCGCGGGTTCCACCTGCTCGCCGGCCATGCGCTGCAAGGTCCGGTTCCACACGTCCATATAGCCAGTCCAAAGTCGGGTTTGTGCGTCGATGGCTCGGGATGGCTCCGCCAGCCAATATTCACCGACATTGGCGAGTGTCTTGAAAACAGTCACCATTTCTTCTGATTTGGCCTTCCGCTCGCCGGTCTCGCGTGGCTTGAGGTAGGCGGCTGTTGCCTTGCCGGCCCCCTCGATGATCCGCGCAACGTTGAGCGCGAACGCCTCGGGGTCGCGCACAAGATACCCCATCAGTGAGCCGTCCAAAGATCCGATCTGTTCAGATGGCGTTTCCGTCTTCTTTTCAGTAGCCGACGGCTTCGCTACGGGCTTGGGCTGCGTCGCCGTCGCCTGAGCGGGTGCCTCGTTGATCACTGGGCCTGGCGCTTCAACCTTGGCAACGGCTTCCTTGGACGGCTTTTCGTCCATCTGTGTCTGCTTCACCACCGGCTTCGCAACGCGCTTGGCAGATGGAGTCTTTGGGCTAGAAGCCGCAGCGACGCTAACCTTGTCAGACTTGGCAAGACTGTCCTTTGGCTTTTTGACCGGCTTTGACTTGACCTCTGCTGCCGCTGACGGCGCAGGGGGGACATCGCCCATCGGCTTGGCGGGTGATGCCGTTGGCTGCTTGGCACGCTTTTTCTCGACCGATGCGACAGGGCCGTCAGCAGTCTCATGGCTGGTGGGAATTGGTTCAATACGAACTGTCTTTGTCCTGGCCGCTTTCACCATCTTGAACTTGCCTCCCGGACAATCGCCATTTCATTCTTGGTCGTGAGTTTCCATGCTTTGCATAGAACTCTGTTTAGCTGCAACCTGTCGCTTGGTATGAGCGACAAAATGATCCGTGTGCGACAAATCGTCACTCGGCTCGTTATATCGCTACAATCCTGTGACGGGAAGGCGACACTGAAGAGGTCACCTTTGGTCAAAGTCACCTTTCACTCCAATGATCCATCCCGTGTTGATCCGATTGATGGCCTCGACAGCCGCAGTTCCGGCGGTTCACACCAAAGGGGATGAAATGTCGCAAGATAACGTGTATCATCGCTGAGAGTGTGCCGGGGCCGGTCAGTCGGTGCCGGACGTGGCGTCTTATTCGGGATTGCGATCAGGCTTGTGATGTATTTGAACGTCATCGTTTCTCATGATCGTTTGACCACACCTGCGCCGGATGCAGTCCCATCGCATCCGGTCAAGTCGCTTGCTTTCGTTGCAGTTTTGGGGTTTTGCGCCGTGCTCGGTTTGCAAGGCTGCTCCGGTGGTAGCGACGCAATGTCCCGTACAATGAATTCGGCTCAGACTGAAGATTTGGATACCGCCAAGCCTCCACCGTCTACTGTGTCGAAGACACCGTTACTGCCGCCCGTGCCGAACCAACCCGCTCAGCAGGAAGCCGACGCCGTAATCGCAACGCCGCCTCTTGAATATGATCATCTTTACTCGGACGAAGACCAGGAGCGCATCCGGCGCGAACTTTCAGCCGCAGCGGCGAAATTACAATAAGCTGAACCGCCTGTTCAATCGTCGGACTTCACAGGTTGCGATTGCGGCACGCGCGCCGGCTGGCCCGGCCCCTTATCCGTTTGCAAATGGGTTGCAGTCAATTCGGCCTGGGTCATCCAGTGAATCTCGGACGGTTTGGCCGATTGCAATAGCGCCATGATCGACGGATCGATCCCCATTTCACGATAAAATTGTTCAATTCTGACGTAGGCTGCTTGCTCCATGGCCGGATTGCTGACTTCCTTTGGCGCCGACCATTTGCGCCTCGTGCGCACTGGCTGGTCTGCGGGCTGAGATCCCTCTTCCGCTTCGTCTGGCGGCAGAACGGTCCGGATCATTGTCTTGACCTGATGGACCCCGACACGGCTATAGAGCGACACAAATCGATGTTCACCCGCCGCAATCAGCACGGCGCAAGCTGATGCGCAGGCCGAGGAAAGGGCATTGGGAAGGCCAGTGAAGCCATTCTTGGCAAATTCGGGACGGGCCATGCACGTCCGTTGCCCCGGCAGGCAGCCCCTGAATTCGGTTCGCGAAACCGAAACATCGAGATGATGGGCACGAATAAGTCGCCCGATAGCGATTGCCGCATCCACATCGCCGCCCGGAGAATGGATGAACACGGGCACCCGTTTGTCGCCAATTTCTTTCAGCACCTTGCGAAATCGGCCAATCGAACTGCGAGTGATTGTGCCCTCTGCCGAGATCCATTCGTCACAGACCGTGTCGCACCTGCTCAGCACGCTTTTGACCAGTGCAAACTGCATCGCCTTGGGGCCGGTTTGCCTGGCCATGGCAGAAACAGGGAGACCGACAGACAGATTGAACAGCAGCGCGGCCATGATGCCGACATACCAGCGTCGACAAGGGCTGGCATTAGCGACCTGTAACACTGAATCGCAAAATGCCACCTTAAATGCAGAATTTAATCTTAAAAATTGCATTTATCCCTCTTTGGTATTTTTTTGAAATATAACACGTAAAAAGTGTTTGAACAGGCGATTATGAGGTTTGCCGCCGAATTCGCCGCTTTTGTTGATAATTCCCGCGTAGCGCGACCCCCGGACTTCTGTTAAGGAGGTTTCCCCCGATGGAAATGTCGCGAATCCGCCATCATTGGGGACAATCGAGAAAGCCGGTGCGCGAGACGCGGTCTGGCACTCAAGCATCAAAGATGCCACAGCGTTTGGAAAGCTGTTGCGGGACGAACAGACAAGGAAGTGACCCATGGATGAATTCCACAAGATCCGGCGCCTGCCGCCGTATGTGTTTGAAGAGGTCAACCGTCTGAAGGCTCGAGCCCGCGCCGGTGGTGCCGATATCATCGATCTCGGCATGGGCAATCCCGATCTGCCAACGCCCCGCTTCATCGAAGAAAAACTGATTGAAACCATCGGCAAGCCGCGCACCAACCGCTATTCGGCGTCCAAGGGCATCGCGGGTCTGCGACGCGCCCAGGCCGCCTATTATGATCGCCGGTTTCAGGTGAAGCTGAACGCCGATACCCAGATCGTCGCAACGCTTGGCTCCAAGGAAGGCTTCGTCAACATGGCGCAGGCGATCACGGCGCCGGGCGACGTGATCCTGACACCGAACCCGAGCTATCCGATCCACGCCTTCGGCTTCCTCATGGTCGGTGGTGTGATCCGCTCGGTGCCCTGCGAGCCGGGTCCGGAGTTTTTCCACGCGCTTGAACGCGCGGTCATGCATTCGATCCCGAAGCCGCTGGCGGTGGTGCTTTGCTACCCATCCAATCCGACAGCCGTGACCGCTGATCTCGATTTCTATCGGGATTGCGTGGCGTTCGCGAAAAAGCACGACATTTTCCTGCTATCCGACCTCGCCTATTCCGAGATCTACTTCGACGATAATCCGCCACCCTCGATCCTTCAGGTGCCGGGCGCGTTTGACGTCGCGGTTGAATTCACGTCCATGTCGAAATCGTTTTCGATGCCAGGCTGGCGCATCGGCTTCGCGGTCGGCAACGAGCGTCTGATCGGTGCGTTGGCGCGTGTGAAAAGCTATCTCGACTATGGGGCCTACACGCCAATTCAGGTCGCCGCAGCCGCTGCACTCAATTCCGGTGATGCGGCCATTGCCGAGATCCGCGAAACCTACAAGAAGCGTCGTGACGTCATGGTCGACAGCTTTGCCAAGGCTGGCTGGGAGATTCCGGCTCCTAAGGCTTCCATGTTCGCCTGGGTCCCGATCCCGGAGGAGTTCAAAGCGCTCGGCAGCGTCGAGTTCTCCAAACTCCTGATCGAGAAGGCTGACATCGCAGTCGCGCCCGGCCTTGGCTTCGGAGAGCACGGCGACGAATTCGTCCGCATAGCGCTTGTGGAAAATGAGCAGCGTATCCGGCAGGCTGCCCGCAACATCCGCCGCTTCTTCGAGACAGCGGAAAAGACGATGCACAACGTGATCCCGCTCGCCGCCCATCGGTGAGGGTCATTCAAAATACAAACGACATGTGTTGATCCAGCCTGCCCTGTCATCGCAAGGACGGCTGGAGATGACATAGGTCAGGTGTTTCAGAATTCCTTTCCGAGGGATACCATCCGCATGCAATCCAGTCTTCGCCTTGGGCTTGCCGGCCTCGGCACGGTCGGCGCCTCTGTCATCCGCCTCCTGAACACGCACGCTGATATTTTGTCGCTGCGCTGTGGCCGACCTATCGTTTTGCGAGGTGTTGCGGCACGCGACAGGACCCGGGACCGCGGCATTGACCTCAGCCATGTCAACTGGTTCCAGGACCCGGTCAAGCTGGCCGAAAGCCCGGATATCGACGTGTTCGTGGAACTGATCGGCGGCTCGTCAGGGCCGGCGGAAGCCTCTGTTCGTGCTGCGCTGAATGCGGGCAAGCATGTCGTGACGGCCAACAAGGCGTTGCTCGCAAGGCACGGTGTCGAGCTTGCCGCGCTCGCTGAAAAGCGTGGCGTCAGCCTTAACTTTGAAGCAGCTGTCGCAGGTGGTATCCCGATCATCAAGACGCTGCGCGAGGCTTTGGCTGGCAATCAGGTCAAACGCGTCTATGGCATCCTGAATGGCACCTGCAATTACATCCTCACCCGCATGGAACGGGAGAAGCTCTCGTTCGAGACGTGCCTGAAAGCAGCGCAGGATCTCGGCTATGCCGAAGCCGATCCGACGTTCGACATCGGCGGGTTCGATACGGCTCATAAGCTGGCGCTGCTGACCTCGCTGGCGTTCGGATCCGAGATCAACGTCGACGCCATCATGATCAATGGGATCACCGGCATTACGCTGGCTGACATTGAGGCCGCCGATGAACTCGGCTACAAGATCAAGCTGCTCGGGATTGCTGAAATTACCGAGACGGGGATCGAGCAACGTGTCCATCCAACGATGGTACCCAAGGCTTCGGCGATTGCTCGCATCGATGGCGTGCTGAACGCTGTTGCCGTGGACGCGGATTTCGTGGGCGAACTGATCCTGGTCGGCCCCGGCGCGGGCGGCAATGCGACTGCGTCTTCGGTTGTGTCGGACATTGCGGACGTGGCTCGTGGGACCGCGCTTAGTGCCATGATGGGCCGTCCTGCCGGGCACATGGTTCCCTATCGCAAGAATGATGTCGGTCGTTTGCAGAGCGGCTATTACGTCCGGCTGTCCGTCTATGATCGCCCCGGGGCACTGGCTGCCATTGCAACCCGCATGGCCGAACGGGGCATATCGCTGGAATCCATCGTCCAACGCTCCCGCGCGCCTCGCGCCGATGCGCCTGACGTTTCCAACAGAAGCAATCCGCAGCCGGTGATCCTCATCACATATGAGACATCTGAGGCCGCTATGAACGAGGCTCTCGATCTGATCCATCGTGACGGCAACGTTTCCGAGGCCCCACATTTTATCCGCATTGAGCAGCTTTGATCAGCCTTGGCTCAAGGCAAGGAATTCGCGAAATGGCATCAAAACGGCCGCACATGATACCTGCCGGGGAGGTAAACCTCGACCGAACCCTTGCGTTCGAACTCGCCCATGTCAGCGATTCCGCAGCCATTGCAGCTGCACGCCTGCGCGGTCATGGCGATGAACGGGCTGCAGACGAAGCTGCATGTACAACGATGCGCGCGGAACTATTGACGCTGGCAATCGACGGTACCGTGGTTCTGGGTGAAGGGGAACGCCACCAGGCCAGCCAACTTTACACCGGCGAAAAACTTGGCACGCGTAAAGGTCCTCGCGTTGATATCGCGCTTGAGCCGCTCGAAGGCACAACCTTGTGCGCAAAAGGTCTGGCGAACGCGATTTCGGTGGTTGCCATTGGGCCGGAAGGCTGTTTTTTGCCTGTGCCGGATATGTATATGGACAAGATCGCGATCGGTCCGGGCTATCCTGAAGGGCTGATCGATCTCGACTACAGCCCGGCCCGAAATCTCAAGGCCCTCTCGGAGGCCAAGGGGATTCCGGTTTCGGCGCTGACAGCTTGCATCCTCGACCGGCCAAGGCACGCGCAACTGATCGAGGAAGTCCGGGCGACAGGCGCATCCGTCCGATTGATTGGGGATGGCGACATCGCCGCCATCATCCAGACAACCGCGCCTGAGACCACGGGCATTGATATTTATCTCGGGATGGGTGGTGCGCGCCAGGGGATACTCGCGGCAGCTGCCTTGCGGGGTATTGGCGGGCAGATGCAGGGGCGCCTGGTGGCGGATCGACCGGAACTGATTGATCAGCTGAGGAAAGCCGGCTTCGGTAACCCGCGCAGGAAATATGATCTCTCAGAGATGGCCGTGGGCGACATTCTATTTGCGGCAACAGGCATCACGGATGGCAAGCCGCTCAAGGGTGTCAAATTCGGGACAACGACCATAACCACGCATACGCTCGTAACCCGATCATCAACGCGGACGGTGCGCTGGATCAAAACCCGCCACGCCAATCAGATCCAGATCTGATCGGCTGGATCGGCACCAAAAGAAAACGGGCCGCGTTCATGGTTGAACGGCGGCCCGGATTTTCGGGAGCTTCTTACTTCGCGCAGATAAGCGTCACCTCAGCATTATCGCAGCTGGCTCCATTCTCGCCAGTGATCGTTGCGGCTTGCGCCGGGCCCGAACAGAATGCGCCAACCATGACTTCTGCAGCATCACAGGTCGCCGATGGCGTCGCCTTGACACGGCGCAGGCTCAGGCTTGCTGAGGCGCCCGTATCACCCTTCGGACCCGCAGGACCGGTGTCGCCCTTCGGCCCTGCCGGACCAACGTCGCCCTTTGGACCGGCTGGACCCGCAGGCCCTGCCAATCCGGCCGGTCCCTGAGGACCCGTTGCGCCATCCTTGCCAGCCGGACCAGCGACACCTGCCGGGCCTTGCTCGCCCTTGGGACCGGGTTCACCCGTCGCGCCCTTGGGCCCTTCAAAACAACCGGCCAATGAAATCGTCATTCCGATTACAAGCAACATACGGATCATAGTCATGGACGCATCCTCGCGACGTAAGGCGGTTCTTTTTCCGGAAGTGTGATGCTGGCCTTATCGCTCTCGAGAAAGCTTGCCCGCCCCACCTTGTCCTCAGCGTAAACTCGATATCGCAGGAGTCCAGCATGATGATGACAGTTCTGCCTCCGCACACTGAACTGTGTAAATTCCTCTAGGGCTCATGCTAATGCAGTTTGCGAATATGTCACCTTGTCTGTTGAAATCAGGTATGAACAACTGCGCATTTCCCGCTCGAACGTTGGCGGTTTGCTCACTCCCATATCCGAAGAAGCATGTTCTAACGGATGGCGTGTCGGCGTTGATCAGGTTGATCAGGTTCGCCAGGCTTTCCGACCTCTTCGGCGTCGCTCACCTGATCCGTCTTGGCGGCAAGCCAGTTGAAGACATCATTTAGCGCCATCGGACGGGCAAAATAGTAGCCCTGGGCGCATTCACATCCAAGGCTCAGCAAGACTGACGCCTGCTCTGCCGTTTCAACGCCCTCAGCAATGGCCTTTACGCCAAGTGCGCGCGCGATGCTCAGGATCGCCCGGACGAGCGCGCGATCATCCGAACCCGCCGTCAGGCCGGAGACGAAAACCCGGTCGATCTTGATACAGTCGAATTTGAGGGTCCGTAACGCACCAAAGGACGAATATCCGACGCCAAAATCGTCAATGGCAATTTTCACCCCGATTTCTTCGATTGCCCGCAACGCCGTGCCACCCCGTTCTTCCGACAGCATGGCTTCTTCCGTAATTTCCAGCTCAAGCCGATTGGCCGGTACGTTCCACCGCTCGATATGCCCCTGGATAAGCTTGGCTATTGGATAGCGACCTAATTCCTGCGGCGACACATTGAATGAAACGACGGTCGTGTCGTATCCGCGCGCGTTTAACGCTTCGATCATCCGGCAGCAAGCCGCTATCACGAAGCCCGTGAGCGCCTCTGACACATTGCTCGCGGCAGCCGCGGAAACGATATCCGGTGGCGCAACCCAGCCAAAGACTGGATGATTCCAGCGGATGAGCGCCTCCAGCCCCATCAGACGGTGATCGCGAAGGCTGATCTGCGGCTGGAACCAGACCTCCAGATCCCCGCGATCAATTGCTTCCCGCAAGTCCATTTCAATGACCCGGCGGGCTGCCCGCTCTTCGCGCAGCTTGTCGTCAAATCCACGGACCGAATCGCGTCCGGCGGACTTCGCCGCGTATAGAGCTACGTCGGCGCAGATCTGCAGCTCTTTGACATCCTCGGCATCATTGGGGAAAATAGAAAATCCGATGCAGGCTCCGATTGTTAGCAGGCGATCATCCACAGTGATCGGTTTACAGAGACTCGCAATCAACCGCTCTCCGACACTTTTAATCACGTCAAGCGGCATGTCCCCCTCGATGATGATTGCGAACTCGTCGCCCCCCAGTCGTGCGGCAAATGTGCCGCGGCTGACCTGGCCCCGCAAGCTTCGCGCAACCTCCACCAGCACGCCATCACCAACGACATGGCCGAAGGTGTCGTTCACCGCCTTGAACCGGTCAAGATCAATGAGCAAAAGCGTGACCTCACCGCCAATGTTACTCGCACGCACCAATGCATCGCTGATCGCCGAACTGAATGCGGTGCGGTTCCCGAGCCCGGTGAGTGAATCATGATTGGCCAGATATTCCATCCGTTTCGCCGCAGCGCTGGCAACATCATTTGCCTCGGTCACGGACAGCTTCAGTTGATTGGCTTCATGCGCAAGCCGTTTTGCATTCGTCAGAAACGCTTCAGAGGTCGAAGCCCCGCGCAGCAGCATGAATGCAAAAACGAACACGTCAGCGGCAATGATATATCCCTGCGCAGTGCCAATCATGAACTCGGTGGCAATTAATGTCAGCAGGATTGGAAGACAGAACGCCCAGACCTGATGCCGATACGCAGTACCCTGGACTATGCTGCCGGCCGTCAATGCGCCCAGAACATAGATCAGTGTAGGATTTTGAGCTCTCGTATAATAAAAATCCAGCGGCAATAAGAGAGACCAGATTACGCCATTGATGCATCCGCCTATGACTGAATTATAATATGTTTCATCGACATTCCTTTCTTCCATTTTTAATTTAATCTGACCAGTTGCTGCAATAAACCTGATCGCATTCGAACCGACAACAGAGGCGAACCAGATTAATATGATGTTTCTCGGAAGTTCATTGAAAAATAAAACCAGCGAAGACAGTGCGATCAGCATGTTTGCGGGGAGGGAGACGAGCAAGACATGCAACTGATGATCTGCCTGATCACGGCGAACTAACTCTTCAACGTTGTAGTTCGATACTTCGCTCATCTACCCACAATAATCCAGAAATGACTCAACCTTGCTACTTCCAATATTGGCATAAATTTAAAAATAAATTATGTATTCATGAATTTAAATTATTAAATAAATCCCATAAAGACGCTTATTTTACAACATTCATGTGCATTTTTAAAATTATTGGTTTTTCACATGCAACATAATACATATTATTCGCTTTTTACTCAACAATAATCAGACTCAATTCGATGTATTACTCTCTGCGATGAGCTCAATGACTGTTCGAGAGTCCGTGATCACGAAATGGGATAATACGTTGATGCTCGACAAGTTGCGCGTAGGGATAAGCCGTCCCATCCGGCAATGTTGCCAGCCATAACAGCGACTTCGCGGCCTGCTCAGGCGTTTGTGCATCTTCCCGACGAAAAACCGTCCCCATGAAGTCACGTGTCGCATCAGTCAGGGTCACGCCGGGATTAGCGATATTGATGAGCGCGCCCGCAGGCAATTTGCCATCGGCCTTCGCCTGGAGCGCAAAGGCGCGCGTTACGGCCACCTGCCCGATCTTGGAGGGAATATTGACCCAGTCTGGCCAGCCAGCCGCCTTTGCTGTACCGGCCTCAACAAGCTCAACATAGTCATCAAGGATCCGATTGACCGCATCCGGATCGGCCTCGGCCGATATGAAACGAGTGCGGAGATGGTCCGGCAACTTGTTGAGCACACCGAGGCTGCTGGCAACAACGACAATGCGGCCATTCCCGCGTAATAGCGGCAAGAAGGCGCGCAAGACACGAAGTGTTCCATGACTATTCGCCGCTATCATCGGACGGGCGTCATCTAGAGCAGGAACGCCTGCGCGTGGCATGTAAGCACCATTCTGGACCACGACATCGACGCCGCCATGCCGGTTGCCGATCTCCTGCGCAATTCTCTCCGGATCTGACGGACTGGACAGGTCAAACAAAAGAGTGCGGCACTGAAGGCCGGATCGCCCCAGCGTTTCTGCGAGTTCCTCGGCATCGGCCTCGCGGCGGGCGGTCGCGTAAACAATGCCGTCATTGCCCCAGATTTCAGCGAGTTGGGCAGCGAGCGCACGACCGATACCGCGCGTTGCCCCCAGAATAATGCCAACCTTCTTCGACATTATCATTTCCTCACGTTAGGCCCGCTGTGGCCAGATCAGCGCAATGCCAAGCGCGCCCTCGAAGCCACGTCACTCTAGCGCAATGCCCCCTCGGCCAAAAAGCCCGCCAAATAAAAAAGGGCCCGCACGTGTGTGCAGGCCCTTGGATGAACACCCTCGCTTGAGGGAGATAAATCAGCGCTTCGAGAACTGGAACGAACGACGTGCCTTGCGGTGGCCGTACTTCTTGCGCTCGACGACGCGGCTGTCGCGCGTCAGGAAGCCGTAGGGCTTCAGAACCGGACGCAGTTCCGGTTCGAAATAGGTGAGTGCCTTAGAGATGCCGTGACGCAATGCGCCGGCCTGTCCCGAGAGACCACCACCTTCAACGGTCGCAATCACGTCAAACTGGCCATCACGGTTGGAGGCCAGAACCGGCTGCAAGATCAGCATCTGCAGAACCGGACGTGCGAAATAAGCGGTGAAATCCTTGTCATTGACAATGATCTTGCCCGTGCCGGCCTTGAGCCAGACGCGAGCAACCGCATTCTTGCGCTTGCCTGTTGCGTAGGAACGGCCCTGCGCATCAACCTTGCGCTCATGCACCGGGGCTTCCGCGTTGTTGGCAGCGCCCATTGCAGCGCCGAGGCCTTCGAGAGACTGGAGTTCGGCCATCGTCAGACCCTCGCGTTCTTGCGGTTGAGGCTTGCCACGTCGAGTGCGACCGGCTGCTGAGCTTCGTGATCGTGCGCTGCGCCCTTGAAGATACGCAGGTGCGTCAGCTGCTTGCGCGCCAACGGGCCGCGCGGCAACATGCGCTGCACGGCCTTTTCGATGACACGCTCGGGATGACGGCCAGCCAGCAAATTGCCAGCGGTCCGCTCCTTGATGCCACCCGGATGGCCGGTGTGCCAGTAATAGACCTTGTCCGCGACCTTGTTGCCGGTCAGGACGACCTTCTCGGCATTGACGACGATGACGTTATCGCCGCAATCAACGTGCGGGGTGTAAGTGGGCTTGTGCTTGCCGCGCAGACGCATGGCGATGAGAGAAGCGAGACGACCGACAACCAATCCCTGGGCGTCAATCACAATCCACTTCTTCTCGACTTCTGCTGGCTTCGCCGAGTAGGTCGACATTGGGTGATCCTTGAAAGGCGAGGCCTTGGCCTTGCCGGGTTCCATAAACACGACGGGCGGCCAGAGGCCACCGCGTTGGAGCGTGTGAATAAACGGTCACATTGGATCTGTCAAGCAGAGCTCAGCATGAATGAAGTCAATATAATTCATATTTTTCAATAGCTTATTGTTTGAGGTAACTAAATACCACATCAATGGTAAGATATTACCGCATTTATTTTAGTCCAAAAGATACCGATCATCCCGGCAATGAATAGGTGGCGACGGCATGCGAAACCAGTTGGCCATCGGTGCCGCCGGCAATCTCGCAGTCGATGACGACCAGCCGACGCCCGAGCTTCAGGACACGCGCCGTGGCAACGAGGTCGCCGGGCGATGGCTTGCGCAGGAAATTGATGTTGGCGCTCGTGGTAACTGCAAGAGCCACTGGACCGACATGAGCGAGCACGGCGACAAAACTGGCGACATCAGCTAACGCGAATTGCGACGGCCCGGAGATCGTACCGCCGGGTCTCAGATGACGTTCATCGGCCTTGAAGCGCATGACAATCTCGCCATCTTGCACGTGCTCGACGAACATTGTCTTGCCGCCCTGATGCATCTCCGGAAATTCGCGATCCAGAAACGTCTCAAGCTCCGGAACCGACATCACCACTTTCATGCGTTTCTCTCCCAGTCTTTGATGGTTCGTAGCACTATGCGAGCAAAGCCTGTAGTTCAACGCACAAAAAGACTGCTATGCTCGCCGAAAGGGACCCGCAGCATTTTGAAGGCAGACATGAGTTCAGTCAGCGGACATTTGACAGCCGAGCCACACTTCATCCGGTCGGATCTCACGTCAGGCATCCTTCGCCTCACGCTCGATCATCAGTCGCGGCGCAACGCCCTCGGTGAAGGCATGATGGCCGCACTGCAAGGCGCACTTGACCGTGCCGCGGTGGATGCCGACGTCAAAGTCGTGATCATCGCGGCCGAAGGTCCCGCCTATTGCGCGGGCCATGACTTGAAGGAGATGAGCGCACACCGCTCAGAGCCTGATCGGGGCCGCGCCTATTTCGAGACCGTTTTCGCCCGCTGCGCCAGGCTCATGACGTCCGTGGTCCACCTGCCCAAACCGGTGATTGCCGAGGTCGCAGGCGTGGCGACCGCAGCCGGCTGCCAGTTGGTTGCCTCCTGCGATCTGGTCATTGCCGCCGATACGGCGCGTTTCGCCACTCCGGGGGTGAACATCGGCCTGTTCTGCTCGACGCCAATGGTAGCCCTGTCACGGGCGATTGGTCGCAAGCAGGCGATGGAAATGCTTTTGCTTGGCGATCAGATCTCGGCTAGCGAAGCAAAGGACTTCGGCTTGGTCAATCGGGTCGTTCCCTCCGCCCAACTCACTGCAGAAGCGACGAACCTCGCCAATCGCATCGCCGCCAAATCCCCGCTGACACTGAAGATTGGCAAGGAAGCTTTCTATGCACAAGCTGAGTTGTCTTTGGATGATGCCTACCGCATGACGTCCGAGGTCATGGTCACCAACATGCTGGCCCGTGATGCAGAAGAAGGTATTGGCGCTTTCATGGAAAAGCGCGACCCGGTCTGGCAGGGACGCTGACGGAATGATCAGACCACGAAAACGCCGCTTCACCCTGATCGCTCCCCGAGCAAAGCCCCGATTGGGCGATGTGCCTCAACGCGGTATTGCATTCACCCGCATCTGGATCGGCTGCCTGCCCTTTTCGATTGCCGCCATAGCAGGGTCGATCCTTCTCTCAGGCGGAGACCCCGAACACCGCCCCTTTGTCATCTTCGGCATCGGCATAACATTTGGTGTGATCGGACTCCTGAGCCTGTTCGTCGGATTGATCCAGGCAGGCAACGTCGAGCGTGAGCGCCGCCGCGCCCGCAATGCCGCCCGCGCCAGAGACGAGAAAAAGCCATGAACCATGATGACTATACAGATGACTATATTCGCGAGATCCTGCGCGAGGTGAGGAGGATAGCCATTGTGGGCGCATCGGCAAACCAGGTCCGCCCCTCTTTCTTCGTCACCAAATATCTGATTGCGAAGGGCTACGAGGTATTTCCCGTCAATCCCGGCGTTGCCCCTGGCGAGATCGCAGGCCGCACCACTTATGCAAACCTGGCTGACGTTCCGGCACAAGTTGACATGGTCGATGTCTTCCGCTCGCAGGAATTCGCGCCCGCAATTGTCGAGGAAGCCATCCAGATCGGCGCAAAGGTGATCTGGATGCAACTCGGCGTTCGCAATGACGAAGCCGCCGCCCGCGCTGAATCCGCCGGGCTCAAGGTGGTCATGAACCGCTGTCCGAAGATCGAATATGGCCGACTTTGCGGCGAGATTGGTTGGCAGGGCGTCAATTCGGGGCAGATCTCGGCCCGTCGTCCCAAGCGCGCAGCCGGCTTCCAGCATCTGACCATCGGCACGAAACCTGAGTTTCCGCGTTAGATCTTATAACCGAGTTCCGCCAACAGCGGCTTCAATCGTTCGGCATGGAGCTGCCAGCGCCCGATGGAGTTCGTATAAATGGGCTGACGAACCTGAACGGCGCTCGCCGTTCGCACTGGCCGTCTCGTGCGATGGAACGCGAGGCACGCATCATCCCAAGGCAGATCGCAATAGGCCAAGATGCGTCTCGCTTCGGTCTCGAGATCTGCGACCACGTTCTCATAATGGATGTCGATGAACGAGCCCGTCGGCAGCACAGTGCGCCAATGGTTCATCAATGCCTCATACCGCCGATAATGGCGACCAAGTTCCCCGAGATCATACGAATAGTTTTGGGGATCTGAAAACAGAATTGAAAAGCACGACATGCATGTGTCCAGCGGATCCCGGATCGTGTGAATGATCATTGCGTTTGGCAACGCCAATTTGATCAAACCGAGGAACAAGAAGTTCATCGGCATCTTGTCAGTCACACGCTCTGCATTGTTCGAGATTTCAGCAATATCCTTCAGATAATCACGGCCTAAATGAGTCAGATCGTTTGCGTCCAGCGAATGAACGAGCTCGGGAAACTGCAGTCGACGCGTATTGGTACGCGCGGTTTCCAGTCGATTAATCGCGATATTCATGGCTGGCAATTCACCGGCACCAAATACAGCGGGGTGACTGGCCAGAATTTGCTCGACCAGCGTCGTTCCAGAACGTGGCATGCCGACGATAAAAATGGGTCTTGACGAGGGATACCCCAGACCGAGGTACGCCCTGATCAGTTCGGGCGTGAACACGCTTTCGATCCGGTCAAACAGCCGCATTCGCGCAGTCTCGTCATAGTCGATGGTCTGCCGCTTGGCCGCAGCCCCCCTGATGAAGTGCTCAATTGCCCTGGCATCATCACCAAAATCCGCGAGAGCCTTACCAAGGGTATATTCAAGGTTTGCCCGATCTCCCGCAGCCAGATGCCGATCAGTCGCAAGAATTTTTTCCAACTCTGCGATTAGGGGATCGCCCGGCGTGAATTTTTTGGCCGTGGCGAGGTTTGCGTAATAGATGCTCGCTGTCGGCTGAAGCGCTATGGCCCGTTCAAACAGCGGGCAGGCCTCTTCAAACTCGCCCAGGTCCCTCAAAAGGATGGCCTTGTTATTGAACGCCTCGGCAAATCGCGGTTCGAGCTCGATTGCCCGCGTGTAGCTCTCGAGCGCGTCCTTGTGACAGCCCAATTCCCTCAGGCAGTCCGCGCGGTTGGCAATCGCGAGCGGGCTCACCGGATTGATAGACAGGGCGCGATCCACACTTGCCAGAGCATCCCTGAACCGACGGAGTGATCGAAGTGAATTGGCCCGATTGTTCAGCGCCAACGCAAAATCCGGCTTGATAGCCAAGGCCGCGTCATAGCTCTCGACAGCCTCCTGGTGTCGACAAAGGTCCTGCAGGGCAATACCGCGATTATAATAGGTGGCGGCAATCCTTGGGTTGATGGCGATTGCCCGATTGTAGCTGTCGAGGGCCTCGATTGGCCGCCCCAGCCCCCGCAAGGCGTTACCGCGATTGTTCAGCGCTTCCAGGTTTTTGTCGTTGAGCGATATCGCCTTGTCAGCCTGCGTAAGTCCGTCCTCAAATCGACCAAGTTCGTTCAACAGCATGCCCAGATTGGTGTAGGCTTCGACATATCTGGGATTGAGACTGATAGCCTTTTTATAGTTCTGGAGGGCATCAAGGATTTGACCGGCACCTCGCTGCGCATTGGCCAGATTCAGCCAAACAACCGGATTGGCTCGATTGATTTTAAGCAATCGCTTTAGCAAATCTATTGCTGCATCATTCTCGCCTAGCTGATGCAACAGAACGGCTAAAAGGTGTTGAACCTCGGCGTTGTCCGGCTTGGCTTGCAATATGTGTTCGTAAATCTGTCGCGCAGACTGAAGCGAACCCGACAAGTGCAATCTCTTGGCTTCACTCAGCTGGCCAATCAAAGCCAACTGTTCAGCCGCATCCGTTACCGAGCGCCGTTCAAATGGATTCCCTACCATCACAAGCTTTTCATCAAGATGATCAACCTGACAAATACATATCAATCACAACCAGACCGAATCATAATAATTGATATTTTTATATTTGTCTTTTGACTGTATTCGCTTGAATTCATTTTTATGCGCAAAATTTTTGATTTAAATTACAAAACCATAACTGTAGATGACAAAATCCTTACACAATATCTCATGGCAACAATCTTGAAGATATGTATCCTATACATAATTCAACCAAGAATTATCTAAGATTGAATGACTTTCTGGCTCTCGGACCGGATTGATCGCGCTCCAAATTCAGATAGAGGTTCCAGAGGGCAACAATTTTCTCACGACCTCGACCAAATCAGTGTTCCGTGCTTTGAGGCCCGGAAAAAACTGGCGCATGGTCCCAAATGAAAAACCAAACGGAGGACTCCCATGTCAGAGACAAAACCCGGCTTTGCCACGCTTGCCGTTCATGCCGGTGCACAACCCGATCCGACCACCGGTGCTCGCGCCACACCGATCTATCAGACGACGTCCTTCGTCTTTGATGACGTCGACCACGCGGCGTCGCTGTTCGGACTTCAGTCCTTCGGCAACATTTACACCCGCATTGGCAATCCGACGCAGGCGGTCCTTGAGGAGCGTATCGCTGCCATGGAAGGTGGAACGGCGGCGCTTGCTGTTGCGTCAGGGCACGCAGCGCAATTGATCGTGTTCCAGACGCTGCTCTCTCCCGGCGATGAGTTCATCGCGTCGAACCGGCTCTATGGCGGTTCGATCAATCAGTTCAATCACGCCTTCAAGAGCTTTGGCTGGAATGTGAAATGGGCTGAAGGCACCGATCCCGCAGCGTTTGCTGCCCAGGTGACTGACAAGACCAAGGCGATCTTCATCGAGAGCCTCGCCAATCCAGGCGGGGTCGTCACCGATATCGCCGCCATCGCCGAGATTGCCCATAAGGCGGGCGTGCCACTGATCGTCGACAATACGCTGGCCACGCCCTATCACTGCCGCCCCTTCGAACACGGTGCGGATATTGTCGTGCACTCGGCCACGAAGTTCCTTGGCGGCCACGGCAATTCGATTGGCGGGCTCATTGTTGATGGCGGGTCATTCGACTGGCGCGCGTCGGACAAGTATCCGATGCTGAGCCAGCCACGCCCGGAATATCAGGGAATCGTCATTGCCGAGACGTTCGGCAACTTCGCCTTTGCCATTGCCGCGCGCGTGCTGGGTTTGCGCGATCTGGGACCAGCGATTTCCCCATTTAACGCCTTCCTGCTCCTGACAGGGATCGAAACTCTTCCGCTGCGGATGGCGAAACACTCTGCCAATGCGCTTGAAGTCGCCACGTGGCTTGAAGCGCAGCCATCTGTCGCCTGGGTGTCCTATGCGGGTTTACCCTCCAGCCCGTCGCACGCCCTTGCCGGAAAATACCTGAAAAACGGCCATGGTGCCGTCTTCACCTTTGGCCTCAAGGGCGGCTATGACGCAGGTGTTGCCTTGGTCTCATCGGTTGATCTGTTCTCGCATCTCGCCAATGTTGGCGATACCCGTTCGCTGATCATCCACCCAGCCTCGACCACTCATCGTCAGCTGAGTGATGCACAAAAGACGGCTGCCGGGGCCGGTCCGGAGGTCGTGCGCCTGTCGATCGGCATCGAAGATGCCAAGGACATTATCGCTGACCTCGCACAGGCCTTGGCGAAAGCGGGATAATTCCCCGGTTGGCAGGAAAATCAGGATGTGGGCCGGCCGCTGCGATTAAAGATCGACAGCGACTGGTCCCATTATCGGCTCAAGGCGACGGCTTCCCCCGCCGCCACCCGGTTCAGAACAGCGACCAGCAGCAACAGGATTGCCCCGGCCTGATGGCAAAGTGCGAGCGTCAACGGCGCGGCGTGCAGCAAGGTCAGGATACCGAGAGCCGCCTGCCCCGTCGCAACGAGCGCCAGCAAGAGCGCCATCGCGCTACGCGATCCGCGGAATGATCTGAAGCGGATCGCCTCGATCACGGCCAGCGCAAACACGGTATAGGCCCCAATCCGATGCACGAATTGCACGGTAGCCTGATTTTCGAAGAAGTTCCGCCAGAGCGGATCAAGGGCGAGAATGTCGGGGGGCACGGCCATCCCGTTCATGGACGGCCAAGTGTTGTAGACTAACCCTGCGTCATTGCCGGCGACAAGAGCACCCAGGAAAATCTGGATCATCACGGCAACCAGCAGCACCGTCGCGCTGGTGACGCCAACGCCAGCCTTGCTTGTCGTGGCCGGCCTGTCGAGCGTCGCGGCGGTCCAGGCGATCGCGATGAAGATAAAACAGGCAAGGATCAGATGCGTTGCAAGTCGGTAAGGCGCAACATCGATGCGCTCGCTTAATCCAGACGCGACCATCCACCAGCCGACCAGCCCCTGCAGTCCACCCAGGATGAAGAGACCGAGAAAGCGCGGAATTTCATGATTTCGTATCTGCCCGGCAAACAGAAAAATCACGAACGGCACGAAGAAGACCACGCCGATAAGGCGACCGAGCAGGCGATGCGACCATTCCCACCAGAAAATGAACTCAAACCCGGCCAGGGTCATATCGCGGTTTGCGATCGAAAACTGTGGAATTTCCCGGTATTTGGCAAACGCCGCCTGCCAGTCGGCCTGGGACAGCGGCGGTAGCGCGCCCATGATTGGATTCCATTCCGTGATCGAAAGGCCGGACCCGGTTAGGCGGGTTGCGCCGCCGACGATGACCATCGCAAAGATCATCGACGCCACCGACCAGAGCCAGAGTTTTACAGCTACACGCTCACCTGCTGAGGCCCCATCCCGACTATGCTGGATGATTGCATTGCCTTCGTGGTTCGTGTTCGCCGTTGAATTCACCGACATGGCATGACCTCGCTTCCTGAAGCGGGTTATAGGGGTGCCAACTCTCGGCGACAAGGCACAGTCAATTGATCCCGGTCGATCTTGGGTCGGACCCCGGGAACCGCGCCATCGTTAGTTGGGTCCGCGCAGCACGAACGGAGCGCGTTTTGGTTCAAGATCGGACTTGATGATCTTCGACAGGCGCAATTCAGTATCTGTATGAAGTCGCTTGGACAGCTTCGCTGCAAGCTCCTCGGGCAGGTCTTCGCGTTGCGCAAGGGCCTTGTCCATCGTTGGATCTGCCAACGCGATGCCAGTCAAAAGATCGAACGAACGGCGGGTGAGTTTGGCAGTCAAATTCCTCGCCAGTTCGATAAGCACTGACGATTCGCCTGTTCCAAGCAACTTGTCGGTCACCGGTTCTTGCAAACCGACGCGCCTCGCGATCTGAAGCTGTCGCGCCACATCGCCCCTGTCTATCATTTCGACCAACTGATTGTCGGTAAATGGCGCGGATAGAACAACATGCGAAGATACAGCGACGTGCTCGCGCAGCAAACGATCAATGAGTGGTTTGGGAAGGTTATGCGCTTTCACGATCGACTTCACACAAACGGCACGCTCGAGAATGGGCAGCTTTCCCAGTACAAACATGAACAGGTTGGATACATCATCGATCAGCGCGTCTGGCACCTTGGCTGTTGGATGCGAGAAGACCATTGCAAAGATACCGATTGCCTCTCGGTACCTTTCCCCTTCGATCTCCTTCAGGATCTCGACAAATGAGCTTTTGACATATTCATCAGACATTTGAACCCTCAATCCCAGATAATTAATTATACAAATGCTCGATAAAAATTCTGTTAGCAAAGCAGGAAGAAACGTCGTTTGAACTCCGGGACAACGAAATATTCTTGGGAAAGGACACCTACGTTCGAGCGTTCAGAGGAAATGGTTGGCATTGGAACCGTTTGCGCTATATCCCGAGGTCGGGAACTCTCTGGAGCCTTTGCAAATGCGAACTCGAATCAAACGTCTGATCGGTGCCTGCTTCATTGTGGTATTTGTGGTCTGCTATGCACTCATTGCTGCACGTGTTGGCGATGGCCTCACGGCGAAGTTTCCAGTCTGGGCCCTGTTCATCTATTTCGCAATTGCTGGCCTTGTCTGGGTTTTGCCCGTGGGTGCGGTCATTTACTGGATGTATCGCAAGCCCCGTAGTTCTGAGCGACTGACGTAGGCGTCCGGTCGAATTGCGTAACAGTTTCAGGGTTCGTTAACTATAAATCGGCAAAAGTTCCTTTGATCTTGCTGGATGTCATCGGCGAGCGGGGACTTGGGTATGGTTCGGACTCTTTGCGTCATGGTCATTGCGGCATGCTTGTCAGCGTGCGCCGGCTACGTGCAACCGCCACCCGCGTTCCACGAAATCCTGAACCAGCCCTATCATTTCGACAGTGGCGACAAATTGCGGGTCACCGTCTATGACCAACCAAACTTGACCCAAATTTACCTGGTCGATCAGGCAGGTTATATTTCCGTGCCCCTGATTGGACAGGTCGCAGCACGTGGTGCGACTGAGCAAGTGCTGGCGCAGCGTATCAGGGAAAAACTTGAGGCAGGTTTCCTCAAACGTCCCGATGTATCGGTTGATGTCGATACCTATCGCCCGTTCTTCATCATGGGCGAAGTCAAGAATGCGGGACAATATCCCTTTGTTGCCGGCATGACGGCCCAGAACGCGATTGCGATCGCAGGCGGCTATTCGGCCAGGGCAGAGATGCAAATGGTTGACATCACAAGGCAGATCAACGGTCAGGTGGTCTCTGGACGCGTTCCAATCACTGATCCCATTCGTCCCGGTGATACGATCTATATCCGCGAGCGCTATTTTTAATCCTGTCTGTACGCAAAATGATAACCATTTAAACTAAAACCATAATTCCATAACTTTGATTTCATTTTAATCGATTATTGATCCGGTAAATGAAACGGTACCGCTGTTGCTGGAATGAATTCATATGAGCAATTCAGAACCATCCACCAAAATTCGTGACGCGGTTCGTACCTTCGCCACGTTTGATTCCAGACTGCTTGGTGACGGAGAAGCCGCACAAGCGACTGGCACCTCGCCCGAACTGTCGGAAATGGCTCGCGAGGTTGCTTCGCATTTTTCCGATCAACCCGTCGCACCCAATCTGCTTTATGGATGCCTGCGACTGACCGATCTCGCGCTGGTATTCTGTGTTGGCTGCATCCTGGCTCTCATCCACCGACCACCCATGCTGGATTGGACCATTGCCAGCATCAGTTTTACGGGTGCCGTCATCGCGGTCCTCTTCAACCAGGCTGCCGACAGTTATCTGATTGCCTCGTTGCGCTCGAATTTTAGCCAGGTGGCGCGTGTTTTCAGCGCCTGGACCATCTCCTTTCTCAGCATCAGTTTTCTTGTCATGGTGTTGCGTGGCTTGGACTCGGATGCAACGGGCTGGATGGCAAGCTGGTACCTGGCTGGCTTTGGTTTGATGATCATGACCCGCGTCATGACGGCCCGCTTGGTCAACCAGTGGATCCGAGATGGTCGACTTGAACGGCGCGCGGTTATCGTGGGTGGCGGTCAATCGGCGGAAGAGCTGATCCATTCACTCGAATCGCAAAAAAATTCAGATATTCGCATTTGCGGTATTTTCGATGACCGGGCCGATGATCGTTCGCCAGCCGTCATCAAGGGATATCCGAAACTCGGCAACGTCGCCGATCTCGTCGAGTTCGGCCGCATTACCATGCTGGATATGCTGATCGTCACTATCCCGCTCAAGGCGGAAAATCGGGTTCTTGAGCTCTTGCGCAAGCTCTGGGTGTTGCCAGTCGACATTCATCTCTCAGCCCATGCCGACAAGCTTCGCTTCCGACCCCGGTCCTACACCTACGTCGGCAGCGTGCCGATGCTCGCCATCTTCGACAAACCGCTTGCCGACTGGGACGCAGTGGCCAAGCGCGTCTTCGATATCGTCTTCGGTACGATTGCGATAATCCTGACCTTTCCGATCATGATCGGTGCCGCCATTGCCATACGGCTCGACAGTCCCGGCCCCATCCTGTTCAAGCAGAAGCGCTACGGCTTCAACAATGAAGTGATCGACGTCTGGAAATTCCGATCGATGTATGTCGATCAGTCCGACCCGGACGCAAAGCGGGTCGTGACCAAGGGCGATCCGCGCGTGACGCGGGTTGGTCGCTTCATCCGGAAGACATCGATCGATGAATTGCCGCAGCTCTTCAACGTCTTGATGGGCAGCCTTGCGCTTGTCGGACCTCGACCTCATGCACTCAAGGGTCTGACACAGAACAAGCTCTTCGAGCAGGTCGTCGATGGCTACTTTGCCCGGCACAAGGTAAAGCCGGGTGTCACGGGCTGGGCACAGATCAACGGCTGGCGCGGCGAGGTCGATACACCGGAAAAGATCCGCAAGCGTGTCGAGTTTGACCTCTACTATATCGAAAACTGGTCGTTGTTCCTCGATTTCAAGATCCTGGTACTCACGCCTTTCCGCATCATCGGCCAGGAAGGTGCGTATTGAGCCTGTAAACCGATAGTGATCAGAACCCGACGTGGCGGATGATAATTTCATCAAGGCCCGGCGGGTTTCTGCCCAAGAATACGCCGAATGCGACTTCGCCAGATACATTTTAAAGCGATTATTCCCGACATTGCGGTGAATGCAGGCGCAACGCCTGAAGTCATGGCGTCATGAAAAAAACAAGGTCGCTTTCAGGATAGCCTTGGTGTCAACTACGGATGCCTGATGTCGCACAGGGACAAGACGAGCCTCAATGCTCGCAAGACCACCTGCGCTACGACCATAGCAGACGAAGGGATCGAGACCATGAACGTGCGACCGGACATTGGGACCAGCCACACGATCGGCTTTGTGCTGGTTCCGAATTTTTCCATGATCGCCTTTGCCTCTGCGCTCGAAGTGCTTCGGCTTGCCAATCATGTGTCTGGCGTCAAGGCGTTTGAATGGCGGCTCTATTCCCCCGACGGTGCCCCCGTGAACGCATCCAATGGAATCCAGCTCTCCGTTGATGGCAGCTACCGGGATCTCGGCCCAATGCCGGAAGTGATCGTTTGCGCCGGGCTTGATGTCCAGAAATATGATCACTCCATTCTCATTACGAAACTGCGCAAGCTCGCATTCTACGGCGTCTCGATTGGCGCGGTCTGCACCGGCACACATGTCCTCGCCAAAGCTGGATTGCTGGACGGATATCGTTGCGCCATCCACTGGGAAAATTATGACAGTTTCCGCGAAGAGTTCCCCGAAATTGAAGTGACGCAGGAACTGTTCGAGTTTGACCGCAACCGCTTCACGTGCGCAGGTGGCACGGCTGCCGTTGACATGATGCTGGCGCTGGTTGCTTCGAAGAAAGGGGCAGCAATCGCAGCCCTCGTGACCGACGAGATGATCCATCACCGGATGCGCGACAGTCACGAGCGTCAACGCATGGAGTTGCGTGCCCGTCTTGGCGTGTCCCATCCAAAGCTGCTGTCGGTCATCGCCGAGATGGACAAGCGGCTTGAGCGCCCGCTTTCCTGCGCCCAGCTAGCCCGTCAGGTGCAACTGTCGCCGCGCCAGCTTGAGCGGCTGTTCCAGCGGTATCTCGATACGACCCCGACCCGTTATTATCTCGGCCTTCGTCTCGACCGCGCCCGTCATCTGATCCGCCAGACGTCCATGCCGATCCTGGGTGTCGGGCTTGCCTGTGGTTTTGTCTCCGCGTCGCATTTTTCCAAGTGCTACAGCGAATATTTCAAGAAGACACCCTCGGAAGAACGCTCCGGCCTGCGTGCGGAAAAGCGGGCCATCGGGATCGCGGCCTAAGGCTTGGCCAGCGCGCTGACAATCTCGCGCGTCGTCACCACCTCCGCGAATTCTGCCCGTAATGTGGCAACATGCGCCGCATGAATGCTTGCGGCTGGGATGATGGCGCCTTCGCTGTCTGGCAGACCGAAGCAATCGCAGGCATCTTCTACGAGGATCATGGGCCAGCCCATGTTGGCGCCCACGCGGGTCGTCGTCGAGACACATTGGTCGGTCGTGATCCCGAAAATGACAACGGCTTCAGACCCCAGTCGTCGCAGACGCAGGTCAAGGTCTGTACCGATGAAGGCGGCATTGACCGACTTTGTGACAAGCGCTTCGTCCGCTTGTGGCTCGAAACCCGGTCGGAAGGCGTTGCCCGGTTCGCCAGGTCGCAGTGTCGAACCAGGCTCGACGGAGTCGTGCCGAACGTGGATGATCGGCAGCCCGGCGCTGCGGAAGGCCGCCAGAACAGCCAACCCATTCCTGTCGACATCAGTGTTCCAGCGCTGTCCCCAAGCCGGATTGTCGAATGCCTGCTGCATGTCGATGATGACCAGCACGGCGTTTGCGGGCACGATCATGGTCAGTACCCTGCCAATTGAACGGCATCGCCCGTGATTTCGTAATAGTCGCCCTTATCGGCGCAGAAGATATGCTTTGTGATCGTCAATCCACTCTGCCCGTCGATGGAACCTGCAGCAATCGAAATCCGGTTTGCCCCCTCTGGCTGCCAGAACAGGATCGATCCACATGTCGCACAGAAGCCGCGCGTCGCCATCTCCGAGGATCGATACCAGTTCAGCCCGTCGCTCCCTTCGAGCGTGAAAGCGTCATGCGACGCACCGGTGAAGGCTCCAAAATGCCCGGTTGTCCGGCGACACTGCGTGCAGTGGCAGGCAACGATTGGCCTGAGTTCGCCGCGCACTTTCCAGCGGACACGACCGCATAGACATCCGCCTGAGTGGCTGGTTACCCGCGTGTCGTCTGCCATATCCACTCTCCTGTGAAGGCGCGTGCCGCGAACAATGCCCTGCCCCATCCATCAAATCAACGCGCAAACGTTTGCTCGTTGCATATCTTGGCCGGTTGGGGTCATATCCCCGGCCACTCCCTGGGGATACTGAACGTGACCGACGACACGCCCACTACGACGACACAGACGCCCGACGAATGCCCGCATTGCGGCAAGCAGCCCATACTGTGCATTTGCGAGGAGATTGTTGCCCTCGACAATCGGGTCAGTCTGTTGATCCTGCAGCATCCGCAGGAGCAGGACAAAACGCTTGGATCGGCCCGTCTCGCGGTCCATATGCTGAGCAATGCGATCTTCAAGGTTGGGCTATCCTGGTCCTCACTGGCCAAGGCCCTTGGCAGACCCGCAGATCCGAAGAATTGGGCCATCCTTCACCTCGGCTCGATCCAGGCCTCCGATTTCCCTGATGGTCGCGACATCGCGGTCTTTGACGCAAAGGGCGTCGCAGTCGCAGACCAGACAACTGCGCTCAATCATATCGAGGGGGTCGTTATCTTTGACGGAACGTGGAGCCAGGCAAAGACACTCTGGTGGCGGAACGCCTGGGTACTGAAAGCCCGCCGCATCGCATTGCGCCCCTCTACGCCTTCCAGATACGGAAACCTGAGAAAAGAGCCGCGCAAGGAAGGACTGTCGTCCATTGAAGCGGCAGGGATGGTCCTGAGTCGGCTGGAGACTGATCCGCGATATGAAGAAGCCCTGGGTGAGGCCTTCGCGGTCATGTTGAGCCGTTTCAAGGCTGCCAAGAAGGCTGGACTGGTCAGCAAATAAGGAGCGACGTGACGAAATTCTACGGTGATGAATTACAATTTGCTGACGGAAACCGTAGTCTTCCTGAGATATGATCGTCATATCTCGCCCTTTGTATGTCGTTTTTCTCGTTTAAAAAATTCAAGATGATTAATTCTGACTTGTTTTTTATCACAATTTGTCGGCCAATTTGAAAAATAGACAACGAATACAAATGCATTTATATCTTTTACTTGGATGATAGACTATTTTTTAACAGACACGATGGTACGCATTAAGCCTGATTAGCGGGATGGACCGTGCCATGGGCGGCTCTAGGCAAGTTAAATCCGACGAAACCGTCTTTGAGGAGGCGTCGATCAAACGCCTGAAAGCCATCGTTGAATATCAGGCAGCTGTGATCAGGCGCCAGTATGATGAACTTCAACACACTCAAACGCTGTTTCACCGCGCCTGCACGGCGGCGAAGGTCGGAGTCTGGGAGTGCACACTCGACAACGAGATGCTTTACTGGTCGGACAGTGTGTATGAGATATTCGAACTGCCAAAGGGATCAACGGTTACGCGCGACTTGATCCTTCAGCTCTATCCAGAAGAAGCGCGCGCGCGCCTCGAATCCGCTCGCCTGCAAGCAATCCAGGACCGCACAGGCTTCAGGCTGGAGACCGAGATCCGGACGTTCAAGGGCAACAACCGCTGGATCAGGCTGACAGCGACGGTCGAATGCGAGGCCGGAGTGCCGGTTCGCCTGATCGGCATCAAGCAGGATATTACCGAAGAACGCCTGCTGCTTGATCAGACGCGATCGCTGGCTGAAAGGGATGCTCTGACAACCCTTTCCAACCGCAGTATCTTTCAAGCTGCCCTGAAACGCATAGATTCCACCCAACCTGATCGAAACCGGGTCTCTGCCCTGCTTCTGATCGACATCGACAATTTCAAGGACATCAACGATACCCACGGTCACCTTGTCGGAGATCGCTGCCTGATCGAAGTCGGCCAACGCCTGACGACTGTCGTAACCGAGGCCACGACGATTGCGCGTATCGGCGGCGACGAGTTCGCCATCCTTCTCGACCAGCAGTCTGACACGACCGAGATCATCACGATTGGTCGGCGCATCATTGCCTGTTTCGATGCGCCTGTGTCAGGCGCAGGGAGACCGGTGCAGATCAGCGTGTCGGTCGGGATCGCCAGATTTGTCGAACAGACGTCTGACGACCTGTTTTTCCAAGCTGACCTTGCGCTTTACGCAGCCAAGGAAGGTGGCAGACAGACTTTCAAACTGTACGAGCAATTGCCTGAATCAAAAAATGTCCGTACCGGCTCAGTGGGCTAGGACCCGGCTCGGGTGAGTATCAGCCCCGCCCTCCGGGTGCACGGGCCGGAGACATTCGCTGTGAGGGTTGCGTCCTCGAACCGACCAGCGAGCGGGTTTCATCCATGAAAGCCGATACGGGCGGCGTCGCAGCAAAACTGACGGGACGACTGAAATAGAAGCCCTGCGCTACACTGATACCAGTCTGCGTCTTCAGGTAGTTCAGCTCATCCGCTGTCTCCACGCCCTCGACCACGATCTTGATAGCAAGGGCTGAAGCGAGCGTTTCAATAGTCTTCAGGATGGCCTGAGCGCGCGGACGCTCGTGGATACGACTTATGAAGGATCGATCGACCTTCAGTTCGTCCGCCGTGATGTCAGCCAGGGCCGACAAGGACGAATATCCAACGCCGAAGTCATCGATGGAAACCCGCGCGCCGATGCCCCGAATCGACGGCAGGATGGACCGCTGGAACTCAGCGCCCGCAAGAAACGCTTCCTCGGTGATTTCGAGAATGAAGCGATGGGCGAGCCCTGTCGCGTCAATCCTGTCGATCAGGGATCGCATGAAGCCAGGGTTTCCCGCCTGTTTCGCCGCGACATTGAAACTGATTGTGGCCTCAGCCCCGAAGGCCTCGTTGATCCTGTCGATTTGGTCGATCGTCTCCGACAGGACCTGAAATGAGACCTCGTTCATAACGCCCAGTTCGAGCGCCAGATCGATCAGGCCGCTGGGCGCCCGAAGGCCATCGTCTTCATCAAGCCAGCGGAGCAATACCTCCACACCGGTGATCTTGTCTGACCGGAAATCATATTTCGGCTGATAGGCAGCCCGAAAGCGCCGATCACGGATCGCGAGGCGAAGTCTTTGTTCGGTCCGGGCCTTTTGAGCAGCCGCATGAGCGATTTCGCTATCATACCGGCTGACAGTGCTCCCCTCTGCCGCCTTGCTGAACGTCATCGCGCTTTGCGCGTTGGTGCGCAAGGCTTCGAATGTGCTTCCATTCCGGGGATAGAAACTCACGCCAACGGAAGCAGATGTCACGACCTCAAAGCCATCGATCACGAATGGCTCCTTCAGTCGAGCCGCCATTTGTTGCAGCGACTTCACGACATCTTCTGGTCCGGCGATCGGCGAAAGCAGGATGACAAAGGCGTCGCTGCCATCACGTGCCAGGAGATCTGACGCCCGCAAGCTGGCCGACAGCCGCTCGGCGCACCGGATAAGCAGTTCATCGCCAATGACGTGACCATAGTAATCATTGATTGACTTGAATCCGTCGAGATCGAGCACGGCGACCGCGAACGGGCTACCCTCTGTTTCAATCAGGGCAGAGATGCTGCGCTCCACGAGCTGGCGGCTTGGCAGACCAGTCAAATCGTCAAAATAAGCCTGCCGGAAGAGCTCCTTCTGAGCGCGAACCTGATCGGTCGCGTCGATCGACAACGCAATATCCAGGCAATCGTCACCCCCCATGACTGGAAAATGCTGGGTTCGGATGACACGCCCGTCCATATCCTGGTCTTCAGTGCGGGCAGGCCTTGCATCTCCCGGCAAGCCTGATGCACGGTTTTCAAAGCGCAGCTGCCCGTCCCTTCCCGTCACCTTCAAGCCAATAGGCAGATGACGCAGGATCACGCCCAGATCTGTTGCCTCGCCACTTTCGCTCATCGAGCCGACCACTTCGCAGGTTCAGGGGCGCACAATCAACGGTAATCGGCGGCGGCGGCGTTCAGTCCACGCTCCAGCGCGCTCAGATAGGTGGCACGCGATCCTTCGACTGACGCTGTATTAGAGCTGTCGTCTGACCGAACTGGTTGCTGGAATTTCGTACCGCGCCAACGCTCGACAACCCCGTTCACAAAATTTGCGACATCAAGATTGTCGTCCCTGCCCTGCAGTCCAGCATTGCTTTCGCTCTTCGGCACAAGCCCGGCTTCCAGTGACTTGAACATCAATCTGGTTGGTAGTGGCATCCCTTCGCCAAAGCCAACGACTTCACCCGTCCCGAGCGTTGGGACGAAATTGAGGAGATCAGCCCCGGCATCCGCGACAGCCGAGCGGAGAAGCGACTGGTCATGATCATTCGTCATGCGCATTGCGAACAGGGTACTGCACTGGGAGATGATCGTCGGATCAAGCTCTGCTGGCCGCTGCGATACAAGTCCAAGATAGACGCCATACTTGCGGCCTTCCTTGGCGATGCGAGCCAGCGACCGGCGAACTGGCGCAAATCCGGCAGTCTGATCAGCAGCGGCGTAGCGGTGCGCTTCTTCGCACACCAGCAGCAAAGGCATCTGTCCGTCGCTCCAGAGCCCGAATTCGAAGGCAAAGCGCGTCACCAGGCACACCACGGCATCGACAACTTCGACCGGAAGACTTGCCAATTGCAGCAAAGTAATGGGCTGCCCGCTCTGTTCAAGCCGGAAGAGCTGGCTGAGCAACTGGGCCAATGTATCGCCGCCGACGTTCGCACTTTCGAACATAAACGCGTATCGCGTGTCGTTCTTCAAGGCTTCGATCCGCATTATCAAGCGGCGATGCACCATGCGCGACGAGCGGTTCTCGAGTTTCCCCATCCGCTCATCGATAAGCGAGATCAGATCCTGCAAGAGGTAGGGAATCGGCGTATCAGCCGTCATATTGTGCTGGCTGGGATCCTTTTTCTTGATCACCAACCGGTCAGGCGAGGACCGCATCTGCTGATACGACACCTTGGCAATCGGGATAAGTTCCGCGAGTATCTCGATTTCCTCCGGAACGACCTGCCGACCGCCATAAATGATGTCGGTAAATTCCTCGAAGTTGAACAACCAGAACGGCAACCGCAAATTACCAGCGTTCAGGATATAGGCACGATCACCAAAACAATGGCCGTATTCATTATGGGCATCCAGCAAAAGAGCGCGCAATTGCGGACGCGCTTTTATCGTCTCATTCAGGATGACGGAAACACCACTTGATTTGCCAACGCCGGTCGACCCCAAAAGGGCGAAATGCTTGGTGAGCAAATTGTCGATATCAACGAACGCCGGAATTGTCGGATCAAGGTTCAGATAACCGATCGCGATACCATCCCTTTCTGGCGGCTTGTAGATCAGTCGGAGATCAACATTCGAAATCATGCGGACGGGGTCACCAATGATCGGATAATCGCGCACACCCCGGCGAAAGCTGGCTGTGCCGTCTGCAGATTTTAAGATCTCACCCATCAACTCGATGCGGGCGACGGCGGTAAAGTGACCGGCATCAACGTCTCGGGGGCGCCTGCTCGACACATCGGCGATCATGCCGACGATGGCGGCAGTGCCGGTTTCAATGGCCAGGAATTTGCCAACCGTGGGACGGTCACTTCCTGCCCGTTCAACGCCCGTATTAAGCCCGACATGCGCCTCTGAACCACGAACCGTCAGAACTACGCCTAGCGAAACAGCATCCTCCGCGCGATTTTGGTAAGGCATAAAATACATGACTTAGTCCCTGAAATCTCTGTTCGCAGGAATATGCGACAAGAATATCATCTTATAACCGTGCAACAGTTTCGGCTTTATTACGTATTCTGGATGCCAACAATCTGGGTTAATGATTGGTTTTGATGACTTTTAGATTGAATACTTAATTCACGTATTTCTTTGGGCTCTTATTAAACTCTTGCGCACCAATAAATTTAGCCCGTCCTCTGATCTTACCTTTTCGTAGCTGCGCAGCACCCTGTAGGTTGCAAACATCTCACGCTTCGACGTGAGACCACGCATCTGACTGTAGTCAAAAACAATCAGATCAGGCTTTTTGGCAATGATATCCGCCCTTAGACGCTGCATATCCAATTCGATATAGCGCTGCATCTGGGCAACCAGAGCCTCCGAACTGCCAGGCTGATCCCGACGATGGGCAGCTGATGCTGCGAGCCAAAGCGACGATACAGATCCGACATAGGAAACACCTGCTGTCCGCGCGAGGGGATGACCAACATCGAGATTCGGCGAAATCGTCATGAGCGTGTGTGCATCCGGTATCGCCTTGATATCACCTACGAAAGCCATGGAGCGCGTGTTGACCGAGACATCCTCCTGAAATGTCAACCATAGCATTGTCGCGACGACCCAAATTCCCCCGATCACAGCGAGATTGCGTGGAAGGAACGGCATTGCCCGATCACGGACCGCCGCCATCCACGGACGAAAAAGCAGACCCAATACGCCGAAGCTGACCAGAGAGACAGCCGCCAGAGCATGATTTGTATAACCCTTGCCCTGCAGGATGAAGGCGATGAAAAAGCCGGTACCGGCCAAAAGCAACGCCATGCCACAGTGCGAACTCTTGAGCACCGAGGGTCTCACGAGGAAGAGAACACAGAGCCAGGAAGCGCAGATCCGCCACTCCGGGCGATTGAGCAGATCGATAACCGGGAGCCGGAAAACCAGATAGGTTTGTGTCAAAACCGGAACCTGAGTCTCGAAATACAATGGAAAGCAAACGTACACAGTAAGAAGGTAAAAAACGACGAGTGCTGCGGCAATCCAGTATTCCGGGCACAACAGAAAGCGCACGTCCCTGCGCAGGACAGTGGCATAAAGAGCAGGAATAATCAGACAGAGGCAAAAATACGGTTTGATTGCCGTAGCGACCCCCCCGCCGATGCCAGCTACAATGATGGACGTCATCGTGGCTTTCCCGCCCGTGAGCCTCACATGCCACAAGGCGATCGTCGGCAACAAAGCCATGACGGCAAATTGCTCGCGCTCTGCAAAACTGCCCAGCCACATCAACCATATGGCAACTGTCGCAGAGGCCATTAATACCAGACGATCAGTGCCGTCGAGAGTCTCTCTCGCAATACAAAGGCTCGAAGTGACCGATCCGATAAATACCAATGCCGTCAGGATGACAGTATATGTTTCTGGTTGACCGCCGATCAAGTGCGACAGGTAACTGGCTGGCAAGTAAAGCAGCACCGTCATCGGTGGATTTGTTTCGAGGACGTCCTTGTAGATCACCTCGCCGGCAAGGATTCTGTCACCGAGCGTCAAGCCCCAACTGACATCCGGGTTGAAGGGTCGATAGAGGACAAATATCGTTGATGCGACAAGAATAGCCGCGATCAAGCCCCAGAGAGCGAGCTCGGGTGCCGATTTCAGTCGTGTGTAAAGTGGCTTGATATAGGGGGCGATCAACATGCCGATCGTCTATCAGATATTCTTATAGAAATTCGTTACGTGCAGGCTGATCTGCATCGTGCATCATTTCAATCCGCGAAATGTCCGCCGGTCTAACCGACGGACATTCTTGGCAGTTAACGAAGCGTGAAAAGCAGTCGCGGATTATCCGCGCATCCGTTCGCCCTTGGGATCGAACAACGCCTCGGTCTGGATCTTTGCCGTGATCAGATCACCAATGATCTCGATCTCGTAGGTCGCGGCCTCATCATAGGCGCTGGCATAGATATAGCCGAGCGCGACCGACTTCTGTGCCCAATGCGCATAGCCGCCCGATGTCACCCAACCGATGACCTTGCCGTCGCGCCAAATCGGCTCGTCACCGATCACATCGGCATCGACGGCATCAACCACGAATGTGGTCAGCAGCACATTCGGACCGGCATCACGCGCCTTCACGGCCGCATCGCGACCGATGAAATCCGGCTTCTGCAAGGAGACGAACCGATCCAGCTTGCCTTCAAACGGCGTGTAGATCGGCCGGTATTCCCGACCCCAGGTGCCGAAGCCCTTTTCAAGCCGCAGCGACAGGTAGGCCCTCAGACCAAAAAGCCGGATCCCGAGGTCCTTGCCCGACTCCATCAGCAGATCGAACAACGCCCGCATATGTTCGGGCTTTACCCAGATTTCATAGCCGAGATCGCCCGTGAATGAGACACGTCCAACCATTGCCGGGACCGGACCGACGTCGAACGTATCAAATGCCATGAACTTGAAGGCGTCCGCCGAGACGTCCCGGAAGGTATTGCGTTGCAGAAGCTCGCGCGATTTGGGTCCGGCAATGTGCAGGCCGACGAGATCGAGACCAAGCGGCTTGATCGCGCAGTCAACCGGGTTCTGCGCCATGAACCAGCGCATGTAATATTCATCCGCTGTACCCGACCCGAAGATCATGAACCGCTCGTCCGTGATCCGCGCAACCGTGAAATCGCCGATCAGCTTGCCGTCGGGGTTGAGCATCGGCGTCAGCATCATGCGGCCCTGCTTCGGCAGGCGATTTGGCAGCACGCGATCGAGGAAGGCTTCTGCGCCCTTGCCCGTCACCTCCCATTTGCCGAATGTCGAGATTTCCATGAGGCCAACGCCGTTGCGCACAGCGCGGGCTTCCTCCCCCACATGGGCGAAGTCATTCGACCGCCGGAACGAGAACTCATCCTTTGCTTCGGCAGCAGATGGCGCGAACCAGAGCGGATATTCGATGCCGCACATGTCGCCCATGACGGCATTGTGCGCGAGCATCCGATCATAGAGTGGTGTCGTGCGGAACGGGCGGGCGGCTGGCAGTTCCTCGTTCGGGAAGCGCACCCGGAACCGACGCTTGTAATTTTCCTGCGACTTCTTGTTCGTGTAGCCAATGGTTGTCCAGGTACCGAACCGCGCCGGGTCCATGCCCCAGACGTCAAAGCCCGGATCACCGTTGACCATCCAGTTTGACAACGCCAGCCCGACGCCGCCACCTTGGCTGAAGCCCGCCATGATGCCGCAGGCGAGCCAGTAATTCGGCAGCCCGCGCACCGGGCCAACAAGCGGATTGCCATCCGGCGTGAATGTGAAGGGTCCGTTGATGACCTTGCGGATGCCCGCATTGGCAAAGGCCGGGAAATGCTGGAAGCCGATTTCAAGCGACGGCGCAATGCGTTCCAGATCGGGTTCGAGCAGATCCTGCCCGAAATCCCATGGTGTGACACGCTCGCTCCACGGCTTGCAGGCCTGCTCGTAAGCGCCGATCAGCATCCCGTCGCGTTCCTGCCGGATATAGATTTCGCCTTCGAAATCGAGCGCCGTCAGCACACGCTTACCTGTAGCCGCCTGAATTTCGGCGACTTCCGGCATCGTGTCGGTCAGGTAATACATGTGTTCCATGGCGAGGATCGGCAATTCCAGCCCGACCATGCGTCCGCACTCACGCGCCCAGAGACCGCCGCAATTGACGACGTGTTCGGCGTGGACCGTCCCTCGTTCCGTCACCACGTCCCAGGTCCCGTCAGCGCGTGGATTGGTCTCGATGACGCGGTTCCGCAGCACGATCTCGGCACCCTTCATGCGGGCTGACTTGGCATAGGCATGCGTGGTGCCATAGGGGTCGAGATCACCTTCGAAGGGATCGAACATGGCCCCGACGAACTGGGATTCATCGATCAGCGGCAGCAGCTTCTTGGCCTCGGATGGCGTGATGAGTTCCGTGTCCATGCCGAGATAACGACCCTTGGCATGGGCCTGCTTCAGCCAATCCATGCGATCCTTGGTCGCCGCCAGCATCAGGCCACCGGTCGTATGACGCCCGCAGCTGACACCGGAGAGTTCCTCGATCTCAGAATAAAGTTCAGCCGTATACTTCTGGAGCTTGGCGACGTTCGGATCACCGTTCAGCGTGTGGAACCCGCCGGCCGCATGCCATGTCGAACCCGACGTCAGTTCCGACCGTTCGATCAGCATGACATCCGACCAACCGAGCTTGGTCAAATGATACAGCACCGAACACCCAATAACACCGCCACCAATGACGACAACACGAGCTGAAGATTTCATCTGGGCGGAACTCCCTGCCACTTTTTCAAAATAGTCCAGTCCGAAACCGAAGGCCGAGCCTTACAGCTTGATGTCATACGTTACCCATGGCGTCTTGACCGCAAGCCGATCGTAGACCTTGCGCGCACGCGCATTGTCCTCTGCCGTAATCCAGCGGATCACGCTCCAGCCGCGCGAGCGCCCGATATCGGCGATTGCCGATATCAGCGCGTCTGCTGCCCCGGACCCGCGCGCGTCGGGATCAACAAAGAGGTCATCGAGGAACCCGCCGGTTGTTGCAGACAAGGGGCGCGCAAAGGCCCGGAAGTGCGCAATGCCGACAGGCTTGCCGTCAAGCAGCGCGACCAGCCCCTCTGTTTGATGGGCGGGATCGTGGATCCAGGACCAGACACGGGCACGCATCTCCGGCGTCTGCGTCACGCGGTAGAAATCCGCATAGCCCGCATAGAGACGTTCCCAGTCAACGCGATCGGCATCGGCGATAGCTCTGATTTCGAGGCTCGGCATGCCTGCTCCTGTCAATAATCGGTGGGCACGCCGCCTTCAGCCTTGCGGCGGGCGACGAAGGCTTCAAGCTCCTCGCGGACGGCAGGGTCAATCGGCGGTGCCTCAAACGCCGCCAGTCGCTCCTGAAACAGCCGTTCAGCGGTGTCATAGGCCGTCGGGCTACCGGCCTCACGCCAGCTCTCGTAATTGCGCCAGTCCGAGATCATCGGCGCGAAAAATGCGTTGCGATAGCGCGATTGCGTATGCGCGCAGCCAAAGAAATGCCCGCGTGGACCCACTTCGCGGATCGCCTCAATCGCCAGTTCGTCGTCATTGACCTTGAGCGGCTTCAGGAACTCCGCGACCATGTCGAGCAGATCTGCGTCCAGCACCATCTTCTCAAACGACGCATGCAGTCCGCCTTCCATCCAGCCCGCGCCGTGCATGAGCAGATTGCACCCGCCCATGATCGCGCCCCAGAGCGAAAAGACGCTTTCATAAGCCGCCTGCGCATCAACGGTGTTGGCGGCATTGGTGTTGGACGAGCGATAGGGCAACCCGTAGCGACGTGCCAATTGCCCGCCAAGAAGAGCTGATTTCATGTATTCCGGCGTTCCGAACGCGGGCGCGCCTGACTTCATGTCGACGTTGGACGTGAACCCACCGTAGACAAACGGACTTCCCGGCGCATGGGTCTGGGCGATCACCATGCCGACCAGTGCCTCGGCGTTCTGCTGGGCAACCGCTCCGGCAATCGTCACCGGTGCCATGGCACCTGCCAGCGTAAACGGCGTCAAGACGACAACCTGACCCCGCTCGCTCATTCGGAGGATGCCTTCACACATCGGCTCATCGAGTCTGAGCGGCGACGACGTATTGATGACCGTGAAGAGCGATGGCTGAAGGTTCAGCTGTTCGTCGGTCACTTGCATCGCGATGCGCGTCATTTCGAGCGCATCCTTGTTGCGCCCGGTCCCGAGCGAATAGGCGTGGATCGGCTTGTCCGAGAGCGTGAACAGATCGTAGATCGCGTCGAGATGACGGATCGAGGCATGCACGTCGGCAGGCTCAACCGGGTAGCCACCCCAGACATGCACAGCGTCAAGCGACTGACCGAGCCGCAGCAGGTTCTGGTAATCCTTGCGATTGCCCGGACGCCGTCCGCCTGCCCTGTCCGCCACATTTGGCGCCGAGGCAACTGAACAGAACGCGACATGATTGCCGCCGATCTGCACATTGCGGGCGGGGTTGCGGGCGTGCAGCGTGAATTCCTTCGGTGCCAGCCCGATCTTTGATTCGATCAGGCCACGGTCGAAGCGGACACGATCCGAGTTGGGATCGACGTCAGCGCCCGCTGCCTTCAGAAGCGCCTTGGCCTCGGCATGCAGCACGTCCATGCCGATCTCTTCAAGGATCTGCAGCGCGGCATTGTGAACGGCTTCCAGTTCATCCTCGGAAACGGCGGCAACCGGCGCAAATGGACGACGTGGCTGCTGTTTGGCGGGCAAGGAGGCGGCATTTGCGCCCCGGCGATCTTCTCTCCCACGGCGGCGCGGGCGGTCGCTTGTCTCGGCTGACAGATCCATGAAAGGCAGAACTCCTCAGGGGAAAGCCGGTGTCGAGTAGTCACCATACCGGCGCAAGATACATCAGACTGCCGTCAAGTCGGACGAGAAGAAAGGGCCTATCTGAGCATATCGCATTTTTGGATCGCGGCATCGAATAAAGACCATATCCCAAGCACATCTGCATCCATAATCATCACAACCAATTGCATTTCGAACAAAAGAGAGACCGGACGATGAGCGGTTGGGATCTGGCACGCATACCCCATGTGACCGGCGGCGCGGGAAGCCGATCATCAGCAGGCAATCTGGTCGCGGGCCATGTTTCCGCCGGCTCAGATGTTGTTCTCGTTGCCGACCCCGGCCTGAAGTCCACGGGCCTCGCCGATGATGTCGCCACATCGCTCAAAGCGGCGGGCTTTGGTGTCCATCTATTCTCTGACTTCACCGGCGATCCCACCGTCGCCCAAACCGACGCAGCGGCAGCGCTCGCCCGTTCGACTGGGGCGAAGGCGGTCGTCTCGCTCGGCGGTGGATCGGCGCTTGACCTCGGGAAAGCCGTGGCGGCCATCTCAACGGCATCTCTCTCGGCTGTCGACTACGAACTGTGCAAGCTGCCTTTCCCCACGAGCCGCCTTGCATCCATTGTCATTCCAACAACGTCAGGTACCGGTTCTGAAGTCACCCGAACCTCGATTGTGACCCGCGCCGACAAGGCCAAGGTCTGGCTGTGGGGCGATGAGATCAAGGCGGACGAAGTCATCCTCGATCCGGAAACGACCCTTTCGCTGCCGAAAATGTTGACCGCCTGGACGGGTATCGACGCCCTCGTTCATGCCTTCGAGGCTGCGACCAACGGCAACGCGACCGCCGCCAACAATGTGTTTGCACATGAAGGCATCCGCCTCGCCGTCAAGCATCTGCAGCGCGCCGTTGACAGTGGCTCGGACATCGAGGCCCGTGCCGGTTTGCAGCGCGCAGCCATGCTTGGCGGTACATCCATCGACAATTGCGGCACCGCCGCTGCCCACATGATCGGCCACGCGCTTGCCTCCCTGAAGCCACTGCATCATGGTCGCTCGGTGATCATCGGCATCATGGCGTCCATCGACTGGACCATCGCCAACGATGACGGACGCAATCAGGCGGCAGCGGAAGCCTTCGGCCTGAAATCAGCTGCTGACCTGCCAATGGCATTCCGCGACCTCGCGGACTCCGTCGGCATTGACCTCCGGCTTGGACCGGACTTCGCCGGCGTTTCCGCCGAAACGCTCGCAGCCCAGTTTGCACGACCCGAAAACGCAGCGATGCGCTCGTCCAATCGCCGTCAGATCACTGATGGAGATCTCATGATGCTGGCCGAGAAGCTGCTGGCGACAGTTTGACCCCATCCGGCCCAATTCCCAAAACTTTTCCTCTCCGACCGGAGTACCTTCTATGTCCGCACTCCCCTCATCCCGCGAAGCCTGGGAAGCCGCAGCCAGCCAGATCAAGCCGGAAGGCCGCGCCTTCATCAATGGTCAGTATGTCCCGGCCAAATCCGGTCGGACCTTCACGAAGGGCTCGCCCATCGATGGTCGCACAATCGCAGAAGTCGCCGATTGTGATGCAAGCGACATCGACGCCGCTGTCTGGGCAGCGCGGGAGGCGTTTGAAGATGGCCGCTGGCGCGACAAGGATCCAGCGACCAAAAAGGCCATCCTGCTGAAATTCGCTGACCTCATCCGCAATGATGTCGCCACCCTCGCGCTCCTCGAAACGCTCGATGTCGGCAAGGTCATCGGCAATTCGATCGCCGTTGACGTGCCATTCTGCGCCAATTGCATCCAGTATTACGCCGAATTCGCCGACAAGCTCTATGATGAAGTCGCTCCAACCGGCCCCAATGACGTCGCCGTCATCCGCAAGGAGCCCTTGGGCGTCATCGGTGCCATCGTACCCTGGAATTACCCCCTGATCATCACCGCCTGGAAGATCGGCGCGGCTTTGGTTGCTGGCAATTCGGTTGTCCTGAAGCCAGCCGAACAGTCGCCCTTGTCCGCCATCCGCCTCGCGGCGCTTGCCAAACAGGCGGGTATCCCGGATGGCGTTTTCAACGTCGTTCCCGGCTTCGGCGAGAAGGCTGGCAAGCCCTTGGCGCTTCACGCTGATGTCGACATGATTTCCTTCACCGGCTCGACGGAAGTCGGCAAGCTGATGCTCGTCTATGCTGGCCAGTCCAACATGAAGCGGGTTGCGCTGGAATGCGGTGGCAAGAGCCCGCATGTCGTCATGGCCGACGCTGATCTCGATGCCGCCGCATCCGGCATCGCCTGGGGCATCTATTATAATCAGGGCGAAACCTGCCACGCCGGCAGCCGCGTGCTGGTGCATTCATCCGTCAAGGCTGCCTTGATCGAGAAGATCGCCGAAGTCGCCCGCACCCAGATCCCGCTTGGTCATGCGCTTGATCCCAATGCCCAGATGGGCGCGCTGGTCGAGGAAAAGCACATGGAACGCGTGCTTGGTTATATCGACATCGCCAAGGGACAGGGGGCAAAAGTCGCATCCGGCGGTAATCGCGTGACATCCGGCGATCTCGCCAAAGGCTTCTATGTCGAGGCAACCATCATCGACGATGTCAAATCCACCGACCGCGTGTCGCAGGAAGAGATCTTCGGACCCGTTGTCGTCATGACGACCTTCGAGACCGAAGCCGAAGCCCTGGCCATGGCCAACGACTCGATTTACGGTCTGGGGGCTGCTGTCTGGACCAAGGACCTCAGCACCGCGCATCGTCTGACGCGTGGTATTCGCGCCGGGACCGTCTGGCTGAACTGCTTCGACCGCTCATCGATGGCGACACCCTTTGGCGGCTTCAAGCAGTCGGGCTTCGGGCGCGACCGCTCGCCGCACGCCATCGACAAGTACATGGATTACAAGACGATCTGGACGGCCTATTGATGTTCAGGTGATTGCCGGGAGAGCATGCCTGCCCCTCTCCCGGTCTTTCAGCATGGAAATCTCGCGTCATGGCCCCTCTCCCCGTGCAGGAGAGGGTGTCCGACAGGGCGGGAGAAGGGTGAGGCCGCAACCAACCGTCGCAAAGGGTCGCCCCATGAAAATCACCGGCATCGAGATCACCCATCATCGCCTTCCGCTCGATCCGCCGTTTCATGCGAGCTGGGACTCCGTGCCGCGCACGAAGTTCGAGGCGACCATCGTTCGCGTGACAACCGATGAAGGCCTGACGGGTATTGGGTCCGGTGACACGATGACCGGCTTCGCAGGCCACGAGCATCTGTTCATCGGTCAGGACCCGATGGCGATCGAGCGCCACTATCGCATCCTGTCAAACATCCAATTCCATTATGGCCGCTGTTGGCCGCTCGACGCCGCGCTTTGGGATCTCGCCGGCAAGATTACCAATCAGCCCGTCTGGAAGATTGCGGGCGGACTGTCGAACACGGTCGCGGCTTATGCGTCGTCAGGAACACTGCGCAAGCCCGATGAACTCGCCGAACTCGCCGAGGCCTTCGTAGCCCGTGGCTTCAAGGCCATGAAGATCCGCTTCCATCGAGGCGACTGGCGCTCGGATATCGCCGCGCTCGAAGCGGTTCGTGCCCGCGTCGGCGGCAAGCTGGAATTGATGGTCGACTGCAATCAGGGTTGGCGCATGTCGTGGGACGCTTACGCGCCATGGTCTCTGAAGGACGCCGTGCGCGTTGCTCGCGAGCTCGAGCAGCTTGATGTCTACTGGATGGAAGAACCGCTGCATCGCTCTGACCGCGAAGGCATGCGCCGCTTGCGTGAAATGGTCGATGTCCGCATTGCTGGCGGCGAGATGACCCGCGAACTCTATGAGTTCCGCGACCTTATCCGCGATGGCTGCTTCGATATCATCCAGCCGGATGCTGCCCTTGTTGGCGGGATCACCGGACTGCGCCGGGTCGCCCTTATGGCGCAGGAAAACAATCTTGTCTTTACGCCGCATACCTGGACCAACGGCATGGGTGTTGTCGCAAATACGCATCTGGCGTGCGCCTGTGCAGATGCGCCCTTCATCGAGTTCCCCTATGATCCACCGGAATGGAGCCTGGCCCGTCGCGATTTTCCAATGCTTGAACCGCTGGATATCAACGCAGACGGCAATATCGTGCTGACGGACAAGCCGGGACTCGGTTATGAACTGAATGAAGACCTGCTTGCCAGGACGCGGATCGGCTGATTTGGTTTCAAGGCCAGATCAGCCTGATGCCTTGCTGCCTCCGCGTCATGGCGAGGAGCAAGGCGACGCGGCAATCCAGACTGGAGCCTACCCATGGATCGTCGATGGCTGCCACTGAATGCGCTGCGTGCCTTTGAAGCGGCTGGTCGCCACACGAGTTTTACCGCCGCCGCTTCAAGCTTGTTAGTGTCGCAGTCTGCTGTCAGCCGCCATGTGATTGGCCTCGAAGACCTGATCGGTGTCCAGCTGTTTGATCGCAAGCCGCATCAGCTGAGCCTGACCGAGGCCGGGCGACGCCTGCTGCCCGTCGTGACCAAGTCGTTCGACAGGATCGACGAGGTCCTCGAAGAAGTGCGTGCCGATAAGGGGACACCGCGTCGCTCCTTGACCGTGACCTTGCCGCACACCTTCGCCCATCAGCTCGCCGTTCCAATCCTGCGGGATTTCCGCCGCGACTACGCGGATATCAAGATCGAGATTGCCTCCCGCGCGCCGCTCGGCCCGATGGATCGCGGCGCGGAAATCGCCGTCGTCTATTCCGAACCCCGCGTTACGGACCGCGTGCTCGACCTGCTTTGGATGGAGAAGCTGACAGTTCTCTGTCACCCGGATGTCGCGGCAAGAGCCAATGGCATGTCGATGAGCGACTTTCTGGCCTCAAATGATCTGCTGAAGGTGGCTGTCGATGATCGCCCGCGCAATCATTTCTGGGAGATGACCGTTAAATCGATTGGCTGCCCGGAAGTGGATGTGGATCGCGGCCTCGTCTTTGATACGAGCCAGATGGCAGTCCTCTATGCGCTGTCAGGCGAGGGACTCGCGCTCGTCGATCCCCTGCTGTTTCAGGACGAACTGGCAAGCGGCAAGCTGGTGCGCCCCTATGAGTTCCAGATCGACAATGGCTATGGCTATTATCTCGCAATTCATCCGGATGACCTCGGTGATACCGCCGTTTCCGTGTTTCGCTCCTGGCTGATCAGCCGGTTCTCGAAACCGCCCTTCTCCACCCGGATCGAGCCGGCTCCTGCCGTGGCGGACTGACGACGACGGCTACAGCCCTCACCAAATCGCATCTTGAAAGAATCCTGCGTTGTTATCCGCCTCACGCTCCCTCGCCGCCCTGCTTCTGTCTGTCATGCTTGTCGTCATGGGACAGGGTGTGCTGAACACAATCGTGCCGCTGTCCGGCAAGTTTTACGGCTACAGCCAGCTCGAGATCGGTTTGCTCGGCTCGTCCTATTTCGTCGGAATGCTGCTCGGAGCCTTGGCCAACCCCGCAGCCATCCGCCACGCGGGGCATGTGCGCACCTTCACAGCCTCGATTGCCCTCTCAACGATTGCCGCGCTGACCTACACGTTCGCGCATGAAGCCTGGCTCTGGATCCTGTTGCGCGGCGTCGGCGGCTTTGCCATCGCGGGCCTTTATGCAACTGCCGAAGGCTGGTTGCAGGCGAAATCGGACAATGCCTCTCGCGGTCGCATTCTGGCGCTCTATTCGATCGTTCAATACATCGCTTGGGCCAGTGGCAACACATTGCTACAATTTGCCGCACCGACGGATTTCGTTCTGTTTGCTGCCGCCGCCGCTTGCTTCTCCTGTGGCATTTTGCCGGTCACTGTGACCGAACAGGATGCTCCCGAACGTCCAACTTCGCACGGCTTGCCAATTTTATGGCTACTGCGGACGAACCCGCTCTGCATCATCGGCGTTTTCCTGGTTGGGCTAAATAATGGCCCGATGTGGTCACTATCGCCGATCTTTGGCTCCAACATCGGCCTGTCCTCGGCGGATGTCGGCACCATGATGGTCATGATGACGCTCGGATCGGCTGCGCTGCAGTTGCCGATGGGGCGTATCTCCGACACATTTGATCGAAGAAAGGTTGGTCTGGCCCTGATGGTGGTCACAGCAGCGATCGAGTTGATCATGTGGGCTTACAGCGCCAGCCTGACCCGTGTTCCGATCTACTCGCTCGCCTTCATGCTCGGAGCCTTTGTGTCAACGCATTACTATATCTTCGTCGCACTGACGAATGATGCGACAGGCCCTCAGAAAGCCGTTGGGATTGCCGCTGTCCTGCTCTTTGTCTATTGCCTCGGCGCGATCATCGGCCCGACCACTGCGACAACCGTCATGGTCTGGCTCGGACCGTCGGCGCTTCATCTGCACGACGCCGTGGTGCACGCGACCATCGGATTGATGCTCGCGTTTGAACTTTTGACGTCGCGGCGTCGGGCAGCACGCCGGGCCGAATTGCGAACAGCCAGCCAGGCTGGCGTCTGAGTTCAAGTCGTCGGCTCCTCGGCCGCACTGAAGTCGAACGCGACCGGACGACTGACCGGAACCGGATTCCCGGCCGGATTGATCACCCAATTGACCGAATAGTCCCGGACAAGGTTGCGCTTCGGCACAACCACCGTGAGGCTCCCGAACTCGGCCTTTGCCTCAGGAGATGACCGGTAATAAGCGCTGATCCGCCGGATCGTGTCCCACCGATGCTGAAACTCGGGATGATAGGTGATGACACGGTCAAAATCTTCCCTGAGCAGCAGCTCTTCCCAGATCACGAGCGCGTGGAAATGCCGATCCATGTGAATATCGGCGTTCTTCTCGTAGACGAGGGCGACTACGAAGTGAAAGACATGGCATGGCTCGCCGATCGCCATCAGTCCGGCCCACTGATTGGTCAGATATTGGCTCACGAGGTTTTCGATGGGAGCATACGCCCGCCGGACTCTGAGCAGTTGCCGATCCCGCTGCGTGAGCGAACGCCCTGGCCGCCCATAGCGCCAATGACGATAGCGACGGATCAGGCGTGCTGCGATCCCATGTTTTTCGTCGCGTCTGAACCGAACCCATGGGACATCTTCCGTAATCGAAAATGTCTGCATTCGGATGCCGATGGCCACGCGCGGATTGAGATAGACATCACTCAGGCGACGAGGCCCGATCAAGGCATCCATCATGAGGACATCGCAATCATCATATTCGGCCATCGCAACCATGGCGAAGTCGACGACATTCGGTGTCTCGCGCCGCATCTCCTCAAACCAGCCGACAGCAAGGCGCGACATGAAGCCGCCAACGAAGCCGAAGGAACGCATCAGCATCGAATAGATGTTCTTGGCGATCAGACCGAACAGAACGCCAAGTAGCAGCAGCGCCGTATCTGACATGGCTTCCGGCTTGTGCAATTGCAGCCAATGAAACCAGCTGGCGGGATTGAGATCAAGCATGGCGGGAAACCTTGGGCGGACGCACCGGATAGACGATACTGATGGCCATTACGGATTCACCACCTCAGGGATGTCAGGTCAATAGCACTGATCCGCCATGAATTGACGCTAATGTGACCGGATAATTGAAACCTTCGCAAGCTCTATCGCGTATAGCACAGTGTGAGATCGAGGAGCCTGTTTATCCGTGTCGACATTGTCCCAACGCCTTTTCGCCCTGCCCTCACCGACCTTCTGGCCCTGGACGGACCGTCTGGGTCGATTTTCGTGGCTGAAGGCTATCGTGTTCGCCGCCCTGTTTATCCCGGGCGTCTGGATCGTCATCCAATATACGCAAGGTTGGCTTGGACCGCGTACCCTGACCGAGATGATCCACCAGACCGGCGACTGGGCTGTTCGGATCCTCATGATCTCGCTGGCAATCACACCCCTACGTTACGCAACGCAATTGCCGAAGCTGATCAGTGCCCGCCGCATGGTCGGTGTTGCCAGCCTCGCGTATCTTATCTGGCATGTGTCGCTCTATTTTATGGATCAACAGCTAGATCCCATCCGGATCGCAAGCGAAATCATCCTGCGCATCTATCTGACAATCGGCTTTATCGCGTTGATTGGATTGATTGCACTAGGTGTCACATCGTTTGACAGTGCCATCCGTCGCATGGGGGCTTTGGCATGGGGGCGCCTGCACAAGCTGGTTCACGGGATCGCTGTTCTCGCCGTGCTCCATTATTTCATGCAGACCAAACTTGATCAGTTTCAGCCCACACTGATGCTGGGCAGCCTCATCTTCCTCGAAGGTTGCCGCGTCCTGGTGTGGCGTCGCGTGAAGCTCGGCTTCGTTGCTCTTGCCGGCCTATCGGTCGCCTCCGCAATCCTGACCGCCCTGGGTGAAGCCGGATGGTACGCCGTCGCGACCAAGGTTCACGGCATTCTGGTGCTTTACGCCAACCTGTCACTGCGCATGGGCTTGCGTCCCGCGTGGTGGATCCTCATCGCCGGATTGGTGTTTGCGGTGCTTGGTGGAGTGAGACTGCACCTGAAACAACGGGAAAAGGCACAAGGTTTGAAACCGTCCCTCGCCTGATTTGCGCGATAGGCGTTAGTCAGCGGCCAATATCGCGTCCAAGCTACCTCCGCCGACGTCCCTCGCGGCGACCAGCGCCCTCACCCTGAGAACCGCTGCCGGTGCCGCGATTGAACACGGTCCCGAGCGCGGCTTCGAGCTGCGGGAACGGATCAGACTTGTGCGGGATCGCCATCGCCTTGACGAAATGGTCCTGAAACGCGGGTTCCAGCGCGGTCTCGATCTTCTCAATCCGCTGCACCACGCCTTCGATCTCGGCTCGTGACGCCCGATTGAGGAGCGCGATTCGCGCGCCAGTCCCTGCAGCATTGCCGGCCGACGAGACCTTCGAAAGATCACAGTCCGGGATCAAACCAAGGATCATCGCGTATTTGACATCGATGTGGCTGCCGAATGCGCCTGCAAGCGTGATCCGATCAACATGATCAACACCATATCCGTCCATGAGCAAACGGATACCGGCATAGAGCGCGGCCTTGGCCAGCTGGATGGCGCGAATATCGGCTTGCGCGACGACAATGCGCGGTCCGCCGGAACTATCGGCTTCACGGATCAGATAGCTTGCGGTCCGGCCATCCATCACGACACGGGGCGTGCGGTCCGCAAGAGCGCCATCGACAATACCATCTGGCGTCACGATGCCCGCGAGCACCATTTCGGCCACGGCTTCGATGATCCCGGAACCACAGATGCCTGTCACACCGGTCTTGGATGTGGCTTCGTCAAACCCCGCTTCATCGGACCAGAGATCGCAGCCGATCACCTTGTACTTTGGCTCAAGCGTGACGGGATCGATGCGCAGCCTTTCAATGGCACCGGGAGCCGCCCGTTGCCCACCGGAAATCTGCGCACCTTCAAATGCCGGTCCAGTCGGTGAGGAGCACGCCAGCAAGCGGCTCGAATTACCCATCACAATCTCGGCATTGGTCCCGACATCGACAAGCAGCCGCACTTCATCCGTGAGATACGGTCCCTCGGCGAGCACCACGCCCGCCGTATCCGCGCCCACGTGCCCGGCGATGCACGGCAGGCAGTAGACATAGGCACCGGGCGCGAGCGTCAGCCCCACGTCCCGCGCGGGAACGCTCATGCCACCGTCGACCGTCAGGGCAAAGGGCGCGCCGCCCAATTCGGTGGGATCGAGGCCGAGAAACAGGTGATGCATGATCGGGTTGCCGACGATGGTTGCTTCCAGCACATCGCCTGCCGTGATACCCGCTTCCGCCGTCACGGTTTCGGCCAGTTGCTGAAGGCTGGCCCGCACGGCGTCGGTCATTTCCTGATCACCGCCGGGGTTCATCATCACATAGGACACACGGCTCATCAGGTCTTCACCGAAGCGGATCTGCGGGTTCATGATGCCAGCGGATGCCTTGACATCGCCGGTGACCAGATCACACAGATGCGCGGCAATGGTCGTCGAGCCGATATCAACCGCCAGCCCCATCGCCACATCACGGAAGCCCGGAAACACAGCCACGATATCGCGACTGTTGCGAACCGCGACAGTCACCTGCCATCCGCCCTTGCGAAGCACTGTCTGCAGCGTTTTCAGCACACTGATAGGGATCTCAGTCTCGCCAAGGCTAGCCTGCGCGACAAGCGCTTCCTGCAAGCGGCGCGCGTCGGAGGACGGATCATGCATGTCAGGTTCGCGCACCTCGACATAATGCAGCCGGACCACCGGATCGATTTCGATTGGATGCGATTCCGCGCTCTTGCGGACGACCTGACGATGCACCTGGCTATCCGGCGGCACGTCGATGACGATATCGCCGCAGATCCGCGCCTGACATCCGAGCCGCCGCCCTTCCGCCAGATCGCCGCGCTTCGACGTATACCGCGCCTCGACCGCATTCCACTCCGTCAGATGATCGGAACTGCTGACGATGCCGAGCTTGGCGTTTGATCCGTCCAAAGGCAGCACCTGACAGCGTCCGCAGATGCCGCGCCCGCCGCAGACGGTGTCGAGATCAACGCCGAGCCTGCGCGCTGCGTCGAGCACGGATGTGCCTTCGTCGAAGTGATCACGTTTACCGGAGGGCGAGAAGAAAACGAGATGGCGGGCTACTTCAGTCAAACGAGAACCTCACGCGAGTGATTTCGAGCGGACCTTCCAGGTCCGTTTGAGATCGAGACATGGCTTTTCGATGAGCCAGTAGGAGAGCACAGCAAGCGGAACCGAAACAGCCGTCACCGCCACGATACATATCACCCTCGGCGGTATATGGAGCACGGCAGCGGCAGTTTCCATCCCGCCGAAATCCCACATCCAAAGCGAAACAGGCAAGTGGATAATGTAGAGTGCATAGGAGATTTTCCCAAGGAAACGCGGCACGTTCGTTTCCAGAAGCGACACGGCCCAGGACTCGGGTGCGCCAAGGACGGCCATCATGATCACGCCGAGCACCGAGGCCGACACACTATCGAGCAACACATAAGGCACGTGCACAATTTCGTTGCGTTCCAGGATGGGATAGCACCCCAGCACAATCAGGATCACGAGGCATGGCAATACCAGCCCCGGACGGGCAAACACCGACAATCGCTCACGCGGTGTGATCGCGATCCATCCACCAACCGCCATGAACACGAAGCCCGTCGATGGCAGGGGATAGATCGTTATCATCCCGTATCCCGCATACCCAAGCCAAGCAATCAACGCCAGCGATCCCGTGATCACCGCCACAAACAGCCTGCGATGCCAGCGGGCAGGCACGATAAGCACCAACGGTGCGAAAAACATGTAGAACTGCTGCTCGACGGCAAGGCTCCAAGTGTGCGTGAAGTCCTGCCAAACCTGTGTCTTGAAAGCGATCAGGAAGTTCTGGGCATAGAGGATGTACCAGCCAAGATGACTGATCGTCTGGTCCTGATAGTAGACGTGATCAAGGATCAGCATCACGCCCAGCCAGACGTAATAGGCCGGAAAAATCCTGAGCGCCCGTCCGATCCAGAAATTGGCAAGTTCAGGTCCGAATTCGGCCTGCCCGGCTTCGATCTTGACCCGCCCGCGCGCCAGAAGCCCCGTGATGAGATAGCCGGACAGGATGAAGAACAGGAAGACACTCAGCCCTCCGATATCCGTGCCGAGGATCAGCGTATGGCCGACCAGCACGGAATAAGCGGCAAGCCCGCGCAAACCGTCGAGGCCCCGGATATGGTTCGGTGACGACACGTGCGTTATCCCCCCCGGACCGCCGATCTGGACCAGCTCGCGGCACGACTGAAGCGCGACCAGGCCTCAACCGCGCCGTCTGCCCTCACGACCACCGCGCCGTCCTTCGCCACCCGCCGACCCTTCAGGCGCCGGTTCACGATACCTGCGGATCCAGCCTGCGCAATTCGGATCATGCCCCATAACGACATCGGCACCGAGCACAGCCTGGATATCTTCAGCATGTAACGGGTTCATGATCGCCGACGTCATGCCGGCTCCGATCATCATCGGCAGGAACGCGGAGTTCAGCCCGCGCCGGTTTGGCAGACCGAACGAGAAGTTCGAAGCGCCGCAGCTGGTGTTGACCTTCAGCTCGTCATGTAGGCGGCGCAGCAGGTGCATGAGCCGCACGCCTGCCGTATTGATCGCACCGACTGGCATGACCAGCGGATCAACCACGATGTCCGACCGCGGGATGCCATAGTCAGCGGCGCGCTCGACAATCTTCTTGGCCACCGCATAGCGGACGTCCGGATCTTCCGAAATGCCCGTCTCGTCGTTGGAAATGGCGATCACGGCAGCGTTGTATTTCTTGACCAGGGGCAAGACCTGCTCAAGCCGCTCGTCTTCGCCGGTCACCGAATTGACCAATGGCTTGCCGCGATAAACCGCCAGTCCGGCCTCAAGCGCGGCCACAATGGACGAGTCAATCGACAGCGGCACATCCACTGTATCCTGCACCAGCTTGATGCACTCGGCGAGAATCTTCGGTTCATCGGCCAGCGGGATGCCCGCATTGACATCGAGCATCTGCGCGCCAGCCTCAACCTGCGCAATCGCGTCCGATATCACCCGCGAATAATCTCCGCGCGCCATTTCTTCGGCCAGCAGCTTGCGTCCGGTCGGATTGATCCGTTCCCCAATCATGACGAAGCGACGCTCGAAGCCGATGATGACTTCCTTCTTGTGCGACGATACCAGTGTGTCGGTCATTTCTGCCTCTAATTTTTGCGCCAGTGCGATCTATACCGGAACGCTAGATCTGTCACCTGTTGTTCGCTTGTCCGCAAGCGACAGATGTTCAGTGTCGAAGACGTCAGGTCTTTGCAGGTCCCGCCAAAAACCGCTCCAGCCCCATCAGTCCCGTATCCCGGATGATCAGGGGCAACCCAAACCAGGCGGCGACGTCCTGCGCCCGCTTTTCGCGCTCGGGCGTTAGGATCTGGGCCAGATAGACGACGCGGCGATAGTGACCAAAATAGGTGTCCTTCAGCTCCGGGTGCCGGTCGAGCCCGAGACCTTTGACTGAAAACGCCTCGAAATGGCGGGCGAGAAAATCCGTCAGATAGAAGGTGCCGATTTCCTCTTCCTGCATGGCGTCAAACGCCTCAAGCCCGGTATAAAACGCATAGCAGTGCGCGCCTTCAATGCGGGAAATGCCCTCCCGTTCCAGCATGGCATCAAGCGCACCGCGCGTGCCACAGTCCCCGAAACCGACGAGAATCGACGCGTAGCGGTCTCGTGCCCAGCGGATCTTGGCCTCCACAGCGCCGGTGATCTTGTCGGGCGTCACATGAAAATCGGCCGGAATTCCTGTCAGTTCGATATGCTCGAAGCGATTGAGTTCAATCACCTGACGCAGTTCGGCGATGAGCGCCCCGCATGCGATTACCAGCGTGCGCGCGGCAGGGTCGCCGGGTGTGAGTGCCCAGGTATTGACATTGCCGTCGGCAGCCAGTTCGCGACGCACCTCCGGACGCCGTTCAAGGCGCGCTGCTCGTCCGCCGCGCCTCACCGGCGCATTTCGCTCAGTCATTCTCGAATCCGTACTACTGCCCAAGACACGTCATCAGGCCGGCCCACATCATTCAAGCATACCATTGCGGCATTTGACGGGCGATTATCTCACGTCGCCGCTGCACACAGCAGTCCGTGGGAGATCTTTATTCCAGCACTCGAGGAGAATGACAATCGTGCAGCTCTGTATATCAAAGGGGGTATTTTTCATTTTAAACACCTAAGAGTTATTTATAATATGATATTTATAGAAGCAAAAATAAGAATCTACAATTTTACATATTGCAATACACCTTGCAATGGGTATTTTTGAGCAATTATAAGATATAATTCTGTTATCGGCAATATTATGGTGTATTTTCAGTGCGCGGCTGCTTCAGTCAGTCCGTTGCAATCAAACCGTATTGGCTCACGCTCCGTGCCCAATCCCAAATCAGAAAATCATTTTATGCGAGGGAGATGACCCCATGTCGTCATTGCGTATCCAGTCCCACACCCGCCTTCTGCAATCGCTGCACAATGCGTCGCCTGCGATCGACAAATACAAGCTCAGTCTGTGGACGATCATGAATTTTGCCGGACAAATGAGCGGCTACAAACTCCCCGGCCTGAACTATGCGAACAACTGGCCGGGTGGGGCCAAGGCCTATGCCCAGACCCAGGCCGCATGGTCTCAGGCCACCGGTCAACTGCAGGGCTGGGCGGACAGCACTCTGTCCAATCTCGTGGCGTTGCCAACCTATCTGATCAACTCCGGCCAGCAGGTCGTGTCGCCGGGTCTCGCCAGTTCAGTCTCCCTGGCCGGTCAATTGATCAACGACCCCACCAACAACTTTCTGAAAAGCACGCTGCTCAATAATCTCAGCGGGTTGTCCACGAGCTTCACGCAATACTCGAGCCGGATCAACACGATCGTGATCAGCCTGCAAAGCGAGGCGACCGAATTCGACAAATATGCGACGTTGATGCAGCAGATTTCCGTCGATGCGCTGAAGACAGCTGGCAACGCCAAGCAGACGATCATCGAGGCGAATGCCAAGATCGAGGCCTTGCGAAAGGATATTACCACTCAAGCCTGGACCATAGCCGGAGGCAGCATTGCGACCATCGCCGGGATCGGCATGGGCATTCTGGGCATTTTCCTTGCTCCGGTGACGGGCGGCATGAGCCTGGCGTTGCTGGTTCCCGCCGCGCTGATTGGTGCAGGCGGTGTCTATATCATCACGCTCGCTGCCCAGAAGATCGTCGCCGACAAGGCCGCCATTGACCTTCTGTTGAACCAGATCGACAGCACCAATCAGGATATCGTAGCGCTCAATAGCATGTCGGGCACCCTGAAGGGCTTCTCCGATCAAATGGATTCCCTGAAATCCGATCTCAGCAATGTGGTTGCCCCCTGGATCGATGCCAAGACCTATATCGACCAGACCAACCAGGAACTGATCAACATGGAGAATGCCTCGTCGAGCGACTGGCAGGCCGTGCAGACCGAACTCATGCAGATCCAGACGTCCTGGGGCTCATTCGAAGCGATCATGGCCCAGTTGAAAGCCGATGCATCGGTTGCACCAACGTCCGGCCTGACCGTCGGCATGGACGAAAATCAGGTGCGGGCGGCCATGGCGAATAGCCCGAAGGTGCCAATCGCCCAATACATCGCGTTCTGATCTTCTCGCTGAAACACAAAAGGTGGCGCAATGCGCCACCTTTCATTCCGTCTGGATCGATACGGTTGGTCAGACCTGCGCCAGACCCTGACGGCGCGACACCAGTGACTTCGCCGTCTCCACGGCAACAGCAGCGTCGCGACAATAGGCGTCGGCACCGATCGCGTCGGCGAAGGCTTCGTTGAGCGGCGCGCCACCCACGAGCACGATATAGTCGTTACGTAGGCCCTTTTCCTTGAGGGCGTCGATGACGACCTTCATGTAGGGCATTGTTGTCGTCAGCAGCGCCGACATGCCGATGATCTCGGCCTGATGCTCGATGGCTGCGTTGATATAGTTGTCGACGGGATTGTTGATGCCGAGGTCGATCACCTCGAAGCCCGCGCCTTCCATCATCATGCAGACCAGGTTCTTGCCGATATCGTGGATATCGCCTTTGACCGTGCCGATCACCATCTTGCCAACCTTCGGCGCGCCGGTTTCCACCAGCAGCGGCCTAAGAATTGACATGCCCGCCTTCATGGCGTTCGCTGACAGCAGCACTTCCGGCACGAACAGGATGCCGTCGCGGAAATCGACGCCGACGATGCGCATGCCCTCGACAAGCGCCTTGGTCAGGATGTCATAGGGTGTCCAGCCACGCTTGAGGAAAATGGTGACGCCCTCTTCGATGGCATCTGCGAGGCCATCATAGAGATCGTCCCACATCTGTTCGGTGAGTTCATTGTCATCGAGGGAGTTGAGGTCGAGTTCATCATCGGCCATCGGGCTTCATTTCCTCAAGAGTGTCACTAGGGATCAACGACCATGTCGCTGGCACGCCAACCGGAAACACCGGTCTGTCAGTCCAGCGCCGGGAGCCGGGCGTTGCCCGATTCCCGTCTCATACCAATTACGCACACCGCGCACACCCCTTCTGTCGCTGCGCAGACGACGAATGTCAACCGCGCGACATCAGAGGAGATTGAATGGCTGGTAAGTCTGGCTTCAGCGGTGAGCAGCCAGCCATTCGCGCAGGGCCTCATTCATGCGGCCCTGCCAGCCGGGACCCGTGCTTTTCAGACCAGTCAAAACGTCCTGATCGAGACGGACGGATACCTGCCGCTTTGGCTGATCAACCCGTGGCCGCCCGCGTCCCCGGACTGTGCCCGCAGCCGGACGCAGGATTTTGCCACCATCCGCCAGTTCCGCACGAGCAAACATCGCATCCGACCATTGAGGTGCATCATCCGTATCAACCCAGGTGCTGCCAGACTTTGCGTGCTTCTCGTTCATGACAATGTCTCATTGAAATAACATGCCGGCTTTCACCTCGCGGCGTCCAGACGATCATCACGACCCGATCATCCAGAACGCCATAAGTCTGGAACCGTGTCTCGCCATAGTCGAAACGATCGTCCTCAAGCGTCAGAGTCATGCCCTCAAACACCTGCGCGGCATCCAGAAAATCGAGACCGCGCTCCTGAAGTGTCCGCTCGCGTTTCAAGGGATCGCAGGTGATCTTCGCGGATTTATGTATCACGAATAATGCTCATGTCAATAAATGTATCGCCGATAATCAGCGTTGATAGGCATCCACACCGTTGCGGCGAGTGTTATAGACAATTAGAAACCATGCAAATAGACTACACCCCAGAGGTGCACCGTGGACGATGAACTCGAAAAGCGCTGGAATCGCAATGAGCAAAAGCGTGTTGACGGCCTTGGCTGGGGGTTGAATGGATCTGTGTCCCAAAAAGGCATTTGATGAACTTCGTCTTTTAACTGGAATGCCATCAACACGTTGAGCGTCCTCGACAACTCAGTTTTATCTGGCAGTTCAACTGGCCGCACGCGACATTGGAGTGTATCTCGGACCGACTACGAGATATGATTTTCGAGCCGATCAACGGCGCTTATCCATCAACGTTCCCAACATCGACGTTCGTCTCTTTTGACAAAGGTTCCAGCAGCGGGGGCTCGGTTGTTTCAACGAATTGCGTGGCCAAATCTTTCAAAGTTAGGATCCGGTCAATTGCCACTTTGGCAGTCTCCTGCTGCGCTTCAAATGGTAGTTCTGGATCAAAGATTTCTGTTGTGAGCAAGAGATGTAATTCGCCGCCGTGCTTCAAGAGGCTGCCACCCTCTGGTACACGCGACTTAAGCCATACTTCGCCTGCCTCCACCCAGCGACGCTCCAAAATCATCATTACAAAGCCTTTGAAGAAACTGTGCTTAAACCGAATTCCCGGCGGCAGTCCGCTTCCGGCGATATAATATTCGCGATCCCGGCCAGTTTGAACCTTTGCTTGCAGGTTCGGGTAGTTTAATAAAATGAATTGACGATAATCTGACTTTAAAAGCGCAAGCTGTTCATTAAAGGCGAGATTCGATTTTTCATCAGCCCATCTGGCCCGTCCTAGCTTTAAACTGGCAGCATTCAATATCCGAGCATGCCAGAAATTGACTGGAGAATCTTGTTTGGTCAACCAGTCGGCTATTTCCTCAAACGAAATTCTGCCATGCCAAGTTTCATTCGGCGGCACAGCGACGATGTAGGCGTTAGGCGCACAGAGCAGCGTTCTATAGCCAGCTATTGCGCCGCTATTGACAAGCGCTTCGCCCCGCTCGTGATATCGTTCACATTGTCTTGGCTGCATAACCGCGCCAATCTTATCTTCAATCATAATGGCAATGCGTCCCTCAGGTTCGTTCACATATAGCAAGACGTCTGTCTCACCCCGATCTGTAACGACGCTGTGATGGGCTTCGTCAAATTTAGCTCCGACAATTCCAACTTTATCCGCCAACCAACTAACGAATACTTCCGAGATATTGCACTGACCAAGCAAAAGGAGATCGATATCACGCTCCTGTACATTAAAAGCAAATTTACGCGCATTTTCCATCATTGCCCCCCGATAAATACTCAATAAACCGATCAGATCTAATTTAAAAACACATATTTAAATAAACCGGTCTTATCGTGAAAAATCTCCATCCCATAAAATTTTACCCGGCGACCAAAAGAATTCTAGAAAACTTTTTGCGTATTATTATAGACAGTTGAAAGCCGAAACTCATCAAAATAATTTAACAGGTGCACTGAATTCAGCAACTCTAAATTTTATAAACTACGCCAACGTATATAAAGGCCCCCCGCACGAAGATCTCGTCGCACTTGTGAAATCCTACGCAAGCGCGGCCCCCTCATCCGGGCTTCGCCCACCTTCTCCCACAAGGGGAGAAGGCGACACAAACTGAGCGCTAGCGTTGCGTCCTTCTCCCCTTGTGGGGTCGGCCGCGACACAAATAACGCGTTCGCGTATGACCCTTCTCCCCTTGCGGGAGAAGGTGGCCAACGGCCGGATGAGGGGTCGGTTGAGACATGCGGGAGGCCATTGGTCCTGCCAACTCTACGGATCCAAAGCCCCCCCCCAACTCGACGTCGCACGTCCACCCCACTATCCTCTTCTCCCCATGACAACACCCGCACCAGACAATTCCATTCATCCGCAGACAATCGCCGAACTGCGTGACTGGCTGAGTGCCAATCATGCGCGGACCGAGGGCGTCTGGCTGGTCCTCTGGAAGAAGGAGAGCAACCGCGAACGGCTGGATTATGATGCTCTTGTCGAGGAGGCGCTATGTTTTGGCTGGATAGACAGCAAGCCCAACAAGCTGGATGAGCACCGGTCCATGCTGTGGCTTGCGCCGCGCAAGGCCGGGGCTGGCTGGTCGCGGCTCAACAAGGCCCGCGCCGAACACGCCATCGCTTCGGGCAAGATGACGCCAGCAGGCCTCGCCAAGATCGAGAGCGCAAAAAAGGATGGATCATGGTCCGCACTGGATGACGTCGAAGCGCTGACGCTTCCGCCTGACCTGATCGACGCCCTCGCGCTTCACGCCGAGGCCGCTGCGCATTTCGACGCGTTTCCCCGTTCGGTAAAGCGCGCCATACTCGAATGGATCAGCAACGCCAAAACGCCGGCCACCAGAGAAAAACGGATTTCCGAGACCGCCACCCGGGCTGCCGTGAATGAGCGGGCGAACCAGTGGCGGGGATCAAAATCGCAGGGGTAGCTGAGGTTCAAGCCGGGTCGGGTCCAACACATTCTACCCCTCATCCGGGCTTCGCCCACCTTCTCCCACAAGGGGAGAAGGCGACACAAACTGAGCGCTCGCGTTGCGTCCTTCTCACCTTGCGGGGTCGGTTGCGACGCGGAGGAGACAAGCGGCTCCGGAGCCCCCAAGGTGGCCAACGGCCGGATGAGGGGTAAATTACGCCGCGAAGGTGCCATCAGGCCCTGTAGCGCCGAAGATGCCCTGGCAAAACACTGTCATCCCGGCACACAACACCTGCGCCGGGATGACACGCGTGAGGTCACCTTGACATCGCCGCCTAATTCACCGCTCATCCCGGTTTGCGCCATCAAGTCGGACCTTGCGCTCCCCTCACCCCCTGAGCCGGAGGTTCTCCGGATCAAACGGGCTTTCACCGACCACGACGGCCTTCAATGTCCGGCCGAGCACGACGACATCGAGTTCGGTGCCGATCTCGCCGAGATCGGGGCGTACCATGGCCATTGTCAGCGACTTGCCCGTGCGCCAGCCAAACGCTCCGGTCGTGCAGCGCCCGACAAGTTGACCGCCAAGCAAGACCGGCTCTGATCCGCGCGCATCGGATTCGACGACATCGAGCAGGTCCAGCGTGACGAAGCGATTGGCAAACCCGCGTTCGCGCCATTGCACCAGCGCATCGCGGCCAAGGAACTGGCCCTTGTTCGGATGCACGAAACGGTCGAGGCCGGACTCGAACGCGGCGTATTCAATCGAGAGTTCGCGACCCATGTTGCGATAGGACTTCTCAACCGCCATCGACATCATTGCGCGAACGCCGAATGGCTTGATGCCAAATTTCGCGCCAGCTCGCATAATCGTGTCGAACAGCGTCGCCATCAGCTCGATCGGGACATGCAGTTCCCAACCCAATTCGCCAATAAAATTAACCCGCAGCGCCTCGCATTCAACCAGTCCGATCGAAAGCCGCTTGCCGGTCAGCCACGGGAAAGCCTTGGTCGAGAGATCGGCGTCCGTCAGCCCTTGCAGCAACTCGCGCGAATGTGGGCCAGCCACGGCCAGCACGCCCGTTGTCTGCGTGATGGGACGCAAGATGACCGAGCCATCGACTGGCAGCAGGCGACGCAGGAGGTCGTGATCATGCCGTTCCAGCGCGCCAGCGGACACGAGATAGAACACGTCGGGGTCGCGCTCATAGAGCGTAAATTCGGCCTTCACGCCACCGCGCAAGCCTAGCATATGGCAGAGCGCGATGCGGCCACGCTTGGGGATCTTGTTGGCCAGAATGCTGTCGAGCCAGCCCCTTGCGCCCGGCCCCGACACGATGCATTTCGCAAAGGGCGTCAGGTCCTGAATGCCGACGCCATTGGTGACATTCTTCACCTCATTGCCGACATGCTCGAAGTAATTCGACCGCCGGAACGACCAGATTTCCTTGACCATGCCATTGGCATCGGGCGTCGGATGATTGTGGTTGGTGATGACATCCGGCTTTTCAATGGACGCCACGTCGATGCCGTAGCCCTCCGGCGCGAACCAGTTGGCGCGCTCCCAGCCATAGGCCGAGCCGAACACGCCGCCAAGCGCCTTCAGTCGTTCATAAGCTGGTGACACCTTCAGTGGCCGGGCTGCCTCGCGCTCCTCATCCGGGTAATGTGGCGTGAAGACGTTGCGATAGGCTTCCTCGTTCTTTTCCTTGAGATACCCGCGTGTCGCATAGGGACCAAACCGGCGCGGATCGACGCCCGACATGTCAACCGTCGGCTCTCCCTCGACGATCCATTCCGCCAGCTGCCAGCCCGCACCACCCGAGGCTGTCACGCCGAAGGAATGGCCCTCGTTCAGCCAGATGTTGTCGAGACCCCAGGCCGGTCCGACAATCGGATTACCGTCCGGCGTATAGGCGATGGCGCCATTGTAGACCTTCTTGACGCCGACCTCGCCAAATGCCGGCACACGTACCATCGCGGATTCGATATGCGGAGCCAGTCGTTCCAGGTCCTCCTGAAACAGCTCGTATTCCGAATTCTCATCGGGTCCGTCGACGTAGCAGACCGGCGCGCCCTTCTCGTAGGGTCCGAGGATCAGGCCGCCTGCCTCCTCGCGCATGTACCAGGCGCTATCGCTCTCGCGTAGCACGCCCATTTCCGGCAGCCCGGCCGCGTGACGCGCCTGGATCGCCGGGTGCGGCTCGGTGACGATATACTGATGCTCGACCGGGATCACCGGGATATCCAGACCCAGCATGGCACCGGTCTTGCGGGCGAAATTGCCCGTGGCACAGACGACGTGCTCGCAGGTGATGTCGCCCTTGTCCGTCTTGACCAGCCATTCGCCGGAGGCCGTCTTCTCGATGGCAGTGACGGTGGTGAAGCGGTTGATCTCCGCCCCCATCTGGCGCGCGCCCTTGGCCAGCGCCTGCGTGAGATCGGCGGGCTGGATGTAGCCGTCGCCGGGATGGCGGATCGCGCCGATTATGCTGTCCGTCTCCATCATTGGCCACAGGTCCTTCACCTGCGCTGCCGTCAGAAGCTCGACCTCGACACCGATCGTGTCTGCGATCCCCTTGTAATACATATACTCGTCCCAGCGGTCGCGGGTGCGGGCGAGGCGAATGTTCGAGACTTTCTTGAAACCGACCGGCTGGCCTGTCTCGGCTTCGAGGCTCTCATAGAGCTTGACCGAATATTTGTGGATCTGCCCGACGGAATAGCTCAGGTTAAACAGCGGCAGCAGCCCCGCCGCATGCCATGTCGAGCCGGACGTCAGTTCGCGCCGCTCGATGAGCGTCACATCCGTCCAGCCCTTTTTCGCCAGATGATAGAGCGTGCCGACGCCCACAACGCCGCCACCAATCACCACAACACGCGCATGAGATTTCATCTGACCACCAAATCCGAGGGATTGCATAGCAATTGACTGAGGGCCGACCTGCCCGCCTGATCAGGAGTGTCGGCGGATGCCCCCTTGATCGCTTATCCCGAGCCGACGCGCCATGACGGGATCGGAACAGGGCGACAATTACCGATCATGCATCGGGACGCAATCCGGTCCGTGTCGGTTTTGGGCTATCAATTGGCGCGTCCAGCCTAGTCGGTCACAGGAGTTAGCCACTAGCTTGGCCGCACATTCTGTGGCCAAATCCAGCCGCGCGCTGACGCACCGAACTCTATGGGGGGAAATTCATGTCCGATGCAGCCGAGACCCCACGAGAAACCAGGCGCGGTCGTGAAGCCCGCAAGGCAGCCCGCTCAGCCCGTGGTGCATTGTCGATCCCCTATATCACGCGCAATATCCCGCTCACCGAGGTGCTGTCAGCGGAAGGCCTCGAGATCATCTTCGACAATGCCGAAACCCTGCTGCAGGAAATCGGCGTCGAGTTTCGCGGTTATCCGCAGGCGCTTGAACGCTTTCGGCTGGCAGGTGCCGATATCAAGGATGAGCGTATCCGCTTCCCCAAGGGACTGGCGCGCAAGCTGTGCGAGACGGTGCCATCCGAGTATATCCAGCACGCCCGCAACCCCGAGCGCAACGTCCATATCGGTGGCAAGTCGACCGTATTCGCGCCCGTCTATGGCTCGCCCTTCGTCACGGATCTCGATCAGGGTCGCCGCTACGGCACGCTGAAGGACTTCGAGAATTTCATCAAGCTCGCCTATGTCAGCCCGCACATTCACCACTCTGGCGGCACCGTTTGTGAACCCGTCGACCTGCCCGTCAACAAGCGGCATCTCGACATGGTCTATTCGCACATCAAATACTCCGACAAGCCGTTCATGGGCTCGGTCACGCACCCCTTGCGCGCACAAGACACCGTCAGCATGTGCGAAATCCTGTTCGGCAAGGAGTTCATCCAGAACAATACGGTCACGACGTCGCTGATCAACGCCAATTCGCCGCTGGTCTGGGACTCGACCATGCTCGGCGCGGCGGAAGTCTATGCCGCCAACAATCAAGCCTGCATCATCACGCCGTTCATCCTGTCAGGAGCGATGAGCCCGGTCTCCGTCGCGGCGACCTTGACGCAGGTGCTCGCTGAAGTGCTCACCGGGACCGCTTTCTGCCAGCTGGTGAGGCCCGGTGCCCCGGTCATCTTCGGCACCTTCGTTTCAACGCTCTCGATGCAGTCGGGTGCCCCGACGTTTGGCACACCGGAGGCAAGCCTTGCCATCTATGGCGCAGCCCAATTGGCCCGCGCGATGAAAATGCCGTTCCGCACCGGCGGGTCGCTGGCCGCCTCCAAGGTGCCGGACGCTCAGGCCGCTTACGAAAGCGCCAATACGCTGATTCCGACCCTGCAGGCGGGCACCAACTTCGTCCTGCACGCCGCCGGTTGGCTCGAAGGTGGCCTTGCGTCATCCTATGAAAAATTCGTCATGGATTGCGACCAGCTCGGCCAGATGCACGTGCTGGCCAAGGGTATCGATCTCTCCGAAAACGGTCAGGGCATGGGCGCGTTCCGCGAAGTAGGTCCGGGCGGACACTTCCTGGGCTGCGAGCATACGCAGGCCAATTTCGAAAGCGCCTTCTATCGCTCGTTCATTGCCGATAACAATTCCGTCGAACAATGGATGGCAGAAGGCAGCCGCGACGCCTATACCCGCGCCAACGCCATCTGGAAGAAATGGCTCGCTGACTACGAAGCACCAGCCCTTGATCCCGGCATCGATGAAGCGCTTCGCGCCTTCATGGCCGAGAAAAAAGCTGCTATGCCGGACGCGAATTATTGAACTGGACGCACCGGTGACACGTCAGGCTTGATGAAACTTATCCGCTTATTATTTGGCGGGTTCGACTGGACGCACGGCAATCGGACTAAAGCGATGTCGCAGCGCAACGACAGGGCGCTGCAAGAGCGTGTAGGATAGAAACGCGATACCGAAACTGACGGCGACGTATAGAAGTGCCATACCGGCCGCATAAAGAGACGGTTCATTCACTTCAGGCAGATGCAGGAGATGCGCTGTCACGTTACCGGCCTCCAGATGCCAGAGATAAGCACCATAAGACATGCGCCCCATCCATTTCAGCAACGGCATTTCCAGCAATCGGACATTGATTGACTGATTTGAACCAGCGAACAGGCCAACGAATAACAGCAGCAGCGCGCCCCCTTGAACGGAATACCGAAATGTGTCCCGAAACCAGGGATGACGCAGGGCGATAGAGGCGGCGAGTATCAACAGCGCAACAATCAGAAGCGCTCGACCGTATTGCACAGCAAATGCCAGCCGGCGTTCCGGCATGTACCAAAGCAACAACGCCCCGACACAGCCAAACGCGATGGAATCAATGCGGGTTTCAGTTACCGCATAAATATGGTCCGTGCTGACACCCGATGCGAAATACCAGATCCGCACGGCAAGGGCCGCAATCAAAACAACGAACAGAGAGCGCATCAACCAGTGTGGTGTTTTGAAAAAGGCAATAAACAGCAAGGGAAACGTCAGGTAGTAATGTTCTTCGACCGCGAGCGACCACAGTTGAGGCCAGCGCATGTACGGCAAAAGGCCTCCAGTCAATAACCCCTGTTCGGCATAATTGGTCAGATAGAAGAAGCCGCCGATAAAATCCAGCCCCGACGGCCGCAAGCCGAAAAGCGCACCGCCAATACCAGACATCACCAAAAGTGCCCAAAGCTCCGGCTGCAATCGGAGTGCGCGTCGGATGTAAAACTGGCCGACCGCAATGTGTCCGAATGCGCGTGCCTCACGCAACATGAGGGTCGTGATCAAAAATCCGCTGATGAAGAAAAAGATCGTGACACCGAGGCCACCGGGCACAATGGAACCAAAACCAAAATGGCCCACGATGACCATCAACACAGAGATTGCACGCAATCCGTCGAGGTATGGGAGCTGACCCGTCGCCATAATGGCGATCTTCGCAGGCTCGACGCTTGCGCTTGGCTGGCCATTCAACGCATCTGATTTCATTTTCAAAGCCTTGTACCAGGCCGGGTCCATCCTGTCGGCCAGCCTGCAGCTTTGCTTAACCGAAGAATTGTTGCGTTAGTCTTGAAAGCTGGCTGTTTTTGCACACTGCATGGAAGCAGATCTGGTTTGAAGTTAACTGATTGCGATTTTTCTGAAAATCACTAGACACTAGCTGCGCGCAAGACACGTTTGGTCCTGTCTGGAACTGTGCCCGATCAGGAAGTCACCAGTCCATCCAAAATCACCCTAACGTGACTAGCGTTTTCTGATGTAACCAACCTTTGGAGTGGGCATGCCTGACGTTACAATCATTTATTGGCGTGATATTCCGGCTCAGATCATGGTTGGTTCAGGCCGTCGCGCGGTGAAGAAGGAACTGCCGGAGCGATTTCAGGTCGCCATTGACGCCGCCGCCATGAAGGCGGGTGCCGGCGACACTGACGCCTATCTCGCCGACTGGCACAAGGAACCCTACGGCACGCACGAAGGCGAAGCCGAGGCCATCGTCGCCGCCATCAGCGCCGACATCGAAGCCCGTTACGACATGCCCAAGCTGCGCGAATTGATCGAGGCCGGTGGCAAGGCGGGGTGATGGCCCAAGCATTCTGTTGGTTCATCCCTCCCCGTCACGGGGAGGGTCAGGCATCGCCGGGGGTGGGGTGGTTTCCCTCACCGCTGCCGTGTTTCCCAACCTTCCGGCTTCCAGTAATCGGCGTTGGATCGGGCCAGCGGCCGGCGGCCGAGGATGTGATCGGCCATTTTCTCGCCGATCATGATCGTCGGCGCATTGAGGTTACCGGTCGTCACCTGCGGCATGATCGAGGAATCAACGACCCGAAGCCCTTCGACGCCGATCACCCTGCCCTCGGGATCAACGACAGCCGTCGGATCACTCGCCCTACCCATCTTGCAGCTACATGAGGGATGATAGGCGCTCTCGACATTGGCTTTCACATAGTCGTCGATCTCGTCGTCGGACTGGATGTGCGCACCGGGCGCGAGTTCCTCGTCCCGATAGGCATCGAACGCGGCTTGCGCGAAAATCTCGCGGGTGAGCCGGACACACGCCCGCATCTCCACGAGATCATCCGGGTGGCTCAGATAATTGAACTTGATCCTGGGGTGCTCATTCGGATCGCTCGATTTCAGCCGGACAAACCCGCGTGACTTCGACCGCATCGGTCCGACGTGCGCCTGGAATCCATGCCGGTCGACATGCGCCGCGCCGTCATAGCGAATGGCGGCGGGCAGGAAATGATACTGGATATCTGCATAGGGGACACCGGCCCGCGACCGGATGAATCCGCAGCTCTCGAAATGATTGGTCGCACCAAGCCCGTCACGGAACAGTAACCAGCGCGCCCCGATCAAACCCTTCGCGACCATCCCCATCTGGCTGTAGAGCGTGATCGGCTGCTTGCACGCGACCTGGAAATAGAATTCCAGATGGTCTTGCAGGTTCTCGCCAACGCCCGCCCGGTCCGCGATCACCGGAATGCCGAACTGCTGCAATTCGCCAGCCGGGCCGATCCCCGACAGCTTGAGTAGCTGCGGCGAATTGATCGGCCCACCGGACAGGATCACTTCGCGTCGTGCCCGGATCGTCTCGGTGATGCCACCGCGCTCCACCTCTATCCCGGTCGTCCGTCTGCCGTCGAAGGTCACCCGCCGGACCATGGTGTCGGTCATCACGTCGAGGTTCGACCGTTTCATGGCAGGCTTGAGGTAGGCATTGGCCGTCGACCAGCGCCGTCCCTTGTGCACCGTCATGTCCATCCGGCCAAAGCCTTCCTGACGGTAACCGTTGATGTCGTCGGTCTCGCCGTAGCCTGCCTCTTTCGCCGCCTCGATGAAAGCGCGATAGAGCGGGTTCTTGAGCGGCCCATAAGATGTGTGCAACGGACCGTCGCCGCCGCGATACTCGGTCTCGCCTTCGGCCCGCGTTTCCGCTCGCTTGAAATAGGGCAGCACGTCGGCATAGGACCAGCCGTCGGCACCTGCGTCCGCCCAGCCGTCGAAGTCGGCCGGGTTGCCGCGTACATAGACCATGCCGTTGATCGACGACGATCCGCCCAGCACCTTGCCGCGCGGACAATGCATGACGCGGCCACCAAGACCCTCCTCCGGTTCTGTCTCATAGAACCAGTTGTACCTCGGCTTGTTCATTGGAATGGAGAGAGCCGTGGGCATCTGGATGAAGATCGAGCGATCACTTCCGCCACGTTCGACAACGAGCACGCTATTGCGACCATCCTCTGTCAGACGGCTGGCGAGCGCAGATCCTGCCGATCCTGCCCCGACGATGATGAAGTCATACGCGCGCATCGCTACCTCACGACCTGATTCAACGGCCTGACGAATTGAATCCAGAAAATCCGATATATAATTGATATTTATATATCATTTTCACTTTAAATATATCCACCTTCATAATCTGATTCAGACTCAGATCGATCAACCTCTGAATCAGTTTGAAGACATTCGCGCTCCTGACGCTCCTGCACAGCCATTTCATGTTCTGATTCCGATTCAAGCAGAACACACCTTCACCTTATTGTTTCTCGCAAACTGACTGCGATAGGTTAGGCTAAAATCGACCTGATTTGGGAGAATGCGTCATGGCGGCTCGTGCGATCGATATCATCGGCCTCGATGCCGACGACACGCTCTGGCACAATGAGATCCATTTCCGCGCCTCCGAGGAAAAGCTGGCCAGTCTGGTCGCACCCTATGCCAACCGCGAGACGCTTGGAAAGAAGCTTCTGGAAATCGAGCATCGCAACCTGCGCCTCTATGGCTACGGCATCAAGGGCTTCACCCTGTCAATGATCGAGGCAGCAGTCGACTTGTCGGACCGCAGGATTTCAAGCCAGGCGATCTATGACATTCTCGATATCGGTCGCGAGATGTTGGTCTACCCGATCGAGCCATTGCCCGGTGTTCTTGAGACGCTGGCCGCCTTGCGAGGACGCTATCGCGTGGTTGTGATCACCAAAGGCGATCTGCTCGATCAGGAGGCCAAGATTGCCCGGTCCGGCCTCGGTGATCTGATCGACGACGTGCAGATCGTGTCTGAGAAGACGCCCGAGGTCTATGAGCGGATCTTCGGCGGACCGGAAAAATCCGCCCGCTCCGTCATGATCGGCAATTCACTAAAGTCTGACGTCCTGCCAGCCATCCAGGCGGGCGCATGGGGTATCCACGTCCCCTATGAGGTCACCTGGGCGCTCGAACATGCCGACGAGCCAGTCATAACTGACCGGTTCCATCGGATCACCCAGCTTGACCAACTGCTCGGCTGGCTCGACGGCAACTAACCGTCAGGTCCTGCGCCGCGTCCGGGCAGGGCGGGGTTCGGCTGTTTCCACGGGTGGAGGCGACTGCAACGGGCCAATGCGCGCGATGATGTCCTCCACGCTCGGTCGTGGCCCGCGCGTATGACCGTCAATCGCCCGCCGCATCGCCGCCAGATGTCCCGGAGCCGTTCCGCAACAGCCGCCGATGATCCGCGCACCTGTATCCATCGCAAGTCGGGCGTAGTCAGCCATGAGTTCCGGCGTGCCCGAATAGACAATTTCCTCCGCAACAAACTGTGGAATGCCACAATTCGCCTTGGCAACCACAATCGCATCGGGATGCGTTTCCAGTATCGAGCGCACCGACACCAGCAAATCCGACGCGCCGACGCCGCAATTGGCTCCAATCGCAATCGGGTGATTGGGCAGGCCTTCGACGAAATCCGCAAGGGCGGGCGGCGTTATGCCCATCATCGTCCGACCGGCGGTATCAAAACTCGCCGTCAGCACGAATGGCAGACCGACGCGCGTCGCAGCCTCGGCAGCGGCCCGCATTTCTTCGACTGCCGACATTGTCTCGATCCAGGCAACATCGGCGCCTGCTTCCTTCATCGCGCTGATTTGCTCGACGAAACAATCGATTGCCTGCTCCTCGGTCAGGACACCGAGCGGCGCGAACAGGTCACCGGTCGGCCCCACCGAGCCAGCGACGATGATCGGGCGATCGGCCGTCGCTGCGGCCTCGCGGGCGATCTTGACGGCGGCCATATTCAATTCGCGGCAACGATCCTGCAAGTTATGCAGCATCAAACGACGGCCATTGCAGCCGAACGTATTGGTCAGGATGATATCGGACCCGGCATCGACAAAGCTCTGCGCCAGCGCCCGAATTTTCTCCGGCTGCTCGACGTTCCACAGTTCCGGGCTATCGCCGGATGTCAGGCCCATCTGGAACAGGTTCGTCCCCGTCGCACCATCGGCCAGCAACACTGGCTTTGCCTTCAGGAGGGCTTCGAGGGCGGAAACGGTCGTGGCAGGATCGGACATCAGGTAAAATCTCGCGTCAATCGAAACAAATGAGCGCGACATATAAGCCGTTATCACCGCCGATGAAAGGCTGACTGTGACTATCTGATCCGAACCGGGATGATTTCCGCTGACAATTGTACCTCATCTCCCAGCCCGTAATAGTAATAGGCAGGCCGAGACGTTACCCGCAGGAACTGGAACAACTGGAGCCGGAGGCGACCAAATCCGGTCAATGCACGGGACGGTAACAGGTTTTCATGCGCCACATGCACGATCCAGTGGCGACGGTCAGTCGCAAGGTCGATCTCGCGATGACGTGCCAGATCTTCAAGCACAGCCTCGACATTTGGCTCCTCCATGAAGCCGAAGCTGAGTTCGACCCCGATGACGGAGCCGCCTTCCGGGTTGCGATCAAACACGGTGACTTGATAGCGCCCATCGCGGATATGCGGAACTTTCCGGTGGGTGATTTCCACGAAGATGATATTGCGCGGCAGGATACCGGATCGGTCCCACAGCATCTGCATCAGGGCCGGTGCCCGATCCGTCAAGTTTCGCAAGGGCTTGGCCGCCATCAGGATGGCGTTGCGCTCGATGAAGGTTGAACTCGAGCGATGCAACGCAACGAGATCCGCGATGGTCATCGATGCCTTTGCGGAGTAGCCGGCAAAAGTCGCCTTGCGCCCCCAGCGCCATGTCGCCATGACGACAAAGACGATCAGGCCGACGATGAAGGGCACGAATCCGCCTTCGAGAAACTTCGTTGAGCTGGCAACCAGGAAAAGCACGTTGACCCCGGTCAGCCCGCCCCACACCACTGCGATCAACGGCCTGCTCCAGCCCCAGTAGCGGCGCGCGACAAAAGCCATGGCGATCGAGGTGATGACCATGACTCCCGCCACAGCCAGCCCATAGGCCGCTGCAAGGGCACTGCTGGACCCAAAGCCGATGACGAGGAGAATACAGCCAGCCAGGAGCGACCAGTTGATGAAGGGCACATAGATCTGGCCAGCGTGGGCCTGATGCGTGTGCAGGAGGTTGAGGCGAGGAAAGAGACCCAACCGGACAGCCTGTGATGTCAACGAGAACGCGCCGGAAATCAGCGCCTGGGAGGCAATCACGGTAGCGACCGTGGCCAGAATAACCATGGGGATCAGGAGGCCGGAGGGAACCAGACTGTAAAAGAGATTGTCGCCGATCAGTGGCGCACCACTCAGGAGGTAAGCGCCCTGCCCCAGATAATTCAGAAGCAACGCGGGGAAGACGCAGACAAACCAGCCAAGCCTGATCGGTGCCGCGCCGAAATGACCAACATCCGCATACATTGCCTCGCCACCGGTGACGACAAGCATCAGCGCGCCGAGGATCAGCAGCCCCTCGCGCAAGGTGACATGACTGAGAAAAGTAATGCCATAGAGCGGATTGAAGGCGTTGAGGATGTCCGGCACCCGCATGATCTGCCAGCCACCGAGCAAGCTGATTGCCAGAAACCAGAGGATCAGGATTGGCCCGAACACGACGCCGATGCCCGAGGTACCCTTGCGCTGGATGACAAAGAGCCCGACCAGCAGGGCAATCGTCACGGGCACGACAACATCCGTCAGCGCGGGCGTCGCGACCTGTAGCCCCTCCACAGCGGAGAGAACACTGATCGCCGGTGTGATCATGCCGTCGCCGAGCAGCAAGCCTGCACCAAGCATGAGCGACCAGAGCATGAGCCGGGCTCCCTGCCGCTTCTCATCATGTAACAGACCATAGAGCGCAAAAACGCCGCCCTCGCCATCGTTCTGGGCGCGCAGCACCAACGCGGCGTACTTGATAGCCACGATCAATATCAGCGTCCAGATCACCAGCGAAACACCGCCCAGCACCGTCTCCCGGGTGTGCGGCAGGCCCCGAAAGATCTGATCCATCGCGTAGAGTGGCGACGTCCCGATATCGCCGAACACGATACCGAGCGCCCCGACCGTTAGCCCGGTCAGACTGCCATGCAGGGCGTCGTTATCCCGGACAATCACACTGTGTTTGGGATGGGTGCCTTTTGACTGCATCTAACCGGCTTCGCTCAAGTCAGGTCGCATGGGGGGGTGAAGGAAGATCAGCCCATTAAAGCGCCAGATCAGCAATCGGGACAGTGATGTGGATCAACCCGGCGACTTTGACAAACGGCTTTCAACAGTGGACAGGCTGCGGCCCATCGGCTTCAGTCTACTCAGCCGCCCCAGATGCCTGCAGACTTTGAGCAAGCGTCGGATAGTCGGTATAACCATGGGAGTCACCGCCGTAGAATGTCGATGGTTCCATCAACGCATTGAGCCGGGCATTTTGCGAGAAGCGTTCCACAAGATCGGGATTGGCGATGAAGAGCCGTCCAAACGACACGAGATCGGCGCGCCCGCTGCCAACCGCATCAATCGCCATCTGCCGGTCGTAGCCGTTGTTGACCATCCAGATGCCCTCGAATCGGCTTCGCAGTGCGCCATAATCAAACGGCAGACTTGTGCGGGATCCACCGGTCTCGCCCTCGACCACATGGAGATAGGCCAGGTTCAACGGACTAAGGCCCTTGGCAACGAAATTGAACAGCGCCTGCGGATTGCTGTCGTGGGAATCTCCGGCCGTTGACACGGGCGAGAGGCGAACACCGACCCGGTCTGAGCCAATTGCGTTGGCGCAGGCTCTTGCTACTTCAAGCAGGAACCGCGCACGGTTCTCGATCGAGCCTCCGTAGTCGTCGGTGCGTTGGTTGGTACCATCGCGCAGGAATGCGTCGAGCAAATAGCCATGGGCTCCATGCACTTCGACGCCGTCAAAGCCAGCGTCCATAGCGCAGGACGCAGCAGTGCGAAAATTATCGACGATTCGGGTAATCTCGGAGATCTCAAGCGCACGTGGCATCGACACATCGACAAAGCCCTGGTTGGCAATATACGTCTTGGCATCCGCGCGGTTGGCCGATGGGCCGACAGGTGCCTGATTGCCAGGCTGAAACTTGGTGTGCGAGATTCGGCCCGTATGCCAAAGCTGCACGACGATCTTGCCGCCACGCGAGTGCACCGCGTCTGTCACACGCTTCCAGCCAGCAACCTGCTCGTTGCTGTAACAACCCGGCGTGTCCGCATATCCTTGTGCTTCCGGCGAGATCTGGGTTGCCTCGGTGATCAACAGTCCAGCGGTTGCGCGCTGGGCATAGTATTTGACCGCCAGCTTGCCCGGAACGAGACCGGGTCCCGCACGATTGCGGGTCAAGGGCGCCATGACGATGCGATTGGCAAGCTTCAGCGCACCCACCTGGATCGGTTCGAACAAGGCGCGGGGTGAGGTAGTCTGCTGACGATTTTTCAAGTTTTTGATCCTCGTGCGGGCCGTTGGCCCTGAAATGCCGAGGACTGCATCAAAGGTTGAAAAAGCCAATTCCTGATGCCCAAAGGCACGAGAAGCGCGCAAGATCGAGCCAGTCAGGCAGAGCGTCGGCAATCGGGCGAACGTGTCGTGTGTGATGCAGACGATTGGACAGCGCCGCGTTGGCGAAACGATCCGATTGTTGCCAGGGCGGCCATTGCCACACGGAGCGCGGGGCAATGGCGATTGAAATTCAGGTCATCGTTCGCCCGGACGTTCAGGCGATGGTCAAGTCGTTTTCAACGTCGGTCGTGCCAGCAGCAGACCAGGCTGTTGTGGCAGCGAGTTCACGATCATGCCAACTGGGCACGGTCCCCGTCAGGTACACCTTGCCACCTGCCGATCGAACATGAACAGTTTCCTTATCGAAGAACCATGAACGTCCCAAGGCGTGCATGATGTCATCGCTGAGATTGGCTGTATTGACGCGCGGCTTGAGGCTGATGCTGTTGGTCACGCCTATCACACCACGCAGACTGCGAACATCATGTTCTGCGGCCTCCTGCTGATAGTGCCATCCAACCTGCCCGGTTAAAGTCACCCATCCCTTTTCAACCTTTGCAATAACCGCGTTATGCGGCAAGGAGGCATTCCAGGCAATGCTCTGGGCAGCGGCGGCAGCAATGTCGTCATCAGCGTGACTGACACCGGATGAAAAGCGAACCTCGATCTCTTCAGCTACAGCCCTGACGCCTTTTACGCGCCGTACGGCCTTTTCGGCGGCGAATTTCTGGACGTAGGTCTCCACATGCCCAGACAATGTCACCACACCCGATTTTGCCGTGACGCCGATATGGCCGGCAGTCACGCTTGGCTCCCAAGCCAGTTCAGATAGGACCAATTTTTGCAGATCACTGTCAGCTGACATGTTTTTTCCCCGTGTTTGAAAACCGATTGCGCCATCCATGACAATCGGTCCGTCCACCCGATCATCATGAATACCGGGGTCACTCTAGAATTCGCCCGGCGATCCAACAGCGTCGGAAATCACTCAAGGGGAGGCGTGGAATGGCAACTGGGCTTTTGACAGGCGTGTGGAGCGAGATGGACGATCAGGCTGCTTCGATGTCAGTCTGCGGGAAGTCATCTCCCTTGTAGAGCAACGGCATCGCCGCGTGGCGTGCGCAGGCATAGGCGAAGCAGTCGCCAAAATTGAGCGCGGCGGGATGTCTGCCCTTTCCGAAACGAGCGAAGGCATCGAGTGCGATCGCAGTGGCCTCGACGGGTACCGGGTGGACGGTGATCTTGGCAAGGTCCAGAAACGCCATCACCGCCGCCTCCGCATCCCTGATTTCAATGCCGAGATTCCGCGCGACAGCCAGAACGGTCTCCCAGACAGCCAGCAGCGACGTCGTCTGAAGGCGCGCGGAAGTTGCGGGTGAGGGGCTGAAGGCACTGTATTGAGGTTCTGGACTGGGCCGAAGGTTTGCCTAGATTGATCCGATGAGCGCCAGTGATATCAGTAGAAATGATGCAAGGGTGTCACAGATATTGAAAAAGCCCACGGTGCAGGAGCAGCGGGATGGAGATCTATGATTTAAACGAACATCTAACAGTTCTCACATATCGGAATTGCCATCATCTTACAAATGTAAGTACCATTACACAAATTGACCTTTAATTAAAACTAAAATTAAATAATTGCAAATTAGCAAAGAGCGGAATATTAAATCTAATCTTGAGACAATGATCTATTCGAACTTCGCGATAAAGCAACGTGCAAAATTAGGCACTTCTGCATCAGCAGATTTAATCAAGCCACTTTCTGTGCAAATATTCTTAGCCTCCATGTACAAACTTGGAGACATTCGCACCGACATACATTTGTCAAAACTACCAGCAGAAGCGCAATCATATCGAATGTCTGGATACATACTGCAAACAGTCTTCCATCGACAAATGAACTGTACTTTACTTGACGCCTTCTCTGGATTGTAAGAGTCAAAAAAGACGAGCTTAATAACAATATATAAAATCGCACCTATTATTAAGTAAAATAAAATACCTATCCAAAAATACTTAGCTTCCACCGGCTGGCTCATATTTTACCTTTCCGCACGTCCACTTTTGATTTCGAGATTTAAATAGCACACCTAATTTGTCAGTAGGATCTATTCAAATAATTGTACTCGACACAAAATGCGTTGATCTAGCAATAGAATTGCCATTGGTGCTTACAAGTTACAAAAATCCGGGTTCGAAAGCAACGAACGCGCCAAAGAATTACACACCTTCAACTCCCATAAACTGACGCATAGTGCCAATTATGGAATTGAAAGCCAACATGTTTCGCTTAGTCAAGAGAGATATTCAATTGGCGAAGGTACAGTTTTCCCGCCCCGGAAAACCTAATCCCGCAATTTTCCCGACTTAGAATTTCGCCAAACGAGTCGACGAACCTTTTCGCATCAGCCGTCGCAATCCAATTAGAAGACCGCCGAACTCAGTCGCCCGATTTGTTGCGGCAAAATTTTGACTTGGCCTAAAACGTCGATTGTCGTGACAGCTTTACCCTTGGCAACAGCCTCGGCTACGATAGCCAACGCTTCTCGCAACGTACCAGCGCTGACGCATCCACCGTCGACCCAGATCAGGCAAGGACCTCGTTCTATAAAATTTGCAAGCAATTCGCTGTCAGACTTTTCTGAAGTTAACCGAACGCCTGGTTGGCCACCATTCGTGAACTCAACGCCAGCACCTTCAAGCGCTTGGCGGATCGCGTCGACCGTGCGCACTTTGAGCGGCTCCCCTCGCTCAAGGCGAGCCACGGTATCGGGCGAAACCTTCGCCAATTCGGCAAGTTCGCGCACACCTAAACCTGTCGCAACTCTGGCCATTTTGCATTGAACAGGTAGCATTTCATAACCTTGTTACGAAAATTATTGACATCGATTCTCGATTAATATATTCGTATCATGGTACGGAAAACAGAACAAGGTTCTGTTTTTATTTTTGCTCAGGAGCGCCCCCAATGACGAAACACACAGTTTCGGCAGCCGTTACTGGCTTGCCCATTCCTACCTCGCAAATCATCAGCCCGTGCCCAATCCGCTATGCCGCCTATCCGGTCAGACCCGGGCGCACGCCAATCGCGCAACCTTCAAAATACCGGGGACGCCCGCTGACCTCAGGCGGCCTCAATGTCAGTCTGCGGGAAGTCATCCCCCTTGTAGAGCAACGGCATTGCCGCGTGGCGTGCGCAGGCATAGGCGAAGCAGTCGCCAAAGTTGAGCGCGGCGGGATGTCTGCCTTTTCCGAAACGAGCGAAGGCATCGAGTGCGATCGCAGTAGCCTCGACGGGAACAGGGTGGACGGTGATCTTGGCAAGGTCCAGAAACGCGACGACCGCCGCCTCCGCATCCCTGATCTCAATTCCGAAGCTCCGTGCGACAGCCAGAACGGTCTCCCAGACAGCCAGCGGCGATGTCCTGCGCAGTGACGTCGTCTGAAGGCGCGCAAGCAGTTCGCGTGCATCCCGTTCATTGGTCAGCATGGCCGTCAGAGCAGACGCATCCACGAACATCAGGCGTCGCCATAAAGACTGTCAATGAACGCCTTGTCCGCCGGCTGGCCGCATCCCGGTTTCGCGCTGGCCTGAAGCGCCCGCATGAAGGCAACGCCCCTGTCAATAAGACTGGGCACACCCTCCTCGCGTTCCAGTTCATGCCGCAGCGCCTGGCGCACAGCCTCGGTCTTGCTCACCCGCCTGAGCGACGCAAGCCGTTCTGCCAGCAGATCCACTTCCCCGTCCTTGACATAAAGCGCCATGATATATCCTCAGGTGTATATGAGGATATTATCAGGTTTATATACTTTTGTCATTTTGCTTCATCGTTCAAGACTTCCTTTCGAAAAAATTTCTAATTCAGCGAGTTGTGATAATATGTGCACTTATCCGACCCTGATAAACTATTGGTTCTGCCGAAGAATCGCTATTCAAAGTTCTGCGAGACATAAGTAACAACAGTACATTGGCTTTTCTTTATATTGATCGTAATGTCAGTGGAAAGGATCTAAAGAATGACCTTGGCATTTGCAATCGAGGCATAATAAATGGATGAGACACAAACTTATCATGCGTTTTATATGCTAATTAAAAAATCCCATCACGAGTTACCGAATAGGTTTACGCCCCAAGAATGCACTCGTATTTTAACAGCTGTTATGGCCGCCAAGTCTTTTTCATGGCGGGTCGTAGGAATAACACCCGCAGCATTAATAGAGCTGGTTCGGGAAATCTGCACAGCGGGGATAAGTGGATTTTTTGCCTGAACGCGGGCCATACTGGCCGTGAACAGGAGCGACGATGACGAGACGAGCACGCCGGAACCATAGCCCGGCTTTCAAGGCGAAGGTGG
>CAIYYN010000060.1 GCA_903930435.1 uncultured Hyphomicrobiales bacterium | reverse complement strand
GGCAAAACAGGGAATTCAATTTGCTCTAACAGGGAACCTTACGTTCGGATCAGAGCTCGCAATTCACCAGCCTGGACAGGGCTTCGTTTCTCAAGCACCACAAACTGGTCCGCTCGATGAGCCGTCGCGGCACCTGCCACGACAACGCGGTCGCCGGGAGTTTCTTAAGCTTACTCAAACGTGAACGAATCCGTCGGAGGGTCTATCGATCCCGCGAAGAAGCCCGTCAAGACGAGTTCGACTACATCGATATGTTCGACAATCCGCAACGCAAACACTTCAGGTACGGCATGCAGTCTCCTGCCGGATTCGAGCGGCAGCAAAAAAACTCAAGCCGGAGATGTTCACAAGATCCAGGGCGATTCAGATGGACCAATTCGATGGGGGTGGATCATATCATTCTGGATCCAACGTCTCCGACTGAGAGCGGCCGCATGATGTGGTTGGCATTTATACTTTCTTCGCATTACAGTTGATTCGCGGGATTTCGCCATTCGGCGATGAGCGGGCATCCTTGCCCAAAGGTTGGGAAATGGCCAAGACTACGCGCCAATATTCAGCAAGAACATTAAAGCTTCTATTCGGGGCTTATGGCAACGAGTGTGCCGAACCGAGATGCACGAACCGAATTACTGTGGAGGGCACAGACACTTCCAACGCCGCTGTAGTCGGTCAGATTTGTCACATTTATGCCGCCGCAGATAATGGCCCGAGGGGCAAACCCGGACTGACTGCGAAAGAGCGCAACTCGTTCGACAATCTGATTTTACTCTGTGGTCACCATCATTCCATCGTCGACCAGCAACCTGAAACCTACCCCGCTGCATTGCTGATCGAATGGAAAAAGCGGCAGGCATCGAAGTTCCAGCAAGGAACGGCTGAGGCTGTGCAGCAACAGGCGGCAATGCAGCGATCGGCTTTCTTCGCGGATCACTCCGACAATCAGATCAATGCCGAACTTGATCGCATCCGCAAGGCCCGGTTTTTGGCTGGCTTTCCCACCAAGGAAGCCGCACGTGTTCTCGCTGACCAGGTTGACACCAGGGAATTTTCTGGCGGATCGCGTGACGTACGCGCGCGGGCGCTGGCTTGGTGCGCACGTCTGCTGTCATCGGATGATACGGCGACGGAAGCATAATTGTTGCTCTCCAAAGCACGGGCATTGAAAAATTGTGAAGAAATTGCGATTGCCGATGCTTTTCTTAAGTCAAAGCGTAACAAAAATGATGGACTCGCAATTTTATCACGAATAAAATCCCCGGTAGCGCGTTCTGCTACTTTGAGAATGGTTCATATTTACGACGAAGAAAGAAGTTCAATTGCTTGGTTCGATGCCTCTGGATTGACGCCGACAGATATCGACGCGGAAGGGAAGCTGCTTATTCTTATGAGCTTGCTCAGTCTGGAGGAGTGGGATCGAGCGGCGACCATTGCTGCAGCAATTTCCGAAGCTGATTTCGTCGAAGCGCCTGTATTGCTGCATGCAGTGGCAATGACGAACCTCATTCAGGTTGTGCCATCTGAGTTCCGCACTTTTTTGATGGGCCAGGTCCCCTTCGGAGCCCGCACTTATCCTCTCGACTCCGACGAGAACGCTTTGGCGGCCAGACGGCGGGCAATTGATTTATTCTCCAGGACGTCAGACTTCGCCTTGTCAATGGGCGTCGCCAGTGCATCCAATTCAGCGTCTGACTACGCACTTTGGCTGAAATTGAAAGACCCGACAGTTCATCCGCAGGGTATGGACGAGCTCCGTGCAAGCATGCGGGATCCTGTGCAGTCATTGCGACGTCTAAATCTCGCCCTTCAGTTTGGAATCAAAATCGACATACCGGCGGTAGAACGTCAGATCGAGCAACGCGTCGCCTTATCCGGGAGCGGGACTGCAGATGAAGCATTCGCTCGATTTGCTCTCGCCTTTACGAAGGACGATCCGCGTGGAGTCGCATCCTATATTGCCCAGCACAGACAGCAGCTTTATGAGCATCTGCAACGAAATTCGGTTCAATCGATCGAGATTGAGATGCTGGCACGTGGCGGTCTGGTTGAGCAGGCACGCCAACAGCTGGTGAACGCGATCGCCGACGGCTTGAGTCAGCGCGAACAGCAGTCTCTTGAGCGTATCATCGCAGAGGCAACCGGAACCGATCCGATTGCGGCCCGCAAAGCTCAGTATGAATCCACCGGCTCGTTGCTGGATCTTCGCAATCTGGTCATCCAGATCGAGGAACTGCAGATGTGGGCGGATCTGGTTCCCTATGCGGAGGCTCTCTTTGCCCAAACGGGCTCGCTGGAAGACGCATCGCGACTGGCAACGGCGCTCGACGCCGTTGGCGACCATCGCAAGCTCTACGACTTTCTTGATGTTCACCACGGGCTTGTAATTCAATCCATCGGCCTGCGCACTATATGGGCCTGGACACTTTATCGCGAAGGACGGTTCGCCGATGCTCGATCGGCACTGACCGCGCTGGCGAAGGAGAGAGATGATCCCAACAATCGGGCGCTTCGCGTGAACCTCGCCATCGCGTCAGGCGATTGGAATGATCTTGTTCTGTTTACATCGACGGAATGGGACTGTCGGGACGCACGCACCGCAGCGGAGCTGTTAACGGCGGGCCAACTCGCACAGGCAGCTGGGGCTCCCCATGCCCGGGACCTGGTGACCGCGGCAGCCGAGCGGGGCGGAGATGACCCCACAATTCTGGCAGCAGCCTATTTCCATTCAACAAGCGCTGGCTGGGACCATAATGTCACATCCAATCAATGGCTAAGCCGGGCGGTGGTACTTTCCGGCGGTGACGGGCCGTTGAAATCGATCACGATCAAAGAATTGACAGACCAGAAGCCTCAATGGGACAAACAGGAGTCGTGGGTTTGGCAGCAACTGAACGCCGGTCAGATACCCGCTTTCGGCGCGGCGAAGATGCTGGGGCGTTCGCTCATCGACTTTACAATGCTGGCACCATTAGCCAATTTTTGCGAGGGCGACCCTCGCCGCAGAAATATTGTTTATGCCTATAGTGGTGCCCGTTCAGGATTTGTCCCACCGAAGCCAACGCGTGTCGCCTTGGATCTTGCTGCAATTATCACCTTGGCGCATTTGGATCTGCTGAGTGTTGTCATTTCGACGTATCCAGACCTTGTGATCCCGGCGACTACGATGGGCTGGCTGTTTCAGGAGCGGCAATCTGCCCGTTTCCACCAGCCAAGCCGGATCAAAGATGCGCATCAATTGAAGCGGTTGATTTCCGCTGGCACCATAAAGGTGTTGCCGAGGTTTAGTGTGAGAAACCAACCCCTTGATCGGGAAATCGGCAATACGCTTGCGGACCTGCTTTCAGCTGCGCGCGCGAGAATGGAGGCGGATCGTCATAAGCGGTGCTATGTGGTGCGATCGGCACCGGTTCACCGGATTAGCTCACTTATGGATGAAGAGGCAGATCTTTCAGATTACATGGATATGCTGTGTATTTGCCAGAGTGTTGTCACTGCTCTCCAGTCAAAGGGTCAATTGACGCAAAACGAAGCGGAATCCGCTAGAAATTATCTGAAATTACAAGAGAAAAGGTGGACTTCTGAGCCGGCCATTTCTGGCGGTGCTGAACTTTATATTGACGATTTGTCGATCACTTATCTGCGAGTTACAGGTATCCTCGACAAATTTTCGCATTCAGGTCTGACCGTTTTCATTTCTGAGAACTCTGATCATGAAGCGAACCGCCTGATATCATTGGAAGCGCTATCAGAACGTCAACTCGAGATCATCGAGTCTATCAGGCATTGTCTGGCCGAAGGTATCCGGTCTGGGCAGGTACATGCCGTGCGGTCGCGCGAGACCCACGAGCCAGATGCAGTTTGGATGAATCCGACATTTGCCATTCTGGGGATGGACACCAATGCCGATGCACTCGTCATCGACGATCGATATCTGAATCGCCATGATAAATTGGCGGGTGAAACCACGCAGACGCCAATTATAACGACACTGGATTTGCTTGAGGATCTGAGAAATCGAGGAGCAATTACTTTAGAAAAGCTATTTGAATATCGCACAAAGTTGCGAAGGGCTGGGTATCAGCTCATCCCGGTAACGGAAGATGAACTTGCCTTTCATATAAACCACGCGACCTTCGTTGCTGATGCGCTCGCCGAAACTGCCGAGCTGCGCGCTATCCGTGAGTCTTTGCAAAAAGCGCGGATGAGTAAAATCATCCAGATTCCCGTCGAGGCGCCTTGGCTGCTGACAAGCATGCAGTCGGTCGTCAAGGTTATCCGGCGGCTTTGGCAGTCAAAACCCAATATCAGGGAGGTCGAAGCCTGTTCTTACTGGTTGATCGGGTTGCTCGACATTCGTGGCTTTGCGGCATCGGCGATACCGGGAACCGAGCGTCAATTCGCGCTCTATGGATATTCCGCGCAACTCATGCCGCTTATGACAGCACTGGAATCCACGAAGCCGGAAACGAAGCAACGCTACAAAGCTTGGCTCGATGAATCACTCTTGAAAGCGATCCGGCAGACGCAGCCGGAGGTATTTGCTTGGCTTGTCGGGCAATGTCGTGCTCTTGTCGCCCAAACTGCGGAAATGTCTATCGGGGACATGAACGAATGAGCCTCACGGCAGATCAAATGCGTGCATATCTTGTGAAAACGACGTTGGCCGCGTTCCCGGCCTCGATTCAAGACGTGCTCATGGCTGATCCTTCCTTCCGGAGAGAGTACAAAATCACGACAGATGCGATGGTGTCGTTTAAGAATGTGGGATCGACATTCCAACGCTCCAGCATCTTTGACGCGGTGCGTAGGGCATTTCGAGCACGACGGAAAAAGCCAACCGTCGAAGACCATGCTGGCCAGAAATGGACCGTTGAGTTCAAAAACGATACAACGCCCGCCCATATGCTTTTGAGCAACGACCAACAGCACATCTTGAATAGTCATTTTGCGATGCTTTCGCCGAGTAAATTTGTGCGTCTTAACGTATTTCGTCACGAAGCGGACCGATTTGGTCTGCCTGACGACGATAGAACCAAGTGGGAGAATTTGCTTGTAACGCGAGCTCCCGAAGATGACGAACTTGGCTTCATTCAGGACGACTTGAACGCAACCCCGATAGCGCTGCGTGCCATCATAAGTGAAAGTTTAGCCGATGGTGGCGGATTGCTACAGACCATCGTTCCGCATTCCTCGACTTACTATAATCGCTTGATTGGCAATCTTGGAGATGCCCAAGACTTTGAAACTTACGTATCTGGCGGGTTGCGCCAGCATATCAGGGCGCTGGCAGCCAAGGATTCGTCACGCGGTTATCGACAGTCTCTATTACTGGCAGCACAACCTGCCATCAGTGTGGAAATTGCGACATCAACATCGCCGTCAGACAGAATAGCGACGATCTGGTCTGAACTTGCCCAAACCGGGGACGTATTATCGTTGACCGCCGCGATCGAGACCGGTCTGCAGTATAGCCAGGTTTACGGCGAGCTGAGGGAACCGCTTGTTCGTCTGATTGAAATTGCTGTTGCGGCTGCCCCCGTCGCTCAGGTCGATCCATTTGAACTTTTGTCTTCGCTAATCATACTCGCCTACGGAGAAATCGCATATTCACGCGTATTGGCGGCAAAACCGCCGTACTGGCGACGACTGGCTGCGATTGCACATGCGGCAATGATGGCGCGCTGCGTAATTGAGGTGGGCGGTGATGCAAAGCCGATCGTCGATTGGGCGAAATCTGCAAGGGTTCAAGTATTTATGCTACAAACTTTTGTTGATATTCGCGAGGAGCCACGCTGGACGGCCGAGCTCATATTGCCGCAACAGCTCAGAAACGTACTCGGTGGCCGTATCCTGCTAGCGTCACACGCACATACGGCGATCGTGGAACAGCTGGATATGACGGAGTTGCTACTTGGTGTTGGGCCAGGAAGCCTAAGCAGCCAGCTGAACATACCACTCAGTTTTCTGCCAGGCCCCTTGGAGGGCGCGTTCAAAGCAGCCATTGAAATGCCTGACGACCATTTAGCGGATATCCGCTCTAACCTCCTGCTACCCCTACCCTCAGCGGCATCGTTTTTATCACTCGCGAACGCCGCCTTGTTGTTCCGAATCCCTGATGATGTCTCGGATCTCGCTGCAGAAGCTCTCGCGCGCTGCGGTTACTATATCCAGCGTGCTGACGGCGAGCCGCTTGTTCTTTTTCTGCTTGGTTTGGCAATGGTGGCCGCAACGACCCGCAGCGACACACTTGCAGATGCCCTCCTCACCGTATTGAGGAATTATCGGCGCGCATACACAAGTGAGCTGGATGTCGATACCGCGTTCCAAGTCGCGATGGTTGCATGCGGAAGTCGCATACTTCTTTCGGATTGGTGTGCCTGCGTTGGCGCTTGCATGACCGACATGGCTTTTCAAGAGTTGGCGGCGGAGGCGGAGCGCCTTCATTCGCATGTGTCTATCCTTTGCCATTTGGTTCCGGAATTATGGGCTACCTGCGGTCAAGCCGAGGCCGCCTTGTCTTCGTTCATTGCGCGATGATTGCTTGGCGTCAGTAAAATTGATTGAACGACCGCACGTGAAGTGTTCATGTTCAATGTCAACGGTTAATCTCGTATCATTGCAGTAAAAAGTTACTCGTAAAACTGTATCTACAGGATTTCACCACCTCAGTGTGAATGAAGGGGCCAGAGCGAACTTCAAACCGGATTAGGCTCCAGACTCATAACCAATAACAGACGACTGCTGCGATGTGGATCGCGGCCAGGAAGTTGGTGGCCAGACGATCGTAGCGGGTTGCGATGCGCCTGAAGTCCTTGAGACGGCAGAACATGCGTTCGATG
>CAIYYN010000059.1 GCA_903930435.1 uncultured Hyphomicrobiales bacterium | reverse complement strand
ATAAAATAAAATAAAAATATAATAAATTTATATGAGTTGAATGCATCGTTTTAGTCAGAGTATTTTAGATATACGAAAGTATTATTTAAATTTCAGATAAACTACGAAAATATTCGCTAATAAAAATCTACTTTTTAGATGAAAAAATGCCAAACAACCTCTTGAGTTGTGTTTGAAGTTCTGCGTAAAGTTCACTTATAGGTAGGTGGTGAACGTTTTAAATGCGCCTGAGTTCAGTGTGGGGTGGCTATGATCACTATTGGTATTAGGGCCAGACCAAAGGCAGTAACATTTGCGATTTACGATAGTAAAAAAAATGCAATAATAAACGTTGAGGAAATAAAGATTCCTGCTGCGTTTGAGACGCCTGCTGCATTGAAGTATTTAAGATCAACTTTATTAGATATACTTCGTGAGTATGAAGTTGAGAGGGCTGGTGTTAGATTGACTGAACCAATGGCCTCCCCAAATTTAGATCGCATCCAAATTGAAGGCGTTATCCAGGAAGCATTCGCAAGTAGCGAGCTTAAATCTTATTACGCTGGAGCCATCGCGGTTATATCGAAGCACCTTGGTATTCATCGTAGCAAATTCAAACCGTTGATCGACGGGAAGGAGGACTTTGGGGTCGAAAATTGGGAAGCAATGGGTAAAGAAGAACGGGAAGCTGTTCTTTGTGCGATAGGGGCCAAGAATGCTTAAGCCGTACCATAAAGCAGAGCTTGCATTTGATATTATTAGGGAAATTGGTCAGAATGGTCAAAACTCAAATACATTTATAGTGCACGACCATCAGCTCAACGCCGAGATCGTAGCAAAGCAAATCCGTAAAAATGTATTAAAATCACCAACAGAATTTTTTTCAGAATCTCAAGCCTTATATGCGAGCGCTCATCCAAATGTAGTGCAAATCCATTACGCATGCTACGATTCGGACAATGTCTATATAGCCATGCCTTATTATAGGAATGGTTCAATTAAAGAGGCTATTACTGGGAGACATCTGACCATAAGAGAAGTCGTTTGTTTTGGATCTCAAATATTAGCGGGACTACATAATATTCACTCTAAGGGGCTTATTCATTTTGACGTGAAGCCTGACAATATTCTTTTGTCGTCGCGCAACGAAGCACTCGTATCTGATTTTGGTCAGGCGAAACAAATGAATTACTCAGGTATTGCCGTGCAAGATCGACTCTACACACCCATGATTGCCCCAGAGGGGTTAAAAACAGACCAATTTGACCGAACATTCGACATATACCAAATAGGACTCACTTTGTATCGAATGTGCAATGGTAACGAACATTTCAGTGCACAGTTGGCAAAGTTTGGGACGAACCCGACATTTGACCGCGTGGCATTTCGATATGACGTTATTAACGGAAAGTTCCCTGACAGGAAATCATTTGCAGCGCATGTACCATCCACTCTGCGAAATGTGATAAACAAATGCCTGCAAACGAATCCTGCTGATCGGTATCAATCTGCGCTTGACGTTACAAATGCGATAGCTGATATCGACGGTCCATGTCTTGATTGGCGGCTATCCGACTATCATGGCCGAAATGTCTGGACAAAGGCAGTAAGTGGTACTCAATATGAGCTGACTGTTAACGCGGATGGAACCACTACGTGCTACAAAACTATTAATGGTGGTAGCCGACGCCGCGTGGCCGACGCGTGTAGGTCGAATATTACCGATCGGGATCTAAGAAAGATCCTCACGGATTACTGATGGGCAAGGTGAAGAATAGTCCAAGCGGATATTTGAAGCGCTCGCAGATGCGCACTGCCAGCGTCTTGGTTGAGCTTGTGCAAGAAAAACCAAAAAAGCGGACTGCTGACGATTTTATACGGGCTGTCATTGATCGTAACTTTTATGTAAATTTCAGAACAGACCACGAAGAAAGTGGAAAAAATAAAGAATCTTGAACAATTGAAAGCCTTCGGGGTTCTGTGATTGTAGTTAATTGGATTGAAATAAGATCGCCAACCAGTTTCATTTATCAAAATCTACACAGAATTGGACCTATTAAATCGGTCGGCGCGAATGATATGCTGCCCATATCACTCCCCCATCCGTCCCCCCGATGCCTTCACCGGCAGCCCGAGGGCGGCGAAGGCGTGGCGGGTGAGGGCGGCGACGGAGGGGATGCCGGATGTCTCCGGGCCCCGAGCGATGACGACGGCGCGGGCGCGCAGCATCCGGATCTGGCGGCGACCGATCCGCCGCACGAGACTGTTGAAATGCGGCACGCCGCCGGTCTGCCGGGCGCGATCCCACAGCCGCCGCGAGAACACCAGCCCCTGTTCCGGCACCGGCAGGCCGAAGAGGCCGCTGCACACCGACAGGGTCCGTTCGGCGATCCGGGCGCGGGTGCCGAAATCATCGTACGCCGGGCGGAAGGTCGCCGCGATGGCCTCCGACCGGTTGGCGCGCTCGATCCGCTCGATGAAGGCCGACAACTCGCGGAACCATTCGCCTTCGAGCAGCACATGCGGCGGCAGCACGAGGATCCACGGCGCGCGGCGCATCGCCCCGATCGCGTGGCCGATCCGCTCGCCCCACGTGCCCTGACCCCGGAGGAACAGGCAGCCCGCCGCTTCCGCGACCTTCGACGTGCCGTCGACCGAGCCGTCGTCGACCACCACGACCTCGCGGATCACGCCTTCCGCCGCCGCAGACACGAGCGACGCAAGTGTGCGGGCCAGACCTTCCTCGGAATTGTCAGTCAAAATCACAACAGAGAGCATTCTGCTTCCATAACGCAATCGTGTGCTGCTCGCGAGTGGGCGAAATGATCAAATAAGCGGCTGTTTGCGCCTCCTTTCAGCAGTGGTAAACGATATCTGGCTCACGATTGCCCCCGTCCGAGCCTCCCCGCGCCGTCGCTGGCCGGAACCCGCCGGTCAATTGGCGCGGCCAGGCTGGGACTCGCCGCGAACCTGATCCAATTTGAGACAGCTTACCACCGGAGATGGTGCCGTGTCAAAAAAATGTTCTTGATTTGTTCGAAAATCTTTGGCAGGTTTTGCCCATGGGCACAGTCAAGGCACAGACTCAAGAATCAGGACCGAGGCAACCCGCCGTCCGCCGGGCGGCCAAGCCAAGGGCCGCGCCGCTCGCGCTCGCAGCGGAGCGGATCGACGTCGCGATGGTGGCTGACGACGTCGAGGGCGGCGCGGAGATCGGCGTCCTCGCCAACCGGCGGCGCGGGCGCGGCGCGACGTCGAATGCCTCGGGGCGCTACGAACGGGAGAGCAGGGTCGTCATCGATGACGGCTGGGAGACGCCGGACGATCTGCCCGCGCTCAAGACCGACGTGCAGATCGAGCGCCCGCGCAAGATCATCACGCGCAACCAGTCGCCGGACGTGCCGTTTGACCGCTCTATCAACCCCTATCGCGGCTGTGAGCATGGCTGTTCCTATTGTTTCGCTCGGCCCACGCATGCCTATATGGGGCTCTCGCCGGGGCTCGATTTCGAGACGAAGCTGTTTGCCAAGCCCAATGCGGCGCAATTGCTCGAACGCGAGCTGAGCGCGCCGGGGTATCAGGTCAAGCCCATCGCCATCGGCACCAACACCGATCCCTATCAGCCCATCGAACGGCGTGAGAAGATCATGCGGCAGGTGCTGGAGGTGCTGGAAAAATGCGGGCATCCGGTGACGATCCTGACGAAGTCGGCGCTCGTCGTGCGCGATCTCGACATTCTCGAACGCATGGCGAAGCGCAACCTCGTCAAGGTCGGGCTGTCGATCACGACGCTGGATGCCGGGCTCGCCCGCGCCATGGAGCCACGCGCCTCGACCCCGCCGAAGCGACTCGCCGCCGTCAGGACGCTCGCGGCGGCCGGCGTTCCGGCGATGGTCATGGTCGCGCCGATCATCCCGGCGCTGAATGACAGCGAGATCGAGCGCATCCTAGCCGCCGCTGCCGAGGCGGGCGCGCAATCGGCGGGCTACGTACTGCTGCGCCTGCCGCTCGAGGTCTCCGAGATCTTCAAGCAATGGCTGACCGAGCATTATCCCGACCGCTATCGCCACGTCATGAGCCTCATCCGCTCGATGCGCGACGGCAAGGATTACGACGCCGACTGGTCAACGCGCATGCGCGGCACCGGCCCCTATGCAACGCTCATCCGGCAACGCTTCATGATCGCGCTGAAGCGGCTTGGGCTGCAATCGCGCACGAAGCTGGAGACGGACCTGTTCATTCCGCCGCGTGGCGGGGCGGTGCAGCTCAGCCTGTTTTGAGGGGAGGGCGTGTCGAATTCGCGAGAACGTGGCGGCGGATTTGCGTAAGGTCCGCCTGGGCGAAGCGCTTGCGGAGGGGCAATGAAGCGGCAGACACGGAAAGCGTCGGGAGAGGGCCAGCAGGTCCTCGACTTCGGTGGGGCAATCGGGGGGCATGCCGGGCTGGTCTGCGGTGTCGATGAGGCAGGGCGCGGACCGTGGGCGGGGCCGGTCGCAGTGGCGGCGGTCGTGCTCGATCCCGACCAGCCGATCCCGGGGCTCAATGATTCCAAGCAGCTGACTGCCGCCGTGCGTGAACGCCTCTATGCCGAGATCTGCGACAGGGCGCATGTCGCGCTCGTCTACGCCAGCCCGGCGCGGATCGACCGGATGAACATCCGCGCCGCGACGCTCTGGGCGATGCGTCAGGCGGTGCTCGGGTTGCCGGTCGTTCCCGACTATGCGCTGATCGATGGGCGCGATGTGCCGCCGGGTCTGCCGTGCCGAGCGGAAGCCATTGTCGGCGGGGACGCGAAGTCGCAGGCGATCGCAGCGGCGTCGATCATCGCCAAGGTCAGCCGGGATCGCCTGATGCGTTACACCGGAACGCTCTATCCGGACTTCGGGTTGGAGCGGCACATGGGCTATGGCGTGCCCGAACACGCGGCGGCGCTGGACCGATTTGGCCCGACGCCGCTCCATCGGATGACTTTCAAACCGGTCGTCGCTGCGATTCGATCGCCTTGACGTGCGGCCTTCGGGACACGAAAAAACCCGCCGCATGGGGCATGCAGCGGGTTCCAGGAAGGTTTGAACTCTGCGTCCGGATCAGTTCAGCTTGGCACCGGCTTCGGCAATGCTGCGGTTCATGAGATCAGCAGCCACGTCGCCGGTGGTCTTGGCCTTGAGCACGGTCTCGGCAGCGGTAATGGCCAGATCGGCGGCGCGGGCGCGGACGGCGGCGACGGCCTGGGCTTCGGCTTGCGCGATCTTGGCCTCAGCCGTTTTCGTGCGGCGGGCGATCAGATCGGCCAGCGACTTGGCGGTCTCTTCGGTCAAGTGCAGGGCTTCCGCCTTGGCCGACGCGATGATCGCCTCTGCCTCGGCTTCGGCTTCCTTGGACTTGCGCGCATAATCGGCAAGCAAAGCCTGAGCCTCTTCGCGCAAGCGCACGGCTTCAGCCAGTTCGGCAGAAATCTTCTCGCCGCGCTTGTCGATGCCAGCCAGGATCATCTTGTGAACGCCGAGATACCACATCAACACCAGAAAGATGATGAGGGCGACGAGGGCATAGAATGTTGCGGCTTCCGTCGCATTGTGCATGGTACGACCCCAGGTGTCAGATGACCGTTCGAATGGAGAAACCCTCGAACGGACGACCAAATCTCATAAAACACAGGTTCGTCGCGCGGCTTCCACCAGCGACACCGTACCTGTTATTAACGTGCCGCCGCGTTTTCGACAGCCGCTGCGATTTCTTCAGCCGATACCGTCGCCGTCGACAGCGCCGACACGACCGACGATGCCGTCTCGCGGGCGATGGCATTCACTTCGGCCAGGGCCTTCGCCTTGATCGCCGCGATTTCGGCCTCAGCCGTGACAAGCTTTGCCTTCAGCTCGGCCTCAGCCGCGTGCCGCTTGGCATCGACGTCAGCGGTCAAGGTTGCACGTGTCTCGGCAGCAATGGCGGCGGCGTTCTGACGGGCTGTCAACAGCGCCTTTTCGTAGGCTGCGATGGCTGCGTCGGTCTGCTGCTTCAGGCCCGCCGCTTCGCTTAGATCCTTGGCGATCCTGGACCGACGAGTTTCCAGGATCTCGGAGATCCGCGGCAACGCAATGCGGCCTATGACCAGATAGAACACGCCAAAGAAGATCGCGAGCCAAACGAGCTGTGACGCAAACGTCGTCGAATTGAACGGCGGGAATGAAATCTCGACGTGCGTATCCTTGGCGACTTCGGTGGTTGTCGTCGTTTCTGCCATTGAATGTCCGCCTGCTGCCGGAAACGTTATTGTTTCTGTCACGATGTACATGACCGGACCCATGCCTCGACGCTGATCAAGGTCTGCATCCAGCGCTCCCATCCATCACGAACGCGATGCCAGGATGCACGTCGATCACTGAATTCTTGCCGCACCACACCCGAACGAGCCGCAATCCAAAGCGGTTTCGTCAGGGACCAGCGCGTTCCTAGAAAATCGATAGACAGACGCCTCCAGTCGAAAGCATCTGTCTGATCGGTGTCGTCACTGTCCGCCACGGCTGCCCCGCAGCGAACCGAGAGCTCTCACTTGAAGAGGAGGAGCAGAGCGACGAGGAGCGAGAAGATGCCGAGAGCTTCGGTCACGGCGAAGCCGAAGATCAGGCGGCCGAACTGGCCATCAGCAGCAGCCGGATTGCGCAGCGCGCCAGCGAGGTAGCTGCCGAAGATGTTGCCGAGACCAATGCCGGCGCCGCCCATGCCGAGAGTGGCGATACCAGCACCGATGTACGCAGCGGAAGTATGATCCATAACTAAGTTCCTTCTAGGGGACTGATCTTTGACTGATCGAGTTGGCGATTAGCGGAGTGGGACGTCACGATATCCAGGTTTTAGTGGCCCGGATGGATCGCATCGTTGAGATACATGCAGGTCAGGACCGTGAAGACATAGGCCTGCAGGAAGGCGACGAGGAATTCCAGCGCCGTCAAGGCAACAGCCATGGCGAGCGGCAGGATAGACCCCAGAATTCCAATTCCACCCATTGCCGACAATGTCACGATGAAGCCTGCGAAGACTTTCAGGGTGATGTGACCCGCGAGCATATTGGCGAAAAGACGAACGGACAGACTGATCGGGCGCGACAGGAACGAGATGATCTCGATCGCAGTCACCAGCGGGATCAGGGCCATGGGAACGCCGTGCGGAACAAACAGATTGAAGAACTTCAACCCATGCTTCCAGATACCGGCCAGGATCACCGTCAGGATCACGACCATCGCCAGCGCGAAGGTCACGATGATGTGGCTGGTGATCGTGAAGAAATAGGGGAACATGCCGAGCAGGTTGGCAACGAGCACGAACATGAACAACGAGAAGACGAGCGGAAAGAACTGCATGCCGTGATGACCGGCAGCGTCGCGCAGCGTGTTCGCCACAAACTCGTAGGACATCTCGGCGATCGACTGCGACCGGCCCGGCACCAGAGCCCGGCTCGAGGTCGACAGGATCAGGAAAAGCGAGGCAACCAGAACGGTTACCAGCATGAACAGCGAGGAGTTGGTGAACGACAGATTCACACCGTTCGGATGCCATGAAATCAATTCATGGATCTGGAACTGATGGATCGGGTCGACAACACTATCGTTTTCCACCGGTCGGCTCCTGTCATCGCCCTCGATCCCAGCCGGACCAAAGGCATTTCGTCTCGTTCAAATCGCGTGGCCCGTCAGAAACCGGCCTCAAACTCTTTCAGGATAGGGCGACAGTTCAGTCAGCCTTATCGTCTGTCCTTGTCGGGTTCACAGCACCTTTCGGCGGCTCACCCCGTAATTTCGCACCGGCTTCTGCAACAAAACCCTGGGCGCGCAGCACATTCAGTGTCCCGGCGGCGAAGCCGAGCAACAGCCCGACGATCAATCCAAACGGGCTTGTGCCGAACCACCAGTCAAATAGCAAGCCCAAAGCGACGCCGACGACAATTCCGGCTACAAATTCGGATGCTATTTTCGTCGCTTCGCCCCATCCCGTCGACTTGCGTGGCCCCTGCTGCAAGCTGGCCTCTATTCGGGCCAGTTCTGCGGAGAGACGCTCACGTCGCTGAGCCAGGTCGTCTGCCGGATCGGGTTTATCTGCAGCCAAGTCAGGCTCCTCCGAACGTCAAGAGCCTTTGCAACGAACTGGCGGACGAACCGATCAGATCAATCTGCAGAAAGCACGGGTTAGAGTGAAGCTTGACAAGGGCCAAGACCCCCGAAACCGGGCGCACCATAGTGGCGTGACATGCAGCTGTCAAGAACGGAAGGTCCCACAACTGTGCAAAAAATCGTCTTATAAATCAGGGTGTTAAGACAAAAGATCTCTTGTGTGCCGCTAAAGTAGGGACTCGAAGACGTCTCCGGTCAAATTTCGGGCGTCTTGCCTCAACTGGCTTCGAGGATACGTTCGGCGACTTCCAGGTTCACCGAGACCAGTTGCGATACGCCGCGTTCAGCCATTGTCACGCCGTAAAGCCGGTCCATGCGGGCCATGGTGATCGGGTTGTGGGTGATGACGACAAAGCGGGTCTCGGTGCGACTGACCATATCGTCAAGCAGATCGCAGTAGCGTTCGACATTGGCATCATCCAGCGGCGCATCCACCTCGTCCAGCACGCAAATTGGTGCCGGATTGGTCAAAAAGACGGCAAAAATCAGGGCAAGTGCCGTCAGGGCCTGTTCGCCGCCGGATAGAAGGGTCATGGTCGAGGGCTTCTTGCCGGGCGGTCTGGCATAAATTTCCAGTCCAGCCTGCAAGGGATCATCCGATTCCACCAATTGCAATTCGGCTGTGCCGCCGCCAAAGAGCACCGTGAACAGCTCCCGGAAATGCGTGTTGACCGTCTCGAAGGCCCCGAGCAATCGCCCCCGTGCCTCGGCATTGAGCGCATGGATTCCCTGACGCAACCGCTTGATGGCTTCGATGAGGTCGTCCCGTTCGCTGGCCAGGCCATCGCGCCGCTCGGTGACCTCCTTGACCTCATCTTCTGCCCGCAGATTGACCGCGCCCAGCCGTTCGCGCTCGGCCTTCAGGCGTTCCAGCCGCGATTCGATGGCGTCAACCTCCTTCGGATCGGGGATGCTCTTCAATCCGCTCAAGGCCGCAAGCCCGCCCGGCGGACACTGGAAGGCTTCTCCGATCTGGCTTTCGATTTCATCGCGGCGTCCGCGCAAGGCGACGTATCGTTCTTCGGCGCGTGCCTTTGCCTCGCGGGCTGTTGATAGTCCGTCGAGGGCAGCGCGTGCTCCGAGATCAAGTTCGGCCTGGTTGCGCTCGGCACGGGCCAGCCCATCTGCCGCCTCGGTGCGCGCCTTCTCGGCCGTATCGATGCTGGCGATCAGTCGCTGACGACTGACAGCGATCTCATCAGGTCGGTCGATCAACTGATCACGTTCCGCCTCGGATTCGGTGCGACGCGCATCGAGTACGGCAATCTGGTTCGCTGAATTCGCCGCGCGCTCCAGCCAGCTCTGGCGTTCGCGTGCAATGGCATCGCGACGACGCTGCCGGATATCGGCCTCGCGTACGACACTGGCCAACGCAGCCCTGGCCTCGGCAAGCGTGCCCCGGTCGCCCTGTACCTCGGCGCGGGCCAGGGCGAGGCGCTCAGCAAGGCCTGTCGGCTGTGGCAGGGCGACGAGTTCGAGATCTGCCTGCTGGCGGCGAGCGTCTGCCTCGGAGATGGCGGCGCTGATGCGACCTTCGGCTTCGGTGACGGCGGCCAGCCGATTCGTCAATTGCGCGAGCGCCTTCTCGACCTTGCCGAGTGCGTCGCGGCAATCGGCTTCACGCTTGCGGGCCAGTTTCAGAGCGTCGCGGCGGCTGCGTTCTTCCGAATCACAGCGATCGACATGGGCGCGTGCCTCCTGCGCCTGCCGGCGATGCGCATCCCGTCGTTCGCGTGCTGTGGCCAGTTCGGTCTCTGTTTCTGCCAGGCGATTTCGAGCACCCAACCGGCGGGCGGCTGCCGTTGGCGCATCGGCGGCGGATTTCAGGCCATCCCAGCGCCACAGATCACCTTCGCGACTGACGAGCCGTTGTCCCGGCTTCAGCGACCGTTGCAGCCTCGGACCATCGGTCTGACTGACGAGACCCAATTGATTAAGGCGACGGGTCAGGAGTTTCGGGCCGGTCACGAGAGTGGACAGCGGCGTGACACCCTCTGGCAACGGCGGGTCTGCGGTGTGCTCACCCGGTTCGCCCCAGTGGATGGGAGCAGCCGTATCTGTCGACGCGTCGAGGTCGTCGCCGAGTGCCGCGCCAAGCGCTGTTTCCAGGCCCGATGGCGCATTGATCTGGTCGATGATTGGCGGCCAAAGGCCAAGCCCGTCAAGCGACAGCATCTTGGTCAGGGTGCGCGCCTCGGAATCCAGCCGGTCAACTTCGCGTTCGCTGGCAGCCAATGGCAGGCGGAGGGCTTCCACGGCATCACGCGCAGCGCGGGCGGCTTCTTCAGTTGCCGCGACGGCGCTTTCCGCCTCGATGACGGCTTCAACAGCTGCCTCAAGCCGAAACACGGCTTCGTCGCTGCTGCGAATATCCTCGATCTCGCCGATCAACTGCTGACGCTCAGCGGCAATCGCTTCGGCCTGCGCGGTCAGTGAGGCAATGCGACCCGCCGTTTCACTGCGGACACGTTCGAGTTCCTGTCGGCGAGCCTCCAATTGGGCCGCTTCGCCTTGCAGATCCGCCAGAACGCGCTCGGATGCGGCCAGCTTGTCCTCAGCGTTGCGGACGCGCTCGTTTAGCTCTTCGGCGCGTTCACGGCTATCGAAGTCACCCGCCGCCAGATCCTCGGCTTCCTCGTCCAGTCGTTCGATGGCCTCGACCATGTCGCTCGCCATCCGGTCTTCGCGCACCCGGTCTTCAGCCAGTTGAGCGAGGCGGCGGGCAAGCTCGGCGAGCCGCTCGTTGACGCGCCGTTCTTCCGCATCGAGTTCGCCTGCGGCCAGTTTCAGTCGCTGCAAGGCAGCTGCGGCTCGTGCTTCCGCTTCGCGCAAGCCAGGCAGGCCGTGGGCGGCAATGGCAGCCTCCTTCGCAGCGGTGGCCTGTCGGGAAGCGGCCTCGATGACGGCCTTGTCGGCGATTGCCAGTTGCTCCTCGGCGTCGGACACCTGCTGACGGGCCGTGACCCAGCGAAGATACGCGACAGCTGCTTCTGCGGCCCGAATATCGGCAGAAATATGCTTGTAGCGACCGGCCTGCCGCGCCTGCCGCGACAGGCCTTCGATCTGGGTATCCAGACTGTTCAGGACGTCTTCAAGCCGGTCGAGGTTGGTTTCTGCCGCCCGTAACCGGATTTCCGCCTCGTTGCGCCGACTGTGCAGGCCGGAAATGCCCGACGCTTCTTCGAGAATAGCGCGGCGGCTGGTTGGCTTGGCGGCGATCAATTCGCCAATCTGGCCCTGGCGGACGAGCGCTGGAGACCGTGACCCCGTGGAGGCGTCAGCAAACAGCAGTTGGACGTCGCGCGCCCGGACGTCGCGGCCATTGATCTTGTAATTGGAGCCGGCCTCGCGCTCGATCCGCCGTGTTACTTCCAGCGCATCGGCGTCATTGAAGGCGGCGGGCGCCATCCGGCTGGAATTATCGAGAAACAGCGCGACTTCGGCGGTATTCCTGCCCGGGCGGCGTCCGCTGCCGGAAAAGATCACGTCATCCATGCCGGACGCGCGCATGTTCTTGTAGGAATTCTCGCCCATGACCCAGCGCAGGGCTTCCACAAGATTGGATTTGCCGCAGCCGTTTGGTCCCACGACGCCCGTCAGGCCGGGTTCGATGAGGAACTCGGTCGGTTCAACGAACGTCTTGAAGCCGGACAGCTTGAGCTTCGTAAACTTCACGCGATCCCAATCCTCTTGAGGCCGGTCCGGCACCATCTGGCCGCATGCCTCAAGACAATTGACGAGCGGCGAAGAGGCTAGTTCTTGATAAAGGGCACCAGGGCTTTTTCCATATCGTCCACGGTCGACATGGAGGCCTGACGTGTTCCATTGATGAAGAAGGCCGGTGTACCATCGACCTTGAAGGTTTCGTCCGCCTTTTTCGCAACTTCTCTCAGACCATCCCAAATGGCATCGTCTTTCAAGCAGGTCTCAAAGGTTTCCTGTGTAAAACCGATCTTTTGCGCCATCGCCATGACGGCTTCCTTTGGGTGGTCGCTATAGGCCCAGGCTTGCTGGGTGTCATACATATACTTGACATTGGCGACATAGGCGTCCGTCGGGCGGCAACGCAGCAGCAGGAAGGCGACGGCATCGAGCTGGTTCAGCGGGAAAGCGCGCAGGACCAGACGGACCTTTCCGGTCTTGATGTATTTGTCTTCCAGCGTCGGCAATACAGTCTTGGCGAAATGCGAGCAGTGCGGGCAGGTCATCGAGTGATACTCGACGATCGTGACCGGTGCCTTGTCATCTCCCATGATGATCTCCGGCAGCTTGCCGGGCGCCATGAGGTCGGCGACATCGACGTTGAGCGGCGGAGCCTCCTCTGCGGTCGCGGCAGGCGCGGACGCACCCGGAGCAGCAGCAGAAGGCGCAGGTGTCTGTTGCGGGGCCGGGGCGGCTGACTGGGCGGGAGGTGTTGTTTCCTCAGCAGAAACAGTCGTCGCGACCAGGTTGGCACCGGACAGGAGAATCGCACCTAACAGCAGCAGTTTCCGCAGTTGTGACATCGGCAGTCCCTCTTTGTAATCGTGCAATCAAAACAGATGTTTGGGTCTTGTCAGCGCGTGTTCGGACCCGATCCGCGCGTCAGCTTCCGACAAGACCCGACAGGGTCTGATCAACGCCTGCGACGGAGTAGAAGTTTTCGGCCTTCTTGCCATTGACGAAGAATGTCGGCGTCGCATTCACCTGGAACACGTTTGCCCCTCGATCATGGACCGCGGTGATGCCATCAAGCAACTTCTGGTCCTTCAGGCAGGCTTCAAAGCTGTCGCGGGTAAATCCGACCTGTTTGACCAGAGCGAACAGGGCATCCACCGAGTTTTGCGGGACATGCCAGCGATCCTGCGTCGTGAAGAACAGGTCCTGCATCTCGAAATATTTATCTTGCGGCGCGCACCGGACGAGCATGGCTGCGGCAGCCGCGATCTGATCGAGCGGAAACTCGCGGGAAATATACCGAACCTTGCCCTTGTCGATATAATCCGCCTTCAGGTGCGGGAAGACCTCCTCGGCAAAGGCCGCACAATGCGGACAACCGAGCGAGGAATACTCGACCACTGTCACCGAAGCGTCAGCCTTGCCCAGACTCATCTCCGGCAAGGCACCCGGCTTCAGCAATTCCTTCACATCGACACTATCCTTGCTATCGCCGCAACCGGCCAAGGCGAGGGTGCTGCCGACAGACGCAACGGCGACGGATGAAGTGACAAAACGGCGGCGTGAAAAAAGCACTTTTACTCATCCTTGTCGTAGTCGGACCCTCAGGCCCAAGTTTGCTCCGGTCTAAACAATTCTCCCCGGAGTTCAACGGAAATGTCAGTCACATCTGCTTGTTCGCTTTGACGGACTGGGTTGCCTTGATGGCGCGGCCCAGCTTGAGCAGAGCCTCGCGCAATCCGCTATCCTCGATCCCGGCCACGTCCTGCTTCAATTGTCGCTCTGTGGCTTCCGGGACCGGCGGGAGCGGTGCCCGGCGGGCCAAGCCTATGTGCGATATGGGCATTTGCACGATACGCAGTTTGGCGATGGCCCGGAAACCGAAGATCGCGTTGATGCGTTCGACAATTGCTCGTTCTTCATATTGCAGCAAAAGCGCGCGCGCGCCCTCACAGCGGACAGTCAAGGTCGCGGGCTCGAACCCCTGTTCGCCGCCATCTTCAAGCCGACGCGGCCAGGATAGCCGCTCGGGCTGCGTGAAGTCGGCAAAAGAGGGTCCGACAATGTCGGGCCAATAGGCAAAGAGGTCGACCGACGCAAAGCCACGCTTTCGGGCAGCAGGCGCGAGCATGCCGCCGATCAGATCGGCGATCGGCTGAGCACCGCGCTTTCGGCGTTTCGCTAGCGCGTTTGCCTCGTTTGTGACCGAGGGATCAGACGGACTGTCACTCATTTTGGTGGTTCCAGTTTCCGGTCCCGATTTGTCACAATATCCAACCAACGCCCCGACAGAATGGCATTTTTTGCGGCGCGGCACCAGTCGACCGGAACAATCGACCGCAAACCGGTGTCAATCCTGTGAGTTCATCAGCGTCCTTTCTTTCCATCACCACACAAACCGGGCAAAACTGTGCCGATGCCAGCTTCTTCGAAACCACCTTCGCCCTCGGCTACCGATCTCCTTGACTGGTATGATCGCCAGCATCGCAAGCTGCCGTGGCGGATTGCGCCGCCGGATCGTGCTCGGGGCATGCGACCAGATCCCTACCGCGTCTGGATTTCCGAGATCATGTTGCAGCAGACGACCGTTGCCGCCGTGATCGGCTATTTCAACGCCTTCACATCCCGTTGGCCCAGTGTTGCAGATCTCTTCGCCGCCGATGAGGCTGACGTGATGAAGGCTTGGGCGGGGCTCGGATATTATTCCCGGGCGCGCAATCTCAAGGGGGCGGCGCATGAGATCATGACGAGGTTCGGCGGTCGCTTTCCCGATACCGAGGCAGATCTGCTGACGTTGCCGGGTATCGGCCCCTACACGGCCGCAGCCATAGCCTCGATTGCCTTCGGTCGCCCGGCACTGGTCGTCGACGGCAACGTCGAGCGTGTGGTGACGCGCTTGTTTGCCATCGAAACCGTTATGCCGAGCGCCAAACCCTTGATCCGGGCGAGGCTGGCCACTTTCGCGCCGGAACGCCGGTCAGGCGAATTCGCCGAAGGCATGATGGATTTGGGCGCAACGATCTGTACGCCGACCAAGCCTGCCTGTGCCCTGTGTCCATGGCTGAAAGCATGCGCTGCGGCCAAAGCAGGCGACGCGGAGCGCTACCCGGTCAAGCAGCCCAAGTCCGAGCGTCCGACCCGGGATGGTGTCGCCTTCGTTGCCATTCGAACCGATGGTGCAATCCTGCTCAGACGTCGGCCACCCCGGGGCTTGCTGGGTGGCATGACGGAGGTCCCCAACGTCGGCTGGGAGACGAGCCGGAAGCGAAGTGAACTGCCTGCAGCGTCGGACCCGTCACCGCCATTTCCGGCGGACTGGGAGATCCGTGATGATCTCGTCGAGCATATCTTTACGCATTTCCGCCTGCTCATGAGCGTGCGTGTCGCGCGGGTTCCGCAGGAAACGCCCGCGCCGGCAGACCATTGGTGGGCACATGCATCCGATCTTGATCAGGAGGCTCTACCGACCATCATGCGCAAGGTGATCAGCGCTGCCCTGAGATAATCGCGGGCATAAACGCGCACGGCACCCAGGGGATATGGTGCCCCAGTCCGGCGAACGTCCCAATGTCACATAAAATTCGTGAATAGCCTGTATCACGAGGCTGCGGTCATTGAATAGATGATCGTGGCAGTACGATATAGTATTTTAATGAGTTCAAATAATTTAAGATATTACGATACAGCCTCCCCTTTTGGGGAGGCTTTTTTATCTAAACAGCGATAGTTAATTTTCTTGTTTTATCCTTCAATCGCAAAAAAACACTGTGCTGGGATCTTTTCGATAGAAGATAACGGCTGGCGTTACGACGCATCTGTCAGGCCGACGCGCGCTTCTTTGCGAAGATCATCGATGACAATCAGCTTGCCCGCCCGGCGCACGTGCCAGAAAACCCAGCCGTTACAGGCTTCCTGACCCTGAACCAGCGCACCAACGCGATGGATCGAGCCAAGGATGCCATTGGCATCGATGGATCCGTCGGCGCGAACGACGGCAGAATACTTGCTCTTTTGATCGCAGAGACGTTCGCCCGGTTGGACAAGCCCGGCCTCGATCAAGGATCCGAAGGGGATACGCACTTCCGCCTTCTTGCCGCGCAGCAGTTCCAGGCTCTCGATGGGAGCTGGCTCGATTGCCGCAATGCGCTTTTCTGCTGCTTCGGCGTAAACCGGGTCACGTTCGATGCCGATGAAATTCCGGCCAAGTCGCCGAGCCACCGCGCCCGTTGTGCCGGTGCCAAAGAAGGGATCGAGCACGACGTCGCCGGGCTGGGTCGAGGCGATCAGGACGCGGTACAGTAAGGATTCCGGTTTCTGGGTCGGATGCAGCTTGTCGCCCGCCTCATCCTTCAACCGTTCGCCACCGGTGCAGATCGGAATGATCCAGTCCGAACGCATCTGCACATCTTCGTTGAAGGCCTTCAGGGCATCATAGTTGAACGTGTACTTCTTGCCTTCCTGGCTGCGGGCGGCCCAGATCAGGGTCTCGTGTGCGTTCTGGAACCGACGTCCCTTGAAATTGGGCATCGGGTTGGTCTTGCGCCACATCACATCATTGAGAACCCAGTAGCCGATGTCCTGCAGGATTGAACCGACACGGAAGATATTGTGATAGCTGCCGATGACCCACATGGTGCCATTCGGCTTCAACACCCGACGACAGGCAAGCAGCCAGGCACGCGTGAAGGCGTCATAGGCCTCGAAGCTGTCGAATTGGTCCCAGGCATCATCCACGGCATCGACGAGGCTCTGGTCGGGCCGGTGCAAGGCACCCTCAAGCTGCAGATTATACGGTGGATCGGCGAAGATGACATCGACCGACCCTGTCGGCAGACGCGACAGTTCGGCAACACAATCGCCTATCAGGATCTTGTCGAGCGGCAGGTCCGCCCGTGTCACGTCACCTTCCGATGTGCCGATCGCGCGGCGATTTGGACGTCCCGTCGCCGCTTTACGCAAAACTGTCATTGGGCTACTCGAAAAAGGTTACGCGAGAACAGGTCCTGATCCTCGCTTACGGACGGTAAAGGCCAAGTTAAATCGCGAAACCAAAATTTGTGTTTTATCTCAATACTCTATTAAGCATAACGCGCCGGGTTGCTCCGACACGGCCAGTCAGGCGATCGGTGCGCCGGGCGATTTAGCGAGGTCAGGACCTATCAGCGGCAACATTTCCGCCTCGAATCGTGCCATAAATGTGGGCAGTTCAGACTGAAAGATGACTGGGATGATCATTTCGGAGCCCGACCGCGCGCAGAGCGATTTTCAATCCTTTTCCGATCCCGATCGGGCCGTTGATCGGCTGGTCGAGATCTACCGGGAGGAAACGGGGCGACTGACCGACGAATTTCGCGCCATTCTCAACGGCGCGCATGTGCGTGGCCGCATCCATGCCTATTATCCGGAAGTGCGTGTCGAGACAGACAGTTATGCGCGACTGGACTCCCGGCTTGCCTATGGCTTTGTCCATGCACCCGGTCTTTACGGGGCCACGATCACGCGACCGGATCTCTTTCGCAAGTACCTGATCGAGCAATTGGGGCTGATCATCCGCAATCACGCCGTTCCCATTAACGTGGGTCGGTCAGCGACACCCATTCCGCTGCATTTCGCGCTGCCTGCCGATGTGGAAGTCTCGGTTGACCTGACAGAACGGCTCGGCCGGCCCTTGCGGGATGTGTTCGATGTGCCGGATCTCGCGATTACAGATGATGCCATCGTCAATGGCGTCTATGGCAGCGCACCGGGCGTGCCGGACCCTCTGGCCCCCTTCACGGCACCACGGATCGATTATTCCTTGCACCGGTTGCAACACTATACGGCGACGGCGGCGGAGCACTTCCAGAACTTCGTGCTCTTTACGAACTATCAGTTCTACATGGACGAGTTCATCGCCTATGCGCGGACCCAGATGGCAGATCCGGCGAGCGGCTACACGGCCTTCGTGGAGCCGGGAAATGTTGTTACCCTTGCGGGCGAGACGCAAGCCTCGTCGGGCGCGGCACCCAATCGACTGCCGCAAATGCCAGCCTATCATCTGGTGCGTCCCGACAACGGCGGGATCACGATGGTCAACATCGGCGTTGGCCCCTCGAATGCCAAGACGATCACCGACCATATCGCGGTACTGCGCCCGCACGCGTGGCTGATGCTCGGCCACTGCGCAGGCCTGCGCAACAGCCAGAAGCTTGGTGATTACGTGCTCGCGCATGCCTATGTGCGCGAGGATCACGTGCTTGACGCCGATCTGCCGGCCTGGGTGCCGATCCCGGCCCTGTCGGAGATCCAGGTGGCGATGGAAGAAGCGGTCGAGGAAGTCACCGGCCTGACCGGCTGGGAGCTGAAATCGGTCATGCGGACGGGGACGGTTGCCACCATCGACAACCGGAACTGGGAACTGCGCGATCAATCCGGCCCCGTCTATCGGCTCTCCCAGTCGCGCGCCATTGCGCTCGACATGGAATCCGCCACGATTGCCGCCAATGGCTATCGTTTCAGGGTTCCATACGGCACGTTGCTCTGCGTCTCCGACAAGCCGTTGCACGGAGAATTGAAGCTGCCGGGCATGGCGACGAATTTCTATCGTCGACAGGTCAGCCAGCATCTGGCCATCGGCATCCGGGCGATGGAAAAGTTGCGGGCGATGCCGAGCGAAAAGCTGCATTCGCGCAAGCTGCGCAGCTTCGACGAGGTGGCGTTCCAGTGAGGACGCCACCTCGGGAAGGCAATCACTTGCTTTGGTCTGCTCTCAAGCTGCGGGTGGCTTCACGAACGGCTTGGGCTGACGGGCGGCGGCCTGACGTTCCAGCATCCAGCCGGGGTATTCTGCAGGCAGGCTGCTGACCGCGTCAAGCCGCGTGAGTTCATCCGCTGACAGGGTCAGGTCGATGGCGGCCAGATTGTCGTCGAGCTGCTCCGTCGTCTTGGCCCCGATGATGACGCTCATGACATGCGGCTTGGCCAGCAGCCAGGCCAGTGCGACGCGGGCGACAGAGACGCCATGGGCATCTCCGATCTCACGCATCACGGCGATGCAGTCATGGGCGCGATCCTTGTTGACGGGTGGGAAATCAAAGGCGACACGGCGGGAATTATTGGGTGTCGCTGTGCCCGGACCGTATTTGCCGGAGAGATAGCCACCTGCCAGCGGTGACCAGACCATCAGGCCCAGCTTTTCCGAGTTGATCAAGGGCACAAGTTCGCGTTCCAGATCGCGTCCGGCGATGGAATAATAGGCCTGCAACGTGTCAAACCTGGCGTAACCCTTGGCTTCCGAAATGCCCAGCGCCTTGGCGATGCGCCAGGCCTGCCAGTTCGAGACGCCGACATAGCGAACCAGGCCCTGATGGACGAGGTCATCAAGCGCGCGCAGCGTCTCGTCGATGGGTGTGATCGCGTCGGTGCCGTGGATCTGGTAGAGATCGATGTGATCGACTTGCAGCCGCTCGAGACTGCCCTGAACGCTGTCCATGATGTGGCCGCGCGAGGCGCCGCGATCATTGGGGCCGGGACCCATTTCGCCGAAGGCCTTGGTGGCGATGACGACGTCCTTGCGCTTGACGCCAAGGTTTTTGAGCGCTTGTCCGGTCAGCCGCTCCGACATGCCGAAGGAATAGACATCGGCGGTATCGATGAAATTGACGCCTGCGCCGAGTGCGCGGCTGACGATCCCGTCGACCTCGCCCTGTCCCAGCGCGCCGATGGCCTTCCACATCCCGGCGTCTTCATTGCCGCCGAAGGTCATGGTTCCAAGACAGATCTCCGACACGAACAGGCCGGTCCCACCTAGCTGCTTGTATTTCATCGCTCTCTCCACCCGCTATCTTGGACGACTGTCCATTGCGCAGATATGCAGCGGGTGGGTGGATTCAAGATGACAGCCTGGCTGAATTTCAGGCGTCAGACCGGTTCAGACGATCTTCGAGAAATCGGCGACTTGGTGACAGGCTTCGCGAATCCGTGTCAGCAGCTTCAACCGGTTGAGGCGCAGGGCCGGATCGGGTGCGTTGACGAGGATTGTTTCAAAGAAGGCATCGACAGGCGCGCGCAGGGCCGCCAGCGCCGTCATGGCCGCGGCGAAATTCTCGACCGCGAGCGCTGCCTTCACCGAGGGCATTGCGTGTTCAATCGCCTTGGCGAGGGCCAGTTCGGCGTCTTCCTCCAGTCGACCAAAATCGATCCCGCCGCCGAAGGTTTCGCCGGATTTCTTTTCCTCGGCCTTCAGGATGTTGGCGGCGCGATTGTAGCCGGCCAGCAGGTTCTTGCCGTCCTCGGTTGCCAGGAACGCTGTCAGGGCCTCGACACGCCGCACGATCAGCAGGAGATCGGCGTTGGAGGCAGGGCTGTGTTCAGTCGCTCCAGCGGTATCTCCCGGCTCGGCGTCTCTGGACCCCTCACCCGGCCGTTGGCCACCCTCTCCCGCAAGGGGAGAGGGGCTCAGCTGCGTGCTCGCAGTCGCCGGGATGCCCCTCTCCCCTTGCGGGAGAGGGTGCCCGACAGGGCGGGAGAGGGGTGCCAGGCTCAACACTGCATCGACGAGATCGTGCCGGACACCAGACTCGCGCAACTGGACCTTCAGGCGGTCATGGAAGAAGGCAAGGAGATCCTCGCTCGATTGGATCTCTTTGGAGCCGTTTAAATGGTGACTGTGGAGTACGAAGGCAGCGGAAAAAAGCTGATCGAGATTTAGCCGCAGCCCATTGTCCAGAATGATCCGGATCACGCCCAGGGCTGCGCGGCGAAGGGCGTAGGGGTCCTTGGAGCCTGTGGGCTTTTCATCGATCGCCCAGAACCCGACGAGCGTGTCGAGCTTGTCGGCGAGGGCAACGGAGATGGCGACGGGATCGGTCGGGACGCGGTCTGACGGTCCCTGCGGCTTGTAGTGATCCTCGATAGCCGCGCAGACCGAGGCGTCTTCGCCCTGAAGCTGGGCGTAGCGGCGGCCCATGAGGCCCTGCACCTCGGGGAATTCGCCGACCACTTCGGTGACCAGATCGGCCTTGGCAAGTTCGGCAGCGCGAACCGCCTTTGCCGGATCGGCACCAACGAGCGGGGCGATTTCTTCGGCCAGTCGCTTGATCCGGTCGACGCGGGCACCCTGCGTGCCGAGCTTTTCATGGAACACGATGTTCAGGCGACGGATCTTCTCCATACGCTGGTCAAGCCGGGAGCCGGGAACGGATTCGTAGCCCGGCAGATCCTTCTGGTCGGTTTCCCAGAAATAGAGCGCGTCCGACAGGCGGGCGCGCACGACGCGGCCGTTGCCGTGCCGGATCGCATCGCCACCATCGTTCGGCACAATGTTGGAAACGAGCAGGAACTTGTTCGAAACCGCCTGGTCACCGCCCTGCGACCGCAGCACGAAGCACTTCTGGTTGGCGCGGATCGTGGCGCGGATCACCTCACCCGGAACTGCCAGAAACTGCTCGTCGAACTCACCCATGAGGACAATCGGCCATTCGACGAGGCCCGCGACCTCTTCCAGCAAGGCCTCGTCTTCAATCAGTTCCAGACCGCTGGCAAACGCCAGATCCTTGGCGTCATGCAGGATGATGTCCTTGCGGCGGTCAGTATCCAGCACGACGAAGGCCGCTTGCAGCTTGGCGATATAGTCATCGAAGCGCTTCACCGTGATCACATCGGGGCTGAGGAAGCGATGGCCGCGTGTCTGGTTGCCTGAGCGAATGCCGTCGACGTCGAACGGCACGATCTCCGGTTCCTCAGTCTCGGGGCCAAATGTGCAGATGATTGAATGCAGCGGGCGCACCCAACGCAGCGATCCGGATCCCCAGCGCTGCGATTTCGGCCAAGGAAAAGAGCGGATCACCTGCGGAACCAGCTCCGAAAGCACCTCGATTGCAGCGCGACCGTGCTTGTGGATGCGGGCAACGTAGACTTCGCCCTTCTTGCCATCGCTGATGACCTCGGCCTGATCGATCGAGGTTAGTCCTGCGCCGCGTAAAAAGCCCTGGATTGCGCCGTCAGGCGAGCCGACACGCGGGCCACGGCGTTCTTCAAGTGTATCGGGCGAGCGGTTCGGGATGCCTGTGATCGACAAGGCCAACCGACGCGGCGTGGCAAATCCGCGGGCGCCATCATAGGTGAGGCCAGCGGCGACAAGGCCATCGGTGATCAGCTTCTTCAGGTCGTCGGCAGCCTTGCGCTGCATGCGCGCTGGGATTTCCTCGGAGAACAGTTCCAGAAGCAGATCGGGCATAGTGGCAATCTCGATATGGGTCAGGAGCGCACGCGCGCCATTGGGTGCCGTGGAGTATCAAGGCTTGGCTGGTTTGTCGACAGGGTGACGCTGACTGCACGACGCGACCCGGATCGGCAGGCGCGCCGACGTCTGCCGGGCCACTGCCATCAGACACCCTTGCGGGTGCGGATTGCAGTCCTGTCGACGTCTGGGTCTGCCACCGAGGCGAGATCTGATCAGGGCTTGGGCTGCGACCCAGCTGCGGGATCGACGGGTGTCGAGGGAGCGGCTGGTGCTGGCGCAATGGGAGCCGGTGCCGGATTTTCCGGTGCAGCAGGGGCCGTATCTGCTGGCTTTGCCGACTGGTCCGGGGCAGGTGCAGGAGATACGGGCGCAGGGGCAGGGGTCGCCGGCGCTGGAGCCGTCTCGGCTGGCTTGGTTGGCTCGGCTGGTGCGGCCACATCAGGTTTCGGTGCATCTGAAGCTGTTGTTGCCGGAACAGGCGTCTCGGCAGACTTTTCACCCTTGGCGTCGACCAGGCCATGCTTCAGCTTTTCCAGCGTCTTGGCTAGATCCTCAGGTTCGGGCTTCAGATCGCGCGAATGCGCCCACTGGAACGTCGATTCGAGCTTGCGATCAACGCGCCAGTAGGCATCGCCCAGATGATCGTTAACGACCGGATCTTCCGGCTTCAGCAGGACGGCCCGTTCAAGCTCGCGCACCGCGTCATCAAAGCGGCCGAGCTTGTAATAGGCCCAGCCCAGACTGTCGACGATGTAGCCGTCATCGGGGGCCAGATCGACCGCTTGCTTGACGAGATCGAGGCCCTTGTCGAGGTTGAGCCCCATGTCAATCCAGGAATAGCCGAGATAGTTGAGGACGTGCGGTTCTTTCGGATTGAGTTCAATGGCATGGAGGAAATCCGCTTCCGCCTTCGGCCATTGTTTTGTCCGCTCGAAACAGATGCCCCGATAGTAGAACAGCGACCAGTCGGCCTTTGTCACAGTGGGCAGTGCCGCGATGGCCTGCGTATAGACATCGGCTGCCTCTGCGAAATTCTTGTTGGCGCGATAGACATCGCCAAGCGTCATGACGGCGTCGATATCCTTCGGATTGGCCTTGACTAGACCGATCAGGCGTTCGTTGGCCTTGTCGAATTTCTCGAGCACGTTGTAATAGCGGCTGATCTGGATATCGACCATCGGCTTCAACGTAGAGGTCGGCGGCACCTGCTCGAGGATCGAGACCGACTTTTCGTATTGCTTCAGTTGGCCTTCCACCGACGCCAAGGTGATCAGCGGCAGTTCGGCTTTCGGATCAAGCCACATGGCAAGTTGCAGATAGACGGCTGCGACTTCCTCACCGCCTTCGCGCCCGATGGCAGCACCGATTCCGAACAGAAGTTCGGCGGCGCCTGATTGTGGCGACTGGATGAGGGGCAGCGGCACGGTGCCTGCGGAGATCTCGTTACGCAGGGCAATCACCAGGGGATGATCCGGCGTATCCTTGTTGAAGGCATCGAGTACCTTCAAGGCGTCATCCTTGCGGCCATTACGCGCGAGATTGCGAGCTTCGGCATCCACGATACGAAGCCCGGTTGCATCCTGACCATAGGCATCGGCCAGTCGTTTTGCCGCGTCGGGCTTGCGTCCGGCCAATTCGGCAATCAGCCCCGAGTGATAATTCTTGAAGACGTCGTACCACGGCGGGCCCTTGAGGCGGTCAATGACCTTGAGGGCGGACTCAGGATCGTTCTGCCCCTCGTGCGCCCAGGCTGACAGGATTGAGGATGTCAGGTCCAGGATCGTGGCCGGAACGTTGCTGTCGGGACGCGGCTGCATCTGGGCAAAGTTCGCACGGGCACGCTCGAAATTGCCGCGCTTGAAGGCTTCGATCCCGAGCGTCAGTCGCGCCAGATGATTGTTCTTGTCACGGGCAAGGATCTTTTCTGCCAAAGGCAGCGCGTCCTTGATTCGGCCATCGGCGAGCAAAAGCTGGAAGGCGGACTGGATCAAAAGCGGATTTTGCGGATCTGCTGCCAGCGCATTGTGATAGTAGGTCGCAGCCGCCTCGATATCATGGCCTTTGCTGGCCAATTGGGCTGCAAGAAAGCTGCCAGAAAATTGAAGATTGTAGCCTTCATCGAACAGGGGATGCAGAGGTTTTGCCTGTGCGAAGGGAAGCATAGCGCACGAGAAAATCATCGATGTTGCGAGCGCCATGACCATTCGACTGAATCGAGTCGTTTGTCTTGAAGCGGCTGGTGCGTTGAGAGCGCCGGAATAGACGATTTTCGAAGTCAACATCTTTGTAACGATCATAAAGCCCATGCTCCCGATGGCAAGACGGCCTGTCGTCCTGCCCGGTTGTCCGAGACGGATCACCCATTCTTGTGCGCCCTGAGGATGGCGGTTTTGCGTTCGTATCTCAAGGAGACATTTCAGCGAAGCGAAACTTGAAGCCTCAGGTGTGAAATTCTTCAATTCAACGTGACCCCGTCTTGATGGGGCATCCCCGCGATCGGCCCAACAGCCGTCGTTGCCAATTGCGTGGTAGTCGCAAGAAATTGCATGAAATGAAGGACTTGTACATCGAAGAGCCCTATTGCCCAAGGATTTACCAAATTGCGCTGGATTATGGGATACAGACGTTCGTTTCGCTTGCCAAATGCCGACCCGTGTCGCATTGCAGCATGACGTGCGGGAGGAGCCACCTGGGATCACTGGCTTGATGGAGTGCGATTCATGACGCGTTGGGTGTACACGTTCGGTGATGGCAAGGCTGAAGGCGATGCCACGATGAAGAACCTGCTCGGTGGCAAGGGGGCCAATCTCGCCGAGATGTCCAACCTCGGTTTGCCCGTGCCGCCAGGCTTTACCGTGACAACCGAAGTCTGCACCTATTTTTACGCCAATGGTCAGAGCTATCCCCCGGATCTTGAAGCTGCCGTCGAAGCAGCGCTCACACAGATCGGGCGCTTGACCGGGCGGACCTTTGGTGATGACACCAATCCGCAACTGGTGTCGGTGCGTTCAGGCGCGCGCGCTTCGATGCCGGGCATGATGGACACGGTGCTCAATCTCGGCCTCAATGATGCATCGGTTGTGGCGCTGGCGCGCGATGCAGATGACCGCTTCGCCTGGGATAGCTATCGCCGCTTCATCCAGATGTATTCGAACGTCGTGCTTGGCCTTGAGCATCACGAGTTTGAAGAGGTTCTGGAAACCTTCAAGGAAGATCAGGGCTACATCCTCGATACGGATCTCGGGGCGGATGACTGGCGGGAAATCGTCAAGCGCTACAAGGCCCTCATTGAGCACGAACTCGGCAAGCCGTTCCCGCAGAGCCCGAGAGAGCAGCTCTGGGGCGCCATTGGTGCGGTGTTCTCATCCTGGATGAATGCGCGCGCGATCACCTATCGCAAGCTCAATGATATCCCGGAGAGTTGGGGCACCGCCGTCAACGTTCAGGCGATGGTGTTTGGCAATATGGGCGATACGTCAGCCACGGGCGTCGCCTTCACGCGCAATCCGTCCACTGGCGAAAAGGCCCTTTACGGCGAGTTCCTCGTCAATGCGCAAGGGGAGGATGTCGTCGCTGGAACGCGCACGCCGCAGGATCTGACTGAACAGGCGCGTCAGCGGGCCGGGTCCGACAAGCCGTCGCTGGAAGCGGCGATGCCAGCGGCCTATGCCGATTTCATCAAGATCTGCGACACGCTCGAAGCGCATTATCGCGATATGCAGGATCTCGAATTCACGATCGAGCGCGGCAAGCTCTGGATGTTGCAGACCCGCTCTGGCAAGCGGACATCGAAGGCAGCCCTCAAGATCGCCGTCGATATGGTTGCGGAAGGGGTGATCAGCGAGCGCGAGGCAATCCTGCGGATCGATCCGGCCAGCCTTGATCAGTTGCTGCATCCGACCATCGATCCCAAGGCCGAACGTCGAATTCTCGGGACCGGTTTGCCAGCATCGCCGGGTGCAGCCACAGGCGAGATCGTATTTTCGTCCGATGAAGCCGTTGCCGCTGCGCAGGCAGGTCGCAAGGTCATCCTGGTCCGGGCCGAGACAAGTCCGGAAGATATTCACGGGATGCATGCGGCAGAAGGTATTCTGACGACGCGTGGCGGCATGACCAGTCATGCGGCCGTTGTGGCGCGTGGGATGGGAACGCCCTGTGTATCGGGTGCAGGCACGCTGCGCGTCGATGTCCATGCCGGTACCTTGCAGGCAGGTCCGGTCAAGCTGACCAAGGGCGACATCATCACCATTGATGGTGCAACGGGTCAGGTGCTGATCGGCAAGGTCCCGATGTTGCAGCCCGAACTCTCCGGCGATTTCGCGAGCCTGATGGTCTGGGCGGACAAAGCGCGCCGGATGAAGGTTCGCGCGAACGCCGAAACGCCATCGGATGCTCGCGCCGCCCGCGAATTTGGCGCAGAAGGGATCGGGCTTTGCCGCACGGAGCACATGTTCTTTGATGGCGATCGGATCATTGCCGTGCGCGAGATGATCATGGCCGAGAGCGAAGCCGGACGCCGGGAGGCGCTGGCCAAGCTGTTGCCGATGCAACGGGCGGATTTTGTCGAACTGTTCGAGATCATGCAGGGGCTGCCTGTGACGATCCGCCTGCTCGATCCGCCACTGCACGAGTTCCTGCCGCATACGGAAGCCGAGATCGCTGAAGTTGCCAAGGCAATGAACGTCCCTGCGGCCAAGCTCGTGGACCGGTTGACGGAGCTGCATGAGGAAAACCCGATGCTCGGGCATCGCGGCGTGCGCCTGGCGATTTCCTACCCGGAAATCTACGAAATGCAGGCCCGCGCGATCTTCGAGGCTGCGGTGATTGCGGCGCGGAAGGCAGGTTCGCCGGTCGTGCCCGAAATCATGGTGCCTCTTGTCGGCATGGTCGCCGAGCTTAATCTGGTCAAGACCACCATCGACGCCGCTGCTGCCCTGGTTGCCAGGGAAACAGGCGTCACGGTCGAGTATCAGGTTGGAACAATGATCGAACTGCCACGCGCGGCGCTCCGGGCGGCCGAGATCGCCAAGACGGCAGAATTCTTCTCCTTTGGCACCAACGACCTGACCCAGACCACATTTGGCCTGTCGCGCGATGACGCGGCCCAGTTCCTCGGTGCCTATACGCGTCGCGGTATTCTCGAGCATGACCCCTTCGTTACGCTCGATCAGGAGGGCGTTGGCGAGTTGGTCCAGATCGCGTCAGAGCGTGGCCGCAAGACACGTACCAACCTGAAACTCGGCATCTGCGGCGAACACGGCGGCGATCCCGCGTCGATCCACTTCTGTGAAAAAGTCGGACTTGATTACGTGTCCTGCTCGCCCTTCCGGGTGCCAATCGCCCGTCTGGCAGCGGCACAGGCCGTCCTTAAGGCGCAAGGGTAATATCGGCAACCAGATGAGAGCACCGGGCAACTACGTCCGGTGCAGCAGATCAGGGTTTCGCCAGGCTTGTGGCGAAGCCGATGCGCCTGGCTGTTTCGCCGTCGAGCAACATGATCTGGCGCGGACTGGCCTTGGTGACGAAGTCAGCCGCGCCGGGTACGCCTAATTCATAGAAGGCATCGATCACCATCGCCGAAGCTTGCCCGGAATAATGATCGGCAGCCTGTGACAACGGGCTGCCGCCTTCGTGGAACCCGAGGCCGCGCAAGACGGTACCGGCTTTTGGTTGGCCAGCCTGACCGGGCGCATTGACGTAATGACGCTGGGTTCCGCCTGCGAAAAGGACAGTGCAGGCGCTGGCACATAATGAACGGCTGGCGTCAACATAGGTGGTCAAACCGTCAGCGCGGATGAGGCGGGCGATCTCAAGTGCGGGCATGATGAAACCGCCGGGACTGGCGAGGTCGACGATCTTGGCCGACCCTTTCGGCAGACTGTTGAAGAAATCCTTGAATTTAAATTCGTCGCCGGGCTTGATCACGCCGACCGCATAGATTGTGTTGCCATGGGCCTGAAATTCAAGGGCTTGAGCCGCCGGGCTGGAGAGCGACAGAAGCGTCGCGACAACGCCACAAACGGATGTGACGAAACCCGATCGATTTTTATGCATGCAGCCTCCACGCTTCAACCCTTGATTTAAGGTTGTTTAGCGCGAGCCTTCTGAACAAGACAATAACAATTCTTCGCAGTCTAAGCTTTTTATACCGGACCGGTGTTCGCCTGACCTGCCGCTATCCAACCGGGTCAAAGGAGTCAGCGTTGGCTCATTTTGGCGTGAACACTGACTGGAGGCACCGAAGCTATTCAGGCCCCGCTGTCTCAAAGTGATCTGATTTCCTCAAGGAATGAATTGATTGTCTCGCCAAGCATCCCGGATTGCTGCGAGAGTTCGAAGGTCGAATGTAGAATGCTGCTGGCGGATTGGGTCGTCTTGGCCGCCGTTTCTGTCACCGAACCAATTGTTTCGACGACGGTGCCTGTCCCGGTCGCCACTGACTGCACATTGCGTGAAATCTCGGCTGTGGCTTGCCGCTGTTGTTCAACGGCTGTTGAGACGGCCTCGGCGTACTGGGCAACGCTACTCATCGTGTTGGCAATTGATTCAATGGATTCAACAGCTGTGCCTGTTTCATGCTGCACAGAGACAATCTGGCGTGCGATTTCATCGGTTGCCTTGGCGGTCTGGTCCGCGAGCGCCTTGACCTCGCTGGCGACGACGGCAAAGCCACGTCCTGCCTCACCGGCGCGGGCTGCCTCGATTGTGGCATTGAGCGCGAGCAGATTGGTTTGCCCGGCAATCGAGCGGATCAGGCTGACAACGTCGCCGATCTTGGTTGAGGCCTCGGCCAGCGACTTGATGCGCTTGTTGGCGTCAACCGCCTCGGCGTTGGCGCGCGACACAATCGCGTTGGTCTCGCCGATCCGGGCCGCGATATCGACGGATGAAGCTGCCAGTTCTTCGGATGCCGTTGCCACCGACTGAACGTTTTGTGAGGATTGCCGCGATGCCTGATCAGCGCTGGATGTGAACTGGGTGGTCGAACTTGCCATCTGGCTCATCTGCCGGGCGTTGGTTTCCATGGTTGAGACATGCGAGTTGACGCTTTCCACCATGGTCTTGATCGTGGTCGAGAATTGCTCGATCAGTTCCTCGCGGCGCGTGCCTCGCAGGATGCGACGCTCCTGATCGATCTGCTTTTCCTCGGCCAGGCGCTCGCGTTCGAGCGCACCTTGCCGCAGGGTTTCAACCGAGCGGGCCATCGTCCCGATCTCGTCATGACGCTCCTGACCGGGAACAGGCAGATTGTACTGACCACCGGCCAGCGTGAGCATGACAGAGTTCAACTGCCCGATGGGGCCGGACAGGTTCCGGCTCATGAGCCAGGACACGATGATGCCAATCAACGTGACTAAAGCAACCGAGCCCGCCAGATAAATCAGCGACTGGTTCAGCAGGGAAGCATAGTCGCTCACGTCCATTGATACTTCGATGACCCCGATCGGGGTGCCGGAGTATGATTTCAGGGGGCCAGCCAGAATGGCCACCGGACGAGAGCCGAGGACCGACGATTTCATCGGCAACATGCCGCTCATCGCATTATGAAGGTCTTCCGGCGCAAGCAGCGTCTTCTCCTCAAACGTCGCTCCGATGGTCTGGAAGGTCGCGTCCCGCGACAGATGCAGGGCGATATCGGCGTGGCTCGATGCCTTCAACGACGTCAGAAATCCGGTATCAATTGCCGCTCCCAGATCGGTCAGTCCGACGATTGCACCCTGATAGCGTGTCGGGACCGTTGCAAAAATCGCGAGGGTGCTCAGGCCCGGCTCAATGCCGAATTTGACCTCGCCTGTTTTCAGGACATCCTCGACGAGGTGGCGACGGGCGGTCACGTTATCGCCGAACTTGTCGGGGGCATGCATGCGGGCGATTGCCACGCCCTCTGTATTGTGAAAGGTCCAGGTGTCGATACCCAACGTCTGCTTGATCTGACTGAAGTTGTCCTTCATGGCGGCGAGAAGCGCCGGACGATCCTTGTGAGCGAGGGCCTCACCGACGGCGGGATTGTTGGCCACACTGATTGCCGTCGCCTCGGCGATGAGTCCGCGTTGCCTGAAAGCGGAAGCAACCGTATCAAATCGGCGATGCAGGGCCGAGTCCACGGCACCCTGATTCAAGCTGACCTGCTGCCTGTACCCAATAAATCCGATGGCGGCGGTGCTGATTGCCAAGCTGGCCGTCAGGACAAGCATCAGTTTGGCGCCGATACCGGTCGGTAGAGTCGAGATGTCTGATGCCATTACTGCAACCTGTCCTGTCCTAGAGAGGGGAGCCAGCGAGTTCGATTGCGAGGGATTTGCCCGGAAAAGCGCAGGAGACGAATTGGAATTCAGATGCAAAAATAGAATTATATTAAATGATGTATTAATTGTTAAATTGTCTTTCCATTTGTATCGTTGGATGCGCCCTGGCTCAACAATTGGATCGGCGATACAAATCCGAGAACTGACCCTAACCGTGGCATAAAGCACAGCTCGCCAATCGTGCGAGGCGGCGTCTATAATCGACTCTCGTCAAACCCGGATCTGTTGTTCGATTTCTCGCCGCTCATGTCACATTCCGCCGCTTCCAGATACCGCATACCAACGCTCGAACTGCTCCGGGCTGGCGGAAAGTCGGCTGTTGCCCGGGCGCTTGGGTTGATTGAAACGGCCGAAGGCGACCCAGATCTCACGCATCTGCTTGATGAGGCTGCCGCTGACCCTTTTGGTGACGTGCTCGGGCTGACCGGTCCGCCGGGGGTTGGCAAATCGACATTGACAAGCAGGCTTATCCAGCACGCCCGTGCGGCGGGGCAGACTGTCGGCGTCGTCGCGGTTGACCCGTCGAGCCAGATTTCAGGTGGCGCGCTGCTGGGCGATCGGACCCGGTTGCGGACTGATCCGGACGACGGCGGGGTTTTCGTGCGCTCGATGGCCGCGCGGGATCGGCTTGGCGGGCTCTCCGACCACGCTATCGCGGCGGTCGTCCTGATGCGGGCCGTTTACGATCTGGTTCTCGTTGAATCCGTTGGTGTCGGGCAGTCCGAAGGCGACATTGCATGTGTGGCCGACACCGTCCTGCTGCTGATCCAGCCGGGGTCGGGTGATAGTCTGCAGTTCATGAAAGCCGGGATCATGGAGCTGCCGGATATCGTCGCGGTGACCAAGGCGGATATGGGAGATGCCGCGCGACGGGCAGCCGCCGACGTCGCAGGAGCCTTGTCGCTCGCGAATCCGGTTCATGGCGAGACGCCTGTGCTGGCCATTTCAGCTGCGACAGGAGCGGGTATCGACGAACTCGTTGCGACGATTGTTGCGCGCAGGCAACAGTCGCTATCAAATGGAACACGAAGTACACGTCGGGCCGCGCAAGCCGCGCAATGGGTAAGAGACGGAACTTTAAGGCGATTTGGCGTTGAGGGTGCCGCAAGCGTGGATCTGGCCCGCCTGCTTGAAACGTCAAATGGGCCGTTTTCCGCCATAGAAGCCATCAAGAGCCTGCTCAGAGCTCGTCTCTCATTAACGTAATTTCAAGGTTACCAAGTTGACAATGCGTCTCAGGGTGTCCTGTGCAGGAGGCCCGCAGACGACGTGCGTCCGTTCACTCGCTTTCGTCTGGGAAGGGCATCTGGCCCGACGGTTGAGTGGATCGGCGTACGTCTATGGCCAAGAGCACAGGTCTCATTCGCAGGTTGATCGCAGCGTGTTTCATGAGTGCGGCTGCCTATTCGGTCATCGGGCTGGAGGCTGCCTGGCGCCATTGGCCGACAGGCATTTCGTCTGGTCCACGGCAGGCTGACTTTGTTGCTGCCGGGCACAATTGGGTCGACGAGTTCGAACGTTTCGCTGCGCGTCGCTCACAAGCCGAAATCCAGATCGCGGATACGACATCACTGTCGGCAAGCGCCCAGCCATCCGTTTCAGCGCAATCCGGTCGCGACGTCGATCAGGCCATTGCGTCAGGCAAGACCGACCGGGATAGTGTCATCGTTGCCAAGAGGGCCTCGGATTCCGCTCAGGTGTTGACGGGCAGCGGGGCCGAAGCGCTTGCACCCCGCGACATGCCAAAATCGGCAAGACGGTCAACTGCCGATGATCCTATGCTGACCACGGGCTCTGTCCCGACGCGCCAGCCGCTGCTGCCGCCTGTCCCGGGACCAGAGACATTCAAGGCGTTGAAGGCCGATCGGTTGGGCAGAGCCATGCACGATGGCACCAACCCGGTGCAGACCATGCCCGTCGAGTTGCCGAATTCATCATCTGGCGCATCACCACATGCCGAACTTGCTCCGGGGACTAGCGCGTCCGTGCCCGGCAAATCGGCTCAACTGTCAACGCCGCGCACCGACAAGGCTGGCTCGCATGGTGCCAATTCACCTCTCCTGAAGCCAACCGGCGAGCCAACGGATGTGCTCATTCAGGCGCAGCTACCGAAGGCGGACCCGAGCGTTGACCCGGATGCACCAGTGCTCGGGTATGCGGAGCAATTGGCCACTGCCGAAGTGCCGTTCAAAGCGTTGTTCTCGGTTACTCCGCAGGCCCGGCATGCCTGGCTCGATGTGAATGCACCCAAGCCTGCCGCCCGCAAGGTGGCAAAGGTCGCCGTTATCCGCCACAAGCATCGGATCAGGCACGACGGCTGAGCCTTCTCACCCCACGTCGATGTCGAGACCGATATCCAGCACCGGTGCCGAGTGGGTGATCCAGCCCGTCGAGATCAGATCGACCCCGGCTTCGGCAATGGCAACGACCGTCTCCTGAGTAACGCCGCCCGACGCTTCCGTCAGGGCGCGACCGGCAACGATGGCAACGGCCTCGCGCAGCATCTCCGGTGTCATATTGTCGAGCAGGACCACGTCCGGGGCTTCCGGCATGGCTTGACCCAATTGGTCCAGCGTGTCGACCTCGACCTCGATTTTCACGAGATGACCGGCAAACGCCTTGGCGCGGCGAATGGATTCGGCGACCGAGCCGCAGACGGCGATGTGATTGTCCTTGATCAGCACGGCGTCATCGAGGCCGAAGCGATGGTTCGATCCGCCGCCACATTTGACGGCATACTTCTCGAACGCCCTCAGGCCCGGCGTCGTCTTTCGGGTACAGACGATGTGTGCCTTTGTATGCGCGATGGCATCAGCAAATCGGGCGGTCGCTGATGCGATGCCTGACAGGCGGCCAAGAAAATTCAGCGCAACACGCTCGCCCGACAGGATGCCGCGCGCCGGACCGCTCACGTCCGCAATCACCATGCCCGGTGTCAGACGCGCACCGTCGGTCAGATGGGCGGTAAAGACAATCGACGGGTCGATGAGCCGCATCGCTTCCCGCGCAAGGTCGAGCCCTGCCAGCACGCCTGCCTTGCGGGCAACGAATTGCGCGGTTGCCCCTATATCCGGTGGAATGGTTGCCTGACTGGTGATGTCGCCCGCGCGGCCCAGATCTTCCAACAGTGCCGCCTTCACCGCGTCCGTCACCAGAAGCTGCGGCAGGGTGGGTAAGAAACCGTTCATGCCAGCGCTACTTTCTTCTCTGCCTGCGGTTGACGCTGGAGGTTGCCGGCCAGCGCCATGAAGCTGCGATGGGCTTGCACGGAATCAGCTTCGGGGAAATCGCGGCGATAGTGACCGCCCCGGCTCTCGGTCCGGTTCAAGGCGGCCGTTGCGATCAGTCGGGCAACAATGAGCATGTTCAGGACCATCGCCGACCGCGTCTTGCGCTCCAACTGCGTGAGTTGGTCAACAGCACGCGTCAGGCCTTCGGCATCACGGACCACGCCGACGTCATCAGCCATGATCTTGCGGATCGCGGCAATGATTTCGGCATCCTGCGGACCGGCAGGCATCAGGCCCCCGGCGACATTGTCCTGGCCAATGAGGATGGGTTCGTTGGGGTCAAGGCGCGCGATGTCCTCGGCCACGCGTGTCGCGAACACAACGGCTTCCAGAAGCGAATTGGAAGCAAGCCGGTTGGCCCCATGCACGCCGGTTGAAGCCACTTCACCGCAGGCCCAAAGGCCCGGTACCGTTGTCCGACCGTTTGCATCGGTGAAGACACCGCCCATGTGGTAATGCTCGGCTGGAGCCATCGGGATCGGCATTGTCGCGGGATCGATGCCGCCGGCGATACAGGAGGCATAGACGGTCGGAAACCGCTCGGCGAAGCGTGCGCCGATCGTCTCGCGGCAATCGAGGAACGCGCCCCGGCCAGCCGCCAGTTCCGCATGAATGGCGCGGGCAACGATATCACGTGGCGCCAGTTCGGCATCCGGGTGGATGGCCAGCATGAAGCGTTCGCCCGCCGAATTGATGAGGATAGCGCCTTCGCCACGCAGGGCCTCGGTCGCCAGCGGTGCGGGATCGCGACCGATATCGACGGCAGTCGGGTGGAATTGCACGAATTCGAGGTCTGCCAGCACCGCACCGGCCCGGGCAGCAAGCGCGACTCCATTGCCATTGGCCTCAGGTGGATTGGTGGTCACCTGATAGAGGTGACCAATGCCGCCGGTTGCCAGAACGACGCTGCGGGCCGAAAAATGCACCGTATTGGCGGCGGTGCCATGGCCCCCGCGCGCAATGACCCCGGTTACGCGTCCATCGACCTGTGTCAGCTGCTCAGCGACAAAATTCTCGATCACGCGGATCGATGGCGTCTTGCGCACTGTCTCGATCATCGCCGCCATGATGGCCTTGCCAGCGGTATCGCCGTTGACATGGACGATACGTCGTTCGGAATGCGCGGCCTCGCGACCGGTCAGCAATTTGCCTTCCAGATCGCGATCGAATGGCACGCCGTAAGACAGGAGATCCTCGATCCGGGCGCTGGCGTCGCGTGTCATCATGTGGGCGATGGTCTCGTCGACGATGCCGGCACCGGCCACGAGCGTATCGGCCAGATGCTTTTCCGGCGTATCGCCTTCACCCACGGCCGCTGCCATGCCGCCCTGCGCCCAAGCCGACGACGCTCCTTCGCCAAAGGGGGCAGCCGTCAGGATCGTCACTGGATGGGGCGCGAGTTTCAGGGCGGTGAAGATGCCGGCGAGGCCTCCGCCGATGATCAGTGTCGTATCCTGCTGTGTCGTCGTGAGGGTAGAACTGCTGCCGTCGGCCATGGTCGGCCTCCCGTTGCCGCCGCGCAACTGCGGCGATTTTTCCTGACGGTTGAAACGCGATGTCGTTCAGTTCAGCTTTTCAGGTGGATCATACGCTCCACGGCGGCGCGGGCCCGAACCGAAACCTCGGGATCGACCACAACCTCTTCGGTCATGGTGACGAGGCTGTCGAGGATCTTGGCGAGCGTGATCCGCTTCATGTGCGGGCAGAGATTGCAGGGGCGGACGAACTCGATCTGCGGCGCTTCCGACGCAATATTGTCCGCCATCGAGCATTCCGTGACGAGCACGATGCGCCCGCTCGGCTGACCCTTGACGAAATCCACCATGGCGGCAGTCGAACCGGTAAAATCGGCAGCTGCCAGCACATCCGGCGGGCATTCGGGATGCGCGACGATCTGGACGCCGGGATCTTCGTCGCGGTAGCGCGCGAGTTCGGCACCGGTAAACCGCTCATGCACCTCGCACGAGCCCTTCCAGGCGATGATCTTCACATTGGTCTTGGAGGCAACATAGCGGGCCAGATACTGATCCGGGATCATGATGACGCGTGGCGCGTTCGGGCTTTCGACCACCTGGACGGCATTTGCCGAGGTGCAGCAGATGTCGGACTCTGCCTTCACGTCGGCAGACGTATTGACATAGGTGACAATCGGCACGCCGGGGAAGCGCTCGCGCAGCAGGCGGACATCGGCTCCGGTGATGGACGAAGCCAGCGAGCACCCGGCGTTCGTGTCCGGGATCAGGACCGTCTTGTCCGGGTTCAGGATCTTGGAGGTTTCGGCCATGAAATGCACGCCCGCCTGGACGATGACGGCAGCGTCGGTCTTGGTGGCTTCCTTGGCCAGCGCGAGGCTGTCGCCAACAATGTCGGCGACGCAGTGATAAATATCCGGCGTCATGTAGTTATGAGCAAGGATCACGGCGTTGCGCTGCACCTTGAGGTCGTTGATCGCCTTGACGTAAGGTGCATGAAACGGCCACTCGATGGGCGGGATGATATGCGCGACCCTGGCGTAAAGATGGGCAGTCGCGGCTTCGACCTCCGGCGTGAATTCCAGGCTCGGCATCTCGATAGCGGCAAACTTCGAGGCAACTTCTGCCTTGCGGGTCGTTTTGCGGGTACGGGGTGTCCGGGCGACAGGCGCGCTCGTTGCGGCGGTTTCGCTCACCAAAACGTCACTCTCAGACATGTTCATCTCCCGAAGGGGTACCAGCACATTACTTATGCTCATTTTGAGCATATAGAGGGTCCGAAAAAACACCGACATGTCGGCGTTCAATAATTCATCACCATCGCACAGTCATATAGCGCCTTGTTTGCGATTTGAACAGGGGCTGCACAGCGCGCTTTCCGCACTGGACGATCATGAGCCATGCAAATTTACGGTCAGTCGCGGTTGCGCGGTTGAGCTTTCATGCTCCACTGGTGTTGCGAGCGTGCAGCGAAGCCGCTATAGGGAGGTCCCATCGATTCTGGTCGCCTGATTTTACGGGTCTGGAAACATGAGTGCTGGGGCGTAGCCAAGCGGTAAGGCAGCGGATTTTGATTCCGCCATTCGAAGGTTCGATCCCTTCCGCCCCATCCAGATTTTAATATTATAAATCAAAAGGTTGAAGTCCGGATCCTGTATGAGATGCCGACAACGATCGACGTTGCGCCACCCGTCAAGATCACCAAGAAAGGCGAACGTGACAGGTGGCGCTAGCTTGGCCGTCGAGTGACAGAGTGCCGGTCGTTCAAGCAGCCTTCTTCACCCAGATTCGGCACCAGCCATTGGGGCTGACGTCGCCATCGACTGTCTTGCACACGTTCGGTGACTGGAAGAGCGAACAGTTTGCGCAATTGTGGTCGGCCTTGGGCGTGTCCTGATAGCCTACCGAGGCTTTTGACGCCTTGGCAGCAAGCGCCTTGTCGGTCGACATCGCAAGAAGAGATGCGGCACCGAGGCCCGACGCGAGCCGAAGCAGGGTGCGGCGGGTCTGTTCGGAGTGGTCCGTTGGTTGCGCCATGATTGGATCCCTTCGCGGAAGCGGTTGAATTTAATGGTGTCGCATGCGCGGCAACCGGAACCAACGCTAAGTTCATTCCGGATGGCGCTCAGATAGCTCAATAGAAAAGCGCAATGAAATCTAACCAAAAACCAAGGAAGCCTGTTTGATGCGGATCAATATCATCGGTAATAAAAATTGTTCGTATTAATACGTAAGTACCAACAGAGAGTGTACTTGTATCGTTTTAACCTTAAATTACGTAGTAATACTCGTAAACAACTGAATTAATATTTTGTAATGTCCATGGGTCCTATTTTATCGAAGGTTTCGAGGGATTAAGCGATGTTGAAGCGATTGAATGATCGGACCTTGGTCGATGGCTTCCGCCGCTACTTGTTAGCCATGTGTTGCGCGGTGCTTGCGAGCTTCGCCGTGGTCACGACCCTCACGATCGAGCCAGCGTCCGCGGTTCCCTCGTTTGCCCGACAGACGGGCCAACCATGCGCCGCCTGCCACACGGCGTTCCCTGAACTCACGCCGTTCGGCCGTCGTTTCAAGCTGAACGGATATACAATGCAAGGCGGAGACAGCAATCTGCCGGCTTTCGCCGCGATGCTGCTTGGCAGCTACAATAATACGCAAAAGGGGCAATCGTCTCCTCCCGCACCAGCAACCAAGCTAAATGATAATTTCTTTCCGGATCAGGCCAGTATTTTCTATGGTGGTCAGATTTACGGAAATGTTGGCGCTTTCGTTCAGGCCACCTATTCCAGGGCTTCGACTAAGATCACCTGGGACAATACCGATATCCGCTATGCGGATCAGACGAAGATCGGCGATACAAACCTGACCTACGGCCTGACCGTGCACAATAATCCGACGGTACAGGATGTCTGGAACACGACACCGGCCTGGGGGTTTCCCTATGCGGCTTCATCGCTCGGTCCGAAACCCGGAGCGGCTACGATGATCGAAGGCAATTTTGCCGCCAAGGTCGCAGGTGTCGGCGCTTACACGTTCTGGAATGATATGATCTACGCCGAGCTCACGGGTTACCAATCGCTCTCGCCAGCCGTGCTTTCGAATCTGGGGATCGACTCAAGCGGGTCCGACGCCCTGAAGACGGTCTCACCCTATTGGCGCCTCGCCATCGAACCGAACTGGGGAAACCATTCACTTGAGCTTGGCACGTTCGGCATGACGGCGCAGATTTACCCGGGCAACCAAAGATCATTCGGCGCGAATCAGCTGACCGACCTTGGCTTCGATGCGCAATACCAATATATTGCCGATGTCCATGCCGTCAGCTTTCGGTTGTCCAATATCTACGAATTCCAGCATCTGTCTTCAACTTTCGCCCAGTCAAATACGACCCAATTGAACAATTACCTGAACAGCTTCAAGGCGTCGACGAGCTATACGTATGATAATACGTACAGCGCTACGGTTGCCTATTTCAATATTTCTGGAAGTAACAACTTCGATCTCTACAACATCAACGGAAACGCCGCAGCCAATGGGGCCTTTGGCGGTTTCTCAAACACCAGCAGCCCCAATTCGGACGGCTTCATCTTCGAGGTCGCCTATCTCCCGTTCAGCCACGGTTCGCCGGAGCCCTGGCCTTGGGCTAACGCGCGAATTGGCCTGCAATACACGATGTTTGACAGGTTCAACGGGTCAAGTTCGAATTATGACGGGGCAGGTCGGAACGCGCGCGACAACAACACGCTCTATCTCTACGCTTGGCTGGCTTACTGATCTCAAGAGCGCATCGGCATTGTGTTGGTTCGCACCCACTTAGGCCCGATGGCTCACTTGACTGAGAACTAGCGTCGGTCAGCGTCGGTGAACGGTTGTGATCCGGCAATCGAGCCGCTCCTCCATCTCAAAAAAGCAAACCAGATCGTCATCAAAATTCTGTTTTCCTGAAGCCGACCACGTGGTTAGTTTAGCCCTTTGTAGAAGCGGGATGCGACCGGGCGCTGAGGGGCTGAATTGCCAATGGAAAAAGTCGGGACTTTGGTGATCGGCGCGGGCCAAGCGGGGATTGCGACGAGCGAGCATCTGGGCAAGCACGGCGTGCCGCATCTGGTCGTCGAACGCAGCCGGATTGCCGAGCGCTGGCGCTCGGAACGGTGGGATTCGCTGGTGGCCAATGGGCCTGCCTGGCATGACCGCTTTGCCAGCAAGACGTTTGATCACATTGATCCCGATGGTTTCACGCCTGCGTCGATGGTAGTCGAGTACCTTGAAGAACACGCCCGCGAGATTGGCGCGCCGGTGCGCTGTGGCGTCGAGGTGACCAGCCTGACGCGTGGCGAGGGCGACAAGGGCTTTGTCGTGGAGACGTCGACGGGCACGATTCTCGCAGACAAGGTCGTCGTCGCAACCGGCCCCTTTCAGCGCCCGATCATTCCGCCGCTGGTGCCGGACACCGCCGGTCTCGTGCAGATCCACTCATCCGGTTACCTCAATCCCGCGCAATTGCGCGACGGCGGCGTGCTCGTCATCGGGGCTGGCTCATCGGGCGTGCAGATCGCCGCCGAACTGCAAAAGGCGGGACGGCAGGTCTATCTGTCGGTGGGTCCCCATGATCGCCCGCCGCGTCGCTATCGTGGCAAGGATTTCTGCTGGTGGCTCGGGGTGCTGGGACTCTGGGACCTGAAGGCGTCGCGACCGGGACTGGAACACGTGACCATCGCGGTCAGCGGCGCGGACGGGGGCCATACCGTCGATTTCCGCAAGCTCGGCAACAGCGGCATCACGCTTGTCGGCATGACGGACCGCTATGTCGATGGCAGGATCCTGTTCGCGGATGATCTGCCAAGAAACGTCCTCAATGGCGACGCCAATCTCCTGTCCATGCTTGATGCGGCGGACGCCTATATCCGCGACAACGGCCTCGATTTCCCGGAGGAACCGGAAGCCCGGCAGAAACAGCCCGATCCGGCCTGCCTCGTCCATCCGCTGCGCGAGCTTGATCTCAAGGCGACCGGCGTCACATCGATCATCTGGGCGACGGGCTATGCGCTCGATTTCAGCTGGATCAAGCTCGATATCTTCGATGACAAGGGGCGACCGAAGCACTCACAGGGGGTGGCCGAGGTGCCGGGGCTTTATTTCATCGGATTGGCCTGGCTGACACGGCGCGCTTCGCCGTTCATCTGGGGTGTCTGGCATGATGCAGCCTCTATTGCCGCGCATATCGCCGGGCGAAGCTGACCTCAGAATTGGTCCCGCATTTTCGGCGCGCGCGCTTGCGAAACCTGCATGGAAACAACGGTTGACCCCGCGGCATTCCCCGTGCACATGAGGGGCATGAGCAAGCTTCTCTCGCCTTATTCGATCAAGTCCGTCACGCTGAAAAATCGCGTTGCCGTTGCACCCATGTGCCAATATTCGTCGGTCGACGGCATGGCCGACGACTGGCATTTCGCCCATCTGGCCCGCTTCGCCATCGGCGGCTTCGGGCTGGTGATCGTCGAGGCCACGTCGGTCACCGAAGAGGGGCGGATCACCTATGGCGATCTCGGCTTCTGGAACGATGACCAGATTGCGCCATTGAAGCGAATTGTCGCGTTCCTGCACTCTCAAGGGACAGCGGCTGGCATTCAGCTTGCCCATGCCGGACGCAAGGCCTCCTCGCTGATCCCGTGGCGCAATGGCGTGCCGGAGCGCGAGGACGAAAAGGCCGCTGTCGGCTATGCGGACTGGGTTCCGGTCGCACCTAGCGCCGTGCGTCACACAGCCGAGCCGTCGATCTACAAGGTGCCGCATGCGCTCAGCGTTGCCGAACTTGGCGCGATCCGGGATGCCTTTGTCGCGTCCGCCAGGCGTGCGGATGCGGCGGGGTTCGATCTCGTCGAAGTTCATGCCGCGCACGGCTATCTGCTCAATCAGTTTCTGTCACCCGTCGCCAACAAGCGTGACGATGCCTACGGCGGGTCGCTTGCCAATCGCATGCGGTTTCCGCTCGAGGTCGTCGAAGCGGTCAGGGCGGTCTGGCCGCAGACGAAGGCACTCGCGGTTCGCCTGTCCGTGCAGGACGCGATCGAAGGGGGCTGGACAGTCGAGGACAGTATCGTACTGTGTCGGGAGCTGAAGACGCTCGGCGTCGACATCATCGATTGCTCATCCGGCGGCTTTGAAGGGGCGCGGGTCAAGCCGGAGCCAAATTATCAGGCGCCGTTGGCAAAGGCAGTCAGGGACGGGGCCGGGATACCGACGATGGCCGTCGGCCTGATCAACGATGCGCATGAGGCGGAAGCAATCATCACCTCTGGCGACGCGGACATGGTGGCACTTGCCCGAACCGCGCTTGACGATCCGCAATGGCCGCTCAATGCCGCCCGCACGCTTGGTGCTGTCGACGAGGCCTATTCGTTCTGGCCAAAACAGGCTGGATACGCGGTCAAGATCCGCGACAGGGTGCTGAAGCGCGGCCCGTTCCAGTCGACATGACAGGGTCGACCCTCGTTCAGTCTATCCCCGGCTCAGCGTCTGCGGCTTGAACCGGGGATCAGGTCTTAAACTTCAGAACTGATAGAATTTTGCCCGGAGGCCGTCTTCATAGGCGAGTTTGGCCAGCTTGACCTTTTCGCGCAGTTCTTCCTGGTGAAAGAATGCCGCTTCCCAGGCGTCGAGTTCTTCGACGGAATGCGGCTTTGATGCCAGCGCAGCTTCCGCACGGATCGCTTCAATCCAGTGTTCGACTGCTGCCTGATAGTCAGACTGCAGCTGATCAAGTTCGGACATGTCGTTGGTGACTTCGGTATCCATGATGCGCCTCCCGGTTCAACCGAGAGGCTAGCGGCATGGAATGACGGGGCCGTGACGCGTCGGCTAAGTAAGGCTACGGACGGATGCCTGATCGCATCCATAGCGCCGCCGGTTTGCCGTTAACCGATCACCACCAGCAGGTCCTTGGCATCAATCGCCGAGCCTGCATGGACAAGGATTTCCGCAATCGTGCCGTCTCGGTCAGCGTGCAGCATGGTCTCCATCTTCATCGCCTCGATGGAGAGCAACACGTCACCGGCCTTGATCGGTTGACCCGCCTTGATCGCGACTGACGAAACAATCCCCGGCATCGGCGCGGCGACGTGGGCTGGATTGCCGTCTTCGGCCTTGCGCCGGGCGACGATGGTCGAGGCAACGGAGCGGTTCGGCACCTTCACGATGCGTGGCTGACCGTTCAGCTCGAAGAAGACCTTGACCTGCCCCTCCTCGTCGGTTTCGCCAATAGCTTGCGTCAACAATACCAGCGTCTTGCCCGCCTCAAGCGAGAACTGGGCATCTTCGCCGGGTTTCAGGCCATAGAAATAGACAGGGGTAGGCAGGATTTCAGTGGGTCCGTAGAGGTCCTGCATGCGGGCGAAATCGATGAAAACCTTCGGATACATGATGTAGGACGCAAGGTCCGTATCCGCGACGGAGGCAATATCGCGTCCGGTCTTTTGCGCAACTTCGGCTCGCAGGGCATCGAGATCGGCGGGGGCCATGATTGCGCCCGGACGGACGGTGGAGGGTGTCTGGCCTTTCAGGACCTTCGCCTGCAATGCCTGCGGCCAGCCGCCCGGCGGCTGTCCGAGATCACCGCGCATGAGTTGGACAACCGACTCCGGGAATGCGACTTCCTTGTCCGGGTTTTCGATATCGGCGCGGGTCAACCCCGCCGCAATCATCGACAGCGCCATATCCCCGACGACCTTCGACGTCGGCGTGACCTTGACGATATCGCCGAACATGCGATTGACCTCGGCATAGGTCTCGGCGACTTCGTGCCAGCGTGCCTCCAGTCCGAGCGAACGGGCCTGTTCCTTCAGGTTGGTGAACTGACCGCCCGGCATTTCGTGCAGGTAGACTTCCGAGGCACCGGATTTGAGATCGCTCTCAAACGCGAGATACTGGTTGCGGACAGCTTCCCAGTAGAAGGACAGCTTGCGGATCGCTGCGGGATCGAGGCCCGTCGACCGGTCCGTGCCGCGCAGGGCTTCGACGATGGAGCCAAGGCAGGGCTGCGACGTCATGCCCGACAGCGAATCCATCGCGGCATCGACGGCATCCACGCCCGCTTCAACGGCGGCGATGATCGACGCACCCGCGATCCCGGAGGTATCATGGGTGTGAAAGTGCAGGGGCAGGCCGACTTCTTCCTTCAGCGCCTTCACGAGCACGCGGGCAGCGGCGGGCTTCAACAGGCCCGCCATGTCCTTGATACCGATGATATCGGCACCGGATGCCTCCAGTTCCTTGGCCAGATTGACGTAATAGGAAAGGCTGTATTTGGCCCGGTCGGGATCGAGAATGTCGCCGGTATAGCAGATCGCGGCTTCGGCGAGCTTGCCCTCGGCGGCGACGGCAGCAATCGCGGGCTTGATGTTCTCGATCCAGTTGAGCGCGTCAAAGATCCGGAAGAGATCGATGCCGTTGGTTGCCGCCTGACGGACGAAGAAGGCGACGGCATTGTCGGGATAGTTAGCGTAACCGACACCGTTTGCGCCGCGCAGCAGCATTTGCAGCAGGATGTCGGGTGCGCCAGCGCGGATCTTACGCAGCCGCTCCCACGGGTCTTCGGTCAGGAAGCGCATCGCCACGTCGAAGGTCGCGCCACCCCAGCATTCCAGCGACAACAGACCGCGCAGACCACTGTTATAGGCAGGCGCGGCGGTCACGATATCATGGCTGCGCATGCGCGTTGCCAGCAGCGACTGATGGGCATCGCGCATGGACGTGTCGGTCACGAGCACGCGCTGCTGCGCCTTCATCCACTCCGCAAATCCCTTGCGACCCAGACGATCAAAGATCGACTTGGTACCTTCGGTGCCGGGATCAGCGAACTGCGGCAGCACAGGGGGCAGGATGCCGTCAGCCGGTTTGGCGCGGCCGCGCACTTCCGGGTGTCCGTTGACGGTGACATCTGCGATGAACGACAGCAATTTGGTCGCACGGTCCCGCCGCTTTGCGCCCTGGAACAGCTCAGGCGTCTCGTCGATGAAGCGTGTCGTGTACTGGTTGTTCTGGAATTTCGGATGGCCGATGATGTTCTCAAGGAACGTAAGGTTGGTCGCGACGCCGCGAATACGGAACTCACGCACGGCACGATCCATGCGGCGGATGGCTTCGAGCGGCGAGGGTGCCCAGGCGGTGACCTTTTCCAGCATCGGGTCATAGAACCGCGTGATCACCGCGCCGGAATAGGCCGTGCCACCGTCGAGCCGGATGCCGAAACCATTCGCGCCGCGATAGGCGGTGATGCGACCGTAATCCGGCACGAAATTATTGTCGGGATCTTCTGTCGTGATACGGCATTGCAGCGCGTGACCGTTGAGGCGGATATCGGCCTGAGCGGGCACACCGGAGGCTTCCGTGCCAATGGCTTCGCCTTCAAGGATGTGAATCTGCGCCTTCACGATGTCGATGCCTGTGACGACTTCTGTCACCGTATGTTCGACCTGGATGCGCGGATTGACCTCGATGAAGTAGAAATGGCCGGTTGCCGCATCCATCAGGAATTCGACGGTTCCTGCGCCGACATAATTGGTCGCAGCCGCGATCTTCAGCGCATAGCCGCAGAGTTCATCGCGCTGGCTTTGTGCCAGATACGGCGCTGGTGCGCGTTCCACGACCTTCTGGTGGCGACGCTGCACCGAGCAGTCGCGCTCGAAGAGATGCACCGTATTGCCATGGGTATCGCCGAGCACCTGGACTTCGATATGTCGCGCCTGTTCGACGAGTTTTTCCAGATAGATCTCGTCCTTGCCGAAGGCGGCCTTGGCCTCACGCTTGGCGGCGACCACATCCCGCAGCAACTGGGCTTCGTCACGGATGACGCGCATGCCACGACCGCCACCGCCCCAGGACGCCTTGAGCATGACGGGGTAGCCGATCCGCAGCGCTTCGGCCTTGATTGTCTCCATGTCATCCGGCAGCGGATCGGTGGCGGGCATCACCGGAACGCCAACGGAAATCGCCAGATTGCGCGCTGCGACCTTGTTGCCAAGCATGCGCATCGTCTGTGGCGATGGGCCGATGAAGATGATGCCGGCCTCGGCGCAGGCCTCGGCGAATTCCGGGCTTTCCGACAGGAAGCCATACCCGGGGTGGATGGCGTCGACCTTGGCTTCCTTGGCGACCCGGATCACTTCCGGGATCGAGAGATAGGCCTCGATCGGTCCCAATCCCTTGCCGACCTGATAGGCCTCGTCGGCCTTGAACCGGTGCAGTGCCAGCTTGTCCTCTTCGGCGAAGATCGCGACCGTCTTGATGTCGAGCTCGTTGGCGGCGCGGAACACGCGGATCGCGATTTCGGAGCGATTGGCGGCAAGGATCTTGGTAATCTTGGGCACGTGGGGACACACCTTCTGTCGGACGCGATTTCAGCCCAAGGCTGTGGCGCATGACAGGTATTGTCAATCGGATGACCGCTTCATTGCAGTGCAATATGATTAAATTTTCGGCATTTTTGCGCATTGTCAGTCGACTGTCGCGTGTCCCTGGACCTGTGCTATCTCTCAGACGAAAGTCGGAGAGGAATCGATATGACCATTAATCCCGAGATCGCCGAGGTTTTGCGCGGCACACACGTCGAAAGCCGCCATCGTGGTGCCATTTCCGTCATGGATGCTGATGGCGGCGTCGTCCTGGCGCTGGGCGAGGTCGAGCGTCCGACGTTTCCGCGCTCGGCGGTGAAGGTCATTCAGGCGCTGCCCCTGGTCGAATCCGGTGCCGCAGACGCCTACGGGCTGACGGACGCCGAACTCGCATTGGCCTGCTCATCGCACAATGGCGAGACGCGCCACACGGAGGCGGCAGCGAGCATGCTCGCCAAGGCGGGTCGGGCTGTCGGAACGCTTGAATGCGGTGCCCATTGGCCGCGCAATCCCGGCGATATCGGGGCGATTTATACATCGGGCGCGCTCAAGCCGACCGCGCTGCACAACAACTGCTCCGGCAAGCATTCGGGCTTTGTCTGCCTTGCCTGCCACGCCGGTGTTGATCCCACAGGCTACATCCAACCGGAACATTTCGTGCAGCGCGAGGTCACCGCCGCGCTTGAGGATGTCACCGGATCGCTGCTCGGCGGAGATGTCTGCGCGACCGATGGCTGTTCGATCCCGACCTACGCCATGCCGCTGAACAACATAGCGCGGGGTTTTGCCAAACTTGCAACGGGTGCACATCTGGCACCAGCCCGCGCAGCAGCCGCCGAGCGCCTGTTCGCGGCTGTTGCTGCGGAGCCATTCATGGTGGCGGGCACCGGCCGCTTCTGCACCGACTTCGTGGCGGCTTTGGGCGCACGGGTCTTCGTGAAAACGGGGGCCGAGGGCGTATTCTGTGGCGCGATCCCGGAACTTGGGCTAGGCATCGCTCTCAAATGTGATGATGGCGCATCGCGGGCGGCGGAAGTCGCCATGGCTGCCGTCGTCGCCCGGCTTTTGAAGCTGAACGGCGATCCCTCAATGATGAGGTTCATCGAGCCGGATTTGACCAACTGGAACGGCATCAGGGTCGGTGGTCTCAGGCCAGCGGCAGATTTGCTGGCATAATGAATAAGGGAGAAAGCAGCATGTCTGATATTCGGGTTGCAGTCGTCACGGCTGGTGGCAGCGGCATGGGCGCAGCGGCAGCAAAGCGGCTGGCGGCAGATGGTTTCAAGGTCGCTATCCTGTCCTCATCCGGCAAGGGCGAGGCCTTGGCCAGCGAACTGGGTGGACTTGGCGTGACCGGCTCAAACCAGTCAGCTGACGACCTGAAGCGGCTCGTCGATCAGACGATGGAGCGTTGGGGCCGGGTCGACGTGCTCGTCAACAGCGCCGGACATGGCCCGCGCGCGCCGATCCTTGAGATCACAGATGAGCAGTGGCATACGGGCATGGACGTCTATCTGATGAACGTCATCCGCCCGACTCGTCTCGTCGCGCCGATCATGATCAACCAGAAGGCTGGCGCAATCATCAATATTTCGACCGCCTGGGCGTTTGAGCCGAGCCCGATGTTCCCGACATCGGCCGTCTTCCGCGCTGGCCTCGCCTCCTACACGAAGATTTTCGCCGATCAATACGCAGCGCAAAATGTGCGCATGAACAACGTGTTGCCGGGCTGGATCGACAGTCTGCCCGCGACGGACGAACGTCGTCAGAGCGTGCCGATGCAACGCTATGGCACGAGCGACGAGATCGCGGCGACCATCGCGTTCCTTGCGTCGCCGGGCGCGGGCTATATCACGGGTCAGAACATCCGGGTTGACGGCGGCATCACGCGGTCGGTCTGAACGATCATATCCCGAGAACGGCGGCGATTTCCTCAACCGCGAGGCTCGCCGCCACGTCGCCGGCAGCAACACCGGCTTCGAGCGCCAGAAGCCGGTTCTTGATCGCCGGATTGGTCTTCAGCGACAGCATCAGTCGCTCTTCCAGCATGGCCCACATCCATTGGACTTGCTGATCGCGGCGTCGGGCAACGAACTCCCCGGTCCGGGTCAACGTGTCGCGATGGCGCACGACCTCGGCCCACATGGCGTCCAGCCCCTCATTGGCCAAGCCTGAGATCAAAAGGACAGGCGGCGACCAGTTCGGGCTTTTCGGCGCCATGATGTGCAGCGCGTGGCGGTAGTCTGACGCTGCCTGACGGGCGCGGGTGCGATTATCGCCATCGGATTTGTTGACGGCGATGAGATCCGCGACCTCGAGCACGCCTTTCTTGATCCCCTGCAGCTCATCGCCCGCGCCCGGCAGCATCAGGACGAGGAAGAAATCGACCATTCCGGCCACCGTTGTTTCGGACTGACCGACGCCGACGGTTTCAACGAGGATCACGTCAAAGCCGGCCGCTTCACAGAGCAGCATCGTTTCACGCGTCTTCGCCGCCACGCCGCCAAGTGTTCCGGATGACGGCGACGGGCGGACATAGGCGTTTCTGTCGACCGCGAGCCGCGCCATGCGCGTCTTGTCACCCAGGATCGAGCCGCCGGACCGGGTCGAGGATGGGTCCACCGCGAGTACAGCGACCTTATGGCCGAGGGCAGTCAGATTGGTGCCGAGCTGGTCGATGGTCGTCGATTTACCGACGCCCGGAACGCCTGTGATCCCGACCCGCAATGCCCTGCCAGTCTCAGGCAACAGGGCCTGTACGAGTTGGTGCGCCTTGGCACGATCTTGTGCCTTGCGCGATTCCACCAGCGTGATCGCTCGCGCCAGCATCGCCCTGTCACCGGCCCGGATGCGCGCCGCCAGATCAGGCAGCGGCATATCGCGTGCGCCTTGGGCGGTCTCGGAGAAGGCGGTTGGGTTCGGCGTTCCTGTCATACGCCTTCGTCGCCGAAATTGCGGTCGGGATCAAGCACGACAAAGGCCTGATCCGCATATTGCATCTTGAAACGACCAAGCACGCAGTGTGAGGCGTGCGTACCCTATCATCGGCCCGAATTCTGCGCCGAAGACTAACCTTATCACCACCTGTGAGACCAGAAACGCGACATCGCCCCTTGCAGGCCAGCCGCTTGGCCGCTATAAGCCTCGCCACAGACACGGAGCTTGGTGCTGCGGACGCTCGCATCTTGAATAAGATGATATCGGGATCGTTTGCTAAAGTCTTGAATTGACGCCAAGTTTTGCAGTCTTCCAGCTCGGTCCCCGTCCGGGTATGGCGAAAGCGTCGGAGCATAGCGCAGTCTGGTAGCGCACCGGTCTCGGGGTCCGGGGGTCGCAAGTTCGAATCTTGCTGCTCCGACCAAATCTTCCCCGAATCATTTTCGTAGACGTTTTTTGTATTCCAATCGTCCCGCATCGAAGCGTTATGGACGCATGGAGGCACGTGCCCTTGTTGAATGCAAAGATATCTAAGAATTCAAGTGAATCCCTATGTCAACGCGCAGGCATGGACTGAGGGCTTATTCCCTTCGCCTGCGCCACCGCTCTGCTGTCGCCTCATTTCACCGCGCGCAGGGGAACCGGAGCGTTATCGGCAGGTCCCCATTTTTCCAGCATTTTGGCCTAGGCGGACCGACTGATCGGTTTTGTCAGAAAATCATTCATGCCTGCCGCGGTGCAGGCGTCGCGATCGCTTTCGAAGGCGTTCGCAGTAACGGCAATGACGGGGACCGACGATTTGCCGGGCGATTTCAGGCCGCGAATGACGCGACAGGCTTCAAGCCCGTCCATATTCGGCATCTGCATGTCCATCAGCACAAGGTCATACTCATTCATGGTCACCATGGCCACTGCCTCGATGCCGTCGTTGGCAATATCGACGCGGTGGCCCCGATTTTTCAGGAGGCCCGCCATCACGCGCTGGTTCGTGGCATTGTCCTCAGCCACCAGAACCCGGAGTGATACTGCGGCCAACGTCGGAGCGGCAGACGATTTGAGCGGAGTACCGTTTTCGCGATCTGGCGCACGCGACATCAGGCTGTCGAAGAGGGAGCGTTCTTGCAGCGGTTTCATGAGCACCAGACCGCCGGGAATGACGTTCGTGAGAGGAACGCCATGATCGATCGCATCGGAACTGGCCAGGATGAAGGTCAGTTGGCGGGCCCTTGGATCAGCTTTCAACTGTGCGCCCAGCTCCAGTCCGCTGATCGGCTGCATATGATGATCGGCAATCACGACATCGAATGGCTGTCCCCGGTCGAACGCAGCCTTGACAGCTTCGAGGGCAGAGGTCGCATTTGCCACATCGGTGACGTCGGCACCCCAGTTCGCAATCCGGCGCCGAAGCATGTCCCGATTGACAGCCTCGTCGTCCACGACAAGGACCCGACAGCCTGCCAGCGCTGTCGGCGTGGCCACGCGGCCCTCAATATTCGCTGTCCGGGCAAGGGTGATCGAGAAGCGGAAGGTGCTGCCTTGCCCGACAACGCTGTCAAAATCGATTTCACCGTTCATCTGCTCCACCAGCCGTTTGCTGATGGCCAGACCAAGGCCGGTTCCGCCATAGCGGCGAGACGTGGAGGCGTCGGCTTGCGAGAACATCTTGAACAGGCGATCCCGGGCCTCTTCAGGAATGCCGATCCCCGTATCGGTCACGGCAAAACGCAGCGTCGTTCGACCATCCCCAAGGTCTTCGCCTTCGACCTTGAGGGTGACCGAACCGCGTTCGGTGAACTTGATCGCATTACCGGTGAGATTGAGGAGGATCTGTCGCAGACGACCGCTGTCACCCAGATACATCCCCTGCGCCGTTTCGACGACGTCATAGGTCAGCGCGAGATCCAGACCTCGTGTGCGTGGCATCAGAAGATCAACCACGCCTTCAACGCAGGACAGAATGCCGAACGGAGCTTCTTCGAGCGCAAGCGCGCCCGCTTCCAGTTTCGAGACATCGAGGATATCGTTGATCACGGTCAGCAGGGACTCGGCTGACACGCGGATTGTATTCGCAAAATGCCGCTGTTCGGAGGTCTGCTCTGTGTCCAGCAACAGGCTGGTCATGCCGATGATCCCATTCATCGGTGTGCGGATTTCGTGGCTCATGGTCGCCATGAACTGGGACTTTGCCTGATAGGCCGCCTCCGCTGCCCGTTTTTCGGCCATCAGTTCCCGACGGCGGAATGTCTGCTGGAGAAGCAATGCCAGCAAGGCCGAGGGCAGGATACCGAGTAGCGGGACCCACCAGACCTCAAGGGGCAACGGCAGGGCGGTCGGTCGATAGGCGACAATTTCCCAGTTCCGACCTGCCACCGTGATGGAACGCGACTGCATGTAGGCAGCGCCTAGATCGTCGGCTGCGTCGGCCTTGATGGGCTTGGGATAAAGCAGGCGCTCGCCCGGTTTGGCATCCCGATCAAAAATTGCGACGCTCAGGCTGGAGGCGTCGTGCAGGGAAACGCCCTTGCCCGCCTTTTCGACGATGTCACCGACGCGAAATACACCCAGATTAAAGCCACGCAGCGCCTTGGTCCGCGCCTCGGGCGATGTCAGATCAGCGTTCTTGTCATAGACCGCCCGAAAGACCAGAAACCCATATTGGTCTCCGGTTTCCTGAACCAGTACGATGCGGGTGGTTGCCACCAGTCGTCCGGAGGCTGCTGCTGCTTCAAGTGCCTGACGCCGGGTCTGGTCCGATGCCAGGTCAAAGCCGACAGCCTTTTCATTTCCCCGCATCGGCTCGACGTAGAAAACCGGAAAATAGGCGGGGCGTTGGGCGACGGGCACCATCTGGCCATTGGCACGTTCCGATATCCGGAAAGTTGAAAGGCCATCATCATGTGCCTCTTGCTCATAACGTGACAGCGCTTCGTTCGTGACACGAGGGATCCATTCCATCGCCTGGATCGCCGGGTTGCGACCGATGATGGGGGCGACCAGCGATCGGAAATCAGCCCGATCAATCTGGCGCGATGCATCGAAGAAGGCACTGGACGCAACAAGATTATCAAGGGTCAGCGTGATGTTGGTTTCGATGATGGAGAGGCGTTCCTGAGCGGAACGATTAAAATTCGCGCGCGCATTCTCTTCCGCATAGTGCTTCAATTGAAAGAAAAGCACACCAGAGATCAGGGTTCCCAGAAGGAACAGTGCAATTGAAAACGAGGCTCGCAGGAGCTTGCCTCTCAGGTTTTCCGAATGCTGCACCCCAACCCTCCAGATGCTCAAGTCTCGTGATCAAGCACCTGTCATGCGCCGACAATAATTGTTTTTGGGTTTACAGCGCACCCTTTGGCTATTCCGTCGTGAGCTGCGCTGAATTCTAGGTTAAAAATTCATGTCTATCTCTATTCTACAAATTGAATATTTATAGAATATTTGATTTTATTATTGTTGGATATACGTAAAGGACTTTAGTGGCCAGGTCGAAGCAGGCTGATCGGACTCCCGAAGCAACGGTCGCGAGTTTACTTGCGGATCTCGACGATTATGATCTTCCGTCAGAGTTTTAGGTGTGTTCGCTGCTACCGGGCACTCGCGATCAGGCGCTGCAAATCCCTGTCAGATGCCAACATGTCGGGATTTCAGTCCAGGTAGATAGCAGCATCTGATCGGTTAGGTCGTGATCAGTTCAGGATCCACATATTCTTGGCCTTGCTGATCGCTTCGGCCAAGGTCACACGATTGAGTAATGCCTTGTCGAGCGCGGGTGCCATTTTGTAATGCGCGGCCAGGTGCGGTTCAACGGATACGAACACCAAGGGCACGGCGAGTTGGGCGTGGATCAACTGCGCAGCTATTGTTCCGTCTTCACCTGAGGGACCGAGCCGGATGTCGGCAATCACGAGATCGGGCGCGATCCGAAAAGCCTGGCTGATGGCCTCTTCCGAGTTGGATACGATCCGGAAGGTTGAATATCCGAGATCGCGCAGGTGGTGCATCAGGATCTGCGCCATCAAGGCATCATCTTCCAGGATCAGTACGTCCTTTGTCTTGGCGAGCGTCGGTTGCTGGTCGTTATCCGGTATGACGTCGGTTCCAGCGGAATCGGGATACAGGAGTTGAACCTTGGCCGAGATCGCGGGCTGATTTTTGCTTTCGCGTGGAAAGGCGTTCGGCAAATATCGAATGAGCATTATGGTAACTCCGGTTCGATCTCAGTCGCTGACAGAAGACAGATCATGCTTACATTCGGCCTGCAAGAGTACACAACGAAAGTTGGTTGACGTAATTCATTTTCATTCAATCAGACGTTTTGCTCTTCGTGATGATTGATCTTAAATCGTGGCCAATAGTAACATAATACAGGATAAAAGATTGGTTAAAAATCAACCCATACCGTGATCCTCTGTTCATATGTGATGTGCGACGGAAAGACGCGGGAAGACATTTATGTGTTCGATAACTTGAATACGCATGCGATGCGCTTGATGACATCAGGCCATGCGAGGTGAATTTTTGAAAAATACAATCAAGGCATGTTTTTGTGGCCAGTCGGACCATCGGAAGCCCGTCCGGGGTGACCACTGCGTTTTCGGGCACTCAGAATTTCGCGTTCAATGGTGGCAAAGAGGAGCGGCCAGTCGATCGGCTTCTTGAGATGCACATCCATACCCGCTTCGAAGCAGCGCTCGATCTCCTCGGGAAAGGCGTTCGCGGTCAGGGCGATGATTGGCAACGCCTGGCCATTCAGCCGTTGGCGTATTTCGCGGGTCGCCTGAAGCCCGTCCATAACAGGCATCTGGATATCCATCAAAACCAGATCGAAGGTCTCGCCGGAGGTGAACAGGGCGTCCACTGCCTGCGCACCGTCCTCAACCGCCACGACCGCATGACCCGCCTTTTCGATCATGCGCATGATCAGTTGCTTGTTCATCGGATTATCCTCGGCAAGGAGGATCCGGTATGTCTCGGAAGGCACAGAGACCTTGAACGGGGCTGTGCCCGTTGCGTCAGAAACCGGCGTCGTAACCGGATCGAGCGGTAACGAGACGCGGAACGTGGACCCCTTGCCAACCATGGACGCGACGCTGATCTGGCCCTTCATCAGTTCGACAAGGTGCTTTGAAATAGCCAGCCCCAGCCCGGTGCCACCATAGCGTCGCGTTGTCGATGAATCTCCCTGACTGAAGCGGTTGAATAGTCGGTCAAGGTTCTCTGGCCCGATCCCGATCCCGGTATCGGAGACGGAGAAGCGTATAAGACCGGCCCGATCAACGTCGATTTTCAGTTCAATGGAGCCCTGAGCGGACGTAAACTTGATGGCATTGGTCAGGAGATTCAGCAGCACCTGCCGGATACGGGTTGCATCGCCGATGACTTCATGCGGGACGCGGCTATCGACGGTCGAGCGCAAGGCTATGCCCTTCTTGCGGGCCTGTTCCTCGACCAGCTGAATGCAGGAATGAGCAAGACCCAGCAGCGAAAATGGTGCGGCTTCGATGGCGACCTGACCGGCTTCCATCTTGGAGAAGTCCAGCACGTCATTGACGATAGCGAGAAGAGAACGCCCGGCATCGCGTTGCAATTCGAGGATGGACCTGAGCGAGGCATTCAGGCCATTGTTGTCGTCACTGAGCAGTAATTCGGCGGCACCGATGATCCCGGTCAAGGGCGTGCGCAGTTCGTGGCTCATATTGGCCAGGAAGTCCGATTTGGACCTGGAACCGGCTTCAGCCTTGATCTTCGCCTGCAAAAGCTCTTCTTCGATCGCCTTGCGTTGGGTGATGTCGGTGTGGGTGCCGATCATCCGCAGGACCTTGCCATCTGGCCCCCGCCGCACGACCTTGCCGCGATCATGGATCCAGAGCCAGCGACCATCCCGATGCCGCATCCGGAATTCGACGTCGAAGATTTCCGTCTGCCCGGCGATGTGTTCCTGATCGGCCTTGATCACGCGTTCCAGATCGTCTGGATGGACCATGGACAGCCAGGCATCGGCGGCGAGCCGTTGCTCATGCGGTTCATAGCCAAAGATTACGCTCCAGGATGGGGAATAAAATGTCAGCCCGGTTTCACCGTTCAGGTCCCAAACGCCCTGACCGGAATTATCGAGTGCAAAACTCCAGCGTTCCTCGACATCATGCAGCGAGCGTTCAAGCAGCGCCCGCTCGGTCGTATCATCAACGGAACCCATGTAGCCCATGAAGGTCCCGTCCTGACCAAAGATCGGCCGCCGACGTACGCTGAGGTATCGCAAGTCGCCATCACGTCGGATGATCCTGTAGTGCGCCGAGGATTCAATCCGCTGCTCCATCGCTATGCGTCGAGCCTCGAAAGTGGCATCACGATCCTCCGGATGAATGAGCGAGGCCCAGATATCCCTCAAGTCACTGCCCGGTTCGATCCCATAGATCGAGTAATACCGTTCATTTGCTAACAGCGTCGTGCCGCTTGGGTCAGTATAAAATTCGCCAACGGGTGAGCCTTCGAAAAAGGTCCGGAATTTTGCTTCGCTTCGCTGGTATTCAGCCAAAATACGCTGTTGCGCCAGATGTGCGCGTCGTCCTTCGAGGGCCGTTGCGACCGCCTGTGCCAGGCAGCCGAGGATCTCCTCTTGCTGTTCGGTTATCTGTCGCGGGACCGTATCGATGACGCAAATGGTGCCGAGTCGATACCCCTCACTCACCTTGATCGGCGCACCCGCATAAAACCGGATATCCGGCGCACCTGTCACCAGAGGGTTTTCGCTGAACCGTGGATCAAGTTTTGTATCGGGTACGACAAGGCCCTCGTCGCTCATGATTGTATAGGCGCAAAGGGCATTGTCCCTTGAGATCTCTGAGACACCTTCAAGGCCCACGTTCGCCTTGAACCAGAGGCGTTCGGAATCAAGCAATGCAATCAGAGAAATAGGCGCTCCAAACACCAGCGATGCTGCCTTGGCCAGGGCGTCGAATTCGATTTCGGGTGCCGTATCCAGGATCTCAAGTTTGTGAAGCGCCGCTAGGCGCGCGCTTTCGTTCTCAGGAGTGGGCACGATTGGCATGGCACAGGCCCCGTCTCGGTTACGTCAGGCGATTGGCAGATGCAGGCATCAACAACCCATCAGTCCATTTTGATATTCAATTTGTCTGATAGAAAGCAAATATTCGGATAATGGAGTTGAAATTTCAGAACGGCACACGGATTTCAGTGAAGATATTGTTCTCAATACAGAAAATGGTTCTGTGCTGCGCTAGTATCCTCGTCATGTTGTGACATCATTTGGGACACAGGCTTAAAATTTCCTGAAGCCGCGTCTCTCGTCGGCCTGATTTCTCCTGAAGAGACCTGCTGATCCAGTCCTTTGATTTGCGGAAGTAAAAAGGGCAATCCAATCAAAAGCACGGCACGGTCCGTCACGTCACAGTTTGATCTGGATTTTCAGTTGAAAATGTCAGATGCAAGGTGTCCGACGTCTCGTATCAGGTTGAACGTATGTCCAGCGGTCCGCGTTTTGATCTCCAGTTTGATCCGCGTTACGGAGAAGCGATCCGGCTGTCTCCACTTGTGCGCAGGCTGACGGTAAATAATCCCGGCCCCTTCACGTTTCATGGAACCAATACCTATCTGGTTGGCGACCGCCGTGTGGCCGTGATTGATCCCGGCCCGATCGATGCCGCGCATCTGGACGCCATGTTGCATGCGATTGGCGCAGCGGAAGTTGCAGCCATCGTCGTCACCCATACGCATGCGGATCACTCGCCGGCCGCGCGTCGGCTGGCACTGAAAACGGGTGCGCCGGTCTATGGCGAGGGCCCCCATCGCCCAGCCCGGCCATTGGCATTGGGCGAGGTGAACCCGCTGGATGGGTCCAGCGATACCAGCTTTAAGCCGGATATTGCCTTGGCCCATGGAGATCGCATTGAGGGGGACGGCTGGACGCTGGAGGCCATCGCAACGCCGGGTCACACGGCCAACCACCTTGCATTTGCGCTGGTCGAGGAGGGCACACTTTTCTCCGGTGATCATGTCATGGCATGGTCGACTTCCATTGTCGCGCCGCCCGATGGTGACATGGGCGACTATATGGCATCACTCGACAGACTGATCGCCCGCCCGGAACGGCTCTATTACCCGGGCCACGGGGGTGCTGTGACGGACGCGCCGCAGTTTGTCCGGGATATCAGGGCGCATCGGGTCAAGCGGGAGACGGCGATCATCGAGCGTCTCGCGGCTGGGGACCGGTTCATTCCTGACCTTGTGCGCTCCATTTACACAGGACTGGATCCGAAACTGTTCAATGCTGCCGGACTGTCGGTTCTCGCGCACCTGGAAGATTTGTCCACGCGTGGGCGGATCACCCAAAGTGAGGGCGATCCGCTGAAAGCCGAGTACAGGATACTTTAGATCTCAGGTGCCGAAATTTTCGGCGACGGATTGGTCAAGTGCCGCAAAAAAGGCGCGGATGCGTGCGGCGTTTTGTCCGAGATCTCGCGAGCCGAACCGGGATGATGAGCGGATATCAAGACTTGCTCCCGAGGGTTCGGCGAGCACCCTGATGACAATGTCATCTTCCTGCCCAAAGACCGGTGCGCGGGCCACGGCCTCGATCCGCCCCTGGTCGCCGTCTTCCTTCGGCGTCATTTCCGAGAGAATTTTCCAGCCGTCGCGATCGACAACCTTCCGGGCGGAGCGGAACAGTTGCTCGCTGCCAATGCCGAAATGCCTGGTCGCAATATCGGGGTACAGCCGGCGTTGCAGGTCTATGCGATCAGGGGAGGGTGGCGCGACGCTGTTCAGATGCCCCACGCGCAGGAAGGCCACCTCGGAGTAGAGGGGTGGATTGGACCAGTCGGTCGAGATGTCCGATAAAGGCGGGCTTGTCGAGAGCGCGTAGCCACCATAGAGCGCCGGCAAGAGGGCTATGCCCGCGTAGACGACGCCAAAGCTGGCATTCGTCGCGCCGCGGAACCCGCGTTCCCAGACAATGTAGAGGCCGATGGCGGCGAGGATCAAAGCAACGATCCCGACACCAAAGGCCCCGATGCCGAGCACGATTGCCTGTGGTGTCTCAACCAGTCCAGCGCGATGGGCCACCAGCGTCAGCGCGGCAAGCGGAACGGCCAGTCCGCCCAAAATCCGGCTCCAGCTGGCTGCGCGCGACGTTCGGATGGGGGGACGGTACAGCATCGGGGTCCGCAATGTTCAAATCAGTTTCTCCGCGATAGCACATCGCAACCCGTGCGGACAGACGTTCTGGTGTTAGTCGGGCGCTTGCCGCGAGATCCCGACGAGACGGGTCCGGTTTCGTCAGGCCGTCGGCAGCCGATAGTCGCGGTAACGTTCGCGCAGTGCCAGTTTCTGGATCTTGCCAGTCGCCGTATGCGGGATATCATCCGCGATGACGACGTCATCAGGCATCCACCATTTGGCGATCTTGCCGTCCATGTAGGCGAGCAAGTCTGCCTTGGTCGGGCTTCGGTCCTTTTTGGGCACGATGATGAGCAATGGCCGCTCGTCCCATTTGGGATGCTTGATACCGATGACGGCGGCTTCGGCGACGTCGGGGTGACCAACCGCGACATTTTCCAGATCGATGGAAGAAATCCATTCGCCGCCTGATTTGATGACATCCTTGGAGCGGTCGGTGATCTGCATGTAGCCATATTGGTCGATGGTGGCGACATCACCGGTATCGAAGAAGCCGTCTGTCTGGAAGGCCTCGGCACCCATGCCCTTGTAATAGCTCGCCGCAACTGCCGGGCCACGCACCTGCAGCCGACCGAAGGTCTTGCCATCGTGAGGTAATTGCTTGTCGGCATCATCCACGATGCGCATTTCGACACCGAAGGGCACCAGGCCCTGTTTCATTTGCAAGTCGAGCCAGCGTTCCACGTCGTCGCCGTCGGTTTCCGGCTTCACGTTGCAAACGGTTGCCAGCGGGCTGGTCTCGGTCATGCCCCAGGCATGGCGAACCTCGACGCCATATTTCTTCAGGAAGGCTTCCGTCATGCTGCGCGGGCAGGCCGATCCGCCGATCACGACCCGCTTCAGGGTCGAAAGCGTTCCTCCGGTTGCCTCCAGGTGCTGCAACAGCATGAGCCAGACGGTCGGAACGGCAGCTGTCATCGTGACCTTTTCGGTTTCCAGCAATTCGTGCACGGATGCGCCGTCGAGTTTTGCGCCGGGGAGAACGAGCTTGGCCCCGATCATCGGGCTGGTGAAGGCCAGGCCCCAACTGTTGGCATGGAACAGCGGCACCACTGACATGATCGTGTCACGCCCACCTATGCCCATCATGTCGCCGGATGCCGCCATCCAGGAATGAATGACGTTGGAGCGGTGCGAATAGACGACGCCCTTTGGCATGCCCGTCGTGCCCGACGTGTAGCACATGCCGGCAGCGGTCGTTTCCGGGAATTCTGCCCAGCGGAAATCGCCGTCCACCGCCCCGATCCACTCCTCGTAGGCGACGGCATTGCGCAGGTTTGTCTCGGGCATATGGGCGGCATCGGTGAGGATCACGACCCGTTCGATGGTCGGCATCTTGTCGATCAGCTTCTCGACCATGGGCACGAAGGTGAGGTCAACAAACAGGATGCGATCCTCGGCATCATTGACGATCCAGACGATCTGATCAGCGAACAGGCGCGGATTGACGGTGTGATAGATCGCCCCGATGCCGAGCGCCCCGTACCAGACCTCCAGATGTCGCCATGTGTTCCAGGCCAGTGTCGCGCAGCGATCACCGAGCCGGATGCCGGATTTGTCGAGCGCCTGCGCGACCTTGAGCGCTCGGCTTCGGATCTCGCCATAATTGGTGCGATGGATCGGTCCCTCAATTGACCGCGAGATCACTTCGCGCATCGGGTGCCAGTTCGCCGCGTGATCGAGCACCTTGGTGCACAGCAGCGGCCAATCCTGCATCAAAGCCTGCATGGTTTCCTCCGTAAAAATCGGGATCAAACGTCCCCTTTTTAGAAAGGTTTACGCGGCGGTGCGCAGAAGTCCAGTCCCGAAATCAAGACTGTCGTCTAATGCAAAATAGGCAGGTGAAGCTGGATGCGACGTCAGTTGCCCAGATGTCAGCTGCCTTGGGCGTTGCCGATTGCCGACGACTGTGTCAACTTTGCGCGATCAAGGGCGCGGCGACGGGTGCACAGCACTTGCAACATGCGCTAATGCTAGCAGACCGGATCATTTCAGGGCTTTTGCCCGTCATGCGCGCAGCGGAGAAGATATCGTCATGAATCAGATGCTTACAAACGTTCAGGTGCGCGATATCGAGGCGCTGGTGCATCCCTACACCCCGCAGCACCGCATTCGCGAGATTGGTCCGCTGGTGCTGGAAAAGGGCAAGGGCGTGTTTGTCTATGACACGCAGGGCCGCGAATTCATCGAAGGCATGTCCGGCCTGTGGTGCGCGGGCCTCGGCTTTTCCGACGAGGAAATGATCGACGCCGGAACCGAGCAGCTGAAGCGGTTGCCCTATTACCATCTGTTTGGTGGCAAGGGTTACGAAGTTGCCATCGAACTGGCTGAAAAGCTGAAGGAAATTGCCCCGGTTCCAATTTCCAAGGTGCTGTTTTCCTCGTCGGGTTCGGAAGCCAATGATACGCAGGTGAAGCTGGCCTGGTATTACAACAATGCGATGGGACGTCCCAACAAGAAGAAGATCATCTCTCGCGTCAAAGGCTACCATGGCGTGACGCTGATGGCAGCGGCACTGACCGGTCTGCCGAACAATCACCTGGATTTCGACGTGGCTGCCGAGCGCGTCCGGCACGCTGACTGCCCGCAATATTACCGCTTTGCCCTCGAAGGCGAGAGCGAAGCAGAATTTGTCGCTCGTCTTGCCTCCAACCTCGAAGCGCTCATCGAAAAGGAAGGCCCGGACACGATCGCCGCCTTCATCGCCGAGCCGATCATGGGTGCAGGCGGCGTCATCGTTCCGCCGCAAGATTATTTCGCTGCGATCATGCCCATTCTGGAAAAGCATGACATCGTGATGATTGCCGATGAAGTCATCACGGGCTTCTGCCGCACCGGTAACTGGTTCGGGTCAGAGACCATGGGCTACAAGCCGCACACGATCTCGGTGGCCAAGCAGATGACGGCGTCCTATGCGCCGCTGTCGGCGGTCTTGCTGCCGCAGTTCATGGTCGACGCGCTCGACAGCCAGTCGGCGAAGATTGGCACCTTCGGGCACGGTTATACCTACGGCGGCCATCCGCTCGGCTGCGCGCTTGGCGTCAAGGCCATCGAGATCTACCAGAAGCGTGACATGAACGGGAAGGTCCGTGCGCGCACGCCGCAATTCGAGCAGCGTCTGGCCAAACTTATGGACCATCCGCTCGTCGGCAACGTCCGCTCTCGCGGCCTCGTCGGTGGTGTTGAACTGGTCGCCGACAAGGCAACCAAGCGGAGTTTCGATGTCAAGAAGGGCGTCGCGGCGAAAGCGACGACGTTCCTCCAGGAACGCGGCGCCATCCTGCGCGCCATCGGGGATACCATCGCGCTATGCCCGCCTATGATCATTTCCGAGGCCGAGCTGGATGAATTGTTCAATCGTCTGGAAGCCTCGCTTGATGATTGCGAGAACTGGGTGCGCGCAGAAGGCTTGCGTGCAATCTGATCGCCACGATGTGTCGCGGAACCCCTTACCTGGCCTTCGCCGGATGAGGGGTTTTTTCTGATATCAGGGCCAGGGTTGACCGACCTTCGAGCCGATCTCGAGGGTCACGAATCCCGGCATCTTGGCCGTCGTCACACCGATAACAAGTTGACATTTGTGCAATGCGATGGGGCTTTTTGCCTAAAAACTGACGTCTGCAGCTCAAAAAATCATCGAAAAATGCATTTTTTCGTACGATTTTCACGAAGTTTGAATGGTTTTTGGGGTCGCAGCCCTTTTCATAAGCATTTTTTTGGCGGAAACTCTTTCGGCGGCAAAATATAACAAGATTAAGCCGCATTCTGCCTTCAGGTCATTTGCCGTCCGGCATGCTCCTGATCAGGCCGGGAAACGCGAAAGAGGACCCAATGTCAGCAGATCAAGCCGATCAATCGGCAAAGCAATTCGAACAGGCAACATCAGAACACACTGATCACAACCGGTCACAGTCTGTGCGGTTGCGCGACCAATACAAGCCGGTCGGCATTCCGGCTGTCAGTGCGGCGGCGCATTTCACGAAAAAGTCGGGCAAGAAGTCTCCGCAAATGTCTTGATGAAGGTATGGATCGCTGTTGAGGGCGATCCGACCTCACCTGCATCAGCTTGAGCGCCTGGGCCTTCGGTCACATCGACTGGTGTACCGCTCAGGGGTAGAGCCGCGTCTTGGTCCAATCGCGAGCGGAGCGCTCCCGATTAAACTCGATCCGGTCATGCAGCCGGAATGGCCTGTCGTGCCAGAATTCAAACCGCTCTGGAACGATGCGGAAACCGGACCAGTGTTCCGGGCGCGGAATATCGCCCAGTCCGAATTTCAGTGTGTATTCGGCTACTGCCTTTTCGAGAGCGAACCGGCTTTCAAGGGTGCGTGACTGTTTTGACGCCCAGGCACCGATCCGGCTGCCGCGTGGTCGCGTGGTGTAATAGGCGTCGGCTTCCTCCGCCGTCACGGATTCGACCAGACCACGCACACGCACCTGCCGCCTCAGCGACTTCCAGTGGAACAGCAGCGCGGCCTTGTGGCTGGTCAGCAGTTCCTGTCCCTTGCGGCTTTCGAGGTTTGTGTAGAACACAAACCCATCGGTATCGAACCCCTTCAAAAGCACCATGCGCACATTCGGCATGCCCGTCTCGTCGACGGTGGCAAGCGCCATGGCATTGGGATCATTGGGTTCGCTGGCTTCCGCCTCGCCCAGCCACTCGCGAAAAAGCTCAAAAGGTTCGGATCGCTCCGAAAAGTCACCGGTCGTTAACTCTGATGCGCGATTCTGATGAGGCGTGTCTGTCATGGCGGCCGCGGAGGTTTGTGTGAATTTGGATTGCCCAAGAGCTGTATACGACGAGGATCGTCCACGCCAGTTGGTGAAAGCCACCGTCGCCGTGGTCGCACTCATGCTTGGCACCTTGGGCTTGCCCGGTTGCTCGGGCATTCACCTGATGGATTTAGAGAGCCCCGCCCCCCAGACAAGTGCTGGAACGACAGCAACTGACGTGCCGGGCAACGTTACCGGAACCGTTGGTACTTCCGTAACCCTGGCCTATGGGGCCAGCGAACCCGCCGATTGGGAAGCGATCCGCAAAACCGTGTCTTCGTCTCTCGCATCGCCCCAGACGGCGCGGATTGAGTGGACCAATCCGGTGTCAGGCAATTCAGGCACAATTTCAGGCATTCGAGCAGACAACGGTCAAGACGGTCGTCCGTGCCGCACATTCGAGGCGACAGTCGCAGGAGTTGACGGTGTTCACCTCTTTCATGCAGAACTTTGCCTCAGTCCGGTCCGCACTTGGGAATTTTCGCGGATAGCTGCGGCGGATTCGCAATAGACGGTCGCGCAGCTATTGCACTTTTCGTGTGGTCGATCCCATATCTGGTGCAAATCCTGTCACGCGCACTTGAACGAAGGAGGCTCCGGTGATTTTGCGCCGGAGGGTAATCGACAATGCGAGATCCATACGACGTACTCGGTGTGCCCAAGACGGCCAGCGAGGATGACATCAAGAAATCCTATCGCCGTCTGGCGAAGAAATTTCATCCTGACCAGAATCAGTCCAATCCCAAGGCGAAGGATTCCTTCGCCGAGATCAATTCGGCCTATGAAATCATCGGCGACAAGGCCAAGCGTGCCCAATTCGATCGCGGCGAGATTGGCGCGGATGGCAAGCCGCGCGCGCCGGGGTTCGATGGATTTGGGGCCGGCGGCTTCGAGGGCTTTGCGCGGGGTGGGCCGCGCGGACGGGCGACGCCGGGCGGCGGTGCCGATATGGACGATTTCCTCAGCGATATTCTCGGTCAGGCCTTTGGCGGCAGGCGACGTCCCGGGGGGGCAGGCGCGGGACCGGGAGCCGGTTTTGCGGGAACGCGCACCGAGGGATTCGGGCCAGGCCGGTCGATGAAGGGCGAGGATCTGCAGGTCACACTTGACGTCACACTCGAGGACATCGTGACGCAGTCCAAGGTGCGCGTGTCGCTGCCGACCGGAAAGACGCTCGACATCCAGATGCCGGAAGGGGCTGTCGACGGCCAGCAAATTCGCCTGAAGGGCCAGGGCAATCCCGGCACGCCATCGGGGGATGCGATCATTACGCTTGCCTTGAAGCCGCATCCACAGTTTCGCGTCGACGGTAGCGATCTGCGCCATGATCTCAGCATCTCGATCGAGGATGCCGTGCTTGGAGCCAAGGTGCGGGTGCCAACGCTCGAAGGTGTCGTGGAAATGACGATCCCGGCTGGCACGACGGGTACGAAGGCCATGCGACTGCGCGGCAAGGGGCTGCCAATCAAGGGCGGAGGACGCGGCGATCTCTACGTCCACCCGCGCCTGACGCTGCCCGACACGGGCGATGTCGAACTGGAAGCCTTCCTCCGGATGCGGAAAAGCCGCTGAGGGCGGCCGCCGTCATCACCCCATCTTGACGGTGATCACGCCCTCAGGGGCAGCGATGTCGTCGGGCACGAAAAAGTCCTGCGCAAGCGGCTTCGTCGCATCGACGCGGTAATGCTCGAAGTCGGTCATGCCTTCGGACGCCAGGAACGTGTCATCAATCAGGAACTGACCGGTGAAGTCGCGCGCCGGTTTGGTGACAATGGCATGGGCGGCGTCCGCCATGATGTCCGGCGTCCGGCTCATCGACATGAGCGCTTCGCCGACAACGAACTCGATCGCAGCGGTGGCAATCGTCGTGCGCGGCCACAAGGCGTTGACCGCGATGCCTTTCGACCGCAACTCGCCCGCCAGTCCGAGCACGGTCATGCTCATGCCGTACTTGGCAATCGAGTAGGCCGTATGATGGGCAAACCATTTTTCGCGCATGTCGAGCGGCGGCGAAAGTGCCAGGATATGGGGATTGTCGGATTTTTCGAGATAGGGCACCGCCAGTTTCGACACCATGAAGGTCCCGCGCGTATTGACGCCCAGCATCAGGTCGAAGCGCCGCATGTCGGTCATCTGGCTGTTGGTCAGCTGGATGGCCGAGGCATTGTTGACGATGATGTCGATGCCTCCGAAGGTTTCGGCGGTCTTGGCCAGCGCGGCGGTGACCGAGGCTTCCTCGCGCACATCCATCATGATGGCGAGACCCTTGCCACCCGCTTCATCAATGGCGGCAGCGGAGGTATAAATTGTGCCGGGAAGCTTGGGGTGAGGATCGGCGGTCTTGGCCGCAATTGCGACATTCGCGCCATCACGCGCGGCCCGAAGGGCGATCGCCAGTCCAATTCCACGGGAGCCACCCGTAACGAACATTGTTTTGCCGCGAAGATTGGTCATTCCGCTCCCGTTCATATTTGTATTGCTAGTGTCCGTCAGCATATCATCTGCCCACGACAATGAAATGAGGTTACGTAACGTAAGCTGAAGGAAATTTCAGGTAAAGCCCATGAAACAGGTTCTGATCGCCGTTATCGCCGCATCACTTCTGGCAACGACAGCCTCTGCGCAACACAAACCATCACGCCCGCCATGGGGGGATGTGTGTTGCGGCGGACCGTGCTGCCTGAAACCGCATCGTCCCGGACACTGAGCCGACGTCTGACTGATCAACCGGCAACTTGCTGGCGGGTATAGAATTGGCAATGGCCGGGTATCAATCCCGAGGTAACGAAGTCGACGATGTCCGATAAAGCCCAAAAGAGCCCGTCTGGATCGCAGGTGCGCGCTCCTCGGTTCATGCGACTTGGGTTGCAGGCTGCGCTTGTCGCAGCGGTCGGGGGCTGGGCGGCAGCCGGCTACCTTTATTTCATCGCGATGCCTGCCCTCGTCAATACACACAAGGTTGCCTATACGCTGGACCTCATTGATCATTTTGAGGATAGTCCGGCGCATCAGGTCTATATGCAGCTCGGTGACGATCTGAAGCCATGGTGGGATCAGATCGAGGAATTGCAGCGCAAGATCGCGTCAGCCACGGACGATGATGCGCGGGCCAAACTCATCTCGGATCGTGACGAGACCTTGATCGCCTATCTCAACCAGCGCTCCCTGACGAGCCAGACAGATCTTCTGATCAACGCCTTCAGCCCGTTCAAACGCTGTCTGGATGTCGATGCCTGTGATGACGACGTCCTGCGCAAGTCGATTTCGATCGACGTCAAGCGGATCTATCGCACCTTCCGCCCCTACATCGAAGCCGTCCGGTCGCAACCCGGCAAGGAGAGTTTCGGGCGCGATCTCGAAGATCTGTTCTTCCGGTTCGTGGCCTGAGACCAGGGACCGTAACCCGGTCACTTGTCCGATGGGCAGTTGAAATCGAGAAGCGCCTCGCCCTGTCCACCGTCGCCACGCCGGGATTCCGAATTCAGGACATAGAATCCGGGCCGTCCGGTCTCCAGCGTTGTACCGACAACCACGAGCGTCTGTTTAGACAGAACGGTTCGATTCGCACGGACGTCGGCAGGTAACAAGGCGATCACATTCACGTCTTTCAGGTCCGTTGCATCAAGCTTGCGCGCGGTGAACCGCCAGCCCTTGATTCGCTTCTGCAAGGGGGTCCAGTCAAACCCGATCCGGTCCGATTCGTCGGCCAGGATCGCCTTCACGTCAGGCTGAACACAGGCCGTATGAATATGAAACTGTTCCTGACTGCGGGCATAGGCCGAGTTGATCGCGAGCGCAAAGCGGCTGCGGTCAGTTGCTGTCCCGTGATCGGTCCGGAGTTGAAGCCGCGCATCCCATGCTGCCTGCCAATAAATCGCGCTCTCGGGCGACTGGGCTGCGGGGTCTTCGATACCGATGATCCGTCGGGTCGGGACTGTGAGTATGTGATCTCCGGTGACAGGCAGGATCACATATCCGGGTGAATTCGCGGTCTCCGGATGGACGCTCGAACACGGAAACGGAACACCGAACCCGGCGGCAGGCACGCAGATATATCGGACAACCCGCCAGAGATCATAGGGCCCCAATTCGAAGCCGTTGGCAGTGTGGCGAAACGCCGCGCTGAAAAAGGCAACCGGAAGCCCCAGGAAAAGGACCAGAAGCCAGACGAGAGGCGTTCTGCGCGTGACAAGCGTTGTCATGGAACAGGCCTCAATGCGATTTGCCCGACCTGAGCAACCACAACGCTCCGGCAAGCATCAGTACGGCAATCGGCAGAATGAGATAGGACCAGTTCAAGGGTGGATCGGCAGCTACAACCTGTTTGGTGAATGTGACGATCAGAATGACCAGAACGACTTCAGCCAGCGTGTGCTTCAGCTCGTTGATCCCGGAAATCTTCATCCAGTCGGGCAGGGGCGACTGTTGTTCTGCGGTCAGATGGAACACAAAACCGAAAATGATGCCATAAGCGAAAATGGTCAGGACAACCGCGAACAGGAAGGAATCCATGGCCTCGAGCACAAGCGCGGTCGGCAAGTGAACGCCCGCGCTCATTTCCGGATGCACGAATCCTGCGGCTTCGGCGAGGAACTTGGCACCTTCCCAATAGAGGATCAGCGAGCCGCCAAATGCTCCCAGCGACGCCAGCAACATCAGTGCCCGCAGCCACAGCAGAAGTCTAAGCCCGTTGTTCAAGCGCCAATCTCCATCTCGCATTGCCCACAGAGTGTAGCGTGATGCGACGAAAATAGTGCGGCATTAAGGCATCTTTTTTGGTCAGGGTTACTTCTTTCGTCCCAAAAATGCGGCAAAAGCCAATCTTGCCTCATCGGATGCCAGACGTTCGGCGAAAAGCGCGACCTCTTCATCGATGCGCGAGATGAGTTCCTCGCGCGTGGCCGAGCCTCCGGTCGCAACCAGTCGCCGTGCTGCGGCGAGGGCCTGACGTGGCTTGGCGGCAAGAGCCTTGGCCGACGCAAGCGCTGCCGGGACGACGTCGGCTTCCGGCACGATCCGGTTGATGATCCCGGCGGATTCCGCGCGTGCCGCATCAAAGGCCTCACCAAGACACAGGAGTTCGAAGGCCCGTGCATGCCCCATCAGGCGTGGTGCCAGCAGGCTGGACCCGGCCTCCGGGACAAGTCCGAGGTCGAGGAAAGGCGTGCGGAACATCGAGCGCGGTGACGCATAGACAAGGTCGCAATGCAGCAGCATGGTCGTGCCGATGCCGATGGCCAGACCATCGACGGCGGCAACCAGCGGCTTGTCAGCCGTTGCCAGGCTTTTCAGGAAATTGACGACATCCTTGCTGAGCGCCTTGCCTTCGGCAGCTGCGAGAAAGTCGACAATGTCGTTCCCCGCCGAGAACGCGCCGGGTTCGCCGATAAACAGATGCACCCGAACATCGTCGCGTGCCTCGCCATCCGCCATGGCATCGACCATCGCGGCATACATGGCAGTGGTCAGCGCATTCTTCTTGTCGGGCCGCGCAATGTGGATTGTCTGGACCCCGTCGGCGACGGAGACGATCACATTTGGGTGCTGATTGCCGTCAGATGTTCCGTCCGCCACGCGCTTTTCCTGTCATAAAGTGCCAGACGCCCTCACTGCGACTGGCAAAGCCAAACCCTCAAGACCTCGACTCAGGCCTCCAGCGCAATCACCGCCGCCGCCAGCGAACCACCACCATTGTCGATTGTCGACTTCAGTCCGACCGTTTCCGTCAACACATGATCAACGAAATAATGGGCGAGTGCAATGCGGGCCGCAGTCCCCGGATCATCTGTCGCGATGCTGGCAACACAGCCGCGCGCCATCAGCCCAGCGCCCACTGTCAACGCCATGAGGCGCAGATAGGGCGTGGCAACGGCGAGCGCGTCGGTTGGTGCCTGGCTCAGCGTCTGAAGCATCTTCGCGGTAGCCTCTTCGGTGGCGCGAATCGTGGCCAGCGTCCGTTCGCCGACGTGACGCACGACGGCAGACGTGCTCGCTGACGCCTTGTCGGCATCTGCCCGCAATTCACGGAACAGCGCGGCGACTGCAGCACCGCCGGACAGACCGATCTTGCGGGTCAGCAGGTCAATCGCCTGAATGCCGTTGGTGCCTTCGTAGATCGGCACGATGCGGCTGTCGCGCCAGAAGACGGCGGCTCCGGTTTCCTCGATGTAGCCCATGCCGCCGTGGATCTGGACGCCGAGAGAGGACGTCTCGACGCCTATGTCCGAACAGAAGGCCTTGGCAAGCGGGGTCAGCAATCCGGCACGTTCCGACCAGTGCCTTGCCTCGTCACCTTCCGTCCAGCGCGCCATGTCGATGGCTTGGGCGCAGGCATAGGCAATTGAACGGGCAGTCGACGTCAGCGCTTTCTGGGTCAGCAACATGCGCTGGACGTCGGGGTGCTCGACGATCGGGCTTGGGGCGAGGTCATTGGATCCGGGTGCGCGCCCCTGGCGCCGATCGCGGGCATAGGCGAGCGCCTTCTGGTGCGAGGCTTCGCCAATCGCCACGCCCTGCATGCCGGTCGCCAGACGCGCCGAGTTCATCATCGTGAACATGCAGGCGAGGCCGCGATGCTCTTCACCGATCAGCCAGCCGATCGCGCCGCCCTTGTCACCATAACTCATGACGCAGGTGGGCGAGGCGTGGATACCGATCTTGTGCTCGATGCCGGTGCAGGTGACGTCATTGCGCGCACCAATCGACCCATCGGGGTTCAGCAAGAATTTCGGCACCAGAAACAGCGAGATACCACGTGTTCCGGCGGGTGCATCGGGCAGGCGGGCGAGCACGAGATGGACGATGTTGTCGGTCAGGTCATGTTCGCCGTAGGTGATGAAGATCTTGGTGCCAAAGATGCGATAGGTGCCGTCATCATTGCGTTCGGCCCGTGATTTCAGCAGCGCCAGATCCGAACCGGCCTGCGGTTCGGTCAGGTTCATGGTCGCCATCCATTCGCCGGAGACGAGCTTTTCCAGCCAGACCTTGTTGAGCGCTTCGCTGCCGTGCTTGTGCAGGGCATCGATGCCGCCGAATGTCAGCACAGGGCCAAGCGAAAGCGACATCAGGGCCGAGTTCCACATTTCCAGAACGGCGGTCTGCACGGTTTGCGGCAGGCCCTGTCCGCCATATTCGACCGGGCCGCCAAGCGCGTTCCAACCCGCTTCGCGCCAGGCCGTGTACAATTCCTTGAAGCCCGGCGGCATCGTTACGACGCCATTGTCCCAGGTCGCGCCCACCTCGTCACCGATCTTGCCAAGCGGCGCCATCTGCTCGCCCGCAAAGCGACCGGCTTCGCTCAGGATCGCCTGCAGAAGGTCGTCACTGAGATCACCTGCGAGCCCCGCGTTCATCGCGGCTTCAAGGCCGGCGATATGTTTCAGCGTGAAGGCGATTTCGTCGATTGGCGCGCGATAGGTCATCTTGTCCTCAGGGTTTCCCGGTGCGACGGACGTTTTGCCGCCGCCTGTTCAGACTTGGCCCGCTTTACACGTCAGCCCGGACCGGATTAACCGGCACCAAGCCTTGACCGCATGCGGCTGGCCCTTCAATAGAAGCGTTGAACCGCACATTAGTGCAGGTGAACAGCCGGTCAACCTCGACTATGGGGGATGACGTAGCGTCAATTCGAAGGTTTTTGGCTCAGGTGATGAAACGCCATGATCTCAAGGCTCTTGCGCGAGGTAATCGCACGGCGGCGGTGACAGGTGCCATTGTCGCGGCGGCAGGTGCTCTTCGCCGTGGTGACCTGGTCGCGATTCCGACCGAGACCGTTTATGGGCTGGCGGCAGACGCCACCAATGCGCGGGCCGTCGCAGGCATATACGCGGCGAAGGGTCGCCCGAGCTTCAATCCGCTCATCGCGCATGTCACCGATTTCGCAATGGCTGAGGCGCATGGCGTGTTTGATGCTGAGACGAAAGCGCTGGCGGAGGCTTTCTGGCCGGGGCCGTTGACGCTGGTGGTCCCGAAACGCGCCGGGTCACCCATCGCTGATCTGGTGACGGCCGGGCTCGATACGCTGGCCCTCCGCATGCCGAACAATCCCGCGACACTGGCGCTGATCAAGGAACTGGGCCAGCCAATCGCAGCGCCCAGCGCCAATCGCTCCGGCGGCATCAGCCCGACATCTGCCGATGACGTCATTGCCGAACTCGGCGAAAAGGTTGCTGTGATCCTCGATGACGGGCCGTGTCAGATCGGACTTGAATCAGCCATCGTCATGATCGCTGACGGCGTCGCGCGCTTGCTGCGTCCGGGCGGGGCACCGCGTGAGGCCATCGAGCGCGTGCTTGGACGCGAGCTGGTTGCCTCTGATGAAGCGGCGAGCGATCTGCAGCGGCCCCTGGCGCCGGGCATGTTGACCTCGCATTATGCGCCCAATGCCCTCGTGCGCCTTGATGCCGTGGATGTCCGCCCCGGCGAGGCGTGGCTCGGGTTCGGTCCGGGCGAACCAGCAGGATTGGGCGACGCGGTTCGGGCCGAGAACCTGAGCCCTATTGGCGATCCGGTTGAGGCAGCCGCCAATCTTTTCAGGCTCTTGCGGGCGCTGGATGCCTCCGGCGCTCGGATGATCGCCGTTGCGCCAATCCGGGGAGACGGCCTGCTGGAAGCGGTCCGGGATCGTTTGGCACGCGCTGCCGCACCACGGACGTGAGCCCTTTTCCGGCTAAGTATAATACCGGCCTCGCGGCCTTCGGACCAGACGCGACTTGGCAGCGAGGCCATATCGTGGTGAATTGCTTCGAGATGAAAAAGCGTCGGAGGAACGTGCCCCGTGTCGACACTGTTGCTGCACCATCCGAGTTTTATCGGGCACAAGACGCCTGAAGGGCATCCCGAGCGGCCTGATCGCATCCGGGTGATCGACCGGGTGCTTGAGCAGGAAAAATTCCAGCCGCTTGCCCGTGATGCCGCCCAATTGGGGACGATGGAGCAGGCGGCGCTGGCGCATGGCGAGGCGCATGTGCACGATATGCGCGACGCAATCCCGAGCGAAGGCATGATCTTTCTGGACGCCGATACGTCAGTCTCGCCGGGGTCATGGGAGGCGGCGTTGCGCGCCGTGGGCGGTGCCTGCCAGGCCGTGGACGAAGTGTTTCAGGGCCGTGTGTCCAATGTGTTTTCGGCGAGCCGCCCGCCCGGGCATCACGCGGAAAAGGCGCGCGCCATGGGCTTCTGCCTCTTCAACAATGCCGCCGTTGCCGCCCGCTGGGCGCAGAAGACCTATGGGGCCGAGCGGGTCGCGATCATCGATTTCGACGTGCATCACGGAAATGGCACGCAGGATATCTTCTGGACCGACCCGAGCGTCATGTACTGCTCGACGCATCAGATGCCGCTTTATCCCGGTACCGGCGACTGGCACGAGACGGGCGCTGGCAATATCGTCAATGTACCCCTGCGCGAGGGCGATGGCGGGCCGGAATTCCGCGAAGCCGTCGATACCGCGATTTTCCCGCGCCTCATCGACTTCCGGCCCGATTTCGTGATCATTTCCGCCGGGTTTGACGCCCATGTCCGCGATCCGCTCGGCGGGCTCAGGCTCGTGGAGACGGATTACGCCTGGGTCACGGCCAAGCTCATGGAGATCGCCGACCAGACCGCCAATGGCCGCCTGATCTCGATCCTCGAAGGCGGCTATGATCTCGAAGGCCTCTCGCGCTCTGTCGCGGCCCATGTCTCGACGTTGATGACGGCGTGAGGGGGGGAAGGCAATCAGAGAATGCGCAGTTGCGGCAGGTCGCCGACATCCTGATGTGGCCTGACGATGATCTCCACGTCCTGACCAAGGGCGATGAGAAAACGCAGCAGGCGTTCTACAGAAAATTGCCTGAAATCGCCGCGCAGCAGTTTGGAAATGTCAGGCTGCTTCACCCCAAGCAGCTTGGCGGCTTCGGCTTGCTTCATGCCGCGCTCCCGCATCAAGGCGTCGATTTTAAAGACCAGTTTGGCCTTCACAAGATGCTCCGCCGCATTTGGCAAACCGATATCTTCGAAGACATTTCCGCTGCTGGTTTCATGTTCCACAGGCGTCATCATCTGACTTTCTCCTCGTGCAATCGCTGAGCGTCCTTCAGCCGCTGCCCGATCACATCACTATCGTCTTTCGGGGTCGCGATGCCTCTCGTCGATTTCTTTTGAAAGGCGTGCAGCACATAGACAGCAGAAGCGAACCGTTCAGTATAAATCGTTCGAAATGTATCGCCTCGATGATCGTACCGCGATTTCACCCATTTAACCCGCTTTGCCTTTCATCCGTTTGACGATATCACCCATACGACCGCGTGCCAGCGTCGATCGGGCGAGATTGGCTTCCTTTTGAAATGCAGACGGAAACCTGTCAAATTCGCGACGCGAGCGTTAGGGCGCTTTCGAGCAGCTAGATTTGGCGGGTGGGTTTAATTAGGATGGTTCGACAGGGTCGACCCAACCTACGTCGGGATGGTTTTGCAAAGTTGCTCCTCGGCAGCCAACAGCCCGCCATTTGATCGTTTCTCAAAAATCAATTTATGCAACGTTTAGGGTGCAAATGACTTGACAACAATCATAATATGCAATTCAAGTGAATTTACAACCATTAACGAGCCATCTATCGGGGTATGGTACAATGGATTTAAACACTTGCACAATTATCACTATTATACAATTTCTTGACGCTGGGGCTGCGTTTCTTGCAGCGATATTCTGGATACTATCAACAAGAGTAAAAATAATCGATACCGGATTCGAGGTGATGTCAATAAAAGATTTAGGCGAGATCGGTAGTTCAATGAAAAAATCGTCTAGATTGAGTGCATGGGCTGCAATTTTTGCAGCTTTAGCTGCTATTTTACAAGGCATATTGGTATTCGCGCCGACTTGTGTAAATTTGACATCGGCTTTGCCTTTTCTGAATGTGCCCGACGTTACTCACAAATGACCGTTTGCAAAACGGCGATAGACTTGAAGAATACAAAATTCAATAACAAATGTCTTTATGGAATCCTCACATTATGTCTTCGCCGGTACTAGTATGTTGAACCACGCATGCCGCTACAGCCGTCCACACCCCCCCTCCCGCAAGGCATCTGGACCGCGGACGCCAATGGCCATATGGTTTACCTCCCGCTCGGGTTCAGATCCCTGGGCATCAAGCAGATGTCACGCATGAAAGAGGACGCTCGCGGTGAGCCAGGCCCAGACCCCCATTGCAACGCCCGTTGCCGATCTCTCCTTTGAAAAGGCGCTGGCCGAGTTGGAAAGCATCGTCGCCAAGCTGGAACGCGGCGATATCGCGCTGGAGGAATCCATTACCGCCTATGAGCGGGGCGAAGCGTTGAAGGCGCATTGCGCCAGGTTGCTGGGCGCTGCCGAGGCACGCGTTGACAAGATCCGGCTTGGAAGTGATGGTAAGGCACAGGGGCTTGAGCCACTTGATGTCGAAGCGTGATCGGTCAGGGACGCGCGTCGCGGAAAGACAGAAGAAAAAACCGCCGCATGTGAAGGAAACCCGATGACCTCACCTTCAAAAACGCCGCTTCTCGACACGATCCAGGACCCCTATGACTTGCGCGCGTTGCCGGAGACGAGCCTGCGACAGGTGGCGGATGAATTGCGTGAGGAAACCATCTCTGCCGTGTCTGTCACCGGCGGGCACCTGGGGGCAGGTCTCGGCGTCGTCGAGTTGACAGTTGCGCTGCATCACGTGTTCGACACGCCGGAAGACAAGCTCATCTGGGATGTCGGGCATCAGGCCTATCCGCACAAGATCCTGACGGGTCGTCGGTCGCGGATCAGGACCCTGCGCCAGCAAGACGGGTTGTCCGGCTTCACCAAGCGCAGCGAAAGCCCGTTTGATGCGTTCGGCGCGGGCCATTCGTCAACATCGATTTCCGCCGGTCTTGGCTATGCCGTATCCGCCGACTTGCAGGGCAAGTCGACGCGGTCCATCGCGGTCATCGGCGATGGCTCGATGTCGGCAGGCATGGCCTATGAGGCGATGAACAACGCCGGGGCGCTCGGCTCGCGGCTCATCGTGATCCTCAATGACAACGACATGTCGATAGCCCCGCCAACGGGGGCCATGAGCGCCTATCTGGCGCGACTGGTTTCGTCGCGCACCTTCCTGAGCCTGCGCGATATCGGCAAGCAGGTGGCCAAGCGGCTGCCGAAATTCGTCGAGGTCGGCGCACGCCGGGCAGAGACCTATGCGCGCGGTCTGGCGATGGGCGGCACGCTGTTTGAGGAACTGGGCTTCTATTACGTTGGCCCGATTGACGGCCATAATTTGGATCATCTGCTGCCGGTCTTGAAGAATGTGCGCGATGCCGATCTCGGACCGGTGCTGATCCATGTCGTGACGCAGAAGGGCAAGGGCTACGCGCCCGCCGAAGCCGCTGCCGATAAATATCACGGCGTCAACAAGTTCGACGTGATCTCCGGCCAGCAGGTCAAGCCGAAGGCCAATGCGCCGAGCTACACACGCGTGTTCGGCGATACGCTCGTGGATGAGGGCGCCGAGGACGAGCGGATTGTTGCCGTCACGGCGGCCATGCCGAGCGGTACGGGCGTCGACCTGTTCGGACAGGCTTTCCCGAAGCGCACCTTCGACGTCGGCATCGCCGAACAACACGCGGTGACCTTTGCCGCAGGGCTGGCCGCCGATGGCATGAAGCCGTTTTGCGCGATCTATTCGACCTTCCTGCAACGCGGCTATGACCAGATCGTCCATGACGTCGCGATCCAGAAGCTGCCGGTTCGGTTCCCGATTGATCGCGCCGGGCTGGTCGGTGCAGACGGCGCGACGCATGCCGGGACGTTCGATCTCGCCTACCTCGGCTGCCTGCCGAATTTCGTGATCATGGCCCCGAGCGATGAGGCGGAACTCAGGCACATGATCGCAACCTCGGTTGCCATCGATGATCGCCCGAGCGCCTTCCGCTTCCCGCGTGGCGATGGCCTCGGCGTTGATCTGCCGGTGCGTGGCTCGTTGCTGGAGATCGGTCGTGGACGCATCGTGCGCGAGGGCACGTCGGTTGCGATCCTGTCGCTGGGAACACGCCTGAAGGCGTCTCTGGAAGCAGCCGAAACGCTCGAGACACTCGGCCTGTCGACGACCGTCGCCGACGCGCGCTTCATGAAGCCGCTGGATCGGGACCTGATCCGTCGTCTGGCACGCGATCACGAGGTGCTGATCACGGTCGAGGAAGGGTCCGTCGGCGGGTTCGGCAGCCATGTGCTGCAGGCACTCGCCGAGGATGGTCTGCTTGATCGTGGCCTCAAGGTCCGCGCGCTGACGCTGCCGGATGTGTTCCTGGATCACGGTGATCCGCAGAAGCTCTATGCAGCGGCGGGGCTTGATGCGACGGGTATTGTGGCCCACATCATGCGGGCGCTCGGTCGCGAGACCGCCTTGGCAGAGGCCGGTCGTCGCGCCTGACCGATTGTGCGCCAGGCAAGGACTGACCAATGCAGTTGAAGACCATCCGGATCGCGCTCTATCTGGCAATCGCACTGATCCTGGTCAGCGGCGTCAGCTATATGGCCGTGACCCGTTTCGCCGGAACGGGCGGGCAGGCCTCCGGTCTTGTGCCGCCCACGTCGCTTATCGGCGGGGCGTTCACGCTGACCGATACCAAGGGGCAGACGGTCACGGAAAAGGACCTGTTGGGGCATCCAACGCTGATGTTCTTCGGCTATACCTTTTGCCCGGACGTCTGCCCGACAACGCTGTCCGATGCCACAGGCTGGCTCAAGTCACTCGGGAACGACGGCAGCAAGCTCAGGATGTATTTCGTCACCATCGATCCCGAACGCGATACACCGGCCAAGATGGGCGAATATCTGAGCGCCTTTGATCCGCGTATCCAGGGTCTTAGCGGCACTGCAGAACAGACCGCGCAGATCATCAAGGCCTATCGCGTCTTTGCCCGCAAGGTCGACCAGAAGAGCAGCACCGACTATCTGATGGATCACACGGCGGCCGTTTACATGATGGACAGCCAGGGCCGGTTTGTTGGTGCCTTGAATTATCAGGAGTCCGATGACAAGGCTCTGGCCAAGCTCCGGGATCTCGTGACACACGGATGATCGCCGCTCACCGAACCGGGTTCATTCATGACGACTGACCGACTGCGCCTTGACCAGCTGCTTGTCGAACGCGGGCTTTATGCGAGCCGGGCGCGTGCCCGCGACGCCATTGCCCGGGGGCAGGTGACGGTTGCGGGCAAGGTCATCGACAAGCCGGGCCAACTGGTTTCGCCCGATGCCGAGATTGCGGTCGTCGATCCTGCCGCGCGCTATGTCTCGCGCTCGGCGCTGAAACTGAAGGCGGCGCTCGATGCCTTTTCCATCGCGGTTGCTGGTCGGATCTGTCTTGACGTCGGCGCATCAACGGGCGGATTCACGCAGGTCCTGCTGGAGCACGGCGCGGCACATGTCACGGCGATTGACGTCGGACACGGCCAGATGTCGCCGGTCGTGGGATTGGATCCGCGGGTGACATCCATCGAAGGCCTGAACGCGCGTGATCTCGCTGCCGATCATCTGAGCCAACCGCCGGAGATCGTTGTGGCCGATGTCAGCTTCATCTCGCTGCGACTGGCGTTGCCGCCTGCGCTCAATCTTGCCGTTCCGGGTGCGTCGGGCGCGTTCCTCGTCAAGCCGCAGTTTGAAGTCGGGCGCGATAACGTCGGCAAGGGCGGGCTTGTGCGCGATGAAGCCGTCGCGCTGGCAAGTGTCGAGGGGATAGCGGCCTTTCTGGAAGACCAGGGATGGCGTGTCATCGGGCGGATCGCGTCGCCGATTGCGGGTGGCGATGGCAATCAGGAATATCTGCTGGGCGCCCGCAAGGCGTGATCCCTTGGCGACAATTGCCTTATTCGCGGGAATTCGGCCATCCAGCGCGACATTTGTCGGCATATGCGCTAGGGAAGGCACCCGACGACGCATGCGAGGACTGACTTGACCGCTTTATCGACCACGACCGTGACCATCTCCGCCATCGGCCACAAGGGTGACGGCGTTGCCGATACGCCAAACGGCCAGATCTATGTGCCGCTGTCCCTTCCCGGTGAGACGCTGAAGATCGCGCTCTCCGGTGAGCGCGGCTCGATTGTCGAGATTGTGACGCCAAGCCCGGATCGTGTCGCTGCGCCCTGTCCGCATTTTGGCATCTGTGGTGGCTGTGCCCTGCAGCATATGGCCGAACCCGCCTATCTCGAACTGAAGCGGCAATCCGTCATCGCCGCCTTTGCCGACCGGGGCATTGAAGCAGACGTTCTGCCAGCGCGATCGATCCCGATGCAGTCACGGCGTCGTGCCGTCATCGCCGTGCAGCGGACCGCTTCCGGTGCCAAGGTCGGATTTCGCGAACGGCTGTCGCACACGGTGGCCGATGCGTCGGGTTGCCTGATCGTGGTGCCCGCGATTGCCGAGTCCCTGCCAAAGTTGAGCCGCATGGCGGATGTGCTCAGCTTTGACAAGAAGGGCGCGATTTTCACAGTGATTGCAACCGAAACCGGGCTTGATGTCACGGTGACCGAAGGGACGCTCGCCGATGCGCGTCGCCAGGAAGCCATTGCGCTCGCCCTGAAGCTCGGGTTTGCGCGGCTGTCGGTCGGGGCTGACATCATTGTCGAAGCGCGTCAGCCAATTGTCCGGTTTGGCAAGGCAAGCGTGATCCTCGCGCCGGGTGCGTTCCTGCAAGCGGTGCCGGAAGCCGAGGCGCAACTCGTCGCTGAAGTTTTAGCGGCAACCAAGGGAGCCAAGCGCGTCGCCGATCTCTTCGCGGGATCCGGCACTTTCGCCCTCCAACTGGCAGAGACCGCCCGCGTCACGGCGGTCGAGTCAGACAAGCCGGCGCTCGACTCCCTGACCCGTGCAGCCCGCCACACGCCCGGACTGAAGCCCGTCGAGGTCGAGGCGCGTGATCTGTTTCGTCGTCCGCTGATGGCGGCGGAGTTGAAGGTGTTTGATGCGGTCGTCTTCGATCCGCCGCGCGATGGTGCCGCCGCGCAGGCCAAGGAACTTGCCAAGTCGAAGGTGCCGACGATCGTCGCCGTCTCGTGCAATCCGGCGACACTGGCTCGCGACGCCCGCTACCTCATCGATGGCGGCTACAAGATAACGCGGGTCCAGCCGGTCGACCAGTTTCTCTGGTCGCACCATGTGGAAGCCGTGGCGGTGTTTCAGCGATAGGCGCGGCGAGGCTTAAACCGCGCTGCGCTTTGGTCCCAGTCTCAGCACGAGAACACAGCCGACCAGCGACATCGCCGCGAGCGGCATCAGGCCGAGCGGATAGGAACCCGTGGCGTCCTTTATCACACCAAGCAGCCACGTTCCAAGGAAGCCGCCGATATTGCCGATGGCGTTGATCTGCGCGATGGCCGCCGCCGCGACACCTGCCGACAGCCATTCCGTTGACAGCGCCCAGAACGGTCCCTTGACGATGTAGGTGGCCGTCACAGCGGTCACCAGAATGAGGATGGTGGGCCATAATCCGCCGATGCCCAGCGCCACCGTCAGGCTCCCGGCCAGCAAGGCCAGCGGGATGGCCACGTGCCAGGTCCGTTCTCCGGTCCGGTCGGAATTCCGGCCCCACAGGATCATCAGCACGGAGGCGATGCCGAAGGGGATCGAGTTCAGTAGCCCGGTCTGCATGTCGGTCAGGCCGAAGGACTTGATGATCTGCGGCTGCCACAGCGACAGACACTGGCTCGCGCCCGATGCACCTGCATAGATGAAGGAGGCTGCCCAGACGTATCTGTTGGTCAGGACCTGTGCGACCGAAAGATGCCCAACGGCTTGCTTGGACGTCGTTCGGTCCGAGGCGAGGCGAGCCGTCAGCCAGTCACGTTGCTCCTCAGTGAGCCAGGGAGCCTTGGCCGGACCGTCGGGCAGGATAAAGAGGGCAATCAGGCCGCAGAGAACTGCGGGCAATCCTTCAAGGATGAACAGCCATTGCCAGCCATGCAGGCCAAGCATCCCGTCGGTGCCAAGTAGCGCCGCCGAGATCGGCGATCCGATGAAGCTGGACACCGGGATTGCGCACATGAAGATCGCGACTATGCGGCCCCGATATTCGGCCGGGTACCAATAGGTGAGATAGAGGATCACGCCCGGGAAAAACCCGGCTTCGGCTGCACCGAGCAGGAGGCGCAATCCGTAAAAGGAATTCGGCCCGACGACCAGCGCCATGGCTGCCGAAACAAGGCCCCAGCTCACCAGGATGCGCGCGATCCAGATCCGGGCACCGACCTTTTCCATGAGCAGGTTGCTCGGGATCTCGAAGATCACATAGCTGACATAGAACAGGCCACCACCAAGGCCGAAAACGGACGGCGACAATCCGATATCGTGGTTCATGTGCAAGGCGGCAAAACCGGCATTCACGCGGTCAACGAAGGCGATGAAATAACACAGCATCAGGAAAGGCAGGATGCGCCAGGTGATCTTGCTGATCGTGGTCTTTTCGATCTCCGAAATCGCGTGGTCGTGTGTTGTTGCCGGTGCAATGGTCAAGAATGCCTCCCGAATGACGCTGCCTATGCGCCGGTTGCTTTTTACTGGCGTATCTGAGCCCAACATGCTTTTTCGTTCCGTACCATATCTCCAAAGCGTGGACCACACGTCATGTCACAGCCAACCGTCATCGAGACTGCCGAAGCCGCTGCGCACCTCGCGCCCAAGGGGCCGTTGCGGGCGGCGATCAATATCGGCAACCCTGTTCTGGCCCATCAGGATCGCGAAACCGGGGAACTCAGCGGCGTCACGGTCGATATCGCCCGCGAGCTGGCGCGCCGGATCGACCGGTCAGTGGAATTCGTCGTGTTTGACACCGCAGGCAAGGTCGCGGAAACGGCGTCTGCCGATGTCTGGGATATCGCCTTTCTGGCGATTGACCCAAGGCGCGCCAACGTCATCGATTTCACGGCAGCCTATGTGCTGATCGAGGGGGCCTATCTCGTCCAAGCGGACTCCCAATTCAGGTCCAACGACGATGTGGATCAACCCGGCGTCCGCATCGCCGCAGGCAATGGAAGCGCCTATGAGCTTTACCTGAGCCGCACGCTGAAACATGCCGAACTCGTGCGCACTGACACGTCACAGGCGGCAGTTGACCTGTTTGCCAGTGGCGCAACGCCTGTGCTTGCAGGCGTTCGCCAGCCGCTTGTCGCCTTTGCATCCGAACATCCCTCGATGCGGCTGTTGCCCGGTCGCTTCATGGCGATCCAGCAGGCCATGGGAACGCCGAAGGGTGACGCAGCGCGGACGCTTTATCTCAAGCAGTTCGTCGAGGACTTGAAGGCATCCGGCTTTGTCGCAGAGGCATTGATGCGCCATCACCAGGTCGATGCGCTCGTCGCCCCGGCTGTCGCTGTTGAAAGTTGAAAGTGAGGGTTCAAAAGCTATCTTATTCGAGAGATTGTCTAGCTAGAATTATTAATCAAATATAAATTATTCAAATTTCAGCAAAGTTGCGAATCTCGATAGCTAAAGTGCGCCAGGATTTCTGTGGAATCCGGCTTCTCGACTGAGGCGAGGGGTCCATGCGCACATCTATCGATCCAAGAATGCTTGTATTTGCATTTGTTTTTCTGGGGTCTGCTCCGCAGGCCCTTGCCAATTGCAAATATCAGGGAACGCCGACCGGAAACCCTCACGAAACCCAGATTATCGCCGTTTCAGTCACTTATGACGGCACGTGCCCCTTGAGTTTTTATACACCGAAGGGCGTGTTCGATTCCTATCAGGTCCTGCTGGAACCCGCGCACGGCGATCTCGTTCGACGCAATCGATATGCGCTCGATTATGTCGTGACCCATGGATTTTCAGGGCCGGATACGATGGTCGTCAAATCCTGCAGCGTGGTCGGGCAGGATATTGGTTGCGCGACCATCGTCTATCATTTTGACGTCGAGTGACCGGGAGCCGGTCCGGCTGGCATTGAACAACGCCAACCAGACACAGATCAGCCGCTAAACCGTGATCTGCTGGCCGAGTTCCACCACGCGCCCGGAAGGGATATGGTAGAAGTCGGTTGCGTTTGCTGCATCCTTTGCCATCGAGATGAAGAGTTTATCCTGCCACATCGGCATGCCCGAATTGGCGGACGCCTTGAACGAGCGCTTTCCGACGAAGAACGAGGTCGTCATCGTCTCGAATTTCAGGCCCAACTTGCGACACATGGCCAGAGCGCGCGGCACATTTGGCGTTTCCATGTAGCCGAAGGTGATCTGAACACGGGTGAAGTCGTCATTCAGGGGTTCGATGACAAACCGGTTCTCATCCGAAATCGTCGGTGTCGTCGCGGTCTTGACCGTCAGGATGACGTTCTTCATGTGCAGCACGTTGTTGTGCTTCAGATTATGCATCAGCGCGGCAGGGGCCGTTTCAGGGTCCGACGTCAGGAAGATCGCCATGCCCGGCGGACGGAACGGCTTCGAGCGTGAAAGCATGCGGACCAGACTGTCGAGCGACACGCTTTCACGACGCGCCTTCATGAACACGATCTTCGTGCCCCGGACCCACGTCCACATGGCTACGATCATCGCGCAGGCCAGCGATACCGGCACATAGCCGCCGTCGAACAGCTTCAACAGGTTGGAGACCATGAAGACGCTGTCGACCATGATGAAGGGCGCAATGATCAGCACCGAGACGACGATCGACCAGCGCCAGACTTCCCGCATCACGGTGAAGGCCAGCATCGAGGTGACAAGCATCGTGCCGGTCACGGCGATACCATAGGCCGAACCGAGGTTGTTCGACGACTTGAACAGAAGTACGAGGAACAGGACGCCGATCAGAAGCAGCCAGTTGACCCGTGGCATGTAGATCTGGCCGGCGAGGGTCTCGGATGTATGCCGGATCTCGAAACGCGGCAGCAGCCCAAGCTGGACGGCCTGTTGCGTCATCGAATAGGCACCGGTGATGACGGCCTGGCTGGCGATCACGGTTGCGATCATGGCAAGCAGGATCATCGGGATCAGCGACCAGGCCGGGAACATCAGGTAGAACGGATTTTCAACCGCTTCGGGATGTGCCAGCACCAGAGCCCCTTGTCCGAGGTAATTGATCGCGAGTGCCGGGAAAACCAGGCCAAGCCAGGCGATCTGGATCGGCAACCGACCAAAATGGCCCATGTCGGCGTAGAGGGCTTCACCACCGGTCACGGCAAGGAATACGGAGCCGAGCACGACAAAGCCGAGCACGCCATGATCGATCAGGAACGATGCGCCGTGCCGTGGATCGAATGCCCACAGGATCTCGGGGTCCCCGACAATATGATAGAGCCCGCCGACAACAAGCGTCGCGAACCAGACGACCATGATCGGGCCGAACCATTTGGCGACGGTCGCCGTGCCGCGACTTTGCATCGCGAACAGGCCGGTCAGAATCACGATCGTGATCGGAATGACATAGGGGTCGAGGTCCGGGATCCAGCTCTTCAGGCCATCGACATCCGACAGGAGCTTGAGGCCTTCGACCGCTGACAACACGGAAATCGCAGGCGTGATGATCGCGTCACCGTAGAAGAGCGCCGCACCTGCCGCGCCGAGCACAAACACCATGACCGATCGATGTCCGACCACGCCTTCGATCAGCGCCAGCAAGGAGAGTGTCCCGCCTTCGCCCTTGTTGTCGGCACGCATCAGCACGAGCACGTATTTGAGGGTCACGGTGATGATCAACGCCCAGATCAGCAGCGAGCTGATACCGATCACGTTGGTCCGGTTGAACATATCGCCATGTGCGATGTGTTTCATCGATTCTTGCAGGGCGTAGAGGGGACTCGTCCCGATATCGCCATAAACGACGCCTACAGATCCGAGTGCCAGCGTCCAGATATTGCCGCCATGGGGGTCAGCATGTCCGTCGGCGTGTGGTTCGTTGGGCTTTGTTGGGGATATCGACGCTTCGCCGTTCGGGGTTCCCGTAACGATTTCGCTCATTTCGCACCATTTGCCTGCCCGGACGTCACCTGACGTCATCTGGGGCGGCGCGTGCGGTTTCTACTCGCCTCCCGCGTCTTGTTCAAGGGGGGACGAATTGGCACCTCGGCATGCCCACAACAGCGGGTTAACATGGATCATGCGATCCCACCCCCTCTCGTGATTGACACCGTCTACCTTCTTCCGACTTGCAGGCGCCTCAGGTCTCGGGCAGGGTCAGTGACAACGGGCTTGATCCGCGACGGCGGGCTTTGCCGAAAGTGATGACAAAAACAGGAAGCGTCCTTTCATGACTGAACATGCCCACTCATTTCGTGCCCTTCTTGTCACCCGCGATGAAGCAACCAAGGTCCAGTCTTGTGCGCTTACCCATTTGACCGATGCTGATCTGATGGACGGGGATGTAACGGTCCAGGTCGAGTGGTCGACGGTCAACTATAAGGATGGCCTCGCGGTCACCGGCAAGTCGCCCGTAGTCCGCAAGTTTCCGCTTGTACCGGGCATCGACTTCGCCGGAACCGTCATTGCTTCGACCAATCCCGCCTTCAGCGTCGGTGATTCCGTCCTGTTGAACGGCTGGGGGGTTGGTGAGGTCCATTCGGGCGGGTTTGCAGGCCACGCGCGCGTCAAGGGGGACTGGCTCCTGAAGCGCCCGGACGGGCTGGACGCGCGCTCGGCGATGGCGATCGGCACGGCCGGTTATACGGCGATGCTGGCCGTGATGGCCATTGAAGCGGCAGGTGTCACACCGGGTTCAGGGCCGGTCGTTGTGACGGGTGCGGCTGGCGGCGTCGGATCGACAGCCATTTCGCTGCTGGCAAAGCTTGGCTACACGGTCGCAGCCGTCACCGGTCGCCCGGAAGAGGCCGATTACCTGAAAGGCCTTGGAGCGTCCGAGATCATCGATCGCGCTGAACTGGCCGGACCAGCGAAACCACTCGCCAAGGAGCGTTGGGCGGGCGGTATTGATTCGGTCGGCTCGACGACGCTCGCCAATGTTCTGTCGCAGACACGCTACGGCGGCGCGGTCGCCGCCTGTGGCCTGGCTGGCGGCATGGATCTGCCAACATCGGTCGCGCCGTTCATCCTGCGCGGCGTTTCGCTCCTCGGCATCGATTCGGTGAACGCGCCGACGGCACGCCGCACGGAGGCCTATCGTCGCCTGATGACCGATCTCGACCATGGCAAGCTGGCCGCGATGACCCGCGAGATCGATCTGGCTGACGTGCCCGCCGCAGCGGTGGACATTCTGGCGGGAAAGGTCCGTGGCCGCACCGTCGTCAAGGTGAGTTGATCGCGTAGCCGGGGAACCCGGGCAAGTCAGTTTGATGGTGTCGCACGCCATCAAACTGACCGAGCGAAGCCTGCGCGCGTCTTGACGCAGCAGACAACGGCAGTCCGGTTTGAAACACGCCTTACTTCGGACTTTAAACTGCCTTTGCAGATCCGACCCAATCCAATAGTCGGCCATCGATGGCTGCCAGGCCAAGCGCGATCAGGGCGATGCCGAGGATCTGTCTGGGTTCAATGATTTCGCCAAGAAATACGGTTCCCAGAAGCAGTGCACTGATGGGAACCAACAGCGTGACGAGCGACAGGTTTGTCGCACCGGCGGTGGAGAGGATACGGAAGAAGACCACGTAAGCAAGCGCGGTCGAGAGCGTCGCGGCACCAACGATGGCTCCGATTGTCGCCGCGCCGGGCATCGGTAGCGTCCAGGGTTGTGCAAAGACCAACATCAGCGGGATCAGCACGCAACTCGACGCCGTCACCTGCCCGCAAGCTGTTGCCAGTGGCGGTACACCAAGCGCCTTGAACCGCCTTCCGAAGACGTTTGCAAACCCATAGGAAACGGCAGCTGCCAGGCAGGCCAGTTGCGAGAGACCATTGTTGCCTATGCCGCTGAAGAAGGATGGACCAACCATCACGGCAACACCGGTGATTCCGGCAATGACACCTGCGAGCCTGCGGCCCGTCATCTTCTCGTCTCGGGTCAGGAGATGGGCAAGGATCACGCTGAATAGCGGCGTCGTTGCGTTGAGGATCGCCGCAAGGCCCGACGTGATATGGCTTTGCCCCCAGACGATCAGCGTGAACGGGATGACATTGTTGAGCAATCCCATGCCGAAGAAGGCAGGCACGGTTTGCCGCGTCAGGGGCAAGCGATGACCCGAAACGACGACGACGACATTGAGTATCGTCGCGGCCAGACACATGCGAGCACAGACGATGACAAGCGGTGGCAGTTCGCGAATAGCTATGCCATTGAAAAAGAACGATCCGCCCCAGACGATGGACAGCCCGAACAGCAGGCCCCATTCCATCGACGTCATCCGGCGGTGCAGCGGTGAGGAAGCGGATTCAGTCATCATTTTTCCGGGATCTGGCAGGGCAGTTGATGGCGAACCTACGTTGACCGCTTAACGCGTGCCATCGGTTTCTTGCGATTGATGATCCGCCACCGCCAGATCGACCTTACGCATTGTGATTGTCGTGGAAGCGGACTGCCGCACCCGTCGCTGGCGTGACAAGTTCGCCTTCCCACATGATCCGCTGGCCCCGAATGATCGTGCCAACCGGCCAGCCGGTGACCTCGCGGCCATGATAAGGCGTCCAGCCTGCGCGAGAGGCTGACTGGGCGTTGGTGATGGTGACCGTCCGCTTGAGATCGACAATCGTCAGGTCCGCGTCGTAGCCGACAGCGACACGCCCCTTTGTCGCCATCCCGTAGATGCGTCCCGGACCATGCGAAGAAAGATCGACGAACCGTTCGATGGAAAGACGGCCCTTGGCGACATGATCGAGCATGACAGGCACGAGCGTCTGTACGCCGGGCATGCCCGAGGGCGACTGCGGATAGGGTTTGTCCTTTTCGGCGAGCGTGTGCGGCGCATGATCGGAGCCGAGCACATCGGCCACGCCCTGTTGCAATCCCCACCAGATACCGGCCTGATGGGTGAGATCGCGCACCGGCGGATTCATTTGCAGAAGCGTTCCGAGCCGCGCGTAATCATCCGACGACAGTGACAGATGGTGCGGGGTGACTTCGACCGTCGCCACGTCCTTATGCTTGGCAAGGAACACCATCTCTTCAGCCGTCGAGATATGCAGCACGTGGATCTTGGCACCGGTTGCATGGGCGATCCTGACGAGACGTTCCGTGCACTGGAGTGCGGCGACCGCATCCCGCCAGACCGGATGGGATGAGGGATCGCCCGTGACGCGCAAGGGCTTGCGCTCTTCCAGCCGGTATTCATCCTCGGAGTGGAAGGCGGCCCGCCGCCGCGCCTTGGAGAGGATTGCCGTCACGCCTTCGTCATCCGCCACCAGCAGGTCACCCGTCGATGATCCCATGAAGACCTTGATGCCAGCCGCACCGGGCAGCCGTTCAAGCTCCGGGATATCGTCGACATTGTCGCGCGTGCCGCCGACCCAGAACGCAAAGTCGCAGTGCATCCGGTTGCGGGCGCGCGAAACCTTGTCCGCAAGGGCGGCTTCCGACGTGGTCAGCGGATTGGTGTTCGGCATCTCGAAGACGGCAGTCACGCCGCCCATGACGGCTGCCAGCGAGCCGGATTGCAGGTCTTCCTTGTGCTCCTGCCCCGGTTCACGGAAATGCACCTGACTGTCGATCACCCCCGGCAACACGTGCAGGCCGGTGCAGTCGATGACCTCTCCGGCTGACAGGTGAGACAGCGATCCGATTGCCACGATCTTGCCATCGCGCACGCCGACATCACGGCGTCCGACGCCATCGTGGTTCACCAGCGTGCCGTTGGCAAAGATCGTGTCGAAGGTCTCGGTCATGTGTCTGCTCCGTTGTGCATCTGATGATGAGGAATAGCGACACAAAGGTCAGGAGGGAAGGGCGATGAGAGCCGGATCACCGGGGATCGGGTGTTGTTTCCATGTCTTGCGAGCCCTAAGTATAAGCCTGTACCGGAGGGCTTCCCATGACTGATCGACCGCTTCCTCACCTGCCGCCGCAGCGTCTGGCTGATCGCGGCGTGATCAGCATCGCCGGTCCCGACGCGACGACCTTCCTGCATAATCTCGTCTGCGCAAATATCGAACGGCTTGAGATCGGTGCTGCGACCTATTCGGCGCTGCTGTCCCCGCAGGGCAAGGTCTTGTTCGATTTTTTCGTCGTCCTGACCGAGGATGGCTATCTGCTCGATGTCGCAGCGAACGAAGCGGCGGCGCTTGGCAAGCGGCTCAGCATGTACAGGCTCCGCAGTCAGGTCACGATCACCGATCGGTCGACAGGGTTAGCCGTCGTGGTTGCTTCCAGCCACGATGATTTGCCAGCCGGCGGGGTGATTTTCCGCGACCCGCGCCACATTGATCTTGGCTATCGCGCGATCGGTCCTTTGGCGTCGGCGGAGGCCCTGCCGCCTGCGGGCAACGACTACGAACACCTTCGGATTGAACTGGCGATCCCCGAATCAGGCCGCGACTTCAAGGCTGGCGACGTGGTGCCGCACGACATCAATCTGGATGATCTCAACGCGGTCGATTTCCGAAAGGGCTGCTATATCGGGCAGGAAATCGTCAGCCGCATGAAACATCGCGGGACCGCACGCAAACGGCTCGTGCATGTGCGACCGAAAGACGGCGACCTGCCCGAGGCTGGAACCGAGGTTTTGGCCGGAGCGCGGTCAATCGGCACGATGGGGTCGTCCAGCGGCGGGATCGGACTGGCGATCCTGCGGCTTGATTGGGTGAAGGATGCCATTGATAGCGGCATCTCGATCACCGCTGACGGCACCGCGCTAGCCGTGTCACTGCCAGCCTATGCCAGATTTGATTTTCCGGCTGCAAGTAGCGATTGATGTTCTCGGGCCAATAGATCTCGCTTCGTTTCGATGTAAAAAGAGCTATGTAAGTCGCTCGACACACTCTGGACGATTCGATGGCTGACAAACCCGGTTCGCCGCCTCGCGCCTGGCAACGCATGTTGTCGGGGCGACGGCTTGATCTGCTCGATCCCTCGCCATTTGATGTCGAGATCGAGGATATCGCCCACGGATTGGCCCGCGTCGCCCGCTGGAATGGCCAGACCCGTGGCGAACACGCCTATTCGGTGGCGCAGCATTCGGTCTTGGTGGAGGAGATTGCCCTGCGCTTCGAGCCGAAGCTTGCACCGCGCTGGCGGCTGGCGATCCTGCTGCACGATGCGCCTGAATATGTCATCGGCGACATGATCTCGCCGTTCAAGGCGGTGATGGGCGGCGCCTACAAGGACATCGAGGCGCGATTGGCCCGCGCGATTCATCTGCGTTTCAGCCTGCCGCCCGAGGTGCCGACGACCGTTCACAAGCTCGCCAAGCGATCCGATCTGATCTCGGCCTATTTCGAGGCGGTCGAACTGGCCGGCTTTGCGGCGGAGGAAGCCAATCGCATCTTTGGCCGCCCGCGCGGTTTCCCCGATCGGCTCGATCTCGTGCCGCTCTCGACCAATGCGGCGGAAGCGCTGTTCCTGGCCCGTTTCAATGACTTGCTGCAGCTCGCGGAAGCGGCTCGCTCCCCTTCACCCGCAGCGACCATGCCCTTGACCCCATAAGGAAGACCCTCGATGCCGCGCATTCATGTTTGCTCGCTGTCCCGTCTGAAGGCTACAGTCAAGGAGACCGGTGCGAGCCATATTGCGACCCTGATCAGTGCGGAGACGGTCGTCCCCCGGCCGGAGACGGTTGCGCCGGAAAATCATCTGTTTCTGGGGTTCAACGATATCATCACCCCACAGGATGGCATGGTGCCGCCAGCTGCACGCCACGTCGAGGAGTTGATCAACTTCGTTCGTGCCTGGGATCAGCAACAGCCGCTCGTGATCCATTGCTACGCCGGGATCAGCCGGTCGACAGCTGCTGCCTACATATCGCTCTGTGCGCTTGATCCGAGCAAGGATGAAGCTGAGATCGCCCAGGAACTGCGGCGGCGGTCACCGTCTGCGACGCCCAATATCCGTATGGTGCGATTTGCAGACGAAGCCCTTGGCCGCGACGGACGCATGGTGGCCGCGATCGAGGCGATTGGTCGTGGCCGCGACGCCTATGAGGGCGACCCCTTCCATTTCGACGTGCGGTGACCCGATGTCGGCTTCGGACAGTCTCCCGCCGATTGAAATCGGGCTGAGCGCGGCCATTGTCGCGGTGGAGGGCGACAGGCCGGAGATCCTGGTTGTCGATTTCGCCGGAGCGCCACCCGGTTTGCCGTTTGGTCCCTTTGATCCGCTCAGGCACAGGACACTCGAAATCGGCCTCAGGGCCTGGGTCGAGGCGCAGACGGCGCTGACACTCGGCTATGTCGAGCAGCTCTACACGTTCGGGGATCGCGGTCGGCATGCGCGCCGGGATGACCGTGGCCCGCATGAGGTGTCGGTCGGTTATCTCGCGCTGACCCGACCGCCAGCCGAGGCTCAAGGGGCTGTCAGGGGCACCGAGGCACTCTTTGTTCCCTGGTATGATTTTTTCCCCTGGGAGGACTGGCGCGGCGAAGACGGCAGAGGTCAACGGCCTGCCTTGCTTGACGAGGCCATCTTGCCGGATCTGCGCGCCTGGGCGGGTGAAAAGCCGACAAGCCACGAGGCGTTTCGCGGTCTGCCAAGACGGGAGCGGCTGAGGCTCTGTTTCGGTGAAGATGGCATGCCGTGGGACGAAGAACGTGCGCTCGAACGCTATGAACTTCTCTATGAGGCAGGCCTGGTGGAAGAAGCCGCTCGCGATGGTCGCGATGCCGCCCTGAAGCGACGCGCCGGAGGGTCAGCGCCGCCAACGCTCGGTCGATCCATGCAGGCCGACAATCGCCGGATTCTTGCGACCGCCATTTCGCGGCTCAGGGCCAAGCTCAAGTATCGCCCGGTCGTGTTCGAGATGATGCCGGAGAGTTTTACGTTGACCGAATTGCAGCGCACAGTGGAGGCCATCTCAGGCCATCACGTTCACAAGCAGAACTTCCGCCGTCTGGTCGAGAACAGTGCCATGGTCGAGCCAACAGGCGGCTCCACACTCAAGACCGGCGGACGACCAGCCCAGCTTTTCCGGTTCCGGCGCGAAGTACTTCAGGAACGCCCGGCTCCGGGATTGCGCTTGAGCGGGCGGGGGTGAAGCGGATCTGTCGCCTGGACGGGGGATGGTTCAATCGTTCGGCTTGAAATAGCGCCAGGTGCCATCGGGGCTGATCCCGAGTGCATAAAAGCTGTATTTGCCTGTCGTTTTCATCTCTTCGAAATCGCCGGATGTCACGATCTTGAACACATCGACCATCTGGGCAGGCGTCAGTTTGTCCATCGGCAGATTGGCATAGTAGGGCCAAACGTAGAGTTCCTGCGGAGTCCCGGCGTCAATGCGGGTCCAGCCAGCTTCCAGCACATCGGTCATCAGCGCCAGGATCTCGAGCCCTGCACCGTCGCCCGATTGGGTCTTCAGATACTCGATCGGATCGTCGATTTCGTTCACGGAGAAGGCTGGTGGTTCCTTGCTTGAGGTGATCAGCGCCTTCAGTTTTTCGAGATCGCCGGAATAGGCAGCATCCAGAATCCGCTTGCGCATCGCCGCAACAGGGGCTGGAAGCGATTGATCATCGCCGGACCGATGGATTTCGGGCGATTGCGGTGCAACCGGGATAGGAGCGCCCGCAATTGCCTTGCCGGGATCGACGATGATGCGTTGCGTCTCAACGACTGTGGCGGCAGTTGCGCCACCGAGCCCGAGGAAAAGCGCCATCACTGCGACGGAGAACGGCGACAATTTAGCCATGACACGTCCGGATTGTCAGCTTGAGAAACGGAACCAGATCGCTATTGCAGCGACCGATCGAGTGTAAACTCGCCATTGCGCAGCCGGTTTGGCAGTTTCTCGGCCAGTTCAGCCACGGCATCCTCGCCATAGCAAGCGACCAGATCGGTAAACACGGCAAACAGGGCTGCCTGGACAACGATCTCGTGCTCGATGCCTTCGACTTCGGCGTCCGCCATCGCATCCGACACGATTTCGAACGCAGCGCGCTTCTTGTCGGCCACGCTCCAGTCGAGTTCGTCGGAGACCGTTGTTTCATCGAGCATTCGGCTATCGCCTTTCCACGCACACGGGCACTATGCAGATTGTTTGTGCATTTGGCCCAATCCAAAGCATCAACATCGCAGTAACTGAAATTTATCCCAACACACTATGCCAACAATAGCACGGCTTTTTGATGTTGTGATGGTTAACACCCACACATTCTTAACAGATGTTAAAATTCATAACTGATGCGTTAATATGTGTGGGCAAGTTTTCCCGCAATTCATGTGGATTGGGCGTAGGGATCTCACCGGTGGCCGTAATGGTTGAGCACATCCTCGGAGATATGCGCCCCCTCACTCAGGTAGCTGTTGATGATCGTCAGCGCAGCGGGTGTGCAATCGCGGTAGATCTCGGCGAAGGAGCGATAGCTTCGGTTGAACTCATCGATCAGGCGTTTGCGCCGGTCCGGCGTCGGGTTTTCGGCTGCGATCAACGCAGTCATCTTGTCCCGCCAGACCTGCGGTTCATCTGCGCCGCACAATGGGCGCAAATGATGCAGCCCACCGAGGATTGTTGCCAGCCGCATGTATTGACCGTCGTAAGGGGGATCGCCCGGTGCCGCAGATGCTGTCACAGGTTGTCCCAGCAGGCACAGGGCAACGATCGCCAGCCAGATCGGCTTGCGCATCCGGCTGTTCGCTCTGTTTGACGCAGAGCCGCTGGACCCAGTTATCGACCCGTCCCGGACCATTCCGCATTCCTGCTCACACACCGGCGTCGATCAACGCGCGCGTCGCTTCAATATAGGGCACGACACCGGGAACCAAAGGGAGGGTTCCCAGATCTGCGGGAGAGAACCATCCGGCCTCGGCTGCATCATCCCCGGCTTTCGGCTCCCCGCCTGCCCAACGGGCGGCAAAGACAGCCAGGACCACGTGGTATCCGGCGATTGCCTCGCTACCCCGCTGAATCACTTCGCGCAACTGCGAGAAGCCGACGATATCGCAGTCGACGGATGTTTCTTCAAGTACTTCGCGCCGTGCAGCTTCAGCCAGAGTCTCGCCCCATTCGAGGTGCCCGCCGACAGGTGCCCACAAGCCTTTGGACGGAGCCTTGCCGCGTTTGATCATCAGCACCTTGCCATCGCGCCAGACGCAGACGCTGACGCCAAGCACGGGCTTTCTGGTACTGGACGTGGGATCAGATGCCATCATGCAGGAGACCATGCCCGAGGTGCGGGTCCGGGACAAGATCGATGATGGAAATTGCCTGTCGAAGGACCGACTTACGGAAAGAGCTCGTCGACCGAGGTCTGCACGCGACGGGCAGGCGATTCGACTGTCCGGGACGCAAGTATGCAGGCCCCGTTGATGATGCCGCCGGCCTCCGCGATCAGCGGCTGCATCGTGCCATGCAGGAGATCCAGCAATTCGGCGATCACATGAGGATCCGTCGGATCTGCCGAGGTGAGCCGATCCTGCGTGTGCTTCAGGGCCTCGTTAAGAGCCTCGATGATGCGTTCAAATTCGCGGCGAACAGCGGGTTCGGCAGCTTCATAGGCGGCGACAGCCAGTTCGCGCTCTCGAAAATGTGACGATCGAAAATAGGTCACGTAATCCATCGGTTGCCATTGCAGGATTTCTTCGACGAAATCCGGCATGGTGGCGATGAAATCGAGCAGCATGACAACATTGTTGAAGTGGTTGAGATAATCTGTTGCCAACCGGGTTGTCGGGTTGATATTGGCAGCAGCAAGGGCCTCGGGCGAAAGATCGCACGTCAAGGTCCCACCTATCTGCCCTTCCAATCCGAGCATTCCGTTCACCTCAATTGCGTGACGTCATTAGAGTCACAAAGCAACAATTGATGCAAGCCTGCGTCTCACGATCTTCAGCATGCAACCTTATTTCAAATCACAATAATGCAATGTTATTTCAAATTACTTACTTCGCGAGAAAGTAGCATCGTTAGTAAGGGAGATCGAAATGTGCGGACGTCTGACGCTTGCTGCCACACCGGACGAAGTGCGTCGGCTGTTCGGCTACGAGGATCAACCGAATTTTCCACCGCGCTTCAATATTGCGCCGACGCAACCGCTGGCCATCGTCGCCAATGATCAGAACCGCCGTCGGTTCATGCTGGTGCGATGGGGATTGATCCCTGGCTGGGCGAAAAATCCGGCGGATCTGCCGTTGATGATCAATGCCCGGACAGAGACAATTACGGAAAAGCCGGCCTTTCGTGGTGCGTTCCGGCATCGCCGCATGCTGGTGCCAACGAGCGGGTTCTATGAATGGCGGAAAGTGTCGGCGAAGGAAAAACAGCCCTATTTCATTCGGCCAGCCGAGACGACCCTGATGGCATTCGCCGGGATCTGGGAGACCTTCATGGCGCCCGACGGCTCGGAAATCGACACAGCCGCCATCTTGACCCTGCCTGCCAACGGCCTGATGCGGCAGTTGCATGACCGGATGCCAGCTGTCGTGCATCCAAGGGATTTTGACGCCTGGCTCGATTGTCGCGATACATCGCCAGCGCAGGCCCTTGCGCTGATCCCGCCGGTCGCCGACGATTTCTTCGAGGCGTTCCCCGTATCGACCCGCGTCAACGCGGTCAAACATGACGACGAAAGCCTGATCGTGCCGCTGGCTGAGGGCTTGCGCGGGCCAGAGGCAGCGAAGATCGAACTGGCCGACGACATCGCCCGGGATTTGTTCGGCGCGGTAGTGCGCTCCCGGCGATGAAGGCGTCAGGGCTTGGGGCAAAGCCCATTGTTTTGAAGGATTTGCTCCAGGCCAGTTTTGACATCACAGATGGGGCCGGCGATGTTTTCGGCTTCGTCGCGATGTCCCTGCTGCAATCGGATCATGGCAAGGATCGTCGATGCCTGCGCGCGAACCGCCGGAGCGAGCACTTTTTTCAGGATAAAATCCTGTGCCAGCGCGTCTTTGATTTCCTGCTCGGCATCCGGGTAATTCTTCCGGTCAAACAGATAGATGGCCCGTGAGATGTGGCTCCGTGGATCGGCTGGATAGCGATCCACATAGGTGGTGTTTCCGATAACTGACTGTTTCCAGAGTGTTTCCAGCTCGGTTGGGCTGGGTAACTGTCGGATCGCTTCTTCAATCCGGGCGTGCTCTGTGTAAGTGGTGCTGATGCCGACGACACCCCACAATAATCCAGCCACACCGACGACCGCTGCAACCATCGAGATCCAGTAACCGCCGGGCCTCGGCTGCTGCTTTGGCCAAGTCAGGAGCCATACTCCCCCGATCACGACGCCACCAATCGCGCCGCCGATATGGTCGGCGTAATCAATGGTCATACCGGATTTGACGTTCAGGAAGGGGAGTACAGCAGGCAGAAGGATCTGAAGGGACCGTTGGATCAGATGCGTTTGAACAGGTCCTGCCGGATAGTGGAACGCAATTGTGATCATTGCCCCAAAACAGGCGGTGATCGCGCCGGATGCGCCTGTGCTGACCAGATTTGCCGGATTCCAGAAGACCGATGCGAGCGAGCCGCACAGCCCCCCGATCATGAACAGAGCAAAAAAGCGCAGTCTTCCCAGAAGCGGTTCCAGATAAATACCAGCCAGAAACAGCGCCACACCATTCAGCAGGATATGCACGACATTCCCATGCATGAAGATCGCGGTCCAAAGTCTGAACCACTCCTGTTCTCCGACCGTCAGCGGCTGAAAGTTCCCGCCCAGCGTGACCAGGGTCTTGATCGACGGTGTCAGGTCCTTCGGAAAGCCCTCCAGATTCAGGTAAAGTTCACCGAGGAACACAAGAGCCATCAGAGCAAGCAGGGCAAGGGTCAGACCCGGTCTGAATTTGACTGCCGCAAGGGCCTTCTGGGCGTCATCATTTCTCGACTTGCCTTCCGCAAGTCGGGCTCGATCAGCGTCTGAGAGCGAGTGCTGTTTCAGGAGGGATGCAACATTGGCACCCAATAGGCGATTGGTTGAAAGACATTCCCCCGACAGGCAATTGACCACACAGGCTGCGAGTTCGCGCTGATCAAACTCATTGAGTGGTTTGAACGATTTCAGGGATTCAAATCGCTTCCTGATCGGGTCTTTGTGGATCTCGATGAGAAAGGCACTCACACTTCGACTATTCCGTGCCCCGGATTCGTCGGTATAGTTCGCGCAACTCATCATGATGTCACGCAGATCGTCGGCGCTGTGATCATAGATCTTGCCCGGGGTGCGTTCGCCGTCAACGATGCAAATGAGCCTTAATCTCGTGCCTTGATTCCCGTCATCCACTAAGTGCCGGGACAGGACAATGTCACAATCTTGATAAAGTGCCGATGCCTCGGGCGGGGCGCCTCGTTCAAAACCTTCCGTGAAAACTAAGTAATCGGCGAGTTCTTCCGCGAAGGTCGCGACCGGCTTTGACGCTTCCATGGTCCCGGAGGGCGGGTCGAGGGGGATGGCAGGGTTCGTCATTTCCAATGCATCCATGCTGCCCCCCCTTTGGCAAGATCAAATTACAACCTGCAACCGTTTTGAGGTTAATACAACCCGGGGCATGACAAAAGCCCTGGAGTAAAATAATTTAAGTAAAAGTCAGTCAATTATTTAAATATTTAAATATTATTATAGATTGAATGAGTCGGACTATTTAAATACAAAACAGGCGGCTGGCAATTCTACCATCCGCCTGTAAATGTTGAGCTTCTGCTGAGATCTGATTATTTCACCGCAACGGCAGGCGTGCCAGGCAGAACATCAACCATCATCTCATCGCAAACGTTCTTCGACATGGTAACCGTGTACTTCTTGTCGCCGGTCTGCATGGCCAGCGTCATTTCATAGAGATTTTCCAGCTTGTTCTTCGAACAATCCGGGCGGAAATCAAACTTGGCAAAGTTGATCGGAATGCCGCAACGACCGGCAGCGGTGCCGATCACGCTTTGCAATGGCTTGCCCGGAATGGGCTTGGACGCAATGTTGACGCCCTTGGGGGTCGTGATGAACGCCTTGGTGCCGCGATTGTAATCGGTGAACGGACGGACACGCACGGCGGTGATCACCGAACCTTCGATCAGGTTGCGCAGCAGAAGCTTGGGTTCGCCCACTGTCGTCTCGCAGTCAGGTGTCGCGCCCGACAGGCCCTGACCGGCCGGCAGCTTGTCGGAATCGTCGGACGGAATGCAGGGCACGAGATCCAGCATGGTTTCATCACAGACGTTCTTGACGAGAGTCACCGTGTAATCGCGGCCACGCTGCGAGATCTTGACCGTCATCTGGTAAAGGTTTTCGACCTTGTCCGGGCTGCAGGTTTTGCGATAGCCAAACTGGCCAAAATTGATTGCAAAGCCGCACCGGCTCGGGTTGGCATCGTCATCACCGAGGATCGTTTCCGGAGCCTTGCCCTTCAGCGTACGCGAGCCCAAAAGGTTGACGTTGCCACCGATCAGGCTGCCGACCGAGATGAACGCATTGGTGCTGGCGTTATAGGCGCTGAACGGCTTGGCGTAGATGCCGGTGACGGCAGAGCCTTCGATCAGGTTTCGCACGAGCAGAATTGGCTCATTGGCTGTCGATGGACAATCCGGTGTCGGCGGCGTCGTCGCCGATGACAGGCCGGTCACGGGCTCGTCTGCGGCGGCCTGCGAATAGGCGCCAAGGGTCGGCAGAACGACGAGGGCAAGGGCTGCGATGCAGGAGAGAACTCTCATGTCGATTTCCTTTAAGTAACTATTTCAACTATTGAATTCGACCGAAAACGCAGTACTCATAGCCGCGCACACTATGCACGGTTGAGCTGTCGAGAGTCAATCGAGACCGATCGATTTCGCCCACATCTGAGCGCGCGATCCTTGCGCCGCATCTCGTGTCCGGCTCAGGCGATCACACGACCCGGATTGAGTATCCCGGCTGGATCCAGCATGGATTTCAGGCGACGCATCAGCGCCATTTCGACTGGCGACCGGACCCCCGGCAGCAGGTCCCGCTTCAAGCGCCCGACCCCATGCTCGGCTGCGATCGAGCCGCCCATTTCCGTGGTGATCGCATGGACGGCCGCATTGACCTCTTCCCAGCGATTGAGGAAGGCGTCCCGGTCGGCACCAATGGGCTGCGAGACATTGAAATGGATATTGCCGTCGCCCATGTGACCGAACGGAATTGGCCGTGACCCCGGCACCATGTCTTCGACGACGGCAATCGCGCGCCGCAGGAATTCCGGCACCGAGGCAACCGGAAGCGAGACGTCATGCTTGATCGAGCCGCCTTCGAGTTTCTGCACGTCGGACATCTCGTGGCGGATCTTCCAGAAATCTTGGCGTTGCTTCACGTTTGCCGAAATGGTCGCGTCAATCACCAGCCCGGCTTCAAAGCCCTGTTCGAGCAACGTCTCCATCAGGGTGCGTGCGGCGTCTTCGGTTGAGCCGACCGAGATTTCGATCAGAAGATACCACGGGCAGACCGTTTCAACGGGTTCGCGGGTGCCGGGTACATGCCTCAGATTAAATTCGAGCAGACCACGCGGCATGATCTCAAAGGCGGTCAACTGGCCGCCCGCCAGCGCCTTGGCGCGTTCGAGCAAGGTCAGCGCATGCTCCGGCGACTCGACGCCAACAAAGGCGACTTCTGTCGCTTTCGGCTTCGGGAACAACTTGATGACAGCGGCGGTGATGATGCCCAGGGTTCCCTCGGTGCCGAGGAACATGTGCTTCATGTCATAGCCGGCATTGTCCTTGCGCAGGGACCTGAGGCCATTGATGATTTCGCCTGTCGGCAAGACCACTTCGAGGCCGAGCACGAGATCGCGCGCGTTGCCATAGGCAATCACGGAGGTTCCGCCGGCATTGGACGAGAGATTGCCACCGATGGTGCAGCTTCCCTGGCTGCCAAGCGTCAGCGGAAACAGCCGGTCAACGTCATCTGCTGCCGTGTGGATGGCGTCCAGAATAACACCTGCCTCGACCGTCATGGCATAACCGACGGGATCCACATGTCGGATCTTGTTCAGCCGGTCGACCGAGAGGACGATCTCGGTATTGCTGCTGTCAGGCACCTGCGCACCAACGAGGCCGGTGTTGCCGCCCTGCGGAACGATGGCCGTTTTCGTTTCGCTGGCCAGAGCCAGAATGCGGGAAACCTCCTCCGCTGTACCCGGGCGCAGGACGAGCGGCGATACGCCGCGATAGAGGTCGCGCCATTCGACAAGATATTTCTTCTGGTCGAGCGGATCGCGCAGGGCGTAATTGGCGCCGACGATATCGGTGAACTGTTGGAGCACGCTATCCGGGATTGCTGGCCGGACAGTCGTGACGCGGGCGGATGCGTGAAGAAAGCGTTCGTTCATGATTTCGGGCCTATCTGCTACTCGCCGAGGCCACCACAGGTACTCCGTGTGGCCGGTTCCACGCAAGGGCGCTTGCGGATTGCGCTGTGCTTATGCGATAGAGGCCAACCGCAGACGATGAACTTGGGCAGCGAACTTGGGGGTAGACGGATATGGCCGACGCGAAAGGGTTGATGGCTGGCAAGCGCGGACTCGTGATGGGGGTCGCCAATAACCGGTCCATTGCCTGGGGTATCGCCAAGGCAGCCGCTAATGCCGGTGCCGAAATTGCGCTGACCTATCAGGGAGATGCTCTGAAAAAGCGCGTGGAACCGCTCGCCGAGGAAATCGGTGCGCTGGTCGTCGGCCATTGCGATGTGACGGATGCCGCCACCATCGACGCCGTCTTTGCCGAGGTCGAGAAGGCCTGGGGGCGGCTCGATTTCATCGTTCATGCGATTGCATTTTCGGACAAGGACGAGCTGACGGGCCGGTTTGTTGACACCACCGAAGGCAATTTTACCAAGACAATGCTGATTTCGGTCTACAGCCTGACCGCTGTCGCCCAGCGCGCCGAAAAATTGATGGACAATGGTGGCTCGATCCTGACGCTGACCTATTACGGTGCGGAAAAGGTCATGCCGAATTACAACGTCATGGGCGTCGCCAAGTCGGCGCTTGAAGCCTCCGTGCAATATCTGGCCGTTGACCTCGGCGGCAAGGCCATTCGCGTCAACGCCATTTCCGCAGGCCCGATCAAGACGCTGGCTGCCTCCGGCATCGGCGATTTCCGCTATATCCTCAAGTGGAATGAATACAACGCACCGCTCAAGCGCACCGTGACCATTGAGGAAGTCGGCGATAGCGGGCTGTACCTTTTGTCGGATCTGTCGCGCGGCGTGACCGGCGAAATCCTGCATGTGGATTCAGGCTATCACGTCGTCGGCATGAAGGCCGTCGATGCGCCGGATATCAGCGTCGTCAAGGACTGAGCCGGACGTCTCGCGGGCGACTTGATTGCCGATGACGCCTGTTCCATCCTCCGGTCGTGTGTTGAAAACCGGAGGTCGATCATGCAACCGATGTCGCGCCGTGCCGCCCTGTCGATGCTGGCGTCTGCTGGTGCTGCTCTGTTGCCGACGGCTGCTGACGCCGGTTCGGTGCAATGCCCTCACATAAAACCCGCTCCGACAGCGACGCCCCGGTTTCATGGGCCAACGCTCGGCGAACTGGCGCGCGCAAAGGGCCTGATGTTCGGGATCGAGGCCAGCATTACCTCGATGCACGATTATGGCGGCGATATCTACGATCCCGCCTATTTGCAGCTGATCCTCAACGAAAAGCCGGATTTCCTTGCCTTTGGCGGCCAGTTCATTTTCAGCAGCGTCGCCAGCGATCCACCGCAGAACGATGTCCTGCGACTGACCAACGCAGCCTATGGCATCGAAAATACCTGGTACGTGGTCAATGATATCGCCCCCAAATTGCAGGCAGCGCATGTGGGCGCGCGCGCCGATGCGCTGTTCTGGGAATCGGATCAATCAAGGCAACCCTGGTTGAAGCGGATTGCTCAGGGCAGTTCACCGGATCGGCGCAAGAACCCGGACCTCGACTGGAACCTGTCTCGGGCGGAAGACTATCTCCGGATTGCCTTTGACAAGTTCGATGAGCTGGCTGCTGCCGCGCCGGGGTTCGTCAGGATCGTCAGCCTCGTCAACGAGCCGCTTGATCCATGGACCCTCAAGGGTCGTCTGGCCTATCGCGGCGGGGCGTTTGCGCCGCCGGGCATGGCGATGGACGACAGTGACCATGCCCCGGGTTACATTCGTGATCTCTTTCGCCTCGCCGGCAAGCTGCGCGGATCGAAAGGTCGAAACAGACCATCGTTGATCATCAATGAGGCCGGGACCGAGGATGATCAATATGGCCCGACGATGCGTCCAGCGCTTCTGTCGCTCCTGAAGCGGATGCTGGCCGATGGGCTGCCGCTCGACGGCGTAGGGCTCGAATGCCATCTCCAGCCACAGATGATGCGCGATCCCCTGCGCCCGGACTGGTCAGCCTTTGGCGCGTTCCTGGACGAGGTTGCAGCCCTTGGCCTCGAGATCCACCTGACCGAGCTGGATGTGTTCGATTATGTCGTGTCCTGCAATGGCAGATCGGCACGATCAGAGGAAGCCGACCGGCTTGTGTCGCTCTATTACGAGAGTTTCCTCACCCAGGCACTGAAATGCAAGGCGGTCAAGTCGGTCTGCCTCTGGGACCTCTCGGATCGCTACTCCTTCTATCGGGCCCTCGATGTCTCGACCTGGTACGGCTATGACAAGCTCGCCAAGGGCGAGGCGCCTGCGGATTGGCCGAAATGTGCACGGGTGCCGAGCAGCCCGCAGGCCATCGCCTGTCCGCGACCCAATGTCTATGATGATGCCTATCGTCCCAAGGCCGCGCGCGCCGCTGTGATCCGGGCACTTGAATCAGCGCCTGTGCGCGGCTGAAACATCACACCCGCTGTCGGACAGGTTGCCGGAGAAGTGTTTGAGCAGATTTGATGTTGCGCTGCGGCGTCTGGCGCTTTACGTCCGTTTGCATATGTGGCGAGGCAAAGCATGACACCTGATCCACTCATCCATATTCGCCACGGCGAGACCGACTGGAACCTTGCGCGTCGGCTGCAGGGTCAGCAGGATATCCCGCTCAACGAGACGGGTCGTGGGCAGGCGGGACGCAATGGTCGGCGGCTGAAAGAGCTGCTTGTCGAGCTTGATCGCGATCCCCTATCGCTTGATTGGGTCGCCAGTCCGATGGCTCGGACTCGTGAGACGATGGAGATCATCCGCCGCGAAGTAGGTATCGACCCTTCAGGTTACCGCATCGAGGCCGACCTGCGCGAGATTTCCTTCGGAGAGCTCGAAGGCCTCACCTATGAGGATGTAGCGGAGTTGCACCCGCATTTCTATCAGCATATCCTGACCGACAAATGGACCTTCGAGCCGCCGGGCGGCGAAAGCTACATTCAGGTGGCCAACCGCGTCGCACCCGTTCTGGCGCGGATCACGCAGCCCTGCATCATCGTTGCTCATGGCGGTGTCTTCCGCGCGGTGCTCTCCCTGCTGCGCGGCTATCACGATCAGGACATCGCCGAGATGCTCGTGCCGCAGGACCAGTTCTTCATGCACCTGGCAGGGCAGGAGCATTGGGTTTGACCGTAAGGTGACAAGGGCCTAAACGAAGCGGTGAAGTCTGGGACCCAAAGGTCGGTCCCGTTCCCGTCTGATCCTGAAGGCCCCCATGTCGCACAATAGCTTTGGTCATCTGTTCCGCGTCACCACCTGGGGCGAAAGCCACGGTCCGGCACTTGGCGCTGTTGTGGATGGTTGCCCGCCCGGCATCCGGCTTGATACCAGCGATATCCAGACCGATCTTGATCGCCGCAAGCCCGGTCAGAGCAAGTTTGTCACGCAGCGGCGCGAGGAAGATCTGGTCGAGATTCTGTCGGGTGTCTTCGAGGATGACCGAATCCGCGAAAGCCACGGTGGCCAGATCACGACCGGAACGCCGATTTCGCTCATGATCCGCAATACCGACCAGCGGTCCAAGGACTATGGCGATATTCGCGACAAGTTCCGGCCCGGCCACGCGGATTTCACCTATAACGCCAAATACGGCGTGCGGGATTATCGCGGCGGCGGACGGTCCTCGGCACGCGAGACGGCCGCTCGTGTGGCCGCTGGTGCCGTCGCCCGCAAGGTCCTGAACGCAATTGTATCCGGTGGCGTGACCATTCGCGCCGCACTCGTCCAGATGGGACCGCATCAGATCAATCGCGCCAACTGGGACTGGGACCAAGTCAACGAAAACCCGTTCTTCACGCCGGACGCCGCCGCTGCCGCCTTCTACGAGACCTATCTCGATGGCATCCGCAAGGCGGGTTCATCGATCGGGGCCGTGATCGAGGTTGTCGCCGAAGGTGTTCCAGCCGGATGGGGCGCGCCGATTTACGGCAAGCTCGATCAGGACATTGCCTCCGCCCTCATGTCGATCAATGCCGTCAAGGCCGTTGAAATCGGCGCCGGGTTCGATGCCGCAAGCCTGTCCGGCGAAGACAATGCCGACGAGATCTATGCCCGGCAGGATGGAACCCCAGACTTCCGCGCCAATCACGCTGGCGGCATTCTCGGCGGTATTTCCTCGGGCCAACCGATCATCGCCCGCTTTGCCGTCAAGCCGACGTCCTCCATCCTGACGCCGCGCAAGACGATCGACACATCCGGCCGTGAGACTGAAATCCTGACCAAGGGTCGCCACGACCCCTGCGTCGGCATCCGCGCTGTCCCTGTCGGCGAGGCAATGCTGGCGATTGTCCTGGCCGACCACGCGCTGAGACATCGCGGCCAGGTGGGGTGAGCTTTTTGGGCTATAGTCTTGAAGAGTTGGTCGGCCCCACCCGACCAATTGCCTTGCAATTGGCCACCCTCCCCCTGGTGTGGGAGGGATGAACCAATCGGGCACGTACCAGACCTCTCAGGCGGCTCATAAATTCACCGGGCAGCTCGATCTACCTCCCCTTGAGGGGGAGGTCGGGCCAAGCAGTGGTCCGGGTGGGGTGAGATTGGGCCAACGCCCGGATGAGGGGTTTGGGACTGAAATTGCCGCCATCACCCGCAAAAGAAAATCCCTTTCTTTCACCATTACTGAAAACACTCTATTTCCGCACTTGCGCTGAAAGCCGTCGCGCCCTAGTTTCCTCGCATGCGCCTCGATCAGTTTCTCGCCCAATCCAAGGAATCCCGGTCCAGCTTTGCGCGCCGTGTGGGTCTGTCACCGGCTGCGGTGACGGCGCTGTGCAATGACGCGGATGTCTGGGTGGGGCGGGAAACGGCGGAGCGGATCATGGCCGCGACGGGTGGGGCAGTTACCCCGAATGATTTTCTCGGGGCAGCCGGTCGTAACAGTCTTATCAGGGAGTTGGGAATGAGCCAGACACGCGTTGCCGAAGCCATCCGGGCGTTTGAAAAGGGCGAGATTGTCGTCGTCACCGATGATGATGATCGCGAGAATGAAGGCGATCTGATCGTTTCTGCCGTCCATGCAACGCCTGAGAAGCTCGCCTTCATCGTCCGCCATACCTCGGGCATCGTTTGCGCGCCGATCACGCGGGATCACGCCCGTCGCCTTGGGCTCGATCCCATGGTCGCCGTCAATGATGCGCCCTTGGCGACTGCCTTTACCGTCTCCATCGACTATCGCCCGGGCCTGACCACCGGCATTTCGGCGGAAGAGCGCTGCAACACCGTGCGCGCCCTTGCCAACCCGAATGTTGGCGGCAATGACTTCGTCCGCCCCGGCCATATTTTCCCGCTGGTCGCCCGTGAAGGTGGCGTTCTGATGCGGTCTGGCCATACCGAGGCCGCCGTAGATCTCTGCCGCCTCGCAGGCTTGCCGCAGGTTGGCGTCATTTCCGAGTTGGTGAATGACGACGGCACTGTCAAGCGCGGATCGCAAGTGACGGAATTTGCTGCCAAACACGGGCTGAAATCGGTGTCGGTCGCCGATCTCATCGCCTATCGCCAGCGCAACGAGCGGCTCATCGAGCGCATCGATGAATTCGACATTGAGACGCCGGTCGGCAAGGCACGCGCCATCACATACCGCACGCCGTTTGACCCGATGCATCATCTGGCCGTTGTCTTCGGCGATATCCGCGATGGCGCCAATATCCCCGTTCGCCTGCATCTGGAAAATGTCGTGTCCGATGTCTTCGGTGCCGCACAAGCCCTGCCGAAGTTGATGGCGCATATGGCGAAATCAGAGCGCGGCGTGATCGTTTACCTCCGCGAAGGCTCAGTTGGTGTCGCAACCGAATCCCGTCGGTCACGCGAGGCGAAGGCCGAGGACGAGCGCTCCACCGCCCTTCAGGCGGCTGAAAACGAAGCGCATGGCTCGGCATCCGCCCGTCTTGGCGAATGGCGCGAAATCGGTCTGGGCGCACAAATCCTCCGGGATCTGGGCGTGGCGTCCATCCGCCTGATCACCTCCCGCGAACGCCGCTACATCGGCCTGGAAGGCTTCGGCATCCAGATCGAGGCAACGGAGACGGTTTAGTCGGCAGCGCAGCGCTTTACCTCCCCTGAAGGGGAGGGATGAACGAACAGGCTTCGAGGCCTATACCTCCCCTTCAAGGGGAGGTCGGGCCGCATTGCGGTCCGGGTGGGGTT
>CAIYYN010000058.1 GCA_903930435.1 uncultured Hyphomicrobiales bacterium | reverse complement strand
CAGAACCAGAAGGCAACAAAACCGCCGCCCAGAGGCAGCAGCGCCGTCGTCGATGGCCGCGTTATAAGGCCCTCAATCATCACATGTCAACACCACCAAACCGAAAAAATGAACGACGTCATCGACTTTTTGCCAGCTTGGTTCCGAGGACCGCAGTTTTGCGCCGAAAGCAGACCGAAATTTTCTCTTTGCGCCTGTGCAGACGTCGGTCCGGAGATGCCTGAAATCGGGTGCGCTTGATGACTGGCCTTCTGTGAGGACCTGCTCGATCCAGATTCACAGGTCTCGGGGTGAGCAAATGGTTCGTTCTTATGACCGACACGATTGGCCCGGCTACCCTGTTGCATGGACCTTTCGATACGGGCCGCTCCGCCCCGTTTTTAGGACCGGCCTGATTACATCGTAGCGTTCCTTTGTATTGCCGCATTCACAGATCAGGGCTGATCGCCGTTGACGCGGGGCGTTCCTGCAAGCATGTTGCAAATCAGTCTTCATGTGTCGTCACCTTTGACAACTGACCGAAGCCGACGAAAACCGGTAAATTCTGATGCAAAGAGGCCATCGCGCTAGCCACCACCACGACATTCATCTGGGCGACGAGCCGCCGCTTCTGACGGAAGGGCCCGCTGGCCCGTTTGATCGGCGACAGGTGAGTTTACGGTGGCTCGCAGGGACCGTGCTCACCGGGATGACATCCGGATTTCTGATGGGCGGCGCACTATTTGTTGCTCTCGACGGACGGCAGATCCTGGCGGCTACACCCATAGAGCTTCTGACTGCGGCAAAATTACCTGGTCAGGAGGAACCGCTTGCGGTGTCGAGTGGATTGGATGGGCGGCAAACTCCGGGCAAGGGCGACAGGCTCCGGACAGGACCAGAACCGGTCGGGGCTCGCCAGGTCCTGAATTTATCGACGATGACAAAGGTTGGCGACAAGGACGTGGTGCGAATTCGCCCCTTTGTCCGGATTTCCACAAACCTGACACTCAAGCAGGGCACCGCCACAGCGAATCTGCCCGCGTTTGATCCCCTCAAGGTGTTTGCCAATACAGACCTGCTGTCAGGTCGGACATCCAGTTCGCGCAATCCAGCCTTTTATGACGCCGCCGTTGACGGCGACATCACACTCAAGATGAAGGATCTGCCAAACGATACCGCTGGGTTCGATACACAGGCAATCATGACATCAGGCGAAGTTGAACGAATTATCCGGGATCAGGCGCGATTCCTGACAGATGGTTCCGTGCAGGTTGCTGCGCTGCCGTCAGGTGATTTTGGTCGCATCGAGGCAACCTTCGGAACACCTGGCCTCGACTCTGCCATGGCACTTCGCATCACGGCGGAAAACGTGTCGTTCTTCTCGAAAAGCGGCACGGAGAAATCCGGGTCAGAAACCGGAAATTCCGTCAACGAAAAGATCGTTCAGGTTGGCGTCAACGATAGTCTGAAATCAATCCTGAAGGACAATCAAGCCGACGACAAACTGGCGACCGACATCATTCGGGCCCTCGGTAAACTATTCGATCTGAAGACGTTCGACGCAGGCATGCGGATCAGGCTGGGGCTGGCGAAGATTGATACCAGTGAAAAGCTGAAGCCCGTGCGAGTCAGCGTTTATGGACCAAAGGGCCATTTGGCGACTGTGGCGCTTTCCGATGAAGACGGCACTTTCGTGGGCGCGCAGGAACCGGACACGAGCGAGTCGGCAAACGTCGAACCGGAAGACGACGAGTCGATTCCAGATCCGAATGCCGCTCCTTCCCTTTATCACAGCCTCTACCAGACAGCCCTTGATAATCAGGTTCCGACTGACATGATCAAGGAGCTGATCCAGATCTACGGTTATGACGTCGATTTCAATCAGCGCGTCAAACAAGGCGACAGTTTCGAGCTTTTCTATTCGATGCCTGATGCGAATGACGCTCAATCTCGACCTGAAATTCTTTACACAGCGCTGAATATAAAGGGTCAGCAGAAGCGCTTTTACAGATATCGGTCACCCGATGACGGAACGGTCGACTTCTATGACGAACAGGGGAAAAGCGCCCAGAAATTCCTGATGCGCAAACCCATGGAAGGCGGCGCACTGCGATCCGGTTTCGGTGGGCGCGTGCATCCAATCCTCGGATATTACCGGTTCCACTCTGGCGTTGACTGGGCCAACCCCCCGGGGACGCCCATCTTGGCATCTGGAAATGGCACGGTCGTTTTTGCAGGCTGGAAGAGCGGCTATGGGCGCTACACGCGCATACAACATGCCAACGGCTATGAGACAGGCTACGGTCACCAATCGGGATTTGCCAAGGGCATCGTCGCCGGAGCAAAGGTGCATCAAGGGCAAGTGATTGGATTTGTTGGCTCGACAGGACAATCAACCGGCCCTCATCTGCACTATGAGGTGTTGATCAATGGAACATTTGTTGATCCGATGCGCGTTCGCTTGCCCCGCGGCAAGGAACTGTCTGGCGCAATGCTGGCGGAATTCGCCAAGGAACGCGAACGCATCGATACGATGATGGTCAAACCCGGCCCGTCCGGCAAGGTTGCCCAGGGCAACTGAGGACGCTCCGCCCTCTCCTGTCACACTTTAACCAAGTCAGATATCGCAGCGGGCGACAGTCCGTGTGATCCAATAAAAAAGCCGGCCCAGATTACCCGGACCGGCTTTGAGATGATCACGTATGCCAGCTTATTCGTCGCTGGAGCCTGAAGCAGGCGCAACTTCAATCGGAATCTTCCTTGGACGTCCGCGCGGACGCTTCACAGGTGCAACTACATCGTCGGTTGCTTCAATACGCGGTTGAATGCCCGTAATGAACGCCGGCAGTTCAGCCGATGGTGTCGGCTCCGGCACCCTTGGCTCAAAATGGCGGATTTCCTGCACCTCTTGCACGACGTCTGGACGTGGCTCGATCCGGGCATCCGGGCGCGCTTCAACCCGGTCTGGTCGCTCCACGCGCTCAGTGCGATCAGCACGATCATACCTGTCGGGCCGTTCGATACGGTCTGGCCGTTCTGTTCGCTCGGGGCGATCCTGCTCGACGCGGTCGGACCGATACTGCGGGCGTTCGCCGCGCACAGGGCGATCATTGCGATCTTCGCGGTTAGTGTTGCGGAAATCATTACGATCGCCGCGCTCCGAGCGATATTCCGGACGGCCGTCTACCCGGGCGTCCAGCCGGGATGCCTCCGGGCGCGTCTCACCACGCCCATTCTCCGGTCGGGCACCCTCCTGGCGATAGTCACCCCGATTATCGTTTCTGAAGCCCCTCGGATTGTTCTGAATCCGATTGCGATCGCCCTGATGACGCTCTTGACCGTACCGATCAGCACCGTTGCGATCCAGGCCTCGATCAGGCTGATAACGGTCTCCACCGGAGCGGTCCTGACCAAATCGATCACGTGGCCCGCGATCACCTTGCCTCGGCTCCTGATTTTGCCGTTCCAAGACAGGGCGTTCAATCGCCTGTGACTCGGAATTGGGCGCATCGATGAAAGGCTGAGGCGCATCCGGGCTGACAAAACCGGGTGCGCGCACATCGACCGCTGTGTCAAGATCATCATCGTCATCATCATCTGACTGGATGTCAGAGCGAACCACAGAGATGGGTTGCTGCAGCTGGGCCTGCGCCGCCGCAATAATCCGATAATAATGCTCCGCGTGCTGGAGATAGCTCTCCGCCAGCACACGATCACCACTTGACTGGGCATCCCGAGCCAATTGGACGTATTTTTCAGCGATGTGAAGGGCCGTACCACGAACTTTTACGTCCGGTCCCGTCGACTCGTAAGAGCGATTGAGTGGATTTGGACCCTTGCGGTTGACGTTCCCACCACCGTTATTGCTGCTGCGGCCGCGCATACGTTGCTGCTGCTGCTTATTGTTTGGATTTCCCTGCCTCATGCCGATGCTATCTCGTCCGGGAACCGTTGCGAAAATTGAAACCGTGCCACATTGCGGAAGATCCCGGCGATCAACGACAATCTGGAGCAGATAGTCCTGTCCCGATAAAGGAAGCAGGACACAATTGGATCAGTGACTGCGCTACGACTTGGATCAAGTCGATTTCTGTCTGTGAACGTCTTTAATTTTTTAAAAGTCAATTCCATAGAATTCGTTTTACCTCGATAGAAGGGCGATTGATCAACCCTATCCATTTGCATCGCCCCCACGACGAAAGCCCTTTTCAAAGGCCGCAAGTCTTCTTGTCGCGACGATATAGACTTGCGAAAAAAGGAATGCATGGCACCCTTCGAATGATAAAGCGTTAAGGCCTCCGATATCTTGCCATTCGGCCGTCCGCCTAACCAAATTGACATCCATCTGGCACGCATATGCCGAACGATTTTATCAGTGTTGCCGAGCATTATTCCCAGTGCCGTGTAAAAGGGAAATGAGGGACCCAAGTCTAACTCCAGCCGACAAGTCGTGCGTTCTGTTCGATACACCGGTAACCAGTTCCGATAAGCGGATCGCTTGGTTAAAAGCAGGCCTAGTCAAAACCATCAATCACCACAACTCAGTGTGGCTCTATCAAACTGACGAAATGCGAAGGCAAAAGCAGCTAACCGGATCGAAGGTCCCAAGATCCATCGACGGAGTCTTTTTAACTGTCAGTGAACGTCAATACGACGATCTGTATGCCCATGCAATTAGCACGCTAGCGATTCCCGCGCGGATTTCCAAGGGGTATTTTAATTTTCTGTCGAATAAGGGGAAATTTGACACGTTTTCACCCCGTTCAAGCTGGTCTGGTTTGCATACGATTGCCATCACACGTGAAGACCGGGCAGATAACGGGTGTTTAAGGCAGGTCAGGGACGGAACCCCATCACCACCCGATCACGTTCGCCTCGATCCCTGAGTACCGATACGCCCTTGAACCCGCTTTCTTTCAAGATCTCAGTTACGGCTGATGCCTGATCGAAACCAATTTCAACGAAAAGGCGACCATGACTCTTTAGCGCAGCAAATGCGTCGGGCGCGAGTTGTCGATAGGCCACAAGCCCATCAGGACCACCATCGAGTGCAAGAACCGGATCATAATTACGCACATCAGGCTCGAGTAAGGCGATATCGGTCGTTGCAATGTAAGGCGGATTTGAAACAATCAGGTCATAGCAGCCAGGTGACAATGATGATGCATATGATCCCACGACCGGCAACCACCGTTCTGATACGCCGTGTCGCCATGCGTTTCTTGACGCCGTTTCAAGCGCCGCCGGACTGATATCCACCGCGACTCCGAGGCACTCCGGCCGCTCGACCAAAAGTGCGATCAGAATCGCGCCTGTTCCCGTGCCAAGATCAGCGATCCTCGCTGCACGCGGGAGCATGTCATCCAATGCAGCCAGGGCCGCTTCGACGAGAATCTCCGTATCCTCACGAGGTTCAAGCGTGGCAGCCGAGACCTCGAGTTCAAGCCCACGAAAATCGCGTGAAGCCAGAATTCTGCCCACAGGCTCAAACGCGAGCCGCCGTTCAATCAAACGGCTCAACGCGGATACCTCTTGCTCAGTCAGACATTGATTGCTGCGGAGAACTAATCCGGAATAGTCGAGTTTCACAACGTGACCCACAAGGGCCCGGGCGTCCTGCGAAGCGCCCCAGAACCCTCGGGACTCGAAAAGCTTCGTCAATCGACGAATGCTCGTTCCAATGTCGATCCCATCGACAAGCCAGCTGAGATCATCCATTGGCAAAGCTCAACTTTCCTCCTGAGCGAGCAAGGCCGCCTGATGATTGGTGATCAGCGGATCAATGACGTCATCGAGCGCAGTGCCCTCAATCACTTCAGGCAATTTGTAGAGTGTCAGATTGATGCGATGGTCCGTCACACGCCCCTGCGGGAAATTGTAGGTCCTGATGCGTTCGGAGCGGTCACCCGATCCGACCTGAGCCCGCCTGTCCGCCGAGCGTTCACTGTCAGCCCGTTCCCGCAGCCCCTCGTAGATCCTCGAGCGCAACAATTTCATCGCCTTAGCCTTGTTTTGATGCTGGGAGCGTTCTTCCTGCATCGCGACGACGATTCCCGTCGGCAAATGGGTCAATCGAACAGCACTCGCCGTCTTGTTGACATGCTGGCCACCGGATCCCGATGCCAGATAATAATCAACGCGCAGATCCTTTTCATTGATCTCGACGTCGATATCCTCGACCTCCGGCATGACTGCGACCGTCGCCGCAGACGTATGAATGCGACCCTGCGCTTCAGTTGCAGGCACGCGCTGGACCCGATGCACACCGGATTCAAATTTCAGCCGTGCAAACACGCCCTTGCCGGAGATGGAGGCGATGATTTCCTTGTAGCCACCATGTTCACCCTCGCTGGCCGACAAGACTTCGACCTTCCAGCCGTGCAAGGGCGCATAGCGATCATACATGCGGAACAGATCACCGGCGAAGATGGCTGCCTCATCTCCACCCGTACCCGCGCGCACTTCCAGAATAGCGCTTTTCTCGTCAGCCGCGTCGCGAGGCAACAAGGCGAGCCGGAGTTCCTTATTCAGTTGTTCAACGCGACTGCGAGCCGGATCACGCTCTGCTTCGGCCAGTTCGCGCATATCGACATCCGATGTGGGATCATTGATGATCTGATCCAGCCCGGCGAGTTCGGTCTCAGCCTCGCGCAGAGCCTTTACGCGGGCAACGACCGGCTCGAGCTCGCTGTATTCCTTCGACATCTGAACATAGGCTTCAGCATCGGGACCTGCCGCCATTCGCGCTTCCAGCACATGGAAACGGTCGATCAATGTATCGAGTTTGTCGTTGAGCATCAGGCCGGATTTCTATCATCGAAGCAGGGTCATGACTTGGAGCACGCATTTATAGCGTCGCTAAATCGGAATACCCTGTTCCTCGGCGTAGAGTTTCAGGAAAGGCCGCAGGTCGGATGTTCCCTTGCCTGGCTCAAGTCGCGGCAACAGGCGTGCCCGCAGCCTGCCGACGTCGAGGTCGAGCACCATGGATTTGACCGGCCCTATCGAGGACGGCGACATGGAGATCGAGCGATAGCCGATTGCCAGCAATGCCATGGCTTCCAGTGGCTTTCCAGCCAACTCGCCACAGAGCGTAATTGGAACGTGATATTCCCGCGCCTTGTCCGCGATCAGCTTCAGCAAACGCAGGAAAGGCTTCGACATGGAATCATAGCGATTGCTGAGCCGTGTATTGCCGCGATCCGATGCCATGGTGAACTGCATCAGGTCATTGGACCCAACGGACGCAAAATGGACAACGCTGAAGAGTTCGTCGAGTTGGAACAGGAGTGAAGGCACCTCGATCATGACCCCGAGCTTGACTGTCTCAGGCAATTGATAGCCATGGCGGCGCAAAAAGGCCTTCTCGCGCTCGACCAGCGCCTGCGCCCGCTCGAATTCCGAGACTTCCGTGATCATCGGGAACATCAGCCGCAACTCATGTCCCGCGCCTGCCTTCAATAGCGCGCGGATCTGGGTGCGCAGAAGCGCAGGCCGATCCAGCCCGAGCCGAATGGCGCGCCAGCCCATGGCCGGGTTCTCTTCCTCTTCACTTTGTCTGACGTAGGGCAGCACCTTGTCGCCACCAATATCGAGCGATCGGAAGGTGACAGGGCGATCGCCCGCGGCCGCCAGTACATTTCGGTAAAGGCGTTCCTGCTCGGCCATCCGCGGAAAGCTGGAGGCGACCATGAATTGCAACTCGGTCCTGAACAGACCGATGCCTGCTGCGCCGGATTCTTCCAGATGCGGCAAATCGACCAGAAGCCCCGCATTCAGCTGCATCTGGACGTCCTGGCCATCCTTTGTCACCGATGGCTTTGATCTCAGACGACGGTATTGAGCCTGCCGCCGCGCTCTGAATTTGACCTTCTCGGCATAGGCACTTTCAACGTCAGACGCGGGACGCAAATGCACATGGCCCGTTTCCCCATCGACGATGATCGGGTCGCCGCTTTCAACAAGGGAAACAGCGTTCGGCAATTGGCCAACAACCGGAATACCGAGCGCGCGCGCCACAATCGCCACGTGACTGGTCGGAGCCCCTTCCTCAAGAACCAGGGCGCGCAACCTGTCGCGGTCATAATCGAATAGCTCAGCAGCACCCATATTGCGGGCAACGACGACAGCATCCTTCGGTAAGGCACCCGCAAACGGCCCATGCGGCCGGCCCATCAGTTCGCGCAGGAGACGATTGGCAAGGGCATCGAAATCATGCAGGCGGTCGCGCAGGTAGGGATCGGTCTGCCGCAGCATCCGCGCACGCGTGTCCGACTGGACCTTTTCAACAGACGCTTCGGCAGTCAGGCCGTTGTTGACCGCTTCTTCCATCTTGCGGACCCAGCCGCGATCGTAGGCAAACAGGCGATAGGCTTCGAGCACATCGCGGTGCTCGCCCGGCACTGCCACATCTGACCGCGACAACAGGTCATCGACTGAAATGCGCAGCTTCTCGATTGCCGCATCAAGCCGGGATAACTCGCGATTCGTATCGTCGGCGATCAGGTTCGATACAACGACACGCGGCTCATGCAGCACCACATGCCCGAGCCCGACCCCTTCACCAAAGCCCAGACCTTCAAGCCGCAAGGGTCGCTTGATATCAAGAGTCCCGGCTCGGCCAATCGGTTCAAGACCACCAGCCGCTATCATCTCGGCGATGATCATCGCCGTCGTCTGCAGGATCTCGACTTCTTCTTCCGTATAGGTGCGGTGCGACTTGTTCTGGACAACCAGCACGCCGAGCGTCCGACCGGCGCGCAAGATCGGCACACCGAGGAAGGCGTTGAACATTTCTTCGCCGGTTTCAGGTTTGTAAGCGAAGGCTGGATGCACCTGCGCGTTGGCGAGATTGATGTAACGCGCATCAGCCGCGATCAGGCCCACCAATCCCTCGCCGACCTTGAGACTGGTCAAATGCACCGCTTCGCGGTTCAAGCCAACCGTCGCGTAGAGCTCCAGCACGTCGTCCGAGCGCAAGACATAGGTCGAGCAGACCTCCGCGACCATGTTGGACGCGATCTGTTCGACGATCTTGTCCAGTCGTTCCTGCGCGGAAATGGGTTCCGCCAGCACCTCGCGCAGGCGGCGGAGCAACAAGCGCGGTGCTGCGACGTTCCCCCGCATCGTCGTCTCCCCAGAGGTCGCGGCTTCAAGCCGGATCAATTGCTCCTCCGACGTTCACATCAGTGCGAACGCTGGAGCAAATCATTTAACACCATTATTGCTTATCGAGACCATAGGCAGAATGCAAAGTCCGAACCGCAAGTTCCGTGTAAGGCGCATCAATCAGCACTGAAATCTTGATTTCAGAGGTGGTGATCGCCCGGATGTTGATGCTTTTGGACGCCAAGGCACGGAATGCCTCGGCAGCAACACCGGCGTGGCTGCGCATGCCAAGGCCGATCACGGAGACCTTCACGACATCGGTGGAGCTTTCGATTCCGAAATGACCGATCTTCTCGCGGGTGGCCTCAAGAACCTTGATTGCCCGTTCGTGATCGATTGCCGGAACCGTGAACGTGATGTCGGTCGTTGCACCATCGGGTGACGTGATCTGGATGATCATGTCAACATTGATGCTTTCTGCAGCCAAAGGTCCAAACACACTGGCCGCAACACCGGGTCGGTCAGCCACGCGCCGGAGCGAGATTTGCGCCTCATCCTTGGAGGCTGCAATGCCGGTGACAACTTCTGCTTCCACGATTTCGTCCTCGTCGCAAATGAGAGTTCCAGGCGGATTGCCATGACTGTCGACCCCGACACTATCAGGATCATCGAAACTGGAGCGCACGAATGTGCGAACCTTATACTGCATCGCCAGTTCGACGGAGCGAACCTGCAACACCTTGGCACCCAAGGACGCCATTTCGAGCATTTCTTCAAAGGCAACGCGATCCAGGCGGCGCGCCTTTGGCACGATGCGCGGGTCGGTCGTGTAGACCCCGTCGACGTCGGTATAGATATCGCAGCGATCCGCCTTGATCGCGGCGGCGATCGCCACTGCCGATGTATCCGAGCCACCGCGACCCAGCGTCGCTATGCGGTCACCCGGTGCAATGCCTTGAAAGCCTGCAATCACGGCAACCTGTCCGCCCGAGATCGCTTCAATCAACCTGGAGCCGTCAATCTCCTGTATCCGGGCCGAACCATGGGCGTCATTCGTGCGCAGCGGGATTTGCCAGCCCTGCCAGGACCGCGCGTCAAAGCCCATTTCCTGCAGGACAATGGCCATCAGGCCTGACGTTACCTGCTCGCCGGATGCGACAACAGCGTCATATTCCTTCTGGTCATAAAGGCTTGATGCCTGCTTGCAGTAGTCAACCAACTGGTTTGTCACGCCAGACATCGCTGACACCACGACAGCCACCTGGTGACCGGCCTCAAGTTCACGTTTGACATGCCGCGCAGCATTGCGAATGCGATCAATATTGGCGACGGACGTACCGCCGAATTTCAGGACAAGACGAGCCATGGGACCACGGGGTTGTTTGGGTTCGACCAATCTGCGCTTGTGACATTTCGGTCATCGAACGATGTTTGGCGCGCTGATACAAGATGTGACGCAAATTAGCAATTGGACTCGTCAGCCATCACGAATGGACGTGGGATCATCGTCGCAGGCAAGGTTGCAGGAACCCGCTCTCTTGCTGCCAGGCACCGTTCGCCCTAGAACAAGGAGCTAGCGGGAGCCTGGACATGTCAAACGTAAACGATGCAACTCGTTCCACAGTCGACGATGCCGAGATCAGACGATTTTCAGCTATGGCCGATGAGTGGTGGAGCACGACAGGTAAGTTCCGACCGTTGCACAAGTTCAATCCGACCCGGATCGCCTATGTAAAATCCCAGCTATGTCAGCATTTTGGACGAGATGAGCGGTCGTCCTCCGCCCTCGACGGTCTCACGATCCTCGATATCGGCTGCGGTGGCGGATTATTGTCGGAACCGCTCGCCCGGCTTGGTGCCTCGGTGACCGGGGCAGATGCGTCGGCAACGAATATCGAAGTCGCCAGGCTGCATGCGGCCTCGTCGGGGCTGACGATTGATTACCGCGCGACCACTGCCGAAGCGATAGCTGACAGCGGCCAGACGTTTGACGTCGTTCTCGCGATGGAGATCATCGAGCACGTCAGCGATATCGACCTTTTTATTCGCGAATGTGCCCGCATGGTGCGTCCTGGCGGCTTGTTGCTCGTGGCAACACTTAATCGCACACCCAAGTCGTTTGCGCTCGCGATTGTCGGCGCGGAATATATCCTGCGATGGCTACCGGTCGGCACGCATAGTTGGCACAAGTTTGTAAAGCCTTCCGAGTTGATCGATGCGCTCGAAGCCGGTGGCCTGAATGTGCTTGATCAGACCGGTGTCAGTTTCAATCCATTGCTGGACCGTTGGTCACTCAATCCACGCGACCTCGACGTGAATTACATGGTGCTGGCTGGACGGGTTGATTGATCCGGTATCCGTGTGATCACGGATATCGACGCTTTTCGGCAAATCCCCCCCTTTCACGTCAATGCGTTCACTCCCATATCGGTGTCAGGTTATGTCGGTTGCCACAATTCGGGATCGGCGGCCAATGAACTTCCCGTGCCGTCCAATGTGGGCTCAGCGAGACGCAAGCGACGGGCAAGAAAGAGGGACAAACCACTATGAACCCAGAGAAATTCACAGAACGCGCCCGCGGCTTCATCCAGTCGGCACAGACAGCTGCGCTTGGTCGGGGACATCAGCAGTTCACACCAGAGCATTTGCTGAAGGCCTTGCTTGATGACCCCGAAGGCTTGTGCGCAGGCTTGATCAGCAATGCCGGAGGACGTCCAAAAGAAGCCTTGCTGGCGACGGATCGCGCACTGGACAAATCGCCGAAAGTGTCCGGCGGCAACGGACAGCTCTACATGTCTACCGGCATCGCCCGGATCTTCGAACAAGCCGAGCAGATTGCTGACAAGGCAGGCGACAGTTTTGTTACCGTCGAGCGGATGCTGCTCGCAATCGCACTGGATAAGGAAACCGAGGCCGGTAAAATTCTGGCTGGAGCCGGTGTCACGCCGAATGGCCTCAATACGGCGATCAACGAGTTGCGCAAGGGGCGGACAGCCGACAATGCGTCCGCCGAAAACCAGTATGACGCGCTCAAGAAATATGCCCGTGACCTCACCCAGTCAGCCCGCGACGGCAAGCTCGATCCGGTAATCGGTCGTGACGAGGAGATTCGCCGCACGATCCAGGTGCTCAGTCGCCGCACCAAGAACAATCCTGTGCTCATCGGCGAACCGGGCGTTGGCAAGACAGCGATTGTCGAAGGCTTGGCGCTGCGCATCGTCAATGGCGATGTGCCGGAAAGTCTGAAGGACAAGCGGCTGATGGCGCTCGATCTGGGCGCACTCATCGCTGGAGCCAAATATCGGGGCGAATTCGAGGAACGGCTGAAGGGCATTCTCTCGGAAGTCACTGCCGCGGAAGGTCAGGTTATCCTCTTCATCGACGAAATGCACACGCTTGTCGGCGCAGGCAAGGCGGATGGCGCCATGGATGCGTCGAACCTGCTCAAGCCTGCTTTGGCGCGTGGTGAGCTCCACTGCGTTGGCGCAACGACACTCGATGAGTATCGCAAGCACGTCGAAAAGGACGCGGCACTCGCCCGCCGCTTCCAGCCGGTATTCGTCTCCGAGCCGACTGTCGAGGATACAATTTCGATCCTGCGCGGGCTGAAGGAGAAATACGAACTGCATCACGGCGTCCGGATCACCGACAGCGCTATTGTTGCGGCTGCGACGCTCTCCAACCGCTACATCACCGACCGCTTTCTGCCGGACAAGGCAATCGACCTGATCGACGAGGCCTCGGCACGTCTGCGAATGCAGATCGATTCCAAGCCGGAAGAACTCGACGAACTTGATCGTCGCGTGATCCAGCTCAAGATCGAACGCGAGGCCATGAAACGCGAGACGGACCAGGCGTCAAAGGATCGCCTGGTCAAACTCGAGAAGGAACTGGCTGATCTCGAAGAGGAATCCGCCACCCTTACGACCCAGTGGCAGTCCGAGAAGGAAAAACTCTCCTCGGCAAACAAGGTCAAGGAGAGCCTTGATCACGCGCGCCTCGAACTGGAACAAGCCCAGCGGAATGGTCGGTTCGACCGGGCCGGTGAACTGGCCTACGGGGTGATCCCCAAGCTTGAAGCGCAGTTGAAGGAGATCGAGGCACGCCCCGACTCAACCAACACCGAGGAAGCCGTGACATCTGACCAGATCGCCCAGGTCGTTGCCCGCTGGACCGGCGTCCCGGCCCAGAAGATGCTCGAAGGCGAACGCGAGAAACTGCTCAGGATGGAAGACGAACTCGGCAAACGGGTTGTCGGCCAGATGGAAGCCGTACATGCGGTTTCAACAGCCGTCCGTCGGGCGCGCGCCGGCCTGCAGGACCCGAACAGGCCAATGGGCTCGTTCATGTTCCTGGGGCCAACAGGTGTCGGCAAGACTGAGCTGACCAAGGCACTCGCGGCGTACCTGTTCGATGATGACCAAGCGATGGTGCGCATCGACATGTCGGAATACATGGAAAAGCACTCCGTCGCTCGTCTGATCGGTGCACCGCCCGGCTATGTTGGGTATGAGGAAGGCGGCGCGCTGACGGAAGCCGTCCGCCGTCGCCCCTACCAAGTCATCCTGTTCGACGAGATCGAAAAGGCACATTCGGACGTCTTCAACGTCTTGCTGCAGGTCCTCGACGACGGTCGACTGACCGACGGACAGGGCAGGACGGTCGACTTCCGAAACACGCTGATCATCATGACCTCGAACCTCGGCGCTGATTTCATCGCCGGACTGGATGATGGCCAGGATGTCGATCAGGTCAGAGATATGGTGATGACCGTCGTGCGCGGTCATTTCAGGCCGGAGTTCCTCAATCGGCTCGATGAAGTGATCCTGTTCCATCGCCTGAAACGTACCGAAATGGGTGCCATCGTCGATATTCAGATGCAGCGGCTCGACAAGTTGCTGTCGGATCGGAACATCGTGCTCGATCTCGATGAGTCCGCTCGCTTCTGGCTTGCCGAACGTGGATACGATCCGGTTTACGGCGCACGCCCGCTCAAGCGCATGATCCAGAAGTTTGTGCAGGATCCATTGGCCGAGAAGATCCTGGCTGGTGAGATCGCTGATGGACAAACGATTCTGGTCACGGCGGGCGCTGATCGACTGCTGTTCACCGTCGAGGCCATGTCTGGAGAGGTCATTCGCGCGGCTTGATCGAGACTAGTCACATAACACTCAAAGGGGGTTCCCGGGAACGACAAGGTCCTGGAGCCCCTTTTTCATAACGCGCCTGTTCAAGTTGAGTTCCTGTTCGTCGAAACCATTCAAACGCGGATGATGGTTCGACTCGCCAACTCGGCATCAATTTCGCATGGCAACGCATACCATCCCTGATTAAACCCGCGAATTGTGACGGTTCGCATATCAAGGCGATCAACTTCATGCAGGATCGAGATCCCATAAGACATAGCTGGTACGAGGATGGGTATGCCTTCCTGCTGGGAACCATACTCGTATCCATCGGCCTTGAATTCTTTCGAATTGCCGGGATCATCATCGGCGGAACCGCCGGAATCGCCTTCATTGTGCATTACGTGAGCGGCTATAACCTGGGACTTGTCTATTTTCTCATCAATGTACCTTTTTACGCCATCTCGTTTCGCGCCATGGGCTGGGTTTTTACCGCGAAGACATTCGTGGCCGTAGCCCTGCTTTCACTGGAAACGACATTGATGCCAAACGTGCTTTCCATCGCGCATATCGATCCGCTTTATGCCGCATTTGCGGGTGGCCTGACGATTGGCATGGGAATCCTCGCGCTGGTGCGTCATCACGCCAGCCTCGGCGGCGTGAATATCGTCGCGTTCTACCTGCAAAATCATTTTGGCTGGCGGGCTGGCAAGATCCAGATGGGGATCGACTGCATCATTGTGCTGTCGTCGCTCATCACATTGGACAAATGGCACGTCGCCCTGTCAGTGATCGCAGTCATCTCGATGAATCTGATGCTGGCACTCAATCATCGCCCGGGCCGATATAACGGCTTCTGACCGGACTCAGCCAAACGCCAGTCCCATTTGCGCGAGATCGAGTGCGTCGCCCACCGAAACTTGTCCGGCGGATGTGACTTCGAGATAGATCCCGCAGTCGGCATGTCCATAGAGCTGCATGAGATCGCGAGGGATCGTGAGATCACGTTCGCCCGTCACAGGATCGACGTTGGTTGCCGCGCATCGCTCCGTGCGCTTCACGGCCTTGAATGTTACCTGCGACGACGAAACTGTCTGGCCGATCCAGTCAAGTTCCGACCAGGCAGGCAAGCCATCGACATAGATATTGGCCCGAAAGCGCAAGGGATCGACGGGCTTGCCAACATGCCGCTCAAGCTCGCGCACGCTTTCGAGGTTGACGACATGCAGCACCTTCGTCGCCACATCGGAAAAACTGTGGCCGCGCCCATCCAGAATCTTCGGTTCGCCGCGCAATTCCGGCTCGAAATGCAGCTTGATCCACGCCTCGATCATTGCCCGGTCAGACGCCGAGTCCAGTCGGCCTTCAACGACGGCCTCGCCATCCAGTTCGATGCGCCAAAGTGTGGTTACCGGATCAAACGAGGACTTGAGACGCGCAATCCGTTCGTTGCGCATCAACATCAGAAAGCGGTTTTTTGGAAAATAGGCCGGTGCTGCTGGATCAAAGCCGCTCGGGCCGTTCTCGATCGCATAAGCACGATCGAACGGCATCGTTGAGCCCGGCAGCAAATCAATTGCCGTCAGCTTTTCTGGTGAAAAACCTTTGACGGGATAGCGATACAGACCCGAGATGACTGCGACCATTCAATGCCTATCCCTTCAAGACCGTCAATTCCGTTCGTCCGGCAGGATTGGCAAGGCATAGACATCGATGCCCTCCTCAACGAGGGCACGGGCCTCATCCGAAGTCGCCTGTCCGTAAATCCCGCGTTCCTCTGCCTCGCCATAATGGATCTTTCGGGCTTCTTCAGCGAAACGGTCTCCAACATAGTCTGCCGAAGCCGTGATCTTGCGCTTTATCTCCGACAGAGCCTCAAGCATGGCTTTCTGCTCGGGATCTGCCGCCGAAGGACTCACCATTGGCTGCGTGTCTGGTCCGCCCGGTGCAACATTCGGCGCAGTCACATCCAATTGAGCGACTTCGGAGGCACGCGCACGCGTGGTCACTACATTCGGTGCCATAAGAGCGCGCTGGACGTTAGTCGTCCCGCAAGCGACACAGGTTACCAACCCCCTGGATGCCTGTTGTTCAAAATCATCGGAAGACCGAAACCAGGCATCGAACTCGTGCTCCTGAGAACAAACGAGAGCATACCGAATCATTCCGCTGCACCCTTCAAATGCATCGGCAGCCTGGGCTGCGCATAGTCTCGATCATGTTTCAGCGACGGAATCCGACCGCGAACCCGCGCAACTTCGTCTGTGTCGATATCAGCAACGATCACGCAAGGATCAATACCGGCTTCAGCGACTACGCGCCCCCAGGGATCGATGATGATCGAGTGGCCATACGTCTGGCGACCGGTTTCATGGGTCCCGCCCTGCGCCGCAGCAAGCATCCAGGCACCATTCTCGATCGCCCGCGCGCGCAGCAGCACATGCCAATGGGCCTCGCCAGTTGTCTTTGTAAAGGCCGCAGGCGCCGTCAGAATTTCGGCTCCGCCAGCCTGGCAAAGTGCCCGATACAGATGCGCGAAGCGCATGTCGTAACAGATGGAGAATCCGAGCATCCCGAATGGCAATTCATAGGTGACGGCTTCTGCACCCGGCCGCACCCTGTCACTTTCACGGAAGGTTTCGCCATTGGCCAGGTCAACATCAAACAGATGAATCTTGTCGTAGCGGGCAACGATGGCTCCATCCGGAGCGATCAGAAACGCCCGATTAGCTGCCTTTGTATCGGTTTGGCGAATGGCTAGCGATCCAATGTGAAGCCAGATCCCGAGTTCTGCAGCAACGCTGCGCAGACGCCTGAGCGTCGGATCGTTCGCTTCGTCGGTCAGAGCAGCGAACAGGCGCGCACTGTCGGGTTCAAGAATGTTCGTATTTTCAGGCGTCTGTATATAAACGGCACCCTGCCCGGTAGCCTCACGGATCAGGGACTCCGCCGAAGCAATGTTTGGCTCAACGCTCGGCGTTGAGCGCATCTGGACGAGAGCAGCGCGAAATTGGGTCATGGCGAGGGTAGCCTCCGACTTGCTGATAAATTCGAGGTACACATCTTAGCCAATCTGCGCTCAACCCGCCAGCATTGGGTCAAGCTTTCCGGTTGCATCCAGCAATTGCAGATCATCACAGCCGCCGACATGGGTCTCACCGATGAAAATCTGAGGGAAGGTTGCCCGTCCCGACCGCTCAATCATCTCGCGACGCGCATCGGCATCAATGCTGGCATTCTTCTCGAGAAAGTCGACATTCTTCCGAACAAGCAGCGCTTTCGCGGCCGTGCAATAGCCACAGAAGTTGCGCGTGTAGATGGTAACAGGAACCACGACGGACCTCCATTCACGAGCTTGACCAAAGAGGCCAGCCTACCAGTCTGAACCCACTATATAATCACGACCAATCCGTTCACAAATCACATATAATCGATAACATATTTGAAGATCATTTGCCGATGACCGAGCTAAGCGTCGCACGTGCAAAGGTCAGAACGTCGATATTGGCAGCGCCTGCCCGCTTCAATGCTCGCGTCGCAGCCGACAGTGTTGCGCCGGTCGTAAAGGCATCGTCGATAAGCACCAACCGCTTCCCGGCAAGTCGCTGACGACCGGCATCGGTGACACGGAATGCACCGCGCATGTTTTCATGCCGTTTTTGGCCAGACAAACCAACCTGAGGCGGCGTTGAGCGGATGCGTTCCAGCGACGTCAGATCAACGGCAATTCCCGCATGACGGCCTACAACTTGCGCCAGCAGGGCGGACTGATTGAATTTCCGAAAAAACAACCGCCAGCGATGCAGGGGAACCGGGATCAGAATGTCGGCGTCTGCGAGAATGTCCTGGCCACCGCGCAGCATCATCTTGCCGATAAACTCTGCCAGTTCCACCCGATCCCGGTATTTCAGACCGTGGATCAACGTCCGGGCAGTTCCGCCGAATATGACAGCAGCCCGCGCGCGATTGAACACTGGTGGGTTAGCTATGGCTTCTGCCGAAAGAGCCCCGGCTCCAAGATCGAAACCGAAGGGGATGCCCAATCGTTCGCAATACGGGCGCTCAATGAACTGCATGCCACTCCAGCACACCGGACACAGCCCGTGCGGATCTGACACAGGTTGGCGACACGACAGGCAAAGTGGCGGCAGAATTATATTGATCGCCAGGTGCCAACAACGCTCGGCGACATGGAGCACACGAGATCGGAACGACAGGGGCGAGGACAATTCTTCCATAGCGCTTATATCTGATGCGCTTGCAATCAGAGCGTCAAGCTCTTTGTCGTCGATCATACCCTTCCGTGAAAGGGAAAGCTCGATTACAAGCAGTCCGCTGGAGACCGAGTGACCATGTCGACCCCCCTGCTGTTTGATCGTGCCATGCTGGAGGTAAAGCGCAAACGCGCACTGCGCCGGTTCAAGCCCGGTGCCGATTTCCTGATGCATCGGGTCGCAGAAGACCTTGGTGAACGACTTGGTTCCGTCTTGCGGCAATTTGACATGGCGGTTGCTTTGGGAGGTGTCACCGGTCACATCGCCACTATGCTGAGGGCGTCGGGCCAGACCCGCGCCGTCATCCGGGCGGATTGCCTATGGCCCGAAACCGTCGCCGGGACCGGGGCCATCTCATTACCCGATCTGGTTTGTCACGAAGATGTGCTTCCCTTTGCCGCACAATCACTTGATCTCGTTGTCTCGGGCCTGACACTACAAACGGTTGATGACCTGCCCGGTGTCCTGATCCAGATCCGTCGCGCACTCAAGCCAGACGGCCTGTACCTGGCGGCGCTGGCAGGTGGCGACACACTGAAGGAATTGCGGGAGTCCTTTGCCATCGCCGAGACGGAGTTGACCGGTGGATTATCGCCCCGCGTTATCCCGTTCCTGGATGTGCGGGATCTCGGCGGGCTGCTCCAGCGCGCCGGTTTTGCGTTGCCAGTCACAGACAGCGAACGACTGACCGTTCGATACCGCTCGATGCTGGATCTCGTTGCCGACTTGCGCGCCATGGGTGCCTCCAACCCGCTTCTTGAACGCAGTCGCAAGCCGATCCGCAGAGATCTTCTCGTGCGGACGGCGGAAGTCTACGCTGAGCGGTTCAGTGATCCGGACGGGCGCATCCGGGCAACATTCCAGATCCTGTCCGCCTCCGCATGGGCACCTTCCGACACGCAGCAAAAACCGGCACGGCGTGGTTCAGCAACTGTTCGACTTGCGGATGCCCTGGGAACGAAAGAATTGCCGACAGGCGAGCGGCCCTGAGTTGCTTCCATCACACAACTTGCATTCGAGGTATGAATAACAGCGGCAAGACCGAATGGGACATCTGCATTTGGTCGCTGGCAAGGCCCGAGAGCCGCGCTATGGTGTGCCAGCAAGAACATGTGCTCAACTGAATTAGGGCAGTCGTCGATAGAAGAAGGAGCATCCCATGACCGACAAACCGCATGGCATTGGCGGCGGCCTGACGAACTACGGCGACCCGGATTTCGCCCGCTATCTGCGTCGATCCTTTGCGCGGTCGATGGGACTGTCGACGGAGATGCTCGCCAAACCGATTGTCGGGATCGCGATGACGCCCTCGGGTTTCAACAATTGCCACCGTTCGATGGATGATCTTGTCGAAGCGGTTTCGCGTGGCGTCCTGGCTGCTGGTGCGTTGCCGCGTCCGTTTCCGACCATCTCGCTGGGTGAAGTGTTCCTCAATCCAACCTCGATGATGTATCGCAATCTGATGGCGATGGACACCGAGGAGATGATCGGAGCGCAGCCGATGGACGCCGTGGTTCTGATCGGCGGTTGCGACAAGACGGTTCCAGCCCAGTTGATGGGGGCGGCGTCAGCCAATATTCCGGCGATCCAGCTTGTCACCGGCCCGATGAGCACAGGTCGCTATCATGGCCAACGTCTCGGTGCGTGCACGGATTGTCGCAGTTTCTGGGGCAAATATCGCGCCGGAACGGTAAGCGAGACCCAGATCACTGAAATCGAATCGCAGCTTTCCGTCACCGCCGGGACCTGTGCCGTGATGGGAACGGCAAGCACAATGGCGTGCATTGCCGAAGCACTCGGCATGTCACTGCCCGGTACCGCAGCAATTCCCGCAGTGAATGCACATCGTCTGGTAGCAGCTGAACAGAGCGGCACCGCAGCCGTTCGCCTGCTCACAACCGGCATTCGACCGTCGCAAGTCATCACTCACAAATCCGTCGAAAACGCGTTGCGGGTCCTCATGTGTATCGGTGGTTCGACCAATGCAATCGTCCATCTGACGGCGATTGCGGGTCGTTTGGGCATCAGGATCTCCGCTGAACGGATGAACCAGATTTCCGACGAAACCCCCGTACTTGTTGATCTGAAGCCGGTGGGTGAAGGCTACATGGAGGATTTCCACGCAGCAGGAGGCTTGGGTGCAGTTTTGCGCGAACTGAAGCCGCTGCTGCATCTCGACACAATGGATGTCGAAGGCACCATTCTCGCTGATCGGTTGGCAGAGCCACTTCCCTATGTTGATCGCAGCATCATCCGTCCGTTCAATGACCCGGTCTCGCCGGTTGGTGGACTGATCACCCTGAAGGGCTCGCTTGCTCCGGACGGCGCAATCTTCAAGCGGGCCGCCGCCACACCTCAGCTCTTTGAGAGCGAAGGGCGCGCGGTGGTGTTTACCAGCCTTGATGACATGGCTGCACGTGTCGATGATCCTGATCTCGACGTGGCAGAAGGCGATATCCTCGTATTGCAGAACGCCGGTCCACATGCCGCAGGCATGCCGGAAGCGGGCTATCTGTCGATCCCGAAAAAGCTTGCGCAAAAGGGCGTTAAGGACATGGTCCGCATTTCAGATGCGCGCATGTCTGGCACCGCCTTTGGCACAATCGTCCTGCATGTCGCCCCCGAAGCTGCCATCGGCGGCCCATTGGCGGCGGTTCGCACTGGCGATCGGATTCGCCTGTCGGTCGCGAACAAAAGCATCGATTTGCTGGTCCCGGCGGAGGAAATCGCACGCCGTCTGGCGGGATTCGCGCCGCCGCCGAAGCCCAAGCGCGGCTACAAGGCACTGTACCGGAACACCGTCACGCAGGCCCCCGAGGGATGCGATTTCGACTTCCTGGCCGGAGATGCTGCGCCTTGAGTTTTGATCCTGTGCTCGTCGCCAATGTCCCGATCGCTCAAGGCAAGGCAGGACATCGGCTCAATGGTCCGCAACGACGTCGCATTGTGGCGCCGGGTTGATTGTAACTGCGGACAGCTCAATCAATCCTGTTCAGGCGTCGCGACGCGGGCGGCGCAACGTGAAGCTCTCGAACGGAGCGATCTGGCCATCGGCACCCACGACATCGTAGTAAGTCACCTTGATCGTGGTGAAATCGCCCGGATGGGTCCCTGGATCCAGATCGAAAGCAGCAAACCCGTAGGAATGGGCGGCGTTGCGGACCGCCGACCACGTCGCGTCTTCAGCCACATAGACTGGCGGTCGCTTGTGCGTGACCGGATCCTTGTCCCCAACTCTCACAATCACCCGACAGCACGGCGGATTGAAGAAAAGCTCGTTTGACGGAACCGACGTACCGCCCCCGCCAATGACCATATGCACGGTGCCCTTGGTGGTATCGATCACGTCGGTGGCGGTTGCGACAGGGATCGGCGTAAGGGTCGCATTAACTTGCTGGCCGCGAATGGGGTGGGAACGCTCGTAGTGATGTTCATGACCGCAGACGACGAGGTCGACGCCATATTTGTCGAAGAGCGGCAACCATTCTTCGCGAATGCCAAGATCAGCGCCGTTGAATTTATCGGCAGTCGAAATGGCAACCTGATGCATGCACACGACCAGCCAGTCGATTGACGTGTCGGCACGCGCAGCAGCCAGTTGCTTTTCCAGCCAGGCCTTCTGGGCACCACCGGAATACCCGCGCACATAGGAATCGCCACCGTCCTGATAGACGACGTCGTCATTGGCGATAGCGACAACCCGGATCGATCCGGCTGTGAACGCATACCAAAGGCCTTTGGTTACTTCGGTCTGGCTTGCGTCGGTTGGCAAGGAGAAATACGTCTGATAGGCCTGATAGCCGATCGGTCCATTGCCAAGCTCGTTTTCGTGGTTGCCTGGTGATGGCATCCAGGGACGATTGCGCGCGCTGCGGCTGTTGTTGGTCCAGAAATCCCACCACGTCCGGACGCGGTCCTGAGCGATGTTGGCGTAGCAGAGATCACCATTGAACAGATGGAAAAGTGGACGCAGGCGCTCAACGCCGAGGGTCGTATCCCCTGCCGCAGGCGATCCAAGATTATCATTGACATACGTGGTTCCATTCAGCTTCACGCCGGCTGGTGGAACAAAGACCTTGCCGAGCGTCGGCGTGCCCTGATCGCCGAAGCTGGTGAAGCTGAGTGCATGCCGACCGCGCGGCGACGTGCGGAAGCTGCCGAACTGGGGCTCGGCCCCATCGTGTAGTGCAGCATACATATAGGCTGCATCGGGGTCGAGATTGGTCACCTTGGCATGATAGGCATAGACAGTCTGGTGTGACTTGCCATCCACATAACTCACTTCACTGGCGGCGACCACCTGTTCCAGCTTGCCATCCATCCGACCGACCAATGCGCGCGGTTGCTTGACGGGCTGCAGCGTGTGCCATGACACGACCATTTCGGACGACGCATCCGCGCCAAACTGCAGATGAAGTCCGGCGACGGGTGGCGTATTCACGGGATCGGTCGTGTTGGTCACGCTCGTCGTCGCTGCGCTTGCCTCAATTGGCCCAACCGAAGCCGTCAGAAGCATTCCGGTACCGATACCTGCGGCTGCGAGGAGCCTGCGGCGGCTAACGTCGAGGCCAAATTCCGTGTTTGCGGTGGTCATGACGAATACACTCTCTGTGAAAAGTGGCGATAAACCTCCCTTAACAAATCTTTATGACGGGACCGAAACGCTCATCAGACACCATGACGCGATTCAAGCGACGGCAGAAAGCAGATAAATAAGCTGGCAAAATATATTTTGGCCGCGACGGACGAAAGCAGAATTGAATGGCGACCCGATACCAATGAGTTTGCAGGCGAAGCGCCTGCCTCAGTCGGGTCAAGCCCAGTGAGTTGGTCTGATTTCGTCGGCGCGCGCGCTTACCAACCTCGAGCAAGCAGCACCTTCTTGATCATCAGAGATTTGATGTCAATTCTCTAGCTCAATGCGCTGCAAGGGGCCGATCACGAAGATATAGGAGCAGGCACCCAGCAGACAAATGACGGCGATGAAATTGAGTGCCCAGAAGAACTGGCCAGTAGCCTGAAGGATGTACCCGATGATGAGCGGCGTCGTCACTCCGGCAAGATTGGCGGCAAGGCTGGTAATACCGCTGGCGAGACCAACATACTTTTTGGGTGCAACCTCTGAAACCGTCGCCCAGGAAGACGACGCCAGGCCTTGGGCGAAAAACGAGACCGAAAGTACGGCGATCGCGGCGATATCTGATTGAACGAAGTTGACCAGCACGATTGATGACGCGAGCAACGTGCCCAGAACGAGCGGCAACTTGCGCGCACTCGACATGCTGAAGCCACGACGGATCAGGAGATCAGACACATAGCCTGCAATCAAGATCCCCACCGCAGCACCAAGCCAGGGCATGACCTGATAAATGCCTGCCTTGAGGATTGTCATTTTACGTTCTTCAATCAGATAGGTCATGAACCAGGTCGAAAAGAAGACCAGCACTGAATTGTTGCAGAATTTGCCAAGGCAGATGCCGATGATCGAACGATAGGTCAGCAGTTGAAAGAACGCTTGGGGACTGAAAGGCACTCGGTCCGGGTTCGTCGTCAGCCCACCACCTGCCTCGATATAGGCGAGTTCGGCAGCGTTGGCGCGCTTGCTGTGCAAGGGATCCTGGTACAGCCAATGCCAGGCAAGTCCGAGCAACAATCCTGCACCCCCGGCAACGTAAAACACGCTCCGCCATCCAAATGCCTGGGCGATCCACAAGAGCAGGCCACCGAACAGGGGAGCACCGACGTATTGACCTGTGACGTAGATGCTCGTCGCCAACCCGCGCTCCTTCATCGGGAACCACATCGTCACAGCACGGGCGTTGGCAGGAAATGCCGGCGATTCGAGCACACCCAGAGAGAGACGGGCACCGAACAGTCCGGCAAAGGAACTCACCAGACCCTGGCTCATTGTCGCCAACGACCACAGGACCAAAGCGACGGCATAGGAGAGCCGTGATCCCAGCATGTCAGCAATGTAACCGCCGGGTACGAGCGCAAAGGCATAGGTCAACCCAAACGCTGCAAAGAGCTGACCGACCTGAGCTTTGTCGAGGACCAGCTCCTTGCTCAGGAACGGTGCGACAATACCAAGGTTTGTGCGATCAATGTAGCTGATGATCGTTGCCAGCAGGATTATCGCAATGATGAAATAGCGGGCATGCGTCGGTTTTGCCGAAACAGTCGCGGTCGAGGCTGTCGATGTCATGCGTGGTTCCCTCCCTCTTGGGGTAGTGGTTGCGGTCTTTCGCCGCTTCAGGTCTTTGGCCGGTTTGATCCAGTGCCCGGATAACTCAAGATTGCGGACCGGAGCGCTCCAGCAGTTCGATCGAAATCCCCTCCGGACCTTCGATGAAGCACATCCTGACACCGGGCCGGATTTCCTTCGGCTCGGATGTGAATCGCACACCACCTTCCCGCAAGGCCTGCGCCGCCGATTCCAGATTCTGCACCTTCAGGCCAATGTGGTCGAAGCCGTTGTGCGGGTGTCGCGGCGTATCCGTCGTCGTCGCCGATGGCTTGGCGATAAAGATCTGGACGCCGGCAAGTGTGACGTCGATGCGGCCTGTCGTCGTTGGATTGACGCTCGCGTTGAACCACGTCCGGAACCACTGAGCCATCGGCTCAGGATCCTGCGCGAAAATTTGAAGATGGTCCCAGTCGACGTCGATCATGCCCAGACTCCCGAACTGCGTTTAGCCGCGACCAACCAGAGGCATGTTCGTCGCCATGATGGTCATGTTGAGAATATTGGCGGCGAGCGGCAGCCCGGCCATTGTCACGACTGCATCGGCGACCAACTGGGGATCCATGACCGGCTCTTCACGCATGTCACCATTGGCCTGGATCACACCCGCCTTCATGCGACCACCCATTTTGGTATCGGCATTGCCGATATCGATCTGACCACAGGCGATATTGAACTTGCGACCATCGAGCGCCAGAGACTTTGTGAGACCGGAAATCGCATGCTTGGCCGACGTATAGGGCACCGATCCAGGACGCGGGGCTTGCGCGCTGACCGACCCGTTGTTGATGATGCGACCACCACGCGGAGTCTGCAGCTTCATCTGCCGAAACGCGGCCCGCGAACAGAGAAATGACCCGGTCAGGATCACGTCGACCACGCTCCGCCACTGAGCCAGTGTCAGTGCGTCAATATCGGCGCTTGGAACATTCGAACCGGCGTTGTTGAAGAGAAGATCAAGTCGTCCGAAAGTCCGATCAACAAACTGAAAAAGCTGCTCGACGGAGTCTTCTTGGGCAACATCGGCGACAACTGCCAAGGCCTTTGCACCAGTCGCCTCGACATCGTGCGCGGCTTGTTCAAGCTCTGCCTGGCGTCGACCCGTCAGGACAATATCGAACCCGCTTTTCGCGAGCGCGATGGCGGATAACTTGCCAATACCGCTACTGGCGCCGGTGATCAGGGCAATCTTGCGCAAGGTTTTTCTCCCAAGTTCGTAGCGACGCCCGAGATCATCTCGGGTTAGGGGCAAAAGGCGTTTCCGGCACGGGGGTCAACGGTCCCTTCCCGGAAAACCAGGCAACCAGATTATCGACCACCAATTGCGCCATGGCATTGCGGGTGCGGTGCGATGCCGAGCCGATGTGCGGCAGGAGGATTGCGTTTTCAGCAGCCAGCAGTGCGGGGTGAACACCCGGCTCGTGCTCATAGACGTCAAGGCCGGCGGCGGCGATCACACCATCACCTAAAGCTCTGGCAAGAGCCGCCTCATCGATCACCGAACCGCGTCCAACATTGATGACAATCCCGTCGGGACCAAGCAATCCGAGTACGGCGGCATCAATCAGGTGATGCGTCGAAGCTCCGCCCGGAGCAGCGACGATGATCGTATCCACGGCCCCGGCCATGGCGGCGATGTCTGGATAATAGGTGTAGCCGACATCGACCTGCTGCGTGCGACCGCAATAGCCGATTGAAACGCCGAAAGAGTCCAGTCGACGCGCGATTGCCCGTCCGATCCGTCCCAGTCCAAGAATGCCGACTTTGCGATCCCGGAGGCTTTGCGTCAGAGGAAAGGCACCCTTGTTCCACGAACCAGTCCGCAGAAATCTCTCGGCCTTTCCCGTTTGCCGCACAGCCTGCAGAAGGAGCGTTACAGCAAGATCTGCGACATCATCCGTCAGGACATCAGGCGTGTTGGTCACGAGGATCCCCCGCCGAGCCGCTTCCACTGCATCAATATGGTCATAGCCAACGCCGAAGCTGGCAACGATCTCAAGATTTGGCAATTTGTCAAACATATTTGCATCGATGGGATCGTGGCCACCGCCTGCCGCGACAGCGCGGATCTCTTGGGCATCGTGCGATGACAATGACGAAAAGTCAGTCTCATGATTGATCCGAATCGGCATAAAATGGCTCGAAATTCCGGCATCAATCAGCGGCTTCGGAATGCCGTAATGCATGACTTTTATTGTCGACAAACCCATTTCACGTCCCCGGACCTGTTCATTCTTACTTAGAATTTGTCCGACAAAATTACATTTTTTGCAAATTTATTCAAACAAAAATTGACAACCTTGATCAGTTTTCTGAATTCCGACTTGCATCATACTCATGACGCATCGGTCACGGCCTGTGACGTGCAATGAACAAGTCGTGACCAGACCTGACCAAGGCCCTTTGACCGGAACGGCATTCGCTCAAATCAGGAAGGCGTTTCGCGGACGCTGATCCGGCACAGTCGGCCCCGTAGATTGGTGGAATTGGGCCTATCCAAGCGAAAGAGGTGGTAAAACAACCACACAATGGCTCAGAAACGAAATAAGTCTATAAATTGATGGTCCAGGCTTGTCCTGGATCCAGGGTCCGAAATACGGCAGGATCGATCCCTAGGCGCGACAATTCCGCCTGAAGCCTCAACTGGGGTTCGTCCATCGGTTCGTCAGTGAGCTGGAACGTGCCAAAATGCATGCCAAGCGCATGCCTCGCATTCAAATACTGGAAAGCGGTAACCGCTTCCTCGGGCATCATGTGGGCATCTTCCATAAACCAACGAGGCTCATAGGCACCAATCGGCAGAACGGCAAGATCATAGGCGCGATCCCGCAAGCGCGCGCGTTTTGCCCACCACCCCTCGCCGAAGCCGCTGTCGCCTGCCAGAAAGGCGGCGTGTTCACCCCATCGCAGCGTGAATCCGCACCAAAGCGCGCCATTCCGATCTCCAATGCCGCGCGCCGACCAGTGCTGGACCGGAACGGCCGATATCGATAGCGGTCCGAGGATCGTTGTCGCATCCCAGTCCAGCGTGACAATCCGGGCCTTGTAGGCTGCCCGCCGGATGATGGTGTCATTGCCAAGCGGCGTGACAATCAGGGGATCGTGCGCTGCAACCAGCACTACCAGCGCGGTTGTATCAAGATGGTCGTAATGATTGTGACTCACCAGCACCAGATCAATTGGCGGCAGTTCGTTCAGTTCCAAGCCAGGCTTGCGTACCCGGCGGGGACCGATATGGCGCAGCGGGCCAGCACGGTTTGCCCAAACGGGATCAATCAGCAGATTGAGGCCCTCGATTTGAATGAGGCAGGTCGCGTGTCCGATGAATGTCAGACGCAACGTGTTGGGTTCAGCCGTCGCCATCACGGTATCCGGGGGAGGATTGGGAACAGTCGCTGGCCATGCCGCACGTTTCCCGAGAAATCGCCATTTCAACAATTGTCCTAACGGCTTGACCCCGGATTTAACCGGCCCATAAAATTTCTTGCCATCGAAATGATCACTTAAAGGGCCTTGGTAATACGGGCTGCGCATGGAACCTCGACGCTTCAACAAGAGACACGCGCTGTCCTGCAATCAAGACCACGCAACGCTCATGTCGCGATTTTCGACCGAAACAGGCGTTTAGACAGACCCTATCGATTGTTATCCCGCCTGAATATAGTCTCGAGCGGACGAGCGAGCAGTCCCTTGCGGAGCATGAGAAACCGCTCGTTGGAGTAAACTCTTGACACACAGCGGCGTCTTCAGCGGATTGTTATGTCAGTTTTGAGCAAGTGAGATTGCCACCTTCCCGAATTGCTGACCGTCTTCCAAACGCGACAAGGCCTTGTGCGTGTCTTCCAGACCAAAGGTGGAATCGATAATCGGGCGAACCTTGTGGGCCACACAAAACTTCAGCAGGTTTCCAAACTCATCGAAATTCCCCAGCGTCGAGCCGAAGATCTGTAACTGCCGGATAAAGATCCGTCGTAAATCCGCAGGCGGTTGATCGCCCGTTGTCGCTCCACAGGTCACGATACGCCCGCCGCGCACAAGTGACTTCAGCGCCGAAGTCCAGACTGCTGCGCCAACGTTTTCGATCACGACGTCGACGCCACGGCCATCCGTCGCAGCCAGCACGCCTGCGCTCAGGTCCTGCGAACTGGTATCAATCAGGCTGTCCGCCCCAAGCTGCCGCGCGCGATCAAGCTTTACGGAACTGCGCGAGCTAACGATCGTTCGCACACCGATAGCCTTGGCCAACTGGAGGGCAGCGAGCGAAACGCCACCGCCGATCCCGACAATCAGGACACTTTCCCAAGGCTGTAACCGAGCCTTGGAAAACAGCATTCGCCAGGCTGTGAGATGATTGACGCCAAGGGCCGCCGCCTCTGCATCCGTCAGGCCTTCGGGCTTCGCGAACACATTGCTGGCAGGCACGCAGACATAGTGGGCGAATGTCCCGTCACGATGTTCGCCCAGATATTTGACGGACAGACACAGGACGTGATCCCCCCGCAGGCAGAACTCACAGCGTCCGCATCCAATTCCGGGATGAACTACCACGGGGTCGCCGGGCTTCAGTCGCTTCTCCCCAGCATCACAATCAGCAACAACGCCAGCGCCATCCAGCCCCATGATCATGGGCAAGGAATGCGTGATGCCCGCTCCGCTGTCGCGCATGTAGAGGTCTACCCGATTGACGGTGGCCGCGCGCAGACGCACCAGCACCTCGCCGGGTGCCCGTACAGGCATGGGCCGCAACCCGACCTGCACGACCTCATTACCGCCATGACCGATGAGATAGGCCGCGCGCATGGATGTCGTGTTTTCCATCATTCACTCTCGAATATGTTCGTTAGGCCTTGGGTTCAATCTTGAAGCAATGTATTGTCGCATCAGAAGCCGCGTGAGCTCAATTGCAAAAACTTCGGAAGACCCTCTTTCGGTCTCAGTCAGAAACGGACGGCCATACCGATCATGGATCAAAAGCAGTTCGAGACGGCCAACAGACTGTTTTTCCGGCTCTATCAAACATCCAATCTGCTGCACAAGAATGGCACCCGCGCATTGGGTAACGTTGGTGCCACGACCCAACAGTGGGCCGTACTTGGCGCACTTGCGCGCAGCGTCGTGATCGAGACCGGTGTGACGGTCAAGGATCTGATCGAATTCCTGATGCTGAGCCGGCAAAATCTGACCGCCGTGATTGATCGGCTGGTTGAGCGCGGCTGGGTCGAGCGCGTCAGGGACTCAGATGACGGGCGCAGTCGCAGAATACGTTTGACTGATCAAGGCAGGAAAGTTTGGGCCGGGATGCGAACACAGATCGAAGCATTCTACTCGGACGCACTGGTCGGCTTCGAGGATCGCGAGCGCGACGAATTCCTCCGATTGCTGAACAAGTTGAAGGTCACGTTCAGTGCGATGGAAGGGGATAACTGAGGCCGTTTGACCGCCCCAGCCAATCCTCAAAGCATCCCAACGCGAACAATCTGACGGTTATTTCAGAAATTTGCGGAAATTGGGCTTGCGCTTTTCGCGGAAGGCATTGCCCCCCTCCCGTGATTCATCCGTCTCATAATAGAGCCTCAGGGCCTGCATGCCCATGGAAGCAATGCCTCGAATACTCTCGCTATCAGCGTTGAAAGATGCTTTGGCAAGGGCAATAGCGGTCGGGCTACGTTCGATGATTTCCGCACACCAGCGGTCAACTTCGGCATCCAGTTCGTCATGCGGTACAACGGCATTGGCCAACCCCATGGCGAGGGCATCAGCCGCCGTATAACGCCTGTTCAAATACCAGATTTCGCGCGCCTTCTTTTCCCCGACGACCCGCGCGAGATAGGCTGTCCCGAATCCCGGATCAACCGAGCCGACCTTGGGTCCGACCTGACCAAACTGGGCTTTGTCGGAGGCAATGGTCAGGTCACAAACGGATGCCAGCACATTACCGCCACCGATCGCAAACCCATTGACGCGGGCGATGACGGGTTTTGGCACATCACGGATGAGACTCTGCAATTCCTCGATCGGCAGACCGATCGTGCCGCGCCCATCATATTTGCCGTCGTGGGCACCCTGGTCACCACCGGTGCAAAATGCCTTGTCACCGGCACCTGTCAGGACGATCACAGCAATCGATTTATCCCAGCCTGCGCGCTGGAATGCGTGGATCAACTCGTCAACCGTCTGGCCACGAAAGGCATTGTAGCTCGCCGGGCGATTGATCGTGATACGGGCTACGCAGTCCGGGCGTACCTCATAGAGGATATCTTCATAGTGCAGCGTCATGGACAGCTCCGGTGATGGTGGGGAAGACGCTCTCTGACAGGCTGATCGGCCTTGTATCTGGGGCGTTGTCGATAAAATGGATGGACCCGCCGTTTCAAATATAGTTCGAACCGACTTACAGGCCCCTGGCGACATCCCGCAGCCTGAACTTTTGCACCTTGCCGCTGGGAGTCCTCGGCAGTTCGACAAGAATTTCAAGGCGTTCCGGGATATATTGCATCGCGACCTTCTGGTCTTTCAGAAAGGTCACCATGTCCTGGAACGTGAGCGTTGCGCCCTCGCGCAAGGTGACAAAGGCGCAGGCACGCTCTCCCATGCGGGCATCTGGATAGCCGACAATGGCGACGGTCTGAACCGCTGGATGTTTGAACAGCAGACCTTCGATCTCCACGACCGGAATATTCTCACCGCCACGGATGATGATGTCCTTCGACCGACCAGTGATGCGGATGTAGCCATCAGCATCCATGCGAGCGAGATCGCCCGTGTCGAACCATCCTTCGGGCGACAAGTTGGCCAGGCCGGGACGCTTGAAGTAGCCGAGAAAATTCGAGCACCCGCGAACCTGAAGTAATCCCTCTTCTCCGGCAGGCCGTGAATCCCCCTGAGGGTCGACGACACGAACTTCCATACCGGACAAGGCGCAGCCATCCGTCTCGATCGCTTTTTCTTCCGGGTCATCCAGCTTGGTCGTCGTCACCGCGCCATTTTCAGACATGCCCCAGGCGGAAATGATCGACGCGCCCAGAGCTTTGCGAGCCTTGATCACGAGTTGGCGTGGAATGGGAGCGCCGGCTGAGAGGAAAATGCGCAGGCTCGGTGTACTGCCCGCTGTTCGCTCAACATATTCGGCGACATCGTTCAGGAAAGGTGTGGCACCCATCGTGAAGGTCGCGCCATGCTTGATAATCTGGCGAGTCATTTCGCCGGCATCAAAGATGTCCTGAAGCACGGCGCAGGCACCCAGCATTGCGGGTAGCACCAGCCCGTACATAAATCCGGTTTGGTGGGCCATCGGCGAAGCCATGTGAATGACATCCTCCCGACCAAGTCCGAGCCTTTCGGCATAAGGCGTCAGATTGGCCAGCATCGTATTGGATGAATGCATGACGCCCTTCGGCTCGCCGGTCGTGCCGCTGGTGTAGAGCAACTGGATGATCGCATCTGGCGACAGCGTGCGAGCGCGCAATGCGGCTAGCTCAGCTTCGCTCGGGACCGTATCCAGCAGGGGTGAAAAGGCCTCAGCCCCGTCACCATCAATAACCAGAAGGTGCTTCAGCGACGGCAGTTCAGCCCGTATCCCCCGCGCCATTGCTGCGTGATCGAATTGGCGGAACGTGGAGGGAACAACCAGTACCTTCGACCCTGCCAGACCAAGCATGAATTTCAGTTCGCGCTCGCGGAAAATTACCATGACAGGGTTGCTGATGGCCCCAATTTTGAGGGTGGCGAGGTGTAGCAGGGTAAACTGAAACCAGTTTGGCAACTGAAACGAAACGACATCGCCTTCGCCCACGCCAAGCCGGGTGAGCGCAATGGCCAGATTGTCGGATAGTCGATCAAGTTCGGCATAGGTGAAGCTGACTTCCACGCCGGTTTCCGTCCGCTTGGCAATCAGTCCTACCTTGTTCGGATCATGAGTCACGTTCCGCGTGAAGAGATCCAGCAAGGTTTCATCGCGCCAAAAGCCGCCCGCAACCATGGCGGCACGTCGCATCTCGAAACTCTCGTTCAGCGCCATCATGTCCTCCCGCGTCAGGACCGATCGCCGCTTTTCGATGCGCAATCGTCATCATGACGTACCGCCCTCATATCTCTGGACCAAATTAATGTCAATTCATTGCTGTAATTTTGAGAAGACAACTTGAATCGCGTTTTTCCATTCAAAGCTGCCCAGCCGGCCGCCTGAATGTGTGGCAAAACGCTGCTGGCAGCGTATATATTTTAAAAATTCTTTCTATTTATCAGATATTTAAATCAGATTTAACACTTTAAAGCAATGTATTGACTTAAAAAAATTATTGCCTCATAGCATTGCTATATAATTCGAGGAAGCCAGAGGCTGATTGACCGAGAGACCCCCCCATGCGCGGATTAAGAGACAAGGTTGTAATCGTAACAGGCGGTGGTGGCGGGATTGGCAGTGCGATCTGTCGACGCTTCGCAGCAGAAGGCGCTAAGGTCGCCGTATTTGACATCTCGCAGGCTGGCGCAAATGCTGTCGTCGCAACGATCAAGGCAGAAGGCGGTATTGCCGCGGCCTTTGTGTGCGACATCTCCGATCACGCCGCCGTAAACACCGCAGTCAAGTCGGTTCGAGACCTGTTCGGTCCCGTTGACGTGTTGGTCAACAATGCTGGCTGGGACGTCTTCAAGCCATTCCTTAAAACGACGCCTGAGGAATGGAGCAAGCTGATTGCCATCAATCTGGTGGGCGCGCTCAACCTGCATCATGCGGTCCTGCCAGAGATGGCGGAACAAAAGCAGGGGCGCATCATCAATATCGCCTCGGACGCCGCACGGGTCGGCTCATCCGGCGAAGCTGTCTATGCCGCCTGCAAGGCCGGTCTGATCGGACTGACCAAAACGCTGGCGCGGGAGCACGCACGGGACGGCATCACCCTGAACGTCGTGTGTCCAGGCCCGACTGATACACCGCTTCTCAACGACGTGATCAATGCGGCCGCCAACCCGGACAAGCTGCGCGAAGCTTATCGCCGCGCCGTACCGATGGGTCGGCTTGGCGAAGCCGATGATCTGCCGGGTGCAATCCTGTTTTTTGCCAGCGATGAGTCGAGCTTCATCACAGGCCAGGTGTTGAGCGTATCCGGCGGACTGACGATGGCGGGTTGACCGGAGATGACCAATGACATGTCTGTTGAGTGATGAGCAGCTCCAGTTTCGCGAGATGGCGACCCGTTTTGCGCGGGAAAAAATCGCGCCCGACTATCAAAAGCGGGAAGCCGAGGGCAAGATTGATCGCACCCTGATCCGGGAGATCGGCAAGCTCGGCCTGATTGCGCCGGAATTGCCAGAAGAATTCGGCGGTCTCGGAGTACCGAGCATCACTTCTGGCGTCATTGCCGAGGCAATCGGCTATGCCGACATCAATGTCGCCTATCTGCAAATCCTCGCGTCACTCAACGGGAAAATTCTGGCCACCCATGCCTCAAGGGATCTGGCACACGAATGGCTACCGCCCCTGATTTCCGGTGACATGGTGCTCTGCATTGCCCTCACCGAACCACGTGGCGGCTCCGACGCCGCAAATCTCGGACTATCGGCCCGACGCGACGGTGATTGCTACATCCTGAAGGGTGAGAAATCGTCAATCTCTATGGCCGATCAGGCCGATGCTGCCATTGTTTTTGCCCGCACCGGACGGATAGAAGACGGCGCGCGCGGGGTCAGCGCGTTTCTGGTGCCGATGTCATCACCCGGCGTTTCGACGTCGCGGTTCAACGATCTCGGCTCGAAAGCGATTGGTCGATCGTCGATTTTCTTCGACGACGTGACCGTTCCCGTGTCTCATCGCATCGCGGATGAAGGCGCGGGCTTCGTCCAGGTCATGCAAGGCTTTGACTTCAGCCGCGCCCTGATCGGTTTGCAGGTGCTCGGCTCGGCTCAGGCCTCATTGGACGAGAGTTGGGCCTATATCCAGGAACGACAGGCTTTTGGCGGTCCTTTATCAAAGAACCAGGGTGTTACGTTCCCCTTGTCCGAGGGTGAAACCGCCGTCGCTGCGGCACGCCAGCTTTGCTATCATACCCTCGGCCTTCGCGACGCCGGGCTGCCGCATACGGCGGAAGCCGCCATGTGCAAATATCTCGCCCCAAAGACCGCCGTTGACGTCATTCACCAGTGTCTCTTGACACACGGGCATTACGGGTGGTCGCTCGACATGCCACATCAGCAGCGCCTGCGCGATGTGATGGGCCTCGAAATCGGCGATGGCACCGCCCAGATCATGAAGATGATCATTGCACGCGACAGGCTCGCAGCTTCGCGCCGTTGAACAGCGCCGCGCAACGCTGGTGGATGGCTTGAATCGCGTTATTCCGATTTGACCGTCCGCAACAAGGCCTCGCTGGCGCGCGCCAACAGGCCAACATCCACCCCCATCGCGAGGAAATCGATACTTGCGGCAATGGCGGCTTTGTGCAGATCGGGGTTTCCGGTCAACAGGCCCGCAGGCTCGCCAGACGCCTTTATGCGTCCAAGTGTATCAATGACGCATTTGACGAGGCCAGGATGCGTTTGCTCCGCGCCAAACCCGAGGCTTGCGGCGAGATCTGCCGGGCCGGCAAACAGTGCATCGACGCCCGGCACAGCGGCGATTTCATGCAGTTGATCAAGCGCTTCAGCCTTCTCGACCTGGACAATCAGGCAAATGTCCTCAGCAGAACGGGCCAGCGAAAGCACTTTTCCGGAAAATCGCATTTTTACCGGAACAAACGGAAAGCGATCTTGATCATCTAGCTGCGCGATTCGGCTGCTCAACATCCGGCGTTTTTAGCTGGTTTAGGCTGATTGCCAGACCGACGCATTTCGCCTCAACTGAAATGGCACAAAGATTTCAGATTGTTTGGCGGAGAGGGTGTCCGCCATATTATCATTCGCTGATATTCGTCAATAACCATTTAATCCTGAAAAATATAGAATTCTTGAGGCGCTTCATCTTCCTATGCCCGCCCCTGTACGCTATCATCCACCATATTATGGTGGATGAAATGGGGGGTGAAAGTGTCAAAGATGCTCACAGCGGTGCAGGTTAGGAATTTAAAGAGCGACGGTCGGCACCCTGTCGGCGGCGGACTTTACCTCGTGATCGACGGGGTCCGGCGACGTTGGTCTTTCCGTTACCAAGTCGACGGAAAGCGTCGCGAGATGGGACTTGGATCAGTTGAGGAGATGTCGCTGGCTGACGCACGCGCCAAGGCTTCAAATTTAAAGTCGTCAGTTCGGGGTGGTTTGGATCCGATTGAGGCGCGGCGGGCTGAAAAGGTCGAGGCAATCGAAATACCGACTTTCGGCGCATTCGCCGACGCACTGGTAAAGGACATCGAACTGGGATTCCGCAATGAAAAGCATCGTGCCCAGTGGTCGATGACTATTGGTGATGCTTATTGCAAGCCAATCCGATCCAAACGAATAGATATGATCACAACGGAAGACGTGCTGACGGTGCTGAAACCGGTTTGGATTACGAAGGCAGAAACGGCGTCAAGGCTCCGGGGGCGGATTGAACGTATCCTAGATGCCGCAAAGGCCAAAGGACTTCGCGATGGCGAGAATCCAGCTCGCTGGCGTGGTCATCTATCTAATCTTTTGCCTAAGCGCCAAAAGCTGCAGCGCGGACACCATCCAGCCGTTCCGTTTGATCAGGTGGCGGGCGTGGTTGAAAGGCTCCGTGAAGTCGGAAGTGTTTCAGCTTTGGCGTTGGAGTTCACGATCCTGACTGCGGCGAGAACGTCAGAAACGCTGTTGAGCACGTGGCGGGAAATCGATCTGGAATCCAAGGTCTGGACTATACCCGCTCCAAAGATGAAGGCCGGGCGGGAGCATCGCGTTCCCTTGACTGATCGCTGCGTTGAGATTTTGCAAGTAGCGGCCAAACTCCGTTCGAATGATGATCCTGGCGCGTATGTGTTTCCGGGCATGAAACGGGCTAAGCCACTGTCATCGATGTCGATGCTGATGATGATCCGTCGTTTCGGGGTAAAAGACGTCGACGGCAAAAGCGCGACGGTTCATGGCTTCCGATCGTCATTTCGAGACTGGGCGGGCGAGACAACGTCATTCCCTCGGGAAACTATAGAGGCCGCATTGTCTCACGTGATCGGAGACGCCACTGAGCGGGCGTATCGTCGTGGCGACGCGTTGGAAAAGCGCCGGTCCGCAATGGCCGCGTGGGAGCGATTTATTGAGCCAACAAAAGACGAAAACATCATTGAACTTCGAAGGTGAAGCCGAGCGTCATACCCAAGATGAGTGGTATCCTGTTGGCGGATTGAATAAATTTCCGGTGTATGCGTATTAAGTCGCCCCGATTTTTTTACGTTCGCCCTTGCTTGACTCCACCCTGATGGGTTTGGTATAAAAATGATAACAGCACAAAGTCGCCATCCGTCGGGGTGGCGTTTTTGATTCTGCCCGGCGAAATCATTTTTTGCCTTCGCTAATCATTCCAAATTCACGGTCGCGTTGATGCGGCCCTGATAGCGCGCGTTAGCGCATTCGCCACCGTCCCAGCTTGCGCTGAGGGCGGTTTTTTTATGCCAAAATGGTGGGTTTGCAATGTCTGAGACAATCACGTATCGCGTGAATGATGCCTGTCGCGCGCTTGGGATCGGGCGCACTTTGATTTATTCGCTGATTGCTGACGGACAGATCCGGGCAATCAAGATCGCCGGGCGCACATTGATCCCCAAGTCCGAGATTGACCGCTTGGTCAGTGAAGCGCCGACCATTGGGTTGGAGGCATGACCATGATCGACTTCAAAGAGATCAATTGTGCTGCTTTGGCACTTGCCGGACCAGTTGCCGTTCGGTTTGCTCCGGGGGGCAGGGTTTTTGCCCATGAATACGTGGCACTGAATCCACGGAGGCCAGATCGCCGTATCGGGTCATTCCGTCTTAACATGAAAACGGGCCGATGGGCTGATTTTGCCACGGGCGACCGTGGCGGCGATCTCGTCTCTTACGCAGCGTACTGCGCAGACATTTCACAATCTGAAGCCGCACGATTGGTCGCCAGTCTGGTGGGCGTCAAGATTGGAGGGTTGGTCAATGGGTAAACTTGCGATCAATATGAACCCAATAACCAGTGACGAGCGCAAGGTCGCAGCTACCTCATTACCTGAAAAGCGATTCGTTCTACCGGTTCCATTGGATGCACCTCCGGTCTCGACAATCAGCAACCGGCACGGTCGGGCCTCTGGATGCTGGACGTATCGCAATGCGGAAGGGGCGATCCTGTTTCACGTTCTACGGTTCGACCAAATCGGCAAGCGTAAGGAGATCATACCGTATGGTTTTGGCACTGTTGGGGTTGCAAGCGCACGATGGTTGGAAGGTCTGCCGAGTCCCGATCGTCGTCCGATCTATCAGCTTGATCAGCTGGCCGCGCGACCCGATGACCGCGTAATCTTGGTCGAGGGTGAGAAATCGGCAGACGCTGCAGGCAAGTTATTCCCACAGTTAGTTGCGACTACTTGGCCGGGTGGATCAAACAACGAAGGCAAAGCCGATCTTGAGCCGTTGCGCGGGCGTACCGTACTGATCTGGCCTGACAATGATGATCCTGGCCGTTCATGCATGAAACGGATCGCCAGCCGCCTACTCCTTTTAGGGTGTAACGTTTCGGTAGTAGATCCGGCCAAGTTGGTTACCATTATGCCGGACCAGCCGCACAATCGGCGGGCACCGATCGACAAATGGGATGTAGCCGACGCATTCAATGAGTGGAGCGATCACGATGCTTTGCGATCGGCGTTCTATTCGTCACTGGAGCAAGAGCAGGTCCAGCCAAAATTCATATCCTTCGGCCCCTTTCAAATGTCTGACAGCGGGCTGACGGTCGAGGTCAACCGTCGCAATAATGCCGATGAAAGTGAAACCAAGCTGCTGGTCTCAGGTCCATTTGAGGTCATTGGGCGCGTTCGAGACCCGCAAGGTTCCGGCTGGGCAAAAATGATCCGGTGGGCCGATGAGGACGGGCGAACACACCATTCAACAATTGCCGACGCTGACCTGTTTGGCGACGTCCGAACGATCCAATCCTCACTCGCAGCCCAAGGTCTTCGCCTTGTTAGAGGGGCGGGCGGACATCTTGCCGACTATTTAACAAATGTGTCGGTGGTGGATCGAGTGACAGTGGTGAATCGAACAGGTTGGCATTACGTCAAAAACACGCACGTCTTTGTTTTGCCGTCCGGTGCAATTGGTTCGCCGGATGGTGAGACCGTTGTGTTAGCGAATACTACTTCCTCTCCGTTTGAGACTTGTGGGTCACTAGAATCGTGGCGAGCTGGCGTCGCTTCGTTGGTCGCTGAGCAGTCGCGTCATGTGTTCGCAGTATCGGTCGCCTTTGCAGGCCCGCTACTGGGCTTAATGGGGCTGGAGGGCGGTGGGTTCAATTTGTTTGGCGGTTCTTCATCGGGAAAGTCGACGGCACTGGAGGCCGCTGCGTCGGTTTGGGGACGGGGTGCTGTTCCGGGCTTCGTTCGATCGTGGAGGGCGACTGGAAATGCGCTTGAGGCGCTCGCTGCAGTGCATTCCGACAGTTTGTTCGCCTTGGACGAGATTGGCGTCGTAGACGCAAGGGAGGCCGGGAACGCCATTTACCAGCTTGCTACGGGCTCTGGGAAGGGTCGGGCTGGGCGTGAGGGTAATCTGCGCTCGTCGCTTTCGTGGCGGGTGTTGGTGCTTTCCTCTGGCGAGATGCCGCTCGATGCGAAGATGGCAGAAGCAAAGCAACGGACCATGGCAGGTCAAGCCGTCCGCTTAGTTGACATTCCTGCCGACGCTGGGGCCGGGTTCGGTGCCTTTGACAGTTTGGGTAAAAACGAAAAAGCAAAGGACTTGGCCGACGCAATCAAGCGCGCGGCACGATCGGATTATGGATTTGCTGGGCCTGAGTTCGTGCGGCATTTGGTAGCAGATTCAGTCGATGACCTTCGGACTGAGATTACAGCGGCGATTCGCAATTTTGTGAAAGAGAGGGTGCCATCTGATGCAGACGGTCAAGTCAGGCGCGTAGCCGACAGGTTTGGACTTGTAGCGACGGCGGGCGAAATGGCTATCGGGTTTGGGCTAGTGCCTTGGGCGGCTGGTGACGCGCTCAGAGCGGCTGCCAGTTGCTTTAACGCTTGGCTTGACCGGCGCGGTGGAGGTGATCCGCAGGAAGTACGGGATGCGATCGAGGCGGTGCGAGCGTTCCTTCAAGTGAACGGTGATGCAAGGTTCGAAAATTTGGACAACGCATCTCCGATCAACCCCTTCACACGGTTAGCCGGTTATCGGTCGGGCGACAGCTCGGATCGCACTTACTACATAATACCGAGTGTATTCGCCAATGAGGTCATTGAGGGTCAGGATCCAAAATTTGTTGCGAAGCTGCTTCACGAACGGGGGTACCTGATCAAAGCCACGGACGGGTTCCAGCCGAAAAAGCGAATCCGATCTGCGCCGCCAGCACGATTCTATCATGTCCGCTCAAATATCATTTCAGATAGCTAGATCATGACAGCAATCAAGGCTCATCTTGAGGCCGTGTTCGGCTCTTTGGCGATTGCATGTCCGGTACCGGCGGAACAGCCGGTACAGTCGATACCTTGTACCGCTCCAAAATGGCGGAGTACCGCCAGTACCGGATGTACCGGGTATCAAAACGAATTTACGGAAAGAGTAGAAATAGCGGCGGAACGGTCCCCGGAACAAGACACGATCGATGAGCGTGAGGCAATTATTGCGGTTGATGGTGGCATCCCCTTAACCTATGTCACTAGCTATAACTGCTTCATTCGTACTGTTCCAATCGGTGCCGATCCGGAGAGGCATCAGCGAGCCATTGATGACGCTGGTCGATTGTTCGATCTGTGGGGAGACACGCTAGTCGCCATGGGATGGCAGTCTTCCGATTTCTTCGATTGGTCGGAGGGTTGCGCTGGTTTAGCTTGGGAGATGCGAGGGCGTCATGTTGTGGCGCTCACGGATCGGACGGCGACAATCGCGGGCGATAGTCGGACCGAAATTTCAATTTTTGCCAGAGTATCTGACAAACGTCTGTCGTCTCCGGGGATGAAAGGAGTTCCAGAACGTCAGGACTAACTTCGCGATTTTTCAGATGGTTTCAGTCACGCTGGTCTGGTCAAATCAGTCGGCTACGCAGCACGCGACATATCTATCGTACACCCAACCGAAAACGCCTTTAAGTGTACGGACTGAAATCCAATGTCCTGATCTACCTAAATAGATCAACTTCGTATTGGGCGTTAGCTTGTCAATTCGATTGGAATTTAGATTTGGTGCACTCTTTAGTGCAAGCCAATTATCTCCATGAGGGTCAAGTCCTGTGACATAATATAAATCACGCCTGTGTGGTTCGTTATTTCCCACATAACTGCTAAATAGTTTAGTTTCAGCTACATCCGTGCTGTCCGGTATTTCCAGTTTCTCTACGTAAATGCCTAATGATTTTGCTAAATCGGGGGTAATCCACGCTATATTATTGGGGCTGGCCTCCGTGATATACGCCACCGCGCGTTCCGACAAGCCGAGTCGAGTGACATAGGCCCCTATCAGCGCGTTAGCCTGCCCATTCTCGACGTCGGTTCCGTTGGTATTAATCGACGCTGCATGGAACCCGATCCGAGATTGATCTGACATGTATCGAGTTCCGCCGCCCAACCATGCGAGCGCACAAGCCGACGCACAGATTGTTTTGGGGGCAACGCCTGTCGAGAAGCCCTTCAATCGTATTATTTCGCCTATCCTTAAGGCTGAACTTAAATTTCCGCCATCGCTATCCAGTAAAATAGCTGCTTTGCTAAATTTTTGTACACTTGAATTGAATTTTTCTTCGTCACCGAATTCAAACGCACCGGATAATATAATAAATGCTTTCTCTGAATCAGATGGTATAACATTTATATCTAATGCATAAACTGCATTTCTGTACGGTAATATTGCGAAGATGAAAAATATATAAAGAAATTTTGAAATGATTGCTTTTGGCATAGAGATTCCTCGGCCTTGTAATGAGGTTTTAAATCAAGTCCCAGCGAGAAATTTACCCGCCCGATCAAGTGCGCAATGTGGTGCGCATCTCAATGCGCACGGTGTGCGGCTGGATTGGCACTGATGACATTTATAACGAGCGGAAGGCGAATTGACCAAATTGAAGAGGAAGAGGTGGCTCCTATTTCTACCCGTCCCGACCTTTCGGACGGGCAATCTATAGCGGACGCGGGAGCCGCATCGCGTAACCAAAACGTAGCAGATGCTGGGGTGTTTTTCAACGAATTGGAGCCTCTGACGGAGGCTCAACCGGCTAGGCAGATCGGTCGCCGCAAGGAAATCTACGAGGCGCTACACCTGGAGACGCGACAAGGTTGAAATCGAGGCGAAAGCGGCAAGTTTAGACCGTCTCGCCAATTTGGCGACACGGAGCGATTGAGATCTGACGATGTCATGCAGGACACGTAAGCCGGAATTTCAAGAGCATTACGCGCGCGCGAGAGAGATCGTTCTGGATCGTGAGCGCACGTGGCATCTCTCTAAAGTAGGCCGATTTAGAGCACTGTGAACGCTCCGCGCGCGCGTAGTGGCTCCCGACTGCGCGGCTAATGCGCCCATGCTGCAGGCTGATCCGACCCGAACGGTTGCTGATACAGATAGATTTTTGGGAACAGTCAAAAAAACCAATATCAGCCAATCGACGGGCTCTAGAAACAGAATTATGATGTCGGTTGCTGAAGTGAGTCAGCTAGATATATCATTGATATGATTATAGAAACAGGACCAAGGATTAGCGAATAGGTCGCTATGTAATTCAAAATAACAAATTTGCGATTCGAATAAATATTTCCGATTGGAGAATCAAATGATCCGGAGATTATCGAACGTACTATATATCTTCTGCATTTTTTTAGCAATTATTGTCGCGTGCTTTGGTATTATACTATCTGGGTTACCAACTAAGATTTATGGGCAATGTTGCGCAACTCGCACTTATGAGATCACTATTGGTTCCGGACAGAAGGTGATGGCTGTTTCTAGCCATTCGGAGACAATAGTAACCTCAAGTGACGGTACTACCTTTTCGTTCCCGGCGCATGTTGGTGCCCAAGGAATAGGACGCGCCTTGGATAATTTTTTTGAGAGCCACAAAAATGCAAGCTCAACATTTCAAGCAAGGCCCGCTGATACTATCATTTTGCCAGTCTTGGATGGTCCCTGGAATGAATATCAAGAAAAACTCAAACCAGACGGTCTAGAAACTGTAAATTTTGACAGTATGATACTGATCGTTATAACTATAATTATCTCTCTGGCGATTTTTATATGTGGCTACTCATTAAGATATATTTTAACAGGCTCGAAATCGCTTTTGATCGGCTAGTGGGTGATAAAATGTTGTGATGGAATTCACACCAACTGTCACAACGTAATCGCGATTGACAGCCTCAAATTCCGGTAAGATTGAAACAAATGGTGGACGAAATGGTGGGTGCACTGCCGGGTAAAATCGAATTCACTATATAAATCAATTGGCTCTTTGTGTTGAATGGCGGAGAGGGTGGGATTCGAACCCACGGTCCGCTTGCACGGACAACGGTTTTCGAGACCGCCCCGATCGGCCACTCTGGCACCTCTCCGCAGTAGGTATTTGGTCTCGAACGGTGGCGGACCATACACACGACGCCGGGTCAGCACAAGATGATGTGACAGGCTTTTTGCAGTCCTGTGCGGAACTGGCTGAAAATGATCCGTCGGGTAACCGGTTGTGTTGATCGGGATAGCCTGACTCAGGCTTCTACGACCTTTGGAGATCCCGTCCGCATTTGTGCGGAGCAACGGATCGACCGCTCTGCTGCGACAGTTCCTGATCCGCTAAATCGTTCATCGCATTTGATATCTTGTTTCATCGGGGCGGCATTCCGCACGGAGCGGCACAGCCACCGCCCCTGGAACAAAGACGAAAGTATGTTGGCGAAGTCATGGACGAAACGCTAGGAATTCGCATAATGCCGACATCGAATGCTGTGGAGATTGCACCGGATCGGGCCGCAACACTTAAAGCGGCCTTTTTCGTTGATCGATAGACATTTGCAACTCACTCAAGGCCAATTTTCATCGGAAATTGGCGCCAAATGAAACCTGGGAGGAATGCCATGTCGGAGCTCGTATTTCCGGTGCCTGCGGCAATTGCAGCTTCGGCTTATGCCGATGACGCCAAATACCAAGCGATGTATCGCCAGTCAGTCGAGGATCCAAACGGCTTCTGGGGCGAGCAGGCACTCCGGCTTGATTGGGCAAAACCGTTTACCAAGGTCAAAAATACGTCGTTTGATCCCCACAATGTCTCGATCAAGTGGTTTGAAGACGGTGAGTTGAACGTTTCGTATAACTGTGTGGATCGACATGCGGCGACGAAGCCCAACGCGCCCGCCATCATTTGGGAAGGCGATGACCCCAACGAGTCAAAAGTCGTCACCTACGGTCAATTGAAAGACGAGGTCTGCCGGTTCGCAAATGTGCTTCTCGCGCACGGGGTGAAAAAGGGTGATCGCGTCACACTTTATCTGCCGATGATCCTCGAAGCTGCCTATGCGATGCTGGCATGTGCGCGCATCGGCGCTATCCATTCCATCGTCTTCGGCGGCTTCTCACCGGACAGCCTGGCTGGCCGTATCGAGGATGCCGATACCGCAGTCGTCGTGACGGCGGATGAAGGACTGCGCGGTGGCCGCAAGGTGCCATTGAAGGCGAACGTTGATCTGGCGCTTGAAAAGGTCAGCAATGTCAAATCGGTTATCGTCGTGCGCCGGACCGGCGGCAAGATCTCGATGAGGGATGGCCGCGACTTCTATTATGACGATGAAGCCGCGAAGGTATCGACCGAGAGCCCTGCCCCGGCCCATAATGCAGAAGATCCGCTGTTCATCCTCTACACATCAGGCTCGACCGGAAAGCCGAAAGGTGTTCTGCACACGACCGGCGGCTATCTCGTCTACGCATCTCTGACACACCAGCTGATTTTCGATTACAAGCCCGGTGAAGTCTATTGGTGCACAGCCGACGTGGGCTGGGTCACGGGTCACAGCTATATCGTGTACGGGCCGCTCGCAAACGGTGCCACGACACTCATGTTCGAGGGTATTCCGAGCTACCCATCGGCGTCGCGGTTCTGGGACGTCGTTGACAAGCACCAGGTCAATATCTTCTACACCGCGCCGACGGCAATCCGCTCCCTGATGGGGGCCGGTGAAGAGCTGGTGAAGAAGACATCCCGCAAATCACTCCGCATCCTTGGGTCTGTCGGTGAACCGATCAATCCGGAAGCCTGGATGTGGTATTACAATGTCGTCGGTGAGGGCCGCTGCCCGATTGTCGATACCTGGTGGCAGACCGAGACGGGCGGCATCCTGATTTCGCCATTGCCCGGCGCGACCCCGCTGAAGCCGGGCTCTGCAACACGGCCCTTCTTCGGCGTGAAGCCCGCAATTGTCGATGCAGCAGGACAGGTGCTGGAGGGAGCCGTTGAAGGCAATCTCGTGATCACCGACTCCTGGCCGGGGCAGATGCGGACCGTCTTTGGCGACCATGACCGCTTCGTCCAGACCTATTTCTCCGCCTATCCCGGCACCTATTTTACGGGCGACGGCTCGCGGCGCGATGCCGATGGCTACTATTGGATCACAGGCCGCGTCGATGACGTGATCAATGTGTCCGGCCATCGCATGGGCACTGCCGAAGTCGAGTCCGCACTCGTCGCCCACCCCAAGGTGGCAGAAGCCGCAGTCGTCGGTTATCCGCATGATCTCAAGGGACAGGGCATTTATGCCTATGTGACGCTGATGTCAGGGCTGGAACCGTCCGAAGAGTTGCGCAAGGAGCTCGTGGCCTGGGTTCGTCGGGAAATCGGCCCGATTGCCTCGCCCGATCTCATCCAGTTCGCGCCCGGCCTGCCGAAGACGCGCTCTGGCAAGATCATGCGTCGCATTCTGCGTAAGATTGCCGAGGATGAATTCGGTGCTCTTGGGGATACTTCGACGCTGGCCGATCCCGGCGTCGTCGATGACCTGATCTCGAACCGGCAGAACAAGAAGTGAGGCGGAGTCGCAGCTGCCTTAGCTGATACAGATCCTTGCAGGCGCCCGATTGACCAAGGTCGGTTCGCCAGAAAACTGTGCTTTAATGCCCGGATGCAAAGGACCCCAATGGTCTATTGCATCCGGGCTTTTTTTGTTTTTGCACCCGCACCAGACAGTGCCGACGTTGTTACCTTGAATATGTGTCGTTTACATTCGGGTTAATATTTGGTTAATCTCCTGTATCAAAATGGGAGATGTGATGCGTCGCTTGGCGTGTTGGGCGTTGGCAACTCTGTTTTTACCCTTTGGTTTGTTGGTTGCGTGCGGAGGCACGGCAAGTGCTTCGAACCAAAAGGACAGCTCAGTTGTTGCATTTGCACGCTATGCGCCTGGGACAATTGTCGTCAGCACAACGGACCGCCGATTGTTTCTGGTCATCGGACAAGGCCGGGCCCTGAGCTACCCGATTGCTGTTGGAAAAGCGGGCAAGGAATGGTCCGGTACGACCGTCATCGCCCGCAAGGTCGCCAATCCGACGTGGGCAGCGCCCGCAATCGTTCACGCAGATCATCCTGAACTTCCCGTCATCATCCCGCCCGGACCGTCAAACCCGCTCGGCCCGCGTGCCCTGGTATTGGCGACCGGCGAATATGCGATCCATGGGACAAATCATCCCGAAAGCATCGGCACGAAGGCATCTTACGGATGCATTCGAATGTACAATCGACACATTCTTGATCTTTTTCAGCGTGTAACGGTTGGAACGCCCGTCATCGTCGAATGACGTCAATCGCTTAAACTTTTTCGCAAAACGCGCTCATTGTTTCCATTTCCCTCCATAGTAAGCTAAAGGACTTTCCCGCCGTGCTTGACCATGGGGTCACCGGCCTGTTCTTGCAGCGTTGAATACAGATGAACCGCCTCACACCCTATCGTCGTATCGTCATCAAGATCGGCTCCGCTCTCCTCGTCGAACGCGCGACCGGTACGCTCCACGCCGACTGGCTCAAAAGCCTCGCCGATGACGTCGCAAGTCTTGCCCGGCGCGGTGCCGAAGTGATCCTCGTCTCATCGGGTGCGATTGCGTTGGGGCGCGGACGCTTGGGGCTACCCAAGGGCTCACTTGAACTGGAACAGGCGCAAGCCGCTGCCGCGGTCGGGCAGATCGCACTGGCGCACGCCTATTCCGACGTCTTGGGACAGCGGGGCCTGACTGCTGCCCAGATATTGCTCACGCTCGAAGATACCGAGAACCGCCAGCGCTATCTGAATGCGCGCGCCACTCTGGGAACATTGATCTCGCACGGGGCCGTTCCGGTGATCAATGAGAACGACACAGTTGCCACCACGGAAATCCGGTATGGTGACAACGACCGCCTCGCCGCACGCGTCGCGACGATGATCGGCGCGGATCTGCTCATCCTGCTCTCCGATATCGACGGTCTCTATACGGCACCACCGAACCTCGATCCCAACGCAACGCTGATCCCGTTGGTCGAGCGCATTACGCCAGAGATTGAGGCGATTGCGGGCGGCGCGGCGTCAGAATTGTCGCGCGGTGGCATGAAGACAAAGATCGAAGCTGGCAAGATCGCCTGTGCGGCGGGGACGGCCATGGTGATTTCGCTTGGCAAGCGGATCAACCCGCTGACAGCCATAGACGATGATCAACCGGCAACCTGGTTCCTGGCGGAAGATAATCCGGTCACAGCCCGCAAGAAGTGGATCGCCGGTTCGCTTGACGCGCGCGGCACAATTGTCGCCGATGCGGGTGCTGTACGTGCCCTGAGGGCTGGCAAGAGCCTGCTTCCGGCAGGCTGCATTCGGGCTGAAGGGCGATTTCAGCGCGGTGATACGGTCGTGATTCAGGGGCACGACGGTGCCGAACTTGGCCGGGGGCTGATTGCTTTCGACCGGGACGAGGCTGATGCGATCATGGGCCGTAAAACACATGAAATTGAGTCCATCTTGGGCTATATCGGAAGAGCCGCGATGATCCATCGTGATGACATGGTACTTAGAGGCGAATAATGCTCACGGAAGCGCGGCTCATTGAGGCCGAAGGGTTGGACGTCCTCATGCAGCAGATCGGGCAACGCGCCTTGCAGGCAGCGCGCTCGGTCAGCAGTGCCAACGGTCAGGTCAAGACAGACGCCTTAAAGGCCGCCGCGCGGGAACTTCGCGCAAATGCGGATCGTATCCTGGCTGCCAATGCTGAGGATGTCGCCGACGCCAGGCGATCGGGACTGGCTGCGAGTTTCATCGACCGATTGACCCTGACACCAGCCCGACTGGAAGCGCTGGTAAACGCGGTTGAAGACATCGCGGATCTTCCCGATCCAGTCGGTCGCGTGCTTGTCAGTTGGGAGCGACCCAATGGTTTGAAATTCGAGCGAGTCGCAACACCGCTTGGTGTGATCGGTATCATTTTCGAAAGCCGACCGAATGTGACTGCCGATGCGGGCGCCCTCTGCCTCAAAAGCGGGAATGCCGTCATCCTGCGTGGCGGGTCGGACTCATTCCGCTCATCCTCGGCGATTATCGAGGCGTTGCGAACCGGTATCGCATCGGCTGGCCTTGATCCAGACGTGATCCAGCAGGTTCCCACGCGCGACCGGGGTGCGGTTGGGGCAATGCTTGGCGGGTTGAATGGCGCTATCGACGTGATCGTTCCACGCGGTGGCAAGAGCCTCGTCGCCCGCGTGCAGGCGGACGCGCGCGTCCCGGTGTTCGCTCACCTGGAAGGGCTTTGTCATGTCTTCGTCGATCAGGCGGCGGATCTTGAAATGGCCCGCTCGATTGTTTTGAACGCGAAGCTGCGTCGCACAGGTGTTTGCGGGGCAGCCGAGACGCTTCTGATTGATCGCGCCGTTGTTGACACCCACCTTAACCCGATCTTGCAGGATCTGGCTGCGAGAGGCTGCGAGATCCGGGGTGACGAAACCGTGCGCTCGCGTTTTCCGGCAGCCGTGGCTGCGACGGAAAGCGACTGGTCAACCGAATATCTGGAACCGATCATTTCAGTGAAAGTCGTCGCGGGACTGGCGGAAGCGATCGAGCACATTGAACACTACGGGTCGCATCATACCGACTGCATCATCACTGAAGATGCTGCAAAGGCGGACGCTTTTCTGTCGAAGGTCAACTCGGCGATTGTTCTCTGGAACGCCTCAACGCAGTTTGCTGACGGAGGCGAGTTCGGGTTTGGTGGCGAGATCGGGATCGCAACGGGCAAGATGCACGCACGCGGCCCTGTCGGGGTTGAGCAGCTCTGCTCATTCAAGTATCGCATTGTTGGTACAGGTCAAATCCGTCCGTGACACGTTTTCCGGGAGGCATAGCCGCCAATGGCGGTGTCGACCTGGCTGATTTGAAAATCCCGCCGGCGGTTCCACGCATGTCCGTGGGTCTGTTCGGCGGCACGTTCAATCCACCGCACGAAGGCCATATCCATGTTGCGGAGGTCGCGCTGGCTCGACTGAAGCTTGATCGGGTCTGGATGATGGTCACGCCCGGTAATCCGCTCAAGCAACATAGCGGCTTGCCTGATCTTGCTACCCGTATTCGCGCAACCAGACGATTGGTCCAGGATCCGCGGATTATTGTGACCGGTTTCGAGGCGACGCTCGGTTCGTCCTATTCCTGGGTCACCGTTCAACACCTGAAGCAGGCGTTTCCTCATGTCCGGTTCGTCTGGATCATGGGAGCCGACAATCTGGCCGGATTTCACCGCTGGCAACACTGGCGCCGGATCGCGGACGCGATTCCGATTGCTGTCGTCGATCGTCCGGGTTCAACGCTGACAGCCCATTCCAGCCCGGCAGCGTCGATGCTCATGCGTTACCGGATGCGAGAAACCGAATCGGCCCTCCTCAAGACCAAGAGCGCACCCGCATGGATATTTGTCCATGCCCGGCGAAATTCTCTATCCTCAACCGCGTTGCGCATGCGTGGAGAAGGACTGGACAGCCAGCGGCTTTGATCGTCCGGGTTGGATACGGAACGCAGGTGGCTCCGGCTCATCCAATAAGTCCGGCCTCGCGGTTACCCTTACATCTGACCATCTTTGATGGAGGCGCTGACCGGGACCAGAAGGACGCCGCGATCCTCCAGTCCCTTCGACCATTCGACGATCCGCTTGACTGAAACGGGAAGATCAGACGCGACACCAATGGCAAGACCGCGAGACCGTGCGAGGTTTTCCAACTGCTTCAGGCGCGTATCGATTGCAGCCTCCGTTGACACTGCGTCAATCGTCATGTCCGCGCGGGCGAATGGCGTATGCTCGGTTCCAGACAGCCCCTCCGCGATCGATCGGCTTGATGAGCCGTCATCGATATACATCACGCCACGCGCAGCCAACTCCTTCATCACAGGGCCAAGTTGCTCCGACGTGGCGGTAAATTTGGCCCCGGTATAATTCATCACACCAACATAATTCGTGATGCGCGACATCAACCACTGCAACCGATCCAGATTTTGGTCGGGCGATAGCGACGTCAGCAGGGTTTGCGGGCCAGGGTCGTTGTTGGGATAATCGAAGGGCTCCATCGGGACCTGAAGGATGAGTTCATGCCCTTCCTGGCGGGCGCGTTGCATCCAGCGATCAAGGCTGGAGCCATAGGGTGCAAAGCCCAGTGTCACGGCGGGGGGCAACAAGCGGATCGCTTCCTGTGTCCCCGTTTGACTGAGACCGAGACCACCGACGATCACAACAACCTTGGCCGAACTGGCACCATGCGGCATTACTGGCCGAGCATATTGCTCAAGCGGTCGGGTTCCATCGGGCGCAATTTTGGGCAAAGTCCCGAATTTACCTTTTTCGGAAACCTGGGCGACGGCGGTTGTCGTCAGCGGCTGTCCGTCACTGATCTGGACCACTGGCGGATGTCTGGGCTTTGCCTGAGGGGCATTTTCGGATGATGGCGTCGCTGAATCGCCGTCCGCAGTCCCGGACTCCGCCTGCTTGTGCAAATCCGCGACTTCAATGTCCTTTGGTCCAAGACCCGTCTTCGTGCGATCTATCCGAACGTAGGCGACCGGCTCACCGCCAAGCGGATCCCGGACCAGAATGATCCAGGTAACAGCACCAACAACCGTCGTCGCCAAAATGGTTGCGCCGACAAGTCCGAGCGGAAGTCGGGCCAAAAGGCTCTTCTTCTTGTGGCGGATTCCGAGCGGGCGTGAGAGATCGTTGGCCATTGCGTCCTCTGTCAGGTCAAAGCTTCATTGCGGTGAAGCAAGCCTTTGACCGGCATCCTAGACCAACAAGGTAGGCGAACCGTTAACAGAGTGTGCCGAATTTGAGCTATCGGCGATGATTGCCGCTCGCAACAAAAGCAAATGCCACCCGGACTGGATCATCCGGGTGGCACCTCATTTTCTCGCACGAGTATACGATCAATCGCTGCGATTGATCGATCCGGTTCCTAGTTTGGAACCGCTGCCTTTGGGTTGGCCGGGAAAGCAGCGTTGACCTTCACGCCCCGCAACAGATCAAGCGCATAGGCAAGCGCCTTGTCATCCTTCGCATCTGGCGGCACGTAGGCCTGGCTGCCAGTCTTCTCGTCTTCAGGCGCTGTATCGTTCGGGTTAGCCAGATGGCCCTTGAGGCTGGCTTCACCCTTGGTGTCATCCTTGCCCTTCAGTTCCGGCGGCGGATCTTGCAACACTTCAATATCAGGCTCGATACCCTTTGCCTGAATCGAGCGACCGGATGGTGTGTAATACCGGGCTGTCGTCAACCGCAGTGCACCACCGTTTGGACCAATCGGGATGATCGTCTGCACCGAAGCCTTGCCAAACGACCGCGTGCCAAGGATCGTCGCCCGACGATGGTCCTGCAGCGCACCGGCCACGATTTCCGACGACGAGGCCGATCCTCCGTTAATCAGAACGATCAATGGCTTGCCGCCTGTCAGGTCGCCGCCGGGACGGGCCGTGAAGCGCTGGCTCTCGTCGGCATTGCGACCGCGCGTTGAAACGATCTCGCCCTTGTCGAGGAACGCATTTGACACCTGGATCGCCTGGTCGAGCAAGCCACCGGGATCATTGCGCAGGTCCAGGATCCAGCCTTTGACCTTGTCGGCACCGATCGACGCGGTCGCCTTCTGGATCGCGTCCTTCAGCCGCTCGTATGCGTGTTCGTTAAACTGCGACAGCTTCACATAGCCGACGTCGCCTTCCACATGCCACTTGATCGGATTGATCTGGATCAGGGCACGGACGAGCTTGATCTGAAGTGGTTCAGCCACTCCGGCTCGCTTGATGGTGAGTGTTATCTCGGTGTTGACCGGACCCTTGATCTTGTCGACCACCTGATTGAGCTGCAAGCCCTGTACAGTGTTGCCGTCGAGCGCCGTGATGAAGTCACCTGCCCGGATCCCCGCCCGAGATGCGGGGGTGTCATCAATCGGGGTGACAACCTTGACCAGACTGTCTTCCATCGTGACTTCAATGCCCAGCCCGCCAAATTCACCACGGGTGGTCGTCTGCATCTCTTTGTAAGACTTCGGATTCATGTATTCGGAATGCGGATCAAGCGACGACAGCATGCCGTTGATTGCTGCCTCGATCAACTTGTTCTCATCCGGTTGCTCGACATAGTCCGTCCGAATCCGGTCAAGAACATCACCGAACAGCATCAACTCCCGGTAGGTTTCGGGACTGGCCGCAAACGCGGAGTTTGTTAAAAATTTGGCGCCGTTGGTAACACCCAGAGCAACGACAGAGCCAAACGCGGCCCCAACCAACAAAAGCGACAGCTTGCGCATTATCCGCGAACCTTTTCGTCACGTGTCTGAACCCACCAGGGAGCGGGATCAATTGAAGAATTTTCTTTCCGGAACTCGACGTAGAGTAGCGGTGAAACAGAATTGGCTTCATTCAAGGTGCTCGCCTGACGACGAGCGCCCATTAGTCCGACTGGTTCTCCGGCGAGAACGAACTGCCCACGTTCCACATCGATACGTTCCATGCCGGCCAAGACGACATGATAGCCGTCGCCACCGTCAATGATCAATAGTTTCCCGTACGATCTGAACGATCCAGCAAAACTGATCGTCCCGTCACACGGGCTCGTGACACGTGCTTCCTGACGCGTTGTAATGCGTATACCCTTGATCGACGCGCCTGTACCATCGTTATCGCCATAATTTGTCGTGATCGTACCTGAAACAGGCAAAGAAAACTTTCCCTTGGCATCTGCAAAATGAATGGCAGGCTTAAGGCGCAGAGGACCGCCTGTATCAGGACTCACGGAATTTTGATCAACCTTTGGCTCCAGTCGGACCAGTTTGTCGCCGGATGCCGGATCAGAGCTGCCTGTTTGCGACTGGACTGGACCACCGGCACGCAAGCCTAACGGCGTGCTATCAAGCTTTCCAATGAGATCGCGCAGGCTGGCAGCCTTGTCCGACAGGACCTGGTTGCGCCGCTGTTCTTCATTCAGCAGTCGCTCCTGATCCGATTTGGAGCCCCTGCGTTCGTCCATCAATCGTTCAAGGCGTGTCGTTTCCTCCTTGAGATCAGTTACAGCCTGACGAAACTGATCGCGTTCCGAAGCTGCCTGTGATTTCAACGAGACCAGCCGTGCGAGATCATCGGCAACCTGATCGACTTCAACTCGCAATTCAGGAAGCACTGCCCCGATCAGGATGGCACTTCTGACAGACGCGAGCGCATCCTCGGGGCGGACCAGCACTGCCGGGGGCGGCTTGCGCCCGATCCGTTGCAAGGCGGCGAGAACGTCGGCGAGTACCGCCCGATGGGATGCGAGCGACTTTTTGACCGTGTCAGCCTGCGAGTCGATATCGGCGATCCGGGCTTCGCTGGCGCTGACCTTTGTTTCTAATTCACGTTCACGCCCGGCGGTTGCTATCAAATCTTCGCTGATACGCGCACGATCTTTTTCAAGACCAGCAATATCCCGCGCAATTTGTGCCTGCCGCTCGTCGCTCAGCCTGACGTCACGCGCGATCTGATCGAGCTCTTGCTGCGTGGATTGCCGTTGCGTATCCAGGTTTGGCTGGGTTTTGGGTATGTCCTGAGCGACCGCCTGTTCTGGCAGGACCCGAGGGATCAGGCAGGCAGCAAAGCAGCTCGCCAACACAACCAGTACACGCGACAACCGACGCTTGGGCAGATGTCCGGCGCGGATGAGCGTTGGTCTGTCCTTGCCTGTCATCCGTGTTGAGCCAGATCTATCCGGATTTTCGGTCATTGATTGAGACACAAACCTATCATCGCTTCGTTTGACCTGCCAACCACGATGCCGGATTTGTTCATTCAGACGCGGTGATAGGGATGGCCGGAAAGAATCGTTGTCGCCCTGTAGATTTGCTCGGCAAGCAACACCCTTATGATCTGGTGTGGCCATGTCATTGAACCAAATGCGATCTTCTGATGTGCACGTGCGAGCACCTGCGACCCATGGCCATCTGGACCGCCTATCGCGAAGATCAGATCGGCAGTCCCCTTGTCGCGAAATGTCGCAATTGACGTTGCGAATTCAACGGACGAGAGGTTGGTGCCATGCTCATCGAGTGCGAAAAGAACACTATCCGGCGGTGATTCGCTGATGAATTGCTGCGCTTCTTCGGACTTTCGATCCTCACTCCGAATCGCGCGTGATTCAGACCATTCGCGGATCTCGATGCGGGTCAGTCCAAGCGGACGACCAGCCTTTTGCGCCCTGTCAAGATATCTGCTGCATAGGTCTCGTTCAGGCCCGGATTTCAGCTTGCCTACTGCCAGAATCGAAATGCGCACGTTCCCTCCGCGCGACTGCGTGACCTGCAATCAGTCGCATCTGCGATCAGCGGCGAATGATCGACCGGGGAGCCGGTTTTGGGGCTGGTACCTCAACTTCCCACATCTTTTCAAGATTGTAGAAAGTCCGCACTTCAGGCCGGAACAGGTGCACCATGACATCCCCGGCATCGACGAGGACCCAGTCGCAATGCGGAAGGCCGTCAACGCGTAACTGTTTGACACCAATCTCGCGGAGTTTCTTCTCAAGATGATCCGCGATTGCGCCCACATGGCGATGCGACCGACCAGATGCGACAATCATTGCATCAGCCAGCGAAGACCGACCTGCGATGTCGATTGTTACAATCTCTTCAGCTTTGGAATCTTCAAGGCTTTCGATGACCGCCTTGTAAAGGGTCTCCACATCGAGACCTGATGGCGCAAGAGGCTCACGTTCGGCGACTTGCCTGGCCGACAGCATTGCTGTCGCAGCAGAATTCGGATGATCTTCAGCGATCATATCGCTTGTCGGTGCACTGGTCAGCAGAATGACCTCCAGATAGGTGTGTTGTTAAATTCGGTAATCGTGAGCGATTCAGGTATCACTCGCCGACTTTCGCCAGCATCATGTGTGAACCTTGTGCCCAAACAACGACGATTTCAAGACATACCTTCTTCAGTGATTAACATAACCGACCAAGGTTACCAAAACGTCTCACCATAGATGCTATGCGCAGGGTACCTTCTGACGCCGATTTCGGCTAGAGATTGCGCTGGTTCGCCGGGGATCAAGGAGACGTAATGCAGAACGACGAGTTTATGAATTTGCCCTATCGCCCCTGTGTCGGGATCATGCTCCTCAATCCGCAGGGTCTTGTCTGGATTGGACGGCGCTTTGACGAGGGCCAGGTTGAGCATGTTGCTCCCGGTCATGAGTGGCAGATGCCGCAAGGTGGCATTGATGCCGGCGAAGATCCGATCGACGCGGCCTGGCGGGAGCTGAACGAGGAAACCAATGTGAAGTCGGCAACGCTTCTGGCCGAGGCCCCGGAATGGTATGCCTATGATATCCCGCGTTCCGTCGTTGGCGAGCGCTGGAAGCACAAATGGCGAGGCCAGACACAGAAGTGGTTTGCCTTCCGGTTCGACGGCGACGAAAGCGAAATCGACATCATTCATCCGCCCGCCGGCGAGCAGGAGTTTGCGGAATGGCGATGGGAAAAGATGTCACGTCTGCCTGACCTGATCATTCCGTTCAAGCGACCTGTCTATGAAAAGGTTGTTACTGCATTTGCTCATCTCGGTGCTTAAGGGGAAACACAATGGTCTCTGACGCTTTTGCAGACCGAATCGATCAATTGGCGAGGCTCGCTGTTCACGTTGGGCTTGGATCGGTCGAAGGCCGAGAACTCCTCATCACGGCCCCCTTGGACGCAGTTGCCCTCGCCCGACGCATCAGCCATTACGCCTATGCGGCAGGTGCGACCGTCGTTACAACGCTTTACGGCGATGACGTGGCCACGCTCGACCGGTTTGCGACCGCCAGCGACGCCAGCTTCGATTCGGCTCCGGCTTGGCTCTTTGACGGGATGGCGAACGCCTTTCGGTCGGGAGCGGCGCGCCTTGCCATCGTCGGCGACGATCCGTCCCTGTTGGGCGGACAGGACCCGGCAAGGGTCGCACGCGCCAATCGGGCCCGTTCCATTGCCTATCGGCCAGCCCTTGATCTGATTGCACGTTCAGCCATTAACTGGACGATCGTTTCGGCCGCGACGCCTGCCTGGGCGAAGGCTGTGTTTCCTAAGCTGACGGAACAGGATGCGGTTGCAGCCCTTTGGGACGCGATTTTCAAGGCTTCGCGTGCAGATGGTGAAGATCCATTGGCTGACTGGCAAGCCCACAACGCCAATCTGAAGGCACGCGGCGACCTGATGAACGCCAAGCGCTACAAGGCACTGCGGTACAAGGGACCCGGGACCGACCTCGAAGTCGGCCTGTGCGACGGACACATTTGGTGCGGCGGTGCAAGCCGGGCGGAGAACGGCATTCTGTTCAATGCCAATATTCCGACCGAGGAAATTTTCACGACGCCGCATCGCATGCGCGTACAGGGGACGGTCGCCGCAACCAAACCGCTCTCCTATCAAGGCACCTTGATCCAGGACATCTCCGTCAAATTTGTCGATGGAGCCATCGTCGAGGCACATGCCCGGACCGGGGAAGATGTGCTCAAGCGTATCCTTGAGACTGATGAAGGCGCACGCCGTCTGGGCGAAGTGGCGCTTGTCCCGCATGCCTCGCCGATCTCTCAGTCGGGCATTCTGTTCTATTCCACGCTGTTCGACGAAAACGCCTCAAGCCATATTGCCCTTGGGCAAGCTTACGCCAAGACCGTGAAGGGTGGTGGCACCATGGGCGAGGCGGACTTGCTGGCGAACGGGATCAATCAGAGCCTGATCCATATCGACTGGATGATTGGCTCCGACCAGATTGATATCGACGGCGTTACCTCCGAGGGAACACTCGAACCTGTCATGCGTCAGGGAGCCTGGACTTGATGTCCGAGAATAACGACGCTGCTCTGGTCCTCTTTTCCGGTGGCCAGGATTCGACCACCTGCCTCGCCTGGGCGCTCGAACGTTGGGGACGGGTAGAGACCATCGGGTTCGGCTACGGGCAGCGTCATTTGGTCGAGATGGAACAGCGCAGCGTCATCCGCAACCGGTTCCAGTCGTTTGAACCATGGTCAGATCGCCTCGGCGAGGATCATCTGGTTGATCTCGCCTCGCTCGGGGCGATTTCCGCGACAAGCCTGACGTCCGACATGGCATTTGCACTGAGCGAAAGTGGTATGCCGAACACGTTCGTTCCGGGCCGGAACATCATCTTCATGACGTATGCGGCCGCCATCGCCTATCGACGTGGGATCAAACATATCGTGACGGGCGTTTGCGAAACAGACTTTTCCGGCTACCCGGATTGTCGCGATGACACCATGAAAGCCCTTCAGGTCGCGCTCAACCTTGGCATGGAGAGGCGTTTTGTGATCCATACACCGCTCATGTGGATCGACAAGGCGGCCACCTGGAAACTCGCGCGTGACATTGCGGGTGATTGGCTGGTGGATCTGATCCGGACCGATACGCACACCTGTTACCTCGGCGACCGCTCTGAACAGCATGACTGGGGCTTCGGGTGCGGGACATGTCCCGCATGCGACCTGCGGCGTACGGGGTACGACAGGTTCCGAGCGGACGAGATCGTCAACTGACTCTCGGCGGTCCCCGCCGAGGCCCAGACACAAAAATGCCCCGGAGCATCATCTGCCCGGGGCATGATCCTCACGCGGTCTTTGGATCAATGTGCGGTCGTTGACCCCAACTGCGCCTGAACCTCGCGCAGTTGTCCGAGCTTTTCCGAGGCCAAACGCTTCGCTTCATCGGACTTGGCCGACGCAATCACAGCCTCGACTGCCGTAATTTCCTTCGACAGGGTCTCAGGCTTCAGATCTTCCACAGGAATGGCCTGCTCAGCCAACACCGTCAGACCATTCGGCGATGCATCGGCAAAACCGCCAGCCACGAAGATACGCGTGGTCTTGCCTGCCGCATTTGTGACTTCCAGCAAGCCCGGACGTACGGTCGACATGAAAGGCGAATGGCCCTTTAGCACCGTGAAATAGCCTTCTGATCCCGGCACGACAACCTGATCGACCTCTTCCGAGATCACGAGACGAGCGGGTGATACGAGTTCGAACTTGAAGGCTTCAGCCATGACCTGCTTCCACGTGTGGGGCTGCTGAGACCGCGACTGCGGCCTCAGCGCCTAGTCTTATCTCACCCGGACGTATCCGGGTCCGACAATCAAGCTGCTGCGAGCTTCTTGGCCTTTTCGACCGCTTCTTCAATCGTGCCAACCATGTAGAAGGCGGCTTCCGGCAGGTGATCATATTCACCTTCGCAAAGGCCCTTGAAGCCGCGGATAGTGTCCTTGAGATCGACAAGCTTGCCCGGCGAACCTGTGAACACTTCTGCGACGTGGAACGGCTGCGACAGGAAGCGCTCGATCTTGCGGGCGCGCGACACGGCCAACTTGTCTTCTTCCGACAGTTCGTCCATGCCCAGAATGGCTATGATGTCTTGCAAGGCCTTGTAGCGCTGAAGGATCTGCTGCACGCGGCGAGCAACCGAATAATGTTCCTCACCGATGATCAGCGGCGACAGCATGCGCGAGGTTGAGTCGAGCGGATCGACAGCCGGGTAAATGCCCTTTTCAGCGATGGAGCGAGACAGAACGGTCGTTGCGTCCAAGTGAGCGAAGGATGCAGCCGGGGCCGGGTCGGTCAAGTCGTCGGCGGGCACGTAAATGGCCTGCACCGAGGTGATCGATCCCTTGGTCGTCGTCGTGATGCGTTCCTGCAGGGCGCCCATTTCGGTTGCGAGCGTGGGCTGATAGCCCACTGCCGATGGGATACGACCCAGAAGCGCCGACACTTCCGAACCAGCCTGCGTGAAGCGGAAGATGTTGTCGACGAAGAACAGAACGTCCTGTCCCTGGTCGCGGAAATATTCAGCAACCGTCAGACCCGTCAGAGCGATACGAGCGCGGGCACCCGGCGGCTCATTCATCTGACCATAAACCAGCGCACACTTCGAACCGGCAGCTGAACCGCCATGTTCCTTGGGATCCACGTTGACCTTCGATTCGATCATTTCGTGATAAAGGTCATTACCTTCACGCGTACGCTCGCCAACGCCTGCGAACACGGAATAGCCACCGTGTGCCTTGGCGACGTTGTTGATCAGTTCCATGATCAGAACGGTCTTGCCGACACCTGCACCGCCGAACAGACCGATCTTGCCGCCCTTGGCGTAAGGAGCCAGAAGATCAACGACCTTGATGCCCGTCACCAGGATCTCCGATTCAGTCGACTGTTCGACATACTCGGGAGCAGATGCGTGGATCGGGCGCTTTTCGGCGAATGTTACTGGGCCCTGCTCGTCGACGGGTTCACCGATCACGTTCATGATGCGGCCAAGCGTGCCATCACCGACGGGAACCGCAATCGCGAGGCCCGTGTCGACGACCAGTTGGCCACGGGCCAAGCCTTCGGTTGAGTCCATCGCGATGGTGCGGACCGTGTTTTCGCCGAGATGCTGAGCAACCTCAAGCACCAGACGGCTTCCGTTATTGTCGATCTCAAGCGCGTTGAGGATGCCAGGGAGATGGCCCTCGAACTGGACGTCAACGACGGCGCCCAAAACCTGCCGAACGCGACCAACTTGCTTCTCAGCCATGACTTAATCCTCGTTTCAGTCCTGTGTCTCAGACCGCCTCGGCGCCCGAGATGATTTCGATCAATTCCTTGGTAATCATCGCCTGACGTGACCGGTTGTAGATCGTTGTCAGCTTCTTGATCATTTCGCCGGCGTTGCGCGTGGCGCTGTCCATCGAGCTCATCTGTGAGCCATAGAACGACGCACCGTTTTCGAGCATTGCGCGGAAAATCTGCACCGACACATTGCGCGGCAACAGGTCTTCCAGGATTTCGGCTTCACCCGGCTCGCAGTCGTAGATCGCGCCATCTGATGTCGCTCCCGCTGCCTTCGCAGGCACTTCTGCCGGGATCAGGCCCTGCTGCGTCGGGATCTGCTGGATCACCGACTTGAAGCGCGAATAGAACATCGTCGCGATGTCGAACACGCCTGCCTCGAACAGTTCCAGCACCTTCTTGCCAACGCCATCGGCCATTTCGAATTCAATCGTGCGCGCACCCTTGAATTCAAAAACGTCCAGGATCCGGTCCGGGAACACGCGGCGGAGCGATTCGGCACCCTTGCGACCAACGCACAGGAACTTCACGTCCTTGCCTTCGGACAGCAGCCGGTTGGCGTGATCGCGCGCCAGACGAGCAATCGACGAATTGAAAGCACCGCACAGTCCACGATCACCCGTGCAAACCACGAGCAGATGGACCTTGTCCTTGCCGTTCCCTGCGAGCAAAACGGGCGCTCCGGGCTGGTTTTCGAAGGCGCCTGCCAGATTGGCCAAGACGCCAGCCATGCGCTCCGCATAGGGTCTTGCAGACTCGGCTGCCATCTGCGCACGCCGCAGTTTCGCCACGGCGACCATTTGCATGGCCTTCGTGATCTTCTGCGTCGCCTTGACCGAGGCAATTCGGGTTCTGAGTGACTTCAGGCTCGGCATCGGGCCGCCCTTTGTTAGACATCATATCACTGACCGGCGGCCTGACGATCTGATTGACCGCCGAGGCTTCCGGCACGGAGTCTTCCCAAGCCGAGGCCTGAGTAGACCGTATGGCTCAAAGCGACTTGAGGAATGTCTCGATGACGCCCTTAAGCAGAGCTTCCGTATCCTTGGTCAATTCGCGCTTGTCACGAATAGAGTTCAGGATTTCGACATGCTCGCTGCGCAGCGTGCGGAGCAAACCGTCCTCGAAGGCACGAACCTTGGCAACCGGCAGCGCATCAAGATAGCCGTTGACGCCCGCATAGATCACGGCAACCTGTTCTTCCGTCTTCAGAGGGGAGAACTGCGGCTGCTTCAAGAGTTCCGTCAGGCGAGCGCCGCGATTAAGCAGACGCTGCGTCACCGGATCAAGGTCCGAACCGAACTGAGCAAAGGCCGCCATTTCACGATACTGGGCAAGCTCGCCCTTGATCTTGCCGGCAACCTGCTTCATCGCCTTGATCTGAGCACTCGAACCGACGCGCGACACCGACAGACCAACGTTCACGGCCGGACGGATGCCCTGATAGAACAGGTCGGTTTCGAGGAAGATCTGACCGTCGGTGATCGATATCACGTTGGTCGGGATATACGCGGACACGTCGTTCGCCTGCGTCTCGATGACCGGGAGTGCCGTCAAGGAACCAAGACCATTGTCTTCGTTCAGCTTGGCAGCGCGCTCGAGCAAGCGGGAATGCAGATAGAACACGTCACCCGGATAAGCTTCGCGACCTGGCGGACGACGGAGCAAAAGCGACATCTGGCGATAAGCCACAGCCTGCTTCGACAAGTCGTCATAAATGATAACCGCATGCATGCCGTTATCGCGGAAATATTCGCCCATGGCGCAGCCAGCGAACGGTGCCAGGAACTGCATTGGAGCCGGATCAGATGCGGTGGCCGCAACAATGATCGAATACTCAAGCGCACCCTGCTCTTCGAGCACTTTCACGAACTGGGCAACAGTCGACCGCTTCTGACCGATAGCCACATAGACGCAATAGAGCTTCTGGCTCTCGTCAGTGCCCACGTTCAGCGGCTTCTGGTTCAGGATCGTGTCAAGCGCAATCGCAGTCTTGCCCGTTTGACGGTCGCCGATGATCAGCTCGCGCTGGCCACGACCGATCGGGATCAACGCGTCGATGGACTTCAGGCCCGTCGACATCGGCTCGTGGACCGACTTGCGCGGGATGATGCCCGGAGCCTTCACGTCGACGCGACGACGTTCCGTGTAAACGATCGGACCCTTGCCGTCGATCGGATTGCCAAGCGCGTCAACGACGCGACCTAGCAGACCCTTACCGGTCGGCACGTCCACAATGGTGCCTGTCCGTTTGACGACATCGCCTTCAGCGATGTCACGGTCGGAACCGAATACGACGACGCCGACGTTATCGGCTTCCAGATTGAGCGCCATGCCTCGTGTGCCGTTGGCGAACTCGACCATCTCGCCCATCTGGACCTTGTCCAGACCGTAAACGCGAGCGATACCGTCACCGACGGAGAGAACCTGGCCGACTTCAGAGACTTCGGCTTCCTGGCCAAAGTTCTTGATCTGCTCCTTGAGGATTGCGGAAATTTCCGCCGCCCGGATATCCATCAGCGGACCTCTTTCAGTGCGACTTTGAGGGTTGAAAGTTTCGTCTTGAGTGACGTATCGATCATGCGGCTACCGATCTTCACGACCAAACCGCCGATCAGCGATGGGTCAACCGAAGTCGAAAGCGCGACATCTGTTCCGCCAGACACGCCCTTGAGCGCGGCCTTCAAAGCGGCAGCCTGGCTGTCGGACAGAGCTTCTGCGGATGTCACGTTCGCCGTGATTTCTCCGCGATGGGCTGCGACGAGAGCGCGGTAGCCCCTCAAGATGTCCGAAAATACAAAGAGACGGCGATTGGAAGCTGCCACACGAATGACGTTGGCGGCGATACCGGTGATCTCGGCGCGAGCCAACACAGCCGCCACTGCGCGCGTCTGGTCTTCAGAGGAGAACACCGGGCTTTTGACCAAGCGCGCAAGGTCGGCGCTTTCGTCGATCAAGCCCTGAAACCGGGTGAGATCTGCGCCGACGGCGTCCACAGCACCCGCTTCCAGCGCCACTTCAAAAAGTGCGCCGGCATAGCGTTCCGCAACACCAGATACGATCGAAGCTGCTTCAGCCACCCGTATCAACTCCCATAAAACGAGGGATGCAGAAGTCGATCTTCGCATCCCGTTGAATTCATTTGCTGAAATTCGGTCAGATCCAGCCGCAAGCGACGCTCTGTCCCCGAAGTCGGGCGTGTCCTACCACATGGTTTTGGTGGGCGCAACACAAGTGGACGCGTCTAATCCTAGAGAATGACGAGATTCTGACAGTCAGATGCAGTGTGCCGACGACTTTCGGCATCTGTTGAGGGCATTCCGACCAGAAATCCAACCGTCCTGTCCACGATTTTACAGACCTGACGCGCGTTGCCAGAGTCATAGAAAGCTTTGCGGATCAATATCAATCTGGATCCGGAGGCTCCCGCGAACCTTGTCGGCGAGGGCGAGCCAATCCCTGATGTAGGTCTGGATATCAACCGTCCGCTCGGACTTGACCAATAGTCGAAAGCGATGCCTGCCACGGACAACGGCCAACGGAGCATCGGTGGGTCCAAGAACCTGAATTTTGTCCGCTTTCGGCGCTGCCAGGGCCAGAGACCGAGCGTAAGCCTGTGCTGTTTCGCGGTCATCGGCCGAAATGATGACACCTGCCAGTCTTCCAAAAGGCGGAAGCCCAACGATTCGACGGTCTTCAATCTCCGACGCGTAAAAGGCTTCGCGGTCGCCGGCGACAATCGCCTTCATGACCGGGTGGCCCGGCGCATAGGTTTGCAGAAGACCGCGCGCCGCGCCGCGCGTGTTCATAAATCGCCCTGCCCGCCCGGTAACCTGTTGAAGCAGTTGGAACGTCTTTTCTGCCGCACGTGGATCACCGTGGGCCAGTCCCAGATCAGCGTCGACGACGCCCACCAGCGTAAGCTTCGGGAAGTTATGCCCCTTCGCCACAAGCTGGGTCCCGATGATGATATCGGCTTCACCGCGTGCAATAGCGGCGAGCTCTTCCTTCATGCGGGCCGCACCGCCATGCAGATCCGACGAAAGAATGATCCGGTGTGCCTCCGGAAAGGCATCGGCAACTTCCTCCGCGATCCGTTCGATCCCCGGACCGCAGGCAATCAGGCTATCAACCTCTCCGCACGTCGGACAAAAGTCTGGACGACGTTCGGTGTGTCCACAGTGATGGCATGTCAGAACGCCGCGAAATCTGTGTTCGACCAGCCAGGTCGAACAATCCGGGCATTGAAACCGATGGCCGCATGTTCGGCAGAGCGTTAGTGGCGCATAGCCTCGGCGATTGAGAAACAGCAGGGTCTGTTCGCCGTTGGATATTGTTTGCTGTATGGCCGACAGGAGCGGCGGGCTGAGGAATTTGCCACGCTCGGGAAGATGGCGGCGAAGATCGACAGCTTCGATGGCCGGCAATTCAGCCCCGCTGGCTCTGTTGGGCAAGATCAGGCGGGCATAGCGACCGAGGTCAGCGTTCACCCGCGTCTCGATGGACGGTGTTGCCGATGCGAGTGCAACGGGGAAACCACCCAGCCGCGCCCGTACGACCGCCATATCTCGGGCATGGTAATTGACACCCTCTTCCTGCTTGTAGGCTCCGTCATGCTCTTCGTCGATCACGATCAGGCCCAGATCCCTGAACGGGAGGAAGAGCGCGGACCGCGCGCCGACAACGACCCTGACATCGCCCGTCGATACGCCGCGCCAGACTCGCGCCCGATTTTTCGGCGTGACCTCCGAATGCCATTCGGCAGGTCGCGCGCCAAACCGAGCGGTAAATCGATCCAGAAATTGACCGGTGAGCGCAATTTCAGGCAAAAGCACCAGCGCCTGACGACCGATACGCAGAGCCTCAGCCACAGCCTCAAAATAGACGTCGGTCTTGCCCGAACCGGTAACACCGTCGATCAGGGCGACGGAGAAGGCGGCAGCCTTTACCCGGGATGTGAGAACATCTGCGGCGGCTGACTGATCCTCATTCAAGGCGCTCGCCGTATGATCCGGGTCCGGAATGTCGATCGACTTCCCCGGTTCCAGCCAGACTTCTTCGAGCGTGCCCTGTGCGACGAGGCCATCAATCACGCTCGACGAAACAGCTGCGGAAGCAGCCAGACCGGATCGGGACCAACCCAGTCCATCCCTTGTCAGATCGATCACGCGTTTTCGAGCGGGTGTCATGCGTTCAGGTTCGACACCAATCTGACGTAACCCGCGAATCCTGGGCTCTGGTTCCAGCGCTTCGGGTGCACGTAATACCATCCGCATGATCATGCCACGCGGCATGAGATAATAGGAGCCAATCCAGTCGACGAAGCGGCGCATGCTCGGCTGGAGCGGCGGCGCATCAAAGACGCGTTCGATTTCCCGCAGGCGATTATCGCTGACCGGCTTGCCGGCCTGTTCCGGGGGATCCCAAACGACACCAATGACCTTGCGCGGCCCCAGCGGCACCTCGACGATCGATCCCGGCGGTGCTTCGACACCGGCAGGCAGTCGATAGGAATAGGCCGTCTCGACCGGGGCTGGAACCAGAACCGAGACGATGCGTCGTTGCGGACCCGAGGGGTTTACACCGAAGAGATCGGACAAGGGAAAACCTTCATAACGATTCGTCCAGAGCTCAACATAGGCGTGACGACGGTAAGTTGCCATTCACCAGCATACGATAGGCTGACTGACATGACCCACGCTCCGCACTCGCTTGTGTTCGCTGCCCCCGACCTGATCGCGGCCATCGCTGACTGGCAACGTCACCTCGGCAGCGAGCGACGCTATTCGCCAAAGACGCTGGAAGCCTATGATCGCGACGTCAGGCAATTCCTGTCGTTTCTGGCTGAGCACATGGGAGAACAACCGACCATCGCCATGCTTGGCCAACTGAAGCCGGCGGATTTACGGTCGTTCCTCGCCCGGCGACGCGGCGATGGCATGGCCGCTCGCAGTCTTGGCCGCCAATTGGCCGGCATACGGTCGCTCATCAAGTTTCTGGAACGGCGCGGCGAACTCAATGCGGCCGCCTTCAGTGCGGTGCGGTCGCCAAAGGCCAAGAAGTCCCTGCCAAAGGCGCTCGATGTCCTTCAGGCTCGGGCAGTGACCGAGGCCGGTTCCAGCCTCTCAGAGGACGCCTGGATCGCTGCGCGCGATGCCGCTGTTCTGGGCCTGCTTTACGGCGTCGGCTTGCGCATCTCCGAGGCCTTGTCCTTGCGCAGGGCGGAAGCCCCGATTGGATCCATCGATATGCTGCGGGTGACAGGTAAAGGTGGCAAGACGCGGATCGTACCCGTCATGCCAGCAGTACGCCGTCTCGTTGAGACCTACGCCGCGTTGTGCCCGATCTCGCTTCCGTCGGATGGACCACTATTTCGCGGCGCGAAAGGCGGACCACTGTCGCCGCGCATCATCCAGCTGGCGATTGAACGCATGCGCGGCTCGCTCGGTCTGCCGGAGACTGCGACACCCCATGCACTAAGGCATTCATTTGCCACTCACATCCTTGGCGACGGCGGCGATCTCAGGACGATCCAGGAATTGCTCGGCCATGCCAGCCTCTCGACAACACAGGTCTACACGCATGTCGATGCGGCGCGCCTGATCGACGTTTATCGCGCCACGCATCCGAGGGGCTGACCTCAGGCCTGCTCTGGCAAACCTTGCGCGGCATCATTGCTTGGCTTTTGACCGATATCCTCGAACAACCGCGCTGCATCGGCTGGCGATCCGCGCCGTTCGGACTGTCCAGTGACGCGAAGCACCAGCACGCGCGAGGGCAAGGTAATCGTCAGGACGTCCCCCGGCTTGACATGATCCGATGATTTGGTCATCCGCTCGCGATTGCGGCGAACCTTGCCAGCCTCAACGATTTCGGCTGCAAGCGTGCGCGTTTTCACGACACGCGCATGCCAGAGCCACTTGTCCACACGCTGGGACAATGTCCCGGCGGGTGGAGGTAGTGATCTGTCCTGACGTCGTGTCATGCAGCCTGGGTTACTTCTTGTCGCCTTTTTGCCTGGCTTCGAGATCGGCCTTGAGAGCCATCAGTTTGGCGAACGGCGAATCCGGATCAAGTGGCTTGTCGACCTTTTGTGGCTTGTCGTTGCGCGCTTGATACGAAGCCTGATCCGGGCGCGGCTGACGCTCCCGATCGGGGCGCGGGCCACGATCGTTGCGTTCAGACCGATTATTGCGCCCATCATTCGATTGCCCGTCGCGCCTCGCGCCGGATTGCTCCTTGTCGCGATTGAAGTCACCGCGTTGGCGATTTTCGGTCCGCTCGGGACGCGGCGGGCGAGCAGCGATTGCGGCACCTTCAGGCACCGGCGGTGCGACAACTGGCTCGCCATCTGCCTGAACCTGTGCCGGGGGGCGGGCATTCGGGAAATAAGTCACCCGTGGCGGACGTGCCGGACGCGGCGCTCCTTGCTCGCCAGAGCGCTCGCGCCGCTCGCCAGCGTCCCGGCGCGGGCCGCGATGCTGATCGTTGCCCCGTTCAAAGCGGCCCGGACGCCAGACGTCGATTTCCACGGTCTCCATTTCAACGGCAGGCGCTTCGACCTCGACTGCTGCTGCATCGACCTCAGCAACAGCCGCCTCTGGCTCTGCAACGGCTTCAGTTACATCCGAGGTCTCGGCTTGCACGGCATCCGAAGCTTCGGCTGTCACTTCGGGTTCGGAAACGACTTCAACTGCTTGAGGTGCCTCGTCCTCGGCGGTTGTTGTGACCGTCACTGCTTCCTCGGCCTCAGTGCTCGAAACCTCAACTGCGCCCTCGGTTTCCTCGCCAACGACCGGTACAGCAATCACTTCGGCAGCGGTCGCTGCCACCACAGCCGCCGGCGTTGCTTTCGCCGGGCGAACCGGACGCTGGATCTTGCGCTTTTCAAGCCGATAACCAAGCGATTTCAATATCCCGGCAAAATCTTCCCCGGAACATCCGCAAAGGGATGTCATTGCCACTGTAACGGTGAAGGCACCACCCGTGGCAACAGCTCCTTCGGGAGGCGTGACGCTCGCGTCGAGTGGCTTCCAGGAAATCAGCGGACGAATGATATCGGCGAGCCGTTCCAGAATATCGATCCGAACCGCGCGCTCTCCGCAAACACGGAACCCGACCACCTTGTACAGCGCTTTCGGAATGGTCTTGTCGACGGGAATTGACGTCCTGCCGGAGGCAGACAATTGATGCAGGGCAGCCGAAACTGATGGGTCGGTACCGGGATTTTTGAGCGACCAAAGCTCCGCGATCAACCCGCTCGGAGCAGGCTTCAGCAGTGCCGGCAAGAAGATGTGATAGGCACCAAACCTGACACCGAATTTGCGCAACGACGCGCGCATCGGCTGATCAAGCCCTTTGACTTCTTCTGCGATCTGATTGCGTTCGAGAACGCCAAGGGCCTCGACAAGCTGGAACGCGATGCCGCGGGCCATGCCGTCGAGTTCGGTGGTATCGCGCAAATCGGTGAGCGGCTTCAGAAGCGTTTCGATATGAGCCTTGATCCAGAGCGTCAGGCGCTGATCCACCTTCTCGCGGGCAGGTCCTGTCAATTGCTCGTCGGCCAGTACGACGAAACCCGGACGCAAGGCATCATCGGACGCCGTCAGGCGCGCAACGACTTCCCCGAGCCAGCGCAGGGTCCCGTCGGACGACAGGATGATTTCCGAGTTCTGCGCCTTTGAGAACTTCTCGGCCCGCGCTTCAATCTCGCTGGCTAGCGATTTGGCAGCCGCATTTCGGACTGCCTTTGCATCCGTGCCTTCCGCCGAGGCATCAGGCGCGAACCTGAAACCTTGCAGGTGACCGACGCGATGGCCTTCCACAAGCACATCACCTTCGGCTGTTATTTCGGCTTCCAACATGGCGTTCTCTCTCAGGCGTCTCATAAGTACTGATGTACGGCGGTCAACAAAGCGCTGTGTTAGCCTCTCATGCAAGGCATCCGACAGGCGATCTTCAATCGTGCGTGTCTTTTCTCGCCAATGTGCAGAATCTGCAAGCCACCCGATGCGATTTGCAATGAAGGTCCAGGTGCGAATGTGCGCGATCCGGTTGGCCAGCGTATCTATATCACCATCGGTCTTGTCGGCTTGTGACACATTTTTTGCGAACCAGTCTTCGCGGATATGACCTTCGCGGACAATCGATTCAAAGATCGTGGAAACCAGTTCAGCGTGATTTGCGGGCGCAATACGGCGGTAATCCGGCACTTGAGCCACATCCCACAGCAATTCGACGCGTTGGCGCGTGGTCGCGAGATCGGCAATACTTGCGTCGCGAGAAATATGATCAAGCGCAACTTCGTCGTCAGCAGGTGGCGCGCGCGTCAATCCCTCTTCGCGCGGCGGCTGCTCAAGACTGCGCTTGAGACTTTGCAGCGACGAAAAATCAAGCTGAGGGTTGCGCCATTGCAACACTTTTAAGGGCATAAATTGATGCGTTTCGAGCGCCTGGACCAGATCATCGTCGAAAGGATCGACCCGACCAGTCACACCAAACGTGCCGTCGCGGGTGTGGCGGCCTGCGCGTCCGGCGATCTGCCCCAGTTCACCCGCAGACAAGGATCGATATTGAAAGCCGTCGAACTTGCGGTTCCCGGCGAATGCTATGTGGTCAACATCAAGGTTGAGCCCCATGCCAATGGCGTCGGTGGCAATCAGGAAATCGACGTCCCCTGACTGGAAAAGCTCAACCTGGGCGTTTCGGGTTCGGGGCGAAAGGGCCCCAAGAACGACTGCCGCGCCGCCGCGTTGCCGACGAACCAGCTCCGCAATTTCGTAAACTTCCTGGGCCGAGAACGCGACAGCAGCAGATCGTGGTGGCAAACGCGTGATCTTCTTCTGACCGGCATAGGTGAGTTGGGACATGCGCGGCCGAGTCACAACATTCAGTCCAGGCAGCAGCTTTTCAAGGAGGCTACGAACTGTTGCAGCACCCAGCAGGAGTGTTTCGCCACGACCCCGCAGGTTCAATATTCGGTCCGTGAAAATATGACCACGTTCGAGATCTGCGGCCAGCTGCACCTCGTCGATTGCGACAAAATCCACGTCGGTCGTGCGTGGCATGGCCTCGACGGTGCAGACCCAATAGCGCGGGTTTTTCGGCGTAATCTTCTCTTCGCCCGTGATCAGCGCAACGGCTTCGACGCCAGCCCGCGCCACGAGCTTTCCGTAGACCTCGCGGGCAAGCAGCCGCAACGGCAGACCGATGATCCCATCCTTGTGGGCGAGCATCCGCTCGATCGCCAGATGGGTCTTCCCCGTATTGGTCGGCCCGAGGACCGCTGTCACGGTCTTGGCCCGAACGGACGGCGGCAACGGCTTCGGTGTCATAAAATTCATGAACATCAATACCAGACAACAGTCGCCAAACTACGGCATCCGATCCCGAACAGGACCCTCGCCCATTTCGCCTAGCATATTGCGCAAGGGTTTGCGCGTCTTTTTGATCGTCAGAACCCTACGGACGTCAGGCGAAAGGGAAAGGAGCGCCGGTCCCACGGTCCGCCCCCATCTTAGCCTGCCTGGACACGGATTCAGACACCGCAACAACTGGAACGAGTCCCGAACGAAACGCGTCCGAATCGGTTTGCGGATCAGATTCAGTCTTTGTTCCTTCTCAGATGATGTGTTTTTTCCGCAACCGAGCACCTCATGCTGAATCCTGAGTTTGATACCAGCGGTTCCAGCAAGATCGGTTTCAATACATCTGTCTCAAAAAATGACACCATTGCGACACGCCACTCAAGTGCCCCGAAATCCGCGCTCTGGTCCAGGATCTTAACACACGGACCACACCGGCAACATCTCGTGCACGAATCGCGCGTTATCGAACTTTCCTCTTTTGTTCCAACCATATCTTGTGTCGTTTGGTCATTGTCGTCCATATGAACGATCCGTTCTCGCGCCTGCGGGCTTGAGACCGGGTCAGAGATATTAAGGGGTCCGGTACATTTTGACGCAGTCGGTCGGTGTGCCTAGTCGCGCAAATCAGACCCATAAAGAACGGGGCTCCGGACGCTATTAAGCTCTGGATCCGAACGAGAACAAGGCGGGCACGAATCGCTTTTCGGCGGAAATTCCCGTTTCGTTCGAAGCCGCATGTTGTGAGATCCCGCAAAAAAACCGCTAGAACTAGCCTGCGGCTCGATCAACGCGATGAAGTCGGGTAACCAAAAAGGCACGTGAATTCATAACTTTGTTTCAGTTTGCGACGTCGCTGCCAGCGTCCGCGTTCAGTTTGCCGGCGCAGCCTCTGCCTTGGCCACAACGAAGTCCGTTGCGTCGATATCGACATGGCCATGAAGGGTCTCAACGCCGATATGGATCGGGGCGACATAGCCGCTGTCTCCGATCGGCGCGAGCATCACTTCGATATTCTTGTTATCCATCATGAATTTGGTTCCGGCCCGCGTCGGTACATGACCCGCAATCGGAACCCATCGCACCGAGCACACCACGACGTCCCCCTTGAAGGGCCCCTTGTCCAGCGACTTTGTTTCCTTGAGCGACAAGGCAATATCAAACCGCGTCCAGCCATCAAAAATTGGAATGGTACGATTGCAAGCCGAAGAGATCTGATCTGTGTTTTTGCCGATCGGAATGAGTAAAGCACTCAATGGGTCGAGGATGCCCTTGCGATTTTCGTCTCTGACCGGCACCCGGTTTGGATCGGGCAGATGCTCCGGCAAGGCAACATTTGTGACGACATTTCCTTGGGACATCACCATTTCAACAGAGGAGTCCTTCGAGTTCTCCTTGGTGGCCTGATGAAATTCGGCTGGAATGACACGATTGCTCTCGATCGCGCCAGTCACAGAGACATCACCATTGGCAGCCGCAAAAACCTTCACAATGCCCGTGGTCTTGTAGCCGACGCGGGCTGCGTAAAGACCATGTTCGAATTTGGCCGCAAAATTTGCACGCGCCAGATCAAAACCAAGAAAGCTGATCTTGTATTTGACCTTCAGGTCAACATCGTGAACTGGCTCGCCTGACCACAATTCGGCGCTTGCCAACACCCCGGACAACGTCAACACAGTTCCGATAAAGATGCGCAAGCTTCTAGAATGCAATGCCACGTTTCTCGTCTCCAAATGCACTGGGCGGACTGTATCAAGGGCAACAAAGGCTGAGACCAGCCTGTCAAGCAGTTTCGAAGGTTTGGCGCAGTCCGAACCAACGCTAAGCCGTCAGGTTACCAGTTCATTAATATATGACCAGAGTCGACGATGAATTGGTCCAGATTTTGTTCGATCCCACAGGAATTCTTCATGCAGACCTGATTCTTGTCGACATGAGCCTTGACGTGCTGGGGGGGTGTCAATATAGAAGACCGACTTTCCAGACACCTTGTGGGTTGGATGCGCAGGGGTTGCGACAAACGCAGTCCCTCCTCGGCTCCCAATTGAAATGAAGGACGACTATCATGGCCCGGCGCTGCGAACTCAGCGGCAAGGGTGTCCAGAGCGGACACAATGTCAGCCACTCCAACAACAAGACCAAGCGTCGGTATCTGCCGAATCTGGTCAACGTCACATTGATCTCTGATGCGCTCGGCGAATCCCTGCACTTCAAGGTGTCGGCAGCAGCCTTGCGTTCGGTCGAACATCGTGGCGGCCTCGACGCTTACCTCGTGAAGGCAGATGACAGCGAATTGTCGCCACGCGCGTTGCTGACGAAGCGTGAGATTGTTCGCAAGCTTGCGGCAACTGTCGTCGCTGCCTGATTGAGACAACCCAAAGTTCAAGAGACCGCATTCCCTAGGGATTGCGGTCTTTTTTGCGTTGTATCAAAACTCAACTAAAGACGGTCAATTTGCGGGCTTTGGTGTAGCAGTCGGTTGTATGGCGCCAGTGTCATCGGCTGCAGGATCGATTTTGTGCCGACGGTAATGGTGATGCTTCGCCGCCCAGCTATTTTCAGCAGGCTTGGCATTGGCGGCAGATGCAACCACTGGATCGCTACCATGCACGACAAACCGGCTTGCGTTGACAACCAGAAGCCCTGACTGCGTTTCGATCACGACGCGGTGGGGCAGGAGAATGCCTGTGGAACCCACTGGAACAAACCAGATCGAGAATTCGATGTTATTCTCGAACTTCTGCTGCTCAGCCGACAGAATTCTCTGGCCTGCGATAGGGCGATAGGCGACGGCACAAACAATAGCAGGTCCGGAGTAGGAACCGGCATCTCCACTGACGTCATTGTGAGCGCCAAACACCAGGCGCAGGTCATAGCGGACCCGGCCATCAAAGATCTTGAGCGTGCGATTGCACACGGCGGGGGTCAGATTGTCACGACCCGGCTGCATGGGAATGACAAACGCACTCAAGGGGTCGACAACGCCCTGTTTATGGGACGGCAACAGCGGAACCCGATCCTCCCACCCGGCGAGGTGCAGTTCGGTGGCCGCGAGCGCAACGACCTTGTTGTTGGAAAAAGTCTCCGCAACTTCGTTAACCGACTGACCACCCTGAATCGAAAGCGAATAGGCTTCAGGTGAGATATGGCCGGGTTCTGCGCGACCCGATGCTTCTCCGACCGCTGAACGACTTGTGATGAGACCCGCCAGACCGCTCACTTGCGCTTTAATCTGGGCGTCATAGGTCTGACCACTCAGAGTAAAGCGAAGTGTACCGGTCGCGATCGGGAAACCACTTATGCTCGCGGAATATTCCGCATCGACGGTCAAATCATCTGCAAGGGCCGTTGTGAGGGGAGCCCCCAAAGCAACAAGCGCCGAGAGACCGAAGGCCATCAACCTGATCCTGGCTGAGCCGAATGCTACCACTAATCTGCCCGGCATCTCGGCCCTCTTCGATTGCAAGCAGACCGGCGTCGCTCTGCGTAAGGATTCCAGACTTGAAGTCACGAAAACGGCTCCGCGAGCGAAAAGCACCCGTCATTCCCGTCGAATCATCTGAACATCCCGATGATAAGAGCCTGTCTAGTCCATCGGTACTGCGATTTGAATCCCCTATTCAAATTCGGGATGCGAACAGCGCACTCCGTTCGGGGATGGATCGCTTTGAGCGCAAGGGAATTTCCTCCACGCTCCCGATTTTGTTCGTTCCAGGCTCCGAGCCTAGCCGACCACCTTGCGTCGCGCGTCAGCCCCGAAGGCGCTTGCCTTCGCTGCTCCGGCAGAACTTGGCGTGGCCTTGGCGGTCGGCCTGTCGTCGAACAGCGAGGCGAGTTGGTCCGTCATTGCACCGGCCAGTTCTTCCGCATCGACAATGGTCACGGCCCGCCGATAATAACGGGTGACGTCATGCCCGATACCAATCGCGATCAGCTCAACCGGCGATCTTGTCTCGATTTCCTCGATCACCCACCGCAGGTGCTTTTCCAGGTAGTTCCCGGAATTGACCGAAAGCGTGGAATCGTCGACCGGCGCGCCGTCGGAAATCATCATGAGGATGCGTCGGCTTTCCGGTCGCGACAGGAGCCGCTTGTGCGCCCAATCGAGCGCCTCACCATCGATGTTCTCCTTAAGCAGGCCCTCGCGCATCATTAATCCGAGATTGCGCCGCGCCCGACGCCAAGGTGCATCGGCGGATTTGTAGATGATGTGACGCAAATCGTTCAGACGTCCAGGTGCAGCGGGCTTTCCGGCGGCAAGCCAGGCTTCCCGAGACTGACCACCCTTCCAGGCGCGCGTCGTGAACCCGAGGATCTCGACCTTGACGCCGCAACGCTCAAGGGTGCGGGCCAGAATATCAGCTGACGTCGCCGCAACCGTAATCGGGCGACCGCGCATGGAGCCTGAGTTGTCGATCAGCAAGGTCACAACGGTATCGCGGAAGTCCGTATCCTTCTCCCGTTTGAAGGAGAGCGGATACATGGGATCGATCACGATCCGGTTGAGCCGCGCCGTATCCAGAATGCCTTCTTCGAGGTCAAACTGCCAGGACCGGTTCTGCTGTGCCATCAGGCGGCGCTGCAGGCGGTTCGCCAGACGTGAGACAGCGCCTGCAAGGTTCTGGAGCTGCTTGTCGAGGAACCCGCGCAGACGCTCGAGCTCTGGCACTTCGCAGAGATCTTCTGCGCGGATCTCTTCGTCGAACTTGGTCGTGAACGCCTTGTAATCGCTCTTGGAGATATCACCGACAGGACCAGCCTCGGGACGCCGGGCCTCGCCGACTTCCTCGCCCTCAGTCGATTCCTCGTCTGACATTTCCTCGGACGAGGTTTCCGAGGCTTCAGTATCGCCGACGTCCTGTTCATCGCCAGAGGATTCGGCTTCCTGGGTCTCGGCGGAGTCAGACGCCTCGTCCTGATCAGGAGTCCCCTCGTCCGGTTCCTGATTTTCGTCGCCACTATCGCCGTCGCTGTCGTCTTCGCCCTCTTCAGGCTCAGACCCAAGCTCCTCGCTCATATCGAGCGATGACAGAAGGTCGCGCACCGCGTTGGCAAAGCCCCTTTGATCTTCAATTGTCTCTTCCAGGCGATCGAGCTTTGCGCCTGCCTTGGTCTCGATCCACTGCCGCCAGAGATCTACGACCTTCGCCGCACTTTGCGGCGGAGCACGGCCCGTAAGCCGTTCACGCACCATCAGAGACACAGCCTCTTCCAGCGGCGCTTCACCGCGATCCGTGATGTCGGCGTAATTGGCCCGGACATAACGATCATCGAGCATGGTGGCGAGATTCTCACCGACGCCCGCCATTCTGCGACTTCCGATGGATTCACAACGCGCCTGTTCCACCGCTTCATAAATGGCACGGGCATTTTCACCAATGGGCGCAAGCGAGCGATGCACGGCAGCATCGTGACAGGCAATCCGCAAGGCCATGCTGTCGCCCATGCCCCGCAGGATCGACGCATCACGGGCGCTCATCTTGCGCGGCGGTTCGGGCAATCGGATCCGCGAGTCTGTCGCACTCGCACGATCACTGGCGAAGGCGACCTCGAGGTCCGGTTTCTTGGCGATTGCGCGAATGCAGGAGGCGACCGCCTCCTTGAACGCTTCGATCGGCTGGGTTGTCTTGTCCCGAGGATTGGCCATGCTGCGCCCGCTTTGAAAGTCGTTAGCTCAACACAACATTGAGTGCAGATTCCGGCAACTCCTTGCCGAAGCAGCGTTGATAGAACTCAGCCACCTTCTGGCGTTCCGTTTCATCACACTTGTTGAGGAACGTCACGCGGAAGGCAAAGCCGATATCGCCAAAGATCTCGGCGTTTTCGGCCCAGGTGATCACGGTACGCGGGCTCATCACGGTCGAGATCTCGCCATTGATGAACGCGTTGCGCGTCATGTCGGCAACACGGACCATCTTGGAGACTTCGTCCTTGCCCTTGGCTGTGCGGAAGCCTTGTGCCTTGGCCAGGACGATATCGACTTCCTTGTCGTGCGGCAGGTAATTCAGGCTCACCACGATTGACCAGCGGTCCATCTGCGCCTGGTTGATCTGCTGCGTGCCATGATAAAGGCCGGAGGTATCGCCGAGACCAATCGTATTGGCAGTTGCAAACAGGCGGAAGCAGGGGTGAGGCCGAATGACCCGGCTCTGGTCCAGAAGCGTCAACCGGCCCGAGGATTCCAGAACGCGCTGGATCACGAACATGACATCCGGTCGACCGGCGTCGTATTCGTCGAACACAAGCGCGATGTTGTTCTGGTAGGCCCACGGCAGAATGCCATCACGGAACTCCGTGACCTGCTTGCCTTCCTTCAAAACGATCGCATCCTTGCCGATCAGGTCGATACGGCTGATGTGACTGTCGAGATTGACACGAACGCAAGGCCAGTTCAGGCGGGATGCAACCTGTTCGATGTGCGTCGACTTGCCAGTGCCATGATAACCCGACACCATGACGCGCCGGTTTCGGGCAAAGCCAGCCAGAATGGCGAGCGTGGTATCTCGGTCAAACAGATAGTCGGGATCAGCGTCGGGGACATGCTCGGTCCGGTCAAGATAGGCCGGAACCTGCAATTCGGTCGCAAAACCAAAGACCTTGGCGACGGAAACTGTCGTATCGGGCAGGCCACTGTGGGACTTGTCTAGCGCGTTCATCTTGCCTCCATGTGCCCCGCGAAGCGACTGTCGCCTGTCGCGAGGGAATTCCGTCACCCACACAAACACAAAGTCAGGACGATCACTCGTTCCAAGCGGGCCCTATCGTTCAGTTATTCTGGTACCACGACACCAAAAGCCGGGTCCAATCCGTCCGTTATGCCGGGAAACGATCAGAACGTGAAGTCCTGAAAGTACCGAAACCTGATCTGACACGCGATATTCCGGGCTGGCGTGCCATGCACCAGGCACACAACACGCCCAAACCGATCAGCAAAGGCCGACTGACTTCAGATGATTGTAGGCTCTGATGATCTCCTGCAGCAAATCTTCACTTGAGCGGTCGCCGCCATTGGCATCGGGATGGTGGCGCTTCACCAGTTCCTTGAAGCGTGACTTGATTTCCGGGCCAGTTGCAGTCTCCGTCAGCGACAGGACCTCCAGTGACTTCACTTCCAGCGACTTGAGCTTGCGGCGCGGAGGCTCGGGATTAGGCGTGCGGCGGGCTCGCGCCCTGCGCAACACAACAGACGGATCTGGGGCGTTTTCGTCGCCCGCATTCGACTTGACCCAGCTGCGCGCATTGACGCCCATGGTCCAGGTTGGACGGTGGCCGGTCAGGGAATCCTTGTGATAGGCAGCGACTGCCTCTTCTTTCATGCCAGCGAAGTAGTTGTAGGTCTTGTTATATTCGCGGACGTGATCGATGCAGAAATTATGGAACAGGCCTTCCGCGCCACGCCCCTTTGGCGCCTTGTGCGTCGCTGCGTTTTCACATCCCGCCCATTCGCATGTCGGCAATTGCTGACGACGGAGGCGTTCTGGATCGGGTTTGACTCGGATCCGGTCAAATATCTTGGAATCGGGTTTCATTGGCACAGTTATGGTGTGCTCCGCTCGGCAGGGCAAGACATGTTCTGCGATCAAGCGTGATGCTTTGTTAGGCCTTCACGCACCGAAGCCATCATGCTAACTACCCAGACATGACAGCTCGCGACCGAATCTTTCATATTTTGACCGAGACCTTCAAGCCTGCAAAGCTCGAAGTCATCGATGAATCCGACCAGCACAAGGGACATCACGGCGTGCATGCCGGGCGGGTTGAGACCCATTTCCGGGTGATCATCGAGAGCGCGGCATTCGCGGGAAAATCGAGAGTCGATCAACATCGAATGATCAATCTGGCGCTGAAAGATGAACTCGCAGGCGGTGTGCATGCTTTGGCCATCATCGCCAGGAGTGCCGGGTGATCATATCACCTCCTTTCGTTGTCGAAGCCGGTCTCCGATGCTATCGCCAACGACCATTTCGTTGTTGAAAGAGCTGAAGGCCCGTTCATGCCGGTATCCGATGACATCCTGAGTGGCTTGATCGATGCAGCCCTGTTGGCCGGCGCTGCCATCATGGAGGTCTATTCGACCGACTTCAGCGTCGATCACAAGGACGACGCGAGCCCCGTCACCGAGGCTGATCAACGGGCTGAAGCGATCATCCTTGAGAAGCTGGCAGACTTGTTGCCCGGGGTGCCCGTGGTCGCCGAAGAAGCCGTCTCAGCCGGGGGGCGACCTGAACTGACGAGTGACCGATTCATCCTCGTCGATCCACTCGACGGGACCCGCGAGTTTGTTGCCCGCAATGGAGAGTTCACGGTCAATATCGCATTGATCGAGGGCAGCCATCCGGTCGCGGGCGTCGTCTATGCCCCGGTGCTCGGCCTTGTCTATGCGGGCGTGGTCGGTGCAGGCGCAGGCGTCGCGAACGTCGTGAAAGGGGCCATTACAGATTGGCAGGCCGCGCGGGTTCGCGAGATCCCCGAAGGTGGCCTTACGGTCCTGGCCAGCCGAAGCCATTGTGGACCGGAGACCGAGGATCTCCTGCAAAGGCTCCCCGTTGCCGAACGGATTTCAGCGGGTTCATCCCTCAAGTTTTGTCGGATTGCCGAGGGCGTGGCTGACTTCTACCCGAGACTGGGCACAACGATGGAATGGGATACGGCAGCTGGCGATGCAATTTTGCGCGCAGCCGGTGGCCGCGTGGTCACTCTGGATGGGCACCCGCTGGCCTATGGCAAGCATGGCTCTGGCCCGGTCAAGGATTTTACAAATCCCTGGTTCATGGCCGTTGGACACATCGCCGACGGTGACTTGCCGGCTCTATCTGCGGCGAGCATCTGATCCTAAAATCTACTAACTTGATAGATTTTTAGCCCGACTAGAACCTGGTTCTCTCCTGTTCCAAATGGAGGAAAAACTCCGGTTTTACTGTACTCGCCGGACAGCTTTCCGCTTGTTTGAGTTGCGATTTCTTCCTAGATCGTCTGGCACAAGACATGTTAGCCGTGAAGGAACATTGCATTGACGACGGATCGCCAATCCCATCTCAAACGCCTGGAAGCGGAGAGCATACGGATTATCCGCGAGGTTGCGGCCGAATTTTCCAACCCGGTGATGCTTTATTCGATCGGCAAGGATTCGGCGGTGATGCTGCATCTGGCGATCAAGGCCTTCTATCCCTCGAAGCTGCCCTTCCCGTTGTTGCATGTCGATACGACGTGGAAATTCCGGGAGATGATCACGTTTCGCGATGAGACGGTGAAGCGGCTGGGGCTGGATCTGATCGTCCACACCAATGAGGCGGGCCGTGCCGCCGGGATTACGCCCTTTTCCCACGGATCAAATTACTACACCCATGTGATGAAGACCGAGGCGCTGAAGGAAGCGCTGACGAAATACGGGTTTGATGCGGCCTTTGGCGGTGCTCGGCGTGATGAGGAAAAATCGCGCGCCAAGGAGCGTGTGTTTTCGTTCCGCACAGCCAATCACAGCTGGGATCCCAAGAGCCAGCGTCCGGAACTTTGGCAGCTTTACAACGCCCGCGTCGCCAAGGGCGAGTCCATCCGGGCGTTCCCCCTGTCAAACTGGACCGAACTCGATATCTGGCAATACATTCTTGCGGAAAATATCCCCATCGTCCCGCTCTATTTCGCCAAGGAGCGCCCCGTTGTTGAGCGCGGTGGCATGCTGCTCATGGTAGACGATGAGCGGCTACCCCTCAATGATGGCGAAACGCCGGACATGAAATTGGTCCGCTTCCGCACGCTCGGCTGTTATCCCCTGACCGGCGCGGTAGAGTCAGATGCTGCCACATTGCCGGAAATTGTCCGCGAAATGCTGATCGCCCGGACCTCCGAGCGGCAGGGACGGCTCATTGATCATGATGAAGCCGGCTCCATGGAAAAGAAGAAGCGCGAGGGTTATTTCTGATGAATTCCGTGCCAGCTTCCAAAGATATCGCCCAGTTTCTCGATTATATTGGCGAGCAGGAAAAGAAGAGCCTGCTGCGCTTCCTGACGTGCGGGTCAGTCGACGACGGCAAGTCGACATTAATCGGTCGGCTGCTGTTTGAGACCAAAATGATCTTCGATGATCATTTCTCGGCGCTCGAAAAGGACAGTCGCCGCCACGGGACAACTGGCGAAGAGGTTGATCTCGCGCTTTTGCTTGACGGGCTTGAGGCAGAACGTGAACAAGGCATCACGATCGATGTCGCCTATCGCTTCTTCACCACCGACAAGCGCAAGTTCATCGTAGCCGATACACCGGGCCACGAACAATATACGCGCAACATGGCAACCGGCGCCTCGACGTCGGATCTTGCAGTTCTGCTGGTCGATGCGCGGCATGGGATCGTGACCCAAACCCGCCGCCATGCCTTCATTGTCTCTTTGCTCGGGATCCGCCATGTGGTGCTGGCGGTCAACAAGATCGACCTCGTCGATTTTTCGCAAGATCGGTTCAATGAAATCAGGAACCAGTTCCAGTCGTTTGCCAAGGATTTTGGTTTCAGGACGGTTCAGGCAATCCCGTTGTCGGCCCGGTTTGGCCACAATGTATCGGAGCCATCACCGAAGACGCCGTGGTACAATGGCCCCTCTCTCCTCCAGCACCTCGAAACGGTCGATACATCCGACGATCTGACCAAGCTGCCCTTCCGCATGAGCGTGCAGTGGGTCAACCGACCCGATCTCAATTTTCGTGGCTTCTCCGGTACGATTGCGTCAGGCACCATACGGGCGGGCGAAACGGTCGTCGTCGCCAAATCCGGCAAGACCAGCAAGCTTGCGCGCATCGTGACCTACGATGGGGACTTGGCGGAAGCCACCGCCGGGGATGCGGTGACCCTGACGCTTGCAGACGAAATCGACATCTCGCGCGGCGATGTGCTGGCTTCGGTTGATGCGCGACCGGAAGTGACTGATCAATTCGCCGCAAACCTCGTCTGGATGCATGAAGATGCCCTGTTACCCGGCCGCGCCTATCTGCTGAAGTGCGGGACCAAATCGGTTTCGGCGACCGTCAGCGAACTGAAATACAAGATCGACATCAATTCGTTTGAGCACCTGGCTGCCAAGGAGCTGAAGCTGAATGAAGTTGCCGTCGTCAACGTGGCGCTCGCCGAGCCAATCGCGATTGATCCCTATGCCGAAAATCGCGAGACCGGTGCCTTCATCCTGATCGACCGCTTCTCCAATGCCACCGTCGCCGCAGGCATGATCACACACAGCCTCCGTCGTGCGACCAACGTTCACTGGCAGGCCATCGACATTACGCGGGAAGCACATGCGAGCCTGAAGGGTCAGCACCCCAAGGTCGCGTGGTTCACGGGGCTCTCGGGCTCCGGCAAATCAACGATTGCGAACATCGTTGAAAAGAAGCTGCATACACTCGGTCGACACACATTCCTGCTTGATGGCGACAATATCCGCCACGGGCTGAACAAGGACCTCGGCTTCACCGATGCGGACCGCGTCGAAAACATCCGCCGGGTCGGTGAGGTCGCCAAACTGATGACGGATGCGGGACTGATCGTACTTGTGTCCTTCATCTCGCCATTCCGGGCTGAACGGCAAATGGCACGTGAGCTGATGGGACCAGGCGAATTCATCGAGATCTTTGTCGACACACCACTCGCCCATTGCGAGGCACGCGACGTCAAGGGACTCTATGCGAAGGCGCGCGCCGGAAAGCTCAAGCATTTCACAGGCATCGACAGTCCTTATGAGGTTCCGGAAGCGCCTGAACTCCGTTTAGACACGACGACTGAGACGTCCGAGGAGTCCGCTGACAGGGTTGTTCGCTTGCTTCTTGGTCTCGGCGACGGCGAGGACTGGGTGATCTGACCGATCACCCACCATAGGCAATCTGAATGCCAATCGTGAGCATGACAACCGCGAGGATAGCTTCCAGAATGCGCCAAGCAATCGGCTTGGCGAACAAGGGAGCCAGCAAACGCGCGCCGAATCCCAATCCGAAGAACCATATGAACGATGCGGACGTTGCCCCCAGACAGAAGGAGCTGCGTTCGAGTATCGGGTAACGGCTGGCGATCGCGCCAACAAGCACCACCGTGTCGAGATAGACATGCGGGTTCAGGAAGGTGAACGACAGGCAGAGCGCCAGCGCGCGACCGAGACTATCCTGCGCTTCGCCGTCAGGAACGAGTGTCTGCTTCTGGAATACCCGCCACGCGGCTCTCAGCCCGTAAATAACAAGAAATGCCGCCCCGAACGCACGGGCTGCAACCGAAACCCATACGGCGGTTCCTGCCACCGCAGACAGCGCGAAGGCCCCGCTCCAGATCAGAAGTGCGTCGGATAAGGCGCAAACGGTGACGATGGCCAGAACGTGACGTCGAACAAGACCCTGCTTCAGAACGAATGCATTCTGGGCACCGATCGCAATGATCAGACTACCGCCAAGCGAAAAACCGGCCATGAAAATGGCCAAGAGCGCCCAGCTCATTCGGCCAGCTTGTCGGACAAAAAGCCGCGCACAGCATGAGGCGGGACATCGTCGGCAATGAAGCTCTGTCCGATGCCACGCGTGAGAATGAAGGTCAGCTTGCCCCGCTTGACCTTCTTGTCCTGCAGGATTGCAGCCATCAGATCGTCGGCGGTGCCGACGCCACCGGGCACCTGGCTGAGACTGGTCGGCAACCCAACGGCTTCCAGATGCGCGCGCATTCGGGACAAATCATCCGGCGAACACAGGTTCATCCTGACCGAGAATTCATGGGCCAGCACCATGCCGATGGCGACACCTTCCCCATGGACCAGACGAGCCGCATCATAGCCCGTGACCGATTCCAGCGCGTGACCAAAGGTATGGCCGAGATTGAGCAAGGCACGCGGGCCGGTTTCCTTCTCGTCGATCTTCACGACATGCGCCTTGGCGCGGCAACTCGTGGCGATGGCGTCGATACGGGCCTGACCGCCGGAAAAGACCTCCTGCCAGTGGGTCTCCAGCCAGGCAAAGAAGGTGGGATCATCGATCAGGCCATATTTGGCCACTTCGGCATAGCCAGCTGCAAAATCGCGCCGGGGCAGCGTGTCGAGCGTATCTGTATCGGCAAGTACCAATGCAGGCTGATGGAACACCCCAACCAGGTTCTTGCCGTGGCGTGTATTGATACCGGTCTTGCCGCCAACCGAGCTGTCAACTTGCGCCAGCAGCGTCGTCGGCATCTGGACAAAGCGCATGCCCCGACGCACAACGCCCGCAACAAATCCTGTGAGATCGCCAATGACACCGCCACCCAGAGCGATCAGGAGGTCACCTCGTTCCAGTCGCGCCGACAGGACGCCGTCGATGACATTTTCAAAGACGGAAAAGCTCTTCGAGGCCTCACCAGCGGTCACAACAATATCGGAATAGGCGAGATTTGCGTCGGCCAGGCTTTGGCTGAGCGCCTCAAGGTGATGCTCGGCAACGGTTTCGTCGGTAATGATGCAGTATCGGCTGCCTGGGAAGCGACGCGCCAATTCAGCGCCAACGCCCGCAATCAGGCCCTTTCCGATGAAAATGTCGTAGTCCCGTCCCTCCAGATCAACGGCAACTTTTGCGGCGGCGTCGATCATGGGGCGGTTTCCTTGTCTGCTGAACGGGAGTCGAGAAAGGCCTGAATGCTTCGGATGACATCTTCGCAGACCTGATCGTGCGGGGCTTCGCTCGAAGAAACCCTGATATCAGCAAGCGCATAGACGGGATAGCGTTCGGCGATCAGCCGCCGCAGAGTGCCTTCTGGATCAGGCGTATTGAGGAGCGGCCGGTTGGCGCGCTTGCGCACACGGGCGAGCAGCAGCGCGATATCCGCATCCAGCCAGACCGAAATGCCCTTACGCTCGATCGCGGCACGCGTATCGGCGTTCATGTAGGACCCGCCGCCCGTGGCGAGCACTTGCGGACCCTCGTTCAAGAGGCGGGCAATGACGCGCCGTTCGCCATCCCGGAAATAGGGTTCGCCGTGAACGGCAAAGATTTCCGGGATCGTCTGGGCAGCGGCCTTTTCGATCTCGACGTCGGCATCAACAAACGGGATGTTCAACCGGGACGCCAGTCGCTTGCCGACCGTCGTCTTGCCAGCACCCATCATGCCGACCAGAACGATAGAACGTGCGCCGATGCGGGAGGCAATAAGCCGCGTCCGCTCGTCATCGGTTCGTCGCACGTCCGTCTGCATAATCGATTACGTCCCGTTTCAGGCGCTGGATGCTTGCTCGTCGGCTGCTTTGACCTCAAGGTCGCGGGTTCGTCAAGGCTTCTTCCTTGGAGATTTCAGTCGAGCTGTCCATGAACAAGGGCGGCCTCGCGGGGCAGAGACGGAAAAGTGAGCAGTTTCGAGCTTGCGCCGTCGCGCTTATCACGGCAAAAGTAGCGAGTATTTCGGGGATTCGGACATGACTTCGCGGGTCTCCTGATCCTTGTGACGATTGTCCGCGTTCATATTTGAACTCGCTCCTGGCGGATGTTGGATGCCGACGTTATTTCGTTTCCTGTTCGCAATCCTGGTCCTGACCGGTGTGGTGGTAGGATCCATGTACTCGCTGGCGACCCTTGTTCACCCGAAAGAGCGAGAAATCGTCATTCGCGTCCCACCAGACCGGTTCTCGCCGCAGCAGTAGCTCATTCCACCGGGGCAGATGCCATGAGCAGCAAGCGGCATATGGAAGCCTTTCTGGAGATGCTGGTCGTCGAGCGGGGAGCCTCCGACAACACGCTCGTGTCCTACAGGCTGGATCTCGACGACTTCAATGGTTTTCTGCGGCGAAGACACGTGGATCCCGTCGAGGTCACCACAACAGATATCGCGGATTATCTCAGCGATCTGACAGCACGCGGTTTCGCTGCCTCAAGCCAGGCGCGCAAGCTCTCGACGCTGCGTCAGTTCTACAAGTTCCTCTACGCCGAAGGCATTCGCGCTGATGACCCCACCGGCCCCGTTAGTGGTCCGCGCAAGGCGCCTGTCTTGCCGAAAATCCTCTCCGAGGCCGAAGTCGATCGCCTGATTGAGACGGCACATGCCGCCTGTGTTGAACCCGTCGAGAGCGAGGCGGAACACTTAAGGCGCCTGCGAATTTATACGCTCGTCGAGGTGGCCTATGCGACGGGGTTGCGTGCATCGGAACTTGTGGCGCTGCCTGCCGCCGCTCTGCGCTCCGACTTGCCGGTGCTGATCGTGCGTGGCAAGGGCGACAAGGAACGCATGGTGCCGCTGACTGAGCGCGCAAGATTGGCTATGACCAATTATCTTTCGGCACGCCGTATGTCAGGAATTGCCGGAGATAGTCGTTGGCTATTCGCATCCCATGGCGCATCGGGGCATTTTACCCGCCAGGCCCTTGGACGCGATTTGAAAGCACTCGCGATCGCGGCTGAAATCGCACCTGACAGACTGTCTCCACATGTTCTCCGGCACGCATTTGCCAGCCATATCCTGCAGCGTGGTGCAGATCTGAGGGTCGTCCAGGAGCTTTTAGGACACGCGGACATATCAACCACGCAGATCTATACGCACGTGCTGGAGGAGCGCCTGAAGGCCGTGGTGGCGCAGCATCATCCGTTGTCTGACGAACTGGCTGCTGCACCTTCGCCTTGACATTTGTGTTGACCCATGGCGGAAGTCGCCTCGTCATCGCCGTTGTGGCGTAGCTCGCTGAGCATGAACTCTGCCGGACAACCGTCGGAACGATGAGCAAGCGATCAAGAGCGGACGCGAATGCGCAGTTATCTCGAATTTGAAAAACCCGTTGCCGACCTCGAAGGTCAGATCCAGGAACTGAGAGCACTTGCCGAAAAAGGCGAGGCGGTCGACGTCAAGGATGAGATCTCGAAGCTTGAGGCCAAATCAGCACAAGCGCTGAACGACCTTTATCAAAAACTGACGCCCTGGCAGAAGACGCTGGTCGCCCGGCACCCGGATCGCCCGCACTGTGTTGACTATATCGGCGGCTTGATCGCGGATTTCACGCCGCTTGCCGGTGACCGGGCCTTTGGTGATGACCAGGCGATCATTGCCGGCTTTGGCCGATTCCGCGGGACCTCTGTTGCCGTGATCGGCAATGAAAAAGGTGCCGACACCAAATCACGCCTGAAGCATAATTTTGGCATGGCGCGGCCGGAAGGCTATCGCAAGGCAGTCCGGATCATGGAACTCGCCGACCGCTTCGATGTGCCGGTCCTCAGCCTCGTTGACACGGCTGGAGCGTTCCCCGGAATTGAGGCAGAAGAGCGAGGGCAGGCCGAAGCCATTGCGCGCTCGACGAACGCGTGCCTCGCCCTTGGCGTGCCGAACGTATCGGTCATCATCGGCGAAGGCGGATCAGGCGGCGCAATCGCGATCGCAACAGCCAATCGGGTGCTGATGCTGGAACATGCGATCTACAGCGTGATTTCGCCGGAAGGAGCAGCGTCGATCCTTTGGAGAGATTCAGCGCGCGCACAGGATGCAGCGACGAACATGAAGATCACAGCCCAGGATCTGATCCGCTTCAAGGTGATCGACCAGATCATCGGCGAACCGGTCGGTGGCGCACACCGGGCACCCGAGGCGGTGATTACGTCGGCAGGCAATGCAATCGAGCGGGCTTTCGCTGAACTTGCCGGGCAATCGCCTGACCAGATTCGTCGGGCAAGGCGGGAAAAGTTCCTGGCTATCGGTCGCTCACTCTAGGAGGCCCCCCGATTCTGATCGTATGATTAACTAGCGATTAACCATAATTTGACATCACAGTAGCTGGCCTGAAAATGCCGACCTGATGGCAGATCGTTGGTATAATTGATGTTTGATCAAATGATCAACGATGGTTGCCCTAGTCCGAGGCCGGGATGCATGTGTGCTGCGGGTAGCGCTGCAAATCCCGTTTTGGTAAAGAGATCATTGAAAAGTCGGATTTGTCACGATGCAATGCCGTCGGACCAATCTGCAAATCGAGCCGTGAGTTGAGTGCAGCCACGGCTCAGGAAGTCCGCGACGGGCGCGGTTCGCCCAGGGAAAGCAATTGATGAAGTTCGCGACGGTACTCTGTCTTGCAACCGCGCTTTGTCTGCCGTTGGCGCTTGCTGGCTGCAACGACGAAGGCGTTGGCGGCCTGATGGCCGGCGGTCCCAAGGAATACAGGCCAATTCCTCTCGCGACCCAGAAACTCATGGATGAGAAGGGGATGCGTCGGGAGGGTCCGATCCTCATCCGCGTGTTCAAGGAAGAAAACATACTCGAGATCTGGAAGCGCGACAGTACCAATCAATATGCGCTACTGAAAAGCTACAATATGTGCGCCTGGGGCGGCACGATTGGTCCAAAGCTGGTTGAGGGCGACAAGATGTCGCCAGAGGGATTTTACCAGATTACCCCCGGCCGGATGAATCCGCATTCGCAGTTTTTCCTGTCGATGGACCTTGGGTATCCCAACGCCTTTGATCGGGCCTATAACCGCACCGGGTCTGCGGTCATGGTGCACGGGAATTGCACGGCCTCAGCTGGCTGCTTTGTCCTGACCGACATTCAGGTTCAGGAGGTTTACGCAATCGCCCGGGAAGCCTTGGCTGCGGGACAATCCTCGTTTCAGGTGCAGGCTTATCCGTTTCGGCTGACTGCGGCCAATCTTGCGCGGCATCGTCGCAACCCCAACATCGCTTTCTGGCGCAACCTGAAAGAAGGGTATGATCACTTCGAAGTGACGCACCGCGAGCCGAAGGTCGACGTCTGCGAGAAGAAATATGTGTTCGACGCACATCCCGTTTCGGCGGACTCAACGACGTTCAATCCGCAAGGTGCCTGCCCGAGCTACAAGGTGCCAGAAGATATCGCAGAGGCAGTCGCCACCAAGCAGAAGGCGGATGAGGCTGAATTCAAGGTTCAGGTTGCCGCCCTCGATGCGCAGGAACGGGCTCAGGCCGAAGCAGAACTTGCCATGAAGATGGAAGCGGCAAAACCCAAGCCGCAACCGGTCAACCTCCTCAGCGTGCTGACGCCAAAGCCCGCAGACCCCGCCCCGAGCCAGGTACAGCCACCGGCGACAACTGTTGCTTTGGCATCCCCAGGCAAATTACCGGTTCCAGTCACACGGCCAACGCCACTTGATCCATCACCGGCTCCGGTCGCTTCGGGATATGGGGCGGCTGAGCAGCCTGCAGGCGGCGACGTGATCGGGAACTTCCTGAGTGTCGTGAAGCTGCCTGACTTCGGAAAGAAGGATGAACCTGCACCCAGCATTGCTGTCACGCCGCCAGCGGCCCCTGCGCCGAAAGCAGCCCCTGCCGCCGCTGCCGTAAAGCCTGCAACGGGCGCGACAGCCAGCGCCACGCCGCCTGCCTCCCAGACCCAACCTGTCACAACGCCACCTGCAAGGAGCACTCCTGCAGTCGCTCCGGCTGAAGACATCCCGTGGTGGAAGAAACTCAATCCGTTTGGTGGTTGAGACCAGCGCGAGAATCCAAGATATGAAAAAAGCCGCCGGGATCTGCTCTCGGCGGCTTTTGAATTTCAAGTGTTTACGCTGAATATCAGGCCAGTCGACCGTGGCAATGCTTGAATTTCTTGCCGGACCCGCACGGACAGGCATCATTGCGATTGACCTTGCCCCAGGTTGACGGATCTTCCGGGTCAATGGCTTCCGCCGCCATCGCTGTCTTCCCCGGCAAGGCGTGCCCCAAGGTCGCGGTTCCGAACATGGCGGCTTCTGCCATGGCAACCGGATCAACAGATCCTCGCATCTGGTCCGGGGAGGACGGATGCTCGGCAATGAGTGTCGCCGGTGATGGCATGTCGAGCTGTGGCCGCTCTTCACGGACCAGTTCCACCCGCATGATCTGGCTGGTGACCGCCTTGCGCAGGTTGGTCAGCATGGCCTCGAACAATGCGAAGGCTTCCGTCCGATATTCGTTCAGCGGATCGCGCTGTGCATAGCCACGGAAGCCGATGACCTGACGCAGATGATCGAGTGTCACGAGATGTTCGCGCCACAAATGATCCAATGTCTGCAACAGCACCTGCTTTTCGATATAGGCCATCGTCTCGGCGCCGTAACGCGCGACCTTGTCTGCCATCACGGCATCTGCAGCTTGTGCAATGCGGTGTTCGACCTCCTCGTCGGCAATGCCTTCTTCCTTCGCCCACGCGTCGAGCGCGAGCGCGAGGCCGGTCACCTGCCCGACCTCCTCGGTCAGACCAGCGATATCCCACTGTTCAGCATAGGCGTTTTCAGGAATGTGCTTCTTGACGATGCCATGGATCACGTCATGCCGCATCTCCGCGACTGTTTCACTGACGTCATCTGATTCCATCAGTTCGACGCGCTGCTCAAACACGACGCGGCGCTGGTCGTTCATGACGTTATCGAATTTCAACAGGTTCTTGCGGATATCAAAGTTGCGCGCTTCGACCTTCTGCTGCGCCTTTTCCAATGCCTTGTTGATCCAGGGATGGACGATGGCTTCATCTTCCTTCAGTCCCAGGCGCTGGAGCATGCCGTCCATCCGATCCGAGCCGAAAATGCGCATCAGATCATCCTGCAACGACAGGAAGAAGCGCGACCGACCGGGATCGCCCTGGCGGCCCGAACGACCGCGCAACTGATTGTCGATGCGACGGCTTTCATGCCGTTCGGTGCCAAGCACGCAGAGGCCGCCAGCAGCCAGCGCGTTGGCCTTCATGACAGCCGTCTGGCTCTTGATGCGTTCGATGGCTGCGTCGCGGTCCGGACCTTCGGGCATATCCGCCAGTTCGTTACGGATACGCATGTCAATGTTGCCACCAAGCTGGATATCGGTACCACGTCCCGCCATGTTTGTTGCAATGGTGACCGCGCCGGGATAACCCGCTTCGGCGACGATGGCGGCTTCCTGCTCGTGGTAGCGCGCATTCAGAACGGTAAATACCTTCTCGGTGATGCGGCCCGCTGCTTCGTCATAAAGACCCTCATACGCCTTCGGGTCACTCGGATCGAGCTGGCGGAAGCCTTTGGCCTTCAGCTGGTCGGCGAGATATTCGGATTTTTCGATCGATGTTGTACCTACGAGGATCGGCTGCCCGCGCTCCTTGCAATCCTCGATGAGACGGATGATGGCGCGATATTTCTCTTCATTGGTCCGATAGACCTCGTCATCCTCATCAATGCGGCTGACGGGCAGATTGGTCGGCACTTCAAGCACCTCCAGCTTGTAAATGTCCAGGAACTCGTCGGCTTCGGTCAGCGCCGTACCCGTCATGCCACCAAGTTTCTCATACATGCGGAAATAGTTCTGGAATGTGATCGATGCCAGCGTCTGGTTTTCCGGCTGGATCTGAACGCGTTCCTTGGCTTCCAGGGCTTGATGCAGACCTTCGGAGTAACGACGACCGGGCATCATGCGCCCGGTAAATTCGTCGATGATCACGACTTCGCCGTTGCGAACGATGTAATCCTTGTCGCGCTGGAACAGGGAATGCGCCTTCAGCGCCTGGTTCACGTGATGGACAATGGTAACGTTCTCGAGATCGTAGAGCGACTCGCCCTGCAGCATGCCGGCTTCAGCCAGCAGTTTCTCGATCTTCTCCATACCGGCTTCCGTCAGCGACGTCTGCCGCTGCTTCTCATCGATCTCGAAGTCTTCCTTGGCAACCAGCAAGGGAATGAAGCGGTCAATCGTGTTGTAGAGATCGGAGCGATCATCAAGCGGTCCCGAGATGATCAAAGGCGTCCGCGCCTCGTCGACCAGAATACTATCGACTTCGTCGACAATCGCAAAATTATGACCGCGCTGCACCATGCTTGCGCGCTCGTATTTCATGTTGTCGCGTAGATAGTCGAAACCCAGTTCATTGTTCGTGGCATAGGTGACGTCGCAGGCATAGGCAGCCTTGCGCTCGCTGTCGTCGAGGCCGTGCACGATGATACCGGTCGTCAGTCCGAGGAAGGCGTAGACGCGGCCCATCCATTCGGCGTCGCGGCGGGCCAGATAATCGTTGACGGTAACGACATGGACACCCTTGCCCGCAAGCGCGTTCAGGTAAACGGCCAATGTCGCGACAAGCGTCTTGCCTTCGCCGGTTTTCATTTCGGCGATCTTGCCGTCATGGAGCACCATGCCGCCGATCAACTGCACATCGAAATGACGCTGTCCGATGGCCCGTCGAGCCGCCTCACGAACGGTCGCAAAGGCGGGCACGAGGATCTGGTCGAGTTTCTTGCCGGCAGCGAGTTGTTCTCTGAATGTGTCGGTGCGAGCCCTCAGTTGCTCGTCCGACAATGCCTTCAATTCAGGCTCCAGCGCGTTGATTTCCTGAACGCGCGGCATATAAGCCTTGATCTTGCGATCATTGGCTGAGCCGAATAATTTCCGGGCGAGGCTGCCGAGGCCGAGCATAGGTGCCGTTCCTTATAGGATCGAATACGCGAAGTTGCCGGATTGGTCGCCTTGGTAGTGCCGAATTGTCCCGTCAGAAGGTCTGGAAAAACCTCTGTTCCGGTCCAGGATTCTGCGTCTACGTCCTCAAGACAATCCGCATGACAATAAAGTGCGGAGAAGTCCTACCACTTCATCTGTCACCAAAACATAACGGAGTGACAGTGAGCAGGGTGACTTTCCCGGCAACTCCGGGTAACGGAGTGCCGGGGCAGAGATAAGAGTGGGGCAATGGGTTGTCAACTTCGCCGGAGTGGACCACTGTCCGGCCCGGTTTGAAATGAGGTCGCCGGGCATTTGCTTGCGGCTTTTCAGGTCAGGGGATTGGCAAGGACCGAAGCACCTGGCCGGAGCAGTCATATTTTGGTTTGTACAAAAGGAAACGCACGATGTTCAGTCTATCCCGGATTACCATTGGCGCAGCATTTGTTTGTGCTGCCATCAGTTTTACTGGACCCGCCCTTGCAACGGATAAAGTGATCGCAACGGTCAATGGTCAGGCCCTGACGGACACAGACCTTCAAACCCTGATCGCAAGCCTCGGGCAACAGCTTCAGCAGGTGCCGGAAGCCGCCCGCCCGCGTGCCGCTCTCGATCGGATGATTGACATGCGTATCCTGGCAGGCGAAGCCACGAAACTGGGTCTGGACAAGTCGCCGGAGTTCATTGCGCGGCTCGAGGCGATCCGTCAGCAGTTGCTGATCACGCAATTCGTCAAGGACAATGTGGAGTCCAAGATCGCCGACGCCGATCTGAAAGCGCGTTACGACAAGGAAGTTGCAGGCTTCACGCCGCCGGAAGAGCTTCGTGCGCGTCACATCCTTGTGAAGACCAAGGAAGAGGCGGAAGACATCATCAAGCAGTTGAACGCAGGTGGCGATTTCGCGAAGCTTGCGACCGAGAAAAGCCAGGATCCGGGCTCGGCAGCCAAGGGCGGCGATCTCGACTATTTTGCTGCTGGCGACATGGTCGCACCGTTTGAAGAAGCGGCCCAGAAGCTGCAGATCGGCGAGTACACGAAGGAACCGGTTCAGACCCAGTTCGGCTTTCATGTGATCAAGCTGGAAGACCGTCGCAAGCAGAAAGCCCCCGACTTCGATCAGGTCAAGGATCAGATTCGGCAGGCAATGGTTGGCGAGAAATTTGCCGAGACATTGGCAAACTTGAAGAAAGACGTGAAGATCGAAATCAAGGATCCGGCTCTCGCAGGCCCTGCTGCGCCTGCGAAGTGACTGACACCAAGCGAAAACGAAGAGAGAGGCGGGTCAATGGATCCGCCTTTTTTCATGTGAGAGCAACTGTCAACCGCCCATCGACTGCGGCACGTATTGAAGGTCAATCGTGATTATTGGGCGCATGTATCCTGCCTGGAAAAGGAGAGGTCGCGTTGTTCTGTCTTGAGGCTGTTGGCATTCACCGATAAACCCGTTCAAAGAACAACTATCGGAGCGCTTTCGCCATGTCCCACGCCGTCTCGCCACTTGCGCCAAAGTCCTATCCTGAGATGCCACCGGTTCCAGGCGTAAAATTTGCGACGGCTGAAGCGGGGATCAAGTACAAGAACCGGACCGACGTTCTGTTCATGGTCTTCGATCCGGGCACGACCGTTGGTGGCGTCTTCACTACGTCAAAGTGCCCCTCAGCACCTGTCGACTGGTGTCGCCAGAATCTGGCGCAGGGTTCCGCCCGGGCGCTTGTCGTGAACTCAGGCAATGCGAATGCATTCACCGGCATGAAGGGTCGGCACACGGTTTCCGTGACAGCCGAAATTGCTTCAAGGGCGGCGGGCTGTTCGATTGAGGAAATCTTCATCGGCTCGACAGGTGTGATCGGCGAACCGCTTGATCCCCAAAAATTCGAAGGCGTTCTTGCCGACGCAGCCACGCGCGTCGATAGCGGCCCCTGGATCGAAGCCGCCAAGGCGATCATGACGACGGATACGTTTCCGAAGGTTGCCACGCGCACGGTTGCGATTGATGGCATCGAGGTTGTCATCAATGGAATCGCCAAGGGTGCGGGGATGATTGCACCCGACATGGCAACAATGCTGTCGTTCATCGCAACCGATGCCGCAATTTCAGCACCCGTCCTCCAGTCGCTGATTTCGGAAGCCGTCGTCGACAGCTTCAATGCAACCACCGTTGATGGCGACACATCCACCTCCGATACGCTCATGCTGTTTGCGACCGGTAAGGCGGCTGCACGCGGACAAGCGCCCGTCAGCGAAGCCTTGGACCCACGCCTGGCCGATTTCCGGGCTGCGCTGAAGTCGTTGACGCTAGAGCTAGCGCAATATGTCGCACGCGATGGCGAAGGTGCGCGCAAGTTTGTCGAGGTCAAGGTCACGGGTGCTGTGTCCAAATCCTCGGCGCGCCGGATAGCCCAATCGATTGCCAACTCGCCGCTGGTGAAGACCGCCATTGCCGGTGAAGACGCCAATTGGGGACGAATCGTCATGGCCGTGGGCAAGGCCGGCGAACCCGCCGATCGTGATCTTCTGGCGATCTGGTTTGGCGACACACAGGTCGCAGTGGCCGGCGAAAGGGCAGCCGGATATTCCGAAGCGGCTGCGTCAGATCACATGAAGCTCGACCATGTTCGAATTCGTGTCGATATCGGACTTGGGACTTCGGAAGACACGATCTATACGTGCGACCTGACCAAGGAATATGTTGCAATCAATGGAGATTACCGCAGCTGACCGCCAAGCGCTCGTCGTCACATTTGAAATGGAACACGTGATGCCCAAACTGTTACTCGTAGCTGCGGTTGCCTTGATTGATCCGGATGGTCGCATCTTGCTGCAACAGCGGCCAGCTGGAAAGCCTATGGCCGGGTTATGGGAATTTCCGGGAGGCAAGTTCGAAGCGGAAGAAACGCCTGAGGAGTGCTTGATCAGAGAGCTTAAGGAAGAACTCGGAATTGACGTTAAAACCGAGTGTCTTGCACCCCTGACGTTTGCGTCGTTTCGTTATGCGGATTTTCATATGTTGATGCCACTATGGGTCTGCAGACGATGGACGGGCAGTCCAGCGGCTCGCGAGGGGCAGGTTTTAAAGTGGGTCAGACCGGCAAAATTACGGGACTATCCGATGCCACCCGCCGATGAGCCGTTGATCCCGTTCCTGCAGGACCTGATCTGAAACTTGAGGCCACTGATGCTGTCAATAGGAACAAGTTGGCGCCTTTGCCAATCAAGCGGCCTCTTGCGATCGTTCATGTCGGATGACTCCGGTTCGACTGCTATGGAATATGCCCTGATTGCGGCGCTGATATCAGTTGGGATCATTGGTAGCCTGTCTTATTTTGGCACACAATTGAGCGCCGAGTGGACCTATCTGGCAGGAAAGGTCAATCCGAAACTCGGCTGACGGTCTGATCCCAAGCCAAGGGGCATGCCCAAACAGACGCTGCATCATTTCCGGCACAAGAGCCGCTGACCTGCCTCGAAAGCGCAACAAACTGTTCCGGCGGCCTGTTCGGACGAACATTACGTGATGCCGGGAAATCACGCTGTCTATCCCTATTGGAACTCAAGCATTACGCTGATACACCCGCGAGACGGATCAACTCGAGAGTGGGCGATTCATGAAAGCGGTCATCCTGGCAGGAGGATTGGGCACCCGAATTTCCGAGGAGTCCCATCTTCGCCCAAAACCGATGATCGAAATCGGTGATCGACCGATCCTCTGGCATATCATGAAGATCTATGCCGTTCACGGGATTACGGATTTCATCATCTGCCTCGGCTACCGGGGCTATATGATCAAGGAATATTTCGCCAATTTCTTTCTGCATAATTCCGATGTTACAATTGATGCGCGCAACAATACGATCGATTATCACCTGACCACTGCCGAGCCTTGGCGCGTCACACTGGTGGACACCGGTGCCGCCTCTATGACTGGCGGTCGACTGAAACGTGTCGCCAATTATCTGACACCGGGCGAAGACTTTTGTTTTACCTATGGCGACGGCGTGGCCGACATCGACATTACGGCATTGACTGCCTTTCATCGCAACCACGGTCGCGAGGCAACCCTGACCGCAGTCGTGCCACCGGGCCGCTACGGCGCGCTATCGCTGGACGGGGACCGTGTCGAACGATTCATCGAGAAGCCGCCCGGTGACAATGTCTTTATCAACGGCGGCTTTTTTGTCCTGAAGCCCTCGGTGCTTGATCTGATCGATGGCGACCAGACGTCCTGGGAAGCCGAACCTCTCGAACACCTGGCTGCCTCGGGGCAATTGCAGGCTTATCGACACACGGGGTTCTGGCGTCCCATGGATACGCTGCGCGACAAGACCCAGTTGGAACACCTCTGGGCTACCGGCAAGGCACCGTGGAAATGCTGGTGACGCCGGGCCGACTGCCAGACCAGACTTTCTGGCGTGGAAAGCGGGTTTTCCTGACCGGGCACACCGGCTTCAAGGGGGCATGGACAGCCCTGTGGCTGGCGCGACTTGGCGCACGTGTCACTGGCTTCGCGCGCGCCCCCGATACCCAGCCATCGCTATATGAGTTGGCGAGGGTTGATGCCGATCTCAATTCGATGATCGGAGACCTGCAAGACCGGCGATCAGTCGAGAAGGCCGTTACGGCCGCTGACCCGGAGATTGTCCTGCATCTGGCGGCTCAGCCGCTTGTCAGGGCGGCGATTGCCGACCCAATCGAGACGATGGCCACCAATGTCATGGGCACGACCCATCTGTTGCAGGCCCTGCGATCGGCATCATCGCTGACCACTGTTCTCGTTGTCACGACCGATAAGGTTTACAGCAACGCCAATGGCGACAGGGCTTTCACCGAAGACGACCGGCTCGGCGGCAAGGATCCGTATTCAGCCTCCAAGGCAGCAGTCGAGTTGATAACCGCAAGCTTCAGGTCAAGCTATTTCGAGCACCAAAATGTGCGAGTTGCGACGGCACGCGGCGGCAATGTCATTGGTGGTGGCGATTTTTCGTATGACCGGATCGTGAGTGACATCGTTCGGTCCGTGATGCAGAACACTGAATTGACCTTACGGATGCCCGAAGCGACGCGACCCTGGCAGCACGTCCTCGACTGTATCGCAGGTTATCTCCTTTACGCCGAAGGGCTTGGCTCCGGCATGACCTTGCCGCCTGCCCTGAATTTCGGCCCTGAACCGGCGCGTGCGTTGACAGTTGGCGAATTGGCGTTCCATCTTCTCAAGGCGCTTGGGAAACCGGCCAGCTTCGATGTTCGGTACGACGAGGCCTCAATCGAGATGTCCAAATTGGCCATAGATGCGTCGAAATCCCGGGACCATCTGGGTTGGCGCGACAGGGTCACGGGAGATCGCTTGATCGACTGGACTGCTGACTGGTATTCGACCGTCCTGTCCGGGACAGATGCGCGATCCGTGACGCTGGGCCAGATCGATGCCTACTGCGGGATGCCCTAACAAAAGGCTCTGTCTTTTATGACCGACTTCCGCCAGTGCCGGTTCTGCAAGAGCGAACTGACAACAACATTTGTCGAGCTCGGAGAGACACCGCTGGCAAACAGCTATCTGACTGCCGAAGAGGCGGCTGAAGGGCGTGACAAGGCTTATCCGCTCAAAGTCTACGTCTGTGGATCCTGCTTTCTGGTTCAGGCCGAAGACCCCGTTTCCCCGGAAGCCATCTTTTCCGACTATGCCTATTTCTCATCTTACTCCGACAGTTGGGTTGCGCACGCGCGCCTGTATGCTGACGCCATGACCGAGCGGTTCGGATTGAGTTCGTCGTCACGCGTCGTCGAGATCGCGAGCAACGACGGTTATCTATTGCAGCACTTTGTTGCCAAGGGCATTCCGGTCCTGGGGATAGAACCGGCAGCCAATGTCGCCGAGGTGGCACGCGCCCGCGGCGTGGCAACAGATGTCGCATTTTTTGGACGTGAGACGGCGAGGCGACTTGCCAGCGAAGGCATCAGCGCGGATTTGATGGCAGCAAACAATGTCCTGGCCCACGTGCCAGACATAGCGGATTTCGTCGCCGGATTTCCGATCCTGCTCACCCCGGACGGGGTCGCGACCTTTGAATTCCCGCATCTTCTCAATCTGATCGCGCAAACCCAGTTCGACACGATATACCACGAGCATTATTCCTACCTGTCGCTGGTCAGCGTCGAAAAGGTGCTGGCTAGCGCCAGGCTTCGTGTATTCGATGTCGAGGAATGGCCGACACACGGTGGCTCGCTACGCGTCTTTGCCTGCCATGAAGCGGCAGATCATGTGGAGACCGAACGTCTCAGGTTGTTACGTGAGAAGGAATCGGTGGCGAAGCTCGATGACTTGAGTGGTTACGCCGGGTTTGCCGAGCGTGTGGATGAGGTCAAGGCGTCGTTCAAGGCCTTTCTGGCTGAAGAAAAATTAGCCGGCAAGACAATTGCCGCCTATGGCGCAGCTGCGAAGGGCAACACCTTCCTGAATGTCTGCGGCATCACGCGGGAAGATATCGGCCAGGTTTTTGATCGCAGTCTGGCCAAGCAGGGCAAACTGCTGCCGGGAAGCCATATTCCCGTGCTGTCTCCCGACGAGATCCGGACCTTCCGGCCAGACTATCTTGTGATATTGCCGTGGAACCTGTGTGAAGAAATCTGCGCATCGCTCAGTTATGTGTCGGAGTGGGGAGGTCAATTTGTCGTCGCCGTTCCCCAAACCAGGGTTTTGTGAGCTGACGGTTCGGCGTAAAACGGGTAATGCCAATGCTGTTCGTGAAGACCGAGATTGTTGGCGTCATCGAGGTACAGCTCCAGCCGCACCGCGATCAACGCGGATTCTTCGCTCGGGCCTATTGCCCCGAGGAATTTGCCGTCGCCGGGCTCACATTTGGCTCGCAGCAGATCAATCTGTCACGCAATGATCAGCGGCTTACCATGCGCGGCATGCATTATCAGGAGGCGCCGCATGCGGAAGCGAAAGTCGTCCGGGTCGTTCGCGGTCGCATTTTCGACTGTGTCGTCGACTTGCGGCCGGACGAGCCTACGTATCGGCACTGGATAGGTCGATATCTCGATGCCGATACCGGAAACGCATTATTGATCCCGGAAGGCTGCGCGCATGGTTTCCTGACGCTGGAGCCTCAGACCGACGTGCTTTACCAGATGGGCAGGATCTTTGAACCCGGCCATGCGCGCGGCTTCCGGTTCGACGACCCCGCCATCGGGATCGTCTGGCCGGAAACGCCCATCGTCATCTCCGAGCAGGATCTGGCGTGGCCATTGCTGGCAGAGGACCGGCGCTAAGCCGATGTCGGGCAAAGGGTTCAGTCGATCAACAACTCGATCAGGAATGGTCCGCCGCGCCGGTCGGCAGCGAGGATTAGGTCAGCGCATTCCTCAAGGGTATGGGCTTGTGCGGCTTCGACACCAAAACTCTGGGACAGCTTGATCCAGTCAATCGACGGATTTGTCAGCTGCATCATGCCCATGGCGGTCGCACCCGGAGGACCATCGACACCGACATTGGTGAATTCGCCTTGCAGGATGGCGTAAGCGCGGTTGGAGAAGATGATCGTCGTGACATCAAGCTTCGCGCGCGCCTGCGTCCAGAGCGCCTGGACTGTGTAGAGCGCTGACCCGTCAGCCTGAAGCGTGATCACACGACGCCCGGGAGCACCGAGGGCCGCCCCCGTGGCCAGCGGCAGACCAATACCGATTGCGCCGCCCGTCAATTGCAGCCAGTCGTGACGCGGTGCAGCCACCGTATTGGCGGCAAAGGCCCGGCCAAAACTCACGGCTTCGTCCACGATGATGGCGTTCTCCGGCATCACGTTCGTCAGCATCTGGGCAAAACCTTGCGAGGTTGGCTTGCCCTTTGGCATTTCCGGGCTCGGACCATGATCGGCAACGACAGCCTGCGGCGCGCCCAATGCATCGGCGAGCCGGGCAAGCGCATCGAGGACATCGTCATCAGGTGCGGCCAGCCTGTGCCGGATGGCCTCTTCCGGCTCCGGCGTGCCCGACTTGCCGGGATAGGCGAAAAAGGTCGCCGGACGCTCGGCGCCAACCATGATGAGACTGCCGACGTCTGCCAGCGCTGCGTGAGCGACATCAACGACGTAGGGAATGCGTTCGACGGCGGCACGGCCCGGACCACGCTCAATGCGGGCAACGCTCGTCGGCGCCAGCAATCTTGCACCGGTGTGCTGACGGATGCGTTCTGCAAGCGCCAGTCCCTCTTCGCGCAGAGCGATCCCGTCGAGCAACAGGGCAGCCTTGCCTGCCTTGATCAACCGGGCCGCTTCCTGAACAGCTGCATCGTCAATCCGTCTGCGTTCCGGCACATTCAGCTTGGCTGCAACAACGCCACCATCGCCCCAGGAGGCATCCGAGGGCAGGATCAAGGTCGCGATCCCACCAGCTCCGGACCGAGCTGCCCGGACCGCCTCTGAGGCTCGTGCCCCAACTTCAGCCGGGTCAACCGTCGTTTCCATCCAGACCGAAAAGGGAGCCGCCCAGGTCGCGGTCGCCGCCGTCAGCGGCGCATTGAGGGGACGGTGATAGGTCGCCTGATCGCCGACAATATTGACCATCGGCGTACGCGCCTTCTGCGCATTGTGCAGATTGGCCATCGCGTTCGCCATGCCGGGTCCACAATGCAAAAGCGTTGCTGCGGGCTTGTCAGCCATCCGCGCATAGCCGTCAGCGGCTCCCGAAACAACGCCTTCAAACAGGCCCAGTACGCACCGCATGCCATCGATGCGATCCAGCGCCGCGACGAAATGCATCTCGCTGGTTCCGGGATTGGCAAAGCATGTATCAACATCGTTCGCCAGCAAAGTGTGAACCAGACTTTCAGCACCGTTCATCGCAGTTCCCCCAAGATTTATCTTGTTGCCCTTTTGACATGCCGGACTCCGGCGGACAAGACGCACGGACGCATAGCGAGAAATCGTCATCCGAGATTCTGTTAGCGTGTTATCGATATCGCCGACCGGACTTGCGCATTCAGCAATTTATCGGACCGACCGGGTTTACTTCCCTCATCTTTCGCCGCTTAAATCATGAGACATTGAATGGTCCCATCAACCGCGAGACGCCCGATGACGCATATCCTGCACCGTGCTGCCAACGCCCAGATGCCGGTCGCAGTTGGCGGCAGGGGCATTGAACTCTTTGACGCCACGGGGAAAAGCTACATCGACGCCTCCGGCGGCGCAGCAGTTTCATGTCTGGGTCATGGCCACCCGGATGTCATTGCTGCCCTGCATGCGCAACTCGATCAGCTCGCCTATGCCCATACCGGCTTTTTCACGACTGAAATCGCCGAACGGCTCGCAGACCAACTCGTAGCCGACGCCCCTGAAGGCCTCGATCATGTCTATCTCGTCAGCGGCGGTTCGGAGGCCGTAGAAGCGGCCCTGAAGATGGCGCGCCAATATTTCGTTGAAAAAGGGCAGACACAGCGTCGGCACGTGATCGCACGCAGGCAAAGTTATCACGGCAACACACTTGGCGCGCTTGCGGCCGGCGGCAATGAATGGCGCCGAGCGCAGTTCAAGCCGCTGCTGATCGAAACGCACCATATCGATCCCTGTTACGCGTATCGCTTCCAACGCGCTGATGAAAACGATGAGGCCTATGCCGCACGCGCGGCCCAAGCGCTGGAGGACAAGATCCTTGAACTGGGCGAAGATCAGGTCATGGCCTTCGTGGCCGAGACGGTTGTTGGCGCGACGGCTGGCGCAGTACCGCCCGTGGCCGATTATCTGAAACGCATCCGGGCCATCTGCGACCGCTACGGCGTGCTGCTCATTCTCGACGAAGTCATGTGCGGCATAGGGCGGACCGGCACCTTGCATGCCTGCGAACAGGATGGCGTTAGTCCGGATCTAATGACAATCGCGAAGGGCCTGGGTGGTGGTTATCAGCCGATAGGCGCGGTGCTACTCGGCAGCCACATTTTTGAAGCCTTTTCAAAGGGATCGGGCTTTTTCCAGCACGGTCATACCTATATGGGCCATCCGATGGCGGCCGCAGCTGGTCTCGCAGTCCAGCAAGTCATTCACCGCGACAAGCTGCTCGCAAATGTCATGCGCCAGGGAACATACCTGCAGCAGCGTTTGACCGAGCGCTTTGCCAACCACCATTTTGTCGGTGACATCCGAGGACGAGGCTTGTTTTGCGGCATCGAACTGGTCGCGGATCGTTCAACCAAGGCCCCGCTCGATCCAAAACGAAAACTCCACACCCATGTGAAGCGCGAGGCCATGGAGCGCGGGTTGATGGTCTATCCCGGCGGTGGGACAATCGATGGTGTTTACGGCGATCATATCCTCGTTGCACCACCCTTCATCGTGACAAGCGATGACATAGACGTGATCGTGGAACGGCTTGGTGACGCGGTTGATGCTGCGTTCGCGATAAGCCGCTAAACTCATTGGCTGATCACAGGTTTTCAGACAAAGCGCGTGCTGCTGCTTCGTCAGCTATCAACCACCGACCCGATGGTAAGCGCGATCAAAATACGCCAGACCAGCCGGTCCGTATTCACCGCTGATCCCGGCGACCGCGCAGATCAGAATGGCATGCGTTCCAACGTCGAACAATTGGGTGATGCGGCAATCAAAACACGCCAGCGCGTCAGTCAACAGCGGCGCACCGGTTTCCCCCCGTTGCCAATTCGCACCAGCGAACCGGGCCTCAAGCGGTGTCTTGCCGCCAAACAGGTTTGCAAGCTCCACATGATGGGGCGCGAGGATGTTGACCGCAACAACAGCATTGGCGCGGATTGTGGGAAAAACGGATGCATTGCGATTGAGACAGACAAGCAATGTCGGCGGCTCATCCGTCACGCTGCTGACTGCTGTCGCCGTGAAACCGGCCAACCCCGCAGGCCCGTCGGATGTGACGATGGTCACAGCGGCCCCGAGCTTTGCCATGCCGTTGCGGAAAGTCTCCTTCGTTGCCGGGAGCACTTTCAAGTCTGCTGCTCCACCGGCCACGTCGCGTTCCAGGATCATTCACATTTCCCCGTTCGGCCAAAACACTAGAATATCAAGCCCTTTCAGGCAAACAAGACTATGCCTTTTTTCGGCGATCCCTTTGACATGAGATCCAAATCCGCCGAAGTTATCGCAAATTCATGCCCCTAGATGCACATCTCCTCCCCAACATGGGGCGCGAACGTGAAATGACCAGACAAGCCATAAAGGAATCGCCATGAAGCCGAAGGTCGCTGTCATTGGAACCGGCGGAACAATCTCGTCAATCGGTGCCAATCCCTTTGATATCCTGGATTATATCGCCAACGGCGTCATGTTGCAGGCTGATGAGCTTGTCGAAAAATTCGCAGACGTGCATGCATTCGCAGACATCATCCCGGTCCGGTATCAGGCGATCCCGAGCTACAATATCACCTTCGAGCACTGGAAGGGCCTGCTGCGGACGTGTGACCGTCTCGTCGCTGACCATCCGGATCTGGCAGGCATTGTCATCACGCATGGCACATCCAGCCTCGAGGAAAGCGCCTATTTCCTGTCCCTGACAGCCAAGGTGACTCTTCCGATTGTTCTGGTTGGCGCGCAGCGCCCGGCGTCGGCCATGTCGACGGATGCCGGGCTCAATCTCGCCAACGCAATCCGCGTCGCCGCGTCGCCGCAATCCCGTGGACTAGGTGTCCTCGTTGTCCTCAATGACGAAATCCAGGCCGCGCGCGAGGTGACCAAGACCTCGACCACGCGGCTTCAGACATTTCGGTCTCCCGATTTCGGCGTGCTGGGTCATGCGGATGGGGATGCGATCGCCTACTATCGCAAGCCGATCCGGGCTGTGTACCCGGATACCGAATTCGATGTTCGTGATCTCGATTTCCTGCCACGTGTCGATATCATCTATTCCTATGTCGGGTCAGATGGCACGGCGGCGCGGGCATTTGTCGCAGCTGGCGCAAAGGGCATTGTCTGTGCGGCATTTGCGCCGGGCTTTAACGGCAGCGCAGATAATGACGTGCTGATTGAGGCGGTCAAAGCACATGGGACGAAGGTGCTGATTTCATCGCGCTCCGGATCTGGCCGAACCTTCAAGGGACGTCGGCACACCGAAAACGGCTTCCTGATCGCTGATAATCTCACGCCACAAAAGGCGCGAATTCTTCTGGCGCTCGCCCTCACGGTGACGCAGGATGATGCGGAGATCGAGCGGATGTTCGCAACCTATTGAGGCCGATGCCGACGAGGCCTCGGACCTGAAGATTGACATCCTGAACGCATCAAACCGGCAGCGAGTGCATCATGGCTGAACGTTCATTTGCCCGTGAAGTCGAAGATCTGAAACTCGGCGAAGGTGACATCTTTCGCGGTGAAGGCATTCTGGCAATCACGAAAGCCCTGTTGCAGTCCGGTGTATCCTATGTCGGCGGTTATCAGGGCGCGCCGATTTCCCACCTGATGGATGTTCTCGCTGATGCCAGGGACGTCCTTGATGATCTCGGCGTCCATTTCGAGACATCCGCCTCGGAGGCCGCAGCCGCGGCGATGCTATCTGCGTCGGTCATGTACCCGATCCGCGGTGCTGTGACATGGAAATCGACTGCCGGTACCAATGTCGCATCCGATGCCTTGTCGAATCTCGCCTCCTCCGGCGTCACTGGCGGTGCCCTGATCATTATCGGCGAGGATTACGGTGAGGGTTCGTCCATCATGCAGGAGCGCAGCCACGCCTTTGCGATGAAATCGCAAATCTGGTTGCTCGATCCGCGCCCCAACCTGTCTTCCATCGTCGATATGGTCGAGGCCGGATTTGCGCTGTCCGAGGCTTCCAATACGCCGGTCATGCTGGAAGTGCGCATTCGCACTTGTCACGTCCACGGCGCCTTTACTGCCAAGTCGAACAAGCGCCCCGATTACACGCTTCGGCAAGCGCTTGAAAATCCCCTGCGCGATACGGCGCGAATTGTCCTGCCGCCTGCGTCCTTCGCACATGAAAAGGAAAAGCTGGAAAAGCGGTTGCCTGCCGCGATCGAGTTCATCAAGTCGAAGCGCCTCAATGAACATTTCGGCCCGCAAGACGGCTCCATCGGGATCATCGTGCTCGGAGGGCTCTACAACTCGGCACTGCGATCCCTCCAACAACTGGGCCTTGCCGATGTCTACGGACAATCTGCCGTTCCGCTTTATGTGTTGAACGTGGCCTATCCACTCATCGACGACGAACTGACGGCCTTCTGCGCGAACAAGTCTGCTGTTCTCATGATCGAGGAGGGCGCTCCCGATTACCTGGAGCAGTCGCTTAACGCGATCTTGCGCAAACGAGACATCCAGACCCGCGTTTCGGGCAAGGATGTCTTGCCGATGGGCGGTGAATATACCGCGCCCGTGCTGGTCAAGGGCATCCGGTCGTTTCTCGAGACTTATGCGCGGCACTATCTCGGCAATCAGCCGCCGATTGCCGATCCGTCCGCCGTGCTGGCAGATCCGCGCGTGAAGGCGCTGACCGAGGTCGTCCCGCAACGGCCAGCCGGTTTCTGTATCGGTTGTCCGGAACGACCGATCTTCGCGGCCATGAAACTGGTCGAACAGGAACTGGGCCAGCATCACGTGGCCGCTGACATCGGCTGCCATTTGTTTTCGATCCTGCCGCCTTTCAATATCGGCGCGACGACCATGGGGTACGGGCTGGGACCGGCATCGGCATCAGCCTTCAACGTCAAGGCCGACAAGAAATCAATCTCGATCATGGGCGACGGCGGGTTCTGGCACAACGGGCTGACGTCTTCCGTCGGCAACGCGGTCTACAACAGGCACGATGGCGTCATTCTCGTCGTTGATAATTATTATTCAGCGGCTACCGGTGGCCAGGATGTCCTGTCTTCGCGTGCGCTCAACCCCCGTCGCAAGACCAATAATTCCATCGTTTCAGCGGTTCGCGGGATTGGCGCGACCTGGGTCCGTCAGATCGACAGGACCTATGATGTCGCCAGGATGCGGGCGACTCTGAAGGAGGCACTGAGTTCAACAGCGAGCGGCCCGAAGATCATTGTCGCGTCGTCGGAATGCATGCTCAACAAGCAGCGCCGGGTGAAGCCGCTGTTCAACGAGGCGGTGAAGCGCGGAGATCGCGTCGTGAAGGAGCGCTTTGGTATCGATGCGGATATCTGCACCGGAGACCATGCTTGCATTCGCTTGTCTGGCTGTCCGTCTCTGTCTGTCAAGCACACGGACGATCCGTTGCGAGACGACCCGGTCGCCGTCATCGATAACTCCTGTGTCGGCTGCGGCAATTGCGGCGAGGTCTCAGAAGCCGCGATCTTGTGCCCCTCCTTCTATCGGGCAGACATTATTCATAATCCCTCGCGTCTGGACAAGTTCCTGGCGCGCGTCCGCGAGACCATCATTAGCTGGCTAAAGTCAAGACGTGACTCGCGGCGTATCGTGTTTACCGACGGTGCCGCGATATGAGTCCGGATACCGCCCTGCCCGATCGTTCGACCTTGAGTTCCGACAAGCCCATCACCCTGGCCATCCTTGCGATGGGGGGCCAGGGTGGCGGCGTCCTTGCCGACTGGATTGTTGCACTCGCGGAATCCTGTGGCTGGTTCGCTCAATCGACCTCAGTCCCCGGCGTGGCACAACGCACGGGAGCGACGATCTATTACATAGAACTGCTGAAGGCGCCCGTTGGGAGCAGGCCGGTTCTGTCGCTCATGCCAACACCGGGCGATGTCGACATCGTCATGGCCGCCGAACTCATGGAAGCCGGGCGTTCGGTGTTGCGCGGATTGGTCACACCTGACCGGACAACCCTGATCGCCTCGACACATCGATCCTACGCTGTCGGCGAAAAGGAAAAGCCAGGTGACGGCATCGGTGATCCCGGTGTTGTTGTCGAGGCGACGGATTTTGCCGCCAAACGGACAATCGCGTTCGACATGGAGTTGCTGGCGACAAAACAGGGCAGCGTTATCTCCGCGACAATGTTTGGCGCATTGGCAGGCAGTGGCTTGCTTCCGTTCAGCAAGTCGGACTTCGAGGCCACCATACGCGCTGGCGGCAAGGGTATTGACGCCAGTCTGCGCGCGTTCAACGCGAGTTTTGAACGCGCGCAGGCACCCAAACGTGATGCCATTTCGCGGACGCCCGAAAAGCGCTTTTCACCGTTGCCAGGGGACGCCTGGCATCCGAAGCTGAATGCACTCGTCGAACATATCAAGTCGGATTTCCCGGAAGCGCTGCATCCCATGCTCTTTGCCGGTTGCAAGAAACTGGTGGATTTTCAGGATGTTGAATACGCCGAGGAATATCTCGCGCGTTTGAACGACCTCCTCCAGATCGACAGATTAGCCGGAGGAGAGCCGAAGACCTTTCAATTCACGTTGGAGGCAGCCAAATATGTCGCAGTCGCGATGGCTTACGATGACATTTACCGGGTTGCGGATCTGAAGACCCGGGAAGGTCGGCATGATCGAATCCGCTCGGAAGTCGGTGCCCTCGATCACCAGATTGTCTACACGGTCGACTATATGCACCCAAGAATGGAAGAGGTCTGCGGATCCTTGCCACGGGGTCTTGGCCGCTGGATCGAGGCACGGCCCAAATTGTTCAACGCATTGGACAGGATCGTCAATCGAGGTCGACGGGTGCGTTCCGGCACGATTGCATGGTTCCTCGTTCTGTACATGATTGCTGGCTTCAAATCACACCGCCGAATGACCTTGCGGCATGAGCGGGAGGTGGCACATCGGGAAAGCTGGCTGAAAGCGGCAACAGACGTTTTACCCGTGAATTATGACCTCGCCGTGCAGATCATTCGGGCACGTCGCCTCGTCAAAGGCTATTCGGACACGCATAGGCGCGGCACATCAAAATTTGATCGCGTCCTCTCAGCCATTCCCGCATTGGTCGGACGTTCGGACGGGGGCGATTGGCTCAGCCGATTGCAACGAGCGGCCCTTCTGGACGAAAACGGCATTGCGCTTGACGGTGCACTGAAGACGATCGCAACACTTTAATGGCCCGAAGTTTTGGCAGGTCGAGAATACCGCCTAAACGGCGACGGGCAGTTGACCCAACGCCTGCTCCAACGACGCCCGCATGCGATCAGATGAGACCGGCTTCGTGGCAAAACAATTGACGCCCGCCGCAAATGCCTCATCACGATCTTCAGACAGGGCAGCGGCTGTCAGGGCAATGATTGGGATATTGGCATAAGGCGCACCGCTCGAACGGATCAGACGCGTCGCGGTCAGTCCGTCCATACGCGGCATCATGACGTCCATGAAAATGGCATCAAAACTCTGTTTTGACAATGCATCGAGCGCTTCGACGCCGTCGACGACAGCTGTTACCCGATGACCGAGTTTCTGTAAGAGACGGGTCGCGACCATCGTGTTTGTGGGGCTGTCTTCGGCCAGGAGCAGATCAAGGCCACGGGATTCTGCCGGTGCAAGGGTTTTCGCTGGCGCAGGTGCGGCCGCCGGTTGTCTGGACTCTTCGGCCGGGCAGATCGGCAAGAGAACCATGAAGGTCGAACCGACGCCGATTTCGCTGGTCACGGAAATCTCGCCGCCCATGTTCTCGGCGAGTTTCCTTGAAATTGCAAGACCAAGCCCGGTACCGCCGAAACGACGGGTAATCGAGCCATCTATCTGACTGAAATCCTTGAACAACTTGCCCAAGTCATCGGGAGCCATACCAATCCCGGTGTCAGTCACGCGGAAGCGCAGCATCTGTAGACCGGGCTTGTCCTGCACATCGATCGCATCAACTTCGAGTTTGACCGAGCCAACGGCGGTGAACTTGACGGCGTTACCAAGCAGGTTCAGCAGCACCTGCCGCAGACGGCCAGGATCACCCATGAGCCGGGACGGCAAATGCGGGTCGATGGTGGAACTGAGCACCAGCTTTTTCTCTGCTGCTGCAGGCTCGACCATTTCGATCGATGTCCTGACGGTCTCAGCCAGATCGAACGGCACAAACTCGAATGTCATCCGGTCTGCGTCCAGCTTCGACATATCGAGAATATCCTCGATAATCATGCGCAAGTGTTCAGCCGACCGCCGCATCGTATCAATATAGGTCTTGCGCTCCTCGACGTCGTCGCAATCATCCAGAAGTTGGGTCATCCCGATGACACCGTTAAGAGGTGTCCGGATTTCATGGCTCATCGTTGCAAGGAATGATGCACGCGCACGCGCACCAGCCTCTGCCCGATCACGCGCATCCGCCAGTACAGCCTCATTACGCTTGTGCTGGGAAATATCCGTCAACGTATAGAGCGTACCTTCATCGGGGAGAGACGAACTGGACAAGGCAATCGTGATATCGGGATCAAGTGAGATCTCGACTGACGAATTCTCGGGAGACTTTGATTCGGCATCGCTCAGCATGTGAGTGACATTCGTCGGCAATGGTTTGCCGATCATCGCCGTAGCGCCGAGTCCGAGCAGTTCAATTGCACGAGGATTGATCACCCGAAGATGTTTGTTGCGATCGAGCATGACGATACCCTGGCTCGTGTGCCGCAGCGTCGCTTCAAGTTCGAGAGACTTGCTCAGTGCACGGCGCTCGCTCGTCGCCTGCGCATTTCGCGCCCGCATCAGGCGCAGTTCATGAACGACACCGACCCACATCACGATCAGCAGGACAACCGAGAGCGCCGTTGTCGTCCAGATGAAGATCTGCTTTTCCTGTTCATACCCGGCCAGAACCTCCGCTTCTGACTGGGCGACAGTGACGATCAGCGGGAAATCCTTCATGCGCCGGAAGCTGATGATCCGGCGACCCTTGACACCAATACCATCAATGATCTTGGAACCTCTGGCCGATGAATTCGCGAACTGAAAAAATTCGGTGCCCGCTACGGATCTCCCCAGATCTGACGCAAGAATACCGCCACGTGCCCGAATGACGCCATCGGTACCGAGCAGCGTGATCGAGCCTTCGGCTCCCAGATCGATTTGCTCAAAGAACCGCGAGAGATAATAAGAATCCACCGATGCGACGATCACGCCGCCAAACGATCCATCGGGCTTGGTAACCCGCCGCGTCAATTGGATCGTCCATTTGCCAGATGCCCGACCGAGCACCGGCTTTGAGACGAACAGCTCGTCCCTTGTGCCGTTGACATGAACCTTGAAATGTTCCCGGTCGGACAGATCCATTGGAGCAGGTTTGCGCGCCACATTCGTCGCGAACAACATGCCATCCGGGCCGATCATTGACATCTGAACAGTCAAGCCATGTTGCAGATAGCCGTTCGTCGTCCAGGCAGGCAGATCAAAGCCTTGCGGGTCCTGTTCATAGGCATGACGAACAAATTGTAATGTTTGATCGACTTCTTTCAGAGATTCCGCGACATGTTCTTCGAACAATCTGGCCATATTGCTCGTGTTTGCAATGGCTGCATCAATTGTTCGTTCCCTGTCGATCTGGAGATAGAGGAATGTGCCACCCCAAAGGAAGGAAAGCAGCGCCAGCGCAAGGAGCGTCGAGAGCCTGGAGGCGGCAAACACGACAGCCCGCGTCACCCCCATATAACTCTTCAAACGACTCAATTGCGTCACGGCTACCTCAAACGGTCCAAATCTGGCCAGTTACAGTTCTGTAACCGATCTTGTATCGTACCGAACCTAATTTGAGATTAATGCTCTTGGGGAGTTGAAGCTTTTGGGCCCCAGATTGCTGGGTGAGTTCGAGTAGGCGGCAATGATGCCTGGCAACGATCTTTGCCAATTCCATCACATGACAGATCTTAATCAATCATCATCAGATTGGCATTACCACCAGCAGCTGTCGTATTGATGCTCATTGATCTTTCACGCACCAACCAATGACTGGGATAAGCCCCCGTCGCGTCTTTCAAATGAATGGCCACTATCTGACCGGGACGCAGCGCAAGCTGGCGGTTCAGCGCGATCAGGTCGTCGATCTCGCCCTCGAACAGGGCGGCATCAAAATCCTCGCTACCGAAATCGCTCGCTTCATCAACGAGGTGTACATTCACGCTCCTCGCCAGCATCGACCTTTGCCCGGTTGCAACCAAAACCCTGTTGCCGCTCGCCGATGCCGCAGAAACCTGGCGCACCAGTTCTTCCGGCGTCGATGCGATGCAGAGCACGCGCCCACGTGGTTCAAGACTATAGAGATTTCGTTCCCCGACCGGCCCTTGCAACTCACGCGGAGTATGCAAAGCCTCGATTGACACGGTCCCAGCATCGGCAAGCCTGTGCAGATAGTGCGGCCCGCCTGCCTTGGGTCCGGTCCCTGACAGCCCATTGCCCCCAAACGGCTGGACACCGACGACAGCACCGATCAGATTGCGATTTACATAGATATTGCCCGCAGCAACGCGTGAAACGACATGGTCAATCGTTTCGTCAATCCGGCTGTGGATCCCGAACGTCAAGCCGTAGCCGCTTACATTGATCGCGGACACGACCTCGTCGATATCACCACGATCAAACCTGAGCACGTGCAGCACGGGCCCGAACACCTCGCGTTCAAGCTCATCAATGGACGCAATTTCAATGATCGTGGGCGCGACAAATGTCCCATGCACACAGTCTTCCGGTAACTCGGATCGGTGCACAGCGCGGCCTAGTTGCCTGAACCGCTCGATATGGGCCTCGATCATCTCCTTGGCCTGCAGGCTGATGACCGGGCCTATGTCAGTCGAAAGCCTGTCCGGATTGCCGACACGCATTTCGGCGAGTGCCCCACGCAACATCGTAAGGACGCGATCGGCGATATCATCCTGTAAACACAGGATTCTGAGGGCAGAGCAGCGTTGCCCGGCACTGTCGAAGGCAGACGCCATCACGTCGGCAACGACCTGTTCGGCGAGCGCACTGGAATCAACAATCAGGGCATTCTGGCCGCCTGTTTCAGCGATCAACGGCGCCGGGCGACCATCGGGATTAAGTCGCTCAGACAATTGACGCTGAATAAGGCGCGCAACCTCGGTCGAGCCCGTAAAAACAACGCCGGCTATGCGCGGATCAGCAACCAGTCGGGCACCAACATCGCCTGCACCGGGCACCAATTGCACCACGTCCGCCGGGATGCCCGCCTCATGCAGCAAGTCAATGGCGACGGCAGCAATGAGCGGCGTTTCTTCGGCAGGCTTGGCAAGAACTGTGTTGCCAACCGCCAGCGCGGCCGCAACCTGACCAGTGAAGATCGCGAGCGGAAAGTTCCACGGCGAAATACACGCCACGACACCCAAGGGCCTTGCATCGGCGAGATTTCGACCTTCGGCAGCATAATAGCGCAGGAAATCGAAGGCTTCGCGAACCTCGGCAATGGCGTTCGGCACAGACTTTCCGGCTTCCCGCACGATCAGCCCCATCAGTTCGTCCATGCGCGCTTCCATCACGTCAGCCGCTCGCTCAAGATATGCAACCCGCTGGCTGGCAGGCGTCACCCGCCACGACGCTGCCGCCGAGACGGCCCGGGATATGGCTGCCTCGACGTCCGATGGCGAAGCAAACGTTACCGACCCTACGATATCTGAATGATTGGCCGGATTGCGCACCGGCTGCGGCAACGCTGCCCCGTCAGACCGGTTGGGGACAGCCATCCATTGATGCATGTTCGACGCTGCAAGGCCCTCATAGAGCTGATGCAGCCGCTGCTCATTGGTCAGGTCGATCCCGGACGCATTGGCGCGCGACGCACCATACAGCGCGCGTGGCAAAAGGATCTTCGGATGCGGGGTACCGATCGATGGTTGCGACAGAACCTGTTCGACCGGATCAGCCGCAAGATCTGCGATCGCGACTTTCGGGTCCTGGATACGATTGACGAAAGAGGAATTGGCCCCGTTTTCCAGCAAGCGCCTGACGAGATAGGCGAGCAAGGTTTCATGCGTTCCTACGGGCGCATAAATCCGGCAGGGACGATCAAGTTTGTCCTCGCCGACGACTTCTTCGTAAAGTGGCTCGCCCATGCCGTGCAGGCACTGGAATTCGTAGTCACCCACGGCAAACTCCGGTCCAGCCATTGTCATAATCGCGGCCAGCGTCTGGGCATTATGGGTGGCGAATTGCGGGAATATATCTGCGCGCGCGGCCAGCAATTGTCTGGCACAGCCAAGATAGGACACATCCGTATGCACCTTGCGTGTATAGACGGGAAAGCCATCAAGGCCATCCACTTGGGAGCGCTTGATTTCGCTATCCCAGTAGGCCCCCTTCACCAGACGTACCATGATGCGGTGCTGGCTGCGCATGGCGAGATCAATGATCCAGTCGAGCACAAAGGGCGCGCGCTTCGAATAGGCCTGCACGACGAAACCGATTCCGTTCCAGCCAGCCAAGGCCGGATCCAATGCAAGCGCTTCCAGAATATCAAGCGACAGTTCAAGCCTGTCAGCTTCTTCTGCATCGATGTTCAGACCGATGTCGTAGCTCTTTGCCAGACCAGCCAGCATTTGAACTCTGGGCAGCAACTCGCCCAGAACGCGGGCCCGTTGAAGGCGCGAATAGCGTGGATGCAGAGCCGACAGTTTGATCGAGATGCCGGGCCCCGTGTAGATCCCGCGACCTGCCGATGCCTTGCCGATGGCGTGAATGGCCGTTTCATAGTCCTGAAAATACCGCTCGGCATCTGCCGCCGTGGTCGCCGCTTCTCCCAGCATATCATAGGAATAACGAAAGCCTTTTGCCTCAAGGCGTCGTGCGTTTGACAGCGCTTCGCCGATCGTCTGACCGGTGACAAACTGCTCGCCCATCATGCGCATGGCCATGTCGACACCAAGCCGGATCATCGGTTCGCCACCGCGCGCGATCAGCCGCGTCAAGGCATTGGCAAGCCCGGTCTCATTGACGGTGCTCACCAGTTTGCCCGTGACGACCAGCCCCCAGGTCGCGGCATTGACAAAGAGCGACGGCGAATGCCCGACATGCTTCTTCCAGTCCCCTCCCGCAAGCTTGTCGCGGATCAAGGCATCGCGCGTCGCACGGTCCGGGATGCGCAACAGCGCCTCCGCCAGGCACATGAGCGCAACGCCTTCCTGACTCGACAGATCATATTCACGCACCAGCCCTTCAACCGCGCCACGTGTTCCCTTGGCCCGCAACGCGGTGACAAGCCTTGCGGCGAGATCACTGGATTGCCGGGATTGGTCCGGCGTCAGTCGGGCGACGCTTGCCAGACGCTGAACACAGGTTGCTTCATCAGCCCGATAATGCGCGGTGATCGCAGCGCGTAGCGGCGTCTGCGCGATGAGTTCCGCTTGAAAGGCAGCGAAAGGCTTGGACGGGCTTATGATCTCGGTCTGTGAACCCATGGCAGCAGTCATCGCGGTCACCTCTTTTGTGAAGACCCTTTGCAGTATTCGGATTTTTGCCGAAAGGTGCTTCGGATTTTCGTATGCATCGCCGAAGAAATTCGCCTATATTCGGCTTGAAACCCTCATTTCTTCGGTAGATCCATGGACGAGACCGACAAGCGCCTGTTACGCCTCCTGCAACGCGATGGCCGCATGACCAATGTCGAACTGGCGCGTCAGGCCCATCTCAGTCAGGCCGCCACCTTTGAACGCATCAAGCGGCTGCAGCGGGATGGCGTCATCGAGGGCTACACCGTCAAACTCAACCCGGCCAAACTCGATCGAAACCTGCTGATCTTTGTCGAAATCACGCTGGATCGAACCAGCCAGACGATCTTTGAAGAGTTTGCCGCCGCCGTTCGCCGCACACCGGATATTCTGGAATGCCACATGCTGGCGGGCGGATTTGACTATCTGATCAAGGCCCGCGTCACGGATATGGCAGCCTATCGCGTCTTCCTAGGCGAGACGCTCGTCAGCCTGCCCGGCGTTCGGCAAACCCACACCTATACGGTCATGGAAGAGGTCAAGACCGCTGGAGATCTGCCGGTTTAAGGCAATTCCAGACGACGTCCGGATCAGCTCCCGTCAGGATTTGGATCGCGCCAGGCACGCTCAAACGGCAATCGCCAGGCATGCGGGGCAACCAGTTGATGGATCGATTTGGGGCCCCAGGATCCGGTCGGGTAAAGCCGGACAGGTGGCGGGTTCTCGAGAAGCGGAATCGAGACCTGCCAGAGACGTTCGATCCCTTCGGCGGTCGTGAACAACGTGTGATCGCCGCGCATCGCATCGAGGATCAGCCGTTCATAGGCTTCCAGCACTTCACCGACGAGGCCAGTGTCACGCATGGCAAACTGAAGGCTGAGCTTGTCGAGGCGCATGCCCGGTCCCGGTCGCTTGCCATAGAACGACAGCGACATCTTGGAGGCATCAGCGAGATCGAACGTCAGGTGATCCGGCCCTTGGGCGCCGACACCGGACCCAAGCGGGAACATGCTTTTGGGCGGCTCCCGGAAGGCGATGGAAATGATCCGCTGTCCCTCGGCGAGGCGCTTGCCGGTACGCAGGAAGAAGGGAACGCCAGCCCAGCGCCAGTTATCGATGGTGCACTTCAGCGCGATGAATGTTTCGGTATCCGACTCCGGATCAACGCCCTCTTCCGACCGGTAGCCAACATATTGGCCGCGAACAACATCTCTCGGATCAATGGGCGTCATCGACCGGAAGACCTTGTTCTTCTCCTCGTTGATCGGGGATGGCTCAAGCGCGGTTGGCGGCTCCATCGCCATGAAGCCGAGGATCTGGAACAGATGGGTCACGACCATGTCGCGGAAAGCACCGGTCTGTTCGTAGAAGCCGGAGCGCTTGCCCAGGCCCAGAGTCTCGGGCACGTCAATCTGGACATGATCAATGAAATTGCGGTTCCAGATCGGCTCGAACAGGCCATTGCCGAAGCGGAACGCCAGAATATTCTGCGCGGCTTCCTTGCCAAGAAAATGGTCGATGCGGAAAATCTGTTCTTCGTCGAAGACTTCGTGCAAACGACTGTTCAACTGTCGGGCACTGGCCAGATCGGTTCCGAACGGCTTTTCCATGATGACGCGTGAACGTTCGATCAATCCCGCTTCCGCCAACAAATGGACTGCCGACAAGGCGGCGTTCGGCGGGACGCTCAGGTAATGGATCCGGCGACTTTCAGATCCGAGCGAGGTCTCGGCCCGCTCAACCGCCTGCTTCAGAGCGTCTCCACCGGCAGACATCGGCACATAATCGAGGCTATCTGAAAAGGTCGCCCAGGCACTGTCTGTGATCTTGCGACCTGAGAACTCGGTCAAGGCCGCGCGCGTCAGTGCCCTGAAGGCCTCGACGTCGATATTATCCAGGGACACGCCGATGATGCGCCAGGCCGGAATGAACCCGGCAGTCACCAGATGAAACAACCCAGGCAACAGCTTGCGGCGCGAGAGATCCCCGGTGGCACCAACCAGCACGACAACCTGCGGAAATTTAGGTCCGACGTCCAAAGCGATCTTTGCCAAGTCCACCCCCATGCCAACACGCTGACATGAGACTGTAAGCGCGAATCAGGGTGGAATAACAGACTTAAATGACGGCTATTCAAGGCATATGCGGCGTGGCGGTCGCACCCGTATTCAGCAATGTCTCCCGCGCGCAAGAAAGGCTCATTCGGTCTCGAACGGTCGCTCAGGATGCATCAGGAAGGCCGAGACCGCCCCGAGCAACATGAGCAACATCGACAGAAGGAACGGCAGATACCAGTTTCCCGTGAGATCAATCAGATATCCGGCGACCAATGGCGAGACAATGGCGGCAAAGGCCGAACCCGTGTTCATGAAGCCCGCCGCCATGCCGGAGTATTTCGGTGCGATATCCATTGGAACCGACCACATCGGACCAATGCAAAGCTCGGCGCAGAAAAAGCCGGATGACAGGCAGATCGCAACGGTCGTCATGTCGTGCGTGAACAGGATTGGCAGAATCGAGAGAAACGCGCCGATAAAGCCGAAGATCGTCACGCTGAGGCGCGCAAATCGAACGCTTCCGGTCCGCACCAGAATGCCGTCTGACAGGATGCCGCCCAGCGTATCACCAACAACGCCCGCAAAAAACACACCCGACGCAAAGATCGCGGATTTACCGATCTCCAGATGGTAATTGTTCTTGAAGAACGAAGGAAGCCAGTTGAGATAGAGCCAGAGGCACCAGCCGTAACAGAAGTACGTGAAGGTGACCGGCCACATGCGTTTGAACAGAGGTCGCCAGGGTGTCGTTACAGCCTCTCCGGCCTTGCGGACCGGCAGCGCCGCCAACTCTTCAGGGCTGATGGACGGGTGATCCCTCGGTTCATTGCGGAAATACACCACCCAGACCAGGACCCACGCGAGACTCACAAGCCCGGTCACGACAAAACTGCCGCGCCATGTAAAGAACGCGATCAGCAAGGCAATCATCGGCGGGGTAATCGCATTACCCAGACGAGCAAAGGCGTGCGTCAGACCTTGCGCGAAACCGCGCTTCGCAGCCGGCGTCCAATATTGCATGGCCCGCGTTGCGGTCGGAAACGTCGCCCCTTCGCCGAAGCCAAGCATGAACCGCGCGAGCACAAGGGATGTGAGGCCGCCAACGAAACCTGTCAGGATCGTTGCGGCAGCCCAGATGATCCCGCACCAGAACAGCGTGACGCGAGGCCCGAAGCGATCCCCAACCCAGCCACCAAAGATCTGAAATACGAGATAGGGATAGGCGAACGCAGAAAAGACAAACCCGAGCTGCGTATTGCTGAGACCCAATTCCTTTTGAATATCCGACGCCGCAGTCCCGATATTCACCCGATCGATATAGGTGATAAAATACATCACACAGAGAAGCGCAAGCACAGCCTGAGTCGGTTTGACACGTGACATCTACGCTCCTCCATTTGGATTATGATTTTATTTCTTAGTGTATTTCGTACCGATCATTCGACTGGAATGATCCCCTAGGGCTCGTTGACAAATAGGTTTCGGGCGCGGCGCGAGTCGAAATTTGGCGTGGAAAAGGCGAAACGACCGCGGTGGAGCTCATCTCCACGAGGGAGGTTCAACGCATTCCCCGCCGAATTTCGCCGCGCCCCTTCGGGGTATGGCGCAAATCGCCCAGCTTGGTGTCGAAAACGCTTGACTGGGGATAACCCAGCCTGCGCATTTTCTCCT
>CAIYYN010000057.1 GCA_903930435.1 uncultured Hyphomicrobiales bacterium | reverse complement strand
TTTGGGACCAGCGCGCGTGCCGCCTCGATCAGGCGCGCGGCGAACAGCGACGTGGGGGACATCGGGGTGAGCATGGGAGTGGGCCTTTCTCTCTCTTTTTCGGCCTCAATTGGCCGAAAGCTCCCATTCCCACTCCCCTTTTGGTTTAATGATCCGGGCTTTCATCAGGTCGGTAATGGCTTGGGCAGTGTCGTTGACCTGTCCGCTGGGTAAATTCGGCGATCCCGCCTCCAGGGCGGCCATCAGCCCATGAGAACCCGGGGTGCCCGCAGGAACATTTGCGAGCCCCTTAAACGCACGCGATCCGTATACGTTTCGTGTTCGATGCGTACTCGTATCATTTACGTTGCCAAAACGTGTCACGTTCGCTACGTCGTGTTGTAGATACACTTTGAGACGTTTCGTTTACGCCATGAGCACGCTACAAAAGGAACGGAGATATGCCAACGATCGTGATTGGGTCAACCAAGGGGGGCTGTGGCAAGACTACGCTCAGCCTGGTACTCGCATCGGAAATTTCCGCAGCCGGCTCAACTGTTGCCTTATTGGATGCCGATCGCGAAGGTTCACTTGCCAATTGGGCACGCGACTGGACTGGGTCGGAAGCGATAAGCATCAAGGCCCCGGTCAATGAAGATAGTGTCATGGACGATATTGCCGACGCGTCCGGTAAAGCAGCTTTCGTCATCGTCGATGTGGAAGGCACAGCCAACATGACATTAACCAAGGCGGCAACGATGGCCGACCTTGTACTTATTCCGCAAAAAGCTTCAGCTCTCGATTGGGAGCGGACCGCCAAAACAGTTAAAGGCATCACAGATGCTGGCCGCATGGCGGGAAGGGCGATACCTTTTCGCGTTGTCGTAACTCAGACATCGCAAGTTGCGCGGTCAAAGCCAATGCAATCGATCATTTCCAGCCTTCGTGCCAAAGCCCCAACGCTGACCCAAGAACTCTTCGATCTCGAAGCTTTCCGTTCGATCTTTCTCTATCGAAAAACGCTTAGCGAACTTGAGCGAGAGGGGAATGTGAAGACCAGTACCGCGCGTGCCGTCGCCAAACAGCTGCTTAGTGAAATCATCGACATCCTAAAGGAGAACTCAAAATGAGCCGTATGAAAGATCCATTTGAGGAGGAGACGGCTGACAACCAATCGATCGAGCGCGCCGTCGACTTGAGCAGCTTTTCACCCCAACGAGCAACCGTGCCGCGTCAAGACGCAATTCGGGATATAGAAGCGATCAGCGCAACCAACGGCTTTGTCACAACGAGGCCGACCGCTCGCCGGCGTCGCGGACCAATCCGTCATCCCTGGACGATCCGCGCGCCGGTTGATGTCCGCCGCGAAATAGAATCCCTTGGCGAAACCCTCGACCTGCGAGACGACGACGTAATCCGTTTCTTGCTCAATCACTACAAGTCCACAATGGCAACATAAGTCGAGCCAGCGTAAGGGGCACCCATGCCGCTCGAAGATTGTCCGGTAGAGCCTCACATACCCGCCCCGGTATCGCGCGCACTCATGGGTGTTGTTGTATAGGAGGCAGGGCAGGGGCCTCACCTGGATTTGTCCGAATGCCCCGCATTTGACGGGATATTTTGGCAAGAAGCGTCCGGCTGCAACCGGTCGCAGAAATAATCTGCCGCCACGAGCGCCCGTCACCCAGCATTGCGGCGATGGCTGTGTTACGGGCCTTGTTTTCGGGCCGTCCCGTGTAAACGCCCGTTTCCTTGGCCCGCGCCATGCCTTCGGATTGCCTCCGCCTGCGGTCCTCATAGTCCTTGCGGGCAACGGCCGCCAGGACATCGAGCATCATGCTGTTCACCGCGGAAAACATGCGGGCCGTAAATTCGTCGGACGGCGCGGCAAGGTTCCACGAAGTCGGCAGATCCAGCGCGACGATACGAATTTGCTTGGCATCGATTTCGTTGCGCAGCTTAATCCAGTCGGGGGAGGTGAGGCGGGACAGTCGGTCAACCTGCTCAACCAACAGGATGTCACCGGGGTCGCAGTCGTCGATCAGCCGGAACAGTTCCGGACGATCGAGCCTCGCGCCACTTTCG
>CAIYYN010000056.1 GCA_903930435.1 uncultured Hyphomicrobiales bacterium | reverse complement strand
GGTTACAGCATGAGGCTCTGACGTTCCATTGTCGCAAGGCACGATTCACCGAGCCTCCAACTCCGCCTTCTCGACGAGGAACCGGCGATGCGAAGCTCATGTGTACAAGCCGAGTTGCAAAGACAACGCCCGGAATTTTCCGTCCTCAACGGGCCGGATTCTAACCGCCGCTGGATGGAGCATGAGTGGCAGGTTGGTGCACCGCAGGGTTCGTAATGAGGTTGCGGTCATGGGCACGCATTCCGATTTCGGATCAGCTACGGTCGGTAAGCGTGAGCGATCTTCGGGTTGACCAATTTGACGCCGCGCTAGTCGACCTGAAATGCTTCACCGGCTTCCCTGTTCGGGTCGATTTATTTCCCTGTTATGAGCGAAAAATTTCCCTGTTATCCGATCACTATAAAATCGAAAAACAATATATAATTCAATTTATTATCGAGCATAATCCCGAAATTTAGCAGTTCAAAATGCGATTTTCCCTGTAAATTTCCCTGTTATTGGTGAAATCGCCTTGCAGACCCGTTCGTTCGTGACTGCGACCACCACCAAACACTCCCGTGATATAAGCCTCTGTTAGAGAACGGTAAATTGGCGCGTTGCCGCTGACAGTTAGCTGTCTGGGCGCTCCGTCTAAGGTCTTTCCTTCCCCGAATTTGGTGCCCGATCGAGCATTTGCCCTGAGCAGTTCTGCGGCATGAATTTGAGTTTTCCTCGCCATTGAAGGTGTTAGCCGCGGAGAGCGGTTCAATCAATTTCAGGGAGCGGTTTTCTAGAAAGTAGGGATTTGCCAAATTGGCAACCCACGTCGGCTATCGGCCCAATTCATTCGCAGTCCTGTGCCCAGGCTTTTTCGAAAATGGGGTTTCCAGATCTCTTCGGCATGGGCGATTTACAATCGACCCGAAGATCAGGCGCCACTGAAGCCCTGTTATGTCTGCGGGTTTGGATATGCAGGTTTACGTCGACGCATTATTCCCAGCTACAGGCGACAAATGGCTCGGTACTGACCTGCGCGCGGCAACGGCTGGCCTACATTCCCGGGCACCCCACTCGTGACCTGCTCCCGGCAAATTAGACCATTTTGAGCTAGAAATTTCCGACAATTTCTCCAATCTTGGAGTCAATTTCCTTTTATCGACGAGTTGATTTCGGCTTTTATTTAAATCGATTTCAATAATAATTTCGGAAAGTACCTATATCTCTATTTATTTTTATTTTGAATAAATACATCAGTTTTATGAAATGAAATTGATTATTTTCGCAATTTCGACGAAAACATGATATATTTTTATCAATAATTTTTTATTAACTTATAAACGAGACATCATGACATCCAAGCGCACACCTCCAACTGCTGCCGGACCGGATATGTCGACGGATGGCTTGACGTCGTCCCATGGGTCGACGTCGGGTACCAAGCCACTGACCGTCGTTGGCATTGGTGCTTCGGCCGGAGGGCTGGAGGCAGTACGGCGATTGCTGGATGCGCTACCAGCAACGATGGGGATGGCGTTCATTGTTGTCCAGCATCTGGATCCCACGCATGCCAGTCTATTGGTGGATCTCCTCGCGAGTCACACATCGATGCAGGTTGCGGAAGCAGTCGACGGAATAGTCCTTGAAGCCGACAAGGTCTATGTCATCCCGCCCGGTCAATATTTGTCCGTTTCGGATGCTGTGCTGTATCTGTCTGTCCCGACAGAACCTCACGGAGCGCGGCTGCCATTTGATTTTCTGCTTCGGTCCATGGCAAGGGACCTTGGAGAGCGCGCCATCTGCATCATCCTGTCGGGTACCGGCGCAGACGGCAGTCTCGGCGCGCGTGACATCAAGGCCGCCGGAGGTCTGGTGTTCGTGCAGGAACCCACCGAGGCCGGCTATGACGGCATGGCCCGCAGCGCACTTGCATCGGGCGCGGTCGATCGTGTGCTCGTTCTCGCCGACATGCCTGCCGCGCTGGCACATGTTGGCCAGGTGACCGGCGAAATTGGGCTGAAGGATTGGCTGTCTCAGGTGGTTGATCTGATCCGCACCAAGACGGCGCATGACTTCACGTTGTACAAGACCGGTACGCTCCAGCGCCGAATTGAACGGCGCATGGCGTTGGTCGCGCTGAAGCCGACCGAAAAATTGGCCTATCTGGCGCTTTTGGCAAGGGATCCTCATGAACTGGAAGCTCTCTCCAACGATCTCCTGATCAATGTTACCAGCTTTTTTCGTGATGCCTCGGCATTCCAGTTGCTGGCCGATCGCATCGTGCCCGCGCTTCTGCAGGACCGAACCGCCGATTCCCCGGTCCGGATCTGGATCGCTGCATGCAGTTCGGGTGAGGAAGCCTATTCGCTGGCGATCCTGCTTCGGGAACACATGACGGGACCCGTAGACGGAAAACTCCAGATTTTCGCGTCGGATTTGGATCCGGACGCAATCCTCATGGCGCGTGAGGGATTCTACCCCGCGTCGATCGCCAGCAATGTGTCCGCTGAGCGGCTGGCCCGGTTTTTTGTCAAGGAAGAGGATGGCTTTCGGGTTGTGCCGGATTTGCGCGCTGCGATCGTTTTCACAGTCCAGGACGTGCTCATTGATCCTCCCTTTTCACGCATTGACCTGATTTCGTGCCGAAACATGCTGATCTATCTGGGAGCCGAAGCACAAGCCAAGGTCATCGGCTTGTTCCATTTTGCCCTCAAGAAAGGCGGCATCCTGATGCTCGGAACGTCGGAGACCGTCGGGGATGCAACGGACCGGTTTGAAGTCGTTTCGAAACCGGCCCGAATTTACCGGCAGATTGGCCCAGCGAGCCGACTGCCCGTGGCGCTTCAGACAAGTGGTGGCGACACAAATCGTGCGCCTGTTCGAGCCGTGGCAGGTCAACCCCTGTCGCGCATGGCAAATTTCGGCGAGATGGCCAGAATCCGGGTGCTTGAGGCATTCGGACCACCATCGGTACTGATCAATCGCAAGAATGCCTGCGTCTTCACGCTCGGCGCCGTGAACAGCCACCTGAGTGTGCCGCCAGGATTCCCGACCCAGGATCTCTTCGCCATGACGGCACCGGGCCTGCATCCGAAGCTCCGGCAACTGATTCAGCGTGCCGGAGATGAAGGCGCAAGGGTCACCTTGCCTGCCGGTCGCTTCGAGCGAAACGGCGAGGCGTGGTCGTTGGCGCTTTCAGCCGAGTCCATGACGAGTGACTCCGAGAAAATGACGCTGATCTCGTTTGTGGAAACGCGCGTGGAAAGTCGCAAGGCTGACAGTGGGGGCCAAGTCGGCGATGCAACCGGAGTCAGCAATCTGCGACAGGAACTGGAAACTGCCAGAGCCGATCTCGCTGACGCCATTCGCAATTTGCAGGTCTCTGGAGAGGAGCAGAAGGCCATCAACCAGGAGGCGTTGTCGGTCAATGAAGAATATCAATCCACGAATGAAGAGCTGCTCGCCTCCAAGGAAGAGCTTCAGTCGGTCAACGAGGAACTCACGGCGCTAAATGCGCAGTTGCAGGAGACGCTGGACCGGCAACGCACCACCTCGAATGATTTGCAAAATGTCCTTTACAGCACTGATGTGGCGACACTGTTTCTCGACACGAAGTTGCGAATTCGGTTCTTTACGCCGACCACGAAGTCGCTTTTCAACGTGCTACCGAGCGATGTCGGGCGCCCACTGGCTGACTTGAACGCGCTCGCCGTCGATGAACGGTTTCAGGATGACGCGGCCAAGGTTTTGACAACCCATCAGCCTAGTGAGCGGGAGATACAGGCTTACGCCGGGACCTGGTATATTCGTCGCATCCTGCCGTATAAAACGCATACGGATGGTGTGGAGGGCGTCGTTGTCACGTTCACCGATGTCAGCGACAGAAAACGCACAGCCGACGCCTTGGGTGTGGCCAAGCGACGGGCGCAACAGGCAGACGCTGCAAAATCGCGGTTTCTGGCTGCGGCAAGCCACGACCTGAGACAGCCTTTGCAAACACTCGCCCTGTTGCAGGGGTTGCTTGCCCAGACGGTCAGCGGCGAAAAGGCAACGCGACTCATCACCCGGCTGGATGATACGCTGAGCTCGATGACAGCGATGTTGAACACATTGCTCGATATCAACCAGATCGAGGCCGGGGCCGTCAGTGCCGAGATTGTCCGCTTTCCCGTTGATGCCCTGCTGACAAGGCTCCGGGATGAATTCTCCTATGCAGCGGAAGCACAAGGGCTGGAGCTGCGCGTCGTCGCCTCCAGCCTGGAAATCGTCAGCGATCCAAGGCTGATCGAGCAGATGATCCGCAATATCGTGTCGAATGCCTTGAAATATACCAAGCGTGGCAAGATTCTGCTGGGATGTCGGCTCGGCCAGAACCAGACACGGATTGAGGTCTGGGACACCGGCGTTGGCATTCCCAATGGCGAGCTGCAGTCGATTTTCGAAGAATACCATCAGGTCGGCAATGCGGCGCGCGAACATGTCAACGGGCTTGGACTGGGGCTCGCGATTGTTAAGCGGCTAGGTGACCTGATGGGGCATGCAGTCAGCGTGCGATCGGAAATGGGCAAGGGATCCGTCTTTGCGATCGTCATCAAAGATCCAGACGGCAAGAGCGGGCCTGCCACCCGATCCATCGCCGCAGTGACCGCCGCGCCGACGCCTGCTGTTGATGCTCAGACAGGCACGATCCTCGTCGTCGAGGATGGGCCAGATATCCGTATGCTTCTGGAAGCCTTGCTGGTTGCCGATGGCTACCGGGTCGCGACTGCTGGCGACGGTGTCGAAGCGCTCGACATGATCGCACGCAGGACTGTCCGTCCGGATCTGATCCTGGCGGATTTCAACCTGCCGAATGACATGAACGGCCTGCAAATCGCGGCCAAGGCGCGCCACCTCCTGCATTGGTCGGTGCCAGTCATCATTCTGTCAGGCGATATATCTGCTTCAACACTGACCAATATCGCTGCAGCGGATTGTGTCCAAATGGCCAAGCCGGTTAAGCTCGGGGAATTGCGCCAGATAGTCCTGCGTCAGATGCAGCTCGGTCGGGACGCCCGGCCGGCGATCATCAATGCAAAACCTCAGGCACAATTGCAGCCGGACGTGCCGGTCGTCTATATCGTGGATGACGATGACGATTTGCGTCGAACGCTGGCTGACGTGCTCGAAGCAGACGGACTGACAGTGGTGGATTTTCCCAACTGCGAAGCCTTTCTCGTCGCATTTCGCCCGGGCCGAGAAGCTTGCCTTTTGATTGATGCCAGGTTGCCAGGCATGTCTGGCTTGGATTTGTTGCGACATCTGCGCGCTGAAGGGCATGTGCTGCCGTCGATCATGATTACAGGCAGCGGCGAAGTGGCTGTTGCAGTGGATGCCATGAAAGCGGGCGCATCCGACTTCATTGAAAAACCGATTGCGGCGAAAGACCTGATCGCGGCGGTCGTCCGCGCGTTGTCTGTTGCTCATGACAGCCAACAGGTCAATGCGACATACGAGGCGGCCATCGCCCATATTGCCGGACTGACCCCGCGCCAGCACCAGATCATGGACATGATCCTGGCAGGCCATCCCAACAAGAATATTGCTGCCGATCTCTCGATCAGCCAGCGCACGGTCGAAAACCACCGGGCCGCCATCATGAAGCGCACTGGATCAACGTCGCTGCCTGACCTTGCAAGAATGGCGGTAGCCGCCAGTGGACGAGTGCCAGATGGCCGCAAAGGTTGATGCGCTCCGCCGATGCTGTTCGAGCGTCAGATAACGGTCAAATTGTTATCAAAGGGTGCAACTTCCTTTTCACGTCGCATCCTGATTCCAGGGTCTGTTGGTAGAATCCGAGCCTGTTCTACCCTGCATTCCGAGCGCAAGGTGCCTGCTGTTGCCTTTCCAAAGACAAGTCGATTTCCAGCCTCGGCTCCTTTCTGCCGGCGCGGACATCGACTTGGGTTGCAAGGAAGGCACGCAACGCAGGAGCGAGTTTTCATGGACAAAGATCGCATCAAAGGCGCGGCCGAGCAGGCCAAGGGCGCGTTGAAGGAAGCCACTGGCAAGGCTCTCGGCGACGCAAAGCTTGTTGCTGATGGCAAGGCAGACAAGGCCAAAGGTATCATTCAGAACGCGGTCGGCAGCGCGAGAGATACTTTAAAGGGTTGACTCTCCGAGGCTTTCGGCTTCCGCAACAGGCCTCTACTCCGAACCGACGCCTTCATTATCCCAACTCAGGTTCGGTCTGACGCTCCACGCCCCCCCATTTGGAGCGTCAGTTTTTTTACAACAACTCCGCTCAAACATGAGCTCCCACCTTCGGTCGGGCACAACGCCCAATTGCCGGGCCTTCGGGCTTGCCGGAAAAACGTCAAGGAACACCCCATGAGCATCGGCGGCATTCTCCTCATCATCCTCATTCTCGCGCTGATTGGCGCGTTTCCGACCTGGCCACACAGCATGGGCTGGGGCTATTACCCGAGCGGTGGCCTCGGTTTAATCCTGCTGATCGTCCTCGTTCTCGTGCTCTTCGGCCGGATATGATCCGGTCCGAAGCTCAGCCGACAGCAAAACTCTCCGGGAGCCTCATCATGACAATCGAAACGACCAAACTGGAACGTCAGGTGCTGGCGCACGAGCGTATTTTACAAGCGATTATCGCGCACATTGATGAGACCGAACCAAAATTCCTGGAGCGGCTCACCGCGACCTTGGCTGCAAGCTCCGTTTCTAGTGCGTCTGAACAGGATTTTAACGCGACCGAGCGGCGTGCGGCGCAATTCATCCGGAAAGTCGAGGCGCTCGGAGAAATGCATCGGTTGAGTGGCGCTCCAAATACGCGTGTCTTTGTCCCCATCGACATCAATGATCATCGGATGGCGCCTTCGCGTCGGCACAGCCCGATCGACTGATTGAGGTGGTGGCAGAGCAAGGGCAGCAATACGCATGTTTGAAGTTGAAGTATACAACTGGATTTAACGAATTATATTAATATAAACGACCTTACATACATTGAGTATAATCCGACCCTTTCAGATAAAACCAATGAAAATATAAATAAACTGGCTTGATTAGAAGCGTTCTACTCGTCAAGCACAACCAAAAATATCAGAATAAAGAGATGTACATCCGTCGTCTCTCCGCGAGATTTTAATATCAAGGAGTCGTACCATGACAATCAAATCATTTCGCTCTGTATTTGTAGCCACGTGTGTCGGTGTTTCGCTGTTTGCTCTCTCCGGTTCGGCTTTCGCCCAAGAGGACGCTGCCCCCCTGGTCAAGAACTCCAAGGGCGATACGCTGCACATGGCGTGTGCGGAAGCTCGCAGTCTGGTGCATGGCACAGGCGGCACGGTGCTCACCTCGGGTCCGTATCACTATGACCTCTACCACATTGCCGCGGGCGGCACCTGCGGTCGCTTGATGGAAGAAATGGCACCCGCTTTCGTCCGAGCAAAAGATACCCCGCTGTGTTTCGTCGGATATACCTGTGTCGAGAAGCAAAGCCAAAACTCGAACTGACGCCTGCCGTCCGACTCTGATCGCAGCAACGCGACAAGACCAGCGAAAACGGCTCTCTTCCGGGCTTCATTTTACGGCGCGCAAAGCCATTGCGCGCCGTAATTTTTTCATTAGTCGGCGAAATTTTTGTGAGTAAGTTGATCCTGGTCCCGGTAAGCCCGGCTTTTCCCCGGCATACGAACAAACTGCTGGTCGACGCCCACGACTGCAAACCATCTGCTCAGCCGGCATTCCTAAATGCGCTGTTCTCCCGTTAAAGAAGCGGAAATGAGTAACTTCCGAGGCTCGCAGGAATACGTGCACAGGCTATGTTCAGCGGTGTTTTACCAGTCTAGCCAATTGGTTCATGACGAACCCACCGCACAGCGCTTGGGTCCCTTCCCGCAGGAAGCTGCCGGGATTTACTTTGCAATTGATGAGGTGCCGATGTTGACGCCCAGTGAAATGCGAAAACGCGCTTTTGCGACCGGCGCGTCGGCACGCTCCGTTGCAATGACCGATCATAGGCGCGGTCGCGAACTCGGAGCTGCGGCACTCGCCCTTGCTCTGGCTGCCGAGTGCATCGAGCGCAAGTCTTTGCAAAAGCGCGACGCCAGATCGACAATCGTGGACCATCGGCGTCCTGAATCCAACCAGATGACTTTGGCTGAAAGCCCATCCGACGCGGTGGCATTTACCCTGTAATTTCATGGCCCGGTCAGCCAAGCCGCACCGGCAGATTTTGGACGTGTGCGATCATGTCATTCAGCAAGATTGAACCGGATTGCGTGGATTCCGACGGATGTCGCGCTGAATGTGTTCATTTAATATTAATTTATGCTTGTTGTTCAGGTTCAATTCAAGCTGACAAATAAATACAAATATTAGCAACAAAGTCAAAAGCAAGATTGACCCATCAAACAAGCTTATGACGATGAAATCGATGCTGGTAAGAAGGGATATCGCTATGGAAAGAGGTCATTACACCGAGGTATCATCACCAACGGGACCGTCGAATGCGAATATGAGGCAGTGTCCGAGCGGAGAAGCTGGATCAGTGGCGAGCCGTGACCATCAGATCGAGATGTTGTTTCGTGCGGCGTTCGAGGACGGAAGTTCCGAAATGACCCAGGGACAAGCCCCGGTTCGCGTCAAACGGGGATCGGGACGCCGCCCCTTGAACGCGGAACCGGCACTGCCTCTCTCTGAACTCGAGTAGGCGCGCAAGTCTGAAATCGGTGGACGATCGCTGACTGGGGACTCCGATCCTGAGGTACACCTAAATGGTCAGGCTAAAGGCAGCCCCCGGTCGTCCAGCGGGCCGTCAGTCACCTACAGCGTAACCCGAGGTGGCCTGCGTATATTCAACGGGTTAAATTCCGCTGGAAATTCGATACCTTTCCAAAATGACTCTTGAACGGCATTGAGACCGGATTTGCCATCTCGCGCCGCCCCTGGAAACTCAGGAAAAGGACACGTCGAAGATCATGGGCAGCGCGCTGAAGATTTTGATTGTTGAAGACGATCTCAAAATCGCGGAAATGATCAATGAATTTCTTATCGGAAGTGGCCATGAGGTCTGCGGCATTGCGCGCTCGGTGGCCGTCGCTCTTGATCTTGCGAAGTGGCAAAGTCCTGATATCGCACTGATTGACGTGAAATTGGCCGAGGGCGGCCTTGGCACCGATGTCGCAGCGTCCCTCCGGGCAATAAGCATGGTGGGAATACTCTACGCGGCAGGTGATACATCGCCAGAAGCGCTCCGCAATGCCATTGGTGATGCATGCCTCGCAAAACCTTTCCGCCCGGCTTGATTTGTTGCACGGACTGGAACTGGTCGCGAGTATTGTCGCTACTGGTCGGGCGACGATGCCATTTCCACGCGGGTTTCGCTTGCTGCCACAAATGCCGGAATTCGCCAGGTCTGTCGTGGTTGGTCCCGCCGTCTGAGACGGATATGCATGTTTGGTCATCAGGACCACTGAGGCCACCAACAGACCCGTATAGAAGCGGACCGTGTCTGGAATGGACGCGGTCCGCCTTTTTACGTCAGGTACCGCAACTGATCAAACGGCAGCAAGGACTGCCGTCGCCTTGCCGTCATGCGAGTCGACGCTTGCTGCCGGGGTTGTCGACAGAAGGGCCTTAGCGCGGGCGATTTCCTCGGAGGTTCCATGCACCATGACGAGGAAGCCATCGGCCTTCAATGCTGCCTCATACTGGATGACGCTATCCTTGGGTATGCCGAGGCTGTAAAGAGCCGCGCCCAGGGCGCTGACGCCACCCACCAGAACGGCGCTTTCAACGGCTGAAACGATGACTGCGGCGATGGAACCGAGCACAACGACCGGACCGATGATTGGTACGGTCAGGTAGAGACCGCCGAAGAACAGTCCCCACAGCCCGCCCCACATGGCGCCGCGCGATCCCCAGAATGTCACCCGGTCTCCAAGGTTGTAGAACCCGACGACCTTTTCTTCCGAATGATAGCCCTTGCCGACAACACTCAGGTCTTTCATGGGAAAATGCGCCGCAGCCAGCTGCTTCACAGCATCCTCGGCGGCAACATGATCGGCGAAAACGGCGATGACGGTTTCTGTCTCTGACATCTGAAGTCCTTTGCTGTGTCTTGAAAAAAGGGCTCGCCCGACGTGACTGGCATTTGCTTGCGGCGACCACGGGCATCAGGTGCCCGGGCGAGGCGCCAAGCTTACCTGTGCCTTAGATTGCAACGACAGCATCGGAAAACACCCAGACGCGGCCTGGTTTGTGGATGCAGTCAGGACGCGACCGCTGAATCTGCCCGTCCGCTGGCTGCAGTCTTCCGACCGACCAGTGGGTGGAATCCGAAGCTGATCACTGCATGAACTTGTCGATAGCCTGGTTGCAACGATCTCAGGTCGCAGGTCGCCATCTCCGTGAATTCGCCCTGACTGCCCTGCTCTCCTCGATCTGCGAGGTGATTTGGCAGGCAGCGGATCGCATTGCTCCTTCTGCGACCCATTCAGAAAGTCAAACACATGTTCAAACGCGGGTTGATCCTATCAGGGGGCTTGTTACTGGCGACGCTCACCTTAACGACTGGTGCCTTGGCGGCAGAGGGCGTTGCGCTCAGGTCAGGAACACTGCGGGCCGGGCCCGCGACATCCTATCCGGCCGTTGCCTCCGTTTCAGATGGTGACGACCTCGAGATTTACGGCTGTCTCAGCGGTTACGCCTGGTGCGATGTGTCCGACGGTGACAACAGGGGCTGGATTCGCGGATCGCGGATCGATTTCCTGCGCGACAATACTCGTTACGCCATCAGCGACAGTTACAGCGATTTTGGCTTGGCTGTCTTGAGCTTCAGCCTAGGCGACTATTGGGGCAACTATTACGGCGAGCGCCCGTGGTTTGCCAATCGTCAGTGGCGACGCGGCCCGAACGCCTTGCCATCGAACTGGCAGTCCAACCGGGCAAACTGGGTTCATCCGCAGCCCGTCGTCGGCAGGCAGCCTCTGTCGGGTCCAGGGACAGGCTCTCAGCCAGGTGCGGGTGTGCCGCATCATGCAGGCCCGTCGCGTCTCATCCCGCGAGCTAACCCGGGCAAGCCTCCCGCAAACCACCCAGTCGGCACCGTCCCGGTTTCTCCTGCCGGGACGAATCCCGCGACCGTAAATCGCGTCCGACCCAATAGTGTGAAACCGTCCGCGCCCGCTCATGCCTTCACGGCACCCGGTCAGCCGAGACTGCCACATGCCGCCCCGGTCCAGCATCAGCAAGCGCCGGCACAACATGTCCAACGTCCTGCCGGCGCGCCTCACGTTCAGCGTCAGGCCCCGGCAAATGCACGTCCGCAACAGCAACAAAGAGCGCCGCAGCAGCAGCGAGCTGCCCCTCCGGCCGCAGCGAAACCGGTTTGTGTTTTGCCCAAGTGCTGAGACCTGAAGTTGCCTGTGTGTGAGGTCCGTTACGCGCCCGCATACCTGGCTAGTCCCTCGACCTAAACCGAGAGCCAATTGCACGCGGGGCTGTCCCGACATGCGACCCTCTTCAAAATCGGAGAACTTCCAATGAAATCAATTCTTCTCATGACAATTCTCGCCGTCACTCTTGGCGCATGTGCCAACGGCAATGCCGTCCCTTATGTGGCTGCTGGCGTTGTCGGTGCGGTTATCGCCGCCGAAGTGATCGATCATCATCGCTACCGCCATTGCCACTACAGCGAGGCTCTCGATCGTCGGGTCTGCCATTGGAGTTGACTGTACGCGGCAACTGCATGCCGAGAACCTGCGAGCACACTGGTCGCCGGGCTGTCAGGCCCGGCGGTCCCGTTCTGTGCACATGAACGATGCGGGGCACGCGATCCAGCCTGCTCGCGACCACCGATCAACATCTGCGGATCGGGGATCACAGCAGAAGGAGACGGCAATTGCGTCAATCATGGACGGCATTACTCGGCAGTCTCGTCGCTCGCCGGCCCGCAGTGTCATTGTGGGCCGGGCGTGACGCGATCCGGGAAGAGCTCTTCAGTGCAGAACGCATTGAGGACCACGCGCGTAGCCTCGCCGCCGCGCAATCCGTCACCGCGCATCTGCTTGCAGGTCGTCCGCTCGCCGGGCGGCTAACGGCCAATGGGGTCGCGTTGCAAAGCGCCTATCGCACCTTTGTCAAAGCGATTGACGAGGCCCGTACCATCACGCCAGCAGCGGAATGGCTGGTCGACAACTATTACATTGTCGAACGCCAGATTGGGCAAATCCGGTCGGATCTGCCCCCCGGCTATTATCGACAGCTGCCGAAGCTCGCGACCGGACCAATGGCCGGTTACCCACGCGTGTTCGGGATCGCCTGGGCTTATGTAGCTCATACCGACAGCCGGTTTTCAGCCGAGATGCTGACCCGGTTCGCGCGCGCCTATCAAGAGATCGAACCGTTGACCATCGGCGAGCTCTGGGCGCTGTCGATTACATTGCGGATCGTGTTGATCGAAAACCTGCGGCGTCTTGCCGACGAGATGGTCGAGGCCAGGCAACAGCGGCAAGCCGCTGACGCGCTTGCAGACCGATTACTTGGCCCGGGGACCGTCCCCTCAGGACAGATCTCGGCAATTCTCAATGCCCCGGATCGATTACCGCTCGCCGATGCGTTTACGGTCCAACTCGTACATCGCCTTCGCGATCAGGATCCGAGCGCGACACCGGCTGTGGGATGGCTTGACCGGCGGCTTGCCGAAAATGGATCCAGCGCAGATGACATCGTGCGGGACGTTCATCGGCGGCAGGGAGCAACGAATGTCAGTGTCCGCAACGTCATTACCAGCCTGAGACTGATTGGCGATGTCGACTGGAACGACCTTGTCGAACACGTCAGCCTCGTCGACGGCGTGCTCGCCCAATGTGCGGGCTTTGCGCAGATGGATTTCCCCACACGCAACCTTTATCGCAGTGCCGTCGAGGAACTCGCGCGCGGCTGCGACCTGCCCGAACGGGAGATCGCCAGCCGGGCGGTCGCTTCGGCCGAGCGCAGGGGCATCGCCGATACGCCGGATACCGACCCGCGCCACAACGATCCAGGCTACTATCTGCTCGCCGGCGGGCGAGCGACGTTCGAGACCGAAATTGGTTTTCAGCTCCCGTTGCGGCAATGGCCGTTGTGGCTGGTCCGCCGCTTTGGAATCGGCGGCTATGGCGCGTTGGTCGCCACCGTCACACTCGCCGCCCTTGGTTTACCGTGCGTCGCCTTGGTGTCGGCGGGTCTTGGCGACGGCTGGATCGCGATGCTGATGGTGCTGGGAATTATCCCGGCCATGGACGTGTCGATCGCGCTGATCAACCGACTGGTGACCTCGGGATTCGGCACTACGACCTTGCCTGCCTTGGAATTCAAGGACGGAATCCCGTCAGCCCATCGGACGCTGGTCGCCGTGCCGACATTATTATCCTCTTCTGCAACCATCGCCGAGCAGGTCGAACGCCTGGAGATCCATCATCTCGCCAGTCCGGACGGGGATCTGCATTTCGCACTCCTGTCGGACTGGCTCGACGCGGATGTTGAAACGCTTGCCGAGGATACGGCTCTGCTCGATGCGGCTATGGCGGGGATCGAACGTCTCAACACCAGGTATGGTCCAGCGCCGGGTGGCGCGCGGTTTCTCCTCCTCCACCGTCGTCGTCAATGGAGCGATAGCGAATCCCGTTGGATTGGCTGGGAGCGCAAGCGCGGCAAGCTGCACGAATTGAATCAATTGCTGCGCGGAGCACCCACGACCAGCTTTGTCATAACCGGTGATCCCGCAACGTTCGTACCACCTGACATCCGTTATGTCGTCACACTTGATGGCGACACCCGTCTGCCACGCGACACGGTGCATCGCCTGATCGGGAAACTGGCGCATCCCCTCAATCGCCCGCGCTTTGACGCGAACATGGGTCGCGTCGTCGAAGGGTATGCGGTCCTTCAGCCGCGCGTGACACCATCGCTGCCGGTCGGGCAACAAGGATCGCGGTTTCAACGCGTGTTTTCGAGCCTCGCCGGCATCGACCCCTATGCGGCAGCAGTCTCCGACGTTTATCAGGATCTGTTCGGCGAGGGATCTTATGCCGGCAAAGGGATTTACGATGTCGATGCCTTCGAAGCCGCGATGGCGGGCCGGGTTCCAGAAGCGACGATGCTCAGTCACGATCTCTTTGAAGGAATTTTTGCCCGTGCCGGGCTTGCCTCCGATATCGAGGTGGTCGAGGAGTTTCCATCCCGTTACGACGTGGCATCGTTGCGTCTGCACAGATGGGCCCGTGGTGACTGGCAGTTGCTGCCTTGGATCCTAAGGCTTTCGCCTTCCCGGATGCCCAAAGATGCCATCCCGGCGGTCGGCCGCTGGAAGATGCTCGACAATTTGCGTCGAACGCTTACGGCACCACTCGCGGTCATTGCCTTCATCATCGGCTGGCTGCTGCCCTTGGCACCGAGCCTGATCTGGACCGCATTCATCCTCGCTAGTATCGTCTTGCCGACGTTGATCCCGGTCTTCGGGGCTATCCCGTTCCGCTATGCATCGGTCACGCTATCCAGCCACCTGCGGGCGCTGGTACGCGATCTCGGTCTGGCGGCAGGCCTGTCGGGACTGGGTGTCGTGTTTCTCGCCGATCAGGCCGTCTTGATGAGTGATGCGATCCTGCGCACGCTCTACCGCTTGTTGATCAGCCGAAAAAATTTGCTCGAATGGGTGCCTGCAGCAGCGGCGGCTAGGACCCGGAGACTGGATCTTGTCGGTGTCTATGGCCGGATGCTTGGGGCAATGGTTGTCGCGGGCATCGGGCTTGCCGTGCCACTGGGCCTCGGGACCGGCGGCTGGATCGTCGCGCTGCCGTTCGTGCTTGCCTGGGTCCTGTCACCGGCTGTTGCTCGCTGGGTCAGCATAAGCCCAAAGGTCGCAAGAAATCTCGCGATCTCAGCGCAGGATGCCGAGTTCCTGAGACTGACCGCGCGGCGCACGTGGCGCTATTTCGAAACATTTGTGACCAGCGCCGAGCACATGCTGCCGCCGGATAATTTTCAGGAAGACCCCTCACCGGTCGTCGCGCAACGAACATCGCCAACCAACATGGGGCTTCTGCTTCTCGCGACTGTCTCGGCGCGCGATTTCGGTTGGATCGGTACAAGCGATGCGCTGTCCCGACTGGAGGCGACAATGGCCACAATGGACCAGCTTGATCGGTTTCGCGGCCATTTCTACAATTGGTATGATCTTGTCGATCTGGCACCACTGGAACCGCGCTACGTTTCCTCGGTCGATAGCGGCAATCTTGCGGGTCATTTGATTGCACTGGCCAGTACGTTGGAAGACTGGCGCACTCAGCCCTTGGAGGCTTGGAAATGCCTTGCTGGCATTGCTGACGCATTGACCATCGCCCGGATCGAAGCCGCACTGTTGAGTGACGGTCGACGGACCCAGACGGTCACGTGGGGGCAACTGGATTCAAGCCTCGCCGAACTTGGGCTGGCTGCCCGCCAGACAGTCGAAGACGTAGATCTGGCGACGCACCTGCAGAGCCTTGCAACGCATGCAGATATCATGCGCGACATGGCAAAGACGCTGGCGCTTGAACGAAATGATGCCAGCTCCACCGAACTTTTGGCATGGGTGGCGGCGAGTTGTGCAACGATCGCTTCGAATGTGAATGGACTCGGTCGCGACGCTGTTTGGCGTGATGACCTGAATACAAGGCTCGCGACTTTGGCGGCCAGGGCTCGTGCCATGGCGCTAGCGATGGACTTCGGCTTTCTGCTGAACCAAGAGCGCAAGCTGTTGTCGATCGGCTATGTCGTTACCGACGATGCGCTTGATCCAAGCTGCTATGATCTCCTTGCGTCGGAAGCGCGGCTGGCCAGCTTTGTTGCCATTGCCAAGGGCGATATTCCAGCTCGGCATTGGTTCCGGCTGGGTCGTACCGTCACGCCCGTAGCCCATGGAGCGGCCCTGGTTTCCTGGTCAGGCTCCATGTTCGAATATCTGATGCCGTCGCTCATCATGCGCGCGCCGGAAGGTAGCCTCCTTGAACAGACCAACGGGCTGGCCGTACATCGCCAGATAGCCTACGCGGCGTCGATCGGGCTGCCATGGGGTATTTCCGAATCCGCCTACAATGCGCGTGATCTCGAATTGACCTATCAATACTCCAGCTTCGGGGTACCCGGCCTCGGTCTCAAGCGTGGGCTTGGCGAAAACCGGGTCATCGCGCCCTATGCAACGGCGCTTGCAACCATGGTGGCACCCGGCGCGGCTGTCGCCAATCTCATCCGCCTTGAGGCGTTGGGCGGACGCGGGCGCTACGGGTTTTATGAGGCGCTCGACTATACCGCCGACCGTTTGCCAAAGGAAACGCCTTACGTCGTGGTGAAGGCCTATATGGCGCACCACCAGGGCATGTCGATCATCGCAATCGCTGACGCATTGTTCGACGGACTGATGCGCAGTCGCTTCCACGCCGAACCAATGGTGCAGGCGACCGAACTGCTGCTGCAGGAACGCATGCCGCGCGATGTCTCCGTGACGCGGACGTGGACCACCGAAGTCGCATCGGGTGCAGTGTTGCGCGATCTCGCACCTGTCGGTGGACGCCGGATTGTTTCGCCGCATCTGTCTACGCCGGTCGTGCATCTCCTAGCCAATAACCTGATGGCAACGATGCTGACGTCGGCCGGGTCCGGTTACACGCGGTGGGGCAATCTGGCGATCACTCGCTGGCGTGAAGACGCAACAGCGGATGACTACGGCTCCTATATCTTTCTGCGGGATCTCGCAGGCGGACCGGTCTGGTCGGCGGGCTTCCAGCCGACAGGGATCGAGCCAGACGAATTTACGTTTAATCTTCAGGAGGATCGGGCCGAGTTTATTCGTCGCGACGGCAGCGTGACAACGACGATGGAGGTCATTGTCTCGGCTGAGGACAACGCTGAAGTCAGGCGCATCTCGATCCAGAACGCAGGCGTGCGCGCCCGCGACATCGAAGTGACATCCTATGCCGAACTGGCCTTGGCGACCCAGGCCGCCGACATGGCACATCCGGCATTTTCCAAACTCTTCATCGAGACTGAATTCCGCTCCGATCTCGGTGCGCTGATTGCCACCAGACGCAAGCGCGACCCGAGCGAGCCGGAGGTCTGGGTCGGACATCTGGCTGTCGTCGGTACGGACACAACATCCGCGCGTGAGATAGAAACCGACAGGGCCCGCTTCATCGGACGAGGGCGAGGCATCCGCGATCCGCTGGCCATGATTGCCGGGCATGCTTTATCCGGAACCTCGGGAACAGTCCTTGATCCGATCTTCTCCATTCGTCGAACCGTTCGGGTCGAACCGGGGGCAGTCGCGCGGGTATCGTTCTGGACAGTGGTCGCCGACAGTCGCGAAGCCTTGATGAACCTGATCGACAAGCACCGGGAGTCCGCTGCGTTCGGTCGGGCTGCAACACTCGCCTGGACCCAGGCGCAGGTGCAGTTGCGCCATCTGGGAATCAGCACGAGCAAAGCAGCACTATTCCAGCGTCTTGCAGCCAATCTTGTCTTTGCCGGGCCGGGCCTGCGTCCCTCCTCTGACAGCATCGCGCGCGGTGTCGGACCACAATCGGCACTGTGGGGTCAAAGCATCTCTGGAGACCTGCCGATCCTTCTCTTGCGGATCGCGGATATCGACTATCTCGACATCGCACGGCAGTTGATGAAGGCGCATGAATATTGGCGGATGAAGCATTTCGCCGTCGATCTGGTGATCGTCAATGATCGCCAGTCTTCCTACGTTCAGGATCTTCAGATCGCGCTGGAAACGCTCGCTCGTACCAGTCAGTCCAGCGTTCAGGCCCGCAATCCCGAGCCGGTCGGACGACTGTTTGTCCTGCGTGGAGACCTGATGCTGCCAGAAACGCGCGCGCTTTTGTCCTCGGTTGCCCGGGTTGTGCTCGTGGCCCAACGCGGAACGCTTTCCGAACAATTGGACCGGCACAGCGAACCAAAGGCAACGACGGCGCCAATCCCCCAACCGCGCAAGACTGCGTCCGGAGCGGAATTACTTCGGCCGGCGGGGCTGGAATTCTTCAATGGTCTGGGTGGTTTTGACAGGGATGGCACCGAATATCTCACCATCCTCGGGCCGGGGCAGTCGACACCAGCGCCCTGGATCAATGTCATCGCCAATGCCAGTTTCGGCTTTCAGGTCTCGACTGACGGAAGTGGCTACACGTGGTCTGTCAACAGTCGTCAGAACCAGCTGACCCCCTGGTCGAATGATCCGGTCAGTGACACTCCAGGCGAAGCCTTCTTCCTGCGTGACGAAGAAACCGGCACACTCTGGAGCCCGACTGCCCTGCCAATCCGTAGCTCAAATGGCACCTATACCGCCCGTCATGGCCGTGGCTTCAGCCAATTCGACTGCCAACTGGATGGAATTGCTTCATGTCTGACGCAGTTTGTGCCAGTTGACGCGCCAGTCAAGATCTCGCGACTTAAACTCACCAATCGAACAGGCCGGGCACGCGTGTTGAGCGTTACAGCCTATGTCGAGTGGGTATTGGGTACATCGCGATCGCAGGCTGCGCCGTTCATCATCACGACGCTCGACGCCGAGACCAGATCGATCTTCGCCAGAAACCCCTGGACACCAGGTTTCGCCGATCGCATTGCCTTCGCTGATCTTGGCGGTCGGCAGACTGACTGGACCGGGGATCGCCGGGAATTCCTCGGGCGTCATGGCACGCTTGCCAGCCCCGCAGCGCTCAATGTGTTTAAGCCCTTATCAGGCACGTTGGGGGCTGGACTCGATCCGTGTGCAACTCAGCGCACCGCCATTGACATCCCGCCCGGCGAAACCATCGAATTGGTCTTCCTGCTTGGAGAGGCTGCCGATGCAGTCGAGGCACGACGCCTTATCCTTCACTATCGCACCGCCGATCTCGACGCGGTCGAAGCTGAGATCGCGACCCAATGGGGCGGTATCCTGGGCATAGTTCAGGTGCGCACGCCAGATCGCGCCATGGATATCCTGCTGAATGGTTGGCTGACCTATCAATCACTGGCATGCCGGGTCTGGGCGCGATCGGGCTTCTACCAGTCGAGCGGGGCCTTCGGCTTCCGTGACCAGCTGCAGGACGGGCTGTCGCTTGTCAGTTCTCGCCCCGATATCGTCCGCGCGCATCTTCTGGCCGCCGCAGGCCGGCAGTTCGAAGAGGGCGACGTTCAACATTGGTGGATGCCGCAATCGGGTCAGGGTGTCCGTACACGAATTTCGGATGATCGACCCTGGCTCGCCTTCGCTGCGGCCCACTATGTCGCGGTGACTGGCGATAAGGCCGTGCTGGACGTGCAGATTCCGTTCCTGGAAGGGCAGACCCTGCGCGAGGGCGAGCATGACAGCCTGTTCTCACCCACAACCACCGACCGGACCGCCAGTCTGTATGACCATTGTGCGCTGGCGCTCGATGCGAGTCTGGCGCTTGGCGGACATGGATTGCCCCTCATGGGGACTGGCGACTGGAACGACGGCATGAACCGTGTTGGCGAATTGGGGTCCGGCGAAAGTGTTTGGCTCGGTTGGTTGATGATTGCGGCGCTCGAGGACTTCGCACACATTGCCCTGACACGAGGCGACGCTACCCGCGCGGAGATCTGGCGTGCGCATGCCGATGCGCTGAAGGCCGCGATCAATGCGGGATCCTGGGATGGCCAATGGTATCTGCGGGGACGGTTCGATGACGGAACGCCGCTGGGCGCATCGGGCAATCAGGAGTGCCGGATCGACTCCATTGCCCAATCCTGGAGCGTTCTGTCGGGAGGTGGCACATTAGCCCAGACTGCGACGGCTATGGAGTCGGTCGAACGCGAACTGATCCGCACGGAAGACGGCTTGGCATTACTGTTTGCCTCACCGTTCAACCGGTCTCTTCCTGATCCCGGCTATATCAAAGGATATCCACCGGGGATTCGCGAGAATGGCGGCCAATATACCCATGGTGCCATTTGGTCGGTCATGGCCTTCGCAATGCTCGGCGAGGGCGATAAGGCCCATGAACTTTTCTCGATGCTCAATCCGATCAACCATGCCCGAACCCGCGCCGAGGTGCATCGGTACAAGGTCGAACCCTATGTGATTGCAGCCGACATCTATGCCCGTCAGCCACACGTGGGACGAGGCGGATGGACCTGGTACACCGGATCAGCCGGCTGGATGCAACGCGCCGGGGTCGAAAGTATTTTGGGTATCCGCATTCTTGCTGGAGTTCTGCATTTCGCGCCTTGCATTCCCTCCAATTGGCCGGGTTTCGAATTTGTTCTGCGTTGGGGAACTGCGAGATATGAAATCCAAGTGACAAACCCGAACCGACGCGAAAGCGGACTTCGCTCCGCCAGGTTTGATGGTAAGCCGATCAGTGTTCATCCGCTGGAACTGATGCTGAGTGATGATGGCAATGCACATTTGCTTGAGATCGTCATGGGGGATCCCATTGACGGAGCAACCACTCATTCTGCAAGCTGATGGTTCGTGTGGAAGCCAGGATAACGACCTGCTCCCTCCGAGCGTTGGCTTCATTTCGCAGCGCAGGTCACCAGAGGGCATTGTCAGAATAAAAATGAGATTGTGGCACCTTGGCGCTAAAGGTCGTTTTGATCGGCCTTTCACCGTCTTGAAGGCCACTTGAAATGACTGTTCAGAGCCCGTTTCGGTATTCCAAATCCTCGCCGGAAGTTATCCGGCTGGCAGTCATTTTGTACGTCCGCTATCCGCTATCGCTCCGCAACGTCGAAGACCTGCTTCATGAGCGCGGGATCGATGTGACGCACGAAACAGTGCGCTACTGGTGGAACCGCTTTGGGCCGATGTTTGCCGCTGAAATTCGACGCAAACGAGTGGAAGCGATGCGCCAGGTAACGAAATGGCATTGGCATTGGCATCTTGACGAGGTCTTCGTCAAAATCAATGGCCAGACGCACTACCCGTGGCGGGCTGTCGACCATGAGGGGGAGGTGTGGGAGTGCTACGTCACCAAGACCCGCGATAAAGACGCTGCGTTGAAATTCCTCAAAAAATTGATGCGGAGACATGGCAATGCGAAGGTATTGGTCACCGACAAACTGCGTTCATACGGTGCCGCAATCAAAGAACTTGGTCTCAAAGACACGAGAGAAACCGCTCAGCGCTTGAACAACCGTGCGGAGAATTCTCACCAGCCATTTAGGCGAAGAGAGCGAGCGATGCTGCGTTTTAGGCGCAGGCGAAGTTTGCCGAAATTCGCTTCCGTACATGCGTCCGTCCACAACCATTTTAACAAGGAAAGGCATCTGTCCGGACGGCAGAATTTTAAAGACAGGCGCGACTCGGCACTGATCGAGTGGCGCGGTCTGTGCATCGCCTGATTTGGACGTTGAGGGGCAATCCAGACATAGTTTTTTTGGTCTGACAGCACCCTCGGTCTCTTTTCAGCCCCATATTGGCCTACGACGATTTTTGCGCGGAATGACCGCTTTTGGCTCGTTTGAGTAGTTTGCTTCCGATCTTATGATGTTTGAATATTACGATTGGAGTTCGCAATGCCTCCGTCCTGCGATCTATGGTGCGTATACGCGGAATTTTGATTTGTCGGTGCCACAGTCGGGGCAACGCCAGTCGGCGGGAATGGTAGCAAAACTCGTCCGTGGCGCTATTCCGTCTTTCTCGTAGCCCAGCTTTTCATCATAGACGAAATAGCAGCCGCGACACATGAAGCTGGTCGGGACCGCGTTGCGCAGTCCGGTCGGCGCAATGCGGATCGGCTTGACGTAGGGCACGACCAATTCGCTGCCGACAGCGAGCGAAACGTCCGTCTTGGCGACAAGGTAGACGCCGAGATCTTTGTGTCCGAAGGCGGAGCGCAATGAGCCTGGAATGTCGAGATCGCGACGCCCGTTTGCCGGATTGACGTTGGTGGCGCCGCAGCGGCCGTTACGCCTGTCGACCGTGAAAATGCCATCACCAACTCGTAATTCATGACCTATCCAATCGAACTCGGCCCACGGCGCGGCGTCATCAATGTAGATGTTGGCGCGAAAGCGGAGCGGGTCGATGTCGATGCCCCATTGCTTCTCAAGGCTGCGAATGGTCGCCAGGTTGATCAACGAAATCACATTGTCGGGCTTGTCCATGAAATGGCGATCGCGTGACCGGACCAGCCGCGGCGTCGAATTCAGAGTAGGTACGAGCTCTTGCACGAAGGTCTCGAGCGCCGCGCAGCCAGCCGGCGTTCCGAGATCGGCTGACAGCAGCTGCTCACCGTTGCGATACAACGTGATCCGCAGGGTCTCGATGTCAAGATGGCTTTGAACCTCGGCCAGCTGCTCTTCCAGCATCAGCATGATGAAGAGGCCTTTCTTGGCCCAGCCGGGGTTGGCCGCGTCGATCGTAGCGCCGGGGCGCGCAAGGGCGAATACCCGGTCGAATGGAAATGGCTGACCAGGTGCGATGTTGACGCGCTCGAGCGGCTGAGGGCTCAAGCCCTTGACCGGATAGTGGTATAATCCCGTAAGAACAGGCATTCTATGGTCGCTCCCATGCGCTGACGCTGGAGAAGACTGTGCACGCAGAAGGGTCGGAACACTTAGAGCCGGTTCGTGCGGTCCTCGCGGTACCAGTCCGGGTCGCCTGGGACGACGCACGGTCGGAATCTGGGCACGTCCGCTCGGGCGATCAAGCAGCAATTCGTGGACGAGCCCATGTTGCAGGTCGAGCGTATCGTCGACCATATCCGACAGTCGGCTGATGCCCTGATCGATCTGACGTAGCGAGAGCGAGGCGAAGCCGAGCACAATGCCGCGCCGGGCGAGCGGTGACGGCAATGCCTCCCAGACATTGGCAGCTCCCAGCGAATAAATGCCAATGCGCGTTCGCCGGGCCAATCCCTCCAATGTCATTGCATCAGGTATTCCTGGCGGCAGTTGCCAAAAGAGGTGCAACCCGCCCGATGCGCCGGAAATTGCGACTTCGCCGAACGAGCGATTCAAGGCGGCCAGAAGACGATCGCGCGCGGCCCGGTAGTCGACCCGAATGCGGGCGAGATGAGCCGAATAGCCGCCGCTTATGATGAACTCGGACAATGCAGCCTGTTCGAGGTAGGAACTGCCCTGGTTTAACAGCGACTTGATCGCGATCGCCGGCTCTACAAGCGCAGACGGCAGCACCATGTAGCCAAGCCGAAGGCCTGCCCCGAGCGACTTCGAAAAGCTGCCGAGATGGATCGTGCAGTCTGGCGCGATAGCGGCGATCGCTTCGACGGGGCCGCCTTCGAACCGGATATCACCGTCATAGTCGTCCTCGACGATATAGCAGCCAATCTTCCGCGCCCAGCGGACGATGTCGCCTCTGCGCTCAGGCGACAGCACGGCACCAGTCGGGTATTGATGCGCGGGCGTGACGAAGAGCATGGAGGCATCGCTCGGTAGCCCGTCCGGCTGAAGCCCGTCCTCATCGAGCGGAACGCCGACGATTTCGGCGCCCTCCGCCTCGAGGACCCGGACAGCGCCGCGATAGCCCGGCGTCTCCATCGCGATACGAGCACCTCGACGCGCCAACAGCCGAGCGATTATCGTCAGACCCTCCTGGACGCCGCTGACGATAAGCACACGGCCGGGATCGGCGACGATGCCGCGCGTGATCAGCAAAAATTCCGCAATGGAGGATCGCAGCGCCACCAGGCCGGCCACGTCGCCATAGTGGGTCAATGCACCGGCGCCCCCCTGTGTCAAGGCTGACTGCAGCAATCGGCGCCAGGTTTTCATCGGGAACAGATCTGAATTCGGCCGCCCCGGCGCGAAATCAAAAGACAGCTTGCCACGTGCATGCGGGACTGTGGGTGATGACCCACCGCCATCACGCGGTACTGGCATTGCAACAGCCATCTTTCTGTCTGCCGCCGAAGGTTCGATCGGCTTGCGCAAGCTCGCAACGGGGCGCTGTCGGACGAAGACGCCGGACGCCGGGCGTGCTTCGATGAAGCCTTCCATCGCCAGGAGATCGTAGGCCCGGACCGCGGTGTTGCGGCCGATATCGAGTTGCGCCGCCAGCACGCGCGTCGACGGCAGCTTGATCCCGGGTCCGAGGCGCCCCTGTCGGATGGCATCCCGCATCTGTTCGAACAATTGGTTGGTGAGCGTTGAGGTGCTCGATCGATCCAGAAGGACAGGAAATTGCACGTGTGCCTCTCTGTTGCGCGCGGCAATGAGTCGATGGAGCCAGTCGCCAGAAGCCGGTCTAGGCATTAGCGACAAGCGGGCGGATCTGACATGAAACCAGTTCTCCATGTCGCTTCGAGAGATACTCGCATCAGACAAAGCATTCAAGCAGCTTCATCTTAAGATTCCCAAATAATGAAAGTATTTATCTTTAAAAATGGTCCCATGGTTACCTCAAGAACTGGATCTATATAGCCGCTAGTCAGACCGCCGACGCTCATTGGAGTAGCAAACCCTCCCCACATTTGCGTCATTTTGATCATTTCGGCAGCAAGTCATGATCAAAGAAAGGGCGCTAAGCGGTCCCTAGCCACCGCCATCTGGCGCCATAGTGACGCAATGCGTTGGGTCTCGGTTTGTAATGCGGCGTCGGTCAAGCTTCAGGCATCGGAGCTACCGGAATTCGGTCGCCTCGCCTCCCGCTTGCGTCACCGCTTTGTGCAGCAAGCCCTGAACTTGCCCCGCTTATCAGGAGAAATCCATGTCATACATCACCGCCCTAAGAGCACTGGCAGCCTCTGCAGTTATCCTTGCATCCGGACCTATTTTGCGACCGGCCGTAGCTGAGGACACGATCAAGATCGGCATCTTGCATTCGCTGTCAGGAACGATGGCCATCAGCGAGACCATCCTCAAGGATCTGATGCTGAAGCAAGTCGCCGATATCAACGCCAGCGGCGGCCTGCTGGGCAAGAAGATCGAGCCTGTTGTCGTCGATCCGGCCTCCAACTGGCCTCTATTTGCCGAGAAGGCGCGCGAACTGATCACCAAGGACAAGGTTTCGGCGGTCTTTGGATGCTGGACATCGGTGTCCCGCAAAACCGTATTACCAGTCTTCGAGGAGCTCAATGGCCTGCTCTTTTATCCACTCGAATACGAAGGTGAGGAGGATTCCTACAACATCTTCTATGGCAGCTCTGTGCCGGACAACAAGGCCATCCCCGCCGTCGAGTACCTCATGTCGAAGGACGGCGGCGAGGTGAAGCGCTTCGTCTTGGAAGGCACCGACTACGTCTATCCACGAACAAGCAACAAGATTATCCGGGCGTACCTCAAGTCCAAGGGCGTCGCGGATGCAGATATCATGGAGAACTACACACCGTTCGGCTTCGCAGATTGGCAGACCGAAGTCGCCGCAATCAAGAAATTCGGCTCGTCCGGGCAGAAGACGGCTGTCATCTCAACGATCAACGGCGATGCCAACATCCCGTTCTACAAGGAACTCGGTAATCAAGGTTTCAAGGCGACCGATATCCCTGTCATTGCCTTCTCCGTAGGTGAAGAGGAACTGGCTGGCATTGATACCAAGCCGCTCGTCGGACACCTGGCCGCATGGAGCTATTTCCAGTCCGTCAACACGCCCGAAAATAAAGAGTTCATCGCCAAGTGGCGCGATTACACCAAGGATCCGAAGCGCGTGACGAATGACCCGATGGAATCGGCCTACATCCTGTTCCATATGTGGGTTCAGGCGGTTCAGCAGGCTGGCACGACAGACGTTGATGCGGTCCGTCAGGCTATGATCGGCCAGAAGGTCAAATCGCCGTCGGGCTTCGAGGTCGTTATGGGCGCCAACCATCATATGGCAAAGCCCGTCATGATCGGCGAGATCCAGGCAAATGGTCAGTTTAACATTGTCTTCCAGAGCAAGGCCCTGCCGCCACGGCCCTGGAGCCCCTACGTCGATGCCAACAAGGGTAAGACCGCCGATTGGTCCTATCCCTGGGTCTGTGGCGGCTGTAACAGCCCGAAATACAAAACGTTCTAACAGGCCTCGACGCTGCGACCGGAAGATTGCCCAGCGTCGGGGAACTGACGCTGGGTGCTTTTATGTCCGCGACCAATGACTGCTTTTTGGCGGATTTTGTTGAAAGGTCGCTGTTGCTGGCGGGCTAGGACCTGTTGACAAATAGGATTCCCAGAAGTCGAAGTTTCTGATTCAAAGTCGCTTTCAGATGGAGGCGACATTGATTCGCGGGCTGATGAGCGATGAAGAATGGGCGTTTTTCGAACCATTTGTGACGACCCGAGGC
>CAIYYN010000055.1 GCA_903930435.1 uncultured Hyphomicrobiales bacterium | reverse complement strand
TCGACCTCGCCCGCCAGAAAGGGTGTCTGCTCGGCAAGCTTTTGAGCAATCAACTCGCGCAGCTTATGGAAATAGAGGATCGCAGTATTGCGATTCACGCCCGTCAATTCGGCGGCCGTACGGGCTGGAACGCCTGCCACGAACAGACGCAAAAGCTCCAACTGAATACTTGGAAGGAGCCGACTTTTCCGCCTTGCTTTATCCATCTGACATAAATAGCCCTTTTTAGCTATCTATGTCAGCCCCCAAAATTTTGATCTCATCAATTCGATGTCAAGTTGAAGCGGGGCATCAGGGGTTTGATTTTTCTCACTCAATTCCTCCAAAAGCCAAAAGGCGTCTGCCCTGGCGGCAGCTATGGGTCATAGAGCTCTTAGCGGGCGCCGCGGTATTGTTTCTGGGCCCGCTATGTTTCGCCGTCTGGTTGGACATTGAAGCTGCTGAGCTTGAAAGCCAACGTGCCGATTTGGCAATGCAGGCCAGATCGGCTTTGGAGTTGCGCAAACAATTGACTAGAGAAACTGAGGGGCAAGCAGCGCTCTTAGCGCGATGGAGCCGACCGCCAACGACAGTCTTACTAGAAACCTTGGCCAAAACCTTGCAAGACGATACATGGCTTTTTTCCGTTGAAGTCGAGCCGAGTGAAGTCACCGTTCGAGGGTTTGCGAAGGACGTGCCTTCGGTATTACACAGGCTGGAGATTGCGCCGTTTTCGTTTCCCGAGCTTGCTGCGCCCATCGTTCATCAGCAGGATTCGGGCCGAGATCGCTTTGAGGTTCGTTTGCGATTAGAGGCGAAGGCAAGATGACGGCCCGTTTTCGCAGCATTGAGCCAGCGATTGCTCTTGGACTTTTGTTGTTTTTGCTGTGGTCGGTTTGGGCTGGCTTCGTTTTACCGCTTTTTGATTACATTGCAGAGGCAGAAGGAAATATCGACCGATCACGAACCATGATTGAACACTATCGCAGCGCCGAAGACAGCGAGGTTAGCCTGCGAAATCGTCTCGTATTAGTGCGAGCAGTGATACCGGCAGAAGAGCTGCTAGGTGGTGCGACCGCAGCGCAGATTGATGCTGACCTTCAGGCGCGTATCCAAGGATTAATATCGGAATCTGGCGCTCAACCGATTGATACCAAGACACTCCCGCATGCCACCGAAGGCGCGTTCACACGATATGGAATCGAGATGGAACTTCGTGCTACGACCCTACAGCTTGTAACGATCTTGCATCGCGTTGAAGCTGAAAAGCCCGCATTATTTGTTGATCATCTAACGGTACGTGTTTCGGAAAGTGGAGATGGATTGAGCGGCTCGAATGCCGAGTCATTGTTGAACGTGCAGTTACGTCTAGCGGGTTTTACTAAACTGCCTCAACTGAAATCGACCGGTGGATGATTTTATGTCCCGGCCTGTAATTTCGGCAACAATCTTTCTCTCGACGGCAGTTTTTTTTACCAGCTACGTGGTTGGTAGTCATCTGATGGCTTCACTGCCGGATCAGATCTCAGAGCGAGTCTCAGGAATTAGTACTTATCCAGCTTTATCGCCACGACAGTCAGATCCGATGTCTGATTTTGTTCGTCGACCATTGTTTGCCCCAACTCGTCGACTTTTTGAGCCACCTTCCGCGGAACTTTCATTACCAAAACCTGAGCTAACACCCTCCGTAATGGAAACGCCCTTATTCGCCGCCACTTTAGTCGGAGTCGTCATATCGCCAGAGCGTCGCGCCGCTATTGTCCGGGTGGGAGAATCAAGTAACATAATAGTCAACGAAGGAGACGTCATACGGACTTGGACACTTGTGAATGTTTCCCCGGATTCAGCTTTGTTTTTGTCGGGCACAACGAAATCAGAAATCAGGTTCACAAAGCACACTACAACGCCAAACAATTCGTTCTCGTCAGATCTAGTTGTTCCGACGAATCGCAGAACAAAGTGAATTCAAGGACTTTCTGCATATGATTCTATATTTGCTGGCCCGTAGATTGTGTCTAATAACGATAATCTGCGGAGGGATGACCGCATGTGCAGATATCGGAGAGAATATTCCAGATCAGCAGCTCAATCTAAATATGGGTAGGAACTTGATGCCAACGTTCCGACCAGCCAGTGTTGTCTCGCCACCAAGCGAAAATGCTCCCTTAATTAATGGGTCGAGAGAAGTCTTAGTGAAAGGAGATAATACAATAGCTGGCCCGCTCGGCGATAATCAGACGCCCGGAGCCAAAGTCGATGGAGGATACGTTTTAAACTTCGACGGAGTAGATGTCCGGGATGTGGCTAAAGCAGTGCTCGGTGATCAACTTGGGATAAACTACGTAGTTGATCCTGCGGTCAAGGGGACAGTGACATTGCATACGTCAAGCGGCTTGCCGCGCAATAATGTTCTTCCCGCTCTCACAGAGGCCTTCAGGGCAGCAGGGGTCGCCCTTATTTCGCAGAAGACCGGGTATTTGATCGCACCTTTAACTGGAGCTGCGCAACGGAGCCAACTCTATGTCGATTCTACAAACCCTCAGGCTGGATATCAAGTGCGCATTGTGCCACTTCGATTTCTTATAGCATCCAATATAGAAAGAGCGCTTGAGCCGCTCGTCCCGCCAGGGACGATTATCCCAGGTGACGGAAGGGCAAGCTTTCTGATCCTGTCCGGAAGCCAAACAGACCTTGATAGAGCAGAACGGGCCGTTACTATTTTTGATGTCGATTGGCTTCGCAAGCAATCATTTGGCCTCTTTCCGTTGAAATACTCATCTGCAAAAAATGTAGCAAATGACTTAACAGCAGTTATTGGTAAACCGGGCAATATTCAAGACTCGGTTCAGGTTACAGCTATAGATCATTTGAACTCAATTCTAGTAACATCTAACAACTATAATCGCGTTACGCAGATGAAAACTTGGATAGAGCGATTTGATCGCGGAAAAGATTTGTTAAAACCAAAAGTTTTTATTTATCATGTGCAAAATAGCAGCGCGCGCAATCTCGCAGCAATTTTATCAAAAGTTTTCTCAAGCTCTGAAAGCTCGTCAACCAAGGACTCTGCTGACCAAAGCTCGGCAGTAAACACGGCAAATTCACAACCCAACTCTGCCACAGCAGTTTCATCGACGCCTGGGACCTTTGTCCCGACAAACTTGCCGAGCGAAAGCGCAATTGATGATCGTCAAACAGATAAGTTGAAGATAACAGCCGATGAAGTTAACAATTCTCTTATTATCGTCGCGACGCCCGAAACATATTCACGTGTTGAATCCGCGTTGGCTCAACTTGATACTGCGCCGCTTCAGGTGTTGATTGAGGCTACGATTGCCGAGGTTGATATAACTGACACGTTCCAATACGGTGTTCAGACATCGATACAAAATGGCGCTCTCTCTGTTCTTAGCTCAACCGTTGCTCCAAATAATATTGCGGCCAATACTGGAGGTCTATCAGTTGTAATAACAAAGAGTAATATTTCCGCAGCTTTAAATTTACTATCAACTCTAACAAAAACAAAAGTTATTTCGTCGCCGCAATTATTAGTGGTCAATAATAAAGCCGCTTCGATTCAAGTTGGCGATCAAGTTCCGATTGCAACAGCGTCTGCGATTAGTACACAATCATCAGGGGCGCCAATCGTTAACACAATTCAAATGCTCGATACCGGTATCATCCTACACGTCACACCACGTGTAAATAGCAACGGTCAAGTGCTTATGGAATTAAACCAAGAGGTAAGTGCCACCGTGCCGACGGTTTCCTCGAACATTGATAGCCCCACGATTCAGCAACGGCGATTGACGACGACAGTCCAAATTGACGACGGCCAAACAATTATTATTGGAGGCCTTATCAGCGATACACGCGGTCGAAACCGGACTGGCGTGCCGATTCTGAAAGATGTCCCTGTGTTGGGTAATTTGTTTGGTACTACAAGTGACACGACAAAAAGGACGGAATTGATGGTGCTGCTGACGCCAAGAGTGGTTAGAAACGGCGCTGAAGCTGATCAAGCCTCTGCGGAATTGGAAAAGAAGATGTTACTCTTGCGTCAGATCCCGATGAGCCATGGCGTACAATAGTTTATCGGAACGGGGTTTCACGCTCGTCGTGGCGCTTTGGCTGTTGATCGTTATCTCACTTATTTGCTCGGGCATCCTGCTTGTGACGCGAGATGCTGGAAGACGTTCCGCATCAAATTTGGAGGCAATGAGCGCCCAGTTGCTCGCAGATGCAGCCATCAACGTCACAATTTTTCAACTTTCAGGCGCGGATGCTTCAGACATCTTGAATTTGCAGCCGGACTACCGCACCAGCAAAATATTAGGCCAAGAAGTAAGCGTCGAATATGAAAGTGAATCAGGTAAGCTTAGCTTAAATGATGCCTCCATATCGCAATTGTCTAGCGTATTTATAGGCGAGGGATTACCCCAGTCGAAAGCTTTCACTTTGGCCGAACATATAGTAAAGTGGCGTTCTCATTTAGCTAGCGAAGATCGAGTGCGCGAAGTCGCTGAATATGCAGCGGTCGGTCGGCGTTATGTGCCAAGGTTCGATCAATTTCATTCCGTTGGAGAGTTGCGGCTCGTCTTAGGTATGACGGACGAGCTTGCTGCGTCTGCAGAATTACTGTTTACTGTTTGGTCAAGGACGACGACTATTGATCGAAGTGTCGCTTCATTCAAGCTATTGGGTGACCTTGCGGCATCCGGCGACTCTCTTGCATCAAGTGAGTTGGCTGCAAGAGGGAGCGTGAACACCAGGCCGGTGGCGCGCAGAGGTGCGATCGGTGAAGTATTCACGATACATACGCGAGCGTCATTCCGTGACGCATCAGCGCAACGTAAAGCAGTAGTTCAATTATCCGGAGACAAAACAGATCCCGTACACGTTCTCGAATGGAAGTAACGCTCATTGAATTTCGCTTTAATTGTTTGTTGGTTTTCAGCTATGTTAGATAAAAAATCTGGTATTTTTTCTAATAGGTCAATCAGGCCAACATTGGTTTTGTTTTCAGTCGCCGCGTTATTTGTGTTATCTCTGCCTCAGTTATCACGTGTAGAAAAACAACAATTGCCATCATTGGTTAAGCTGGGGGAGACCCTATTTAATACACCGTTGCTTTCCTCGGATAAGATGACTGCCTGTTCGTCTTGCCATATCGCAAGGTTGGGATTTTCAGGCGACCTCCCGCTCGCGATTGGTAGTGGCGGTAACAAAGCGAGGCGGCGTACCCCTACTCTATTGGAGACAAGCCATTTGCCATTCTACAGATGGGACGGAGCAGCAAAGAGCCTCGCAGAACAAGTTTCAATGGCGCTTGAGGGTGATATGCTCGTTGATTGGAAGCAGGGCTTGCGTGATGTTCGCGCCGACAGTCAAATCCAAAAAATGACAGAGGCAACCGGGTTCGAAAGCCTTAGTAGGCAAATCATAATCGATGCGATCACCTCGTATGTAAAAAAAATACCAAGTCCGAAAACGCGTTTCGATCGTTATTATTTTGATCATGATGAAGCCGCATTGTCCCAAGAAGAGGTTCTAGGCTTCAAGCTATTTGTTCGAAAGGCTGGTTGCTCGAGTTGCCATCTTGTTGGAAGTCAAGGCGCCCCATTTACAGACGGCGCCTTTCACGTGACAGGTGCTTCGGCAGATGACGGATCAATCCCTGATAGAGGACGTTTTGAAATAACGAAGATGGTAGAAGACATGTATGCCTTTAAGACACCAACGCTCCGTTCTTCAGCTCTGCGGCCTTATTTTATGCATAATGGAAGTATGAAATCCCTCAAGCAGGTTATTTCTTATTACAATACGATCGAGAATAAGAGAATTATGAGTATTGATTCTCGATTATCAAAATTATATTTAAGTGAAGAAGAGATTAATGCAATCTGTATGTTTTTGAATTCATTAAATCCATCTGATTAGTCAATTACTAATTTTATTTTTTGCTTCTGCTGTCCGACTTGAGAAAATTGTGGTTCATTCAGGTGCTAATGGCGGCAGTTTGGCCTGAGTTGTCCGGCTGTAGCCAACTGGACACCTCCAATAACCGCTTCTTTGGCCGGGTGATGGGGTGACAGAGGGGATTGTTGTCGATTTTTTGCGACCCGTTTGAAGACTTTTGGTGATTTGGTTCGGCCTAGACGCCTGGGTCATGCCCAGTGAATTCGACCCTCGCGCAAAATGAAATGACATTCACAATCGGTTTTCAGCCATACGGACGGCTGGAGCGTTATGCGGTTGTTGGCGTCTTCAGTCACGGTCCAGACGGGCTGGGCATCGGGAAGCAAGTTCATTTCCAATGTCTTCCCGCATCCCCCCGGGCAAAGCATGGCCGCACTCCAGACATAGCCATCGTCGCCCACCAAGTAGATTTTTCCAGTTTTCAACCGATCGGGCACATCGGTCACCCGAATCCCCCGATAGGTCAGACGCCAGATCCGTGTGCGATCAAGCCACGCCTGCAATCTCCCGTAGAGTTCGTGCCACATGTTACGCACTAAGCTCCGGGAGATCGAGAAGAGGTTCGGTATCGCCGCGCCCCACCAATGGTCGGAACGCAGGGCAGGGCGCACCTTCTGGCTCGGTTTCGATCTCCATTTCAGCCAAATTGACCCGTTGGAACGCATAGTGGTGATTGGGTTGATTGCGCGTCCGATAGAGACGGGCAAGACATTCGTTCACCACCAGCGACGCCATCGTCATGTTGAGGCTGATCACCGCCGGCATTTCCTCGTCCGCCCCTTCAATGTATTTTTCACGCCGGCGTTCGTCATAGAGCGCCGGATTTGCACGGCGTAGGGCATCCGCAGCAACCTGGGACGGGCGATACGCGCTGCGAGACAGAAGACTGGCACCGGCGGGCTTCACATAGTGGATCACGCCATCGATCTGATCGATCGTACCGTCCGGCAACGCCCCGATCCGAACGCCCACGTCGAAATAGGGCAGCAGATACTGGCTCGATATCCGGTTGAGGACATCCCGGGCTTCAGCCGAATCCACACAGCCGAAGATCAGGTCGGCATTCGCCACTGCCTGCACAATCTTTCGATCGACGAGGTTGCCATGGTGGGACTCAACCGCCGTTCCCAATCCCACGGCGGCGATGGCCCGGCGTGCCACCTCGACCTTCTCCCGACCGTCAATCGCGTCCTGCCAGGTCGCATTGACGATTCGGTTCAGGTTTTTAACCTCCACCCGTTCCGGATCAATCAGGATCAGCCTGCCAAGTCCAAGCCGGGCGAGCTGCTCCACAACGATACTCCCGGTTCCCGAGCACCCGACGACGGCCGCCGAGAGCTGACACAGTTCCGCCGACATCGCACGCCCAAAAGCGGGAGTATTGCGGCCTACCCCGGTGCTATGGTGTAGGCTTCGCGGCGCTTTGGGTCGCCAGAACGCCAGATCGTCGCCAACCATGTTGATGGTGGCCAACGGCGTGAATTCTCCTTCAGGTCCGACCGTTCGGCCAAACATGGAGCCGTCCGGCAGGAGAACCACACTGGCATGCGGAATATCCCGATCGACCAAGGCATGAATACCCGGAAAGAGCCGGGCGTCACTACGGTCGTCGACCGACGAAAACTGGCGGTAGTCGATTGGGTGGCTGTGAAATTTTACAAGGCTGAGATCTTCCGCCGCCGCCCTGTCGACGAGATCATCCAGCCACTCGACGGGCCAACTGATGGAGTCCGTTTCGCGGCGGGTGCAGATGGCATAGGGAACAGGATGGACCTCCCGCAACAATAGGCGTGTCCGATCGAGGCTGGACTGTCGTCCGCACAGGGCCATCGCAGCCGCCTCTTTCCCGTCGCCGGGAAAAAGGTGCTGCTTCAGGACATTGTAGTGAGAGTCGCAGACGGTGAGGCTGACCACATAACTCATTTCTCGACCTCCCGCAGCAACCAGTCGAGCACATAGGCGAAATGGCTCTCAAGGTCGTCGACGCCGGGGATCCAGGGAGCGCCCCCGGTGCGATGGCGCGACCAGCGTTGCCAGTCCTTTCCGTCTGCAACCTCAACGGAAAGACAGTTGATCGCCGCGCCGGATCGCAGGACCAGCGGCGGATGGAAATACGCCATATCCAATTGGCTCGTCGGATAGCCGGGAGCCAACTCAATGGCGATATCGGCGGTCGCCACCTGATACCCATCGGGCAGTGTCACACCGTAGATCAGGATCCAAAGGCGGGGTGGGGAGTTGGGCTGCGCGACCCTGAGCGTCTCCCAGGGCCGCCCAAGCGAGTCCAGAAATGCCGTGTCGGCCGCCGCCAGCGCAAATTCGTGACGCTCCTCCAGCCCGTCCTGCACTTCCTTTGCCTGCGCGATGAAGCGTTCAATGCCGGGCGCTCGAAGGTCAATGACCGTTCCTGGCTTGACTTCCTGCGGGGGGCCGTGACGCAGCTTCTGGCGCAACCGAAATCGATCCGTCGGCGTCAGTCCTGCCCGTTCGAGGATCTCTTCGCACGTGATCAGAGGCGATTCGGTGACAAAGGACTGTTTGTTGACGCGGTACCTATAGTGATGGCCGTGAGGAACGGGCCGCCCTTCGCGGGCATAGACTTCGATATCAATGATCTCAATGGTCAGGATTTGTTCGGTCTCAGAGTTCATCGCTTCAGCCTTTCCGCTGCAAGTGATGCTCGGGATTCACAACAATCGAGATCTGTGCCATTGTGTTTTGCCAACACGGGGGCACGTCTCCCGAAAGCTGACCAGCCGGCGAGCACGTCCGGTCGGTTATCGACGGCGGTCCAGTTCCAGCTGGGCCGCCGTTTTCATATGTGAATCAGGGCCTTGACTTCATCAAGACCTTGGTTTACATTTGATGATTGAATTATATGTTGTAAACTGCAGGAGGTCAAGATGATCGGTGAGAGGGTGCGTATCGCGCGCCGCAAGTCCGGTCTCTCGTTACGCGAATTGGCCGATCGCCTCGGCGGACAAGTCACGCCGATGTCGATCAGCAAATATGAACGCGGCGAGATGGAGCCCAGTTCGACGGTGTTGATCGCGCTTGCCAAGGCGCTCGACGTCACGCTCGAGTTCCTAGTGGCACCGATGGATGTGCGCCTGGGTGCCCTTGAATTTCGAAAGAAATCCGGGACGAGCGCCAAGGACAGAGCCTTTGTCGAGGCAACCGTGCTCGAACATGTCGAACGCTATCTGATCATCGAAGAGGTTCTCGATCTCGACAGCGCGACCTGGAAAGCACCGTTCGATCCCAAGCGGGTCAACAGTCTTGATGAGGCCGAGCAGATTGCGATCGCGGCACGCAAGGCGTGGAAGCTGGGCAACGCACCGCTCGCCGATGTCACCGAACTTCTCGAAGAGTATGGAACGAAAGTCATCCTGCTGCCGCTGCCTGAGTCGGTCTCGGGGCTGACGTGCCTGGTTGAGCGGCCGCAGTTGCAGCCGGTTCCCGTTATTGTCGTCAATGCGACCTACAATCTCGAGCGTCGCCGTTTCACGTTGCTGCACGAACTCGGTCATCGCCTGATGCGCGTGGCCGACGGGGTGGACGAGGAAAAGGCCGCCCATCGCTTCGCCAGCGCCTTTCTGATGCCCGCCGACCATCTGCGTCATGTGGTCGGGCAACATCGTCAGGGATTTGGCTATCGGGAAATCATGTCGACCAAACAGGTCTATGGCGTTGCCGCCGTCGCCTTGCTGGTGCGGTTTCGTGATCTCGGGATTATCTCCCCGGAACAGCTCGTGGCCATGTTCCAGACGTCGGCCCGAACCTGGCGCAAGAGCGAACCGGAACTAATGAAGGGTCCGATCGGCATGGAGGTGCCGCAGCGGTTCCGACGCCTGTGTTACCGGGCCCTGGCCGAAAAGATCATTTCCCTGCCCAAGGCAGCCGACCTACTTCAGGAGCCCGCGACCCACATCGCCAAGGAGATGCGCGGTGACGACGCGGCTGAAGATCATCGTAAGTGATTCCTCCGTCCTCATGGATCTGGCAAAAGTCCGTCTTCTCGAAGCAACGGTCGCTCTGCCGTTCGAATTCATGATTCCAGATGTGATGCTGGCAACAGAATTGTTGGATCTCGGTTCCTATCATCCATCCGAACTGGTTGGGCTTGGCTTCCGGAAAGGCCAATTGGATGGCACGGGAACCCGGCAGGCATCTATCTATTTTCGGCAGCATCGCCAGCATCTCAGTCTCAACGACTGTTTTGCCTGGCGTCTGGCGGAACGTCATGCCGGCATCCTGATGACGGGAGATGGCAAATTACGGCAGATTGCTTCTTCCGCCGGCGTTGAGGTTCATGGAACATTATGGGCGATCGAGCTGATGATGAAACACGCGACCTGTCCGCGTGATCGGTTGATCGAAGCTCTTGACTGTCTTGATCGCGATCCGTTGGTCCGCTTGCCCAAGTCGGCGCTGCGAGCGTTGCGGTCAAAATTTGTGGCTGGTCGCTGACCGGCTGGCCCTGTTGCTCACGTGGATTAAGACATCATGGAACGAATTGACCGGTTTCAAATACAGCTGGTCGATTTCGAGCCCGCTATCTGGCGACGGATCGCAGTGCCTGTGACCATAAGTCTCAAAGGCCTGCACGATGTTATTCTGGCAGCCCAGTTACAAGAAATCGGCTTGAGCACGAAGCTCAGATGATTTGTGTTTGATCCCACTCAGGCAGTCTGCTGTTCGACATGCTCGCCACGCAATGCAGCAGCTTCGATGAAGGCCCTCGGACCGATGCCGAAGCCCGCTCGACCATACCGTCCTCACGACGCACGTCAGTTGCCAAATTAAAGATCGCCGGCTGTCCTTTACGCATGGCGTAAATCACCTCAAACCCTTTGATCGTCGCACGGGCAGTTTCTAACATCCGGAGTCGCCGCACCGGCCTGAACTGCTGTCCCTCGATATATGTACGTCCATTGTCCCCGGAGCTTCACTTATGTCTCATCAACCCGCCAACTCGTTGACTTCGGTCGACGCCAGTGCCAGAGCAGCCGCTTTTCGATTTCCGGCGAATCTTACCGGACTCAACGATTAAACGTGGAATGATCGACCACATTGCCGCGTTAGCCCATCATTTGTTCAAGATCGCGTTAGCCTATGGCATCACAGCAGTACCTGCGCACCACCCAATGGATGATCTCGCCCGCAAAAATAACCCCAATTTGAAGCCCTACATGCCCTACTCTGCTCGTGGTCAGGCTCTATCTTGCCAGCGGCTCAACTTTTGCTGCGGAGCCCTCCGCTGAGTTCGGAAGTGGGTTGCGGTCATGTGCGCGTGGTCCGATTCCGAGTCAGCCACTGTTGGTAAGCGTGTGCGATCAACGGGTTTGACCAATTTGCCGCCGCGCTGGTCGACCTGAAATGCTTCTCCGGGTTCCCTGTTCGCGTTGATTAGTTTCCCTGTTATCAGCGAAAAAATTCCCTGTTATCCGATTACGCTCAAATCGAAAACAATAGACAATTCAATCTACTAATGAGCATTTTCCCGAAATCTAGCGGTTCAAATCGCGATTTTCCCTGTAAATTTCCCTGTTATTGGCGAAATCGCCTTGCAGACTCGTTCGTTCGTGGCTGCGACCACCACCAATTTACTTGATAAAATGGCAGTATTGAGCCATTCTTCAATAGGTTCTTCCAATCCACCCACCATTTCGCCCACCAGATTTTTCCGACTAGGCGCGGATATTGGCGACTACCGGCGATGTCTTACTCTTTTGGATGACCCAAGTTTGATGAAGGGATGAGCCTATGGACTCTGAAATTATAGCTTCGAAACAGCGGGGCAAGCCATTTGAGAAGGGTCGGTCGGGCAATCCGGCGGGGCGGCCTAAGGGTGCCCGCAATCGGGCTACGGTGGCCGCCGAGAGCCTTCTTGATGGGGAAGCGGAGGCTTTAACACGGCGGGCCATAGACCTTGCCCTTGGCGGCGATACGACCGCTCTACGGCTTTGCCTTGAACGGTTGATTCCACCGCGCCGGGAACGAGAAGTCTACATCGATCTGCCCGAGATCAAATCAAAAGAGGATGTATTAGCGGCGAGGAATTCAGTCCTAACGGCTCTATCGCAAGGTCTAATAACGCCAAGTGAGGCAGTGACCATCGTTGGATTGATTGAATTGAATATAGAAGATCAGCACTTTAACCTGGATAATCAGAAATCATTGAATATAAGATTTGTTTAGTGATTTTACCTATTAATTGGACAATCAATTCTCTATACAATTGAATTTATATTTTTGATATCCGGGGGGCCGACCCTCGAAGAATGCTTCTAAGGTCATTGGCTGTACGAGGGTTGGGATTTTTTAAAAATCAATATGGCCCATCTAAAATATCAAAATAAATTTAATAATAAGGACTTTATTATTTATACTATATTTCTCAAATTCGATGCGTTTACAGATATGATTTAGTATTTTATAAAAATATACTAGGCAGAAGAAGCGCAAAAATCTGCGAATCTCGTAACTACAATTTAGAAGAAATCGAAAGATGACGAATCAGAGGTCGGAAATTAGCCGAATGAAACGAGGAAAAACGGTGCGGTCGACGACATTGTAAATTTTCGCGTCGCCCTTGCTAAGGCTTGGAGGTTTCGTTCAGCACTCACCTGGTCCGATTGGCATTTATTGATTATATCCTATTTGGCTCATTTATCGAGAATTAGATTTGATACCGCAAGCTTCCATACTTATATTCATTGATTGGGCCGCATTTTGGACTGGCAGTATTTTGATTTCTTGGTCGATTCCTACCAGAATCCTGTTTTTTACATTTCGCAGACCTTCAATAATTCGCTCTTTACTATCTTCGTATGACTTATCGATATCGAAACGTTTTACTATGTCGTCGAGAAGATGCCCTGGTCGCTGCTTAGTTTCCGGAATATCAGGTAGGTCTGAAACATCAGTCGTTGAAAATATTCTTTGATGTTCGTCAATTTTAATTAATTTTACTGGAAGTGAAATTGCCAATTCGTCGTCAAACCTGAGTCGAAGTGTATGCCATGTACCCTCTTTATTTGAGTTGCGTACTGTGTCAGGAGAAACTTTTTTCGAACCGTCATCGACCCGTGTTTGGAGAAATATTTTATATTCTTTATTTAGCTTGCATTCGAAGCCGAATTCAATTCCAGCGTCTATAACTTCGCTAACCGTCTTGTGCCCAGCCTCGAAAGGATCATCTGCGTGAGGATCTTTATTAATCCATTCAGCATTCGCTTGGTTAACGTTCAGCAGAAAATTGAGCAGTAGTCCAAAATGCATTCTTTTTTGAACTTTCATAATCTTCTCTCTTAGGAATGGATGTTGTTATCATTTTTACTTGCAGCTAGTAATTACATTTGTGCCAACCGGGGCCGAAACACAAGTTGTTGTAGTGGTTTGATTGTTAAAGAGTGGTGGCGAAGTAATATGGCTTCCGCCCAAAACCGATCTGAGCAGCGCTTCGTTTGCTGCATCTTGCGACTGATCAAGCTTCATTAAGCAATCAGAATAAGCTGGCGTTCCTTCAGCGTATCCATAACCAATGCACCTAGCTGCATTAATTTTTTGATGCTCCAGCCGTTTGTCAAAGCCTGCTGTTCCCGACGGACAGTCGTTCCAAGCCACTAGCCCGGTAGCACAATCCATAGGATGCCCGGCGCAGCCGGAAAGGAACGCAAGAAGTGCTATTTGTCCAAAAATTTTCATGCTCATTTGTTCCCAAAGCGGATTTAGACTAGCTCAAAATATCGAAGAATAGAGCTGGTTCGGGAAATCTGCACAGCGGGGATAAGTGGATTTTTTGCCTGAACGCGGGCCATACTGGCCGTGAACAGGAGCGACGATGACGAGACGAGCACGCCGGAACCATAGCCCGGCTTTCAAGGCGAAGGTGG